>JBFWZD010000009.1:0-150465 GCA_050185705.1 Nitrospira sp. | reverse complement strand
AATATATTGAGGTGTTCTATAACCGGCAGCGCCTCCATCAGGCGCTCGGCTATCGCAGCCCAGAAGAGTTTGAGCAGCAGGAGGCTGGTACGTAATTCACGTGTCTGTTATTCCGGGGCCACCTCAAAGTGTCCCCCTGCACTCACCGGAAGGGGGGGCAAACCCACCACAGGGGCGAGAGTGGATTGTGTGACCGTTAGGGCAGGATAGAGGTTGGCCCATTGAGCAGAGGCCTGCTCTTATTTACTCGAGCGGTGAGGAGGTGACGATGCATCTGTTCATCCAATCCCACAAAGGTGACGAGTCTGATCATTGGCACCAAGGTGCGCTTGCTCTAGCCGGGTTATTGTGGCTGATCTTGTCGTTGAGCGCCTGCTCTTCAGCGCGCAAAGAATATGTGGTGGATTTTGTCAAGGGAAACGATGTAACCGCTGAGGGGTCACGCGAACATCCCTGCCAGACTGAGTTGCAATGCCAAACGCTGGCTGAGCGCGATGGGGTCCGATCATATTGGATAGTCTATCAGTGAGAGATGCATCGTAGTCATCGATCCGTGCATCTTGAGGAATGAGACGAACGCAGGGAAGTCGTACGTCGTTGGAATGTTTTGGTGGCGGTGCCCCGGATTGAACGGGGGACCCGCGGCTTATGAGTCCGCTGCTCTACCAACTGAGCTACACCGCCACGAGGTTTCGATGAAGCGTGTCGATGATAGCCGAAGACTGTGGCCGGTGTCTACCGATCGCAGGTGGTGACGGCACCCCATGCCTAGACGAAGGCACTCGAAACCCGTTAAGGTTCCTTCGTCAATGTGTGGAGACTGACATGACCAAGGGGAATGGTCGGGCAATCGTCATCACCGGAGCCTCAACAGGGATTGGTGCGACCTGTGCCATTCATCTTGATCGGTTGGGGTTCAACGTCTTCGCAGGAATACGGAAACCGGACGACGGTCTGGCCCTTCAAAAGGCCAGTTCAGGTCGACTGGTGCCGATTGAGCTCGACGTGACGGATCTTTCCACGATCCAGAATTCTCATGCACTGGTGTCATGGAAGACTGGCAAAAGTGGTCTGTATGGCCTCGTGAACAATGCGGGCATTGCAATAGTCAGTCCCCTGGAAGCCGTCCCCCTTGCAGACCTTCGGCATCAGCTCGAAGTTAATGTTGTCGGGCAGGTTGCGGTCACCCAAACGTTTCTGCCACTCATACGACAGGCGCGAGGGCGAATCATCAATATGGGATCCATTGCCGGTCTGACCACCATACCGTTGATGGGACCCTATTCGGCATCGAAGTTCGCCCTTGAAGCGATGACGGACGCGTTGCGCTTGGAAGTTCGGCAGTGGGGCATTCACGTGTCGATCATCGAGCCAGGCGCCATTGCTACGCCGATTTGGAACAAATCGACGATCGATGCTGCCGAACGTGAAGCTGGAGTCAAAGAGGATGTTCGATCGTTGTATCAGCCCATGGTGGCCGCCGTGCGGAAGGTCGTTGAAGAGGCTTCAACTAGGGCCATTTCATCTGATGCGGTGGCGAAGGTCGTAGAAAATGCCCTGACGGCTTCGACTCCAAGAACTCGATATTTGGTTGGAACCGATGCCAAGCTTCGCGCATTCGTGGCGAAGCTGCTTTCCGATCGCATGTCGGACCGACTGTTAAGCTGGGTTCTTAAACTACCGCGCTGAATAGAATCAAGAAATGGGTTGTCAACGAGAATGTGACAGGTGGTTTGAACATTTCGGTTGGTCAGCCGACCAAGTCGGGGTTGAGGCGGGTGAGCGGCTTGACGGAGATGGCCTTGATCTCGTTGTAGACGATTTTACGGCCGACTTGACGGAGACGACTAAAGACACCCTCAACGATCACCTGATCTCCTTCACGAACCTCCACCTGTCCGAGACTTACCACCTTTAACGTTCCCGCTTGGTCCTGAAGTAAGAACCCATAAGCCGGTTGTCCTTGACGATTTGTGGCTAGCTGGACGTTCATCACTTTTCCAGTCACCATGACATCGAGGTGATCGTACTGCTCCGGGTGGGCCAGGAGCTCGGCGATTTCGACCAGGCCTCCGGCAGAAGCGGGTGAGGTCCCACACCAGGACATAGCGACGACGAGGAGACCCGCACAGAAACGAACAAGAACGGTGGTTTTGAAAAGGGATGTAACGAGTACGCGAGGCAGAAGCTTCATTAAGCGTGATTATACAGAATGACGTCGAATTGGCAACGAGGAATATTTACCACTTGTCGGAAAATCTTCCACTGACATCCTCTCCGACGAAATTATGTAGAATTTGACGTTGCAAGTCCGTGAGTTCTCCGTGGCCTACCTCTCGCTCTCGTGTGGCGAGTTTAGCTTCTTCTTTTGACGTCGCCCTCGACCGTGCGAGCAAAACTTCGTCTAAGGCTTCGGGAGTGGTCTCGACGTCTTTTTGGATCGCCACCAGTCTCTGGAGTCCGAACAGGGTTCTGGTTCTTTCGGTATGCATCGCATTGGAACTGGCCCCATAGACGAGTGAGGTCCAAAATTTCGTTTCGGTGGCTTCCGAGATGGCAAGGACGGCATACGCTGTGAGTTTTTCGATCAATGCAGACTCTGTTCGTTCGAGCCCGTCATAGGTTGGAATGGACCGTTCAACGGGGGTCTGCGAAAGTACCCGCAGGGTATCTTGCCACAGTTCCTGGGTAAGAACGGGGTCGTTTTTGGTCCGAACCTTCGAGCCTGCACATGTGCTCTGGATGACCATGAGATACTGAGACAACACCTTGACCTTGCGTGCGGCGAGTGTGCCTGCAGGAATTCCCCAAATGTGGCCGATTTCATGGTCTTGCAATGTGGTCAGATCAGACGATCGACGTTCTCGTTCCGCCAATACGAGGCGCTTTTTGAACCGCTCGGCAAAACGAAGCTGCGTCTGCATTTCGATGACGAGCCGATGTTTCTGATACTCGTCGGAATTGATCTCGTTTTTGTTCCAGGCTTCTTCCAAAAGACGCAGTGTGGTCGAGGGAACGGCTGAACGTGCCTGTGTCTGTAAGGTCTGAATGGTAGCGGGAGCAACCCCTCGTTCGGTGAGCAATACAGCTGCTCGGGTAGCCAATGCGTCGGCCATTCGAGCGAGATGTTCAAGGGCGGTACATTGAAGCCACGTTCGCTCACGGCGAAGTCGTACCCGCCCCCGGTACTCATTGCGGCGCTCGACCATGGCCGTGATGGATTCCTGTGTCATGGTGGTGACGGGTTTTTTCCCGGACACACAGCGGGGATCCGGACGATCCGCAACCATGAAAAGAATTTCGTCATGCGTAATGTCGAGGTATTGCAGCAGCAGAAGCCGCAGCATAATACGACCCTGGATCGGTAAGCCGGCAATGGTCTCCTCGATCATGTCCCGAGTCAGTGCCGATGGAGTCAACGTGTTCGTCATCGTCGGTCAGTTCAATCGTCGGATGATGGATGGCGGAACTGTTTCATGACTAAGCGGTGCCCGCCCGTTCTTGTTGTTCAAGCTGGAGCGCGACATATTCGCGAATATCTTGCACGGTTCCACTGATGAACATCTCGCGGGGAATTTCTACACGTATGAGCTGAGCAGGGTTGATCCCACGATCCTGCGCATACTGTTCGTCAATATACAGGCTTACCGAGCCGTCTGGAAACCGGAGTGCAAAAAGGGCAGTCGTGTCGGCCATGACGATATGGTTATTAAGGGGTCAGCGATCCCTGTAGAAGTAACACAGGGCTTGTGAATCTGTCAAAGCGGCGTGAAGTCGAACAAATCCAAAAAAACGGCCCACGGACCAGCTGGATTTGGAAAGGTTGTGAACTGCCTAATAGTCCGACTCTCTAGACTCTCCGCAAACTCTCCGTATCGGCTGCGTGTAAAGCAGAACGGCTTTCAGTCTAATGACCGAAAGCCGTTCCAATTTAACGATAGTGTGGGATGAGGCGTGAGGAATCTGTTCCTCGATGGTTCTCTTAGCCTCCCAACGTATCGAGCGTTTCCTTGAGGCTCTTACGGATGCAGGTGAAGATCGGGGTATCCCGCAACGTATAGCGCGAACCCTCCGTTTCCCGCAGCGCCATCACCAAGTCCAGAAAATCTTCCGGCTTATCGCTTTCGAATGCCACGACCCATTCCTGATCATCCAGCCCAAAGGAATAGGTGGTGTTCAATTTGACGGAAGGGAACCGATGTCCGACCTCAATGTGCTCGTCCATCATGCCCTGACGCGCAGCTTTCGTGAGCAAAAACCACTCACGGGTCTTGAGAAAGGGGTACACAAAGATGTATTTGCCCTTTCCCGGTACGACGGTCAGGCGTTTGCCTTCTTGCCCAGCGTGTGAATGGTGATCGACATAGACCGAACGTTTCGTCATCGCCAGGTACGAATAGGGTGTGGACAGATACTGGCCGAGGCCGGACGCAAGCATCTTGGTTCCCATGTCCTGAAATAGATCGAGGTCATAGCTGATGCGCCAAAGCATAAAGTCACAGTCGCCTCGAATGCCGATCGTGGAGTAAGGGACGATCAACACTTTTCCGTTGAAATCTTCGGCGGCTCGAAGAAATTCCTGCTTGCCTTGGGTCCGCACATCCTCCGGCAGGCGGCGCCACGCTGGGTCTACTTTGTAAAACACGAAGTTCACAAACTGCCGACGAGGAGTCTGGGGGGCAGTGGGGGTGTCCGGAGTCGACATTCAAAGCTCCTTGTTACGAGATGGACGTAGAACGCTGTTGCAGTTTTTCCTTCGTTTAGCATTTCCCCTTCCGACTTGTCAACGGGAAGGCCGTGCAGCGATGCGTTCATTGACAGGCTCGCTGGGGTTCTGTTACTCGCAATTGCATGACATCGGCAAGGGATTGGGCGATCGGAGTTGCCTCAGCCTGTTCATTGAGCCTGATCGATCCAGCGGCGGCCATCGAACTCTCTCCGTCACACCTCCGGATTCAGGCCGCACTCGATCGAGGGAAAACAGCGGCTTCACAACGTCAGCCACCGGAGTTATGGTATGCGTGGTTTGGAAGTCGCGGCGACCTCGATGCCGGTGGATTTCTTGTCACAAGGCTCGGTAGCCTGTCCGTGATGGCAACCCACATGGCGCTGAGAGGATTGGAGCCCACAGCGACGGACGTCGCGCAATTGATGGAGACACCGACCATGCTTGTGAGTGTCGTCATCTTCGGTGATGATCCGTCCTTCGCAGTAGACAGTTATATAGTGCTGGATCAAGCGGGAAAGACCATTAAGCCTGCCACAGTGCGATTTGATGGCCAAGCCGCCAAGAGCGCTGCGTGGCCGGACAGACCTCGCTTCAAGGCGAAGGTCGTGGCGTCATTCAACTATGTCGACTTCGATCCATCTGCGAAGACGACGATCAGGGTATATCCAGGGCAGGGTAGGGAAGTCAGCTTCCCTCTCGACTTTGCACAGGTAGAATAGAGACAGTCCCTCCATCATGTCCAGGCGTCCACTCAAAGATCGTGTGCTCGTTGCTGAAACGATCGCAATCGGCTCGGAACTTCTCGTGGGAGGCCGATCCGACAGTAATTCACTCTTTATCACCGAGGCACTGGGTGCGATCGGGGTCGAAGTGCGGTTTAAGTCCATTGTCGGAGACGATCAGTCTGACATCGCGACCGTTCTCAAGACCGCTTGTGGACGCACAGGAATTGTCATTCTGACTGGGGGGCTGGGCCCCACAGTGGATGATTGCACCAGAGAAGCGATTGCAGCTGTCACCGGTTCACGACTTGCCCGACGCAAAGAAGCCTTCGAAGGATTGACGGCACGCCTGGCTCTATGGGGACGAGTACCGAATGAAGGGCAGTTGCGGCAAGCCTTGGTTCCGTCAGGAGCGACTGTACTACCGAACCCAGTAGGGTCAGCTCCAGGTTTTGCGTTGGAGTGGCGTGGCGCACAGATCATTGCGTTGCCTGGTGTTCCGAGCGAGATGCGCGCCATGGTCGGGCAGTCGGTCATCCCACATGTGCTATCGCGATTAGAACGTGACGCGAGTCGCGCTCGAAGCCCTCTGAGACGAGTCACCTTTCACACTTGGGGTATGCCGGAGGCCGATGTCGATGCCAAGTTGAAGGGCCTCCTGACGAAGCACCTGCCAGTAGCATTAGGTCTTCTCGCGTCACCAGCGGGAGTCCTGGTGTCGCTGACAACGGAAGCTGGACGGCCTCTCGATGAAGGAGCGCTGACATCACTCGCTCAAGAGGTACGTTCGCGGCTGGGTGAGTGGATCTATGCCGAAGGGCAGGACACGATGGAGCAGGTCGTCGGTCGGTTGCTGTCGAAGCAGGGACGAACGCTGGCTGTAGCTGAGTCGTGCACGGGGGGGCTGATTGCCTTCCGATTAACGCAGGTCCCAGGCTCGTCCTCGTATCTTGATCGCACCGCAGTGTGTTACAGCAATCAGGCTAAGATAGACATGCTCGGCGTGCCGGAACAGCTCTTATTCGAATATGGTGCTGTCAGCAAGGAAGTGGCTGCGGCGATGGCCACAGGTATGCGCGAACGTGCGGGGGTGTCGGTGGCGTTGAGTATGACGGGCATTGCGGGGCCAGGCGGGGCGACCGAGACCAAACCAGTCGGGCTGGTCCATATCGGACTCGATGGTGGAGGAGAGGATGTGACGACCAGGGAATTTCGGTTCCACGGTGATCGATCCGTCATTCGACAGCGTGCCGCGCAGGCCGCCCTCGATATGCTGCGCCGATGGCTGATCAACAAAGGAAACGTATGATACGGACATTTCTAGCGGTCGAGATCAGTGATGAACTCCGGGCGGGGATCGTCCGAGTCCAGCAGGAGATCAAACAACGACTCGCTCCCCATTGTACCAAAGACGTGCGCATTACCTGGGGGCAGCCCAATTCATTTCATCTGACTGTCCGGTTCCTTGGAGAGACGGACAAACAGCATCTACCGGCGATGCGTGAGGCTCTTGACCGCGTCTGTCAGGCTCACGCACCGATTGATATTCCTATTGAGCGGCTCCAGGCGTTTCCGACGCTCCAGAAGCCACGGGTGCTGTGGGTGGGGCCGTCGGAGGAGTGGTTGCGGAGTGATGCGGCTTGTCGGCTCTCGGCTTGGTACCAAGAGATCGAAGCCTGTTGCCGCTCGCTTGGGTTCGAGCCGGATGACAAACCGTTCACCCCTCACCTCACCCTCGCCCGGATCAAGATGGGTGAACGCCAAGTGGGGCAATATTTCCCGCAGAGTGGCGTTTGTGATCAACCGCTGGCGTTAGGAGCGATTATGACCACATCACTCGTACTGATGAAAAGCGATCTCAGACCGACCGGCCCACGTTATACAAAGTTATGGGAAGTGAATGTGGGTCGATGAAGCTAGACCAACACTGAGGTACACACCCGCGTTCTGCCTCTTGGCGCACGACGGTCCGAGGATCCACTCCCTTCAGGGTGTAAGGAGCGGAACGAGGGTACTGTGTCCTTGTGATTGGGCTAAATCCACAGGACGTTCACCTGACGTCATCCTCGCGTTTTTGTCGGCTCCATGCGCAAGCAGGAAGGTGATCATTTCTCGATCGCCTTTGTAGGCTCCGATGTGCAACGGGGTGACCTCTCCTATCCGTGCATGGCTGTTGACGTCGGCTCCTTTGTCTAGGAGGAGCGCCAGCACATCCCGTCGCCCTTCTTGGACTGCGATGAAAAGCGGCGTGACACCATCCTGCTTGGCGTGATCTATGGTGGCGCCATGTTCCAGAAGGAGCGTGATCACGTTTGAGTGACCATTCTTTGCCGCCATGAAGAGCGGAGTGACCCCATGCACGTCGGCAGCCTGAGCAGGGATACCCTGTTCAAGGAATGTCCGCACGCGAAGGACATTCCCCTCCGCTGCGGCCGAGCGTAGCTGTTCCTCGGGTGATGTCGCACAGCCGGTGATGAGGATCAGTGCGACCGAAGAAAAGACTAGCTTCCAACTGGGACTCAAAAATCTTGCCAACGAAGGCTTCATGAAAGCAGGAGCTGACAAGAGTTAGACTTGGTGGGTTTCGAGACGATCCATCCTTGTCTTGAGGGTGGAAATGTCTGTTCGTACGTGGGGATTCGTTGATCGAATTGTGAAAAGGAGAGTCGCATAAGTGCCCGCATTTCTTTGAACTCATCTCGGAATTCGTCTCGGATCTCTTGTAACCCATGCCGAATGCCTGAGTGGCCCTCGGCGATTTGGTGGATGTCGATCCGAAGGGCTTCGACAACGACGCCAAAGTGTCGCTTGATTTCTTCAACCTGTGCATCAGTCATGGCACGTCTGTATAGCCGGATCAAATGGGAAAAGCAACGGCTGTCCTTCAATCAATTTCTGCTGCAATGGGCATTCTCATGTAAGACCGAATTCGTAGTGTTATGCCAAGGCTGGATAGTCGCTGTAGCCGTCAGGCCCACCGCCGTAGAGTCGATCATAGTTGACCTCGTTGAGTGGCGCCTGTGCGGCGAATCGTTCAACCAGGTCAGGATTGGCGATGTAGGGACGGCCGTAGACAATCGCATCGGCCGCTCCGCCGGCGACTGTGGATTCGCCGCTTTCATGTGTGTAGCTTCCGTTGGTCATGAGGGCACCGTGGAAATGTCGGCGGGCGGTTGCCAAGATGGCCTGCTCTTCCGGCAGCGCATGATTCTCATGTCGGATTTCAAGAAAAGCGATCTTGCGGCGATGCATTTCCTGCGCGACATACGTCACTAGCGCGTCCGGTTGACTGTCAGCCATATCATTGAAGGGGACCAGTGGCGATATCCGTACGGCAACACGTCCAGCGCCCCAGATGCTGATGGCCGCGTCCGTCACCTCCAGGAGAAACCTTGCGCGGTTGGGCACTGAGCCCCCATAAGCATCTGCGCGAACGTTCACACCGTCGCGCAAAAAGGTATCAATCAAATAGCCGTGGGCACCGTGAATTTGCACTCCGTCAAACCCTGCCTGTTTGGCATTCTGCGCGGCGAGCCGGAACATCTCCACATACCGTGGCATCTCCTCGGTGCGGAGGGGGCGAGGGACTTCATAGGGTTTCAATCCCTGCGGAGTCTGGGTCATCTCATGCCGGATCGCTTTGGCACTGCTGGAGACTGGTTGCTCGCCGTCGTTTAACAAGGAATGTGCGGCTCGTCCTGGATGCCAGATTTGCATGAAGATCCGGCCCCCCTTGGCATGCACGGCGTCGGCCACGCGTTTCCACCCGGCGACATGGGCGGGACTGTAGATGCCGCCTTCACCCATAAACGCGCAGGCATGGGCATCGACCATCGTACATTCTGTCATGATCAGCCCACTCGACGCGCGCTGCGCGTAGTAGTCCACCATCATGTCGTTAGGAATGTGAGTCGATCCCGCCCTCACGCGAGTCAGGGGGGCCATCACAATACGGTTGGGTAAGAGAAGATCTCCAACTTGGAGTGGAGTAAATAGTGTGGGCATTGATCGTCCTTTGGATCGTGACTGAAGCGTTGGCGGAAGAATTTATAAGTGAGGGGGGTGGGGGAGTCAACAGACGAATGGCCATAGCGATGAGGGATGGGTGCAACGAATGTCGAAGCACTTCGACCTGGATTCGACGTTGCGTCCACGGGGACGGCCTAAGGCGTCGTGAGAAGAGACTCTCGACTCCTTTTCGTCTCTCTCGGTACGCTTTGTGTATCGCAATATGTGTACGGCTAGTAGAGGTATGGGGGCACTTCTTCCCCAGAAAGGTCAGGCACATGCACCGTACGGCACCGCAGGCCGACACCAATCAGCGAGCGTGGAAGTTTCCCTGGCCCAAAATGGAGAATCACGCCCGTGGCGATCTGGTGTTCATCTGGACATGATGCCCAGTTTTTCCAATCGTTGCAGTTGGAGCGTTCGTCTTGTGGTTGAAGCGGGGCGATATCGCTTGGCTTGATCTGGTCCTTTGGATGAATCGGGTCAAACGTCCCAACACCTGAAATAGTACGTCCTTTGACTTGCAGCCCCTTTATGCGGTCCTTCTGTTTGTTCATGCAGACACGCACACCGGTGATAAAAGAACGCTTATCGTAGTTGAGGTTGCCGTAGCCTGCTGAGATTTCCTTACTGCTAGGACTCCCGTCGCAGAGCTCTTTCGTGAGATCCTGTTGCCTGTTCGAGTCGTTGATATTTTCGCTCCGAACCTTCACATAGCAAGGTTGGTCACGCTGTTCTTCTGATGCGATACCATACACCGCATAGTCATCGTCCCCTTGCGCATCTGGTACTCCTACAACGAAAGAGGAGCCCTGAAATCCAGAGATGCTATCAGACGAAACAAGTTCCCCGGTGAAATGGATGTCGCGGGAATACCGCTCAGCGTTGGCAACTTCTCCCTGCACGATAAAGAAAATGCTGAAGGCTATACAGGGAGTGAGTTTGGCCAGCGAACCTCTGTTGCTTAAGCATCGTAGCATGGCACTTTCCTTTCCTTCTTCGGAGGGGAACGAACCATCAACGCAATCGATACAGGTCAATTCATCTCATACTCGGACGGCTGAAAACAATTGCCTCCGCTGGCCAGAAGGTGAAATAGCGTTAAGCGCATTGTCTGAACCAATCAGTGGTCCCCAGCCTCACGATTGTTTTGGACACTGAATTGGAGCATGCTCGCCCCTTTCTGAATGGAGGTGTCCATGGCGAAAACTTGAAATGCGATCGTCAGGGTGACTCCAAACTATTCTTTTGCCGTCTGGCTTAAGTGGATGTCGATCCAGAGGACAGGTCTTGAGCTTCCTCGACTTTCCTCAAGGACTCGGCATAACGTTCTGGGAGGTGATCAAGGAAGTTAAGCGCAAGATGAGCCGTTGGATAGCTGTTACTCACAATCCCATCCTTATCTATATAGAATAGAGTATCGGCGGTTCGATACTGTTGGCCGATCTGAGGAATAGCATTACCCAGTCCAATGTGAATACCCGCCAGATTCACACTAATGGGTTGCTTGAAGGTGATTGGGAAATTCGGACCGATCGGGGGCAGGTGTACTACTGGGTCGCCGCCTTGAGCGATCAGTGTTGATTTATTGACCCGTTCCGCTAAAAGCTTGTTGAGATTAGCATCTCCCACTCGCGGAGCAGCAAAGGTAAAGAGTTCAACAGGGAGGGTTCCTTTACCGTTGGCTTTGTCAATAGCAGTCATTCCCTCGGCGATGTCTAACGCGGCCAGCAACGCCAGGGCACCTCCCAACGAAAACCCCGTGACGAAAATACGTCTTGCTGGTCTTACCAGGGTTGCCTGACGAGTCACTTCGGCCAGCATGGGGTTGCGAATAATCTGATAAGCCTGCCAAATTCCCGAGTGCACCCATCGCTGATCCGGCCAGGACTTTGGAGCCGGCGGGTAGGCAATGCGTTGCGATCGAAAGTCGGTCAACATCCAATCTTTGAAGCCCCCTCCTGGTGTGAAAGGAGATTCAGACCCACGGAAGGCCACGACTACATCATTGCCGTCGCTGCGGGCAACAAAACACTCTGTGTCACTACTCCAGCTTTTCCCGGTGATTTCTCGTAACTCACCTATTGTTTTGGTTTCGCCACGAAGAGGGAATCCGTCAAAGGTGAGCCCCTTCTCCAGCCTCCAAGTAAGGTTCAAGAGATCGTGCGCAAGCTTGATGTCAAGTCTTCGTGGTCCTGGTGCGCCGACTGCAGCTAGGGCTTGTTTTTCCTGCTCTCGAGAGTCTTCAATCGTGTCTTTTCTTGTGCCCTGAATATTGTTAATGTTGTCCTGCTTCGCGTCTTTGATGTCACGGATCTCATCCCTTTTCTCGTCTCGTGCCTCCTGTTTTGCTTCGCGCTTCTCTCTGCCTTTCAGATCAGACTGGCGAATCTCTTTCGTGGCGTCGTGCTTTTTCTGTCGCGCCTCTTTTTTGTCATCTCGTGCCTCTTGCCGTACCTCGCGTTTGTCTTCACGTGCTTCTTGCCGAGTCTCTTTTCGGTCTTCACGGGCCTCTTTCTTTATCTCGTTAGCCTCCTCCTTGCGTCGTTTTTCTGCGTCAGTTTTATTATCGAAGAGTTCACCTAAGAGTCCCATTTTTGATCCTCCTTGTTCGTGGCACGAGCATCTCCAAATTGTGACTCACCGAGGGAGCACGATTAATGCCACGTGCAATAGAGGATCTAAGAACCTCGCTGTATCTTTCATTGTGAGAGCATTTTCGGTACAGCCTAAGCTCGAGAGACGTTCTGTTTCTCGCAATCTATCGCTGCATCAAAGTTATCCTTTTCGATACACCACAGTATCTAAGTGGATACAAATGAAAACACTGTTCTACCTGAGGTCGGAACAGGAGACTGGTGCCAGGTTGGTTTTCTGAATGATCGGTAGTCCGTTACGATCAACGAACTGCTTCGTGGAAGAGGTTGATAGCTTTGAGGAGGGGGACGTAGAGGTGGGAAGTTGTGCGGTGGTGGTCGGGAGGAGGCCGAGTAGCTCTTTAGCCGTATAGTGATTGGCTGTTCGACGTTTTCGCCAGGAGTGAAAGACCTGAGCTAGACGGAAAGTATACGTCTCGGCGAGACAGCCTGTTCGCAGCGCTCAGAAAGTGCGCCTCACACTCATTACAGCAGGGTAGAACAAGCTGAGGTATGTCAAGGTGACGGAGGACACTGCCGCCTACCGACAGGCTCCAGTGGAGACTTGCTGGGCAGTTATGCTCGTAGAGTCGGAATCAAACACTACTTTTCTGGCTCCAGGACGAATCCATAAGTTTCAGGATCATGTTTCCATGCTCCGGAAGACAACAGGCCTAAGAGCGGCAAAAGAATAAAATAGGCTCCAATGACATCGACTGTCCCGATCGAGCTAAGCGTGCGAGAGGTCGTGCGGAATTGGCCCTGATAGCCAGGTTTCTTGACTTCGATGAGCAGGTCCTTGCCTCTGTGCGCTTCAAATTGAATCGGCGTTTCTCCAACCGGTTTTCCTCCAGCGACGACCGTAGCTCCATCAGGTGATGAGCTGACTTGCATAGTTTGCATGGATGGGGCAAAGATCGAGCATCCGCTAAAACTCACCGTGACGAACACAACCGTCACCTGCCGAAAGACATGCCATTGAAATCGTATTCTCTCCATTACCATCATCTCCCTATAAACGTGTTCTGTGTATGCGGAGGGCTCGATGTTCCGGAGAAAGACATTCAGCCAAGCCTAGGTCGTAGATTATCGAGGTCGTGTTTGCATGGGTAGAGATACATAGCCGTAGGATGGGTTAGGGCTGATCGTTCCCGGATGCATGTAGGGGGTAGGCGAGGAGATTCCGGTCGACGTGAAGGCGTTCTTGCTGAGATCAGGCTATGCTTCCCTGGCCCACTTGGGTATAATCCCTCGGATTCATTCCTTTCAACTCGTAGGAGATTCGTATGTCTGAAAAAGAAGACAAGAAGCGCGCGCTCGACCTTGCCCTGTCCCAGATCGAGAAGCAATACGGGAAGGGCGCCATCATGAAGCTGGGAGCTGAAGAGAAGGTCGACGTCCCGGCGATTTCCACCGGCTCACTGACGCTCGATATTGCGCTTGGTGTCGGCGGCCTACCGCGTGGCCGGGTGATTGAGATCTTTGGTCCGGAGGCGTCCGGCAAGACGACGATGACGTTGCATTGTATTGCGGAAGTGCAAAAGATGGGCGGGGTGGCCGCCTTTATTGATGCGGAACATGCCTTGGATCTCACCTATGGCAAGAAGCTCGGTGTGCAGGCAGACGACCTCTTGGTGTCGCAACCGGACACCGGCGAACAGGCGCTGGAAATTGCGGAGACGTTGGTCCGAAGCGGCGCAATTGATTTGATCGTGGTCGATTCAGTGGCAGCCTTGACGCCGCGCGCGGAAATCGAAGGGGAGATGGGCGATTCCCATATGGGGTTGCAGGCTCGGCTCATGTCCCAGGCGTTGAGAAAACTGACGGCGGCGATTTCCAAATCGCTGACCACGGTGATCTTTATCAATCAGATTCGCATGAAGCTCGGCGTGATGTTCGGCAATCCCGAAACGACGACCGGCGGCAACGCGCTGAAGTTTTATTCTTCCGTCCGCCTGGACATCCGCCGTATCGAGTCGATCAAAGAAGGCCAGGACGTGATGGGCAGCCGGGTACGGGTCAAAGTGGTGAAGAACAAGATGGCCCCGCCGTTCCGCCAGGCAGAGTTCGATATCATGTTTGCCGAGGGAATTTCCAAGACCGGCGAGCTGGTGGATCTGGGGGTCGACAAGAAGATCATCGAGAAATCCGGGGCCTGGTACTCCTACAAGGGAGAGCGAATCGGGCAGGGACGTGATGCGGCGAGAGAGTTCCTGAAGAATAATGCTTCCGCGGCTCGCGAGGTTGAAGCGCGCATCCGAGAAGCCGCCGGCGTTCCGGCGCGCGCCGAGAAAAAAGCCGACGTGAAGGACGCGAAAGACGTGAAGGAAGCCAAGGAAGACAAGCCTGTTGGACGAAGCGAGGAAAAGCGGGCGCATCGATCGCAGTAGGAGCGTGAAACCTCGCACACCGGCCATCTCGTCGAGTCCGGATGATGTCCTTCGGCTCGCGGTCCGCTTTTTAGCGCACAGGGATCGGACGGTCGCTCAAGTCCAACTGTTCCTTACCTCTCGAGGCGTCTCTCCTCTCCAAGCCAAACATGCGATTCGTCGTTTATCGGACCTTCACTATCTCGATGATGCCGCCTATGCCCAACGACATGTTGAAAAACGGTTGGCCTCCCGACCGATGGGGCAGGAACGGCTGAAGGCCGAATTGCAGGCGAAGGGGATCGACGATCGTCTTGCAGAGCACGTGGTCGCCAATGTCTTTCGGGAGATGGATGAGGAGGCCGTGGCGCAGCGGGCGCTCAAATCGGCGCAACGGCATGGTCGGAAGCTGACGTCGATGCAGGTTGCACGATTGCTCCATCAACGGGGTTTCACTGAGACAACGATCGATCATATAATCGGGCATGACGAGATGAAGAAGGAATGGGCCCATGAAGAATAGTGCCACTGAGCTCCGGCGTGCGTTCATCAGTTATTTTGAGAAGCAGGGTCACCAGGCTGTTCCCAGCTCCGCGCTCATTCCACAGGCTGATCCGACCTTGCTGTTCACCAATGCCGGGATGAATCAGTTCAAGCGAGTGTTTCTCGGTGAAGAGGCGCGCGCGTACAAGCGCGCTGTGTCGGTGCAAAAATGCCTGCGAGCCGGCGGCAAGCACAACGATCTTGAAAATGTCGGATATACGAGACGGCACCATACGTTTTTCGAGATGCTCGGCAACTTCTCGTTCGGCGACTATTTTAAGGAAGAGGCGATCCGATTCGGATGGGAATTCCTGACCGACACCGTCGGGCTGGCCAAAGACCGGCTGTGGGTGACGGTATTCCGAGAGGATGATGAAGCGGGTGAGCTCTGGAAGAAGATCGGAGTACCGGCGTCCCGTATCGTGCGCTGCGACGAGAAAGACAACTTCTGGCAGATGGCGGATACCGGCCCTTGCGGACCTTGTTCCGAAATCCATTTTGATCAAGGGTCGGTGGTTCCTGGAGATGATCGACCGAACGGAGATGGGGATCGCGTCATCGAGATCTGGAACCTGGTCTTCATGCAATACAACCGGGATGCCGCCGGCACCCTTCATCCGTTGCCGAAACCGAGTATCGATACGGGGATGGGACTTGAACGATTAGCGGCAGTGGCACAAGGAGTCTTCAGTAATTATGACAGTGATCTGTTCACGCCGCTGTTGACCAGTATCGCGAACCGCGCCGGGGTGCAATACGGAGAAAAAGATCAGGCCGATCGCTCCGTCCGAGTGATTGCCGATCACCTGCGCGCTATTACCTTCTTGATGACTGATGGTGTGTTGCCATCCAATGAAGGTCGAGGATATGTGCTGCGCCGGATTCTGCGCCGCGCTGCGCGTCACGGACGGCTGCTCGGAATTGTCGAGCCGTTTTTGTATGAGTTAACGACTTCCGTGGTTGCGCAAATGGGTGAGGCCTATTCTGAGGTCACGCGTGCGGCGGGGACGATAGTCGAAGCGACGCGAGGCGAGGAAGAACGGTTTATTGCGACACTCGACCAAGGCTTGCCGATTCTGAACGACATGATCGAGAAGACGCGAGCAGCCGGCGGCACGACCCTGGCGGGAGGAGATGTCTTCAAGCTCTACGATACGTACGGCTTTCCGATGGATCTCATCACCGAGGCCTGTCGAGAGCAGGGGATGACGGTCGATGAGCCGGGGTTTGATGCGGCGATCGAAGAGCAGCGGACGCGCGCGCGAAAGACCGGTGGGTTCGAACAGGTGACAGCCCGTCCTGCAGTGGCAGAGTTGGCCAAGCGGGTGGGGGCCACGAAATTCGTCGGTTATGATCGGCTGGAGAGTGACAGTGTGCTGCGTGCGATTCTCAAAGGCGATCACTTGGTCAAGGAGGCGTCGGAAGGAGACGAAGTGGAGGTCGCGCTGGATGCGACACCCTTCTACGCGGAAGGCGGTGGACAGGTCGGAGATCGGGGGACATTGCTCGGTCCGGAAGGGCAGGTGGAGATCACAGATACGACGCGACCGGCGCCGACGCTCATTTTGCATAGGGGCACGGTGCGAAAGGGAAGCATCCGCGAGGGCGAACAGCTGCGTCTGGCGGTCAACGCGTCGACTCGTCAGGACGCCGCTCGTAATCACACCGCCACGCATCTCGTTCATGCTGCGCTGCGCGATCTGCTTGGTCCCCACGTCAAGCAATACGGTTCGTTGGTCGGTCCCAACCGGCTTCGGTTCGACTTCGCGCACTTCCGTCCGCTGTCCTCACGTGATATCGATGACATCGAGGCGACGGTCAATGAAGAAATTCGAAAAAACGAGGTCGTGAGTTCCGAGGTGATGAGCATTCAGGATGCGGTGTCGAAGGGCGCCTTGGCTTTCTTCGGCGACAAGTATGGCGAACAGGTGCGAGTCGTCACCGTCGAATCGTTCAGCAAGGAGCTTTGCGGGGGGACTCACGTCAGGCAAACTGGGGATATCGGACTCTTCCGCATCGTGTCGGAGGGAGGCGTGGCAGCCGGTGTGCGCCGGATCGAAGCGCACACGGGCAGCGGGGCCTATACGTCGATGAAGAAGCTTGAATCCGACGTTCGGGAGCTTTCGGATGTGTTGAAGGTTGGTCAATCGGAATTGGCTACCAAGACGCGCAAACTGATGGCGCAACTCAAGGAGAAGGAACGGGAGCTGGAAGAGCTGAAGCTCAAGATGGCTGGTGGTTCGACAGCCGCCGCGACCGCCAAGACCGTTGCCGGAGTATCGGTGCATGTCCAACGGACGGACGGACTTGATGTCAACGGCATGCGTGCGCTGGCCGATCAGTTGCGGGATAAACTGAAGAGTGCAGTGATTGCGCTGGGCGCAGCCACGGGAGAGGGGAAGGTCTCGTTGCTGGTCGTGGTGACCAAAGATTTGATCGGCCAACTCAAGGCCGGCGAACTGATCAAAGTGATGGCGGAAGAAGTCGGAGGCTCCGGTGGGGGTCGTCCGGAAATGGCTCAGGCCGGAGGCAAGGACCCAGCGAAGCTCGACGCGGCGTTGGAAACAGTCTTTGGCTTGGTCGAACGCGCGCTTCAACGGTAGAATCATGCCTGGTCGTATTCTCGCGCTCGACTACGGGACCAAGCGAATCGGCGTCGCACTCAGCGACGAGTTGAAGTGGACGGCGCAACCGCTTGAAACCTTCGAGCGGCGGACACTCGATTGGGATATTGCGCACATTGCGTCGTTGGTGACGGCCCATGAGGTGGAGCGCGTCGTCTTAGGTTTCCCGCTTCAATTGGATGGCCGTGAAGGGCCTGCCGTGCAGGCCATGCGAGCGTTCGAAGCAAAGCTGGAAGCAGGGATTTCCGTGCCGATCGTCTTGTGGGACGAACGGATGACGACGAAGGCTGCGGAGGATCTGCTGATCGCGGCCGACGTCAGCCGGAAGAAACGCAAGGGTGTGATCGACCGCGTCGCGGCGGCGATCCTCTTACAGAGTTATCTTGCATCCCAGGCGCCTCCATCAACGAGAGAGGAAGCAATAGGCGCTGGGGATGCGATGGAGCAGCCCTGGATCACAGAGATTCCAGACGATCAATCGTATGAGACTACGCGTAATCCTGATCGGACTCAGCGCCGCCGTCGCGATCGCCGCAATGGCCGGCTATCAGATGATGCGATGGGCTGAAAGTCCGCTCCTTTCCGAATTCGATCATGCCCCGGAAAAGATCGTGGTCATCCCTGAAGGAGCCACGTTTGTGCAAGCGGCGGCCCTACTTGAACGTGAGCAACTGATCCGAAGTCGTTCCGCGTTTGTCTGGATCGGGAAGTCGCAAGAAGTCGACCGCAAGATTCAACCCGGGGAGTACGAATTCAACGGCGCCATGTCCCCGGCTGACATTCTTGCGAAACTGCTTGCCGGACGAGTGCTTCTTCACGCTGTGATGATTCCCGAAGGGTATACGATCACGCAAATTGCCGATGTGATCGAGGGGCAAGCCATCACAAGCCGTGAAGAGTTTCTCCGGCTGGCGTCGGACAAGTCCTTCATCAAGTCCCTGGGAATTTCCGCAGACACTGCGGAAGGGTATTTGTTTCCTGACACCTATCGTTTCGCAAAAACGACGCCCGCGAAGGAAGTTATTCGAACAATGGTGGACCAACTCGGGCGTGTGATGACCGAGGAATGGCAGGCGCGAGCGAAGGAGATGAATTTGACGGTGCATCAAGTGCTCACCCTCGCTTCGGTGATCGAAAAAGAAACCGGGTCAGGAGATGAACGGCCACAGATCTCCTCAGTGTTCCACAATCGATTAAAAAAACGCATTCCGTTGCAAAGCGACCCAACCGTGATTTACGGGTTACCGAATTTCGATGGCAACCTCCACAAAAAGGATCTGTCTCATCCCAGCCCCTACAATACCTATCGCTGGGCTGGGTTGCCGCCTGGTCCGATTGCGAGTCCGGGAGCTGAGTCAATCCGCGCTGCATTATATCCGGCGTCCTCGAACGCCCTCTATTTTGTATCGAGAAATGACGGCACACATCATTTTTCAGCTACCTTGGTAGAACACAATCGGGCCGTCGAGAAATATCAGAAGCGGCCATTTCGACGGGGGCCTCAATCGCAAACCTTCATTGTGCCGAGCAGTCACGATCTCGCCTATGCGAAAGGAGTTTCATAACGAATGCCTGCATGGAATCTGCCTGGTCTGATCGATCATACCGTCTTGAAGCCGGATGCGACGAAAACCGATGTCCTTCGTCTGTGCCAAGAAGCAAAAGATCATGGCTTCACCGTTATTTTTGTTCCTCCCTGCTATGTCGATGAGGCGGTCGAGGCGGTCGCGAATACGGCTATCCGAGTGGGCATTCCGATCGGATTTCCGTTAGGCGGGCATACGACTAAGACCAAGGTTGCTGAAGCCGTCGAGGCGGTGGCTCGCGGCGCACGAGTCTTGGATATGGTGCTCAACGTCAGCCGTCTGAAATCAGGTGATCATACTCTGGTCCGATCCGACATTGCTGAGGTCGTCAAGGCGACACCGGGGGTCGAGCACAAAGTTATTCTTGAGACCTGCTATCTGACGCAAGAGGAGAAGCGAACTGCTTGTCATCTGGTGGTGGAAGCCGGGGCGGATTATGTGAAGACCTCGACAGGTTTCGCCGCAGCCGGTGCGACGGTCGAAGATGTGCGTTTGATGAAGGACGCCGTCGCGGGACGGGCCAAGGTCAAGGCTTCTGGCGGTATCCGTGATTGGAAGACGACCTTGGCGATGCTCGAAGCCGGAGCCGACAGAATTGGTACCAGTGCCAGTCTCAAAATCCTCGATGAATGGCGCGTGGCATGACCTGGGCCTAGCTCATGCCACGGCGTGCTCACCCTCTTCCCTAGGTCCTCTCGGATCTCTGCATCGGTCCCATACGCCTCTACATCGTACTACGGCGATTTGGTAGAGTTCAGACGATGATTAACCGGATCATTCTGCTCGTCATCGATGGGTTTGGCATCGGGGCATTGCCCGACGGCGGCGACTATGGCGATGCAGAGGCCCATACCCTTGCGCATTTGGCTGAGGCGGTCGGCGGATTGGATATGCCGAATTTCGAACGGCTTGGTCTTGGACACGTCGCCCAGATCAAAGGCGTGCGGACTATGGGGCAACCGAGCGGCTCTTTCGGAAGGCTCGCATTCGCCTCGCCGGGCAAGGACTCCGTCTTGGGTTATTGGGAAATCAGCGGGGTGATCCACCGTGATGTCCAGATGGTCTGCAGCGCCGGTGTTCCCGACACCATCGTCGAGCTCGTTGAGCAAATCCTTGGGAGGAAGGCGATCGGCAAGGCCCGGTCGTCGATAGGGAAGATGATTGGCCAGTATGGCGCGAAACATATGGCCAATGGAGCCCCGATACTCTGGACCGACGGAGGGAATACCTGCTTTCTGGCCATGCATGAAACGATCATGGCGCCGGCGGAATTCCAACAGCGATGTCGAGAAATTCGGAAATCGGCGAAAGATGCGGGGATTCTTGTGCGTGTCGTGGCTCAGCCGATCAGCGGTGAACAGAATGCGCTTCGCCCGCACATGGGTCGGAAGGACTTTGTGATAGAACCGCCGGGTCTGACGATGTGGGATGTCCTAAGCCGATCCGGCCACTTGGCGATGGGGGTCGGAAAAGTCTATGACCTCTTTAGCGGTCGAGGGTTCACCAAAGCGTTTCCGGTTGCGTCGGGAATGGCGGCGTTCGGTGAGGTGATCGGCATGCTCAACAAAATGCCTCGCGGTCTTGTGTGTGCCAGCGTGGATCTGTTATCTGAAGATGCGAGGCAAGCGGCCACGGCTCTGCAAGACTTTGATCGGTGTCTGCCGGATTTGTTCGAGAAGCTGCGGCTCGGCGATATGGTGATTGTGACGGGAGACCATGGACGAGATCGTTCTCTCCCTGATCGGACCGGAACCCGTGAGTATGTCCCGGTCTTCGTGACCGGACCTAAGCTTGCGCAAGGGGTCGACTTAGGAACCAGGTCGACCGCTGCCGATGTGGGGCAGACGATTGTGGAGGCGCTACGAGCTGAGCGATTGCTCGTCGGCGACGGTTTTTTGGATGCCCTCAGAACGGGGTAGCGGCGCACAAGTACGAAAAACCCATGTCCTTTGAACAACGGCTCAAAGACCTGAAGCTTGAGTTGCCGGCTCCGCCGAAGCCAGTGGCCAATTACGTGCCCGTCGTGCGAGTGGGTGATGTGCTGTTCTTGTCCGGAGTGCTTCCGTCGCATGACGGACAACTGGTGATGACCGGCAAGCTTGGACAGGGGCTCACGGTCGAGCAAGGGGCAGCAGCTGCAAAGATTGCAGCCCTGAACGGGCTCAGCATCATTCGGAGCGCGACCGGATCGCTGGATCTGGTGAAGCAGATTGTCAAAATGGTCGGCCACATCGCCTCGGCTCCTGGGTTCACCGATCAGCCGCAAGTGCTCAATGGCGCCTCGGATCTGCTCGTTTCTGTCTTTGGTGACGCCGGCCGACATGCTCGTGTCGCCGTCGGCGCCGCTGAACTGCCTCGCCAGGCGCCGATTGAAATCGAACTGATTGTCCAAATCATATCGTAACCCGCCTTGACTCCGTAAAAATTCGCTTGTTAAAGTCGGGTCTAGGTTACGCAATAGGCTCACCCTTTGTGATCCGCGCGACACTGCTCAATGATGATGAACAGAATATTAGGAAACACGGCACTGGTTCTTGGTTTTGTGCTGATACTGTGTGAAGGAAGCTGCCCGGTAGCAGAGGCCAAACAGGAGGCTCTGACCCTCTCTTCTCCTGCCGTGACTCCTGGATCGACGTTGATCGTAAGCGGGACAGGGTTTGGCACTTTCCAATCCACCCAATTCAACCGGGTGACCGTCAATGGGGTGTCGGCGCTGGTGCAACGATGGGAGCCGGAGACGATTGAAATCAAGGTTCCGTTCAGGGCGAGGAGTGGCTTTGTCGAAGTCTTGATCGGAAAGAAGACGCTGCTGGCAGGGCATGTGGCCATCGTTAGTCCGCATATCGAGGCGATCTCGCCGACTGAAGCCGAGCGTGGCGGGACCGTTCAGATTGTGGGGCATTATTTCGGCATGTCCGCGGGAGCGAGAGATCCCAACACGATGTTCGGCGTCAATGACGTGATCGTGGGTGGAGTCAAGGTCAGACCGCGTCGATGGAAAGATGACAAGATCGAGTTTGATATCCCCCCGAATGCGGCGAGCGGCGACGTGGTGGTGCGTCTGGCTTCGTCGGATCCCCTGCCGAACGGGTCGTGCTGTGCACCCGTCGAATATGTTGTCAGCAACCCAGTTCCGCTCACACTGATTCCATCGGTGCGCGTGGATCCCCTCAGCGGCCCTGTCGGCACGAAGGTGGTCTTGTTCGGACAAGGATTCGGGACTGTCAAAGAGTCGGTGGATGATGCGGTGTTGATCGGTGGACGACCGACCACGATCGCGCAATGGAATGATGATGCCATTGTTGTGCATGTCCCACTCGACGCGGAATCCGGTCCGGTTGTGCTCCGATGCAAGGGGCGAGAGCGGGTGGTCGGACAATTTACGGTCCATGTGTCTCGCGCTGTTTCAATGAGCCCCGCCAGCGCTCCCATCGGGACGCTGCTTCGTATCAACGGGGAGCATTTCGGCTTTTACTCTGAAAGCGGATCGACGCCGTTCAATTTTATGGATTTCAACACGGGTGATAATCGTGTCGAAATCGGTGGTGTCCAGGCCGTTGTCTATCGATGGAACGACGACCGTATCGATGTCTGGGTCCCGTTTAGCGCGAAAAGCGGCAAAGTCGTCATTTACCGCAGTGCCACGAAGCCGAATGTGGGTGGACTTTGTTGTGCAGAACGAGGCACCGTCGCGGTTGAGGCCGGAGACTTCACCGTGATCACGCCGGTCATCAACTCCTATGCGCCAAAATCGGCTGGATTGGATGCGACCGTCACGATCACAGGCAGCGGCTTCGGAACTTTTCTTAAGACGGCGGAACACGCCGACCTCGGGCTCAATCAGAAAGCGTATAAACGGCGGACTGACTTGGAAATCAACGAACCGGATGCGAATGATACCGTCCTCTCCAATGTGTCACGGACTGAGGTGCTCTTCAACGGCTCGGCTGCGTTGGTTCAGTCCTGGACCGACCACGAGATCGTGGTCAAGGTGCCGCACCGCAATCTCTATGGGATCGGAAAGAAGGGAGACTTCTTCGACGACCTCGCAACGGGTCCGCTGGTCGTGCGCCGAGGGTCATGGGATGTGCTACCGGATGGGACCTGCTGTTCGCCGAAGAAGTGGTTGACGCTCGAAGCCGGACAGTTCACCATCGAAGCGAAAGGCCTGCCCGACGATGGGTACTGGAACAACAACAGACCGGATGCGAATACCAGTCAATAATGCCGCGTCAGCTTCACTTTAACCACACCATTCGTCGTTACACAGCTGTTGGGCTTTTTCTCATCGCCTTGTGGCTTCCTCACCAGGCCGGCAGTGCGGATGCTCCTCTCTCCGTTAGTCCGCAGATCAGCCACACGACGTCCACATTGCTGAGCATCCACTTTCGAACGCTCCAGGATGGCTGGGCCGTGGGAGCCGGAGGGACGATGCTGCAGACGAGCGATGGCGGAAAGAAATGGAAGCGAATAGCCAGCGGAACCTCCGCGCTCCTGACCTCCGTGTTTTTCGTCGACTCCTTGCACGGCTGGGTCGCTGGCGCTGCCGGGCTGCTGAAACACACGACGGATGGTGGGCGTTCATGGTTGACACAATCTTTGGATACGCAGCAGCCGTTGTACGGACTCTTCTTTACGTCTTCGATGGTGGGATGGGTGGTCGGAGGAGGCGGTGTGATTTTTCGTACGACCGATGGGGGCGAACAGTGGGCCGAGCAAAGCAGCAGCACCACAGCCGCGCTCTATGCGGCTCATTTTCTGAACGATCAACGGGGTACGGTTGTCGGGGCATTGGGGACCGTCCTGTCGACCGACGACGGGGGGACGACATGGACCCCCCAAGCGATGCAACATGCCGTGACCCTCTTTGATGTCTTTTTCACTGATTCTGGAACCGGTTGGGTGGTTGGGAATGCGGGGGCGCTCTTTCGGACCATCGACGGCGGAGCCACATGGGTTGATCACACCTTGCCCTGCGGAAAGACCTGTACGAGGCTCACAGATTTGTTAAAAATTCGTTTTACAAGCTCACGAGACGGCTGGATCGTCGGGGAACGAGGCATGTTATATCGAACGACCGACGCAGGCCTGACTTGGAGCGAGGGAAAATCCATCGTTCCGAGTTCGTTGTTCGGGTTGAGTTTCCCTGATTCTGCAACTGGTTGGGCGAGCGGCGAGAACGGGACCATCGTTCAGCTACAGCCCATTCGGTGATTGCTGTTCCGTCCGGGTGAGGCTTGAGCGTGGTGTTTGGTGTTGAACCTCATATCGGTATATCCTTCCCTCGTTGCTCCAGTTGAGCCGTGGGTACAGATGCCGCCTCCCGAATCCCATTCTGCGCCAAGCCGTATCGACGACGAGTCGTCTGAGACCGGGGCGATCCTTCGTCGAATTCTCGAAGGAGTGGATGCCAGCATCGGCGAGCAGTTTTTCCCATCGCTGGTGCAACAGCTCGTGACTGCCTTGGGTGTTGAATACGCCTACATCTCAGAACTGAGCGACGATGGGAGTCGATTTCGTTCGAAAGCTGCTTGGGGTAGAGGAGGGTCTCTTCCGCCCTTTGACGTCCCTGCAGCAGGTCCGTGCGAGACCGTCCTGACCAAGAAGTGTGTGCACCATTCAGATCAGTTGCGTACGCTGTATCCCCAGGTTGAACTGATTCAGGAGATCGGGGCCGAAAGTTATTGCGGCGTGCCGGTGGTGGATTCCCATGACCGTGTGCTGGGTCACTTGGCCATCATGGATTCCAAGCCGATGCCGGATCATGTACGCGCGACATCCATCCTGGGCCTCTTTGCCATGCGCGCAGCGGCAGAGTTTCAGCGGCTTCGGTTCGACCATGCCTTACGCAAGAGCGACCTGAGTCTGCGCAAGATCGATGAGGGCACAGCCGCAGCCACCGGCGCAGCTTTTTTCCCATCCCTCGTTCAAAGCCTGGCGGAAGCGCTGCAGACCAAATATGCGTTTGTCTCTCGATTTGTCGAAGGCAACCGAACCAGGGTCCGGACACTCGCCTTTTGGAACGGCGACGGGTTTCTCGATAACTTTGAATATGATCTTCCGCATACGCCCTGCGAGCGTGTGTTGACCGGGGAAGTCTGCTTGTTCTCCGAGAACGTGCAGGACCTGTTTCCCGCCCATCGGGAGGATCTTGCCAAGTTGGGCGTGGAAAGCTACCTGGCGATCCCAGTGTCTGATCACTCCGGCGCGGTCATGGGACACTTGGCCGTCATGGACATCAAACCGATGCACGACGATCCGCGTGTGCTGTCCGTCTTCAAGATCTTCGGGTTACGAGCCGGCGCCGAACTGGAACGGCTGCATATGGAGTCCATCCTTAAAGAGAACGAGGAACGGCTGCAGGATCTCTTTGATGAAGCGCCGATCGCCTATGTGCACGAAGGTCTCGATTCGAAGTTTATCCGGGCCAACCGCATGGCCATGCGGACTCTGGGAATCACTCCGGATCAAGTTGAGGGAACCTATGGCAGGTCGTTCATCCCAGATACACCGGACGCACAACAGCGCTTGAACGCCGCCTTCGATTCCGTCGGTCGAGGGACCGACACGAGCGGTGTCGTGTTGGAACTTCGCCGCAAGGACAACGGCAATCCGCTCTGGATTAGGTGGTGGTCAAAGCCTGACCCGAGCGGCACCTATACCCGTACCATGTTTCTCGACATCACCGAACAGGTGCTGATGGAACAGGAAAAGGCACGTTTGGAAGCGCAGAATGTTTATCTGCAAGAAGAGATCAAAGGCAGTCATAATTTTGAGGAACTGATCGGGTCATCCAGCTCGCTCAAGAAGGTCTTGAAAAATGTCGAACGTGTGGCGCCGACGGATTCGACCGTGCTGATCACCGGTGAGACCGGCACGGGGAAGGAGCTGATTGCACGCGCCATTCACAATCTGAGTTCGCGCAAAGACAAGCCGCTTGTGAAGGTCAATTGTGCGGCAATACCAGCCGGCCTGATCGAAAGCGAGTTCTTTGGTCATGAAAAAGGTGCTTTTACAGGTGCATTGACGAAGAAGATGGGCCGGTTCGAAGTGGCCGATAAGGGGACGATCTTTCTTGACGAGATCGGCGAGCTGCCGCTGGATCTTCAATCGAAGCTCTTGCGCGTGTTACAAGAAGGGGAGTTCGAACGGGTCGGGGGCACGCAGACCTTCAAGGTGAATGTGCGTGTAATCGCCGCCACAAATCGAAATCTTGAGCAGCTGTCGAAGTCCGGACAATACCGACCGGATCTGTACTATCGCTTGAACGTGTTTCCAGTTCACCTACCAGGTTTGCGTGAACGGGAAGGCGATATCCCGCTACTCGCTCAGTATTTTGTCCGTAAGTTTGCCGCCAACTTTGGCAAGAAAATCGATAGGATCCCGGAGCGGATGATTGCAGCGCTTCAACGGTATCAATGGCCGGGCAACATCCGCGAGCTGGAGCATGTCATCGAGAGAGCCGTGATTTTGAGCGACGGATCGGAGCTTGAGCCAATCGATTGGCTCTCTCTGTCCGACCACACGTCCAGGATTGCGAAGACGATGACGCTCGAAGATATGGAACGGCAGCATATTCTTGATGTGCTCGAACAAACCAACTGGCGGGTCAGCGGCGAGAAAGGTGCAGCAGCGATACTCGGGCTGAAACCCACCACGCTTGAAGCCCGGATGAAAAAACTCGGTATCGAGCGCAAGGGGAAGCAGTAGTTTCCCAGCGATCCTCAATCCTGTTCTTCCAATAGCCACTCCCAACATTTCGTGACGTTCCCAATATTTTGGGACGCGTTCCTCTTTTATTTGCTCGAACTGTCACCCACGACAGGGCGAATAGCTTCATGTGATCAAGGAGTTAGTTTGATTTTCTTGTAACGCTGCACTGTGGCATCGTGGTTGCTCTACAGGCTGGCATCACATTGGTTCCTCGGAGATAGGGAGAACGATGTTAAAGATCACAAAAATTCAGGAAAGCGCGAGCGACGTGTTCCTCAAGCTGGAAGGCAAGATCACGGAGCAATGGGCGGCGCTCCTCGACGGCGAGTGCCGTTCCTATCTGCGGAAGAGAAAATCCGTTCATTTGGATTGTTCGAATGTCGAGTACATCGATGCTCGGGGAGTGGAGGTTGTCAACAATCTTCCCCGAAAACAAGTCACCCTGATGAGCGCTCCGGCCTTCGTGACGGAGATGCTCCAAATTGGAGGCCGATCATGAATATCGCAACCACGACCTATGCAAAGCCACTTGGGTGCCCTTCGCATCTTGAGGCTCCATCCTTATCGATAGGAACTGCAGTAACTGAGGCCGACCAACCGCTGATCGCTAAGCTTTGCAATGGAGATGAACGAGCCTTTGACGAATTGGTCAACAAACATCATGGATCATTGATCCGCATGGCAATGGGTTACGTAGGGGATCATGAAGTGGCGGAAGAAGTTGTGCAGGATACCTGGATGGCCGTGATCGAGGGGTTGGGTCGGTTTGAAGGACGATCGTCACTCCGGACCTGGATCTTCGGCATCATGATTCACAAAGCCAAAGACCGTGGTGTACGTGAAAAACGGCACGTCACCTTTTCAGCATTTGACTCGAATGGCGAGGAGCACGATGAAGCGGTCGATCCAGCCAGGTTCCATCAATCCGGAGAATGGGTCGGTCACTGGGCGGTTCCTCCTCAACCTTGGGATGAACGGACGCCGGAACAGTTATTGGCGAGCCGACAGGCGGTGAGGGCGATGGAGCGGGCGATCGATGCGTTGCCACAGACCCTAAAGGACGTGCTGATCCTGCGAGATGTCGAGGGAGTCGACGCAAGGGAAGCCTGCGAAATCTTGAAGATTACCGAAACGAACCTGTATGTCAGACTCCATCGAGCCAGAGAACGGGTGCGGGTGGCCGTTGAAAAGGCACTTGGCTGAGACACAGATTGACACAGTAGCGAGAGAGATTTTGTTCAGTTTGTCGTTATCTTGAGATCCAATGTAAGAAATCTGTGAGGGAGGAGACTCATACTTAAACCGCCTGAACCGGAGGCTTCTCCTATGAATGAGCATCCTTCTCGATCGATCGACAGCGAGTTAACGTGCTGTGAGATAGCCAATGGGGGAACGGATTTCCTGGAAGGGCGGCTTTCAACCGTTATCAGCATGAAGATCAGTGATCATCTCGCATCCTGTACCGGTTGCCTGGCCCATGTCAGGCAGATTGCGCTGGTCAAAGATACGCTGGCGCTGCTCCCAAAACAGTTTCCGTCGCCAATCAATCGACTTCGGCTGCGCGAACATTTTGTGGCTCGTCAGTTACGTTGAGGGTGCTGGTCTCATAAGGATTGCCCGGGTCGATTGACAGTTGCCGTATGAAGAACAGGAAGAGCATGCACACCACTAATCAGAACTTGTCAATGATCGTCTCGTTTATCTTGATGTTGTTGGCCGGCAATGTTGAAGCGTCCGAAGTCTTTCAAAAAAACGATCTTGCCATCGACGGCTATGACATAGTCGGCTACTTTACTGAGACGAAGCCTATAAAGGGTGTGCCGGAGTTTCGCGTTGAGTATCATGGCTCAACCTTCCAATTTGTTTCGGCTGCTCATCGCGACACCTTCACCAGCCATCCAGAAAAGTTCGTTCCGCAGTACGGTGGGTATTGTGCTTATGGAATGGCCAAGGGGTACAAGGCTTCGATTGATCCGACTGCCTTCACGATTGTCGAAGGCAAACTCTACCTCAATTACAGCGAAGGCGTTCGTTCTCGATGGCTGACGGATATACCCGGCAATATTAGAAAGGCGGATGAGAACTGGCCGGAGGTAAAGATCTCCAAAAAAGTTCAGGGCTAACTAAAATGGCAATCCATCACTTACTAACGAGGAGGCTTCTATGAAAAAGATGCTCTTGTCACTTGCCGTGGGCATGTGCGTTATGGGACTGGGTTCCCTTTCCTATGCCGATGAGATGGGAAAGATGAAAGATGAGATGAAGAGCGAGTTGAACAGGGAAATGAAGGCCAAGCACGACGAGATGAAAGCCAAGAAAGATGAAATGAAAAACGAGATGAAGAAAGATGAGATGAAGGGCGAGATGAAGATGAAAAAGGACGACATGAAGAGTGATATGAAAGGTGACATGAAGGGAGCGATGGGCTACTGAGAGGAATACGTCATTCAGACAATCTTTTGCGACGGCCTGTGCCGGATCACCCGACACAGGCCGTTTTTATGTTGACTCACCAAGTAGCCGCCACTGTAAGAAACCAGTCGCACCTCAGACGAAGAGGTACGTGAGTCTCTTTGGAACGGGGAGGGAGAATGATGGCGTCGGCTATTGAGTCGGACACAACCGTCGATCGAACAGCACACCGAACACCGATCTTAGAACCAGAGGAGTCGGCAACAGGCTCGGAGAGTGGACAGGCTGTTTCTTCCAAGCCATCGCTCAAACGAGTGTACCGCCACCGGTGGCCGGTTCGGGTCAGCCATTGGCTCAATGTTCCTTTTCTCATCATTCTCATTATGAGCGGTCTGCAGATCTTTAATGCCCATCCGGCGCTCTATTGGGGTGATCGTTCCGATCTCGACAGGGCGGTACTATCGATCCGTTCCGTGGACACTGAGAGCGGCGAGGTGAAGGGCATCACGACAATCCTTGGTCAGCAGTTTGATACGACCGGTGTCCTTGGGTACTCCGATGGCATGAGGCGCGCCTTTCCGGCCTGGGCGACTGTTCCCAGCGCCAAGTGGCTCGTGATGGGGCGGCATTGGCACCTCTTCTTTGCGTGGCTCTTCGTGATCAATGGCCTCATTTTTACCGCCTACGCCTTCGTGAGTCGCCATGCTACTCGCGACTTGGCCCCAACTGGAAAAGACTGGCGCAGCATCGGTCAGTCGATCAAAGATCACCTCCTGCTTCGTCATCCGAGCGGTGATGAAGCCAAGCGGTACAACGTCCTTCAAAAGGTGTCCTATGCCGGCATCTTGTTCATTGTGGCGCCGGTGATCGTGCTGACCGGTCTGGCCATGTCACCGACGATCGATACGGCATTTCCTTGGCTTTTGAGCGTTTTCGGTGGGCGTCAAGCGGCAAGAACAATTCACTTTATCGCCTGTTATTCGTTCGTCGGATTCATCTTGATTCACGTCACCCAAGTGATCCTAACCGGATTCTGGAACAATATCCGCTCGATGATTACCGGGTGGTTCATCGTCGAACATGAAGGAGTGGGTCATGAAGCATGAACGTGCGATGGAACGGCGAAGATTCCTCAAAGGCACATTGGGTGCCGCGAGCCTGGTGGCACTCTCCGGTTGCGACAATCTCACGCAGAGCAGCTGGTTTCCAGCCATCTTGGGGAAGGCCGAACGGCTGACCGAGGCGGTGCAACGGGCGGTGACGCCACGTGATGCCTTGGCCAAAGAATATAGCAACGCCGACATCTCACGTGTCTTTCCGGCTAATGGTAACACCGATCCAGGAACGGAAGCATATGCGGAGCACGTCGCGCAGAACTTTTCTGAATGGGCATTGGAAATGGTCGGCCTGGTCAAGACACCGAGGAGTTGGTCTCTGGCCGCGCTGAAAGAGCTTCCATCTCGCACTCAGATCACCCGTCATGATTGTGTGGAAGGGTGGAGTGCCATCGGGAAATGGACTGGAGTTCCACTTGGCGATTTGCTGCACCAGGTCGAGCCGTTTCCGAATGCCCGTTACGCGGTGTTTCACTGCGCCGACGTGGATGATGAAGGCACCTCGTACTATGAGAGCATCGCCGTGGCAGATTGCTATCATCCGCAAACCATCTTGGCCTATGAGTTAAACGGAACGGCATTGGATGTTCCGCATGGAGCTCCCCTTCGTCTTCGATTTGAACGGCAGCTGGGATACAAACAGGCGAAGTATGTCATGAAGATCGAGCTGGTCGAATCCCTGGTCGGGATTGGAGGCGGCAAGGGAGGCTATTGGGAAGATCAAGGGTACGAATGGTATGCCGGCATCTAGGATGATGCTTACGCGGTGAGGTTGAAAATGTCTCTAAGAGCTGGTGGCGTATTTCGAGTACTGGTGATCGCGAGTATTGTCATGCTGGCGGGGTGGTGGTCCCTTCGACCTGCTGATGCGATGATCGGTAAGCGGGCTCCTGACATCGCCAGCGCTACGTGGCTCAACAGCGTACCGCTGCAGATGGCTGATCTCCGTGGCAAGGTCCTGCTGGTCGAATTCTGGACATTCGGCTGTTACAACTGCCGGAATGTCGAACCGTACGTCAAACAGTGGCATCAGAAGTATGCCGACCAAGGTCTCGTGGTCATCGGCGTGCATTCGCCGGAGTTTTCCTATGAACGCGAAGCGGAGAATGTCAAGCGATACGTGAAGGAACATGACATCCGCTTTCCCGTGCCGATCGACAACGAGTTCTTGATCTGGAACCAATACGGGAATCGCTACTGGCCGGCGATGTACCTGATCGATAAGCGCGGGATCATTCGATTCATTAAGATCGGCGAAGGTGGGTACAGTGAGATGGAACGGCAGATCCAAGTTCTGTTAGCGGAATGATAATGGTCAGCGTCGTCCGTCGTACCAGACGGAGAGGTGTTTCTTGTCGTACAAGGTTTTTCTCGGCAGGAAAAAGATGCGGAATATCAGAGCAGCAACTTCACGGCCGGAGTAGAGCGAGACTTTCCGAGATGAGGTTTCCAGCGGGTGTTTAGTCAAGATCGTGAAGTGAAGCCTGCGCTGCTTCCCCCACTGTTTCAACTGTTTGCTGAGGTGAATCTCATCCAATGCATAGAGTTCTTGATCGAATCCGCCGACCTCCTCAAACGCGTCACGGCGGCACACCACCAACGCACCTGCCGCCCAGCGATTTAGAACCGAGACTCTGGTCCAGAACCGCAGTGTCAGGTTTGCCCACCAGGGCAAGCCGTCCATGCGCAGCGTGCTGCCGCATCCCACGAACTTTCCTGACTCAATCATCTCCAGAATATCGGCAAGCAGGCCAGGATTGAGCAGGCTATCGGCATCCAAGAACAACAGCCAGTCGCCTGTTGCCTGAGCGGCTCCCGTGTTGCGTGCTCGTCCGATTTGATTGATCGGTTCGAAGACGACCTGCGCGCCAGCTCGTCTAGCAAGCTCCGCCGTGTTATCGGCGGAATTATTGTCAACGACGATCACTTCTGAGGTGAAACCAGGTTTGGCGTTGGCCACCGTTGAAGCAGCGACCGACCGCAAGCACTGTTCGATCAGGCGTTCTTCGTTAAACGCTGGGATGATGATCGAGAGATGCATGATTGCTATCATGCCATACCTATCGCAAACTCTGAAATGGGCAATCTGTCATGTGTCAGTGATGACGTGACGAAGCAGCCACCGTGCCCATTCGTTTTGCGCATGGTAAGATGCCGTCCATGCCGCTTTCCGAATTCCATCCGATTATCTCTGCATGGTTTGCTTCACGTATTGGTCAACCGACTGAAGTTCAAGTCCAGGCCTGGCCGGCGATTCAATCTGGATCACATGCGTTGATCGCGGCGCCTACTGGATCGGGCAAGACGCTCGCGGCCTTCCTTTCCTGCATCGACCGGCTCTTCAAACAGGCCCTTGCACGAGAGCTTGATGACCATACCCATGTGCTCTACGTCTCGCCGCTGAAGGCGTTGAGCAACGACATTCAGAAGAATCTTCAGAAACCGTTGAGTGAAATCGGACAACTGGCGATGGAAGCCGGGCTCTTGATGCCGGAACTGCGTGTGTCGGTCCGGACCGGTGACACGCCGATGGCGGATCGACAGCAGATGCTTAAGCGACCGCCGCATATTCTCGTCACGACGCCGGAATCGCTGTTCATTTTGCTAACAGCTGAAAAGAGCCGAAAGCTCTTACAGTCAGTACGCACGGTGATCGTCGACGAAATTCATGCCTTGGCGCCGAACAAGCGTGGTGCGCATCTCGCGCTGTCGCTGGAACGGCTGGAAGCGCTCACGTTTACCAAGCCTCAACGTATCGGTCTTTCCGCCACACAACGTCCCATCGAACTCGTCGCAGACTATCTGGTTGGATCTCGTCCTCGCCCAACGATCATTGACGTCGGACATCGGCGTGAGCTGGACCTCGCAGTGGAAGTGCCGAAAGATGAATTGAGTGCCGTGGCCACGAATGCCGTCTGGTCCGAGGTGTATGACCGAGTGGCGGAACTCGTCCGTCAACATCGCTCGACGCTGGTGTTTGTGAATACACGGCGGCTCTCGGAACGAGTCGCTCATTACCTAGAGGAACGGCTGCACGATCTTGGGTCCGATGCGGTGGCGGCTCATCATGGCAGCCTTTCTCGAGAGATCAGGCTCGCGGCGGAAGAGCGGTTGAAAAGCGGCAAGACTCGTGTAGTGATTGCAACGGCCTCGCTGGAATTGGGCATCGACGTCGGCACCGTTGACTTAGTCTGTCAGATCGGCTCTCCTCGCGCCATCGCCACGACGTTGCAACGGATCGGGCGCGCAGGACATTGGATTCATGCGATTCCCAAGGGTCGTCTCTTTGCAATGACGCGAGATGAACTTCTTGAATGCGCGGCTCTCGTACGCGCGATTTACGCCGGAGTGCTGGATCGAGTCGAGATCCCACCCGCGCCGCTCGACATTCTTGCCCAACAGTTGGCTGCCGCCGCAGCCACGCAGAGCTGGAGTGAGGACGAATTATTTTCGTTGTACCGGTTGGCCTATCCCTATCGAGACCTGCCTCGCGGGGAGTTCGATGCCGTGGTACGGATGCTGGCGGATGGCATTGCTACGAAGCGGGGGCGGGGGCTTGCCTATCTGTACCATGACCGGATTAATCATCGGCTCAAGGGGCGACGCATAGCACGACTCGCCGCGATCACCTCTGGCGGCGCGATTCCCGATACGGCGAACTATGCCGTTGTGGCGGAACCAGATGGGACTGTAGTCGGATCGGTCGATGAGGACTTCGCCGTCGAGAGCCTTGCCGGAGACATCATGTTGCTGGGCAACACCTCGTGGCGTATCAAGGGAGTGGAAGCTGGGAGGGTTCGGGTCGAAGATGCGCAAGGAGCACCGCCGAACATTCCGTTCTGGCGCGGTGAGGCTCCATCACGGACGGCTGAGCTCTCCGCGGAAGTGGCGTCGTTGCGGGCTGAGATCGATAGAATTACAAACAAGACCCCCTCACCCCTGACCCCTCACGCCTCACCTGTTCAATGGCTTCGCCAAGAATGCGGCCTCGATCACCGGGGAGCCCAGCAGGCCATTGAATATGTGCTGACAGGAAAGATGGTGCTGGGAGCAATTCCCACGCAGACCACCGTGGTCGCAGAACGGTTTTTCGATGAGAGCGGGGGAATGCAACTGGTGATCCATGCGCCATTCGGTGGGCGAATCAACAAGGCGTGGGGATTGGCACTGCGAAAGCGTTTCTGTGTGACGTTCGACTTCGAATTGCAGGCGGCCGCAACGGATAACGGCCTGGTTATTTCCCTTGGTGAGAAGCACAGTTTTCCGCTGGAATCGGTGTTCGGCTATCTCCACTCGAAGACGGTTCGTGAGGTGTTGATTCAGGCCGTGCTGCTGGCGCCGATGTTCACCACGCGCTGGAGGTGGAATGCCTCGCGATCGTTGGCGCTGTTGCGGTTTTCCAACGGCAAGAAGGTGCCGCCGCAGATTCAGCGGATGAAATCGGAAGACCTCTTAGCCGCCATCTTTCCGGATGCAATCGCCTGCCAGGAGAATCTGACGGGCGCACGCGCGGCGCGACAGATTCCGGACCATCCGTTGGTGACGGAAACGCTCCGTGATTGCTTGACTGAGGCGATGGATGTCGAAGGACTGACGGCTCTGTTGCAACGGATCGAATCAGGCCAGATCCGCTGTCTTGCGGTCGAGACGCCGACCCCGTCCGTCTTCAGCCATGAAATTCTGAATGCAAATCCCTATGCCTTCCTTGACGATGCGCCGTTAGAGGAACGTCGGGCGAGAGCGGTAGAGATGCGGCGAATCTTGCCGCCCGACTTGGTCGGTGAAGTCGGAGCACTTGACCCTGAGGCAATCGACGAAGTCGCCCGTGAATCATGGCCGGTTGTGCGTGATGCCGACGAGTTGCATGATGCGTTGCTCACCCTCGTTTGGGTGCCTGAAGCTGAGATGGCGCCATGGGCCTCTCATCTGTTGCCACTCGTGGAATCCGGCCGTGCCGTCTTGCTTACGTTTCACGTGTCAGGCTTCACGCCGGACCAGGTCAGAGGATGGGTTGCTACAGAATATAAAGAAAAAGTTGAGAGGTTATTCACAAGTAGTTGTGAGCAAACATGTGATTCCGTAATTATCGGATGGATGGAAAGTATCGGGCCGACAACCACACGTCAGTTGGCCGAACGGCTGTATCTTTCAATTGATGCCATCGATGGCGCGATGGTCCGGCTGGAAGCCTCCGGCCAAGTGCTTCGTGGCCGGTTTACACGTCACGCTTCACGCTCCACGAGCGACGAGATCGAATGGTGTCATCGGCGATTACTCGCGCGCATCCATCGGCTGACGATTGGAAGGTTGCGCAAGGAGATCGAGCCGGTTACGGCAGCCGAATTTATGCGGTTCTTGCTCCAATGGCAGCATGTGTCGCCGGGGTCACGCCAACATGGAGAAGCCGGTCTCTCGCAGGTGATTCAGCAGTTGGCTGGATTCGAGGCGGCTGCATCCTCGTGGGAGTCTCAGCTTTTGAGACTTCGTATGGCCAAGTACGAGCCCGGGTTGTTGGATCGACTCTGTCTCGGCGGAGTCGTCAGCTGGGGGCGTCTCTCACCTCATCCGACATTGACACAGGGGAGTGAGTCGAATCGACGCCGTATCGTGGCCACAAGCCTCGCTCCGATCAGCCTCTTTCCTCGGGAAGATGGAGAGTGGTTGATGAGTGTGTTTCAAAGTGCGGCGGAAGTCAGCGGCGGGAATCCCTATGTTCAGTTGAGTTCGGTCGCACAGGAGCTTCGTCGTGTGTTAGACGAACGTGGCGCCAGCTTCTTTGCCGATCTGGCGAAGGGGACCAACCATCTTCCGGCCGAGGTCGAAGGTGCGCTATGGGAACTCGTCGCGGCAGGGGTCGTGACGGCCGATGGGTTTGATAATCTCCGTGCGCTGATGGACCCGCATCGACGCCGGGCCGAAGGGCGAGAACGGGCTCGTCGGCCACGTTATTCAGCCGGACGCTGGTCCTTGCTTCAACAATCTCGCGCACCACTCACAACTGACCAGTCAACACTTTCAGAGAAAGTGGCTCGTCAGCTCTTGCGCCGCTATGGCGTTGTCTTTCGTGATCTCCTCAAGCGGGAATCGCTGGTTCCATCGTGGCGCGATCTTCTGGTGGTGTATCGCCGGTTTGAATTACAAGGTGAAGTGCGCGGCGGACGATTTGTCACAGGATTCACCGGCGAACAATTCGCTCTGCCGGAGGCCGTGGAAGCGTTGCGTGCGTTACACAAGAGCACCGGTCCCAATACCGGCATAGAGGTGAAAGTAACTGCATGCGATCCGTTGAATCTGGCAGGGATTGTGCTGCCGGGACCGCGAATTCCTGCGGTCCCGACGAACCATCTTGTCCTGAGAGATGGTGTGATCGTACGAACGGTGATCGGGCGTCAGGGGGATGCTGCGCCTTTTTCCCAAGAGGTGAATAGCGAGCAGGTCTCACTCCGACGTTCTTGATCTAGGCTATCGAAGGAACGGCCTCGAGGTGTCACGGAGCAGCGCCAAGAGCGCCGCAGGGTCTTTCTCGACCGTCTCGGCATAGTTGGCCTGAACGGTTGAGAAGAACACCGGTTGTTGTGCTTCAGGAACGCCCAAGAGCCTGCTCACCGACGACAGGTATTCACCTCGTCCCGCGGCCAAGTCCTGCTGAAGATTCTCTTGATTCAACGCGACGAACGCCGTGGCCTTGAAGTCCGGCTTGAGCTGCCCATCCTCATTCCACCAAGCCTGTCCTGAGGTGGTGCCGGTAATATTGGATGTCGTATCGGTGATTTCTTTAACCGTCGCTTTGAGAGTGCAGCCCGCGGTGCCAACAATCAGACTTATTCCGACGATCACAAGACCCCCGAAAAGATTTCGCATGAACGCCTCCTTGGCATTAAGACGACAAAGTTGCCTTGACTATAGCACACTGTTTCTTAAGTTCGGCCAAATCAGTGCCGATAGAGCAATGAAAAATGGTTTCTCTCTGATTGGCCAACCAGGAGTCACGCATGCCGATCCAGGCTCTGACAACGGTCGATCCGCACCGGTTCTTTGATCTCCGTTCGACATCCGATCGCGGGGCCTCTAGATTGGAGACGGGCGTCATCGGCGTAACCGTATCCAACGATTTTTCCGGCCGCCTGAGTGTCACGACAGCGGAAGGGGATACCATTCGACTCTCGACTCATCTGGAGACAGGTTTTCAGGTTGATCGATATGATGGGTATGGTGGTTCCAGGGAAACAGCGGTGAGGGTTGGGGCAGAGTCTGTGCGATACCGCCTTCAACGGGAGTTCGGTATCACCGTCGATGGTGAGCTCAATGAGCAGGAGCAAAGCGACCTTCACAGCCTCTTGCAAAAGATCTCCGGCATCTTTCAAGGCTTTGTTGAGGGTCAGGATGAAACGGCTCTCACACAGACGGCGTCCATCGCACATCAGTTTGGCGGACTGGGGACGCTTGCCAGCCTTGATGTGAGTGTTGAAGTTTTCCGATCTGTCACGGTCGTGGCGGCATCGGCCTATACCCCGGGTGGGGCGCCTGTGACGGCGGCGGCGATCCCGCTGCTGTCCAACGGTACCACGGCGCCCACCCCGTCATTCGATTCGTCTGAAGACGGTGGTTACTCTCTGTTGGGAAAAGAGAGTCAACTCGAGTCGCTCATCCAACAGGTCTTTGATGCCTTGAATGAAGCAAAAACAGAATTGCAGAAATTCCGGAAGTACCTTCCAGAGTTTTTCGAGAAGCTGCACGCGGGTCTCCTGGAAAAACTGGTAAGAGTGGATACACTCAAGGAAGAAGATCAAGCGCAGCCGGTGGAGCAGTTGTCCTCGACGATCGCCACCCAGAATGCTTTTACGTCCTACAGCGCGGTGGATCTCGATACCTTGTCCTTCTCCGTCCAGGGCTAAGTTGATGACTCCGAATTGAGCCGGGTGTCATGATGAGAGGACGAGACCTGCTTCAGGCCTCGCCTACTGAACGGCTCCTAGTTGGTCCAGAGCCGCTGATACCACTTCGTCTCTTCACCTGCCGGGAGCGAGGCCAGATTCATTGCGTGACGAATCTCGCCGATGTTCCATCCGGTCAAATTAGCCAATGTTTGGGCTTCACGTTCATAGCGCTCTCGCAACTGTTGCCGATAGGTTGTGGCAGCCGGACAGTCGTCCGTCCCAGTCCAGGCATGGCGAAGGATGTACCGAGCCTGGAAGTTATTACGATCCGAGGTTTCCTGAAACATCAAATCTTCCGGAAAGTGGGCAGCGTCGTAGCGAACATGCAGACGAGTGAGAAAGACGTTCTGCGCCTGCGGCATGATGCCTCGTCGCTGTGTGAGGGCTGGGCCGTCCTGCCAAAACACGCCGAGGTTGCGCAACTCCTCAGTCGAGAGCGGGTTGGCGGCGCAGGGGTCACACCAGTTCATATCCCAGGCATATTCGAGAAAGACGCCACGGTCATTCTCACGTTTCACTTGCTGGGTAAACAGATCCTTGTAGAAGTCGCCAAACTTCTCTTTGACGTAGAGCGGAATTTCCTGCGCTTCCGGCAACCGGACGGTTCGATAATTTGTCGTTTCAACTCGGCCTTGTTTGGTCAGCATGTAGATGAAGAGTTCCTGAGCGCCGTCGGCATTGACGGTCCCGAGTCGGATCGGCAGCATGAACTTCGGTGACTCAAACGCGATCTGAAGCGGGCGTAGGTGAGTGAAGCCAAGTTTGGACTGCTCAACCAGGTTTACTTTGGCCACAAAGAACTTCATGCTCTGCTTGAGATAGCTCTGTAAGACTGCTGAAGCACCATGAGGAATCTTGTAGCCATTATTATTCAGCCAGGTTTCAAGCCCATGGCTCTCTTTGGCCGAGAGAATGAGGATATCGTATTCACCGACCTGATACTGCGCCTCGACCGTCACGCCGAGCGTCTTCGTTTGTTCTCGCCTCGCTGGGGCCCCAGCAGCTTTTGCCACCATATCCATGGCCCTGCTTTCGGGATACAGCGTCTGGCAGGGGTTGGGATCGAAGTATTCGACCAGTCGTGGTGCCGAATAGTCCGCAAGATGTTTCAGGACGGCTGCGTCACCGACATGAATCTGGTCCTTCTCCAAGATAGTCGGCACCGGAACAACCATCGCAAATTCCTTCACGTCACCCTTGAAGTCGTTGGCCATCGTAATAACGGTCTTATTGTCATGACGAGCCATGACGACCTCTGACGCTTTATTGAAAATCTTGGTATCGGCCTTCCCAACATAGAATCCGCAGAACGCCGACGCATGGCTATTCCAGAAAAACAGACTGGCGATCAGTGCGAACAAGGGAAACAGCATAGGGATCATGAGAGCCTCCTTTGTGAGTGAAGTGAGATAGATATGGGCATGGATAGGGGAGTTCGACCAGGCGTGGGCGTGGCCCAGTCGTATCGGATACCAGGAACTATACGATCCAGTATGGGAACAAATGGCGAACAGGCGATGAGTCCCCAGAGTGGTCCGTTTGGTTTGAAGAGACCAAATTGAACGTAGAGAGCAGCGAGCGCGACGATCAGGGCAAAGAGGATGCGACCCGCTCTTGAGTCAGGCGTCGTCTTCGGATCAGAAATCATGAAGAAGGCAAAGATGAGGAGGGCGCCGCTTTCAATCTGATGGAGTGGAATAGTGAGCGGATCGCCAAGCCACAGGGCTCGTGTGACCAGCAGGCCGAGGTAGAAGACAAGAAAGGCGAGGGTGACATCAGCCCGCGCTGCGCGGGTGATGACAAGACTGCCGAGGCATGCGAGCAGAAAACCAAACCAGGCGACCTGTCCCCACTGTCCCGGTGAAATCCAGCCGAGGCTGCTTGTGAGCACGACGACCAGTGCCAGATTTGTGGGATTGAAAATGTGTTTACCGTTCCAACGGATGACAAACTTGCTGGCGATCGCAATGAACGTAGCTAGAGCGGCCACGACGAGGTCGTTGGTCCGGAGGAGTAAGCAGAGGGACAATGATGAGATCAGCGCGCTCTTGGGATCGAACGATGGCAACTTGAAATATCTCGTGGCTGCGTACTGCGTAAGTTGCGCCGTGGTGAGAGTGACGAGGACTTGCCATATGGAAATGTCGAAGTGGAGAAAGAAAAATCCATAAATGAGGAGAGTTGAAAGGCTGGCAACTTGATAGAGGCGGGGATCGTGCCATAAAGAAGGTCTAATCGGCTGGTATGTGTCCTTGTCGTGCCCCATGGAATCCTCCTCTCGCACGCACTGACTTCGTGACCGCTTTCACAGGAGGATATGGCGTGAGGACGGAAATCCTTTCAAGGTGAACTGTGAAAGACACGACGTTGTTGACAAGTCATTGAACCATTGCAAGAATGACGCGCAATCCATGGCTGATTTCATCCAGTGATGAATCGTAGCCGCTGAACTGGTTCCTGCGTATCTCAGTGAGGCCCTCGACGATGCCGGCCTGGCTCTATCCCGCGTTGAAAGCCGTTCTACCGCATGTGGGGATAATCTTGTCCGCAGCGGCTCCTGTCTTTACCAAGAAGAGTGCCGATGCGGTTCCCAACCAGACCTCAATGCTGCAAGAGCAGGTCATTGAGCTACAGGCGGCCGTAGCGAAGAACGACACCCACATCAAGGACTTAGCGATGCAAATGCGAACCACGCTCGAGGCGCTGGAACAGGGGGCGGCTCTGGCGGAGCGTCGGTATCAACGTCTTCTGACGATGTGTCTCGGGACAGCAGTGGTGGCGGCGGTGTCAATGGCATTAGCACTGGTATTGCTGCTCAGATAAAGCTCTGGCAATGCCCAGGGCTACGGGGAATCGGCATCACATGTGATGTTGTCTCTTTGACTAAAAATTCCGTGAAGCCTGGTCATAAGTGCCAAGTTGACGGATGAATGCCCAGCGAGGTGGAAAACTTGGATGGACTTTAGCAGCCCTTAAACTTTTTTGACCGGCACTGTTCCGAGAGGCGTTTGGCTTCGGTGATCTGAGCAGGGGTCATGCGTTGGGCGACGTCGTCCCGATTTTCCTCTGCCTGTTTCTTTTCCTCACCCTGCATGTGTCCGGCGGCGAGGGTCACCCACATATAGGCGCGCACGTAGTCTTGCGGGCCACCGAGTCCAGCGAAGTACAGTTCTGCGAGGTTGTTTTGCGCCAGGGGGTGGCCCTGCGCAGCGGCCTTCTCGTACCATGCACGCGCCTGGGTGTAATCCTGTGGCACTCCTCGGCCCTTGGCATACCATTCTCCGAGATTGTTTTGCGCCTCTGCATCCCCTTGGTTGGCCTTTGCCTTGAGCGCGTCCTGGTGGTTGCTGTCCGGCGGGGGAAATGCGTTTCCCGGTTCAATAGGAAGCGTAAGAAACATCAGAAGGATGATGACAACGACCTGCATGGGTGGGGGAGTATGACGTGCAGCAGAATGAATCGTCAAGACGAAAGGCGATGGGGTAATGCGCGTATACTTCCTGATGCTGAGGGGCTGATCTTGGATCGAATAAGTACAAAGGGCAATGAACCAAAGTTTCATGGATAGGTCAATACTTGCTGAACCTTATACTTTCGTCTACCATCAAGCCGCTCATGAAGCAGGGACGCTGTGTATTGATGGACTGCGAGAACCGTAGACTTGTATGAGTCACGCTCTAGATTTTGTCACCATTGAAGGACTGCTTGCTTATGGCCGTGCGCTCGCTCGGCAAGCGACGGATCGAGGATTCGTTCAACCCGCATTGAGAGCAGCGTCGAGTGAAGAGTCTCATCTCGTCCAGGCCAAGATAGATCAACTCCGTTCGTTCGTCGAACAGGCGAATGCAGGGTTTGCGACTGCCGAGGCCTATCGGTCAGCCCGGGAAGCCCTCATTGATGATCAGCTGGTTTTCTTTGCCGCCTGGAATGCGCTCCTTGCTGAAGGCTCACTGCTCCCCTTGCTCCGGGCTAGGATCGGGGCGGTCGCCAAACCGACCTATCGACGTCCGGTGGCCATTGTGCCCCGCGCACAGCTGACCCCCACGCTGGCGGAAGGCCGTCTTGTCCTCGAGTTGGGTGACGACCGGTTTTGGTTGTTGCCTCGCGACCTGGGCGATCGAACATTGTTGTTCACGATGCGGCATGGGGTGTCGCAAGTCGATAGCAAGACCCATCGCGTCGGGTGCCGGTTGCCCAATCAATTAGACCGGGAACAAGGTGTCGCCAAGGCCGATGCGGTGGGAGCAGCGCTCGCCCGCATGATCGGTGTCGTGGGACAGCAGCTCGATTTTCTGCATCTCACTAATTATCTCGATCCACGGACGTTTCTGCATTGCATCACCCGTAGTCCTAATACCAGGCACTTGTATGAACGGGTGTCTGCGGCGCTGCTGCAAGGTGCGGCTGCATCCGAACCGAGTACCGAACGGTCGCTCGAATCGTCAGATTTCGGGTGGGTCACGGGACTAGAAAAGTCTCTTGAGATCGAAGCAGCGGCGCGCGCATTTAACGTCGAGGCCACCACGGCCAAGCGATTGGTGAAGGATCCGCTGTATTGTTATCCTGGTGGGAATTCGTTCTTCGATCTCTATGTCGATGTGATCGACGGTCTTCACCGATTTGGTGTGGCGCAGAAGGGAAAAGTGGCCTGCCTCTATACGCACAGTTCCACCCTTCGTGCGTTGATGATCTATTTGGACCCGCGCCCGTTCCATGAGGCATTTAGCGAGTTCAGCGATTACAAGGAAAGCCAGGACAATGTCGTCTTGCTCACGGTTGAACAGGGACGTTTGTCCGGCTACTCAACGGCGGTTGGGCTGTCCGAGCGGGAGCGGGTTGTCCGTGATACCTGGGTGACGGTAGAACGTGCGAGAAGGGATCGGGTTACGCTCAAACCTCGCACGCTCAGACGACTTGTGGCACTCGTTTCCGGAGGTGATTTTGCCGGAGCCGGGGCCGCGCTAAAAGAATTGCATGTGACCGGTCAACGCATGGGTGTGGAAGTCTATTACGTCCGGCACGGTTATCTGGGTCTGGCCAACAATTGGATCGAACGAGTCACCGATGAGCACGCCCGGGGCATGGGGAGCCACCCAAGCAGCCCGATCGGGAGCAGCCGCTTCGAGGAATTCATGCTGGAGACGGTTCAGCACGTGGCGATGCGGCATCTCGAACCGTACCTGGATGACGGTGTATTGGTTGTGCTGGGTGGTGACGGCAGCATGCGAGGCGCTCGGGCCATATACGAGGGATTCGGTGTGCAGGTGGTCGGTATTCCAGGCAGCATCGACAACAATATTGAAGGCACGGTCTCTCTGGGATTTCAGTCCGCGGTGGCGTTGGCGGATCAGTCCATCGAATCCCTTAAAGCCACCAGCGCAGCGATGGGTAGTGTATTCTTTGTCGAGGTCATGGGGGCCGGATCCGGTCATCTTGCGCTGGCGTGCGCCTATCAAGCCAGAGCCGAAGGATTGCTGGTCAATGAACACCCCGATCCTAACGCCTATATCGATGATGTGATCCTCGGCACGCTCAAGCGGACATTGGGCGTCCCGAACAAGAGTCACCTCTTCATCGTCGCCGAACGCACGCCGCATCGGCATCACAAGGACGGCGGTGTACATGGGCTTGTGGACTATGTTGCTGGGGTGATTGCTCGATGGCCGGAACGCCAGGCTCGGCCTGGTCATTATCCGCTCACACTAGCCACCAAAGCCACTATACTGGGCCATACGTTGAGAGGTGCCAGACCAATACCGGAGGACAAGGCGATTGCCCAGCATCTGGCTCATGAGGTTGTGCATCGCCTGATCGAATCACCTGATGACATTGTCGGATGTCTCTTGGCCTATCGCGAGCGGGGATCCATCGGTCCGATTCCACTTCATGCAGTTATACCCAAGCAGTTCGACTGGGAGGTCTTCAGTCGGATGCATGGGAACAGTCGAGTCTCGTAATTCTCAGTTACCATTCCCCACGATCATCTGATTGCTTGTTAATGTGATAACGTCGACCGAGTTCCTATCTCGAGTCTCGCTTTCTAAACACTGATCACGATGTAGCTTAAGCTTCCTCGCGCTCCCTGTTTCACGCGTTCACTACCGCGCTCTCTGCGGAAACTCTGGTGCTGGTGGCTGCGCGGGAGCCGAGGGCGCAGGAGGAAACTGAAGGGTCTGGTTGTTCAATTGAAGCGGCGGACCGAGATTGAGCCCAGAACTTTGCGGTGGTTGCACGGTGATGATTCGTTCACCGGTCGGGAGATCGGTGGTGCTGTGCACCGCACCGGTGGCATCCTTATAGACGGTGGTGCCGCCCTCCGTATCGAGTACTTGTTGTAACCGTTCTTTCGCGCTTGGCTGTTGAGACGCCTCTTCGTCTAGGGCGAGCAATGGACCAGGCCCGAAAAGTCCCATTGCTAAAACAAGAGTGATGGCGATCCAGTACATAAGTGCATTATACTACTGCCCTGTCGATGATCAAGAGGCTCTACCGGGGGGATTTGATGGACGGGACGATCCCAGAGAAGAAGTTACAAGTGGCGATACTGCTCTATGACGGCATGACGGCTCTTGACGCGATCGGCCCCTACGAGGTGTTGCAGGCGCCGACGCTTGGAACCGACGTGCGCTTCGTGGCCCGTGAGAAGGGGGTCAAACAAACCGACTTCGGCAGACTCCGGTTGACGGCCGACTATACCCTCGCTGAAACTTCAAGGCCGGATATTCTCGTGGTACCGGGAACGGCATTTCCTCAGGCGGTGATGGGCGATCAACTGGTGCTGGATTGGATTGCCCAAGTGCATCGGACGACGAAGTGGACCACGTCGGTCTGTACTGGGGCGTTGGGCCTTGCCGCCGCCGGCGTGCTGAATGGTCTGAAGGCCACCACCCATTGGCTCGCCCACGATGTCTTGAAACAGTTTGGTGCCGTTCCGACCAAAGCGCGTGTCGTTCGTGACGGCAAGGTTTTCACCGCTGCCGGCGTGTCGTCCGGGATCGACATGGCCCTCACGCTGGTTGCCGAAGAGTTTGGTGCGGATGCGGCACAACTCACCCAATTGCTCATCGAGTATGATCCCCAACCGCCGTTTGATGCCGGTAGCCCGGACAAAGCACCCTCCGCCATTGTGAATACGGCGCGTGAGGAATTCGGTAAGCTGGTCGCGAGGCCGTAGGCTTCATCGCAGTCCTTGCAGTCGCCGACTCATGTTATCCTCAGGCGCATCTTCCTGATGGCCGAAATCACGAAATAAGTTGTCGAAATCTCCCTCCCGCGATACCTCTGGACCTCGCGCTGGTTTCCAGCACGAGAGCAGAATCTCACCCCACGTCAGGGAGGCTGTGTCCATGCACATTGTTATTGTGGCGGTCATCGCAGTCGGGCTGGTCTATCTCCTCTGGGAGATAAGGGCCTAAGTCTCGTCTTCTGCGTCGCTATCCTCTCTGAGAATCGACCGGACACCTGATCGTCGATAGGTACAAGCTGGCCACACGGTGGATCTCAGGGAGGCGGCTAGCTATGTTCACTGTGGTCAATAGATGTTCGCGTGCCCGCGCCATCATCGACCGCACCATTTCCAATAATCCGCGGAAGAGCCTGGCCGCTCGAAGATCTCAGACCGTCTCCTCGAGGTAGGAAAAATCCGAAGTATTCTGGTCACGTTGTTCGGTTGGCCAAAACCGTGAAATCTATTACCAGAATCCCCGTCTCGGGATACCGGTAGACGGGGCGCTGATTCCAGGCGCCACGTACGGCGAGTTAACCTATTGTCCAGGGGGGGTCTTATGCGCTTCATGGTGGTCTCAGCAGTGGCAGCCTCACTTCTGTTCGGGGCTGGGGCGATAGCACAGGCGGATGAACTCAGCAGTTTTGGTTCAGAATTGAAGGACGAAATGGGATCGATGGCCAATGAAGCCACGAGTGAGATGCAGGCTCAGCCAGAGGGCATGGCGGACAACTTCAAGGCCCAACGGGACGAGATGCAGTCCGAGATGCAGGAGAAGCGCGAGCAAATGAAATCGGAGATGAAAGGCAAGCGCCAGCAGATGCGATCAGAAATGAAGGGCAAGCGCGATCAGATGAGATCGGAGGCGAAGAGCAAGAAACAGGCGCTGAAGGCGAAAAAACATGAGATAAAAAAAGCATCGAAGGCCAAGAAAACCAAAGCGCGCAAGCATGCCCAGGATGCGGTTGAATCTTTAGAGCATGCCGATCAGTAACTGAACGAGGGAAATCGTTACAGCCGGGATCTCGATTCTCAGGACGGCCTCCAGAGGAATTCCTCTGGAGGCCGTCCTGTTATGGCTCGAATATCGATGGCACCGGGCAGATGATAGTAACGGAGGGATGTCAGCGCGCGATGCGCCTATACCACTTGTTCGCAGGGTAAGACGAAGACGTGGAGTGGGAACATGAGGTCACCGGTGGACGCTTCTTGTCCCAGGCGGAACTGCTTAAATCCATCGATGAGACGCTGGGCGGATTGTTCGGGAACCGCGACGAGGATCATTCGGTTGGTTGAGGGAGCGAGAAAGAACTGGCTGGTTAGTCCGGTTTCTCCTTTTCCGGTGACGTTGTGCAGCTCACTGTATGAAGTGATCTCATAGTCCTTCAATAACGTATGCACTTGTTCCACGAGTGTTTCACGAAACACGATCACCAACATTTCCATATGCGCCGCTCCTTTGCTCCAGTGGGTGCCGACTCTCAATCTATTATCAGGAGCGCCAGGGACAAATACAAGCTCCGGCGAGGACGTTCCAGCACGGGGGAATGGGTGGCTGGCCTCAAGGCCGGAGAGTCGCTCGACAAGGGCCGAGGCGATAGGCTATAAATCATGGACAAAAGAGTCACGTCGAGTCATTCGCGAGGCGAGTCTATGCAGCAAAATGAATATGCAGTGTATTACGGTACAGCCTGTCTCGTTCTATCAGCTTTTCTTCTGATCAAGGGGTTCATGTCGGCCGCTCGCCAGCGAAGCGCCGATCACTCTACCACGTTGATTGCGTCCTACACGTTGGCGGTTGTGGCGTCTGTTCTGTTGACCGTCGGGTTGGGATTCTTTCGGCCCACTTTGCCATGGTGGGGTTACCGCTTGATTTTCCCTGGCACGACCATGCTTTTCCCCGCCATCATGTACTTCATCGGTCGTCGTCCGCCCAAGCCCGGGTTGGATCGCGCCGACGCGTGAATGCAGCAAACCGTTCGTGGTGGTGGCCTGTCCGTATTCTGCTACTTCGCGATAGTAATGCTTGGGACGCCTGCCCGTGGCACCTCCGTCACCGTCATCTGAAACAATTGTGACAAGAGCTTGAAGGCTTCGCGGTTCCAGCGGGCCTGGGGACCGTTCGTGTTGACGGCGTAGTAGCGCCCATGTGATTTCATGGCGAGATCCAGCCCGGAGGATGCCGACGAGGAGACAATCAGGTCGATGGTTTTAACGGGATTTTCAGCGACATCCGGAGTGCGGGCATCTTTCTCGACATGAAATTCAGGCTCTTCGTCGATAGACAGCCCCAGAAAGTTCAACATCGCATTGAAACTACGCAGACGAAAGTCTCCCTTGATCGGCCAGTCCCCGCCGAAATGCCCAGGACGAATATCGAAGGTGACATCATGGAGGAGACCCCGTTCATTCTCGTGATGTAGACGAGCTCGTTCGTCGCGTGAGAGTAAACTCGGGTCATAGTTCGTGATCAGCGTGCCGCCTTCGACCTGTTTTCGTAGCGTGAAGGTCTTCTCCTTCCCGTTGTACGACACCTGGTAGTGCTCTTCGAGCGCGTGGAAGCCCTCCGCCGTAACGGACTCGGCAGGAATCGTCCAGATTTGTTCAATGCCTAATGGCTCAACATAGAGACTGTTATGGTCTTGAATGGCGGAGAGATGGAGCACGACGCGCCGGAACATCTCATAGCCGATGGTATCGGATGGATTATTCCGATAGGCAACGGCTCCGTCGCTGTGGGTCAGCCGTAGCTCTTTTGCCATCAGTCGAAGGAGCAGATCAATATCGATGCCTTGTCGTAAGAGCAGGGTCAGCTTTGATTCATGGAAGGGCGTGAGGAGGCGCTTGGTGAATTCTTCGCCTTCGATCGGAGCGATGCTGATGGTGGGGTTTTCAGCTACGCTTCCGCCGATGACTGGCAAAATGGTTCGACTGGCGTCGCCGGTGAGGGCCGGGGTTGCGCCGGCTGTAAATCGGAAATCGAACGTCGCGGCGACGTTGGAGACGCCGGTGAAGTGAATGGGTTGATGGTGATGCGCTCGTGCAATGTTCACGAGGAGTTGCTTCGACTGTGATTCGGTGATGGCGTCATCATAGGCGATGACGGCGCGGGTGAGTGTTACCGGTGAGAGGCAGCCCGAAGACATCGTCAGACAGAAAGCTGTAAAGACGGTGAGGAAGGCTGAGGCGAAGAGCTGTAGTTTCATCTCTCGACGGTCGCGATTCGAATGCCCAACACTGTCAGTGGCGAGTTGTACCACAACAACCCAGAGATGCCTAGTCGAGGAACGGGTGGGCATGTGACCGTGTTTAGACAACGGCGGGATGGGGTTCCTTTCTATCGATGCGCCGGACGATCATTCGTACTGGGACATTCGGACGTAAGGTCATGACGGGCTCCGGTTGGATCGTCTGTCCGTCGATCAAGCGCAACTGGACTCGCGACGCTACCGTGGCGAGGATCAATAGGCCTTCCAGCTCTGCAAAGGATTCGCCGAGACAGCGGCGCCCCCCGGCTCCGAAGGGGATGTAGCTATAGGGCGTGTGAGTCCGTTTCGCTTCGTCGGAAAATCGTTCAGGGTCAAATCGGTCGGGATCCGGAAACCATCGTGCATTCCGGTGCACGCTCCACGGGCTGATAAAAACCCAGGCTCCAGGGGGGAGCACAGCCCCGGATGGAAGGTGGTCTTCGGCTCGGCCGACACGGGTATGGAGGCTCCAGGCAGGAGGATACAGGCGAAGCGATTCCTCCCAGACCATCTTCGTATATCGCAAGCGAGGCACATCAGCAGCGGTCGGTAGGCGGCCGCCTAACACCTCGTTCAATTCCCGTGTGAGCCGCTCCCGGACCGATCGGAATTGTGACAGCAAAAACCAGTTCCAGGTGAGTGCATTGGCCGTCGTTTCGTGGCCGGCGAGCAAAAAGGTCACCAGCTGGTCACGGATCTCTTTATTCGTCAGTGGACGCCCATCTGTGTCTCTTGCCGCAAGCAACAGTCCGAGCAGGTCGTCGTGCCGCTCAGATGTGGTGCGCCTCTCCTCGATCCTTGCGTAGATCATAGCCTCTATCGCATGGAATCTACGATTGAATGTTCGGTGGACTCTTGTCGGAACCCACAGAGGGGTCATGCTCGCCATCAACGAGTCGTACTGTGTCTTGATGAGCCCCTGACCGATGGAGATGGCCTCTCTCACGATATCGGATTCCGCTTCGATCTCCTGTCCAAAAAGAAGGCGCCAGATGATCGACAGCGTGAGGCGCGCCATCTCATGTTCGATATCGACCGGTGCTCCATCGTGCCAACGTCCGACCACGTCGTGAGCCTGATTCGTGATCAGCTCGGTGTAGGCGGTGACATGGTTTCCGTGAAAGAACGGCAGAAACAGCCTGCGCTGACGATGATGCAGGTCACTCTCCGTATGCAGCACCCCCAGACCGAAGATTCGAGATTCAACAGGAGGGACCATCCCCTTCTGATAGTTGTCTTGATTCGTGACCAGCACATGCTTGATGTCAGCGGGATGGTTCAGGACATAGGTAACCGCGTCCCCCTTTCGCAGGAGGAGTTCAATGACCAGTCCCATCGGAAGCTTGACGACATCGCCGTAGGATTGGCAGCGCAGAAAAAATCCGAGCGTATCACGGCGAAGCTCGGGAAACGGCCCCCACCAGCGTGAGACAGGTGGACCGGAGAGGGTCGGTGGTGAGGATTTCTGGATCGTCATACCTGGGTTATGTCCCTAGTTGTTCGTGAAACATGAAGGATCAGGTGTGGTTACTCCGGACGAGGCTCGGCACGAAGCTCCTCCGGCCCTTCTGTCCGTGTCTTCAAAAAGGCAAACTGTCGTGTGAGTGTTTGGATTTTCCTCAGATAGGTCCGCACATCATGGTCCCCGCATCGTTGGCGAGCGGCCAATCGAAAGTTGCGTGACACATAGGTGCGGCCGAAGCCGGCGCCGCAGAGATGAATGATCGCGGCCAAATCCTGTTTCTGCTGTAATGTGACTGGGCGGCTTCCAGCCAACCGTGTGACCTGTCGGTCAAGGAACGCGGCGGTCAGCTCCATGGCATGACCGGGAATCACTCGGGAATACAAACTGTTGAACCAACAGGAGTTGAGGTCGTGCCACGGTCCGTCTTCAACAACTTGGTTGTGGTGGATGCAGTACCGCTTCGCTTCTTGAAACGTGCCGTTGGTGATCTGAAACATCCCGACGGCACTCGAAGCCGGTTGGTACCATTCCAATGGATTGCGAGAGGTGAGACGTAACCGCCAATAGGTTCGCGCGACGGGATTTCCGGACCCTTCAGCTTGTGCCAACGCGGCAAGCAGCTCGGGTGCCACGATCGCGGTCGAATGGACTTCAAACAGGGCGCCATATTCCGCCCAGGTTTCCGATGGGCTCTTGTGAAGAGCTCGCTCCACCGGGAAAAACAATTCTGTCGGCTTATAATAGGCATGATAGCCCCAGTTGATGCCCATCGACAGAATGATGAGGACCGAGAGGTAGATACCGACTTGGACCGTGGGAGGAGCTTTTCGTACGGCCTGAAGGAACAGTTTCGCTTCAACCCACCGCCGACGGAGGAATTGTACGGGGGGTGAAAATTGTTTGGGCGGATGGTTCACGCGTGAACGGGAGGAACGAGCGCGGCGACGACGAGACATGGTCTGTAGAGTAACAGAAACGGATGATTCCTTCCCGTGGTCGTTGCAGATTGTGGTCTCACCTCAGGTCATGGTGATGGTAATCGACTGAATGATCTTGCATTGCTACGATGACAGGGGCAAGATGGTCAAGTCTGCAGAGGTTCGTGTGTATCACGATCATTGCGCATCGCGAGGAGGTTCGTATGTCAGTGGGTAGGGTGTTGGCTGCTCTCACCGTGGCGTTTCTGATGGCTCCCTTCTCGGCCTGGTCTCAGTCATTCATGGACAAAGCCAAAAAGGACAGTGCGGTCGAGATGAGCGATGAAGAGCCAGCGATGCAGAAGGCCATGGAACGAGCCCAGACCGGCTTAGACGATTTTCTACGGAGGGCGGGAGCCCCACCGCCCGACACCGAGTATTATTCGGTCAAAGTTAGAGTGCGCGAAGGCGAGAGCCTCGAATATTTATGGCTGTCCAACCTCAAGGCCAACGGGGAGTTGTGGTCCGGCCGGATTGATAATACTCCGATGATTCGATCGGTTAAGAAAGGGCAATCCTACTCCTTTGCGAAGAGCGAAATTGTGGATTGGACCTACATCGATCGGACCAAGAAAAAGATTGTCGGAAACTTTACCACCTGCGCGCTCTTGACGAAAGAACCGCCTGATGTTGCCCAGAAGATTCAGAAACAGTACGGGCTGGACTGTGACCGATGATAACGCACGTCCGGCCACGTCACACGACCTTCCTAACCGACCAAGGCTTTCGGCGACGGTTGCATCCTGATCCTGCCTGCTGATTTCCACACAAGCCGTGCCAAATCTCCATCCTGGTGATACCGTCAAGCCACGGTATCGTTGGAGTAGCTGTGGATGGAACCGGCACCGCTGTATAGGCTGTTTTCTTCCCCTGAGTTGGAGGAACTGGATCCTGCCGAGTCCCGTGACCCCTTTCAACGTCTCCGTCCACCAAAACTGGATTCCAAGAAACAGGCGATCCGCGACCACTTCGATGCCCATGCCGGTCGGCGTCCGTACTGGGAACGGAAAGCCAAGGCCTACTATGACGATCAGGCCCGCTACTACAAGTTTCTGATCCCAGAGGGGTTGCGTGTCCTGGAGATTGGATCGGGCTTTGGCAATCTCTTGGCTGCCGTGAAACCATGCCGTGGGATCGGTATCGACATAAGTCCGGAGATGGTGAGCGCAGCGGCTCAACGACACCCCGATTTAGAATTTCGTGTCGGAGATGCGGAAACGCTGGACCTCGATGAGAAGTTCGATGCGATCATTCTGGCCGACGTGGTTGGCCATTTGCAGGATATTGAGGTGACTTTGAAACGTCTTCGCGATGTCTGCACACCACAAACCAGGATTATCGTCTCGTACTACAACTATCTGTGGGAGCCGATTCTTCGGCTCGGCGAAAAGCTGGGTATGAAAATGCCGCAGCCCGAGCAGAGCTGGCTGTCACCGACGGACATCGCCAATCTCCTGCATTTGGCTGAGTTCGAGGTTGTCAAGATGGAACGGCGTCTGCTCTTGCCGAAACGAGTTCCCATCCTCTCCACGTTCTGTAATCGAGTTCTCGCATATGTTCCGGGTCTTCGAGGGCTGTGTCTCTCCCACTACGTCGTGGCGCGGCCACGGCTGAGAAGACCGGAGCGTCCCTATTCGACGACGATCGTGATTCCATGCCGAAACGAACGTGGCAACATCGAGGCTGCGCTCAGGAGAATTCCGAGATTCGGTGGCCGACAAGAGATCATTTTTGTCGATGGCCATTCGAGTGACGGGACGCCGGAGGAGATCCGCCGCGTGATGGCATTTTATCCCGGCAAGAACATCAAGCTGTTGGTGCAGGATGGAAAGGGCAAAGGCGATGCGGTGCGCAAAGGTTTTGAGCAGGCGACGGGCGATGTGCTGATGATTCTCGATGCGGATTTGACGGTGCCACCGGAATCGCTCCCGAAGTTCTATGAAGCCATAGCCAGTGGAAAGGGGGAGTTCATCAACGGCTGTCGCCTGGTGTACCCGATGGAAGCGCAGGCGATGCGCATGCTCAATCTGATGGGGAACAAATTCTTTGGCCTTGCCTTCTCGTGGTTGTTGAACCAGCGCATCAAGGACACACTCTGCGGGACCAAAGTCTTGTTCCGATGCGATTATGAACGGCTGGTCGCGAATCGGCAGTATTTTGGCGAGTTCGACCCCTTCGGAGATTTCGATCTGTTGTTTGGGGCGTCGAAATTGAATCTGCACATTCTCGAGCTCCCCGTTCGGTATCATGCGCGATCCTACGGCACGACAAACATCCAGCGATTTGCCCATGGGTGGTTGTTACTGAAAATGACGGTCTACGGGTTCCTTCGCCTGAAGGCCGTGTGATGTCGCAGGAGGTTCTGCGTCATCACCGTGCTGTCTGGGAACAGAAACCCGTGTTGCGGCAGCTGTATGAGGACTGGTATCGAGCGATCGTGCCGTGGCTGGTAGCCGGCCGTACGGTAGAACTTGGTGGGGGAACCGGCAATCTGAAGGAGTATCTTCCGGGAGTGTACTGCACCGACGTAGTGGCCTTGCCCTGGTTGAATCTGGTTGCCGATGCCCAGCGACTTCCGTTTCGATCCGAGTCGCTGGCCAATTTGGTGCTCTTCGACTGTTTGCACCACATAGAAAACGTCGCACTCTTTTTCGATGAGGCCCAGCGAACCCTCAGAGACGGGGGGAGGATCATTGTCATGGATCCCTATCTCTCATGGCTTTCATGGCCGATCTATCGATGGCTGCATGCGGAGCCGGTTGATTGCGCGGAGGATCCGCTCGTTCTCAAGTCTCCAAAGCCTAGCCGCCAGCAGTTTGATGCCAATCAAGCCGTGGCAACCATCTTGTTCGAACGAAATCAATCAGGATTCCTCGCGCGCTTTCCTGGACTTTCCGTGCCACACATCAGACGAGTGGCTTGTGTGGCCTATCCATTGAGTGGAGGGTTTGATCATCCCTCCTTGATACCACAATGGTTGGTGGCCCCGTTGCTTCGAGTGGAGCGCCACCTCGAACGATTCGGTCGGTTCCTTGCCTTCCGCATGCTCGTGGTGATCGAGTGTCGAAAGTAAGACGAATGTGTACTGCTACGCGGGTAGATGCTTGCAAGGTGCGAGGGGCCGTCTCTATAATGCGGCCGCTGAGCAATCGCTATCTTATTTGTCAGGAGGAATTGGTGACATCATGAGCGAACGAACATTGGCCATCATCAAGCCCGATGCCGTGAAGAAACAGGTTATCGGAGACATCATCCATCGATATGAACAGGCAGGGTTGAAGCCGGTCGCCATCACCATGCTCCAGATGTCGAAGGGGGTGGCAGAAGGATTCTATGCCGTCCACAAAGCACGCCCATTTTTTGGAAGCCTCTGTGACTTCATGTCTTCCGGACCGGCGGTGGTGTTGGTGCTCCAGGGTGAGAACGCTATTAAGAAAAATCGAGAATTGATGGGTGCGACAGATCCAGCCAAAGCTGATGCTGGCACCATCCGCAAAGCACATGGCACCAACATTGAGTTCAATGCCGTGCACGGGTCCGATTCTCCGGAAACCGCGCAGTTCGAGATCGGCTATTTCTTCCCTGGGATGGACATCTTTCATTGAGGCTAGTCTTCCGGAAGGCTAGTTTGGCTCGCTTTTGAGGATTTTTGCTCAGGCTTCGCCTCGCCCAGATCGTTTCTTGACAATGTCTGGCCGGTCAAACTACCATCCCGAGAATTCCGCACTCAACTTCATTGTTCGTCAGAGGGAGCCGACATGATTCCGTCAGAATTAAGATTTCATGAAGAGCACGAATGGGTTCGCGTCGATGGGAAGCGGGCGACTGTGGGGATCAGCGATTTTGCACAGGATGCCTTAGGTGATATCGTATTTGTCGATCTGCCGAAGGTGGGCAGTGCGGTTAAAACCGGGCAACAGATCGGTGAAGTTGAATCGACGAAAACGACCTCGACCATTTATACGCCGGTGAGCGGGACCGTCATCGAAATTAATAACGAGCTCAAAGACCATCCTGAAGTGATGAATTCCGACCCGTATGGAAAGGGGTGGATTGCCGTGATTGATCTGGCTGATCCTGGCGCAGTTGAACAGTTGATGACGGCGGCGCAATATGAAGCATTCCTGGCCAGTCAGAAAAAGGGGTGATGTCTCAGTCAGGGGCGAGTTTCGAAATCGCCTGTCCTTCCATTCATCCGGTTCACCCAACCTGTCACGTCACGTCAGCGGGGAGAATCAAGCTGCAGTCCGAATGAACAATGGGCACTGATGAAATCATTTTTCTTCAAGCTGGGCTTGCTCGTCGTTGCGATGGGGATCAGTCTGTGGGCGATCGCAGGTGCTCGACCTAAGGATCCTCTCGCCGCCGTAGCGGAGCCGCCACGACTGGATGCGTTACCGCTTGAATTGGATTCTTCCGCACAAGCTCCGAAGATGCAGGCCGTGGGTGGTGAGACAAAAGAGGTGCGCCAGAGCCCCAGCTTGCTTGATCTCAATCGGGCAACTGTCGGGGAGCTTGAGGCGTTGCCCGGTATCGGAGCCGTGTTGGCTCAACGCGTGATCGAATTTCGAACGTCAGCTGGAGGCTTTCGTCGAGTCGACGATCTCCGTGAGGTCAAAGGTATTGGTTCCAAAAAATTCGATCGGATCAAGGCCTTGGTGACGGTCTCAACGTCCGGCTCACAAGGGGCGAAGCAGCGCGAACTATGAAAGACGTGAAACAGCAACTCGATCTGATTCTACGTGGGGCCGTTGAGGTGATTCAGCAGGCTGAGCTGGAAGCCAAGCTTAAGCGATCGCTTGCAGAGAATCGGCCTTTGCGCGTCAAGGCCGGGTTTGATCCGACCGCTCCCGATCTCCATCTTGGGCATACTGTGCTGATCCACAAGCTCAAGCATTTTCAGGATCTCGGACATCAAGTCCTTTTTCTCATCGGTGATTTTACCGGGATGATCGGTGATCCCACCGGCGTCTCTGAGACCAGGAAAGCTCTGACCAAGGAACAGGTACAGGACAACGCCAAGACGTATCAACGTCAGATTTTCAAGATTCTCGACCCGAATAAGACGACGATTGAATTCAACAGTCGATGGATGGGTCCCATGACGGCCGATGGGCTGATCGAACTGGCGGCCCACTATCGAGTGGCGCGCATGATGGAGCGAGATGATTTTCAGAAGCGCTACCAGGAGCAGAAGCCCATCAGTGTGCACGAATTTCTCTATCCGCTCGTCCAAGGCTATGATTCCGTCGCCTTGAAGGCGGATGTGGAGCTTGGTGGAACCGATCAGAAATTCAACCTCTTGGTAGGACGTGAACTACAACGAGACTATGGCCAGGAGGCGCAGGTTGTCATCACGATGCCGTTACTGGAAGGCACTGATGGCGTCAAGAAGATGAGCAAGAGTGTCGGCAACTACATTGCGCTGGAGGACACACCGGGCGAGATGTTCGGAAAGGTCATGTCGATCAGTGACACACTGATGTACCGCTACTACGAATTGTTGACCACGGAAGATCTTGGTCGTGCAAGGGCCCTCCATCCAATGGAAGCGAAACAGGTCCTCGCCGAACTGATTGTGGCGCAGTATCATGGTGCGGATGCTGGCAAACAGGCGAGCACAGAATTTCAGCAGAAATTTCAGGATCGGGAATTTCCTGCTGAGCCGGACACGTGCGTAGCACTAAAACCTGAAGATATGTCAGAGATCGATGTTGTGCAGGGGAGCAGCATCAAGCTTGCGCGACTGATTGCCAAGACGGGATTACTCTCGAGCAGCAGCGAGGCAAGGCGCGTCATCATTCAAGGCGGAATCGAAGTCGATGGGACCAAAGAAACAAATCCCGACAAGCTCATCTCGTTTGAGTCTAACCAACAACGCCGTCTGAAGATCGGGAAAAAGAAGTTTGCCATTGCGGAGTTCAGGCGCTAATACGAGCAATGACTTCCTTGACATGTCAATAATTTCCCGCGTAGGATGCGCTCCAGCGAGCGGGCGTAGCTCAGTGGTAGAGTCCTAGCTTCCCAAGCTAGTTGTCGTGGGTTCAAATCCCATCGCCCGCTCCATACCATGCTTACCCCGACCGCGAGTTCTCTTTCGCTGTATCGTACTTGTTGTGAGCGGATAAACGCCTCAAGTGTGAGGGAGCCGGGAGGCAAACTTCAGAGCCGACCCGGAGACGGAGTGCAGTTCAAATTCCCTTGCCCAATCCAATATTCCTCCTCCTCACAAATTTTATAATCAGACAGGAAAGGGTCAGCTATGACGCACAGACAGATGTGTCTACTCTGCACCGCTGCATTTTTGGGTGGCGTACTAGGCGGTGTACTTAGCAGTCAACTCGTGTTTCCCAATTCGGTCAAAGCGCAGAAGTCAAACGGAATCAATGCAGAGGAATTCCTCCTGTTGGATGCGAGAGGGAACGCGCGGGCAGGGTTGGGGTTAGATGCGAACGGCGAAGTCGGCTTCGTACTCAGGAGTAAGGACGGCAACCGTACCATGACCCTTTCACCTGACGAACCATCAGTTATCAAACTGGTAGATCGCGAAGGTCGAATTCTCTGGGAAGCGCCGTAATCCTAAGGAAAGGAAGGGAACGTGGTCAGACTGCTTTCTTGACCAATCCTGACCGCAAGCAGCGGGTGCAGACGCGGATACGCTTGTGGCTCTTGCCGACAAGCGCACGAACGGTTTGAATGTTCGGGTTGAAGACACGCCGAGTCTTGTTATTGGCGTGGCTGACATTGTTGCCGGACACGGGCTTCTTCTGACAAATCTCACACATGAATGCCACGATCGTACTCCTTGACCTGGGTAAGTCTACATTTCGCAGTGCGGATAGTATCACAGCGCCATGAGTTTCCACAAGCGTTCTTGGAGGCGAGAGCTCCGTGATCTCGGATGAGGAGAAGTTCGTGCACGTCGCGTCGGCATGTCAGCGCAGAACGGATCGAACTTGACAAGGTTTGCTCCGCTCTCCTATTGTGCTCCACATTGTGACTCCTGAGTAAGGGAAGAGGGTGAGAAGCCCTCGCGGTCCCGCCGCTGTAAATGGGGACGAAACCCGTCATTGCCACTGGCGTGGCGGTGAAGCGTCGTTCGTGAATCGTGAAGCGCCTGGAGGTTAGCGCAAGATACGCTTCACGAGATACGCTTCACGCACATGCTGGGAAGGTTCGGGGAGTAGGGTGAACCATGAGCCAGAAGACCTGCTCGGAGAGGTTGATCATTGTTCCCTCGAGGCAGGGGAGCAGGTGGGGATGACGCAGCGGGTGCAATCCTCAGGGTCTATCCAGGCCTTGGGGATTTTTTATTGGAATCGATCGACGCGCGCGCTGCTCGTGAGTGCGCTGTGTCTTGCGGCTGTGATGCTGACCCCCGGTTCGTCGGCAGATGGCTGTGGTGGGGATGGGTGTGTTGAGATGAAGAGGCGAGGCATTTTGACCGGCATGCCGTTCATGGCCCATGTATCGACTCGGTCGTTTGTCGATGATGCAGGGCACAGGATCTACCTCTCAAAAGCTCCCACACGAGTCGTTTCACTCGCCCCGAGTGTCACAGAAATGCTGTTCTCTCTTGGGCTCGATGAACAGATCGTCGGGGTGACTGAGTTTTGCGACTATCCGCCCGCTGCGCAATCCAAACCAAAAGTGGGGTATGCGAATCCCAGTATTGAAGCCTTGGTTGCGCTCCGACCGGAATTGGTGTTTGCCCCAAAAGATTTTCTCCGTCCTGATCTTCAGAGCAAGCTCGAGCAGCTGAAGATTCCGCTGTTTGTCCTTGAGGCTCAATCGGTCGAGGATATTCCACTGCAGATTCACACGCTCGGGACGATGTTTGAAAGAACATCTATCGCCAACGACGTCACTCAGGCTATGCGTCAACGGATCGGGGAGATTCGACAGAAGGTTGAGACTCTATCGGCCAAGCGTGTGTTGTATGTCCTGAACAGCCAGCCGTTGATCACGGTGGGACCAGGAAGTTTTATTCATCAGATGATCAGTCTTGCCGGTGGGACCAACATTGCTGCACAGGCCGGTGTGGCCTACCCAAGGTTGAGCATGGAGACCGTGCTCGCTCAAGACCCGGAGGTTCTGATTTTTCCGGTCGGTGACGTGGAGACCGTGCCGAAAAGTGAGCAGCAGCAATGGTTGCGCTGGGAATCACTCTCGGCCGTGAAGACGAAGCGTGTCCATGAAGTCTCGTCGAATCTTCTGAACCGGCCGGGCCCCCGCATTGTCGATGGACTCGCGCAGCTCGCCAAGGCTATTCATCCGGAAGCGTTCGGCTCAGACGAGGGTAGGATTTACCCATGACCCATCCGGTCAATGATCCGCCTGTGTCGGTCCAACCACCTTCTCTGTGTGCGATCTTGCCGGATGATGCATCTCGAGAGGATGGTGCCACGAGCGCTGTTTTACAGGGCGCTGTTCTCACGATGTCTCGTTGGGTGATGACGTTGGGAGTGCTGGCCCTTGTGGCACTTGTGGTTGCCGTCCTGGCTCTGCATTTCGGCACGCAACCGATTGCGTTTAGCGAGATCATGCGCCTGCTCGCTGGAACGTCTGCCGGTGGAGAGGGAATCAATGAGGTGGAAAATGTCACAAGAACGATTATTGAACAGGTGCGGTTGCCGAGGGTCTTGCTAGGGTTTTTGGTCGGGTGCTCCCTCGCCTCGGTCGGAGTGGTTCTCCAGGCGCTCTTGCGGAATCCCTTGGCCGATCCCTACGTGTTGGGCGTTTCCAGTGGCGCTGCGCTGGGCGCCGCGCTGGGGGTTCTGTTCGGAGTCGGAACCACGTTGCTCTCCGACCTGGCCTTACCCGCCTGTGGATTCGCCGGTGGGTTGATGGCGTTGGTTATTGTGTATCAGATGGCGGTCGATCAGGAACGGTTGCCGATCCACAGCCTGCTCCTAGCCGGAGTCATTTTGAATGCCGTCTTTTCCGCCCTGATCATGTTCGTCACGACGATCCTGGAGCCGAATCGGTCGTATGGGATGACAGCCTGGTTGATGGGAGCGATCTCTGCTCCGACCTACGACAACCTGATGGGACTGTCTGTCTACCTCAGCATCGGTCTGTTCCTGCTGTTCAGTCAAATGCGAGTCTTGAATGTTCTGGCGCTGGGCGATGATTCCGCGCGTGCGCTCGGTGTTGATATCGAATGGGCGAAGCGGTTTCTATTCGTGTTGGCGGCATTGATCACCGGAGCGGTCGTGTCGATCAGCGGAATGATCGGGTTCGTTGGGATGGTGGTGCCTCATGCCATGCGGTTGGTGGTCGGCGCTGACCATCGGCTGCTCCTGCCGGCGTCCGCCTTAGTGGGCGGGACCTTTCTGATGGGGGTCGACACGGTGGCGCGTACACTGCTTGCTCCGACGGAACTTCCGGTCGGGATCATGACGGCGCTGATCGGGGGACCGTTCTTTGTGTATCTCCTGCTCTGGCGGAAGGATCGTATGGCGTGATGAACCTCAGGGACAGTCGATCAAATGCCGCCTTCACCACCGATTCAATCGGGGTGATTCCTCCGGGCGACGCCTATGCGGTACAGGCGGTTCGCTTTCGTTACCGACGGGGGAAAGTGCCGCCCGATGGGTGGACGCTGGATGGACTCTCCTTTTTCGTGCAGGCTGGTGAAGTGCTGGGTGTGGTCGGTCCAAACGGATCGGGAAAAACCTCGTTGCTCAAGGTGTTAGCGAGGGCTCTGACTCCCGAGGAGGGGCGCGTCAGTTTGTTCGATCAAGATTTGGACTCCATGACGCAACAGGAGGTGGCCTGTCTCGTTGGCGTGGTCCCGCAAGAGACGCAACACCTGTTTCCCTTCACGGTGGCAGAAACGGTCCTCATGGGGCGCTTCCCCCATCGGTCTCGTCGCAGATGGATGGGAGGATTTGGATGGGAAAGCCGTCACGATATGACCGTCGCGGAACAGGCGATGAGGACGTTGGATATCGAGCCATTGGCCTCCCGGGCAGTGACTGATCTTTCCGGAGGTGAGCGCCAGCGAGTCTTGATCGCCAGGGCATTGGCCCAAACCCCCAAAGTGTTGCTACTGGACGAACCGACCGCGTTTCTCGATCTGCACCATCAAGTTGAGATTTGCTCAGTGGTACGGCGATTGACGGATGAGCACGGAATAACGGTTGTCCTCGTGTCACACGATTTGAATCTCGTGAGCCAATATTGCGATCGAATCCTGTTGTTAGATCGGGGACAGATCGTCGGACTCGGTAGCCCGGACACAGTGATTAAGCCGGATGTGTTGGAATCGGTCTATCGGTGCCGAGTATTCGTCGATCGGCATCCGAGTTCCGGATTGCCACGCGTCACACTCCCAGGCCGCCGGTTCGCTGGTGATGATTTACCATGAGCATCAGTAAAGTCGCGCTGCTGCATCTTGAGACGGTTCCCGGCGCTGTGGAGCGGAACCGATATGTGGTCGTCGAGGCGGTCAAACATGCGGCATCGATAGGAGCTGACTGGATTGTCACACCGGAGCTGGCGGTTTGTGGGTTGCAGTTCGCGCAAGTCATCGGCACGGATTGGATAGAGCCACAGCCGGATCCTTGGATGCTGCAAGTCTGCAAGTTGGTCAGGGGACTGAAACGAACGCTGTTTCTCTCCTGCCCGGAGCGGGACGGCACTAGACTTTACAACTCAGTGTTCGTGATAGATCCGACCGGAGAGATCATTGGCCGATATCGCAAGATCAACGTGCTGAGCGACTCCCTGTCATGGTCAAGCTCTGGTGATGTGGCGAGGCCAATCGACTGCGGTGGCGTCAAGGTCGGTGTCCTTGTCTGCGCCGATGCCTATACGCCCAATATTGCGCGAGCCATGAAATTTGAAGGGGCTCAGATCTTCGTCTCGCCGGCATCGTGGGGGCCAGGCCTCCATGGACCGAACGGGGAATGGGAACAGCGCACCTATGAAACGGGACTTCCGTTGATCGTCTGTAACCGAACCGGCGCAGAAAAGACGTTGGATTTCTGGGAGGCGCCGAGCCTTGTCGTGAAGGATGGGATGCGGCTGCTGACTCATACGTCCAAGAAATCCGCCGTACTCACGTTCAACTGGGATTTCAATCGAATGGTTCCGCGCTCTTCACAATACTTCATCGATTACATCAGGAATTGATTCACGGCATAAATACGCGGGTTTTGAGATGTTTGATGAACGTGTCGGGAGCAACAAACGAGTGTGGCCAAGGTAAGGCCAGATGGGCAGGACGAGCTCGCACCGCTCTCTTGCTGTAGTTGTACGGTGCGCAACCATCATTCTGGAGGGATTCGTTCGGTCATACCGTCAGCGCCGGGGAAGATGGTGCAAGTCCATCACGGTGCCGCCACTGTAAGCGGGGAGTGACTCTGCAACATGCCACTGTGTGTTTCGGCACATGGGAAGGCGCAGAGGAGCAATGAGCCGCAAGTCAGGAGACCCAGCTGACGGGACACATCAACACCCTTCGAGTCAAAGGGAGGTTTTTATGCGTTACATTCGTCAGTGGTTTATCTTGATCGGGCTTCTGTTTCCACCGTGCCTTTTCTTGTTTCCCTTCCTCTCATTCGGTCAGGATATCGCGATGGCGGATCAGCAAGAATCCATCGAGGCACCTGATGTCGTGGTGAGTGCGACAAAAACCGCCATTCCCGCCAAACAAGTGACCAGCGCTGTCGAGGTCATTACCGGCGAGGACATGCAACAGCGAAAAATCAGGACGGTGGCCGAGGCACTTCGCTGGGCGCAGGGGCTGGCCGTCTTTCAGAGTGGGGGGGCTGGCACGGTTGCGAACGTGCGCATGCGTGGAGGCACACCACAGCAGACGCTCGTCTTGATCGATGGCGCGATCGTCAACAGTTCCACGGACGGCAGTTATGACTTTGCCAACTTGACCTCGGACAACATTGAACGGATTGAGATCTTGCGAGGGAGTCAGAGCATGCTCTGGGGATCCGATGCGATGGGCGGCGTCATCAATATCACCACCAAGCGTGGACGGGATAAACCGAATGTGTCCGCGTTTGCCGAGTATGGATCGTTCAATACGATTCGAGAAGGAGGCGGCCTAGCCGGTAAAAAAGGCCCGATAGATTTTTCTGGATCGATCACACGTCTGGATACGGCTGGTTTTTCAGCCATCAACTATCGGCGTGGTGCAGCCGAGCGTGACGGATATCACAATTGGCAAGGATCTGTTCGATTTGGGGCTGATCTTCCTCGGGACGGACGACTGGAGTTTAGCTTCCGATGGTTGGAAGGGATAGTGAATTTCGACGGATTCGCCTTCAACCCCGTCACCTTCGCCTCAGATCCTGCTGATGTGTTTGGGGCTCGATCAAAAAGTACCCAATACATCTATGCGGGAAACTATGCGCAGCCGATTACGGCCTGGTGGTCACAAAAGCTCACCCTGTCACGGGCGACCGAAAATCTTGTGAGTAACGGTGGCGTCGTTGAACGTAATCTTGTGACCGGTGCCACCGGCTTGATCGGGTTTCCGTTCGGATCTCAAATTGGAACCACGAGTAATCGGATTGAATGGCAACACAATATTCAGGTGGGCAAGCCGCTGTCGTTGACGGCTGGCTACCAGTTTCGAGAACAAAAAGGCGACAATCGCGATCTCCTGACAAATACAGTGGCGTTTCAGGATAAAGTCCTCAGTAGCCATGCGGGGTTTGGAGAAGCGCATCTGAACCTCTGGGATCGTGTATTCGGCACAGCGGGGATTCGGCAGGATGAGTATAACGTGTTTGGGAGCGCCACCACTTATCGCGTGACTGGAGGGTATCTCCATCATGAAACTGGCACGAAGCTACGCGGCAGCTACGCGACCGGATTTCGGGCCCCGACGATCAACGAACTGTTCTTTCCTGGGTTTGGAAACCAGAACCTACAACCAGAAAAGAGCCAAGCTCTAGATGCAGCCATAGAACAAACATTGCCCAAGGATTGGGGCTCGATCAGCGTGGGGTATTTCTGGACTCGTTATCGTAATCTTATCCTGTCAGTCTTTGATCCGACTGAATGTACGGCTCCTGGTTCATTCGGATTCTGTGCTCAAAATGTCGGGCTGGCTCGTGCGGAAGGTGTGGAGGTCAGCACCAAGTTGAAGCTGCTGCGCGACAGGCAGTGGGCTAAGAGCTTGGATCTACAGATTCAATACACCTATGCCGCGACGAGAGATATCAGCAATGGTCTCGATACGCGCCTTCCCAGGTGGCCGCTTCATCAAATCTCGACGATCATCAGCTATCAACCTATTGAGGGACTGCGAGGCAATGTGGAGGGGCGGTACGTTGGTGAGCGGTTTAACAATGCTGGAAACCTTGGCCCCACTCCATCTTTTGTCGTGTGGAATCTGTCCGCCAGTTACGATGTTACCAAACAGGTCCAGGCCTATGTGCGTGTCGATAATCTGTTCAACGAGAAATATGAAGAGACTCTGTTTTTCGGTACGCCGATTCGGTCGATCTTTGGAGGCGTACGGATTAATTATGATCTCCCGATCTAACTTCGTATGAAACCCTATCCGCAATAGGTCATGGCCGGGACATCCAGTGGTGTCGGCAAGGTGGAGTCAGTAGGATAATATCCAGAGTTGCATGGCATGGCTTTGGTGGCCAATACTTCGATGAGATGGACGATAGGATAGATTGATGTGATGCCTGCGGGCATGGCTAGATCTCTCTACAGCAAACAAGGCAGCCGACTATAGCGTTTCCCTTGATCCAGTCGGCGGATTGGATGGACAGTCCAGCGGGCCATCGACCAGGGAGGGGGCGTTGAGAGGCCCGCTACAGAAGACGTGCGAGAGCTGCGGACAGGACTTTGAGTGCGGCGGATACCAGTGTTGGTGTGGCAAGGTCGGTATTACCGAGTCACAAATGGACTGGATAGCAGCGCGGTATCAGGATTGTCTCTGTTCCTCTTGTTTGGGGAATATTGCAGCAGGTGAGCAGGAGCCTCTGCCCGATCACACAAGCAACGGGTAGGGTGCTGAACGAGGCCATGATGCGTGTCAACGGTCGATTTTCAGTGGCGGAACGTAACGCAGTTTATCGTGCGATTATTGAGCGGCGTGATGTCCGGCGTAATTTTCTCCCGACACGGATTCCTGATGCCGTGATGATGCGGCTGCTCACGGCGGCACATCACGCGGGATCAGTGGGATTCATGCAACCATGGGATTTTGTCGTAATTCGCAATCCCACGACCAAGCGAACGGTCAAGAAGCTGTTCGTCCGTGCAAATACCAGCGCATCTATCCGGTATGCGGGTGCCAAGAAAGACTTGTATCGACGATTGAAGCTGGAAGGCATTGAGGAGGCTCCGATTAATGTATGCATTACCTGCAGTCGACGCCGCGGCGGGCCACAGGTACTTGGGCGCTCCACGGTGCGCGCAACGGACTTGTATAGCACCTGCTGCGCCGTTCAAAATCTCTGGCTGGCTGCCAGGGCTGAAGGGATCGGTGTCGGCTGGGTCAGTATTTTGGATCATGAGAAGCTCAAGCGAGTGATCGGGGTGCCCAAATCGGTGACGGTCCTCGCGTATCTTTGTCTGGGCTATGTGTCCAAGTTTGAAGAACAGCCTGATTTGGAAGTGGCAGGGTGGAGAAATCGGATTCCAGTCGGCCAATTAATTCATGATGAGTTCTGGGGCAACCGGATTCATGACAAGAAAGAGGATGAAGATGCGAATCACCAAGGTCTATACACGAACAGGGGACGCGGGAAAAACCAGACTGGCTGGAGGCCAGCCGGTGTGGAAAGACAGTCTGCGGGTCGACGCGTACGGGACAATCGATGAACTCAACGCGTCGGTCGGTGTCGTGCGGGTGATGAATGCTGATGTTGTGGATGATCATGAACAGGCACAGCAGTTGGAAGACGAATTGCGCTGGGTGCAGAACAAATTATTTGATGTCGGCAGCATTCTCGCGACGGCGCCGGGGCAGACATTCAAGAATATGCCTCAGGTGGCGGCGAAAGACGTCATCCGCCTGGAAAAGCTGATCGATCGGTGTCAAAAAGATTTGGAACCCTTAAAGGAGTTTATCCTGCCGGGCGGCGGAAAGGTGTCGGGGTTTCTTCATCAAGCCCGGACGATCTGTCGCCGAGCGGAACGATTGTGTGTGGCACTCTCAAAAACCGAACCGGTCGATCCAACCATCGTCAAGTTTGTGAATCGGTTGAGCGATGCCTTGTTCGTCTTGGCTCGTTGGGTCGCCAAGACGCAGGGTGAGCCGGAATTCTTGTGGGAGCGTGATGTCGCGAAGATTTCCGAGTAAGCGCCGATCGGCGCGACAACCACGAGGCCGCATCATTCTCGTGTTGGGTGGGGCATCATCTGGAAAAAGCGAGGCGGCGCTTCGCTTCGCCGGCTTGCGAGGGCCACGCGCATTCATGGCCACCGGACAGGGATTGGATCAAGAAATGGCTGCGCGTATTGCTCGGCATCAAGCGACACGCTCGCCGGATTGGGACACGGTTGAAGAGCCGGTTGACGTGGAAGCATGGCTGTCCAAGCAGGGAACTCGGTACCGAACGATACTCTTTGACTGTGTCACTTTGTGGATGAGTAATCTTCTTGGAACCGGTCTCACTGAAGAGGGTGTTCTCAGTAGAGCCGGAACGCTTTTGGAACAGATGCGCGAGTCGGGAGCGCGGGTGGTTATCGTGAGCAATGAGTTAGGGTGGGGACTGGTTCCAATTGAGCCATCGGCGCGTGCCTTCCGGGATCTTTCGGGTCGGGTGAATCAGCTCATCGCAGCAGGGGCGGATGAAGCGTATCTGGTGATCAGCGGAATACCGCTTCGCCTGAAGTGAGAAAAGGAGTCCTATGTTGATCGAGGAGGTCTGTCGTCGAATTCAGCCGTTAGATCCGAGTCTGCGTGCGAAAGCACAGATCCATTTAGGTCGTTTGACGAAGCCGCAGGGGAGTCTCGGCCGTATCGAAGAACTGGCGGCTTCCTATGTGACGATGACGGGTGAGTTGAAACCCACGATTCCGCGCGGGATGGTGTTCACCTTTGCTGCCGATCATGGCGTGAGCGCGGAAGGAGTGAGTGCCTATCCACGTGAGGTAACGCCTCAAATGGTCTTGAATTTTCTTCGGGGTGGTGCCGGTGTGAATGTGTTTGCACGGCATGCCGATGTGCTTGTCCGCGTAGTCGACATTGGAGTTGATTATGAGTTCAGCGCCATCTCTGGCTTGATTCATCGCAAGATCATGAAGGGCACGCGGAATTTAGCGCGTGAGCCGGCGATGACCCGTGAACAGGCGGAGCAAGCCGTAACAGTGGGCATTGAGTTGGCGATGGAATCCGTACGAGACGGCATCGGCCTGATCGGCACGGGCGAGATGGGGATCGGGAATACGACGCCAAGCGCCGCGATCGCAGCGGTGATGACGGGCAGGCCTGTGGAAGAGGTTACGGGACATGGGACTGGAATTGAAGAGGCTGATCGATTGCACAAGGTGAGGGTCATTCAGCGGGCGCTCGATCTTCATCGCCCAAGGCAGGCGTATCCACTCGCGACACTGGCGAAGGTGGGAGGACTGGAAATTGCTGGACTGGTAGGCCTCATACTCGGTGCAGCGGCCTCTCGCGTGCCGGTGGTGTTGGATGGGTTCATTGCCGGCGCCGCCGCATTGATTGCCGTTGAGCTTCAGCCGTTGTGTCGTGAGTATCTCATTGCGGCGCATCGGTCGGTAGAGCCAGGTCATCGGGTGATTCTGGACCATCTGGGATTGATCCCGCTCCTGGACCTTGATTTTCGCCTTGGCGAGGGGACCGGAGCCTGTTTAGGGATGGATCTTGTGTGCGCTGCGATCAAGGTCTACACGGAAATGGCGACATTCGAAGAAGCTGGTGTGGCGAACAAGGTGTAACCTCGTATGGGAGCTGTCGCTCGTCCATTCATCTTTGCCTGGCACTTTCTGACGACGATCCCCTTGAGCCGAACGCATCATGAGCCGACGGCCTCGGAGTTGGCCACGTCAATGGCGTGGTACTCTACAGTTGGACTCCTGCTCGGTGGAATTTTGATGGTGTCGGACAGGTGCTTAGACCATGTCTTTGCGCAAGAGGTTCGAAACATTCTCTTGATCGTCCTACTCGTGGCGCTCACTCGAGGGCTCCACCAGGATGGATTGGCCGACACGCTTGATGGTCTCGCGGGTGGCCGGACCGCAGCTGATCGCCTGATGATCATGCGAGATCCGAGAATCGGCGCCATGGGAGCGACCGGTCTGTTCTTGTCGCTCATCCTTCGTTATGCGGGGCTGATGGCACTTCCACATTCCCTCAGAGCGCCGGTGTTGATCTGCATGCCGGCCCTTGGGCGTTGTGCCATGGTCTTCCTGGCCTGGCTCGCTCCCTATGCGAGAGCCGAAGGTGGACTCGCCTCTCCATTCCTGACCCATTTGTCATGGGCTCATGTGTTGAGCTCGACGATCGTCCTGACGGTGGCCCTCATGATCGGACTCGGTGTGACGGCAACCATCATGACCTTAGTTGGAAGCGGCTTGGTCATTCTGTTGGTTCAAGCTGGGTGTCGCGCATGGCTTGGTGGGATTACGGGGGATACGTTAGGCGCGACCAATGAAATCGTGGAGATCCTCTTCCTTCTTTGTATTCCGCTCGTGCTCGCGCTGTCATGACGGGCGGTGAACTTCTCCTTGCAGTATGCCTTGATGCTGGAGCCGGAGACCCGCGGTGGTTTCCTCATCCCGTACGGGGGATGGGCATGGTGATTAACCGGTACGAAAAGCATATTCGGAAGCTGTCTAGTCGGCCCTTCATGCTTCGTATTGGGGGAATAGGTCTGGCTTTGGGATTGCCGCTGGCTGTGTTTGTCGTGTGCCGTGAAGTTCTTGCCATGGCCGACAGTATTGGCTGGTGGGTTGGAAGTCTTGCCTCGATAGGATTAGCCTGGACGACACTGGCCGCGCGAGATTTGTGGGACCACGCTCGGGCGGTGAGTGAGCAGTTGGAGCAAGACAATCTCCCGGGAGCGCGGCGAGCAGTGGCGATGATCGTGGGTCGAGACACTGACGACCTATCCCAGGAGGATCTTGCGCGTGCCGCCATCGAGACGGTTGCTGAAAGCACCAGCGACGGCGTTATCGCACCTTTGTTCTATCTTGCGATCGGCGGAGCTCCGCTCGCCCTTGCCTACAAGGCGGTGAACACGTTGGATTCAATGATTGGGCACAAGGATGAGCGCTACGTCGATTTTGGATGGGCTTCCGCTCGGCTCGATGATCTTGCCAACTGGATCCCTGCACGTCTGGAAGCTGGGCTGACGATTGTGGCGGCTGGGGTCGTCGCACGCGCAGGGGCTCCGATGCAGACGGCTTGGCGTGTGCTATGGCGTGACGGCGATAAGCATCCCAGTCCCAATAGTGGGTTGCCGGAAGCCGCCATGGCCGGCGCGTTGGGGATTCAATTAGGAGGAATCAACTACTACGGTGGAGTGGCTGATCATCGTTCTGTTATTGGAGCAGGCGGGCGGCAGCCGACGATGGCTGATATTACGGTTGCCTCTCAGATGATGGTCGTGGTGTCTGTATTGGGCGTGGCGATGGCATTGGGTATTCTGTGGCTCGTCGAAGTAATGTGATCCATGGCGGAAATGTGTACGGGGCCTCGCGTGAACTTGGTCGAGCGGTGCGCAATCTGATCGATTTCAGCGCCAGCATCAACCCGCTGGGCCCTTCACCATCCGTCTGGCGAGCGATCAGGAATGCACGCCATCTCTTAGGGCACTATCCGGATCCGGACTGTTGGGAGCTTCGGCAGGCGCTCGGCAAAGCCTCGAACCGAGATCCGGAAGACATTGCGGTCGGCAACGGCTCAACGGAATTCATCTATGCACTTCCGCGTGCACTGAAGATTCGCCATCTGTTGATCGTACAACCCACCTTCTCCGAATACGCCATCGCAATGGCACAGGCCGGTGGGCATGTCAGCACGGTTTATGCAAAACGCAGAGACTCCTATGCACAACCGATCGACGAGGTCTGTCGGGTGTTGGCCAAGCGACGCACGAAATCTGCTTCCATCGATGGAGTTCTGTTGTGCAATCCCAATAGTCCGAGCGGACAAGCCTGCACGGTCGAAGAGATTCAGCGATTGGCAGAGATGGCTCGATCTCGCGGTATCTGGCTGATTCTTGATGAGGCGTTTGCCGATTATTGTCCTGAGCGGTCGTTTCTTCCATCGGCTGCCTCCTGGCCGCGTGTCGTGGTGATCCGTAGCCTGACGAAGTTCTATGCGTTACCAGGTCTACGGGTCGGATACGCTGTGGCTCAATCTTCCGTCATCCAAACAGTACGCCGGCACATGCTTCCGTGGTCGGTGAATATGATGGGCCAAAGGGCGGCGCTGGCTGCTCTGAGTGATACGGCTCATGCGCAACGCAGCGTCCGATTTATGAATAGGGAACGCGTACGCATAGCCGCGATGCTGCGTGCTTTACCGCGATGTTCCGTCATGCCCACGTATGCGAACTATTTCTTCCTCGAATTGCCGGTTGGCTGGCACGCTGGTGAAATCAGCGATCGATTGCGAACCAAAGGACTACTCATTCGAGATTGTTCCGCCGTTCCCGGAGCGAACACCCGTTCCATCCGACTGGCAGTTCGTTCTCAAAAAGAAAATGACTGTCTTATCAGTAATTTGTTGAGAATACTTGAATCATAGATTCAGTAATGCCACGGACGCGAACAGCCATGCGAACTCGATATTGGGTGACGGACCGTACGCTTGTGGTTCGTCTCCATAGACGGAGCCGAGTCCTGTCGTCAGCCCCACAGGGCGGCGGGCTTGGTCTTGCATCGTACATCCTGAATCATCAGGTTGGAGCGGATGATCGACCCGAGAGACGCTATCCTGACCCGTCGCGCTATTTGCGAGACTTGGGTATCCGTCTCGGGATCGATGCTGGAGTTGTTGGACTGATGACCGCGGTGCCGATGACACAGCTCGTGACTGCTCGAGTCACCGCGCAAAAACTCTGGGTGGAGTGTTTCGCCACGGTTGGCGTGACGAATGCGGTGCGAGCAGGGGAATGGCCGGTAAGTATTACACCACGAAAAGGGAGAGGCTGGTCGGGTACGATCAATGTGATTGTGATTACCAATGCGAGCCTTTCAACCTCTGCGATGGTGGGTGCGGTGCAGGTAGTGACAGAGGCTAAGACAGGGAGCTTGCACGATCATGCTGTGCGGAGCAGGGGAGACGGGTCTCTCGCCACTGGGACGGGAACGGATGCAGTTGTCATTGCCTGTGCCACCCGTGGACAGGGCCCGTCGCAGCCCTATAGTGGAACCCACACTGTTATTGGGGCGTTAATTGGAGCAGCCGTCGCCCAGTGCGTCTCTCGAGGCTTGGTGAAGGCCGAGCGATGGCACAGGAAACGGCGATGACGGCCCAGGCGCTTGCCATCCTCGGGACAGGCTCGGATGTAGGCAAAAGTGTCCTCACCGCCGGGATCTGTCGATTGCTGTTTCGTGCCGGTATCCGGGTTGCTCCTTTTAAAGCGCAGAACATGTCCTTGAATTCCTGGGTCACTCCCGAAGGAGGAGAGATCGGACGGGCTCAGGCACTACAAGCTGCGGCCTGTGGAATCCCGCCACATATCGATATGAATCCAATCCTCCACAAACCAGAGTCAGACACCAGTGCTCAAGTGGTTGTGCATGGGCGTGTCTTCGGAAAGCAGGAGGCCTCGGCCTATTTTGATGGTCGACGCACACTCTGGCCTGTGGTGGCAGAGAGTTACCTGCGCCTCGCACAACAGTATGAAATGGTGGTCATTGAAGGGGCCGGCAGTGCGGCCGAGGTGAATCTCCGACGGCATGATGTGGTGAACTGGCCGGTCGTCAAGATGGCGGATGCGCAAGTTCTGTTGGTCGGGGATATTGATAAAGGCGGTGTCTTCGCTCAGATCCTTGGCACGCTGGACTTGATCCAACAGGACGAGCGTGACCGGGTTTGTGGAGTCGTCATTAATAAGTTTCGAGGTGATGCCGAGCTCTTTGTCGATGGGGTGGCGTTTCTGGAATCACGAAGCGGGGTTCCCGTGCTCGGTGTGGTGCCGTATCTACGTGATCTTATGCTCGATCAGGAAGATAGCCTTGATCAACTCATGGAGCAGGAAGTGTCATTTGCCTCGAATCGAGTGAATATTGCGGTGGTCGTATTGCCTCATCTGAGCAATGTGACCGATTTCAATATGCTTTCCCGAGAGGAAGACGTTGCGGTCACGTACGCACGCATGCCGGCTGCGATCGCAGACGCCGACATCGTTCTCATCCCTGGAAGCAAGAGCACCGTGAGTGACCTGACCTACTTGCGGGAGAAGGGGTTCGTGCCTCTGTTCGAAAAGCATCTACGAGAGGGCCGAGAGCTCGTCGGCATTTGTGGCGGATATCAAATGCTTGGTCGAACGATTGAGGACCCGGACCATGTCGAACAGGGTGAGTCCTGTCGTGGGTTAGGCTATTTGGATATCGCGACGATCTTGACGGGCGATAAGAAGACCGTGAGGGTGGAGGCTCGAGCAACAGGTGAAATCATGGGGCAAACCAGCCTCGTTCGCGGGTATGAGATTCACATGGGGATCACACGTCGGATGGACGGGCGCCCATGTTTCGCCGTTCGCCGTCCAAATACATCTGGTGATGGTGCGGATCTTTCAAACTCTGGGCTCGAAGAAGGTACCGACGGAACTGTCCGGAATGATGGGCTCGTGTGGGGAACCTATATCCATGGGGTGTTTGACGAACCGGAGTTTCGCCGTTCTTGGCTGAATCGCGCTCGTCAGCGAAAGGGCCTTCCGTTACTCGAAGTTGGTGTCTCCAAGATGGTGAGTGCACGAGCAGGACAGGAGCTTGATCGATGGGCTGATCATCTATCCCAATCGCTCGACCTGACACGGCTGTTTCGAAATTTTCCTAGGCTGAACCAGGTAAGGTGGTGACGGACTGTTCTTGCTGTAGTTCAATCCCCTATCTGCTCCTCCATCGATTTCGCTCGTAGTCTCAATGCACTGAATAATCTGCCGAGATTCACCGATTTCTTGCCAACCGCACACAAGTCGATACACTGCCTGTGAACAACCTGAATCGGATATTGGGGGAAGTTCCGGGATGTGGCCTCTCAAGGTGAGAAAGGTTTCACCGATAAGTTCCTAGTAAGCCAAGTCCCCGATAAATTGGACACAACGACGCGGATAGGCTTGTACTGTCCAGATGGAATTTCAAAGGGTGACATTACTAAGAGGGGGACTGTTTTATGAGTAAGATAGTAGTGGTCGATGATTCACAGGCTGAGCTCCAACTCATCGAGTCCTACTTGAAAGCGGCTCACCATACGGTGGTGACCTGTTCGACCACGGACCATCTTGAGGAGAAAATTGCCGCGGAAAGGCCGGACCTTATTGTCATGGATGTGGTGATGCCGGGACGAAACGGGTTTCAGGCCTGCCGGGATTTAAAGAACGATAGTCGGTTCACTCGCATCCCCGTCTTGCTGTGCACCTCAAAAGGGCAGGAAAGCGACAAGTTTTGGGGTCAACAGCAGGGCGCGAACGGGCATGTGGTGAAGCCGTTCAAGGCTGAAGATCTGTTGCAAGCGGTCAGGCTCGCACTGCGCTGATCACGCCAGGTTTTATAGGGCGAACGATCATGGAATGGTCATGTGAACTACCGCAGCTCACCTCCGATTACGCGCCAGAGCAGAATCAAGCGACCGGCTTTGCAAGAGTGTGCCTGGTGGTTGTAGGGGGGGAGCGCTTCGCCGTTGAGCTTGAGCAAGTTCGCGAAGTCTTCGAGCTTGAATCGATTACATCGGTGCCGGGAATGCCGGCGGCATTGGTCGGCGTGGCGAATCTCCGTGGGACCATTATCCCAGTGACTGATGTACGGGAGACGCTAGGGGCATCACTCGCGACGACCCCACGATATGTAATGGTCGTGCAGCATGAGGCTCTTCAGGTTGGTCTCTTGATCGACACGGTTCCTGAGATTCGAACGATTTCTGCCGAGGATCGGCTCGGCCTATCCGATACCGATACGACGAGGGGCCATCGGTTTCTGTCAGGACTCATCAAGGTGGAGAATCGTGTGAGCGGGATGCTGGAGATTGCGGTCTTGGTGGCTTCTGTTGAAGGTGCCGCCCTAGATGAGCTCATGGTAGAGAATCGATAAATGACGACGGCCATGCTCCGACACAGCGGCGGGGTGTGGAGCGTTGAGGAGGGTGAATGTTATGCCAAAGCATAGCAAGGCAACGGTGAAGCCAACAACATCGTGGTTCCAAAACCTCAAAACTCTGCCTAAGCTGATTCTCGGATTTTCGGCTGTCAGCATCATCATGGTCTCTGTCGGTTTCGTGGGTTTGATGGGGCTCCACAAGCTCAAAAGCGAACTGCAGTCGATTTATGATGGTTCAACGCTTGCGCTGTCGAACGTTGGTATCAGCAGCACCAACTTGGGTCTGTATCATAGTGCTCTCTTGAACGTTGGGAAGCAGCCTCGTCGCAGCGATTTTGAAGAAGCGCTTGCTCCACTGGCTGAGCTGAAGCGCCAGACTCTTGCGCCACTTCAAGCCCTCCAGTCATCTCAATTGCGTGCATCGTCAACCGGTCGGGATGAAGGAAAGGATCTGGCAGAGCTTCATCAAGCCTTGCAAGAGTATTTCGCCTCAGCGGAAGGTGTCGTGGGTGCGTTCGCCGATAGTTTTGGCTCTTCACTGACCGATGAACAGAAACAGAGCATGCATGACCTCGGCCAGTCCACGTTGTCTGTCGAAGTCGCGAATAAGTATGGAGCAGCGACCCTGCGGGTGCGTGAACTCATGACGACTATTCGCGATGTGGCAAGGGAGCTGAATGAGAGTGGGCAGGCGGAGGCAGCCTACCGGACGAATATTGTCTTTGCCGGCGCCTTGTTGGCGTTAGTTTTGGCCGGTGCGATCGGATATTTTCTTGCCCGTCACATTGCCCGCAATATCGTTCATGTCGCTGACGTGGCTCAACAGGCGGCGGCGGGCAATCTTCATGCTCGAGCCAAACTGGAGAGTGATGACGAGGTCGGCCACATGGCAAAGGCATTTAATTCGATGCTCGACCGAATCACGACGCTGGTCTCAACAGAAGAAGAACGGGACACCATGCAAAAGCGCCTCGTTCAATTTCTTGTACTCGTCTCCGATGTCGGGAAAGGCGATTTGACCAAGCGAGGAGAAGTCACGGCCGACATGTTCGGGAATCTGGCGGACGGATTCAATCTGATGATTCAGCGGTTCGCTCAGTTGATGAAACAGGTCCGGGAGTCGGCTGAGCGTGTGAATCGCTCGGCCGGTGCATTGCGTGAGAATGCCGGGCAGATGGCAGGGACGGCCAAGCACCAGGCCGATGAATCGATGAAGACGCTCGGTGCGGTGGAACAACTGGCGGCGTCGATGCGACAGGTCGCCGATACAGCGGAAGCCTCTTCGGAATCCGCTCGACGGGTCTTGAAAGCGACGGAAGAAGGCCGAGTGGCAGTGCAGGAAACGGTGCAGGATATGCAGCGTATTCGATCCGCGGTTCAACGGATGTCAAAACAGGTGAAGGCGCTCGGAGACCGTTCGTTAGAGATTTCGCAGATCGTCTCCACCATTCGCGACATCGCCAATCAGACCAATCTGCTCGCGTTAAATGCCGCGATTGAAGCCGCCGGTGCGGGCGAGGCCGGTGCTCGGTTCGCCGTGGTTGCCGATCAGGTGCGCAAGCTTGCAGAGAGTTCGACGCAAGCGACCCGAGAGATTGCCGATCTGGTCAAAGTTATTCAGAGTGAAACGCAACACGCGGTGGTGGCGATGGAGCACGAAACCCAGGCGGTGGAAGCGGGATCGGCTTCAGCGCTCCGTACGGATGATGTGTTTAAGGAGATTTCCACGATTGCGGAGCGCTCTGCGGAGCTGGCTCAAAGTATTGCGTCGGCTGCGGTCAACCAGACTGCGTCTACGGATCAGGTGGGTCGTTCAATCAAAGACTTTACCGGCGGTGCAGTGGCGACACAAAAGGCGACAGATTCAGCTCGCACGACCGTTGAAGATATGGTCAAGCTGGCAGAAAGTCTGACGGCCTCTGTGGCCCAGTTCAAGTTGGCCTAAACGGTCATATTCTGCAAGATAGGTCTTCTTTGGTTATAGGGTACGCTGATGGGACCGGAATCCAATCGGGCGGATTTAGTTCGTGTCTTCGTCTCGGAAACATTAGACGGACTCAACACCCTGGCAGACACACTCCGCACCAGTGAGGGTGGGGATCCTACACCGCAATCATTCCACGACCAATACATCATTGCCCACCGTATTCGAGGCGCCGCGGCCATGTATGGCTACATGGGCGTTTCCCGCGTGGCTGAGCAACTTGAAGCGATGCTTGAGCATGCGGTCGAACACGTCCCTTCAGATTGGCCGAGCGTGACCACTGCCATGAGAGGAGCCGTGGAGACCATGAAGACCGTGGTAACTCTGATTGGCCAAGGCGACCGCGAAGAAGAAAACATGGTGACCGAGTGTCTGACCTCTTTGGAACGTGTGCAATCGCTGTCCCAGGCGTTGGCGCCGGCCACTGTCGAATATGTGAATCCCTCGCTTGATCAGGAGATTCTGTCGTATTTCATTCCCGAAGCTGAGGAGTACCTCGGAACCATCGATGAGCTGCTTCATGCTCTTGGAAGCACTCCCGGCGACGACGATGCAATCTACCGACTGTTTCGTGCTACGCACACACTGAAAGGCTCTGCCTATACGGTTGGGTTCCAAGTGATTGGAGACATGGCACGACCCATGGAAGATTGTATGATCGCAGTCAGGGAGAAGCGTCTTAGTATCACTCCTACGTTTCTTGACATGATGGTGGCTGGTGCCGGGGTGATCCGGGTTATTCTTCGACAAGATTCGGCGGAAGTGGCGCAATTACGGAGAGATGTGCCGATTCTTGTGCAGCGACTCACCGAGGCCTGCGAACGGGCGGGTGCGATGCCTCCAGTCGAAGCTGGTGCTCCTCCCATCGAAGTCGATCATCCTGAATCAATCGATGGCGACGTTGGGCTTAATAGCGAAATGCCGGCTACCGATTTGACCGATGAATTCTTGGTTCCAGATCTCGATCCAGAGGTCTTCTCGTACTTCGCCCCGGAAGTACAAGAATATCTTGAGCTCTTGGAGGCCAACCTCTTGCAGTTGGATAAGGCCCCACAAGATAAAGACTTGATCAACCAGCTCTTTCGCACTGCGCATACCTTGAAAGGATCCGCCTATACCGTAGGATTCCGAGCGATCGGTGATCTTGTCCATCATGTTGAAGACTTCATGGGAGCGGTACGAGACGGTCGCTACAGTGTGCGGCCCGGGTATACGGATCTGATGCTCCGTGCAATCGATGTTGTTCGGGTGCTGATGCGGAGGGATCCGAGCGTGGTAGGCGGAACGCGGGAACGCTTCCACGTAACACGATCGGAACTGAAAAGCTTGGAGCATGGCGCACCGGTTGCACCGCTTGCGAGCGCACATTCGGCTGATGTTTCTGAGGCCATTACCCCGTCACAACGTCGAGGGGAGGAGCCGCAATCTCACGACAAATCTCAGGATACCAAGACCGCGGAAGATCGTGAGGTTATTCGTGTCAGCTATGGGCGCCTGGAACGACTCATGAACCTTGTCGGCGAATTGGTCATTGGGCGCGGCCGATTAGAGCAACGGCTACGAGTGTTGGAGCAACTCTCGCAGCAGGTGTTGGTCTTCAAGGCGCGCTTAGTGGACTCCGTCCAGTCTTTTTCTGATAAGCACACATTTACCTTTCAGGAGGTCGGCAGCAGCCCGACCACATCCACGGTTCACGAGGCTCCCCGATTTGCGGATTTCGGAAGTCTGGAACTCGATAAGTACGATGACTTTAACATCCTTGCTCGGCGCATCGGAGAGGGCACGGCCGATATCAGTGAGTCGATGTCGCAGCTCGACCGATCTATCCGACGAGCCCATGAGGATATGAGCCAACTGCAACACCTGACTCTTTTGATGCGAGATGAAATTGCGCGTGCACGCATGGTTCCGATCGGTACTCCATTTACCAGGTTTCGTCGAGCCATCCGAGAAATCGCCCGTGCGTCGAATAAAGACGTGTCCCTTGTGACCTCAGGTGAACAAACTGAAGTCGATACCGGAGTCGTTGAGCGATTGGTGGATCCGCTGGTGCACCTCGTTCGGAACGCGGTCTACCACGGTATCGAGTCAGCGGCGGATCGAATAGCTCGTGGAAAGCCTGCCAGTGGTACGGTCTACTTGCATGCTGCCCATCGAGGGAACTCAGTCATTATCGAAGTCGAAGATGATGGCGCAGGGTTAGATTTACCGAAGATTCGTGCAAAAGCCATGAAAATGGGGTTGGTGGATTCCATCCAGCTTCAGGCCATGTCGGATGAGGACGCATTGCAGATGATCTTCTTACCCGGCTTTTCAACGGCTGAAAAGGTAGGAGACCAGGCAGGACGGGGAGTCGGGCTAGACGTGGTCAAACGGGTGATCGAGGAGATGAAGGGGCATATTGCGGTCGAATCCATGCCTGGAGTGGGGACTAAGTTTACTCTGACTCTCCCACTCACGCTGCTGATTGCGACCGCCTTGCTGGTGCGTGTGGGAACTGAGCGGTATGCGATTCCTCTGCTGAATATCCATGAAGTGACGATGCCTACAGCGTCCTCACTGCGACAGGAATCAGAACGCACAATGTTACAGCTTGCGGACGAATCCATTGAAGTGCAATCGCTCTTCCACATGCTTCGTCAGGAAGCTGGAGCTGTCGACTGGACCATGCCCATTGTCGTTGTACGGACTTCTACAGGTCCGTTGGGACTGGCGGTCGATGAGCTACTCGGTCGGCAAGAAATCGTCATCAAGACCCTGGGAGGGCTCAAACCATTGATGCATTCTGTGTTCGGTGGGGCGACGATCGACCCCGAGGGTCGTGTCATTTTAGTCATCGATCCTGCGCGTTTGGGTTCGCGAGAAAGGAAGGCAACAGGGGCCCCGTCCGGTGTGGCTACCGCCGCCGTTCGAGATAGCAACAGACTGCTGCAAGCGACTGATTTGAGTGATTCTCAGGGCGCACAGCTGTTATTGGTCGATGATTCATTGAGTATTCGGAAATTCGTCGGAAAGATGCTGGAAACGGCAGGGTATCAGATCGATACGGCTGTGGATGGGGAGGACGGATTACGCAAGGCCTCGGTGGGGGCGTATCGGATGATCCTCACCGATCTTGAAATGCCAAAGCTGAACGGGTTCGAAGTGATCCAAGCGCTCAGGAGCCGCCCAGAAACGAAGCAAACGCCCATCGTGGTGATGACGACGCGTGCAGGGGACAAACATCGCCAAATGGCGCTCTCCATCGGAGCGAATTCGTACATAGCAAAACCGGTAGAAGAACGTGTGTTGCTGCAAGAAGTTGAACGATGGGTTGGCCGGCCTTCCGTGGCTCGACGGTGACCTGTGCGGAAATATGCGTATCAATTGACGAAAAGCAGGTAGTTGCAGAAAATGGCCATGAGAGTGCTGAGATGAGCGTTCAGGAAAAGGGCGTACCGGCTCCATCGGCATCCTTGTCGCGCCGTTTCCTTATGGTTTCGATCAACAGAGGGTATCTGGCATTCGAGGCCGGATCGGTAATGCGAGTGACGACCGTGAAAGAGTTGGAATGTGTGGACGATTCTACGGCATACAAAACAATCGACCTAGCGATGCGATTAAACAGCCCTGATAGCTCAACCGATCCCAATGCGCCGGTGGTGGTGCTTACTGATCGAGGGACCGAATGCCGCATCCAAGTCGGTTATGTCCATGGTCGGTTAGAGATTCAGCCATCGCAGATCCTGCCTCTTCCTAGTCAATTCTGCAATGGTGAGGGACAGTGGTATCGCGGCATGATCCTATTCGAGAACAGTGTGGCGTTCATACTCAATTCACCCTGGATTGTTCAGGAGTATGTGGGAGCCAATGCCGACCGTGCGCAAGGAGACCCGGACCTCTTCAATGGTGCTGTGGAGAATATCGCACAAGATGGTCGGATATGCTGAGGATGGGAGAACAACGGAAGGGTCAGGCGACACGTTCATCGTGGGCTCTTCTGGTTTTTGCCGTGGGTGGTCGAGCAATGGCAGTCAGGACATCGGAGGTCGTCACGATTTCCCAATGGGCCGGATGTATCCCGGTGGCGAGTCGCACGCCGTTTATTGGGGCAGTGGTTCGCCAGGATCACGCCGTACTGCCCGTCTTCGATCTTGCGTCGGCTCTATGTCTTCGTGTGCAAGGCAACAATCCCCTGTGTCTAAGGGTCAAGCATCCGTTAGGAGATATGGTGATGTGTATCGATGAAGAAATGCCGGTCCTTCAGACGGTAGATGCATCGGCCATCAAAGCCCATCACGAAACGACTGTGCCAGCCGAAGGAAGTTATGCCAGCGGACCAGATGACGTTCCGATTCTTTCGATTGCACAGCTGGGGACGTCACATTAGTCAGGCTTCAAGAGACGGAGAAGGACGAAAGGTGTAGGCATGCCCAAGATTCTCATTGCCGATGACAGCATCGCAGTTCGCAAAGTAGCCGAACGACTACTCACCGAGGCCGGACTCGTGGTCACGCTCGCGGCCAACGGCGAAGAAGCACTCGCTTATTTAGCCAAAGAGCGGCCGGATGTTGTCGTTTCTGACGTGATTATGCCCGACAAGAGTGGGTACGAAGTCTGTGCCTTTGTCAGAGGGAATCCCGCACTCGCAACGACTCCCGTGCTCTTGATCTCCGGCATCGTCAATGATGAAGTGACCAAGCAAGCTGAATCCTGTCGGGCGGATGGGGTGTTGAAAAAACCGTTCCAAGGTACCTCGCTAAAAGATCGCGTACTCGAGCTGATGGCAAAGCGACAGGAAGCGGTGCCGGAACCACGTTCAGCCACGCCACCTGCTGCAGATCACAAGCCGGAGGCCATTGACAGAGTTGCTCCAATATCGAATCGTGAGCCAGAGAGCGCGCATCTTGATCCTAAACAGCTCAAGGAGAAAGAGGAGCAGCTCCTGGCGGAACGAACGCGATCGGAAGATCTGAGTAAACAGCTATCCGAGGCGTTGATGCAGGTAGAAAAGGGCAAGAGCGTTGAAACACAGTTGTCTTCAGAGCGTCAGCGCGTCGGCGAGCTCGAAGCGAAACTCTCGAAACTTGAGCCGCAAGTATTGAGAATCCCAGAATTGGAAACTGCGCTCAAGGCAGAGCAGGATCGCGTGGAGGCACTCAAGGAAGAAACCCTTCATTTGCAGAAGACGTCAGGGCGTATCGCAGAACTGGAATCTGCACTCACTGCTGAGCGGGAGGCTGCCGAACAACTGGTCCAACAGCTTGCTGAATCGGAAAAAGCCTCGGCAAGGGTTCAAGACATGGAGGCGAAAGTCCTCAGTGCGGAACAGCAAGTGACCGAATTACAGCAGAAGGTTGAGACGCTTGAATCTGAGCTCGCGGCTGAACAACGGAAACACACGGAAACAACCAACCGACTGCACGAGGCTGAGACAATTGAGATAAAAGTGCAGGAACTGGAAGGACTCCTTGCCACGGAACGGGAGCGAAATGGAGTCCTCTCCAGACGTGTGGCAGAAACTGAACAGGCTGCAGAAACTGCCACGAAACGATTTGAAGAAATGGCCCACAAGTTGGGCGAGATTGCAGGGTTGGCCTCCCAACTCGGAAGTGGGAAAGGACAATCCTGATGTAACCAGTCCGAAACGTAAGGATGGTTGTGTCCCTCTTGGATAGCCAAAGACTATGGCGGTTGAAACCGAAGATGCGTTCCAGAAAGAACTGATCGAGCTGTTTGTTCAAGAAGCGCAGGAATGGCTTCAGCAAATTCATGTGGCGCTCGATGAGCTTCAACAGGCTCCCCCTGCCGAGCGCTATCGCTCTTTGGCCCATACCATCAAGGTTGGCATTACCAATCTGGGTGGGTCTGCGGCGACCATAAACTTGAGTGATGTTGAGCGAGCGAGCTTTTCCGCTCTCCCCTTTGTCGAAGCGGTTCAGGAGCCGAGCGCGCGCATTTCAGCGGATGATTTTCTCGCGCTCTGTAAACAATTAGGACATATCCATGGAACACTGACACGGGCAACGGGGATCACCTTTGAGACCGAGTCCAATCAAGCCTCTGTCGACAGTGCACCAACGGTGATTGGAACGAAAGAACTGTTGGTCAGCCTCCGTGGTCTTCAGGAGCAGAACCAGACGCCTGGGACCTTCTCTCGAAATCTAGTCCAGACCATGATGGCTCAAACAGAGGGGCTTATGAATCGTGGGATGGAACAGTGCAATCTTGCTTCTATACAAGAGTTTCTCGATCGCTTGGCGGAAGGGGATCAGAGTTTTCTCGATCTTGTTCGCCAAGACATTCCCCAGTTATCGACTCTCCTTCAGAGGCTCCAGAATAGTGGCACCAGCGACACCACAGCATCATCTCACTTGCAAACTGCGGTGGAACGAGCAGCACAACTCTGGTCTGCTGCGCAGCAGGTCAATGCCTCTCATGCCATGACGTTTTTTATGGGTCTCCATAGCTTCCTCACCATCGTGACCGAACAGCGGGTCACTGTCGGCGCCACTCGATACGAGGCGGTTCATTCGCGTCTGGATCAAAATGTCAGCAGTCTCGAGGAATGGGTTCGGGTCGGACAGGCAGAACGCGCAGCGATTCGGAGTATCTTGCCAATATAAGGAGGCCTGTGCCGATGTCCCTCGAAACGCGTGTTGTAGGGGAGTGAGGCTGAACGGTGTCTTTCAATGTCATTGAGTGTGACCGACCTGTCGCGCACGCTTCTCAGTACGAACCCTACTGGGGACTGCACGGTCGCCCATTTGAAAACGTTCCCGACCCAAAATTCTACGTGCCATCGGTGATACATGAGTCAGCAATGGCGTCTTTGCTGTATGGGATCCAATCCCGTAAAGGTATTGTGATGCTGACCGGTGAGATCGGATGCGGCAAGACACTGATGACGCGGGCCGTCATTCTGAAGTTGCCTCGGGCGCAGTACGAGATCGGCCTCCTGTCCAACCCAACCATCCCTGGAAACGAATTCCTCGCTGAGGTGCTGTTCCAGCTCGGTGTGAATTCTGGAGGAACCAGGGTCGAGCAGCTGCGTCGACTTAATGACCAGTTGCTCGCCAATTATCAGCAAGGGATCGATACCGTCGTCGTGGTGGATGAGGCACAGGCCATTGAACAGGACCGCTTGTTTGAAGAGTTGCGACTCCTCAGCAATTTTCAGTTGAACGACCGGTTTCTTCTCACCCTGGTGCTGGTTGGTCAGCCGGAGCTTCGGGATCGTATTGCGCAGATTCCTCAGCTCGCGCAGCGGGTGGCTATTTACTATCATATGGCTCGACTTGATCGTGCCGATACAAAGGCCTATATCCTGACACGACTGGCTGCGGCCGGTTGCACGCAGCACATTTTCTCTTCCGGCGCGATGTCCGCTATTTTTCAACGCAGCGGCGGAGTCTGTCGATTGATTAATTCGCTGTGTGATTTGTGCCTGTACTTTGGGAGTGTCGCGGGTGTGCGTCACGTGAGGCGAGCGTTCGTTGAGCGGATCGCGTCAAAGGTGTTATGCCGGCAGGGTGTTCGAGACGTAGAGGCGTTGTCATGAGCGATTGGTACCATCGGGCAGAGCAGGTTTTATGCGAGACCGCTGTTGCCGTGCAAGGGCACCATGCGTTTGAACTGCAGCGGCTTGAGCAGCTCGCCGCGGATCTGGTCGAATCCTTGCAGCGAAATGATGAGCTCATCGTCGAAGCCTTGTCTGGACGGCCCGGATCGCCCTTGATTACGAACTTAGTCAATGTTGCCATCTTAGGTACGAAGGTTGGCATGGGGCTTGGGTACTATGGTGAGGAGCTACAGCGATTGGCGTTTGTGGGGCTTGTTCATGATATCGGGTTATTCGCGGTGCCGAGCGTGTTGATCACCAAGGCCGGACGATTGACTCAGGACGAGCGGACTCTGATCGAACAACATCCAGAGCTTGGCTATCGAGTGCTCGCGGCCTGTGGTCCGGCGTATGACTGGCTCGCGCGATTGATACGCCAGGTTCATGAACGAGGGAATGGTCAAGGATACCCCAATCGACTGAAGGGGCGAGAGATCCATGAGATGGCTCAGATTTGTGGAGTGGTGGATGTCTTTGATGCACTCGTTAGCGAACGTCCCTATCGGAGCCGCCTGCTTCCCCATCAAGCCGTTAAGGAGCTCCTCCTTACTGAACAGGCCACGTTTCCTCGGGAGATTCTCAAAGCGCTCGTTGAGCAATTATCTGTCTATCCGCTTGGGACAATGGTTCGACTGACGAACGGGGATGTCGGTATTGTGGCTAAGGTGAATAGTCGCTATCCGCTTCGCCCGGTCGTAAGGATTGATGGACAACAGGGGGAGAATGAGGCAGAGGAGCGTCGACTTGATCTGAGCCTGACTCCCCTGATCTCCGTGGTTGAGACGCTCAATCCTCCGGCCGTCGGGCGGGTCAAATTTGCTGAACGTGCACCCCGAACCCAACGCAGTGCTTCACCAGCAGTGGTGTCCGATCACTTCACCGCTCTTCTTGAAAGTCTCGATGCAATTGCCTCTACCATGCAGGGGGTTGTGACCAGCCGCCGTGCCGTGAGTAAGGAAACCGGCGTGGCAGTCGACCTGTCTGCTGTGGCAACCAAGCCACCGGTGCATCCATCCGATTAACGTTCCGATTCAAACTCTCAAAAAAAGCCATTATGTGAGCTGCCTCGGTTTTTGGGTCTCTCTGCCCTGTCATCCACCGAAGAGTTTACCCGTCTGGCTGTGAGTTTCTTGTTACGTACCCTACATTCGTGATCGCTGAACCGATTCTCATAAGCCACGGTTCTCCACTTTGCTGGAGCTAATCGAGGTGGGTATAATACACGGCTAGTCAGCCACTGTGTTGAGCTATGAGGAAGGGAGCATCGTGCCGAAACTTATTAATGTGAATCAGCCACAGCAAACGACACAACAGGCGCTGGAGTATGTGAAGATGCACATACTCATGCCGTCTGGTTTTCTCGGTCTGGTCTGTTTAATCAGTGGAGTCGGAGGATTAGCCTATCAATGGTTTGCGACCGATACCTATACATGGGATACGTTTTATCAGAGCTCTGGTTTGTTTCTATCCGGTATCGCATTAGGGGTCGGGCATACCCTGTACCAGCGATATCTGTTTCGTGAATTCCCCGAGGTGCTGGCGGCACGGATGAGACTACGTTTGGAGCGAATGAAAGGGAGGCTCAAAAAGAGATCAGAGCCGGCGGATTTTGACCATCCTGGTCGACAGGTGGTCCCGTTTGCCTATGTTGCCGGTATTACCCTCCTGTTGGGAAGCGCCATTGCTGCGTTCGCCTACGGACAGGTACACATCGTACCGGCACTCTTTCTCCCCTGGGCCGGCTATTATTGGGCCCGACTGATGGGCTGGAAGAAGGTCATCAGCGTACAAGCCGCGAAGACCTGAAGTCGTTATCGCTTTTTCGGACGAGTTTGTTTCGGTCGAGCAGGTCGTCCTGGGACCTTCTGCGGGCGTGCTTCGAGCGTCTTCACGCGTTCATCTAACTCCCTCACGAGTTGCTTCAACTCAGGGAGCTGAAAAATAGCTCCTTGTACTTTGAGCGCTTTTTCACGCGGCATTGCCGGAATGCCGCCGACAATCTGATTCGATTCAACACTCCGATTGACTCCCGCCTTTGCTGCGATCAGCACTTGATCCCCGATGGTCAGATGGTCTGACAGACCGGCTTGGCCCCCAATCATCACATGACGGCCGATCGTCGTACTGCCGGCAATGCCGACCTGTGCGACAAGGATGCAGTGCTCTCCCACGGTCACGTTGTGGGCGATTTGAACCAGATTGTCTACCTTCGTGCCCTGCTTGACCACCGTTCGTCCGAAGGTCGCGCGGTCGATCGTGACATTGGCTCCCAGTTCAACGTCGTCTTCGATGATGACGCCTCCGAGCTGCGGGATCTTGTGATGACGACCCTGATGCTGGACATACCCGAATCCATCGGCTCCGATGACCGTGCCACCATGCACGATCACTCGCGCACCCAGCGAACAGCCCTCACGAACCACGACATTGGGGTACAGCGTGCAATCATCTCCGATCGTGACATCGGATCCCACGAAGACTCCGGGGTAGAGCGTCACCCGATCGCCGATCTTCACCCGATCGCCCAGGGTGACGAAGGGCCAGATGGACGGGTCGGCTCCCACCTGGACATCTGAACCTTGCGTGATCTGTTCGGCTATGCCTCGGGGCGCTGGAGTGCGAATAAAAAACTTTTGTGCGACTTGCGCGAAGGCCAGCATCGGGTTGTCAACGACGATTTGTGGGATTGGAAGATCTGATTGGTGCCGATGAACCAGCAGCGCCGCGACGGGACAATTGGCTGCCGCTCGTGCCATCTTTTCGTTCGTCACAAATGACAGAGCCTGTGGGTCAGCCTGACCGAGGCTCGTAAGGCTGAAGATGTGCGTCTGGTCGTCGCCATGCATCGTCCCGCCGACAACCTCATGGATCTGAGCGAGCGTAATAGGAGTGGGTAGTTGAGGCTTGTTCATCGGGATGCGACCTTTTTCTTAGCTTTTGAAGCGCCAGAGGGCATGGATTTAGATTTCTTGACGGAGAGGGATGTATGCTTTGTGGACACAGATTTGGTAGAAGCCGGCTTTTTCGCAGATGAGGATTTTGCCGATGTCGATCTGGATGAAGCGGATTTTTTTGATCCTGACTTAGCGGAGGCTGCCGCCGGCTTGGCTGACCCAGCCTTGGAAGTGTCCGGGGTCTCAGTGAGCCGTCGTTGAACGTAGGCGGCCACCGATCCGACCGTGCTCAGCCCTGGAAGATCCTGGTCTGGAATCTGAAGTTTGAATCGCTCTTCAATCTCGAAGAGGAGTTCGATAACGGCGACCGAATCGAGCCCAAGATCATCTCGCAAATGATGGGCCTCGGTAATGGATGCAGGGTCTCGCTTAAGATAGCTGGCGAGCGCATGGACAATTTTTTCTGTGATCTCAGGGTCGATCCGTTCAGTCATTATCAGTGCTCCTTCGGTGGCATGAATCAGTTCGTAGTGAAGTCGTGATCATGATCGTCCATTCATTTCCTAGGCAACAAATTTCTTAAAGACGACTGTCGCATTGTTGCTGCCGAATCCGAATGCGTTTAAGAGGGCATAGCGAATCTTTCTCTCCTGGACAGCTCGTCGGATTCCACCCAATTGGCAGTCTGGGTCCGGTTCCTCGTAGTTAGCGGTGGGGTGGATCTGCCCAGTGTGAATAGACAGGGTTGTCGCCACCGCACCGATCGCTCCAGCCGCACCCAATGTGTGGCCGACCAGCGACTTCGTCGCATTGATGGCAATCTTATCCGCACGCTTCTTAAAGAGTGTCTTGATGGCCTTGGTCTCGACGGCATCGCCGATGGTCGTCGAAGTGGCATGCGCGTTGATGTAATCGACCTGATCCGGGCTGATGCCGGCCGACTTCAGGCCGATTTTCATGGTCGCGCAGATTTCCTGGCCATCCTCCTGGGGAATGACCATATGGTAGGCTTCGCTGGTCGCCGCATAGCCCGCCAACTCGGCATACACTCGAGCCTTCCGCTTTTTGGCATGCGCCCATGACTCGATAATTAAGGCCGCCGCTCCTTCCCCCATCACGAACCCGTCTCGACGTCGATCAAACGGCCGTGACGCTTGTTCCGGGGCATTGTTGAACTCGCTCGACAGCGCGCGCAAGGAGCAGAAGCCGGCGAAGACCAATGGCGTGATGCTGGCATCCGCTCCGACTGCGATAACCACATCGGCTTGACCGGTACGAATACAGTGCAAGGCTTGGCCGAGCGCATGGGCGCTGGAGGAGCAAGCCGTTGAGATGGTGAGGTTCGGTCCCTTTGCGCCGTGCGCCATGGCCACAATGCCTGACGCGGAGTTGAGCGTGATCGTCGGAATGAAATTCGGATGGACACGGTGCGGTCGTTGCGTCTCAAAGAGTTGGGTGATCTCCCGCTCGCCCATCACCATGCCACCCATGCCGGCTCCCACAATGACACCGACACGATGCGGGGCTTCTTTGGCCATATTGAGACCGGCGTCGGTCAGCGCTTCCTTGGCCGCAACTAAGGAAAACTGCGCGTAGCGATCCACACGACTGGCTTGGGTCGGCGTAAGATATTGCTCTGGCGCGAAATTGTGGACTTGGCCGGCCACTTGCGAGCGGTACCCGGACATGGGAAACCACCCAAGCGATGGAATCGACGTAATCCCTGATCGGCCGGCAAGCGCCGACTTCCAAAACTCACTGACACCGATTCCGATTGGAGACACCACTCCGAGACCAGTGATCACAACGCGCGAGGCCATGTTTGTCCCTCCTTCAAATGGGCATCTCCGGCGCCTTTCTTACCGGAAGACCAGAATTGAGTCAACTAGGAAACCATAGTTCAATGCCGAACTTTTAGTAAAAGATAGAGCCCGAAGCTCAAGAAGAGTGCGTTGGCCGTCCAGCCGGCCAGCACGGGGGCCAGTGCTCCCCCTCGACCCAACGCAATCGCGACGGCGTGAGTGGTCCAATAACAGAACCCCACGATGAATGCTTGTCCGATTCCCATCGCCATGCTGCCTCCACGCACTCCGCTCCGTCGAAGACTGAGAGCGATGCCGACCACTACCATGACGACGGTGACGAGCGGAAACGCCATTCGGTCGTGGTAATCCGTCTGCAAGCGGGTAAAGGAAAACCCTTCGTGACGGAAGCGCCCAAGATAGTCGCGAATCTCCCGAAACGTCATGGTTTCTGAGTTGCCGATCAGCGAACTGGAGAAATCGTCAGGGATCAGGGGGATATTGATTCGCTGTTCGGCGAACGGGATTCGCTCAGGCGTGTCGTCTTCTAGAAATCGACGATGATGGCCGTTCAATAGAATCCAACCGTCGGGAGTATAGCGGGCTTCTTCAGACTCGGTGATGCGTTCGAGCTGGAACGGAGCTCGAAAATAGAAAATGCGCACGCCACGAACGATCATGCCGGCGGTGTCGACTTCATTGATTTTCATGAGGGCGTTGGCGCTGATGCGAGCCCACGGCTGTGCGGCCTGGAGTGTGACAGGTGCGGGCTTCTGCTCAATGTGGATCACTCGGACTTCTTCGGCTTTCTCAGACGCCAGTGGAATGATGGTCGAGCTGAAGCTTAGGAGCACCAAGGAGACGGCGCCGGCGAAGAGCAGAAACGGAGAGGCCATCCAGAACAAACTGATTCCACAGCTGCGCATGGCGGTGATTTCGTTGCTGCGTGAGAGGAGCCCTACGGTCAGCAGCGTCGACACCAAGATGGCAAAGGGAGCTACTTGAACCGAGATTGAAGGAACTTTCAGCGCAAAGTACGTCAGAATGGGAAGAATGCCGGATTCGTAACGGAGAAAACGACGAACCTTCTCGAAGAAATCGATCACCAGATAGATCGTCACCAAGCCGGCAAAGCACATACCGAAGATTTTTGAAAACTCGCGAAGGATATAGCGGAACAAAATGGTCATGACGTTACTGCCTGCTCATTCGCGCGAACAGCGCCACCGTAACCACCATAAAGATGATATTCGGCAGCCAGGCGCCGAAGAACGGATGCAGGATTAAGGCTGTGACTAAGAAGTCGCACCCGACATTAAGCACATAGAAGGCAATGATGATACCTACGCCGACCGCAAATCCACCGACACGACCGGACCGTTTCGAGACGATGCCGACCGGCACTCCCAACAAGCAGAATACGAGGGAAGCGGTCGGGAATGCCAGATCTTTATAATATTCCATCAGGCGCCGAAGGGCACCGGCATCTTTGCCGTCGGTTTCTGCCAGGCGTGCCATGATCTGATCGTACGATGGACGTTCTTCTGTGGCTGCGTAGCTACTGAGGCTCAGATTGATCTTGATGTCATACCTGGCAAACGCAATCTCCCGGTACTGGTCGTCCTCTCGAGGTCGGCTATGAATCGTGCCGTTAACCAATTGCAATGCAACGTGATCACGTTCGGGATCCATGAACACGTAATACTGTTGCGCGACGATGACTCGTGGCTCATCAGGCAGGCGCTCATCGGAGATGAAGATACCAGCCGGGGGCTGGCCTGGTTCGCTCTCAGGGACATAGACCATCATCCGTGGAATCGGCTCATTGAAGGTGCCTTGCTCCAAGGCCAAGACGAGTTGGTCTTTCAGTAGGTTGAGGGCGACTTTCTTCAAATTGAGAGAACTCCACGGTTGTCCCCACTGAGACAAGACCAAGGTCAGCGTACAGACCAGCACGGAAAAAAGAAGCACGGGCTGTGATAGCCGCAACAGGCTGAGGCCGGCTGCACGCATGGCGACCAGTTCTTTGTCGTACGACAATCGGCCGAACGCCGTAATGGATGCGATCAGGCCGGCGATGGGTAAGGTCAGTACGAGACCCGACGGGAGCAGCATGGCGACCACTTTCAGGACCGCCCAGAATCCCACCCCTTTCGAAACGAGGAGCTCGACAAGACGGAGCAGCTCCCTCGTCAACATCACAAAACAGAGGGCTCCAAGGCTGAGGCCGAAAGGAGAAAGGAGCTCTGCGAAGATATAACGATCGAGGAGCGTTCGTAGGATCACAAGGTTTCTGGACTGAGGAAATGAACCACACTATAGGCAAGTCCTTCTCCCTTGTAAACACAAGCGAAAACACGGTCGAGGAAGATTCGCTTGACAGAGTATCAGCTCTATGTTACATGCAGCGCGACTTTCCTCTGTAATGATGGGTTCCGTGAGCGATGTATCACTCCTTCAGGGTCCCGTCCACTTCCATCAAGCGAATTCTTGTCCGGTCTATCTTATTTGTTCTCTTGCGCAGCCATGTCACTGGAGCGGTGGGGCTACGTAACGGCTCGTAGTTGTTGGCAAAAGGAGGAGTTCTGTGAAGACAAAAGGAACAGTCAAGTGGTTCAACGATCGGAAGGGGTTCGGGTTTATTCGGCTCGATAGCGGAGAGGACGTCTTCGTCCATTACTCCGCCTTACAGGGAGACGGATTCAAGACCCTCAAGGAGGGCGAAAACGTAGAGTTTGATATTGTGCAAGGAGCAAAGGGCCCCCAAGCGGCCAACGTGCTGAAGTCGGCCATCGCGGCATCCTAAGGAAGACGTTCCTCGTTGTGTTTGGCGGAAGAGCCGGTCCTCCGAACGGGAGGGGCGGTCTCTTCTGCCAGCTGCTCCCTCCGTCTGATTCCTCCATTTTCTAGACAAAACTCATTGAGACTGTTAGCGTTTGGCTATTCCTGTCTGGAGGAAATGGTTGTGCCACCGGATCGAAGTCGCGTTCTTCAACAAGCTCAACTTCTGGCCTCCCGTGGGCAGTTTGATGCGGCTATCGCCGAATGGAAGAAGCTGGCCACGGAAATGCCTGGTGACGGAAGTATTTACAATTCCATCGGCGACTTGCATCTCAAACGGAATGTATCCGGAGAGGCTGCAACAGCCTTCATGCAAGCCGCATCAGCTTTCCGTACCGAGGGAGCCACGCTCAAAGCCATCGCGGCCTTTAAGAAGGTCCTAAAGTGCGACCCCACACGATATGAAGTGTATCGCCATCTCGGCGATCTCAATGTCGAACGAGGTCTCATCAGCAGTGCCGTTCAGGACTATCAAACGCTCGGGAAATACTACCTGAAAGAGCGCCGAGGGAAAGACGCGCTCGAAATCTATAAGAAAATCGTCAGCCAAGATCCGTCGAACCTCAATGCCCAACAGCGCGTCGCCGAGCTCTGCGTCCAGGAAAACCAACAGGATGAAGCCACCAAAGTGTATCTCCAGCTTGGTCGGGAGCGGTCAGCCCAAGGGAAATACGATGAGGCGAAGGATGCGTATTTGGCCGTGCTCCGGATTGACCCTGCAAACAGCGAGGCCACACAGTTTGTCGAGAGTCTAGAGAAGGGTGGGACCTCAGCCGTTCAGACGCTCAAATCGAGTACGGCAACCTCCGGACATGCTCCAACACTTAGCCAGAAGTCATCGGAGCCATCCGACCTCCTGACTGAAGCGATGCGTCGGATTGAGGAAAAACAATATGCGGGAGCGGAGGCCATCCTCAACCAGATGCTCACGCGGGAACCAGGCAACCCGCAAGTCTGCCAGCTTCTTGCCCGACTGCATCTGCAACGAGGCGACGTGCAAGTCGCATTGGGGGAGTATCGTTTCTTGGCCGGCGCGGCGTTACGTGCCCATGATCTGGAGTTGGCTGAATCGCTGATTCAGGAGTTTCTGTCGGCAGAACCGAATTCAGTGCCGTTGCTGGAGCTGAACGGGGAGTTGTTCGAGGAAAAGGGAGATCATCCCAGGGCGGCCCTTCAGTATGCCAAGGCGGTCGAACTCCTCTTAAAACATCCTGAGCCTGGAATGGAAAGTTTGCACGAAGAACTCTTTGAAAAGGTGCGAACTCTGTCGTCCGATGCAACCTTGATCAATCGGTTGGCGGCCAAGATCAACGGAGACGCGGTGGAAGAGCAGGCTGGGGTCATCCAGACTATCGCTGAGCCAGACACAGTATCGAACGACACTTCCAGCGTGGATGTGACGGATGCGCTTCAGGCGCGCGAGGTGCGGCACGACCCTGCGAGCGATGCGCATAAAACGAATGAAGAGATTCAGGGATTTTCACTTGCAGGAGCCGAACCGGACGACATCAACCCATTTAGCAAGGATCGGGAATCGCCTGAAGAGCCGGTCGCTGAGGCGACGTCCTCATCTGGTCCTGATTTTGGAAAACCAGTCGTCGTACCAACTTCATCTGCAGCTCCAGAAATCGCGGCAAAGGTGCCTGCCGCCCCCCCCCCAGACTATGAGGCACACTACGCGCTTGGTGTGGCCTATAAAAACATGGGACTCTATGAAGAGGCGAAGGAAGAATTCCAAATCTCGTTGAACGGTGATTCCTTCTATCTCGACTCTGCTCTGATGACTGCGGTTTGTCTCAAGGAACAACGGCAGTTTGCTCTCGCGATTCGTGGAATGGAGGCGGTCTTAGCGGATCCACGGTGCGAGGGGGCAAAGGGACAGGCCATACGGTATGAGTTGGGGCTGCTCTACGAAGCCGAGGAACAGTGGGACAAGGCAGCACAGGCCTTCCAGTCGATTCCTTCGTTCCATGATGTTCCTCAGCGCTTGGCCGCGCTTAAGGGGAAGCTCGGCGCAGGGGACGTCGGTTTTCGATTTGCGGCGTAGGAACGAAGCCGGCCTCCCAGCTCCTCAATTTACTTGATTTGGAGCTAATCGACCCTCGAAAATAGCGGCAATATTTTCAAGACAGATACGTCCCATCTGAACACGCGTCTCAAGGGTCGCGGAGCCCAGGTGGGGAAGCAGGACGACATTCGAGAGTGAGTATAGAGGAGGAGTGACGGACGGTTCCTGCTCGTACACATCCAGCCCTGCACCGGCGATGGTTCGCGCTTCGAGCGCCGAGACCAAGGCCGCCTCATCGATCACTGGTCCTCGCGAGGTATTGATGAGAAAGGCGGTCGGCTTCATTTGAGCGAGCTCACGCGGACCGATAAGATAGCGAGTGCTGTCGGTGAGCGGAACATGCAGCGAAAGGTAATCAGCAGTCCTGAGCACCCTATCCAGCGGCAACCAGGTCCAGGACAGACCCGGAGGACTTGAAACGGCATGGCGGCCCGCATAGAGTACCGACATTCGAAATCCGGTTGCTCGTTGTGCCACGGCCTGGCCGATGCGTCCCATACCGATAATTCCCAGTGTTTTTCCTGTGACGTCAGCTCCAAGCATCTGCGTCGGAGTCCATCCTGCCCACGTCCCGGTTCGCATCCATGTATCGCCTTCAGCGACGCGCCTGGCAATCGCCAGCAACAGGGCCCAGGTCAAGTCGGCGGTCGCGTCGGTCAGCGCGTCCGGTGTATTGGTTACGACGATGCCACGCTGAGTGGCGGCGGGCAAGTCGATATTGTTGTAGCCGACGGCGTAGTTGGCGATGATTTTCAACTTGGTGGCATGAGACAGCAGCGAGGTTTCGATACGGTCGGTCAGCGTACAGATGACGGCATCGGCCTGGGAAAATCCCCGTTGGAGCTCTTCCGCAGTTGATGGCTGATCGACAGATGGAGCCAGGACTCGATACTGTTGTGGGATGGCATCCATCACCGGCTGGGGCAACAGACGCGTGATGAAGAGGGTCGGGCGCTTCATGATGATCGGGTGCATTGTAGGAGAAATCGGACGCAAGGTACAACGACGATGGCTATGAATAGAGTATCTCGGTTAGGATAAAGCAAGGCCCTATGACAACCTCATCTCCATCCTTGATTCAACCCACGAGGAGTCGTGCCGTGGCGAAGGATCTCCGGACTCTGTTAGGAGCAGGGAAAGTGCTGGACGATGGCCCCGCGTTGACCGCCTATGCGGTGGACGCGAGCATCTATCGTATTCCCCCGCAAGCCGTGGTGTTGGTTGAATCGGAAGAGGACATTGCCACGACGATCGGCTATGCCGTGTCACGAGGCATTCCCCTGACGCCGAGAGCGGCCGGGACGAATCTGACCGGCTCTGCGATTGGGTCCGGCATCATCCTCGATGTATCGCGGATGAATCGAATCCTCGAAGTGAATCGGGAGGAGCGTTGGGCTCGCGTTCAGCCGGGCATCGTCTTGGCGGAATTGAATAAACAACTCAGTTCGCATGGGCTCTTGTTCGGCCCAGACCCATCCAGCGGCGACATGTGTAAGTTGGGCGGCATGATCGCCAATAATTCCTCTGGCCCCCATACCCTGCGGTACGGATCGGTGAAGGACAATATCCAGGGGCTTCGCCTGTGCCTGGCGTCTTCATCCTGGATGGAAGCCCGATCGTATGCGCTGAATGATCCGGCGCTTGAACGTCTGTTAACGATGGTGCCGGCCTTACGAGATGTCTTGGTGTTGACCCAGGCCCATGCCGATCTCATTGCCGCCAAGCAACCTACAGTCAGCAAGAACAGCTGTGGGTACAATCTTTTTGGCGTGGCTGATGGATTGGCACAGGGCTTGTTCGATATTCCTAAGCTGTTTGTGGGGAGTGAAGGGACTCTGGGTATCGTCAGTGAGGCTACGATTACGTTGGTCGAAAAACCATCGGCGACCCTGACGGCTCTGATTCATTTCCAGAGCCTTGAAGAGGTTGGAGAAGCAGTCCCTCGGCTCCTGACTCTGCATCCAAGCGCCTTGGAAGTCATGGATGCCAACACGCTCAACCTGATCGGCAGGGGAAATCATGGCATTCCGGCTGATGCCGCGGCCACGCTCTTGATCGAGTTGGATGCCGATTCGCTCGAGGTCGACCTCCGCGAAAAGGCCGATGTCATGCGCGACATCTGTCGGCCGTATCGATTGGCGTCGGAAATTACCCTTGCATTCGATGCGACGCACCGGGAACTACTCTGGAAAGCCCGGAAGGCGCTCTATCCGACCCTCTATCGCTTTGATGCGAAGAAGAAGCCGATCAACTTCGTGGACGATGTGGTCGTCCCGGCTGAACGCATCAGTGAGCTGATCCGGTACTTGGAGGAGTTCTTCGGTAGACAGCAGGTTCCGGTCGCCATCTTCGGCCACATTGGGAATGGCAATGCGCACATTGTTCCGCTCTTGGATGTCAACGATGCCGGAGACTTCCAAAAGATGGTGCAGGCCTACCAAGAGATCCATGCGACCGTGTTGAATCGGTTCGGCGGATCCATTTGTGGGGAACATGGCGATGGACGTGTTCGGGCCGAGTTCGTCAAAACCATGTTTGGCGAGGAACTGTATGACCTCTTTGTGCAGGTCAAACGCGCGTTCGACCCTGGCAAGATCCTTAATCCCGGCATCAAGCTGAGCGAGACGCCGTTTACGGATCATATTGACTACACGAGACTCTCCAAGTCCTGCGCGACCTGCGCGAAATGCAACTCTGTCTGTCCGGTGTACGACGTCTTTCAATCGGAAGACATGAGTGCGCGCGGTTGGTTCGAGATCGTGACAGCAAAGGACTATAGCTATCTCAATTCCAAGCGAGTGGTTGAATCCTGCTTGAATTGTAAATCGTGCCGCACCGTCTGTCCGGCCGGGGTGGACGTGTCTGATCTGATTCTGAAGAAGCGGGCAGAACATCCAAACCGCTTAGCCGGCTGGATCTTTCGGCGTCAAGCGAAGGGAGTCAACTTTGAGGCGGTCCTTCATATGTTGGCAAGCACGCAAACCCTCTGGAATCGCCCGTTCGTGAGGAGAGTGATCGAACGCATCACGGCGCCGATTATGAAACGGTTGGCTCCGACCGCTCGGTTGCCTCACGACCTGGTCTTGCCAAAGCTGGCGCGGCGTCACTTGCGCGAACGGTATGCGCATTTGATCCCGAGCGGCACAGATTCCCCACCGACCAGGTTGGTCGCCTATTTCCATGGCTGCGCCGCCAACTATTTTGATGATGGAGTCGGGGATGCCGTCATCGAGGTGTTAAAGAAGCATGGTGTAGAGCCAGCCCTGCCTCCCCAACGATGTTCAGGCACGCCGATTCAAACCTACGGCCATAACGAGCTTGTGCGGGACGGAGCTCGATTTAACCTTCGATCCTTCGCACCGTACAGCACCATCGTGACCGGCTGCGCCTCATGTACGCTGATGTTAAAGGATTATCCAACACTGTTTTCAGACGGTGTGGAGAAACAGCAGGCAGAAGAACTCGCGAAAAAAGTAGTGCACATTTCTGAATTCGTCGCCCGTTCAACCGCGCGTCCTGCCATGGCCAAATCTCAGGGGGCCACGCAACGGGTCACCTACCATTCCTCCTGTCATCTCAGGGCGGCCGGCGTCACAAATGAGCCACGTCAAGTGCTCTCGTCTCTCCCGGGGGTCAATTTCGTCGAGATGCAGGATGCCGACCGGTGCGCCGGAGGGGCAGGCACGTATGTGATCAAAGACTATGATACCTCGCAGAAAATCTTTGATCGGAAAGCCCGCGCCATCACACAAACCGGCGCGACTGTCGTCGCCACCAGCTGTCCGGCTTGCATGATTCAACTCAAGAATGGGTTGGGTGATTCGGCTCAGGTCAAGCATGTGGCGCAACTGCTTCAGGATGCCTACCGTGCAGCAGAAGGGGAGCACAGGTGAGTTCGTCTTCCGACTCCTGTATAGTGCCGCGCCAGCCTGCAGTGAGGCAGATTTTGCTAAATACCGAGGGTGAGGATTGCATGGTGTCAGTACAGATCTTTGGGCAGACTTTACGAGCGGCCGTCGATGAGAGTGATTTTGAGGTGTCGATTAGTGGCCTAACGACCGTGAAGCAGCTGATCGAAGGGAATCCGGCGCAGCTCGGGCCGCTCCTTCAGTACATCACGAGCCGAGAGGCGCTCATCACGATCAACAAGAAAATCGGATCAGAAGATTCGGTCGTCAAAGACGGCGACTTTGTCAAATTCTCCTTCCAATCCCGTACCACGTACGAGGGGAACAGAGATATTCCTACTTAACCGCTCACGACCCTGCACCTACGTTCCATTCCGTAATCACGCTGGCGTTCTTTCGACAGACACATGGTTTCTAGGCGCGAAACCATGTAATCTCTCGACACCTCACTCTTACGATGCACGACTCGTTAGGCCGGAGCTCATTTCCACTCTATGCGCAGGTTCTCGTGGCCGTGTGCTGCGGCACGATTCTGGGTGTTGTGTTTGCTCAGGAGCCCTACCTAGGCGACCTGGGTAACGCGCAACTCGGTCAGCTCGGACTCTGGGTCGTGTGGGTGCTCAAGACGCTCGCAGTCCCACTCATCTTCGTCGCGATCCTCGATTCGTTACTTCGAGCCTCGATCCCGTTGAGTCAGGGAGGGAAGCTGCTCGCGATCTGTCTGATCAATGTCTCCATGGCGATGGTGATCGGCCTCGCGATTATGAATCTGTGGCAACCGGGGAAAGCGTGGCAGGGCCACGTCGAAGACTTGCTCCAAGTCGTACCGGGAACGAACCTCAAGCCCATAGGGACTGCATCGGAACATCCGCTCGAAGATCTGTTGGCCTACATTCCCCGAACGATTGCTGATCCGTTCGGGAACAATAACATCATCGGTGTCGTTCTCCTGGCATTGGGGCTTGGATTGGCATTGCGTTGGGCACGGACGAAGAGCGGCCAGGCCGGCGGCGTGCTCGATCAGGTGGCCTGGGGCATCGAGCGTGTCTACGGTGGGCTGGTGACTATTCTCTGGTGGGTGGTTCTGATCGTGCCGTTTGCGGTGTTCGGAGTCGTCGCGAATGTGGTCGGCCGGTCGGGGATCGAGGTCTTCTCCGTGCTCTGGGTTTTCCTTGCGGCCATGCTTCTCGGTCTTGCCGTGCATGCCTTGCTCTACTATCCGCTGGTCGCCTGGTGGGTGGGGAAGAAACCCCCGACGGTCTACATCGGGCAGGGCGCCGATGCCATCATGACGGCCCTGTCGTGCAATAGCAGCCTGGCGACTGTGCCGATCACGCTCCGCTGTCTTGAGCGCATGCGCGTTTCGTCGCAGTCGGCCCGCCTGGCTGCCTGTGTCGGGACCAATCTTAACAACGACGGTATCACGCTCTACGAAGCCATGGCGGCGCTGTTCCTCGCCCATGCGCTCGGGTACGACTTGCCGATGTCGAAGCAGATCGTCATCGTTGTGGCGTCCATCATTGCCGGCGCCGGCGTGGCGGGCATCCCCGAAGCCGGGATGATCGTGCTCCCGCTTGTCCTTGCTGCGGCTGGTCTGCCGGAGCATGTGATCCTTGCTGCCATTCCACTCATCATGACGGTGGATTGGATCATCGCCCGCGCCCGCTCCGGGGTGAACGTCATGAGCGACATGCTCGTCGCCATCTTGCTGGATGCGGGGAAGTCGACCCCGGTTTCCAAGCCTGTTTCCTAATAGTCATCTTGATTCTCCTTGCGCACAATGGAAACGGCGTAGTACATCTGAAGTCATACAGTTCAAAGGAGTTAAGCTCGATGAAGCTCACGGTACAGATCGACCCAATAGAGTTGGTGCGGGATCTCATCGGCAGTGTCCGCGGCGGCCCATCTGATCTGTCGGAGCGAACAGGCGATCGATTTCGACGTATGCTCCAAGATCGGCCTCGCCGGAGCTGAGTATGACTGTCGGATCTTGAGGTCTACCGACCAGCCAAGCTTGGACGCTTCATTCTCCTGCCACAGTAAGCCCTTTTCGCTTAGGACTTAGCGCTTCCGTAACAGGGCGTGATTTCTTAGAGGGAAAGGGGTATCTTCCTCCCGCGATTGCTCGCAGACGGTCGAGAGGTACGCTTTCCTAGGAAACTCCTTCATGTTTGAACAAGCCTTTCGAAATATCGACGATGTACTTCGTAAAGAGGCCGGCTGTACGACGGAGCTGGACTACACCGAGCAGACCTCCTGGCTGCTGTTTTTAAAGTATCTCGATACATTGGAACTGGACAAGGCGGACGAGGCCAGGCTGGACGGCAAACGCTACAGTTTTATCCTCGATAAACCGTACCGCTGGGAAAGCTGGGCTGCGCCGAAGGGGAAGGATGGGACGCTTGACCACAACGGCGCTCAAACAGGTCCCGACCTCACTGAGTTCGTTAATCTGAAACTCTTTCCCTATCTACAGGGTTTCAAGCAGAAGGCCAGCGGGCCGAACACCATCAAATACAAGATCGGTGAAATCTTCGGCGAGATCAAAAACAAGATCCAGAGCGGCTACAATCTGCGCGAGATCATCGACCACATCGACGAGCTGCGCTTCCGCTCACAGAAGGAGAAGCACGAGCTCTCCCACCTCTACGAAGCCAAGATCCGGAACATGGGGAACGCCGGGCGCAACGGCGGCGAGTACTACACCCCGCGCCCGCTCATCCGCGCCATGGTGCAAGTGGTCAAGCCCAAGCTCGGGGAGCGCATCTACGACGGAGCCTGCGGGTCGGCGGGCTTCCTGTGCGAGTCCTATGATTACCTGATCGCCAAGGGCGGCCTCTCGACGAAAGATCTCAAGACGCTGCAAGACAAGACCTTCTACGGCAAGGAGAAGAAGTCGCTCGCCTATGTGATTGCGATCATGAACATGATCCTGCACGGCATCGAGGCGCCGAACATCATCCACACCAACACGCTCACGGAAAACCTGGCCGACATTCAGGAGAAAGACCGCTACGACGTGGTGCTGGCCAATCCGCCCTTCGGTGGGAAAGAGCGGAAGGAAGTGCAGCAGAACTTCCCTATCCGTACCGGCGAAACGGCGTTCTTGTTCTTGCAGCACTTCATCAAGAGCCTCAAGGCCGGAGGCCGCGGCGGCGTGGTCATCAAGAACACCTTCCTCTCCAACACGGACAATGCCTCGGTGAGCCTACGGAAGCTATTGCTAGAAAGCTGCAATCTGCACACCGTGCTCGATTGTCCTGGCGGCACATTCCAGGGCGCAGGCGTGAAAACCGTGGTGCTCTTTTTTGAGAAGGGCGCACCGACGAGAAAGGTCTGGTTCTACCAGCTCGACCCAGGCCGCAGTCTCGGTAAGACCAATCCGCTCAACGACGACGATCTCAAAGAGTTCGTGAAGATCCAGAAGTCCTTTGCCGATTCGCCCAAGTCCTGGAGCGTGAATGCGAAGGACATCGACCAGACCACGTTCGATCTCTCAGTGAAGAATCCCAACGGGGGCGAAGTCGTGACGCACCGCAGCTCGCAAGAGATCATGGACGAAATTGCCGCGCTGGATGCCGAGAGTGCGGAAGCGCTGAGGAGCATCAGGGCATTGCTATGAAGAAGGGATGGCCAATTCAGCGGCTCGGTGATGTCTGTGAAATCATCATGGGGCAGAGTCCCGATGGCGAAAGTTACAACACGACCGGAGAAGGTGTGCCGCTCATCAATGGCCCAGTTGAATTTAGCGCCGAGTCATTTGGAAAGACCGTTCGCACAAAGTTTACCACGCAGCCAACAAAGTTTTGCAAAGAGGGTGATCTCATCCTTTGCGTTCGCGGTTCGACAACCGGACGTATGAATATTGCAGGCTTCGACGCCTGCGTTGGCCGTGGTGTCGCTGCCATTCGGGCGAAACAGTATCAGCCGTGGATCAATTACTTCATCAGTTTGAAGAGAGATGAAATCCATGGCAAGGGTACGGGAGCAACGTTCCCGAATGTGTCTGGGGAGTCACTCGGAAATTTCGAACTCGTTGTCCCCCCACTCCCCGAACAGCATCGTATCGTCGGCATTCTTGACGAAGCGTTTGACGACATCGCTACCGCCACAGCCAACGCCGAAAAGAACCTCCAAAACGCCCGCGCCCTCTTCGAAAGCCATCTGCAATCCGTCTTCGCCGAGCATGGCCCAGGATGGAAAGAAAAGACGCTCGAAGAAATCGCGACGACATTTGGCCGCGGCAAGTCAAAGCATCGCCCACGCAACGCGCCTCACCTCTATGACGGAAAGTATCCGTTTATTCAAACCGGTGATATTCGAAATGCAGACCACATCATTACCGAGTACTCTCAAACTTACAGCGAAGCCGGGCTTGCTCAGAGCAAACTGTGGCCGAAAGGAACAATTTGCATAACCATTGCCGCAAATATTGCAGAGACGGCCATATTGGGTTTTGATGCATGCTTCCCGGATAGTGTCATCGGTGTCGTCGCAAACCCGAAGGAAGCGGACGTGGGCTACATCGAATATCTCCTTCAGTCGTACAAGGCTCGCATCCAATCGATGGGGAAAGGGAGTGCCCAGGCGAACATCAACCTGGGGACGTTTGAGCACGAACGCTTTCCATTTCCATCCGTCACCGAACAACAACAAATCGTTGCCAAGCTCGATTCGCTGCGCGAAGAAGCCCAGCGCCTCGAATCCATCTACCGGCAAAAGCTCGCCGCGCTAGGTGAGTTGAGAAAGTCGCTGCTGCACGAGGCCTTCAGCGGGAACCTCTAGGAAGCCGGACGCCATGGTTGAGTTGTTCGACAAACACGGCGGATTTAGGAAACTGCACTCCTTCACCCTGGCTACGATCATCCAGATCGAGACGCTGCGATTCTGCCGGCGGTTTCTCACGCATGAGGCGCGCGAGGCAGGCGCCAAGTTTTACGACCCCAAAGGACGGCAATACGATCAGATGACGCAGGCCGCCCGCAGCGGCCGGCAGAACATCATCGAGGGGTCGGAGCGTTCTGCCACGTCCAAGGATACGGAGATGAAACTCACGGATGTGGCTCGGGCGAGTCTCAGCGAGCTGCGCGACGACTATGAGAGGGTGATTCTCGAGCGGGGCGGGCTTCCCTGGTCGGTGCATTCGCCGGACGCCCAGGCCGTGAATGCCGTATCGCTGGACCAAGCGCCCTTCGAAGACGACATGGTCTATGAGTCGGCGAAACACGCCCTGGCACAGCGGAGAAAGTACGCCGCGTGGCTGGATGCCGACGACGCGGTGGTCGTAGCCAATGCCATGCTTATCATCATCGGGCGCGCTTTGAATATGCTCAAGCGCCAGATTGAAGCGCAGGGCAAGGCCTTTGAAGAAACCGGCGGGTTCAGCGAGCGGCTCACCGCCAAGCGCATCGAGGCGCGGGAACAGGCCAGGCTTCCGTCACCGGAGTGCCCGCTGTGCGGCAAGGCTATGCGCCGGCGCAATTCCGCCACTGGGCAGTTCTGGGGCTGCTCCGCTTTCCCCGACTGCAAAGGGACGAAGCCGACAGGACCAGAGGGACGGCATTGACCATGTTGACGGCAATGACACTGAGGTCAATGGCGTCAATCCGGTCAAGAAGAGAGACCGCACTGCTATGAACGAAGCCGAAACCAGAGCTGAGCACATCGATCCTGCTCTCAAGGCGGCAGGCTGGGGCGTAGTGGAAGGAAGCCGCGTGCTGCGCGAGTATCCCATCACGCCGGGTCGCATCGAAGGCCTGGGGCGACGCGCGAAGCCACTTGTCGCTGATTACATCCTCGTCTATCGCAATACCAAGCTCGCCGTCATTGAAGCTAAGGCTTGGGATGAGGCACTCACCGAGGGAGTAGCGCAGGCGAAGCACTATGCGGGTAAGTTGGCCATCCGGTTCACCTATGCCACCAATGGCCATGGGCTCTATGGCATCGACATGGAGACGGGTAAGGAAGGGGAGTGGGCAAACTATCCTTGTCCGGATGAACTCTGGAAACTGACGTTCGCCAAGCACGACGCCTGGCGGGATCGGTTTGCCTCAGTCCCGTTCGAGGATAAAGGCGGGTCGCATCCCAGCCGCTACTATCAGGACATTTCTGTCGAGCGGGTGATGGAGGCAATTGCTAACAAGAAACCTCGTACCCTCCTCACATTGGCCACCGGCACGGGCAAGACGTTCATCGCCTTCCAGATCGCCTGGAAGCTCTTTCATAGTCGATGGAATCTCAGCCGCGAGCCGTCGAGACGGCCGCGTATTCTCTTTCTCGCCGACCGCAACATCCTCGCCGATCAGGCCTATAACGCCTTCTCCGCGTTTCCCGAGGACGCGCTGGTGCGGATCGCGCCGGAGGATATCCGCAAGAAGGGCAAGGTGCCGAAGAACGGCAATCTCTTCTTCACGATCTTTCAAACCTTCATGAGTGGGCCAGGCGATACGCCTTATTTCGGTGGGTATCCACCGGACTTCTTCGACTTCATCGTGATCGACGAATGCCATCGCGGCGGGGCGAACGATGAAAGCAACTGGCGCGACATTCTCGAATACTTCTCGCCTGCTGTCCAACTCGGCCTGACCGCCACGCCCAAGCGCAAGGACAACGTAGACACCTACGTCTACTTCGGCGAGCCGGTGTATATCTATTCGCTCAAAGACGGCATCAACGACGGCTTCTTGACGCCGTTCAAGGTGAAGCAAATCTCCACAACGCTGGATGAGTACGTCTATACCCCGGACGATCAATTGATCGAAGGCGAGATCGAGACAAAAAAGCGTTACACGGAAGCCGACTTCAATCGGATCATCGAGATCAAGGAGCGCGAGAAGAAGCGGGTCGAGATCTTCATGGGCCAGATCAATCAGCAGGAGAAGGCGCTGGTCTTCTGCGCCACGCAGGACCACGCCCTGGCCGTGCGCGATCTCATCAACCAGGTAAAGACGAGCGCAGACCCCAACTATTGCCATCGGGTGACAGCCAACGACGGCGAACTCGGCGAGCAGCATCTCCGCGACTTTCAGGACAACGAAAAGACTATCCCGACGATCCTGACGACCTCGCAAAAGCTCTCGACCGGGGTGGACGCGCGCAACATTCGCAATATCGTCCTCATGCGTCCCATCAATTCCATGATCGAGTTCAAGCAGATCATCGGGCGTGGCACGCGGCTCTATGACGGGAAGGACTACTTCACGATCTACGATTTCGTGAAGGCCCATCACCACTTCAGCGACTCGGAGTGGGACGGTGAGCCGATCGAGCCGGAGCCGAGTCCAAAGCCGGTTTCACCTCCGGATGAACCTTGGCCTGATGGAGTGCGCGAACGGCCACGCGAATACGTCAAGCAGCAGAAGGTTAAAGTCAAACTCGCCGACGGCAAGGCCCGGACAATTCAGCACATGATGGTCACGACCTTTTGGCACCCCGACGGGACGCCGATGTCGGCGCAGCAATTCCTGGAGATGTTGTTTGGAAAGCTTCCCGAGTTTTTCCGGAATGAGACCGAACTCCGTGCAATCTGGAGTAGTCCCGATACCCGTACCAAGCTCTTACAAGGGCTTGCTGAAAAAGGATTCGGTGCTGAGCAAATGGCGGAGATGCAACGGATCATCGATGCTGAGAAGAGCGATCTCTTCGATGTGCTGGCACATGTGGCTTATGCCATGACTCCGCTCACGCGCGAGGAGCGGGCGGTTCGGGCTAGGACGGAGATCTGTGCCCGCTTTAACGACAGGCAGCAGGCCTTTCTTGATTTTGTCCTTGCACAGTATGTGAAAGTTGGTGTGGAGGAGCTGGCGCAAGACAAGCTGTCTCCACTTCTGAGGCTGAAATACCATGGTGCCATTGCCGATGCTGTGGCTGATCTTGGCGAGCCAGAGGAGATCAGCAAGGTCTTCGTTGGGTTTCAGAGATATCTCTATCAGCCACAGGTTCAGGCGAAGCCATAAAGAGCTGACAGTGCAGGCTGCGCCATCAGGGACGTGGCCGATTGAAATCCGGATGTGGTAGCTGTCAGACTCGACACTGCTCTCGAATAGTACCAGCTCATCACGGAAAGGTGGCAACTTGATTGGTGATCCCATGAAGTACCCCCTCCCGTGCCATGCACATGAATCCCAGCTATGACGTCATCGTGGTCGGTAGTGGACCGGCCGGATCAACAGCTGCGTTCAAGTTAGTAAAGGCGGGTGTAGCGGTGGCGGTTCTCGAGAAGGCTGCGCTGCCGCGCTACAAGACCTGTGGCGGCGGGATTATCGGCCGGGCCATGCAGGCCTTGCCGGTCGATGTGCGACAGGTGGTCGAGCAGGAATGCCGTTCGGCTCAGCTGAATGTGCTCCCCACAGGATTATCGTTTACAACCCACCGTTCGATACCTATCGTCTCGATGACGATGCGCGATCGCTTTGATTTCGCGCTTCTGTCTGCTGGAGAGACAGCCGGTGCTACGGTGCATCAACGCTGTGCCGTTGAAGAGGTTTTCTATCAGGGAGATTTCATCACGGTCGCCACCAACGTTGGCACGATGAGTGCCAAGTTCGTCGTAGCTGCCGACGGAGCGCTCAGCACGGTTGCCCGTAAGATGGGGATGGCCGACGGTCGTGTCCTGATTCCGGCGCTTGAGTATGAAGTGAGGGTTCCCCGGGATCGGTTGGAGAGGTTCTATGGTATTGCGCGATTTGATTTTGGCCTGCTCCAACAGGGGTATGCGTGGGTGTTTCCCAAGAACAATCATTTGTCGGTCGGCGTGTTGTCGACTGTTCAGCGAGGAAGTGACCTCAAACATGCGATGGCACGCTATCTTAACCTGCTCGATGGTGGTGCTGTGACACAGATTCAGCGACATGGTTTCGTCATTCCAATCAGTCCGCGCATAGGACCGTTCGTTGATAAGCGAGTACTCTTGGTCGGGGATGCTGCCGGTCTTGCCGATCCGGTGACTGGGGAAGGAATTTCGTTCGCCATTCGTAGCGGCCTAATGGCGGCGCAGTCCCTGATCGACGGACATTGTGAAGAGCAGGCCGTACGACAGGCATACACGCAGTCACTGGCTGAGACGATTCTTCCTGAACTGCAAAGGGGCCGTCAGCTGGCCAAGCTCCTCTATGACTTCCCTCGCCTCAGATCGTGGGCGTTTTCACAACAGGGGCAACGGCTCTGTGAAGCGGTGACGGACGTGATGGCTGGAACGCGACAGTATCGAGATCTCACCATCACGCCTCGAACCGTGCGCCATCTTCTGACCCCCTCATGGTTGAGTCGCTCGGCATAGAAGCCTGCCCATGACCGCGATGGTCAGGCAGGCAGGATAAGGGACAGAAGCTGACTCAGTTGTCCAGCGGCTTATCGACGGAGGAAGCCGATCCAGCGCCATAGATTGAGCAGACTGGCGAGGGAGGCTGCCAGGTAGGTCACTGCGGCGGCAGTGAGGATGCTGCGTGCTCCTTGCTCGTCTTCGGGGGACAAGTATTGTCCTTGCCGGAGGATCGGAAGGGCGCGTTTGAAGCTGGCATCCCATTCGACGGGGAGCGTGATGAAGTGGACGAGGGTGGAGACTCCCATCGTCGCCAATCCGGCCAGCATAACGAGGAGGCCCGCTGCGGGAGTTTTGGCCAAGCCTGCTGCGATGGGGATTCCCATCATCACCACGGCACCAATCTTTTCCGCTCCCTGAGCAACTCGGACGAGCTTTGTACGCTCCGCGAGAGGCCGGTAGCCCAGGTGGTCTTGAATGGCGTGTCCGACCTCATGGGCAGCGACCGTAATGGCCGTGAGTGATTTTCCATCGAATATGGCAGGAGTGAGGCGGACTGCTTTGACGAGGGGATCGTAGTGATCGCCCATCTCGGTCGGTTCGACTTTCACATGTTCCATGTCAAACCGATTGAGCAGGTGTCGGGCCAATTCGCCTCCGGTTCCCGGATAGTCTGGACGGGGTGCACTATGTTTGGCAAACACCCGTCTGGTCCAGAGTTGCGGTCCGAAGATGACCAGGCCGACTATCAGTATGAGCAGGATAAGGCGCATCGTGTACGTACAGGCTACCACAATTGAAGCGCGGAAGAGAAAATCTAGTGGCGTTCCATTTCTTTCGAATCCAAGAGGCCTTCCCCATTGAGATCCGATACGGTATTCTACCGCCATTCTTATACGAAACGGAGTGTTGACTGAACAGCACCATGCTCCCACCTGCGTCCTGCCCTCTCGGTCGATCTTTGAGTTGTGCGGTGATTTGTCTACTGGCTCTATGCATCGAGCTGGGGGCCGGATGTCGCGCAACCCCGAGTCTTTTTGAACAGAGGGGCCAGGGGCCCCTCACGATCTTTCAACAACTGGCACACCGAGAAGTTGCGTCAGATCGGCTGTATCAGGCGGTGGTGGACCAAGCCGATGTCGAGGGATTCAGCCACCAGCTTGAAGTGCAGTCAGATCTCGCCAGCCCGCTGGTTCCGGCTGACATTGCGCGTATTAAACCATCATTCGAGGGATCACTGAAAGTCATGCTGTTCGATCTGGCTCCTGCCAACTTCTGGGAACAGCATCTTGCCGAACACTATGCTGGAATTCTGTCAATCGAAGAAGCGCAGACCCTGGTCGATGGATATGACACTCAGATCCTGCACGCATCGTCTCGGCTGCAGGATCTCCGTCGAGGTTTTGTGACTGACCGGTTTCCGAATCTCCTACCAGTGGTTCGTGCGCGGTCGCAGATGTTCGAGATCTCTAATGTGACCATGGTTCCGACGCTGTTCCCCGGCGATCACGTCGTGGTGAACAGAGCGGCTTACCATACGGCCGGCCCGCAGCGGGGAGATATCGTGCTCTACCGCTATCCGGATGAGGAAGGCAAACGCCTCGTGCACCGCGTGATCGGCCTTCCGGGGGACCGGGTCGAGATTCGGACGCAGGTGCTCTCGGTGAACGGTGAAGTGGCCACGGAACCCTATGTGCAGCATACCGATTCGCTGATGGGACCCGGAAACGTACGCGATCATCTCGGCCCAACGACTGTTCCACCGGATGCCTACTTTGTGTTGGGAGACAATCGAGAAGAGAGCCTCGATAGCCGCTTCCTAGGGCCGATCAGCAAGGCTCAGATTCTGGGGCAGGTTGTGTTTGTCTATTGGTCGGTGGATCGCGGATTGCGCAGTCCACGTTGGGATCGTCTCAATCGACTGGTGCAGTGATCGTGGACTCGGATCGGCCGTCAGTTATTGGGATTCCGTAGGGGTTCGATCAGTCTTTCTTTGTTGTACCCCGAACGTGCTGATGAGGAGGTTGTTTGTGCTGGGGATGTGCGATCCAGTGCTGGCGATCTGTTCGATGTTGCTCGGTGGCGCGGCCGCCTACGTCATCCTCAGCATCGCCGAACGGATGCGGGCGACAGAACAGGGAGACTTCAAGCTGCGATGGCTTGCGGTAGGAGCCGTTGCCGGCGGGCTTGAGATTTGGGCGATCCATTTCGTCGGTAACTTGGCCTTTTGTCCGCCGATTCCAACCGCACAAGACGTTAGTCTCGCCATTGTGTCTATCGTCTCAGCCGGGGCGGCAGGAGCCTTAGCGGTGTATGTGATCAGCACCCATGATGGGAGCTACCTGCGACTGATGTCCGGTGGTTTGATCATGGGCGCGTGCTTGATCGTGACACATTTCACGAGTCTGATGGCGATCCATCAGGTGGCTGATGTGCAGCGGGACTTGTCACTCTTTATCGTCTCCCTGGTGATCATGATTGGGCTGGGTATCGTCGTCCCCTTAGTCGGCGGGTGGAACATTGCGCACGGAGATTGGCGTGTGACGGAGAAGGCGAGCGCGATGGGGGTGGCCCTGTCGGCCTCCCATTTCGCCGGGATGATTCCCGCATACAGTTTTGCAGGCCTGACGACTCCGGCCTCGCCGCCGGGCATTGAAGTGCAGCTTCTTGCGATTGTTGCCGTCTCGCTTTCGACTCTGTTGGCCATCATCGATCGGCAAGTGACAAGGGCCTCACGTCAGGCCCGCCACAGCCACGCGCGGTTGCTCGAAGCGATCGAAAGCGTCCCGCAATGGTTTGCCTTGTTCGATGCAGACGACCGGTTGGTCATTTGCAACCGCAAGTATCGCGAAGTCGTGTCCGGCGTCGGAGCTGAGGTCCAGCCCGGGGACTCGTTTGAATCGATCATTCGCCGTATCGCTGAACGAGGTGATATTCCTGCGGCGATCGGGAATGTCGAGTCATGGGTAAAACAGCGACTCGAACTACATGCCAATCCCGAGGAGCCGTACCTGCAATACCGTACGAGCGGAGAGTGGATCCAGATCAGCGAAAAGAAGACGCACGATGGCGGCATTGTCGCCATCGCCACGGACATTACCGCGCTCAAGAATGCCGAGCAGGCCGCCGAGGATGCGAAGGCTCGTTTGGCGGATTCGTTGGCGTTGGTGGAGGCGGCAAAAGCCCGTATGCAGGAGGAACTGAATGTCGGTCGAGATATTCAACGCAGCATGCTTCCGCGCGAGTTTCCCGCCTTTCCCGACCGGAAGGAAGTGGAACTGTACGCGGTGCTTGAGCCGGCCTTAGAAATCGGCGGTGATTTGTATGACTTTTTTCTGATCGATGATCATCGCCTGTGCTTCGTGGTCGGGGATGTGGCGGGCAACGGAGTTCCTGCCGCACTCTTTATGGCGATGACGAAGATCATGGTCAAGACCAGAGCCTTGTCCGATCCCTCTCCTGCCAGCATCGTCACTCATGTCAACGATGCGCTCAGCGCCGATAACGATTCCTGCATGTTCGTGACGCTGTACGTGGGTATCCTGAATCTTCGTGATGGGACGCTGGTCGCGACGAATGCGGGCCATAATCAGCCGTTGCTGAAACGACAGAACGGACAGTTCGAGTGGCTGACGGCCCAGGACGGACCCATGGTCGGCCCCGTGCCTGGTATTGCGTTCAAGGAAAGTGTGATCCGCTTAGGTCCGGGGGACGAACTGTTTCTGTACACGGATGGGGTGACGGAAGCCGACAATCGACGGCGCGAACTCTTCGGTAATAGCCGGTTGAAATCGGTGCTGACCAGGTCTCAGGCCGGCTCCGTCGTCGATCGTCTCAATGAGGTCATGAACGAAGTGAGAGCGTTCGCCGGGGAGGCGCCACAGGCGGACGATATCACCATGCTGGGGCTACGGTATCACGGCGTCGCGTCGTCCGACGTTGCGACGACGGTTTTTCACCAAACCATGCCAAATCAGTTGATAGCCATTCCCGATCTGCAGATTGCGTTTGAAGCGTATGTCGCGCAATGGCCAGGGGCCAAGCCGCTCATTCCCACTTTGAATATGGCACTGGACGATTTGTTGAATAACGTGGTGCAGTACGCCTTCCCGAATGATCCGACGGAACATGCTATTGAAGTGGAAGGCGAGGTGAGGGAGGAGTGTGTCGTTCTGACCATTATCGATGACGGCATTCCGTTCAACCCGCTTTCCGTCGCTCCTCCGGACTTGTCGGTCTTATTGCATGAACGTGAAATCGGCGGTCTGGGGATTCATCTGATCCGCTCGATGTTCGATGAGGTGACCTATCATCGCAAGGTCGGCCGCAATGTGTTGACGATCAAAAAGAAGTTGGTGTCCGAGACCTCTGCTCCAAGCAGCCGTACTGACAAGACTGGAATCAGTTCGCTCGAAGCTGAACGACAGCCGGCACCATCTCGCGAAAGCGCTCAGAGAACCAGCATCAATGTCGAAACACGTCGCAGTGGGACTGTGCTGACCATCATACCGAGAGAACGCTTCGACACCAACAGTGCACCGGAGGTGGAACGTGTGCTCATGGATCAGATTGGGCGGGGTGAACGCCAGATCATCCTCGATCTTTCACGGATTTCGTACATTTCTTCTATAGGGCTACGGGTCATCCTCAAAGCGGTCGTTGCGCTGATGCAGACCAACGGAAAGCTAGTGCTGTCTGGAGGGAGCGACCATGTTCGAACGGTGCTCCAACTGAGTGGAGCACTGATGATGAGTCTTCACGCATCGACGCTGGATGAAGCTCTTTCGAAGGTCCAAGAGGGAGTTTAGATCTCTCTGGTGTCTTGAGGGAAACTCTGATTCAGGCAAGGGGCAAGGCGTTTAGGTCTACGAGGTTGTTGGGATGGAAGCGGGCGCGTGTCTTTGTTATGATCGGACCGCAGCAGGGCACAAGAGCCATCTGTAACGCGAAAGGAGCATGAGGCATGGATCAAGGGACTCGCCACACATTAACGGTGACCTCACGAGAGAACGCCGGTATCACCATGGTGAAGATGCAGGGAAGTCTTTCCGCAACCACGGCCGATCACGGGAACCAGGAAATGCAGAAGATTCTGGATGCAGGCGCCAAGAAGGTCGTCCTCAACTTGGCCGATGTGGACTATATCAGCAGCGGCGGCATCCGTGTCCTCATTCTGGCCGGCAAGCATCTGAATAATGTGCAAGGGCAGATGAAAATTGCCGCGGCGAAGGGAATGGTCAAGGAAGCGCTTCAGGCAAGTGGGTTTGATCTGCTGAGCCGTGTGTACGGAGAAAGTATTCAATTGTGCAATACGGAAGAGGACGCTGTCGCGGCTTTTCAAGCCTAACGATGGTGGCGCGCTCTGCCTGATGTAACAGAATCCATGTGGAGTGGTGCCTCTCGCAGTCAGACCGACATCTGATCGCCTGCCGACGTGCTTTCCATGTCTTGCTGTCCTCGTTTCGATCATTCCGTTTTCCCTTCATGTTACCTATGCATTCGATTCTGCAAGGAATTTCAATAACGACGGCTCTGCTGACCTGCGAATAATGAAAAACTTTTCATCTTGTCCTAATCATTCTTTCATGTTGCGGGATTATAAAGTGGTACCAAGATGAGCTGAAGCCTATTGGTATCGGTGATGCCATGGGTCCGATGCTCGGGACGGTCGGGCACGCACATAGCACAAGGAGGATCTCGCTATGAAGGAAGCATCAAAAGGACTGGCCCTATCCACTTCCCTGATTCCCGCACCTGCGAGAGGGGGGGCACAGCGGTTGTCCCCCAAGCATGTGTTGGAATTGGCGACCAGATTGTTTATCTTTAACGCCGAGCGATGGAAACGGCGTGCGTTGTTTTATGAGCGACATCGGGACTATTTCCCTCGCTTGTCGTCCAGTCGATTCGTCGGTCGCTGTCGTGAGCTCGAGTCGGCATATCGCGCGCTCGCGCACATGATGTTTCTGCTGCCGGCTCAAGACCAGCTCGTCGCGGTCCGCGCACTGGTTTCACAGCGACCGTGAAGAGAGGGTGGTCTGTGTTGATGCGCTGTTGTCACCATGACCTGAACGCAATGGGCTGCTTCTGAACAACCTCGGGCGGGCGGGGGAAGCGTCTTCCGCCCGTTCTGAGTTCGACCGCACTCACTTCTCAAGACCTCGCCATCTGTACAGTGTTGGGACGCCCAAGCGGGCACCTTCCTGCAATCGGTATCCTCCGTCGCATCATGGGTTGCGGCGGTGACAGGAAAGGGTAGTACAGGTACTCCCTTGCGCTGTGGTACCATTCGACGTAACATCAGCCGCCAACAATTGGTAGGTCGTGCTCATGATGTTTGTATCGTCTCATTCACGATAGAAAGGCAGTTGTCTCTCTCATGAAATCTGATCAGCGCGCTGAGTCTACCGCACCGACTGCAACGGGTTTTTCTCCTGGGTTTGCGTCATTGGGTTTGGAAGCGTCACTCCTTGCGACGCTGGAGGCTCTCGGCTACGAGGAGCCGACTCCCATCCAACGCGAGGCTGTTCCGCCCCTGTTGGCGGGACGAGATCTTCTTGGACAGGCTGCTACCGGAACGGGGAAGACGGCGGCGTTTGCCCTCCCGATGCTGCAACGTATCGGTCATGGTTCGAAGACACGTCCGTCGGCCTTGGTGCTCGTTCCCACGCGAGAATTGGCCATTCAAGTCGGAGAGGCCGTACAGCGCTACGGCAAAGAGTTGCGCGTCAGTGCGTTGGCGATCTATGGAGGGCAGGCGATCGGTCCTCAGCTGTATGCGCTCAAACGTGGCGTGGATATCGTCGTAGCCACGCCAGGTCGAGCGTTGGATCACATTCGGCGCGGAGCGCTCAAACTCGAGCATATCCGGGTCGTCGTGCTCGACGAAGCGGACGAAATGCTCGATATGGGCTTTGCAGATGACCTGGATGCCATCTTGAAACAAACTCCAGACACGAAACAGACGGCCTTATTCTCTGCGACCATGCCGACAAGAATTCGTTCGATCGCCCATCGACATCTCCGTAACCCCGTCGAGATTACGATTGCGAAGGAACCGGTCAAGGCCGGCACGGCTCCGCGTGTGAAGCAGACGGCCTATGTCGTCACTAGGCCTCATCGAGCCGCCGCGTTGGCTCGTGTGATCGATGTGGTGGGAGCAAAGTCGGTGCTCGTGTTCTGTCGCACGCGATTGGAGGTCGATGAAGTCACCGCGATGCTGACTGCCCGTGGGTGCAAGGCCGAGGCGATTCACGGTGGCATGAGTCAAGGGCAGCGTGACCGTGTCATGCAATTGTTTAAGGCCGGGCAGACGGAGTTACTCATTGCGACCGATGTAGCCGCGCGAGGGCTGGATATTCCACACGTCTCCCATGTGATCAACTATGACCTCCCGTCTTCTGCCGAGGTCTATGTTCATCGGATCGGTCGAACTGGTCGAGCCGGTCGGGAAGGAGATGCCATCACGATTCTTGATCCGCGGGAGCAGCGGTTGCTGCGGAGTATCGAACAGCATACCAAGGCCCGCGTCGTCGTGGTGCCGGTCCCCACGGTAGCAGACCTCCGCCGCAAACAGATGGATCGCGTGCAGGCGACAGTGGAAGCGGTGCTGAAAGAAGGTCAATTGGAGGCGTTCACAACTCTCGTCGAACGGCTGTCTCTGACATGTCCTGCTACGGACGTAGCGGCAGCGGCGATCAAACTCTTACTTCGTGTACAAGGCGGGGAGCGACCTGAGCAGGAGATTCCTACGGTTTCGACGAGACCACATGATGATGTGGCGCGTTCGATTCGAGACCAAGGCCGTTCCGGCGGTCGGCCTTACGGCGGTGTCGCGGGGACGAAGCGTCAGCCGACTGAACGGACGAGGCGCGGCGGGCGAGAGGCCGGCATGGCACGTGTGTATATCGGGGCCGGACGAGAGGCCGGTATCAAGCCGGGTGATCTGGTCGGCGCCATCGCCAATGAAGCAAAGGTTCGGTCCAGCGTGATCGGGGCCATCGAAATAGAAGAGAGGTTCTCGATTGTCGATGTGCCGGAATCGATGGCCCACGTCATCGTCGATCGTCTCGGCCGTGCATGGATCAAAGGGAAAAAGGTGCCTGTTCGTTTGTTCCGTGACTAGACAAAATGATCAAGCTGACATCTGAAGCCAGCCGTGTGTTTTCGCGTTCAGTTTCTATAGAATAGATTGCAATGACTACGACTCCTCGCATAGTCATTATCGGCGCTGGACTGGCTGGACTGGCTTGTGCGCGTCGGCTGATAAAAGCCGGCGTGACGTGCATCGTACTCGAAGGTTCGGATGGCATAGGCGGACGTGTCAGGACGGACACTGTGGCGGGATTTCAACTCGACCGTGGTTTTCAGGTCTTGCTCACCGGCTACCCGGAAGTCAGTAGGATGTTGGACTATGCAGCACTTGACCTGAAACCGTTCTATCCTGGGGCGTTGATTCGATACGACGGGTGTTTTCATCGCGTGAGTGATCCGCTGCGACGGCCGCAAGAGGTCTTGTCGACGTTATTCAGTCCTATCGGATCGCTCACCGATAAGTGGTTGGCGTTCCAACTTCGCCAGGGCGCTTTGGGACATCAGCTCTGCTCCGGGGCCGGGAGTTCAGCCAAATCGACGCATGAATTTCTGCGCTCCTATGGGTTTTCAGACGCGATGCGCACACGTTTGTTTCAACCGTTTCTTCGTGGAGTGTTTTTAGAGTCCGCGTTGGCAACCCCGTGCTGGGTCTTTGAACATGTTTGGGCAGCCTTCTCACGTGGGGTGACGGCCTTGCCGAGAAACGGTATGGGAGCCATCGCGCAACAACTTGCCGAGGCGTTGCCTCCAGGCACGATCCGGCTGAATCAACCGGTGCGGCAGGTTGAGCGAGCCAAGGTGCTACTGGAGTCCGAAGAAACACTCGCGACTGATGCGGTGGTGATTGCGACAGATTATGAGACCGCGTCCCGGTTACGCGGTGAGCCCATGTCCAACCGGGAAGGGCGCATCTCGACCACGCTCTATTTTGACGCGCCCACCCCACCGAAACGCGGGCCCTGGTTGATGTTGAATGGAGAGGGAGAGGGGTTGGTCGCTACGGTCTGCGTGTTGAGCGAAACAGCACCCTCCTATGCGCCGGGCAGGCGGGCGCTTATCTCCGCAACCGTGACGGACCATCATGTAAGTACGGATGCTCTTCCAGACGCTGTGCGTGGGGTGTTGCGATCCTGGTTTGGGGGACAGGTGGATGAATGGCACCATCTGCGGACCGATCGAATCTCCCGCGCGCTCCCTCCGGTCGATCTGCTTCCTACTTCGGAGACCGGAAGTACGTCTTGTGTCGCTGATGGACTGTATCTCTGCGGCGACCATCGAGAGAGCGGTACGATGGACGGAGCGTTGCTATCAGGCCGCAAGGCGGCAGAAGCCATCCTGGCTGATCATGCCGTCGCATGATCAGCACCGAGTTTCGTTTATCACCCTAATTCCATCTTTTGTAAACGCACGAACGTCCATCCTTATGGGTGACAACCAGTCTGTCGCTCCCGCCGCCGTGCATTCCCCTGAAATGTTCTCCAAAGAGGAATACTGATGGATGACAGCGTTCTGAGTTCGTCGGGCTTCGTGACAGCCATCTATGAGGTTGATGGACCCGAAGCAAGCGCGCGCCACCTATGCCAAAACAGTCGGGGCAACCGGACTCTTGATCGCGCCAGGGTTAACGGGATTTGACTCGCTGCGGGCGTTGTGCGCGGATGACACGCTTGCGCTACCTGTGGCATGCCATCCAGCCTGCCTTGGGGCTTCAGCCGGCGATTGTCGGGGTGGCCTCGCACCTACGGCACTGTATGGATTGTTTCCTCGATCGGCTGGTGCAGACCTGACCATCTATCCGGCGTTTGGTGCGGACTTCCCAATGTCGCAACGAGAATGTCTGTCGGTGGCAGAGGCACAGTCGTTCAGGTGACGACGACTTCCTAAACTGCGAGGTGTTTGGTATTCTGTGTATCGTTTTTTCTGAGGCGAATCGTGTACTGAAGCGGGAACGTTATGAGGGAGGCACAGATGAAAGTATCCACGAGGTTTCTGGAAATCTTGCGAACGATGGGTCGTCTCTGGTCCGATCTTCCGTTGCTGGTTCGGCTGCTCAAGGCTTGGAGAAGGGGCAGATACAGAGGCCTCTCAGGACGCACGATTCTGTCTCTTGCCGGGGCGCTGCTCTATATCGTCAGTCCGATAGACTTACTACCGGACTTTATTCCTGGAATCGGGTTTATCGATGACGCGGCAGTGCTGGCGCTGCTCCTACACAGTCTTGCGCAGGATCTTGCGTCATTTCGGGTGTGGGAACAGGGCCGCGGGAACGTGTAGTCGTTATGTGCTTCGCCGTTTCGCTTTTGCGGTCGGGCTGGCATTGAGCGGATCTTCCGGCCAATGGTGTTTGGGGTACCGACCGCGTAGCTCTTTCCGAACGTCGTGATAGGCTCTTGCCCAGAATCCCGCCAGGTCTTGGGTGACTTGGACCGGACGTTTGGCAGGTGAGAGCAGGTGCAGCATCACCGGAATCTTGCCGTCGGCTACCCGTGGAGTATCTCGACACCCGAACATCTCTTGCAGTCTCACGGCAAGAATCGGTTGGTCGTTCTGCTCATAATGAATGCGGAGACGAGACCCGCTCGGTACCACGATATGAGTCGGGGCCATTCGTTCTAGGCGCCGGTGCTGATCATAGGTGAGCAAAGCATGGAGTGGAGTTGTCAGATCCAGTCGTCGAACTCGATCTAATGTGGTGATGCCGGCCACATATGGACCGAGCCATTGCTGTACGGTCGCCAATAACACGTCGTCGGAAACGTCAGGCCAATCTATCGCAGATTCCTCGGTACGTCTGAGCCACATCACGCGTGATCGCCATTGCTGATGCTCTGAAGTAAACGGCAGGACATTCAGCCCTGCCTTTTGAATCCCTTGTACAAGCGCGTCGGTAATGGAATCCTGGTCTGGTTCTGATAGCGCTTCTTCTTTTAAGATCAATGCACCAAGTTTGAGGCGGGCAGATGCCTGCACGGCGCCGATGCGCTCATCCCACGTGATCGATTCGTCCCTGATCAGTTGATCGCGGTATAACAGCTCGATGGTCTCGTGGGTGATCGGAGCCGCGAGGTGAATCGTGGCCCATTGACCACTTCCGTCCAGATCTGCAATTACCAAGAAGGGTTCCTTGGAGATCGGATCAGGTTGGGTGAACCTCGCCCCTCGTCCATTGGCCAGCCGATAGTGCGCGGCGTCTCCTGGCTGGCGATGGGCAATCCGATCCGGATAGGCAAGGGCGAGCAAGAATCCGACAGGATGTGGCTCAGGGGAGTGGTTGCTGTGTGTTTTTCCGATCAGGGTGCTCAACTGTCGCTGCCATAGGCGAGCGGTCCGTCTCACCCGTTCGACGATGGTTCGATTGACGGCCATGAGGATCGTATCGTGTTGTCCCTGAACGACATCTAGCCTCACGCGCAGATCAGCGGTTTCTTTTCTCGATGAGCCCTGCACAATATCCCGTTCGTTCAGCAGCGCGGCGAGCGCACAGGCTTGATGGCCGAGCCCATGAGGTATGGCTCGAATGATCATATGCGCGAGACGAGGATGCAGGGGAAGCTCAGCGATCTGCCGTCCATGGTTCAATAGCCGTCCATCGGCTGAACATGCTCCCAGCTGGACGAGCAAATCTTTGCCTTGCTTGGCGGCGGCGGCCGGTGGAGGAGTCAACCAGGACAATTCATCAGGACTCTGTGCCCCCCACTGCGCCAGATCGAGCATGAGCGGCGCTAAGTCTGCCTCTAGGATTTCCGGTGGCCGATGTGGGGCAAGTGTGGTCTGTTCCTTCTCTGTCCATAGCCGGTAACAGACACCTGGTTCAAGCCGTCCTGCCCTGCCACGGCGTTGGTCAGCAGAGTCTTTGGTGACTCGAATCGTCTCCAGCCTCGTCAGGCCTGAACGTGGATCAAACCGTGATGTGCGTAACAAGCCTCCATCGATGACCACGCGCACTCCCTCAATCGTAAGACTGGTTTCGGCAATCGATGTCGCCAGCACAACTTTTCTTGCCCCTTGAGCAGCCGGTCGAATCGCCATGTCCTGGAGGTGTTGCGGCAGCTCACCATGCAAGGGGGCAATCAGGATCGATGGCCCTAAGTTGGAGTCGATGAGCAGCCGTTCCACTCGACGAATCTCCGCCATGCCCGGCAGAAATACTAAGAGGCTGCCGCTATCTTTCACGATTGATTGTCGGATCATCTGTGTGACGGCGACATCGAGTCGTGTCGTCATCGGATGGTCGAGGTACCGCGTTTCGACAGGGAACTGGCGACCTTCGCAGGTGATGGTCGGGGCTTGTCCTAAGAGCTCGCTGATCGCACCACCATCTAGGGTTGCGGACATGACGAGGAGGCGAAGTTCTGGACGAAACAATCGTTGTGTTTCGAGACACAGGGTGAGCCCCGTGTCTGCCTGTAAGCTTCGTTCATGGAATTCGTCGAAGAGCACCAAGCCATAGGCTTCGAGTGACGGGTCATGGTGGAGCATTCTTGTGAGGATTCCCTCCGTGACGACCTCGACTCTCGTCTTCGGCCCAATCTTCGTGTCGAACCGCATCCGGTACCCTACCGTTTCTCCGATCTGCTCATGGAGTTCCTCTGCCATGCGGCCGGCCGCCGCACGTGCAGCGAGTCGCCGTGGCTCCAAGAGCAAGATCTTCTTGCCGGATAGCCACGGAGCATCGAGGAGCGCAAGCGGAACACGGGTCGTCTTGCCGGCTCCTGGTGGGGCAGTGAGGACCATATTGAGCGCGATGTCCAGTGTGTGGCGGATCGACGGCAGGATTTCGTCTATTGGAAGTGGGAGCATGACGTGATAGGGTCACGATTGGAATAACAGTGGTCAGACTGTATCAAAAAGTAAAGACGGGATGGAATGCCCGCTGTATGACAACGCACGGGGTAACATGATGTCGATGTATCGGTGGACGATCGAGAATCCGAGCCGGGCAGGGTGGTACTGGTTTCGTGGTGAAGCAGGTGAAACGGAGGCCTTTATCGTGCTGGTCGATGAGGCAGGACAGTTCCAATGGCCGGACGGAGCCTTTCAGGAAGTCTCACTCGCGCATGGTCAATGGGCTGGTCCAATCGAGGAGCCCGAGGACTAACGGGTTCGTATCGTCGCCCCGGTTTCTCTGTCGAGTATTCCCTCTGTCAATGGCTTTGCCCGGAACCTTCCACATGTTTTTCTGCGTACCGATTATAGAGTTTACGCGGCAGGGTCGCGCGCGGGCGAATTCGGAGATTGATCATTTCCACGGCCACGGAAAAGGCCATGGCGAAATAGATGTAGCCTTTGGGCACATGCACATCGAAACCCTCGACCATGAGGGTGACGCCAACGAGAATGAGAAATGACAGCGCAAGGATTTTAATCGTTGGATGGGCGTCGACGAATTCTCCGATGGGACGGGAGGCGAACAGCATGACGAGCACGGATATGATGATCGCCGTGGCCATGACGGACACATCCTGCACGAGTCCCACTGCGGTGATGACCGAATCCAATGAAAAGACGACGTCCAATAAGGCGATTTGAAGCATCATCATGCCGAACCTGGTCGTGACGACGGACGTTGTGTCCTCATCGGCTCCTTCCAAACTTTCATGAATTTCGTGAGTAGCTTTCGTAAGGAGAAAGAGCCCTCCCCCGATGAGGATGAGATCGCGTCCTGACAGCGATTGATTCAGCACGGTGATGATGGGGGCCGTCAAACCCATCATGAGGGAGATGGAAAAGAGGAGCCCCAGTCGCGCGACCATTGCCAGCCCCAATCCTACCTGACGAGCGAGGTTCCGTTGATGTTCCGGTAAGCGTCCGACGAGGACTGAGATGAAAATAATATTATCGATACCCAGGACAATCTCCAGGGCCGTGAGTGTGGCAAGCGCCATCCACATTTCAGAGTTGGTCATCCAGTCGAACATGTGCTTCTCCAACATGGGTATGAGTGTGCGCGATAGAGGATTCTATTGCGGACGTTCTGTTGTTTCGGTCATAGGGCTGAGGTAGGCGCATTCAGACGTGGGCTGACTTACCATGCTGACATATGATCGGCCAGGTAGCACACCAGAAGCAATGGGCATTCGATGTTTTGGCCTATTGAAAGACCGGGCATGAATTGCGTTCTCATTCTTGATTGTTGAGCCGAACAATCCATCATGCTCAAACCGAGGTTAGTGCCATTCAGCACTAGCCTTCAGAGTGAATGCAAGAGCGTTCACCTTTGGACAATCTCAACATCCGAAGCAAAATCAGCTCAAGATGCCAAGATTTTCTACGTAATATGTAGAATACTCCAGGTATTTAGACTAGAGCCGTAAGATTGGAATGTGGTATATGCTAGGGCTGTACGCAATGGGTGAAGCAGGGCAGGATGTCCTTGGGTCATCTGTCGGTGAGTCTCCTTGATGGAGCTCGGTAGGCTAGTGTTTCTTGTGAGGAGGTGTCCGTGGAAGTCTTGGATGAAATGGTCGGAGCCAGTCCGGCTATGGCAGCGGTGTTTGACCTGATCTGCAAGGTGGCAACGACGGACATGCCGGTGTTGTTGACCGGCGAAACAGGGACGGGGAAGGAGTTGACGGCTCAGTCGATTCATCGACGCAGTCTTCGTAAGGATGGCGCCTTCGTTCCAATCAATTGTGGAGCGATTCCCGAAGCACTCTTAGAATCCGAGCTATTCGGCCATGAACGGGGGGCGTTTACTGGCGCCATCAACCAGAAGAGGGGTCGTTTGGAATCAGCAGCCGGGGGAACGGTGTTCCTCGATGAAGTTGGTGAGTTGTTGCCTGCGCTACAACTGAAATTGCTCAGGTTCTTGCAAGAGGGAACGTTCGAGCGAGTCGGGGGGCAGGAAACCCTCCGCGTGGATGCGCGGGTGATCGCGGCCACCAATGTCGATCTGAAAGCAGCCATCGCTCAGGGACAATTTCGCGAGGACCTCTACTATCGGCTGGGCGTCCTGCATCTTCACTTACCACCGCTCCGAGAGCGAGGCGAAGACACATTGTTGATGGCCATGGTTTTCCTGAATCGTGCGGCAGCAGCCTCTCCCAAACTCATCTCCGGCTACACATCAGAAGCGCTGGACACCATGCGCGCTCATCGTTGGCCTGGCAACGTCCGGGAACTGAGCAATCGGGTTCGGCGAGCCGTAGTCATGGCTGAAGGGGACGAGGTTACATCAGAAGACTTGGATTTAGTCAGCACCGACCACCAGGCTGGTGACTCACTGGATTCGCTGAGGGCGGCGCACCGCCGGATTGAAATCGAATTACTTATTCGGGCAATCAGCCTCCACCACGGGAACTTATCCAGGATCGCGCGTGATTTAGAAGTGAGTCGATCGACCTTGTACCGCAAGCTACGTGCCTATGGACTGGAAAAGGTTGTTCCCTCCCATGCCGCTTCTCTAGCCATGATAAAAGCCAGGCGCACAAGGCCTACGCGAGTTCCTGTCGCTATGGATCATGTGTGAACCAAGTAGATCGATGTCCGAAAGAGTAGAGTGCCTCTAGAATGATTACCCTGACCCTCTATCGCTCGCTGTTCACAGTTCAGGACGAACTAACACATCAAAGCTGAAATCTCCAAGTGGCATTCACGAAGATGCGATAAGCTGTTTCATCGTGAAACAGTCTACGCTGTCGCGCCTACCATTGTGACGACTACTCTACAGTGCGACCAGAAGGAAATTAGATTCCGGTACCGTGTGATACAGATCCCATTGTTGCACGGTTACCACACCATCATGGCATCCACGCAACTATATTTATAAAGAGAGTAATTCAAACCATTATGAAACAAGAATTCTGTGATCAGGCACCTCACTTGCTTGTAGAACGATAGAGAAGTGTATCGCGAGCACACTGTGAATTTGGTGGATAACTTGGAGCCAAACGGATTGTCCTTCTTCGAGAAGTCGAGTGGTCATATGAATGGATCTTGGGAAGAAAATGATGCGTGAGATCTGTCAGGAGTGGCCGAAGCAAAAGCTGATGTCTCGGAAGGGATCTCGGTTTCCACTAGGAAGATCCGAAACGGGGTCCATTCCTCCAGTATGGTGGTTCGAGCATTTTGATCCTTCTTGGGTGACACTGAGAACATGGTTCGACCGAAAGCAGATGCTTACGTTGAGCGAATTTCAATTGGTTGTCGATCATGTGTCGGGCCTCACGAGTATTGAAAAAACCATCGCGGTCTCCGCATTTGTCGCGTACAAGAATATGCGGTGCTGATTCCTGCCGTTCTGATCTGTCCTGGCTCTCGCCTAAACGCCTAGCGCCACGTCCCCTGAGAATCCCTCTACATGTGTGATCGTTATTGGCGTACGATAGTGTCGTTGTCAGCGGCGCCGTAGTACTGAATGGTACGTTCCTCTACCATAGGGGTTGTGAAAGCTCCGGCAGGTAGGGAAGAGGAAGATTGCTCCGAAGTTTGTTCTTTGATCCAGTTGCCTAAAGAATCGTATTCATAGGTTGTGATCCACGTGCGAGGCCGTGTCTCACCAAATATTTGAGTGGTGGATCTTGTCCGTTTTCCGGACTCGTCGTACTCGTTCACCACCCGACCGGTGATCTTGCCGCGGATATCGTAACTCACAAGTTCTTGGAGTCGGCCCACCACGTCATAGCGGTGTTTCAACTCATTGAGCAACTCTCCCTTGCGGTAGTACGCCGAATAAATCAGATGCCCCTGGATGTCGAAGAGACTTTTGTAGGTTGTTGAGGCACTCACCCATAACTGCTCACTGAGATGACCTCGGTGATCATACTGTGAGAACTCGGCATTCTGGAAACGCCCATCATCAGACGCCGTGACCGATGCCGTATCACGTCCATCAGGGTCTCGCGCATAGACAACCTGCTTTCGATACAGAAGTCTTCCATTGAGGTCCAGCGCGAGTTCTTCCTGCAGATGCCCGTCCTGATCGTATCGGAAGTGGGAATACGTTGCCATATTGACATGAGTAAGATCGAGTACGGTCTCGATGAGATGGCCGGCCCGATCGTAGGTTTCCGTGGTCGAATAGCCGTGTTTTTTGATCGTGACGCTACGAACAGGTCCGATCAAGTCGTCTTTCACTCTGGTTGTTTCGGCACCACCAGCTGAATCCCACGGATGTGCAGCGAGGGTTACGAGGAATACTGAGACCAACCGGAAAAACATAGACACCTCCGGACGATATTCTACGGCTGGAATGTTGGAAGACGAAGCAAGAGTTGAATTTTGAACCGCCGGTCATGCAGACATCATAGACTTCCCAACTATCCTTCTCTCAAACAATTCTCGGTTTCTCTTCGGCAGCCGATACAACAGTGATAGGCTTGGTTCAACCATGCCATCTACCTCGATAGAGCCTTCTCCTGGTGACGTCTCTATAGTCTCAGTGGCATGCACGACACTGTCCCAGGCCGCAGTCTCGGCTCTGAGGCGGGGGCAAGTTGTTGAGGCCATCAAGCTGGTTCGTGTGGAGCGGAACATCGGATTGAAGGAGGCCAAAGAGCAAGTCGAGGCGTATGTCCGCACGCAACCGGCTCTTAGGAATCGACTTACCCAAGCGCATGCGGATGCGCGAGAGGGATTGCTTCGGTGGGTGATCTTCGTGCTTGTTGGTGGTGTCGGGTTGTTTTTCTTCTTAGCTTAGCCGTGGGATGGGCAGGCCTATGGAAGCGGAACAGATTCTGCTCGCACTGATTGGGGTAGGAGCCTCATTTGTGACATTCTGCCTCATGCGGTTTCCCCACACACGGCGACCACAGTTTCAGCGGTACGGACCGTTCTCCCTCATTGCCTCATTCTTCGGAGCTCTCGCGATCTTCTTCATCTCTGCCTTGGCGGTCTATGCGCAGGCAGTCTGGCATTAAACGTTGCAGCGTAATCTGTCGAATCATTATTTGAGATCATTGTGCGGCCCTGCCGTCAATGGACATAGCGGCTCGCAGGGTAGGCCATTGATGGTGGTGGAATTATGACCGCGTAAGCCTGTATTCTTGCTGCCACCGCTCTTGGTCGAACGACATTCATCTCGTGCAGTTCTGTCAGGCGAAACGCTGTGATGCATTCAGAGGGACAGAAGTCTACTGGTCCGGTGACCGATTTTCTCACAGAGGACCATCGGCGGCTGGAGATCATCCTTCAATCGGCGCTTGATTCAGGGGGCCGTGTTGATCTGATTGCCTACGCTCAATTCCGAGCTGGACTACTGCGCCATATCGGCATGGAGGAAAAGATCCTTCTGCCGACCGCACAACGATTCAGAAGCGGGGATCCACTTCCACTTGCCGCCCGGCTCCGCCTCGATCATGGTGCGATTGCGGCCTTACTCATGCCGACTCCGACAACTGATTTGATTACCACGCTCCACAGGATCTTAGACAAGCACAATCTGGTCGAGGAGGGGGCCGAGGGGTTATATGAAACATGCGATCAGTTGGTAGGTGCTGAGTGTGAGCAACTGATGGCCAAACTTCGAGCCGCACCTACGGTCTCGGTTCTTCCTCATGCTGATACGCCTGCCGTTCTTAGCGCCGTTCGCCGTGCAGTAGAGCGTGCCGGGTATGACGATCTTGGAGTCTGGCGTCCTGAGTGAGCCCCCCCTTCTACCAACACGAATGTGATATGGTATCCAACTATTATGGCGACTGATACCACGTTGGCGAGTGAATTGACTGCCGCGATTGCCCGTAGGCGGACCTTTGCCATCATTAGTCATCCCGATGCAGGGAAGACGACTCTGACCGAAAAATTGCTCCTCTACTCCGGGCTCATCCGAACAGCCGGGATGGTACGAGGGCGCAAGGGCGGCAAGGCGACAGCCTCAGATTGGATGGGCATGGAGCAGGAACGAGGTATTTCTATCACGGCTTCCGCCATGCAGTTCCCCTATAAAGGTGCAGTCATCAACTTGTTGGACACTCCCGGCCACCAAGATTTTTCTGAAGATACCTATCGTACGCTGACGGCGGCGGACAGTGCCATCATGGTCATCGATGCAGCCAAAGGTGTGGAGACGCAGACCCGGAAACTCTTCGCTGTGTGCCGGCTGCGGCGGATCCCCGTGTTGACCTTGATCAATAAGATGGATGTGCCTGGGCGTCCCCCACTCGACCTGATGACGGAGGTGGAGCAGGCACTGAATATTCACGCCAGCGCCATCAACTGGCCCATCGGGTCAGGCAGTGATTTTGCCGGGATCGTGACCCGTGCCGATAACCGAGTGCAGCTCTTCAGTCGAACGGCGCATGGAGGGGCGACAAAAGTTGAGACGAAGAGCTTGGCGTTGAGTGAACTTGGCGCCACCGGTCGAGTTTCACAGGAGACGATGGAGCAGGTGCTCCATGATTTGGAACTACTGGAGATCGCCGGCAATCCCTTTTCGCGAGACTCGTTCCTTCAAGGAGACGTCACGCCGGTCTTTTTCGGATCGGCCCTGACGAACTTCGGAGTGGAAACCTTTCTCGATGCGTTCGTCGGGTTGGCGCCAAGTCCAGGCGCACGACCGGCTGATGGCGATGACGGCGTTGAGCTCGTGATTGATCCGGTCGAGAGGCCCTTCAGTGCCTATGTCTTCAAGCTTCAAGCGAATATGAACCCGAGGCATCGCGACAGTACCGCGTTTCTTCGGATCTGCTCAGGTCGCTTTGAACGGGATATGGTTGTAAAACATCACCGATTGGGCCGCGAGATTCGATTGGCGAGGCCACATAGCTTGGTCGCGCAAGAGCGAAGTACGGTCGAGGAGGCCTACCCCGGGGATATCGTCGGCATCATCAATCCAGGACTGTTTGCTATCGGCGATACGGTGTCGGTGACTGGAGGCTTCAATTTTAAGCCGCTGCCGCAATTCCAGCCTGAAATCTTTGCGCGTCTGAGACCGACCGATGTCGGAAAGCGCAAGGCCTTCGATAAAGGATTGTCCCAGATGGCGCAAGAGGGGACTGTCCAGATCATGCGAAGCCTCAATGATCAGGAGGCGTTGATTGCCGCGGTCGGTCGGCTTCAGTTTGAAGTGCTCCAATATCGGCTTCGTCATGAATATCGAGTGGAGACAATCTTGGATGCGCTGCCGTTTACTTGCAGTGCGTGGCTGGAAGGGGATCCGTCAACCTTCAAGGGTCCATCGGCTTCGATGCTGGTCAAAGACCATCGTGACCGGGTCGTCGTCCTCTTCGGCGATCAACTGATGAAGACGATCGCGCGCGATCGGAATCCCGATCATGTGCTGTTGGATATGGGCTAGAATAACTGTTTCTTCAGAAACCTGTTGTCAGTCCGAGGAACGCGTCCCAGCGGTGGCCTTATGCCAGCTCAACGGAATTGACGGCGGGCGATGGTGACGTTGCCTTTCTGGTCGGTCCACTCCTGATGCTGCATATGCAACGGCTAGATTGGTTGTGTGGTATTAAGTCGACACGGCCGCGACCGTCCCAGTTATCTCGTCACGGTCAACGTGATCGGCACGCCGCTGCTGTTTCCGCCGGAGATGGCCGTGACTATCACATTTGAAGTGCCGGCAGGAGTTCCGGTGGCTGGTGGAGCTCCAGAATTGATTATCGGTGGTGGCGCATCATCGCCGCCGCAACTCGTGAGTCCAATGACGGAGATCAACAGGGCGGCCATCCAGAGACTATGAAGATCGGCCTTACGCCTGTACCACAACCCACCGATCAGCATCAGTCCCACAGGCGTCAGCACGTAGGCGAACATCGTGGGCGATGCCGTGGGTGATACAGCGGCCATGGTGCCGCCGTTGGTTGTGATCGTCAGCGTTGTCGTGATCGGTGCTCCGGCTGGTGTCACGGTTGCAGGATTGAAGCTGCAGGCTGCGCTGACCGGGAGGTTGCCGCAGCTGAAACTGACTGGCTGGGTGAAGCCCGCGTCAGGCGTCACGGTGATCGAGCTCGTGCCGCTACCGCCGGCAGCGACCGTGATCTGATCGGGCGACGCAACCAGCGTGAAGGGCGCCGCACCGGGGGTTGAGCATGACCCGCCGATATGCTCATCGCAGACTTGCACGATATACGCAACCGTCTCATTCGGACCGGTCTGCGGTGTGGTGGCCTGGCCCTGAATCCATTGGCCGTCGCGCGACATGCCTGTGACGGAGACCAGGGCGATGCCGGTCATATCGACGCCGCCATCAACAAGAATCTGTCGCAGGTCCTGAATCCCCGTGGCTTCTGTCCAGCGGAAGGCAATACCCTGGCCCCAGCCGAGCACCGGTCCTTGATACTGCAGTGCGTTTGAGTTGGAAATCCCCACGACGATCTTGCCGTTGTCGCTCACGCCGGTTGCGGCTGCCGTGGTATGTCCGGGAAGCGGGCCGATGTTCTGCATTGTCTGGGTCTGGGTTGTCCATCGAAAGGCTCTGTTCGCGGTATTCGAATCGCGCACTTGTCCGACGACGACCGTCCCATCGCCGGACACGGCGGTGGCCAGTGACAAGGTCGGTTGTGCGGGGTTATCGATGTTCTGAAACCCACTGGCTTGGGCCCACCGAAATGCCTGCCGAATGGTTCCTGGGAATGAACCTGTACGCTGGAAATCCGCGTCGCCGACGATGACGGTGCCGTCGCTGCTCACACCAAAGGCCCTGGAAATATTCCCGCCGCCGGCCGGTACGCCAAGATCGACCATACCGGCGGACGTCCATCGGAAGGCATGCTCGATAAAAGTACTCGTGGCATTCGAGATCCCGACAACGACGGAGCAGTCTTGATTCGTGTCGGTGGCGAAGGAAGAGAACGTATTGTTGTTGGGTGGGCTCATTGTGCCGAGATCAACCGGCCCCGTCGCCTGCGTCCAGCGAAAGGCATGGAACGGCGTGAAGAAACCAGCATCTTGATATCCTACGGCGCACGAACCGTCGCCGCTTAAGTTGGTGCCACTCCCACTCGCCGTTGGAATGTTGGACGGTTGGAGAGAAACACGATTGGTAGGAGTCGGTCGACTGCCACGTAGATCAAAAGGCTGCAGAGCTGCGTCAATCAACTGGCTTTGTTGAATTCTTCTCTCCTCCCCGCCGGCAGCATTTAGTTCATCATTTAGGATGATCAGTCTGCCAAAGAAGCTTGTATTTGGGTCGCTGAGATAGGGGTCATAGCGAGCTGCTGCGTTCTCAGTGCAAAAGAACCACAGAGCGGTTGTTGCAACCAGGGAAAATATGCAATGGATACGAGGAAGATATAAATGAGGCATGGATCACCTCTGCTTTTTTTGAAGAACTGGAGGGGTATACTCCTGGCTAGAGATGAATTCAAGAGATATGAAGCCTGGCACGATGGTCCCCCTCCAAAGAGGGGGTTGGGTGCTGGATTGACAGGTTAGTGGGCCGGCAGTAGCCTATCCATCCGCTTAGCCCTTTGCCAGGAGGCTCGCCATGATCGTGTCCATGAGATCTTCTGTGTCTATGCAGCATGTGTCTGGCGCATGGCGACAAGCGGTGATACAGAGGTGGGTATTGCACCTGGCCGTCATGCCCTTTGTGTTGATTGCCGAGCCGTCTCTTGCCGCCGACAGTTTTCTTCAGACCGAGTGCCTCCATAAAGCCCCCGCCGGAATTTCGCTGCAAGGGCATATCGCCAAGGCCAAGTCGGGCAATGTGCAGTCGATGTTCTGCGCCGGGGCAATCAAGCTCTATGTGTCAAAAGAGTACAACAATGCTATTCCCTGGCTTGAACAGGCGGCCAACGCCGGGCACATGCGGGCGCCACTCGTCCTTGGAATTCTCCATGAACAGGGGAGTGGCGTGAAAGAAGATCCGGCGATCGCTGCGAAGTGGTATGAGAAAGGCATCGAGAATGGCAACGCCGCCGCCGCAAGACGTCTCGCCAATCTTTATCATCTCGGCACGGGTGTACCTCACGATGAAGCCAAGTCGAACGAACTCCTCAAGAAGGCGGTTGAGATGGGCGACAAGGCCGCTCCCGCCTTCATAGAGAAGCGAGGGAAGGATCTGACTGACACAAGGCCTGGAATGACCATCAAAGCGGAAGCCTATCGTCTATACAAACAGAAGCGATTCGACAGAGCGGCGAAGCTGTATCAGCAATGTGCGGATATGGGAAACGACGACTGTCAACTGGCGATGGGACAGCTGTACGAGTTCGGTGATGGCGTTCCCAAGAACGAACGTCAAGCCGCGGCTTGGTATCGCAAATCCGCCGATCAAGGTAACCCCATCGCGCAAAAATCTCTCGGGTTCCTATACGAACTTGGCAAGGGGGTTCCTGAAGATTGGGCCGAGGCCGCCCGACTCTATGCCAAGAGTGCCGATCGATATAATGAATCAGCGTTTATGATGGGCCGTTTGTACGAGTTTGGCATGGCCGTGCCGCAAAACCGGGCGATCGCGATCGAATGGTTCAAGAACGCTGATAAGCTCGGACATCCCAAAGGGGCCTATTGGGCGCGATGGCTCAACGACTATAACAACTGCATCGGCTTCAGAAATCAACAAGAGCAAAACGAGATTGGAGGGTTGCGCTGCCCCGCCGATCCAGTGGGGGCGGTGTTTCACAACAGCGGGGAGCGGACTGCCTACATTCGGAGGACAGCCAAACAGTTCGATCGCATTGAAGCGGAACAGGCGAGGGCTCAGGCTGCACTCTCAGGCCAAACGACGGACACCGGGTGTACGATGGCCGGCGGCAGATGGACAGTAGACAGACAAGCCACTTTCGGCGGGTTCTGCAATTAGTCGAGGATGCGTGGATTTAGACAAGATTTGGCCCAACTATTGACAGAGATCGAAGGTCCGAATGCCTATGCTCCTACTGCGCGTTGCATTTGTTTTCATGCTTCCCACTTTGGTACATGCTGACCTTAACGAGGATTTCGCGGTCTGTCCTCGGACTATCCTTCAGATCGGGTCGGATCCGCGGTCGCCTGCCGATCAATATTGTCTCGGCTTGTCCGATGCCTTTGTGAACCATAAATGGGATCGTGCCGGGCCCCGTTTCCAAGCAGCCGGATGCAACCATTCCAATAAGGATGCTATAGTTAGCCGCTGCCTGGGGCTATTCCTCCACGTAGTTTTATGACGACCGCGCTTCAGTCAGTCCACTCCGAATTTTCCAATAGCCATCCATTTTCTCTCTTCGAAGGCGACCTTGTGTCGAGAGTCTTTGCCGCGTTCGGCATGGGAAGCTATCGTGCCGGGAACCTTGTGAAGCGGAGTGTCTTGTTGGTTGCTGTCACATGGATTCCTCTCGCGTTGCTGGCTATTATCGCAGAGGTACATTGGATTCAACCGCCCGGCCAGAACTTCTTTGCGGACTTTGCCGCTTATGGGCAGCTGCTCCTCGGTCTGCCGATGTTTCTTATCGCTGAGCGCGTGATCGACAGACAGACGCGCGACGCGGCTCGCTGTTTCGTGACCACCGGTGTCGTTGAAGTCGGTGACGCTATTCGCCTGTTTCATCTGAACGGCCGGGTCGAACACCTTCGGAAAAGGCTGTGGCCGGAACTGCTATGCATCGTTATCGCGTATGGCCTGACCGCAGCCTGGGTGATCCCGGAAATGCAGAACGATCGCAACACCTGGCATGCGATGGATCCGATCAATCAGTGGCAATCGCTTACCTGGCCAGGCCTGTACCTCTTCGCGGTGGTAGGTCCCTTGACCACCTATTGGTGGCTGCGCTGGTCATGGAAGATCGGGCTCTGGAGTTGGTACCTCTATCGGCTGTCGCGGCTTCGATTGAATCTCGTCGCTTCACATCCGGACAAGACTGGCGGAATCGGGTTTCTCAGCGATGCGCAAAGCAAATTCGGGCTGGTCATTCTAGCTTACGGCATCAGCTATGTCGCACCGACCATTCTGTACAAGTTGAAATTTGAGGGGGCGACATTCGCCGTGCTGTCGGTGTGGGGCTATGCGGCGAGTTTCGTCATCGGGGCGCCGCTATTGTTCACGTTGCCGCTTTTCATGTTCACGAAACAACTCTACCAGGCGAAGTCGCGCGGGCTGGAAGCGTTTCAAGAGCGGTCGATGGAGCGGGCCAAAGCGTTCGAAGAAAAATGGCTGCAGGCCTGTTCAAGCGGAAACTACGAGCTTATGAGCGGCAGTGACCTCGCCCGGATTGAACGCGCTCAATCAAGTGTATGACCACATTCACAAGATGCGCGTTGTGCCGTTTGATCTGCGATCGTTCTCAGAGTTGCTCGGTTCGGCACTGGGACCGATGGTACCGCTCCTGCCGTACATTGTCGATCTTCCGCAGCCTTGGCTCAAGGCCATAGAAGAAGGGAGAAGACTCTTGCGCTAGGTTTGAGAGCAAGGACGATGTACACGGAGGGAACGCATCGGCGCTTTTTAACGACCGGTAGAAGATTTCATTAAACTGTCAGCCTGAGGTGGCGAAAAGCCCTGATAACCGTGGTGCCGTTCGGCCAGCTCCAACACGGAGAATGGTTGCCCATCGATGGTTTCCGGAGCTGAGAAAATCTGCCTGAGCGGTCCCCCTGCCACGCCAACGATGTTTCCAGCAAAGACGACGCCTTTGTCTTGCAGCCGAGCGACAGCCTGTTCGATGTCTTCAACCCGAACGGCGACATGGTGGAAGACTTTGTCTCCGAACTTGTTCACCCACCCTGGAATGATACTGGTTTTCCCTCGGTCACCCGGATACGCCTGATCCACGAAGAGGGCGGGGTAGCCGACCTTGCGGTAGACTTTGGCGTACCAATCATCGTACTCAAGAGTCTCATCGTAGGCATAGCCCAGCTTCACAAACGGCTCAGCTCCTTGATCGATGTCCAACGTGCGAATCGTCACATGGTCCATGACTGGTGTGAATCCCACACCGGACTGGTCGAGCATCGTCTTGAGGATACCGGCAGCTCGGTTGTGTTCGATGTACTGGCCAACCATCCTGTCCAGAAGTTCATCTAGCGCTTGGGCGTGGTCCATGGTCGTCTCCTTCACGATCCAAACTTGATTCCTTGCGCAAGGGGCAATTCCCTTCCCCAGTTCACCGTGTTGGTTTGCCGACGCATGTAGGCTTTCCAGGAATCTGATCCGGCTTCGCGACCCCCACCCGTTTCCTTCTCTCCACCGAAGGCGCCACCGATTTCCGCTCCGGACGTGCCAATGTTCAGGTTGGCGATCCCACAATCGCTTCCGCCTGCCGACAGAAACTGCTCGCCATTTCGGATATCATTGGAGAACATCGCCGAGGAGAGCCCTTGTGGAACATCGTTTTGCAGGGCGATTGCCTCGTCAATGGTTTGGAACGGCATGACATACAGGATCGGCGCGAATGTTTCGCGCTGCACGATCGGCCAGTCATGCTTGGCGCGGATGATCGTCGGTTCGACAAAATAACCAGGACGAGTCAGCACGCGTCCACCATACAGGATCTCGCCCCCTTCCTTTTTGATCTCATCCAGTGCTGTTCGATAGTTTTCCACGGCGACCTGATCGATGAGCGGGCCCATCAGCACCTCTTTCTCCAAGGGATTGCCGATCTGCACTTGCGCATAGGCCTTGACCAGTCTGCCGACCAGTTCATCAAATCGGGATTCATGGATAAGCAGACGTCTTGTCGTCGTGCAGCGCTGCCCGGCGGTGCCGACGGCTCCAAAGACGATCGCGCGCACTGCCATATCTAAGTCGGCCGTCTGATCGACGATGACGGCATTGTTGCCGCTGAGTTCCAGGAGCGTTCGACCCAATCGCTGGCCGACCATGGCCGCTACGCGTCGACCCACCGGGACTGATCCTGTAAACGAAATGAGCGGCAATCGTTCATCTTGTACCATCTGTTCTGCGAGGGCCGGTTGATCGGCGATGCACAAGGAAAACACTCCAGCATAACCCTGCTGCTGCATCACACGATTGCAGATCTGCTGAACCGCCACAGCGCAGAGCGGCGCCTTAGGCGACGGTTTCCAGATGACGGTATCCCCGGCAATGGCGGCGATGAAGGCGTTCCAGGCCCAGACGGCAACAGGAAAATTGAATGCCGTGATGACGCCAACCGGCCCGAGCGGGTGCCATTGTTCACTCATACGGTGAGCGGGCCGTTCGGATTGCATCGTGACACCGTAGAGCATGCGCGACTGGCCGACGGCGAAATCAGCCATGTCGATCATCTCTTGCACTTCGCCGTCTCCCTCGGCCTTGATCTTGCCGACTTCCAGGGAGACCAGCGTGCCCAATTGATCTTTCTTCTCACGAAGGGCTTGACCGATGAGTCGAACCAACTCGCCGCGTTTGGGTGCAGGGACCATGCGCCAGGTACGAAATGCTTCAACGGATTCTTTCACGACCCGCTGATAATCATCGGCCGAGCACGGATAGACTCCGGCGATTTGCTCCCCGGTGGCAGGATTGATCGATGAGATGAGCGACCCATCATTGCGTCCAGACCACCAGTGACTCCCGGTGCTTCCCCCTGAATTCACGGCTTGGATTCCTAGGTCTCTTAAGGCGATGTGATTGGTGCTCATCGGAAGCAGGCTCCTAGTTCATTGTCTAAGAATGTCTTAAGTGAGATGGATTCCTGTGTGACAAATCCATGGTACTGCGCAGGGTTGTTCAAGACAAGATCCATGACGCAGCACGCGCTGGACGCCGTGGTCACTTGAATCGCTGACCATAGTGTACCCTTGATGCATTGTGGATAAATCTTTTTCGCGTAATTTTCCTCGAACAGGCCACCGTCTTTTTTTCCGGTCACCGAGGCATAGATCAGAACAACATCTTGCAGCGTTTGCGGGATCGCACGTTCAAGTACTCGTTTAAGTGTCCCCCGGTCTTCGTTGAGTTTAAGGTCTTTCATCAAGAGATGAATTTTCTCGCAATGGCCAGGGTAGCGGAGCGTCTTGTAATTCATGGTTCTGACTTTTCCAGCATAACTGTCGGCCAACGTCCCCAATCCTCCGGACGTATTGAAGGCTTCGTACAGCAGCCCATCGAGTTCGATCGTCTCGTACCCTTCGAGCGGCTGGAGGGGAACTTTCTCACCCTCTTCGATGCCGTAGCACACATTGCCATATTCGTTAATAAGCCCATCTGTAGACCAGGTGAGCGAATACTTTAACGCGTTGCTGGGATGCACCGGTAGTGCCCCGACACGCATCTTGACCGTATCCAATGTTGAAAAATGAGTCATGAGGTCGTGCGCGACAATACTGATGAAACCTGGCGCGAGCCCGCATTGCGGCATGAAGGCGCGTGTGGCCCCAGTACTGAGGACCTTGATTTGGCTGGTGACTTCAACGTCCTCCGTCAGATCGAAGTAGTGGAGGTTGTGGGTGAGTGCCAGTCCAGCAACGGTCGGGTTACAGAAATACGGGAGGCTGGAAAGAATCGCATCGAAGTGATGGGCCGAAAGATACGTGCTGACTGCGTCCGGATGCCGCACATCGAGCAGGCAAGGGGTGATTCGTTCCAGCTCAAGACTCTCTACGAGACGCGTGGGAGCATCCAAGGTCATGTCGCCTAGGTGAACCTCATACCGGTTAGTTTGATTCAGCAGGCAGGCAATGAGTGAGCCGATCTTGCCGGCTCCAAGGATAAGCACACGATTCATGTGCAGGATTATACTCCTCCATTGGAAGACGAGCACTTGGTTTGAGAAATGTTGCGAGCTGTGACGTGTTATCGGTTAGTTCTGTTCAGGCCAGTCGATGAGGTATTGAGGAACGCTCGTCTCCGTCGTGGTTTGAGTGTAGCGGCAAGGCGGGATATCGGCTTGCAGTCTCCTGAGTAGGGTAGTCATCTTCATCGTGCTCGGCACTTCGCAGATCCACACGTGCATACCGGATTCGAGTTCATCGAAGTGACGTTGTACGCGAAAGCTTGGCTGTTCCATGAAATAAGCGGAGAGGAAACCGTTCACGGCCGTCACGACCCAAGGATGTTCCTTGATGTAACGGTAACTGAGCCGGAGTTCGGTGATCGTGATATCTTGTGCGGCTTCCATCGTGCCTCTATTAGGCCTTTCGCTGAGCAGATCGTGTCTGAGTACGGTACCTCGCCGGAGGGACACCGAACTCCCGTTTGAAGGCACGATTGAACGAGGGTTCTGATTCATAACCGACATCGCCCGCTACTTCGGCCACACTCTTAGAGCTGGAGGTCAAGGCCTGAGCGGCAAGTTGCAGCCGCCAGCGGGTCAGGTACCCCATCGGCGTGTCTGAGAGATAGTGCCGAAATCGCTCGGCCAAGACTGACCGTGAGAGGCCGATGGCTTCGGCTAGTGAGGCAATCGTCCAGGGGTGGGCCGGCTGTCGATGCAGAAGCGCGAGAGCCTTCCCTACGTTCCGATCGCGCACGCCGGCGAGCCAGCCTATTTGTGACGCTGACATTTGCGCGATGTACCGCCGCAATGTTTCTACGAACAACACCTCCGACAATTTGGCGATGACCGCGGCGACGCCCGGTCCAGATGCTTCCGCGTGGTCGACGGAGTAACGGAAAGTATCTTCCAGCCACTGTCCCGACGGGCTGTCCCGGATATGAACCTTGACGATCGGAGGAAGCCCGGCGAGAAAAACCTGACAGAGTTGGTGATCGCAGGTGAGGTAACCGCAGATCAGCTTGGTGAGTTCTCCTCCGCCTCCGACTCGAGAAATCATACGTCCTTCGGCCAGCACACGCTGGAGCTGTGCCGCACTGTCGATCGGTGTGACGGGAGGGCCGTTGCCCATAAAATGCGCATTGCCCTGTGGAAGGATAACGATATCGCCGGCTTCAAGAGAAACCGCGCCGCCGTCTTCTTCGATGCGGACGTACCCTTTCCCTTCGGTCACGAGATGAAAGATGATGACGTGCTTGGGACGGGTGGGAAGATGCGACGCCATCGTGCAGGCGTCGGGTTCGCGTGCGCACCACGGCGACGAAAATTCACCGTTGAAAAAGACCGCACCGTCCAGTTTCACGGCTCTCAGAACTTCAGACAGCACATCCATATGACTTCTGACCAGTGAGATACGAGGTCCGGCTAAACAAGTCGGACGTTAGGATAAGTGAGCTGCAGCTTAGCATTCTCCTGCTAAGAGCGCCAGACGAGCTGATAAGTCGCCGAACCGCCTCTCTCGTATAGTGCGAACAGAAACAGCACGGCATCGTGAATAGATCACAAATGAGGAGGCCTCCATGACGAGTGCAACGCTAGGAGAAATGGACAGTATAAAATCTCGGCTCAAATCGATCTGGACGGCAGGAGACTATGATCGCTTCTCGCGATTCATGGAAGGCGGTGCGCGAGAGTTTTACGAGCGACTGGATCTTGCGCCAGGCTGCAAGTTGTTGGACATCGCCTGTGGGTCCGGTCAACTGGCGTTGATGGCGGCAAAAGACGGCATCGAGGTGACCGGCGTGGATATCGCGGGCAACCTAGTGGCGCGGGCACGGGTCCGCGCACAAGCCGAGGGGCTGGACGTCAGATTTGAAGAGGTCGATGCGGAATCCCTCCCGTTCGACGATGCGAGCTTCGATGCGGTGGTCAGCCTGATTGGCGCGATGTTTGCCCCGCAGCCTCAACTGGTATCTCAAGAATTGCTTCGTGTGTGTGTGCCGGGAGGCACCATCGCCATGGCCAATTGGACGCCGCAGGGATTCGTCGGGCAGATGTTCAAGACGGTGTCGAAGTTCATTGCGCCGTCCGGCATGCCATCACCGGTGCTGTGGGGAGACGAGCAGACGGTTCGTGAGCGACTTGGACATGGACTTTCACAGCTTAGTCTTACAAAGCGGCAGTACCTCTTCAGCTATCCCTTCACACCGTCGGAGGTCGTGGAGTTCTTTCGCCTGCATTACGGACCGACGAACAGAGCATTCGCGTCGCTTAACGACGAGGGACAAGCGCAATTGCGGCAAGAGCTCGAAACACTCTGGACAGCGCACAACCGAGCGGGAGCGGATTGCACGACCGTCTTTGCGGAGTATTTGGAAGTCATTGGGGTTCGAAATTGACGCAAGTCTCAGGGAAAGCACGACATGACGGAGCTGAATAACAAGAGCCAACAGCCAATAACGGATGTAGTTAACAATTCGACACCTACAAGGAGGTCTGCATGAGGTTCCATCACACCATCGGATTTGCTGCGGCCACTCTGCTCGCCTGTACCATGCCCAGTCTGGTGACAGAGTCGACGGCCGCCGATGCGTCCCAGAAGGACCACTCGGACACGGTTCCTCTCTATACGAACCTTGGTTCTCATCACAAACGCATTTCCACAACAGCCCCCGTGGCGCAACATTACTTCGACCAAGGCCTGCGGCTGGTATACGGATTCAATCATGCGGAAGCGATCCGCTCATTCAAGCGCGCCGCAGAGCTTGATCCCACTTGCGCCATGTGCTATTGGGGAATCGCCCTTGCCTATGGCCCCCACGTCAACGCTCCGATGGACGCGGCGAGCGGAATCGCGGCATATGCGGCGGTACAGAAAGCCCTATTGCTTCAATCCCACGCGACAGCGCCTGAACGGGCCTACATCAAGGCACTCGCGCAGCGCTACGAGGCGGATCCGCCGGCCAATCGTGTCCGGTTGGACACGGTGTATTCGCGCGCGATGGGGCAGGTTGCCAAGACCTATCCCAAGGACCTCGACGCTGCGGCGCTGTATGCCGAATCGCTGATGGACCTTCGCCCGTGGAACTACTGGCAATCCGATGGGACTCCGTACCCTGGCACGAATGAAATCGTACGCCAGTTGGAGAGAGTCATCTCGAAGAATCCAAAGCATCCTGGCGCGTGCCATTACTACATCCACGCCGTCGAGGCGGTCAACCCGAAGGCCGCGGTGCCATGCGCCGAACGGCTCGCTCGGCTCATGCCGGGGGAAGGGCACATGCTCCACATGCCCTCGCACATCTACATACGCGTCGGTCGGTGGAACGACGCCGTGCAGGCCAACCACCATGCTATCCATACCGACGAGGAGTTCATCGAAGGACAACGCCCGATGGGCGTCTATCCCCTCGCGTACTACCCGCACAACATCCACTTCTACGCCTTCGCCTCCACCATGGCGGGCCGCAGTGCGCAGGCGATCGAGGCGGCCAGTACACTCACCTCTAAGGTAAACCTCGATGCCGCGCGCCAAGTCGGGTTGCTGCAGGAGATGCTGCCGTACCACACGTTCGCGCTCACGACGTTCGGAAAATGGGACGAGGTGCTCGCCGAACCCCTTCCACCTGAAGACATCCCTTTCTCATACACCATGGCTCAGTACGCTCGTGGTGTGGCGCACGCCGCCAAGGGCGAGTGGGCTGAGGCGCAAACCGTACTCGATCTCGTGACGGCGGCCGATGCGGCCACGCTCGAAGGTGCCGAAGGCAAGACCGCGCTCTCAATTGCCGTGCATGCGCTGTCCGGCGAGATCGCGACTCGCCGCGGTGACTTCAACACAGGCATCACCCACTTCCGGGAGGCAGCCAAAATCGAAGACGGAGGGCTCTACTTTGAGCCGCCCAAGTGGTATTACCCGATTCGGCACTCGCTCGGCGCCGCGCTGGTAAAAGTGGGACAACATGCAGAAGCCGAAAAGGTGTACCGCGAAGACCTTCGGCGCTTCCCAGAGAACGGCTGGTCCCTGTTTGGCCTGGCACAAGCACTCCGGGCCCAGGGGAAGGACAGGGAAGCGGCCGCAGCAGAAGCGCGTTTTCGCCAGGCTTGGCCTGATACCGACGTGACGTTGACGGCATCGAGATACTAACGGATCGCGAGTGACAGTAATGGACCGGGAAGTCGTACGCCGGATCGGGGTGGACTTCCGGCCTAGTACTGTTCCCGCATGACCGTCATTGTTAGCTCTTCTGCTTTGGGATCAGCAGTTTTGGACGGCTTGATCAGGCTGCTGTATTGCGTTTGAGCAGATTGGCAAGCTGAGCGAAGGGTGTGAAGGGGCGCTCCGATTCACGGCTCGACGGCGAGTCGTTCGATTCGCCGCCTACCTGATCGCGCTGATGCTCGTTGTCGTGGCAGTAGAGACAGAGCAACTCCCAGTTGCTGCCGTCCGGGGGATTATTGTCATGGTTGTGGTCCTTGTGATGGACCGTGAGTTGGTTCAGCTTCTTACCGTCAAATTCGCGTCCGCAGTGGGCGCAGATCCAGGGAAACAATTTCAACGCTCGTGCGCGGTAGGACTGTTCGTGGTTGCTCCGAACCATGCGAGCCTCCATGGGAAGGGCGACTCGACACAGGTACATGCTACACCTGATTATACAACCTGACCACGCCCCGTGAATGCGGTATGTGGCAGGAAGCTCCTGGTATGGGAGACCTGCCGATAGAGATGTCCCACGGCAAGGAAGCTGAGTACGAAGGCGGTGGCCAGTCAGTCGAAAGGTGTGAAGAGAGGAATCTCGCCCAGGAGCAACGGCCGCCGCTGATCGGTGATCGCGGGTGGGGGCGATGGATGAATGCCGCTCCAAGGATGAGGATGGTGTCTCCACCAGGCTCCAATTGCAGTATACTGACGCCCATGCAGGAGCAAAGTAGGAAACCGATGGTACCGGATAATCCTCTTGGCGGACGGACGTTGATCGTGGACGCAAAGGATGACCGATATTATCCCAGCCCCGGCATGGCGTTGGCGGATGCGAGAGAAGACGATCAGGTCTACATCCGCCCCGGTATTTACGAAGACAAGATCTTGATCAGTGATCGATCCGTGCACCTCGTTGGAGCGGGACGGGATCAAGTCACCATTTTCAGCCGCCGATCCGGGCCCTTGTATCTGCAACGGGTATCTCGCGGAACCGTGAGCGGCATTTCATTTCGCTATGTCGGCAGCGATCAACATGCCGCCATCAATGTGCTGGATTCCGCCTGTACCATCAGCCGGTGTCGGGCAAAAGATGGCGTGCTCTCAGGCGTCTTACTGTACGGACCGGAGTGCAGCGTCGTCTTCACGGAGAACGAAGTCTGTGGCAATCGGGAGTCCGGGATCTTTGTGTTCGCCGGTGCTCGACCGCGCGTGGTGGCCAATCAGTGTTTTGACAATCATCACTTTGGCATCGCGGTCCGTGACCCGACCAGCCAGCCGGAACTCATCAGAAACCTGTGTGAAAAGAATATGCTCAGCGGCATTCTCCTGTTCTCTCAAGCCGGTGCGCTGTTGCTCGACAATATCTGCCGGCAGAATCACCAGTGGGGTGTGGTGATGACGCCGGACGCCAAGCCGAATCCTGTTCCGCCTGAATTACCGGCCATGAATCGGCTTTTCGATAACCCGTGTGGAGCGATTAGAGCGACGGAGCAGCCTTTGATAGATATCGGACGATGATTTTGTGCGGGGAACGCGCCGCTATGTGGAACATCAAAGCAGCGATTGTCCATTGCCGAACTCCATCGTATTCTGATGACCCCCACGTGTTCTTAATAGACCCCATCTTTTTTCTGTCCCGATATGGAGAGAGGCGGTAGACGAACGGTGAGAGATCATTGCTCCCTATCGATCTTCTGGGAGATACTAGCGCCCGATCGAAGGAGGCTGCGGATCGGCAGTTAAGCGGAGGAGACATGAGAGAGAAGAAGAGAAAGGCAGAGGACACAGGCAGGACGGCTGAGCTACGCGAGGGAAGCGATCCCTTTCAGCGCCTGCTGGGGTTGATGTTCAAGGCGCATCCTTGGCACGGCGTGTCCATCGGTGAGGAAGCTCCGGACGTCGTCACGGCCTACATCGAAATCGTTCCGACCGATACGGTTAAATACGAAGTCGACAAACGCAGCGGCTTCCTCAAGGTGGATCGGCCGCAGCGGTTTTCCAATTACTGTCCGGTCTACTACGGTCTGATTCCGCAGACTTACTCCGGAGAGCAGGTGGCCGGTATCTTTGCCAAACGCGCTCGCCGCAAGGGCATGGTCGGGGACGGCGATCCGCTCGACATCTGTGTGTTATCGGAAAAGAGCATCCCGCATAGCGACATCCTTCTGACGGCGCTACCGATCGGTGGGTTGAGCCTAGCCGACGGCGGTGAGGCTGATGACAAGATCATTGCCGTGATGCGAGACGACGCGGTCTATGGAAATTTCACGGACATTTCACAATGTCCAGCGGCTCTCCTGGATCGCCTCCGCCATTATTTTCTCACCTATAAGAGTGCGCCCGGGACGACTCATCACAAGGTTGAAATCACCGGTGTGTACGGAAGAGAGGAAGCGCTGAAAGTCATCCATGTCAGCCACGCCGACTATCGCGCCAGGTATCCTGAGCTGAGTTCCTTGTGGCCGAAGAATCTGTAGCGTGCACCCGTTGAGACCACCGGTGTGAAATGTGTATGGTACGAGCATATCGAGGAGATGCTCCAATGCCATTGACCACCTACAATCATGTTTCAATTCCCTCCTTCATGTACGGCACCGCCTGGAAGAAGGAGGTTACCACGAGGCTAGTGCTACAAGCAGTCGAAGCTGGATTCACGGCGATTGATACAGCCAATCAGCTCGTCCATTATGATGAAGCGCGAGTAGGGGAAGCACTCCTTCAATTAGCGGAGCAAGGCATCACGCGCGACAAGCTGTTTCTGCAAACGAAGTTCACACCTGTCAACGGTCAGGACCATCGTCTTCCGTATGACGCACGCGCGAATATCACTACGCAGGTGCAGCAATCATTTAACAGTTCCCTTGAGCATCTCCATACGGACTATCTCGACTCGTACGTTTTGCATGGCCCCTACTCACGACGAGGACTAGGGCCAGAGGATTGGGAGGTTTGGGCGGCGATCGAGTCTCTCTATGACACCGGTAAGACGAAGATGATCGGGATCAGTAACGTCACGGCTGAGCAGCTGACGTTGCTCTGCGCGAACGCCACGCACAAACCAATGGTGGTGCAGAACCGCTGCTATGCAGCCTTCGGGTGGGATAAAGAAGTGCGTAAGATTTGTCAGTCTAACAATTTAATTTATCAGGGATTCTCACTGCTGACTGCCAACCGAGAAGTCTTCGCTGAACCGACCATCCGTACCATGGCGACCAAGTATCAGACCGGTCTGGCGCAAATCGTTTTCCGCTTCTCCCAACAGATCGGGATGCTGCCCCTGACCGGCACGACGAATCCTCAGCATATGAAGGAAGATCTACAATCGGATCGATTCAATTTGTTGCCCGAAGAAATTGCTCTGATCGAAACCATCGGCCTCTAGCGATCATGGGGAAGATCCTGGTCAAGCGTATCTATGAACCAGCTGCTCAATCCGATGGCTTCCGTGTGCTGGTCGATCGGCTGTGGCCTAGGGGTATTTCAAAGGAGAACGCCAAGCTCGACCTCTGGCTCCGCGATATCGGCCCATCGACTGCCCTACGGCAATGGTTCAACCACGATCCGGCAAGATGGGACGAATTCCTACGCCGCTACCATGCTGAGTTGAAGGCGAAACAGGAGTTAGTGGAAGAGTTGAAGAAGCTGGCCAAGAAGGGCCCGGTCACGCTCCTCTATTCCGCCAAAGATGAGCACCATAATCAGGCCGTCGCTCTCAGGAATTGCCTCCTCAAGCCTACGACTGCTGTATTCTGATGGACGACACGATTTGGATGATTCTGATCGGGATCGGTGGGTTGGTGCTGTGGCTGGTGATTCACCAACGGTACCGCCGTTGGAAGGCAGGCAAGCTAGCCGACAAGATGTTGGAAGATGTGGTCAAGGGTAAGGATGCGTTTCGGCGGTAGAGTCGGAGAAGATTGAGTAGTCGAAAGGCTGTGTGATGCCAATCCGAAAGAATCCCAAGACTCGTTGCTCCTGGGCCGGGGACAAGCCTCATATGATCCGCTATCACGACAAGGAGTGGGGGAAGCCAGTTCATCGCGATCGTCGGCTCTTTGAAATGCTGCTACTCGAAGGAGCGCAAGCCGGCCTGAGTTGGGACACAATCTTAAAGCGACGCGAGAACTATCGAAAGGCGTTTGCCGGGTTTGATCCCATCAAAGTCGCCACGTTCACCGCCAAGAAAAAGAAGCAGCTATTGCATGATCCCGGCATCATACGAAATCGATTGAAGGTTGATGCGGCGGTGACAAACGCACAGGCGTTCCTGGCTGTGCAGAAAGAATTCGGCACGTTCGATCGGTATGTCTGGCAGTTTGTTGGCGGGACGACAAAGCTGAATATCCGCCGAACAATGGCTGACGTCCCGGCCACGAGCCCGGAGAGCGACGCACTCTCGAATGACCTCAAGAAACGTGGGTTCCGCTTTGTCGGAAGCACGATCATCTATGCCTTTATGCAGGCGGTGGGTATGGTTGACGACCATCTCAACGGCTGTTTTGCCAAAACGCGAGCAAAGAGTCAGACTCCATCCGTGAGATCATCGGCTAGACCTCGCGAATAAATCTTCAGCCCTTCCTTTCCTTACTTGCGTCCTTTTCCGACCTCCTCCGTCTATAGAAACGAGTGGAGCATCAACGACGCTCTCGAGTCATGCAGACCATGCAGTGAGACAGCGGGTCTGCATCACGGAGGAGGGGATGGCCGACTGAGGCACTAATCCCTCCACATCAGGGACAACCGTGGCCGGGATGGTCCGGCCCGCCACACACATAAAGGAGACGATCATGGCCAACATTCCTGGCACACCCACCCACGATACGATTTTCGGCACCAACTTTGATGACATCTTGAACCAAGAGGGCGACCTCCTGAGCTATCCTGGCACGGGTGGGAACGACACCATTTTGGGGTACGGCGGAAATGACCGGCTCTACGGAGGCGCCGGCGACGATGCACTGCAAGGTGGTAGCGGCGATGACCTAGTATTTGGCGGGGTAGGCGACGATGGTCTCCATGGCGGTTCTGGCCATGACCGGCTGTTCGGCGGGGCGGGCAACGATTATCTGGGCGGGGGTGATGGCAACGATAGTCTGGACGGAGGGACTGGATCCGATCCCATGTACGGCGGGGCCGGCAGTGATACCTATTATGTGGACAACGTGGGTGATGCGGCGGAGGAGACCACGAACGATGCGCTGGGCGGGCGCGACCAGGTGTACTCCTCCGTGACCCATACCTTGGGTTTTGGGATCGAGAATTTATACATGACAGGCGCGGCGGCCATCAATGGCACGGGCAATGAGCTGAATAATCATATCTACGGCAATGACGCCAATAACGTGCTGTCCGGGCTGGAGGGCGATGATGCGGTTAACGGTGGGACCGGCAATGACCTGCTCTTCGGTGGCGACGGCAATGACCTGCTCGATGGCAACAGCGGCGATGATGTGCTGAACGGCGGGGCTGGCATAGATGTGGTGAACTATGAGTCCGTGGCCGCAGGCGTCCGGGTGAACCTGGCCCTCACCGGCGCTCAAAACACCGTGGGTGCAGGGATTGATACCTTCAGTCAGGTGGAGAATGTGACGGGCAGCAGCTTTAACGACACCCTCATAGGTAATGCCGGTAATAATAGCTTGTATGGCGGCAACGGCAACGACGTGCTTACGGGCGGCAGCGGGAAAGATCAGCTGAACGGCGGCGCGGGGAATGATCGCTTCGATTACAACGGCGTCAGCGAGAGTCTGGTTGGCACGAACCGGGATGTCATCACCGGGTTTGCCGGGGCGGGCACGGCGCTGGGCGATCAGATCGATCTGCGGGATATCGATGCCAATACGTTGGTCACGGGCAACCAGGCGTTTCAGTGGCGCGGCGCCACGCCCGGCGGCGCGGGCACGCTCTGGTACAGCGGGGGCGTACTGCATGGCAACATCGATGGGGATGCGACGCCGGAGTTCGAGATTCAGTTGGTCGGCATACGTGGGCTCTCCGTCGGCGGAACCGGCACCGACATCCTGCTGTAAGGCGGAGGGCTGCACCCAGCGAACGAGAACTGATACATGAGGAGAGCGGCGACCCAGATGAGCGCTGCTCCTCCTCAGCTACCGAGACCGGAATGATCCGGTCCCGCACAGACAGGGGAGATTGATATGGCAAACATTCCTGGCACACCCAAGAACGACGTGATTAACGGCACCAACTTTGACGACATCTTGAATCAGGACGGCAACCTCCTAAGCTATCCTGGCACGGGTGGGAACGATACCGTTTATGGCTTCGGGGGAAATGACCGGCTCTACGGGGGCGTCGGCAACGATGTCCTGGTCGGTGATTCCGGCAACGACCGGTTAAGCGGCGGGATCGGCGACGATGGTCTCCATGGCGGTACTGACCATGACCAGCTCTTCGGCGGCGCCGGCAACGATTATCTGAGCAGTGGGGAGGGGGATGATGTCTTAGACGGGGGAACCGGGGCCGATCGCATGTTCGGCGGGGCCGGCTACGATATCTATTACGTGGACGACACGGGCGATCAGACAAGCGAGGACTCGAATGATGCGTTGGGCGGGTATGACAGGGTGTACGCCTCCGCGACCCATACCATGGGATTCGGGATTGAGGACCTCTTCCTGACCGGAGCAGCTGCCATCAATGGGACAGGCAATGAGAATAATAATACTATCTTCGGCAATGACGCCAATAACGTGCTGGCCGGGCTAGATGGCGATGACGCGTTGATTGGAGTGAATGGCCATGACCAGCTCATCGGCGGCAACGGCAACGACCACCTCTTTGACGGCAACGGCAACGACACACTCAACGGCGGAGCTGGCACCGATACGGTGAATTATGCCAACGCCACGGCGGGCGTCCGGGTGAACCTGGCCCTGACCGGCGCTCAAAACACCGGGGGGGCGGGGAGCGATACCCTCAGTCAGGTGGAGATCCTATTCGGCACCTATTTCAACGATACCCTCACGGGCAATGCCGCGAATAATAGTCTCTACGGTAATAATGGTGACGACACCCTCACCGGTGGGCGCGGAGCCGATTTCCTCAACGGCGGCCTGGGGAACGACCGCTTCGATTACAACGCGGTGAGCGACAGCCCGGCCGGCGCAGGCCGCGATGTCATCACCGAGTTTGCCGGGGCGGGCACGGCGCTCGGCGATCAGATCGATCTGCGGGATATCGATGCCAATACGTTGGTCACGGGCAACCAGGCGTTTCAGTGGCGCGGCGCCACGCCCGGCGGGGCCGGCACGCTGTGGTACAGCGGGGGCGTCCTGTACGGCAATGTCGATGCAGACGCAGTAGCGGAGTTCGAGATTCAGTTGGTCGGCATACGTGGGCTCTCCGTCGGCGGCACCGGCACCGACATCCTGCTGTAAGACTTGCCACTCCCCACAGGGCGTTCCAAATTGGAACGCCCCGTGCGAGGGCCGTCAAAGAACCAAGCGATCTGCTGACATCCGATCACGCGCCTCATTGGTGTCCTCTTCACTCCGGCGACACAGTCGACGAGCGAGCCCTCTGATCGACACCGTGCGTATCCATATGGCAGTTGCGTCTTTTGTGAACCACTTCCGTCTATAGAGATGAGTGCGGAATAACCCGCCACTCTACAAGAAGGAGGTGTCCCATGCGTCCCCATATTTCACTCGATGTGCGAGATGTATCGAAGTCGGTCGCATTTTACGAAAAGGTGTTCGGCATCAAGCCGCAGAAGCAGGTGGCCGATTATGCGAAGTTTGATCTCGCGACCCCGGCGCTGAACTTTTCTCTGGTGTCCTCGACCGGAGCGGTCAGTACCGTGGATCACCTGGGAATCGAGGTCGAGACGGTCCAGGAGATTGCCGACTGGAAGGCTCGATTGCAACATGAAGGGATACTTGAACGAGTCGAGGATAACGTCGCCTGTTGCTTTGCGCGACAGGATAAACTCTGGTTTACCGATCCAGACGGCAATGCGTGGGAGATCTTTACCGTTCACGAGCAATTAGAGGTGACGGGAAAATTAAGCCAAACCGGCTGTTGCGTGCCGAAGAAGGGAGGTGCTCATGAGCCTGCTACTTGCGGCGCATAATCTGGCGCGATACAGTACCGAGCTGCTGACTCAAGGGGCCATTGTGACCAAGACGACAGAAGAACTGTGGCAACTCATGCATGATGGCCTTCGTGCCTTCATCGCCAAACGAGTGAACGATCAGGGACATGCTGACGACATCCTGCAGGAGGTCTTTGTGCGGGTCCATCGGCAGATCGACTCGGTGAACGATCCACAGCGGTTGGTCTCGTGGGTCTATCAGATCACGAGGAATGCGATCATCGATCATTATCGGAAACCGGGAAGAGAGCGGGAGTTTCCAGCGGGGTTGAGTTCGGAACTCGAACTACTCCATGAAGCTCCAGTTCGTTCGGAACGGAACCCTGATGACGGTGGGACTGAGCCTCGTGCCGAGCTTGCTTGTTGCCTTCGTCCGATGATTGAGCAATTGTCACAGGACTATCGAGATGCGATCACGCTCGTTGAGATCGATGGGCTGACGCAGCAAGCGGCGGCCGAACAAATGGGTATCTCGCTCTCCGGCATGAAATCCCGTGTGCAACGGGGGCGCAAACAGCTCAAGCGGATGCTTGATGACTGTTGCCTAATTGAGCTCGATCGCCGGGGCGGGGTGGTCGACTATGACACTCGTGCCGCTGGTTGTGACTGCTGTGCAGATCGCACAGGATCAGACCTCACAGAGAATCCGTGACTATCTATCACTATTCGATGGGTACCCCCTGAACGAAGGTACCCATCGAAGTCGTGAGGCACGATCTACTGAAGCGGATGCACCACACCGGCAAACTTCAGTAAATCAGTAATCTCGAAGGCTCCCCGTTTCGTGGACGGAAGCGTCGGCCTCCAGTTTCTGTTCGCAGATAGGTAGGAGTCTTTATCAGCTTTTAGAAGTCCAATAAAGACTTCGCCGACAATTCGGCCTCCTACTGGGCCTAGGCGCAAACCCTGTTCAAGAACTTCGGCTTCTTTCAGGATATAGAGCCAGAGCGGCGTATTGTCCTGCATATTGAACTGCGCAAATTCTGAGAGTTGTTCTGGCGTCAGAACACGGGCTCCCATCACGCGAGCAATGGCTTGTCCTGAAGGGATCCCAAAGTTCACGTGACGCGCGAGATTTCGAGAGGCCAGGGACTGGGGTCCATCGGTTGGGAGCCCCGGAGCCGGCCCTCTTTGTCCAGGAAGGAGGAACAGAGGGGACGAGATCTTGCCGTCAATTCGCTTGTTGGGACGGAAGTTCACATTGTCCAACTTGAAGAAGGTCTGCCAATCGACGAATCGACGGGCCGCTCGCTTGCCGCCACGCATATCATTGGGGTCGGGATGGTTGGGATCGGCTGAGTCATCAAAGATAAAGGCGAAGAACTCGTTGCCAGGGGAGGCTCCGAAGTTCATTCGATAACTCGGCCGGACCTGGGAATGACCGAACCGGTAGGCGGCCACGGCGAATTCTACTGGGATCAAGGGGTCTTGCCGGCGCGAACGGAAGTCCCTGTCCCGGGAACGGTCGTTCAAATTATAGAAGCGCGGACCCTGCCGCAGGATCTCGTTCACTCGTCCTTGTCCGATCGTCTGCGGCAAGAATTCATTGACGATGATCCATTGGTAGTGCCAGCGCACCTGACGCTGCGCCTCAGTGAACACGTCCTTTGGAGAACGAGTTGCAAAGGCTGGATCCTTCCGGACTTGATCGGTCACCGCATTGTGAAACATCAACATCGCCAGATGGAATTGACTGACGATGATGTTTTCATCATTCCGGCTGTCCCCCATGATGGCGTTGTTGTTCGCATCACGCGGAAGATCGAAGCGGACTTTGCCTCCTCGAGACACGGTCGCTGACCCGGGAATTTCCTCAACCTTGAATTTGATGTCGCCGGAACTGGTATCGTAGAGTTCCGGTGATTTATCGGGGCCTTCACCATAGAGGCTATCCAAATCAAGCTCGGCAGACCGAAAATTGGTGGTTCGCCTGGGGTCAGTCGGCTCGTTGATCGGAGCTTTCAACGCGAGGGTCATATCGTGATCGAGGAATTGACCGAAGAACGTCACCCCGGCCGTCATATTCGGATTGTCATGATTGTTTGGGCTATGGACAGTCGGATTGACAATCGACTGGATCGGATCAGTAAGAAGATCCTGAGCGTCGCACACCCCACCCTTGACGCCCACTTTCTGAGCCAGTTCTCTGGCTTCATTCGTGGCCGGCGCGTAGGGAAGTAGTCCTGGGAACATTCGGCCAAACGAATCGTCAGGGTTTTGAGGACGTGCAGGTTTTGTCACGCGTAAGTTGTTTCGTTTTCCTAAATCCTCAGCGGCGAAAACATCCGCAACATTGCTGGACACGAGCCCGACAATGCCAAGGACGGCACAACAGATGGTTCGAGAGCGCATCATACATCTCCTCTAATTGCATTCTTCGCTTCCCACTCAATCCCGTTTATCAGGAGAGATGGAAACACGAATCTATGACACAGCGATGGCCATCGCCGATTTGCTGAGATAGACTAAGGCAAAATATAGACCAGCTATGAATAATGGCAAGTTGGCTAAATTTAAGGACTTGAGTTCTAACTCCAAGTGCAACACTGCCAGCCCCGAGGGGCTATGGTGTTGCTATGGACACGAGATTCTATCGACACGTGACTGCGGAAGAACGTGAGACCTTGAGTCTGGGCCTGGCCTACGG
>JBFWZD010000008.1:0-166519 GCA_050185705.1 Nitrospira sp. | reverse complement strand
AATATATTGAGGTGTTCTATAACCGGCAGCGCCTCCATCAGGCGCTCGGCTATCGCAGCCCAGAAGAGTTTGAGCAGCAGGAGGCTGGTACGTAATTCACGTGTCTGTTATTCCGGGGCCACCTCAGATGTTACCGATATCTTTTTCAGGCAAGTTTGGGAGATTAAATGGAACATACCTCGAGCTCTTCGCGGAACCCTGAGTGGTTCACCTATTGAAACAATTGGACGGTTGAGGCTTACGAGATTGTCAAAGGCGCTTTGCATTCACTGAACTAAAGTAAAGGTTCAGTTCCAACACCGGCTAGATGCTACGAGAATGTGACTTTAACCGAAGGAGGATCAAGTGGCCAACAAGCATCATGGTTTGCTTCCTTTCAAAGGGCTAGATCACCTATGCGCCCATAATCAATTTCGACCCGGTCGTTTCGCACGCCTCTTCACAGATCTACCACCACTGTATGTCGATCCACTGATTCTCCATGAGATCGGCAAGGTTGGCGGCAAGATGGAGGATAAGGGCGCCCCCAATCTAACGAACAAGGTCCCTGCTGGTCTGATCTTCTTCGGGCAGTTCATCGACCACGATATTACTCTAGATGACAGTTCCTCTCTAACTGCCACGAACGATCCCGCAGGAACGGAGAATGTGCGTACGCCAACCCTCGACTTGGACTGCGTGTATGGGGACGGCCCAGGATCGCACCCCTATCTCTATGACGGAGCATCGAAACTACTTACCGGTTCAGACTATGCGGACCCAAGCGATCCTAACGACCTGCGGAATCATGATCTACCTAGAACACCGAAAGGCACAGCAATTATCGGCGACCCTCGAAACGACGAGAACCGGGTCATCTCTCAACTTCAACTGGGATTCTTGCGTTTCCACAACGCTGTCCTGGGCATCGTAGCCGCAAAACCGAACGCACCTACCGGCACTCAGCTTTTTCAAGAAGCGCGCCGCATCGTAACCTGGCACTACCAATGGATCGTGGTGAATGATTTTCTGCGAACCATCTGCGGGAACTGGATTGTTGATGACATTCTCGCGAATGGCCGAAAGATTTACCGGCCTGAATGCATAGGAGTCCATGAGCCGTTCATTCCTATCGAGTTTGCCACCGCCGCCTATCGATTCGGCCACACCATGATCCCGCAAAAATTCAAAGTCAAACCAAACGGACCTCAACATGATGTGTTCGGACCGACTCTTGGAACTGGGTTCAAGCCCGTTACCAGCCTTGGTGAGGTGGTTGAGTGGGCTGCGTTGCTCGATAGTGGCAATGGTCAATTTGCGCGGGCTGGTGAAGTGGATACGAAACTGGCAAAAGTGCTTCTCAATCTGCCTTTTTTACCACCGACAGTTCCTGCATTCGAACGATCACTCGCCGTACGCAACCTCCTTCGTGCTCAGAGCTTCCTTATCCCTTCCGGGGAGCAAATCGCGTCGGCGATGATTGCTGCCGGCGCAGATGAGATAACTAACCAGATGATCTCGACAGTTCGAGAGGCTGGTGACAAGCTTGGGCTCCCGAAGGCAACACCATTCTGGCTTTACATCCTTGCTGAAGGGAAAGCTATCGGACGAATGGACGAGGGGACACAAGGCAAGAAGAAGTTTTCAAAGGGTGAAGGGTTGGGACCGGTGGGCGCACGTTTCGTTGCAGAAGTCATTATTGGACTTCTTGAACTCGATTCACGTTCTTTTCTCGGTTCTAATCGCAGTTGGTCGCCTGCCGATGAGGCAGACAAGATCGGAGCGAATGGAGTGACTACTCTCTATCAGCTTCTCACCGCGTAATGAGTCTGGTCATCTAGCCAGTGTTCAACCGGACCGGCGCGGAAATCCGAGCCGGTCCGACTAGCCCTACGTTCAGCCTGCAATGAGGTCTGATATGCACGGTGACTCGTCACTTGGTTGTAGAAGTTTTCGAGAGGATTTGGCCGACGTATTTTTGAATGACCAGAGTGTTGAGGAAATTCTTCGAAGGGAAGGTTTTTTGAAAGCGGGCGGATCGGGTATCAGTGCAGGTTATCACTGTACCAGGTCGAGGCAATGGCGAGCCCTTATACTCAGGGGTACTTCATGAAATCAATTACTTACGGCAACAGCGTGTCTTGAGTGGAAGTACCACACACCTCCAAGCATGGGACCAGGCTGCTGCCGGTGAACAAAGAGCTCTTTATTTCGTTGAAATGATTTTTCTTGTTCCAGGATGCCTCCGAGTCGGAGATCATGCATGTTAAATGGTCGAATTCCAACCATCTTCGTTGGCTGGATCTCGATAGAGATCTCCCTGTCGAATCCATCAGATGCTTCCCGCTTGTGTCAGAATGGTCACGCCTAACAATGTGGCCCACGCCGTACTCCTCCTAGCACTGTATCGAATAAGATTCGATCCGTATCTGTTTGAATACTACCCATGTAGCCAGAAGTCAGCTGAACTCCACATAACCCAATAAACTGCATGGCAATTGGAGAGGTCTGCTCATTGCATAATCGTTGCATTGGACATGAACCAAGACAAGGTGTAGCTACTAGCCACGGAGTCTTTTCTCAGACGAATTCCCAAAAGCCCAGGAGCATGGAGGAACCATGATGATTCGGGTGGCAACGTTTAATCTCAACAATCTCTTTTCACGGTTCAATTTTCAAGGTGAGGTAGATGCCATACCTCCAGAAGGTACGGGTGGCATTACACTCACGTTTGAACAGAATCATTTTGCAGCCCGTACATTCGCTGGACGATTGGTGCGGGAGAAGGATTTCAGTGAGAGAAACGAAATCGCCCGACGGATTAAACAGGTCATCGATGCTGATGTTCTGGCCGTCCAGGAAGTCGAGCATATCGAAATTCTCAGGCAGTTCAACAGGGAGCACTTAGGAAATCTCTATTCGCACATCGCGCTCGTTGAGGGAAACGATCAGCGACTTATCGATGTGGGGATCCTTTCGAAGCTTCCGATCGGAACCATCGTTTCTCACCAAACCGCCGTGCACCCGGATGTGCCGAATCGCCGCGTGTTCAGTCGAGATCTCCTTCAAACAGAGATCTTGGACAACAACGGCAATAAACTCTTCACAATCTACAATACCCATTTGAAGAGCCACTTTGTTACCCCTGGGGAAGACCCTGTTCAGGGGGCCATCAATGCCGACAATACTCGCAAGCGACAGGCTGAGATGATTTCGACTATCTTAACCAAGATGGAGCGGCCAAATAGCCGGTTCATCTTGGCCGGCGACATGAACGATCCGCCTCATTCCGAATTTCTTGCGCCCATGCTCTCGGTCGACAACCAGCCACTGATCAACTCGCTTGAACACCCTGCGGAAACAAGACCAGCGAAAGCAGAAACCCCGGGGCAAGGGCCTGGCCCGCAGTCAAAATCATGGACACATCGCTTCAACCCACCCGGAGAGGAGTTTCCTCGTTACGAACTCTTCGATCACATCTGGGTGAGCCCGTCGCTCGCCAACCGAATTTCAAATCCTACAATCGACCGACGTACGAAACATACCGGTGATGGCAGCGACCATGACCCTGCATGGATTGACATCGACCTATAGATTCGTATGACTATATGAACGTTCAAGGAGGACACCGATGGCGACCCAGTGGATTGGAAGTCCCAACAGAGATAAGGGGCGGGAGGGTTACAAACCCGAGGCAATCGTGATTCACATTATGGAAGGCACGCTCAAGGGCACCGACGCTTGGTTTAAGAGTGAAGAGTCCGGCGTGTCGGCCCATTATGGAATCGGGAAAGCCGGTGAGATTCACCAGTATGTCGGCGAAAGTGACACGGCGTGGCATGCCGGACGCATGGTCGCTCCGACGTGGCGATTGCTGAAGCCCGATGTGAATCCGAATTGGTATACGATCGGCCTCGAGCACGAAGGACGGGCGGACGCGCCCTGGCCCGATGCGATGTACGACGCCAGCGCCAAGTTGATCGATGAAATTTGTCGACGGTGGTCAATTCCTTGTGATCGGGATCATATCATCGGCCATCGAGAAATTCGTTCCGACAAGACCTGTCCGGGTTTTGAAGTGGATCTCGACCAGCTCATCGACATGGTCAAGGAGATCCAACAGGATTCGGCCACGTTTAATTTCGTCAAGAAACCCGGTATCGTGAAGACCTGTGTCGACATGAATATTCGCGGACAGGCACCGACAACCACCGTTCCTGTTGTCCGAACGATCAGGCGGGGGAAGAAACTACAGTATCAAGGCTGGACGAGCAACGGACTGACCGTGAACGGCAATGCCCACTGGTATAAGGACTCTGATGGCAACTACTTCTGGGCCGGCGCGACAGAACGACCGATTCCAGGTTTGTGATATACCGCAGCCCGCCACTGTAGGACTCGGGCATTCTTATACGCTGGGTCTACTGATCCTTTGTGGACTTGAGCTAGGCTGCGGGACACCTTCCCTCTCAGCTTTCCCATCGGTCGACCTCTCGTCCGATCGGCAGGTTCTTCTTGTGACGTCCACCGGTCAGGCTCCACCTGCTCGTGTGAGGCTGCAGGACTTGCCATCTGGATCCACTATCGCTCCCGGGATTTTTTTCCGTCCACAAGGATTCGACCACGTTCGTCTTTCGCCAGACAGGCGACATGCAGCATTTTCCACGGTTGACCATCACGCGCTCATAGGCCTCTTGGACGTTGCGACGATGGTGATTCAAGAGATCGACGTTATCACGGAAGGGGAGGTGTCCGCATTCCATTGGTCGGCTGATAGTCAAACGCTTGTTTGCGACTACACCCCGGCCAGCGGTTACCGGCGGGTGAAGGCCTACGATGTCGAAACAGGGGCCGATCTGGTCGTGTCTCATAACGAGGGAAAAGCAGCGACCCATATTTCGTTTAAAAGCTGGGGGCCGCAGCCACGCGAGGTCATCCTCAGCGTGACGGACGTTCGTACCAACAAGCATAGGATCACGGCTGTCCCACTCCTTCCACAGCGGTAACCTCCCACGACACATCATGAATCGTTCCCTGCCCGTCCTTGTTGCATTCCTCCTCGAACATGACTAGCATTTCCCTGTTATACCCGTGGGGTTCCCTGACTTCTATGAAGATCTCTTTTTTTACTTCCTTGATCGTGATAACCGTGACTACGGGGTGTGCACTTGAGCAAGAAATATCGCGCACCCCTCGGACGGCTGCGGAGCAAGTCCTCTTGACCCAAGCGGTGGAACAGGCCCTCATCAATTTCATCGTTCACTTGCCGGAAGGGGTCAATGTCGATGTCGATGCGACGGGGCTGGAGAGTGATCGATCTCGGCTTCGCATGACCAACGCGGACCTCGGCGCGATCGACCGTCCATCGCGCGACATTTTTTATGTGCGGGACCTCGTGGCCGCTGAGTTGGGACGCAGAGGCTATCGGGTCTCAGCCCGAGACACCGAGTCGCCGTATTTGGTTCGCGTGATGGTGGAGTCCTTCGGCACTATGCAAGGAAGCATCTTTGTCGGGATGCCACCGGTGCAGAGCGTGTTGATTCCGTTCTCGCTCCCCGAACTCACCCTCTACAAGCGACAAAACCAAAGCGGCTATACTCGGCTCCACTTGGACTTTTACGATAATCGGACCGGAGAGTTTCTGGGTTCAACACCCAAGCTGGTCGGACGGGCATTTTACAATCAGTATACCGTGCTGATCTTCGTGACCTGGAATCACACCGATGTCACAGCTCCGCCGGTTGCGGGGCAATAAGCGAAAGGAGAACGTGCACCATCATGAAAAATGTCGAGATGACTGTCGAAGGAACGATGCTGACGATTCGTGTCGATCTATCCAAGGAGTTCGGGCCATCCTCAACCGGTAAGACGATTATCATCGCGTCAACGGAGGGAAACGTGACGATTCCAGATCGACAAGAGAAAGTTGGGCTCAATGTCTATAGGAAAAAGTAGCGCCAGTCCCGGCCAATCAGCTCTATCAACAATGCCTCTCTGACCGTCCTTTTTTTCAACCGGCTCTTGACAGATCAAAACGTCGCTCTAGTCATGCCTATTTGGCTGCCGATCCACAGAAACCCAACGATCCTGTGGATAGTCTCCTGAATGGTTGCATTGATACCCTCCTATTCCAGATACTGCCTGCCATGCCATGATAGTACAGCTCTAAATGTGCGAAACTACTGAAAAGAATCGTGCAAACCCCTATTAGTTGTGGCACTGAGACCGCAAGGCGGACGCCTAATAAATAGGCAATTTGGTGAATGAACAGGCCCTAGACGAATCTGGTATTCGGAAATGTGAGTTATCCACATATTTATCCACAGAACGTGGGGACGGATCAAAGAGGTCTTCTGCCGTTGACAGTTTCCCTGGTTTTCTCCGACAATCTCGTGGCTTATCTATGCACCATCCATCATCGTGCATGTGAGCACGTATCCAGGTCGAGTATCGGTCGAGATTTTATTTTTCGAGCCGTACGCGGAAATGGCAGCCATCTGCCCCGGTCGAAGATTCTGGCTTTCCATGAAGATTCACTTCACAGTGCTGTACATAGCCTGTTCGGTATTCATGGTGGCCTGTACGTCACAGCCGAAGAAGACCGCAGAGGACCCGAGTCAGCCGCAACGAGTCACTGCAAGCGGGTACTCGAAAGAAGGCTGTTTTCTGAATCTCAAGCTGGAAGCACGCGAAAGAAACATGCGACTCAACCCAGACGGCGTCCAATTAGACTCCAATCCCCTCCGATTTCTCTTTCCGTTCTTTGATCGCGAAGGCTATCGATGTTCGGGGATTGTCACCGAGCGAGAGAGACGAATCTTCACTCGGGATTCGCTCTACCCGGTCGATTAATCGTTCCGAACCTCCTTACCGGCAGAAGCCCCACCCTATCCCGGGTTGCAAAGTGATTCGAGAAAGAGATACCATTTTCTCCTTCCTTACATCCGTGTGAGCAGTGATGACGCAGCTGGAGAATGAAAGAATCGCGATGCCCCCGGTAGGCTTTAGCCCTGAAGTCGCCGGTGGTGTAGCCACACGACATTATCTCTAAGGGAAACGAGGCCTACCATGAACGTACCAGCTCTGGCCCTTGTCTCAACCGCCACCATGTTCTCTGTCAACCCGGCGAGCATGGAGGCTGTCTTACACACCAGCGGTGACCATACGGTTCGTTACGCCTCTGTCCGCGATGAGTCTTCAATTCAAAAGAATGCCCCATCGTCGATCCAGATCGCAAAGGGAGAAAAAGACAAGCAGCAACAATCGCGCGCAAAAGAGAAGGAACTGAGCGCCGAGAAGCAGCGGCTCACTCAGAAAGAGCAATCCAAGAAGGCATTCCGCGATCAAGATCTTTCACAGACTGAAACGTCCCAAGACGTGAACGTACTGAGGAACAGTCTCCGGGAAGCCAAACAGCAAATTGATGAGCTGGAGCGAGAACTCGCCATCAGCAATCTGGAACATGCCAAGCGACGAATCGGTGAACTCGAACAGCGGCTCGGTGCCAAAGACCAAGAAATCGCCACGCTTCGATCCACCGTCGAGGAAGGTACCAAGCTCAAAAGTGATCTGGCGACTCAAGCCGAGCAGCTCACTCAGGCCACCAGTCGAGTCACCGAATTGGAACAGCAATTGACAGGAAAAGACCAAGAGCTCACAAAAGCTAAAGACGACCTCCAGCAGGCCAGTCACAAGATCGAGGAATTGACCCCACAACTCACGACCCGAACAGAAGAGCTGACACGCGCGAAACAGTCGCTCGCGGACCTCGAACATAAATTGTCTCAACGAGACGACGCTGCTGCCGCATCAGAGGACAAGTCCGACTCCAAGAGCGCATCCACCGAGCTGCCACCAGATCCTGATTTGTCCGTAACCAACCTGCTCCCGAACAAATCGACTCGTACGGAACTGGCCGATTCTGTACAGAGCGACTTCTCAAAAGTCATTCAGACTCTGTCCAGCTCTCTCGGAAATGACATCAAGAAAGGTCGTGTGGCCTTGGAGCAGCGGAGAAATACGCTGACGCTCACGTTAGCCAGCGGGGGACTATTTGCCTCAGGAGAAGCCACCATGACTCCGGAAGGCGCTTCCTTAGTAGAGCAGATTGGTGCCATCTTGCAGAAGTTCAGCTATCAAAGCATCGAGGTGTCGGGACATACCGATAGCATACCGGTCAAGAACGACCCGCAAAGAACCTTTCGCGATAACGGCGAACTTTCTCAAGCACGGGCCGAACATGCCAGCCAAGCATTGATCAACGGTGGAGTGGAAGGCGGTCGAGTCAAGGCCGTCGGTTACGCAGATACGAGGCCTATCGCGACCAACGAGACCACCAAAGGCAGGAGTAAAAACCGACGAGTGGAGATCATGATTTCCCCATTCGTGTCGGCTGGCCTCTCCGCTCAGGTCACATCACAAGGAGCCAAACAACCCGGACAACCGGTTTCACTCAGTTCTCCCCTCAAGCCATGAGTCGCCGCATGCTCGTCGGAGCCTGTCCTGGTGGTTTATAGACCGGAGGGATTGATTCTCAGACTGGTGAAGCGGGATTTCTCCAGGTCGTGAGGTGTCGGCAGAATTTTCGTTGGACGATGTCCATGCCCCCCAAGTATCGTGGTCGACCTTAGGGAGCCACAATGCCGAGTCGAACCAGCCCAGAGATATCCTCGAGATCGTTGGATCGTGAGACGCGATTACTCAATCGATTGTAGCCGGCTTCGAACGCGATCTTCGTGGTCCATTCTGATGAGGTGTACGGCGCCCAGTCCATGATTCCCTTCCACCTAAGCGTCTCAATATTAATAAGGCCATCGGAAGACCGAGAGCTACCGTAGTTGCCCACCGTACTGAATCGAAGATCGGGACTTTGCTCATAACTCACGACAAGAGACGCGCCAGGGTTCTCGATACGGACACCGGATCGGGGTCGAGATTCTTGGCGATAGGTGAAAACGGGTGTGATCATCAGCCGATTGATCGGACGAAGCGCGGCCGAAAGAGTCTGTGCCTTGATGGCACTATCTGCGTCTCCTGAGAGCAGGTCGCTTGCCAAGGTGTAGCTGGATGCAATCCTCAGGTCCCAGCTCGTTCGATGAAACGACATTGCCCCTTCGATCCCATGGTTGGCGGTACGCTGTGGCGCAACCCCAATCGGGTCGAACATACTGCTCAGCGAATTCCTCACATAGGTCACGCTCACTTCCGGCCACGACGGTTTGGCAAGAACCAATCCGGCTCGCCCATAGGTTTGTTCAAATCGAGACCGAGTCGGTTCCCCTTCAATATTGTTCCAGGTTTGACCGACGGCGTTCCGAAACGTTACCCATCCTGCTTTCCACTCACTCCACACCTCTCGATTAGCCCTGTCAGGGGCCATCAGAAATCCCTGTCCTGCCTGTCGAAAGGTCATTCCATACCGTAGACTTCCTTCGGAACCAGTCACGCCGATCCGGAACATGCGTGCCGAAACATCAGTCCGGGCATTCTCCATCAATGATGAACCCCATGCCATTCCCGTCGGGCTCTGTGCAACCTCCGTTTCAGCAGACAGCCGTCCGCTCAATAGCGTCGTTGTCGCCAACAACTGTTCGATCCGAGGGCGTTGACTGTCTGGAGTGAGATCTCGAAGGCGTGATGTCGGGACGGAAGGGAACATCACGTTCGAGGCAATCGTCGTGTGAAATACTTCAGCGGGAGCGTGAGGACCGGTTGCGCTGAAGAACTGCCGTTCGAGAGGTGCACCCATTGTCCAAGGCAGGGCTGCTGGAGTCTGGGCCTCGGCATGACTACCCACAAACTGAGTGATCAAGTAGAGGAACAGGATAAACCGATTGAACGCGAGTAATACACGTCCCATTGAAGGTCTGCCCGCCCATCAGTCCCCATGAAGCTCAACACCTGATATTTTTCGGTTCGATGTGTCATACACTTGATGCGTATGGTGTTCGCATCTCCTTCAAACAGAAGGGAAACGGGCCAGATGGGATCCAGCTCTACCCCACCTATAGCAATATTTGCGATTGGCAACACAGGATATAGATGCAATAACAAACGCCTTACTCTCACTCTAACTCGAGAAAGGCTTGATGCGGCTGAGACCCCATGAATTATCGTATCAGTAAGCGGAGTGATGGCCGTCTACGCTTAGTTGACCGTCAAACAGCCTGACCCACAGCAAGATTAGCCTATCCATTCCCATATCCTCCGCGTGCGCCGGTGCACCAGCCGTGTGCCGACACACGAGTCGCCGTGCGATCACCAATCACAGAGATCAACATCGAGAGACGGCTTATAAATTCTCATTTTTTACATGTACTTACATTGGAATGGCATCGGCCTGGTTCTTGCTGATGGCTATGGCGCGAGTAGCTCGTCGTTCTTCAATGAGTAGTTGAATCCTTGGAGGGTAGTGCCATGGACGGCATGTCAATTGTGACTACATCCCGGTCACATTCGGTGACCGAGAATAAGGCTTATACCGGACCATTGCAAACAATGGCCGCAATCGAGTCTGCCGCGTTTCAGGCTCAATATGTCGGTCGTGATATCGCAGCCGGGTTGATTACCGGCGTGATGGCCATCCCGTTGTCGGTGGGTATCGCCATGATGTCCGACTATCCCAACAAAGTGGGACTCGCCACCGTGGCGTTCGCCTGCTTGATCGGTTGGATGAATGCCTGGATCAGACCAGGCAACTTTATCGGCTGTCCTGGAATTGCCGCAGGATTGGCGCCGGTATTGGCCATGGGCGTGGCGACTTTCGGTATGGAAAATATGGCCTTCGTGATCTTTCTGACGGCCGTCATGCAAGCCATGATCTGGAAGTTTAACTGGCAGCGCTACATTTTGCTGGCCGTGCCCACCTACCTTGTAGAAGGGTTGTTAGCCGGTATCGGCTTAAAAATCGCCATGAAGTTTCTTGGCTTTACCTATGAGCTCCCGGCTGAATTGGCAGCTGCTGATACGTTCTTTAACGGGGCCCGCATTCAAATGGTGCTCATTTCCGTGGCTGGACTTGGGCTGTTTGTCTACTTGTTCGCAAAATTTCGATACGTGCAACCGGCCGTTCCATATTTCGTCATCATCGCTGCGGGCGTCATCCTAGCTCAATTCGTTCACGTACCCATGTTGCATGTAGAGGATGTGCCGTTGTCACTGGCGCTTCCCCTTCCCCATTTTGATAGTGCCCTCACGTTGATCTATGTCTTTGGATTTGCCGCCATGCTCGCAATAATCGACGTGATCGAACAGGTCATGAGCAACGCCGCCATCCAGAAAATCGACCCACTCAAGCGGACGTGCAACAGCAATAACAGCTTGTTGGCAATTTGGATCGCCAATATAGGATCAAGCTTCTTTGGCGGTATGACCAATCTGGATGGCCTGGCGAAAAGCACGACCAACCGACTTGCGGGTGCCTATACAAAGTTTTCCGTCTTGGTCATCGGATGTGTTGTGACCTTCTTTGTCCTCAACCCCCAATACCTGGAACTGCTGCCCAAGTTTGCCGTGGCCATCGTGATGATGTTCACTGGCTGGAAGATGATTGCCGGGCTGATGCACGTGACCCACCACGGCCCTTACGCCATAGTCCTCGCCTTCCTAACCGGAGCCCTCGTGTATAAGGTGGGAATATTCGAAGGTCTGCTTGTGGCGATGGCCGTCCACGGCGTTGTCCACTACCTCGTGGATTCCCAGACCAACAAGCGACCGGCGAAGGCTATTGTCGGTGACTATTTTGCAAATCTACGCAAGGTCAGTAGCGAATATTGATCCGTACCTTTGATGCCAGCTGCACCTTCCCATAGGGGATAGCGTGTCTCAATAACCCAGGAGAATCTCGACGGTCTTCAGATAAAGCCGCTATACTGTTTACTTCCAGTACCGATTCTCGGGAGCCTGTCCGTAGATCAATCTCCGCGAGTTTCACGATGGCATCAGCCAAACACGCTCAGTCGAAGTCGCCGGTCTCGGCCCAATCTGAAGTGGCTGCTGCGGAAGTCCTCGCCTGGGTGAGCGATTGTCTGGATGGTGGGCTCTGCTTCATCGCCAAGGGGCTCCTCATTTTCGAAAACGCGCAGTTCGGAGAACTCGTCGAAGCACCGAGGGCGCCGTCTGCACCTGACTCTCCGACGTTACGATCTCAACTGTTTGCCGACGCCATCGTCTGGAACCAGGAAACCCTCGGCACCCGGGGGAGCAAGACCTATCGACTTGCCGATCGACAGGGTCAACCATTGGTGTATGAATGCCGCTTCAACGTCGTCCCGTACCATGGGGAAACCGGTGTGCTTTTGATCGTGCAGAACGTCACCGAACATATGGAGCTCGTACACGAGGCCTCACAGATTGCCCGTTTTCAATCGGTACTGGGTCGCATCGGCACCCTCGCCGTCAGCGATGCACCGGCACACGTGTTGATGAATGAAGCCGTGAAACATACTGCTGAGGCCCTCGAGGTCGAACTGTGCAAGATTCTCGTTCCTCGGGAATCTGACGATCACCTGGCCGTCGTCGCAGGCATTGGCCTTGAACCAGAACTCATCGGAAGACTCACGATTGAGGGTGGAACCCATTCACAGGCGGGCTATGCAATCCGCGAGCGGCTCCCCGTCGTGGTGCGAGACCTACGCAAGGAGACCCGTTTTACACCGTCGAAACTCCTGACCGAGCACGGAGGCATCGCGGGCATGTGCGTGCCGATGCTGGTGGAGGACCGGGTCTACGGCGCCATGACCGCCCATTCCAAGTCGGTTCGCGACTTCACGGTCAAGGAACTCGAGTTTCTCTGTACGGTCGCCAACACCGTGGCCACGGTGCTGGAACGGCGACGCCGTGCCGATACCCAGCGAGATCTCTACCATCGTTTGTTTATGTCGGCCCAGGATGGGATCATGCTCACCGATACCGAAGGCCGTATCCTTGAATGGAACCCGGCCTTGGAACGGATGACAGGTTGGAGTCGCGACGAAGCACTCGGGCAACGACCATCCATCTTGAGGTCCGGCAAACTTTCACCGGAATTCTACGATCGACTCTGGCAAGCGATCCGCTCCGGACTGGCCTTCGTGGATCGTTTCATCAATCGCAGGAAGGACGGATCGGAGTTTCTAGTCTGGGAAAGCGTCAGCCCCGTTAAGGATCGTGACGGGACGACGCAATTCTACTTGGCGATTCTCACAGACCTCAGCGAACGGGAGCAGATGCTGGAAGCGCTCCGCCATGCCGAACAAGTCAAATTGGTGGGGCAACTGGCCGGAGGCATCTTGCACGAGGTCCGCAATCCGTTGATCGGGCTCGGAAGTCTGGCAACGCACCTCGCAGAACAGGAACAATTACCTCGCGCCGCCAGAGACCGTTGCGCGCTGATCGCACGCGAGGCGGCCCGCATCGATGAACTTCTGGAATCTCATTTGAGCCAACTTCGTCCACGCCCGTTTGATCTCCAGCCCTGCGACCTGTTCTCCGTCATCGATGATATGCTGACCTTACTCAAACCCAATCTCCGGAAACAACAGATCACCGTCCGAACGCTCATCCCGGAGGTGGGATCGATCGAGGCCTCCCGTGCCCATCTGCAGCAAGTGTTCCTCAATATCTCGATGAATGCCATTGATGCGATGCCGAATGGAGGAGAGTTGACGATCACGGCGGCACGCGTGGACAAGCAAGGCCCGGGCATTTCGGTCACCTTTTCTGATACCGGGAAAGGCATCGAACCAGAAGATTTGCAACGCATCTTCGAGCCCTTCTTCACAAGCAGGAAGGCGAAGGGGGTCGGCCTAGGCCTGACGATCACCCATGACATCGTCGAGCGGCACGGCGGACAATTGACGATCACCAGCCCACCAGGCAGTGGAGCGATGGTCGAGGTCTGGCTGCCCATGAAACGAGATACCTAACGTGACCTGGCAACTACTCTTGGTAGAAGACGAAGCCTCTATTCGGGAGGCATTTGCCCTGCGCCTCGCCGATCAAGGCTATGCCGTGCAGACAGCGGGGTCCGGAGAAGAATGTTTGACCCTCTTGAAATCGGTCGAGCCGGATATTTTGGTGTTGGATCTGGTCATGCCGAATCTGTCCGGCCTGGATGTGCTCGAGCGCGTCAAACAGACCGCACCCAACTTACTGGTCATTCTGCTGACCGCGCGGGGTACGGTCAAAGACGCCGTAGAAGCAACCAGGCTTGGGGCGTTTGACTTCGTCGCCAAGTCGATCGACATGGAGGACCTGCAATACGCGCTCAGACGTGCCGCGGAATTCTTAACGCTTCAGCGCCAGGTCCATCTTCACACAGGACAGGACACTGAACGCTATGCTCTACGCCGTGTCATCGCCGAGAGCTCCGTCACGCAGGCGTTCCTTACAGAGGTCCACGAACTGATAAAGAACGACCGTATCACGGTGCTCTTACAAGGTGAAACGGGAACCGGCAAACAATACACCGGGCGAGTCATTCACTTTAACGGAGCACGCGCTCAGAAGCCCTGCATTGAAGTCGACTGCCCGTCGATCCCCCGTGAGCTGTTTGAAAGCGAACTGTTCGGACATGAGAAGGGGTCGTTTACCGGTGCCGCAGGCCGAAAGACGGGGTTGATCGAAATGGCGGACGGTGGGACCGTGCTGTTCGACGAAATCGGAGATCTCCCCCTGACGCTCCAGGCTAAACTCCTCCGGGTGCTCGAAGAACGGACGTTGCGCCGTATAGGAGGGTCGGCCACCATCCCGGTTGATGTTCGATTCATGGCGGCTACAAACCGTAACCTGAAGGGCGCAGTGGCAAGAGGTGAGTTTCGCGAGGATCTCTACTTTCGGTTGAACGTCGTCTCGTTGATGGTTCCTCCGTTGCGTGAGCGTTCCGAAGATATCATTCCCCTCGCCCAGCAGTTTCTGACCCGGTCAGCGCTCTCCCTTGGGAAACCAGCTCGATTCCTAGGAGAGAGCGCGCAAGCTCTCCTACGTGGATACACCTTTCCGGGCAATGTGCGTGAGCTAAGCAATCTCATTGAACGTGCGGTCCTCTTTTGCCAGGGCGAAATCCTCGAATCCCAACATTTCCCATCGGATATACAAGACCCTCCCTCCAGACCGGTCGGAAATCCTACCGAACCAAACTCCACCCTGGCAGATGCGACCGACACTGGGCAGATCCATCTGTCTTTTCGCCTGGGCGAATCGTTGGCCGATCTCGAGGATCGTATTATCAATGAAGTACTTCACCGTTCCGGTGGAAACAAGACACAGGCTGCCAAACACCTCGGCGTGACACGCTGGATGCTCGATCGACGACGCAAGCCTCATTCTTGAGTGAGCGCCGACGCACATCCACACAACTCCCTCGTGCGCTGGCACACCATCAGGGTCTCGTTTTACAGGATAATCTCCGGGACGATATATCCAATTCTCAAAATTTCCCACGACCTGCGACCCATCTGCTTCCGCCGTTTCCTTTGGACATTGGGACTGCCGATTGCATGACATGTGGACGAATCACCGTGACCGGATCGGGCGCGCCGAACTGATGATCGCTCCCGGTCTTCTCACTTTCTCGGAGCATAACCCATGATCGTACGGTCTACCGGACTCATCGTTCTTCTTATAGGTGCCCTTGAACTCTCTTGTCCGTTGCTTAGTAGTGCCGGACCGTCCCGGACAACATCCGGACAAGACGTCGGCCGGTTTGCGCTGCAGTATGCTCTAGCGCTGGCCCACTCCCAGATCGACTCCTGGGCAGCGGCAGACCTGGGATGCCTGAGTCGAGCTCGGGCAGGTGCCGGAGGCGGATCACCGAAACTGACACCGGATGTGGCTCAGCGCTGTTGGGATGACACCTTGCACAGCCATACGGCCATGGTTTCCCATCAGACAGAAGCCGGCGTTTTCAACGCCACAGGGCGCGGCATGGGCTTCGGCCTCTTACACGACCGGCACCGTGCCACGGAACACTGGAAGGAATACCCGCCGGCGGTCTTCGTATCTCCAGCCATCGTTCTGAAAGCCCAAGCTCCGATTCCCCAGATGACCGTGGTGGGCACCAGTCCGAAGCACCGATTCGCGCTCTCCAACATCCAAGAGGGGTCGCTGGTGTCGGTGCCGGGGCACGCCGTGGATATCAAGATCGTCTACCCCGATCCTCTCACGGCGCCGCTGGCGCTCAGACCGGAGGAAATCTGGTGGGGAAACGGATCACAGCGTCACTTCGGACCAGTGCACGAGGTTGTCACTCGGTTCATCGTGATGACCGGCCTGCGCAAGCTCGGGTTTCCAACCGACCGGGCGGTCATGAATGAAAGTCTTTCCGATGGCCCACTGATTACCACAACTCACTATGGACTGCGGCCTGACAACGGTCGGAAGTTCGACCAGGCTGATCCGGCCCAAGACATCGTCAAGGGTGAACTCATCCCAGGTTCAGCCCATTGGTGGGAACGGACTGATGCAGGGCCGCTCATACGGGCAGCCTTGAAACGAGCCGTCCACCTGACGGCGGAAGCACGTGCAGGCCTACTGACTCGGCTTTTGTTGATCGATCCGGAGGACGCCTTGACCCATAGTGTGCGTGGGAACGATAGCTATCAGGCTGTTCTGCAGCAGGGGATCGCCAGGGGAGGTCTCGCCGCTCGGGACGACCACGCCTTGCGGCGCCTCACCGAACTCTACTGGACCATTCAAGCGCAAACCTGGCGGCAAGAAGTGACTGCCGTATCGGAAGGGTACGAGCCGGCCGCCGATGCCATCTATCGCGCCCTGGCGTCCTATGAGACCCTGGTTGAACAAGGTCGTGCCACATCGGAGCAACGCCGACGCCTCGGGGTGTTGACGCGATGGAATAATGATCCAACCGGTGCGCTCGGGATCCATGAGGCGTTGCTGCGCGACAGCACTCCGGGTACGACCGACTATGCCACCATCTTGACTGAACTGGCTTGGGATCGGATCCAGTTTGTCTCGTGGAACCGACGCTACGACCATCCCTGGCTCACACAGGCTCAGGCTGAAGCCGACGAGGCAGCCCGGTTGCTGCGGCAGCCCTACGACCAGCTCCCTGCGCACTATGCGCTGGTTGCTGTGGAATCACTCTCGGTGCCGCGCAATCTGGATCAGTTTCAGGAACGGATGCAGCAGATCCGGCAGGATGTGGAGCAGATCCCCGGCTTGCAAGGCCTGCACAGGCACCTGGTCGCCAACGATCTCGTCAAGTCACTGACCCCGGATGCTGCTGCCATCGTCCTGCCGAGTCCACCGCGCTCGCCCGACGTGCTCGACGTGTCCGTCCACGCCAATCCACCCAAGCAGGACATCCTGTGGCGATGGGACTTCAACCACGACCAGCCGGGAATCCCTCCTGCCGGCTTTGTAGGATTGGGCCGGGAGGATGCGAACCCAGCCGTCTGGGAAGTCCAAGTCGATCAGGACACATCAAGTGGTGTCCAACGACTGGTCCACTCGCCTGCCTGTTCGTTACAGGACTGCGTGCGGCTTCTCGTCGCAGAGAGAGTGAGAACGACCTATCCCGATGTCACCGTTCAGGTGCGCGCCCCAAGCGAGGCCGATCACAGTGAACTCGGGATCGCCATCGCCGTCACCGACCGCGACAATTATTATGCGATTACGCTCCAGCCAGGAACCGGCCTGGTGACGACCAGACGCGTCACGGACGGCAAGGTGACCGTGCTGGGACAAGTTACCGCGAAGCTCGTGCCCAAGCTTTGGCATACGATGCGCGTCCAACGGATCAATTTCCTCCATCTCGACAAGGGCCGGCTTGCGGTCTATATCGACGGCGCCCAGGTTGCGGCGGTCGAGGATGCCGTGCTCCCTCAGGAAGGACAGGTCGGTCTGATTGCCATGGGTCCCTCAGCGGCGGAATTCGACAGTCTCCATGTGCTGGACCTGGTTTCGAATCGGACGTTTTCACAGCCGGCAGCCTACTAAGGGTTGGAGACCATGAAACACCTACGAGCACTTGAAGATCAAAGCGTCTACATCCTGCGTGAGGCCTACAAGCACTTCGATGATCTAGCGATGCTGTGGTCCATGGGCAAAGACTCGACCGTGTTGCTCTGGCTGGCAAGAAAAGCCTTCTTTGGACATGTCCCGTTTCCGTTGGTGCACATTGATACCGGCTATGAAATGCCGGAGCTGATCGAGTATCGCGATCGGCTCTGCCGAGAATGGCGCCTCGATCTCGTCGTGGGGCAAAATACCGACGCCCTGACGGCCGGCATGGGTCCACAACAAGGACGCGTCACGTGCTGCACCGCCATGAAGATCGATGCCTTGAAGCAAACCATCGCGAAACACAAGTGGACGGCGATCATCTTGGGAATTCGTGCCGATGAAGAAGGCACCCGTGCCAAAGAGCGATACTTTTCACTGCGTGATAAGCATGGTGAGTGGGATTTCCGAGACCAGCCGCCGGAGCTGTGGGACCAATTCAACACCACCTTCCCGGCTGGGTCTCATATCCGCGTCCATCCTCTGCTGGATTGGACAGAGCTGAATATCTGGGAGTATCTCGAACTCGAGCGAGTCCCCCTTCCCCCACTCTATTTTGACCAGGGCAACGGCATGCGTTATCGAAGTTTGGGCTGCGTGCCTTGCACCGGGACCGTGTCGTCATGCGCTTCTACGATCCCACAAATTATTTCTGAACTCCGTGTCACCACGATCGCCGAGCGGAGCGGTCGCGCGCAGGATGAAGGGCGCGGAATGGAAACGCTTCGTAAGCTCGGACATATGTAGAGTCGCCGTTCGAGCGGCGGCTCGATGACCTCCCTCCTATCTCCCTCTCGAGAGCCAGTGCTGTCTGCACTACTGGAGTTTCTACCCTGCGTCATGGCTTTACCGATTCGTGCACGGATACACAGGCCTGTGCGTCGGCGCTCACGTCTCCTTAAGACCTGCCCGTGGTGAAGTGAGCCTGTCTTAAGCCTCTCGTCATTTTGCCTTTGTTTCATGCCGACTTGATTGACGGAGTCACGAGTAGAATGCACGGCCCCTTTCTTGCTGATTGTTTGTGCACAGAGACGAAATGAACTTGGTGAGCGCAAGGCTACATGCGAACGGCGAACCGATGCCTGCCCTCGACACACGCTTCGGCGTGAATAATCACTATTGAGACACCACCAATGACGACATACGAAGCAGAAAGAAATTTGACATCACACGAGCATGAATATGGCGAAGCCGGTAGCGATCAGCCTGTCACAACGGAGCCGATCGCCATCCCTGGATCAGCCGCATTCCAAGCAAAATATGCGGGGCGCGATCTTGCTGCCGGTCTCATCACCGGGGCGATGGCGATTCCTTTGTCCGTGGGGATTGCCATGATGTCCGATTACCCCATCAAGGTGGGACTGGCCACCGTCGCGTTTGCCTGTTTCATCGGCTGGATCAATGCCTGGTTCAGGCCTGGCAACTATATCGGCTGCCCGGGCATTGCCGCGGGGCTGGCTCCCGTCTTGGCGGTGGGCGTTGCCACCTTTGGGTTTGAAAATATGCCTTTTGCCATTTTTCTGACGGCGATTATTCAAGCCATCATCTGGAAGTTCAACTGGCAGCGGTATCTGTTGCTTGCCGTGCCGGTGTACCTAGTTGAAGGGCTGCTGGCAGGCGTCGGGCTGAAGATCGCGCTCAAGTTCCTCACCTTTACCTATGAGCTTCCGGCAGGACTGGAATCCGTCGATATGTTCTGGAACGGGGCACGCATCCAGATGATCCTGATCTCCATGGTGGGATATGGCCTTTTCGTCTATCTCTTTTTGAAGTTCAAGAACACGCAACCTGCCATTCCCTATTTCGTCATCATCGCCGCAGGCACCATCCTCGCCCAGTTCGTATCAGTGCCCATGCTGTCCATCGAGGATATGGATCTCCAATTCGCGTTGCCGATACCGCATTTCGATAGTGCGGTGACTATTCTGTATCTGCTCGGATTTGCAGTGATGCTGGCGATGATTGACATCATCGAACAGGTGATGAGCAATGCCGCGATTGAAAAAATGGACCCGCTGAAACGGAAATGCAACAGCAATAACAGCCTGTTTGCAATTTGGATCGCCAACATGGGGGCCAGTTTCTTCGGCGGGATGACCAACCTCGATGGCCTGGCAAAAAGTACCACGAATCGCCTGGCAGGGGCGTACACCAAGTTTTCAGTCTTGATCGTTGGTTGTGTGGTCACCTTCTTTACGTTCAATACCTATTCTCTCGTCTATCTGCCGAAGTTCGCGCTGGCCATCATCATGATCTTTTCCGGCTGGAAGATGATTGAGGGACTCGTGCATGTGACCCACCATGGCCCCTATGCCATGATCCTCGCGATCCTCTGTGGCCTGTTGGTATTCAGGGTGGGCATTTTCGAAGGATTACTGGCGGCAATGGCCGTACACGGGATTGTTCACTATATGGTGTATGCCAATCTGGAGAAAATGCCTGGGAGGATGATCGTCAAACGGTACATTGACGACCTCAAGAAAAACGTTGGCGACGTCAGTTAGCGTGCTCGACTCATACTGAGTAACGCATGGTCTCACGGAGAAGGGAATGAATTTCCGAATCCTTCAGTACTTCCTCACACACACAGAAGGTATCTCGGCATGTTCATGAAAATTATGGCGGCTATCGACGGTGGCGACACATCTATGGAGGCATTGCTGGAAGCGAAGCACATTGCTGCCGCCCAACATGCAACGTTGCGTATTGTCTATGCCACGGCCGATTCAGACAAAGCTGATCAGCAGGTCGGCCTTAAGCTGTTGGAACAGGCCAAGTCGCTAGTTGGTGAGGGGCTGAGCGTGCAGACCCGTCTCCTGCAGGCCGAAGCCGAATACGGCTTGAATGGGATTGCCGAAGCCATTGCGGGTGCGGCGAATGAATGGAACGCGGATCTCGTGGTGGTGGGAACGGCAAATCGTCGTGGATTGGAACGTTTCGTGATCGGCTCGGTCGCGGAACAGTTAGTCCCGAAGGTTACCGCTTCGATTCTCATGGTCCGACCGCGTCACTCAACCGAGTAACGAGCCTCCGCTGTTGCAGAGATAACAATCCGCAACCAACAAGCCAAAATGCTGAACTCCTCCGAGCAGTGACGCACAGTTCACCGTGCAGCTCGTGCGCCCATGCACCGATCTTTTCCTACCTCTGCTCGTTTTCCAGCAGAGCATCTTCCTACAGAAAATACCTATTCATCAGGGGCCGTGTATTTGCTGAGCATTTTTGATTGCCGGTTCACAATACGTTCATTGATCGGTCCGGAACACTGTTTGCAGAAGCAAGGAGGGAAAAGGGGAACGGATGGTCCGATCGCCCTTGCTGCTTAAGGGAGGTTCTTCACATGGGTACTCAGCATGTCGTCACGATGTTACCGGGAGAAGGCACCGGCCCGGAAATTTGCGAAGCGGTGCGACTTGTCATCGATGCAAGTGGGGTCAACATTAAGTGGGAATATGAGGACATTGGGCTCGACTGCCTCGAAAAGCACGGCACGCTTCTGCCGGACAAGACCATCCAAAATATCGCGAAGAACAAGGTCGCGCTGAAGGGTCCGACGACGACGCCGATCGGGACTGGACACAAGAGCGCGAACGTGACGCTGCGCAAGGTCTTCGACCTTTACGCGAACGTGCGGCCGGCGAAACTCATTCCCGTGCTGAAGCGGCCCTGGGACCAGATCGACATCATCAATTTCCGAGAGAATACCGAAGACTCCTACGCCGCCATCGAGCATATGGTGTCCGATGAGGTGGCACAATGTCTCAAAGTCATTACCTGGCCTGGTTCCTATCGAATCGCAGACTTTGCGTTTAAATGGGCCAAAAACAACGGACGCAAGAAAGTCTGGTGCGTCCACAAGGCCAATATCATGAAGATGACCGACGGGCTCTTTCTCGATGCCTTCCGGGAGGTCGCCAAAAAGTATCCGGACATCGAGTCCGGCGACATTATCGTAGATAACTGCTGCATGCAGCTGGTGCGGAATCCGGCCCAATTCGACTGCCTGGTACTGCCGAATCTCTACGGCGACATCTTGACCGATCTCTGTGCTGGATTGGTGGGAGGCCTGGGATTCGCGCCTGGCGCCAATGTCGGCGACGGCTGTGCAATTTTCGAAGCGGTCCATGGCTCAGCGCCGAAATACGCGGGCATGAAGAAAGTCAATCCTTCGGCCGTGCTGGTTTCCGGCATCATGATGCTCCGTTGGCTCAACGAAGAGGCGGCTGCGGCTCGGATCGAGAAGGCCATGTTCGCCGTGCTCGACGAGCGAAAACATGTGACATACGACGTCGGTGGAACGGCCAAAACGGACGAGTATGCACAAGCAATCGTGGACAAGATGCACGCGAAGGCCTGAGCCTCAGCACACTGACTGAACAAGGAGATAGCCCATGCCAACATTTACTGAAACTGCCAAAGCAACCAAGAAGAAGAAAGAGATCAAGCTCGTCGGCATCGATATGTACATCATCACGGAGAAAGGCATCCCAAAGTTCGATGACATCGGACCGTTTAAATGTGAATTCATTTCAAACCGAGGCACGAAGGTCTGGCCGGGCTTCGTGAGCCCCGACCTGCTACAGGTCAATTGGTACCGATGCCGGTTCATGGCCACCAAGGATGTGCAAGACGGCGACGTGAATGCGTTCCTGGACGCCCTGACGAAGAAGGGGTGGTGGTGGTCCGCCGCTCAGAAGCTGTGGACCTATGACGGAGAGCCCGGTTACAGCAAGGCCTACTGACGGACTCTGCGAGACGATGGGCGTTCGCATGGACGCCCATCGTAACCGCTCTGGATCAGCCATGCGTCTCCCAAGTGGTAAACCGTGAGAGTCTTGACGATCGAAGATCTTCCCATTGAAACACTGGATGGATGGGGAAACTATTGTTCCGGAGCCGAGACAACCGTCTCCTCACCCCTCAGCGGGCCCGCGAGGCTCACAACACAGCAGGAACCGTTCAATCGTGATTGCTTCAGCATCAAACTGGAAGGTCCGCAAATTGGACGCTGGATTCGCTCGCGGCGGACGGAGGGACTAGACTAGGGGGAGAGTGGTCACTAATAAGGCAGAGATCGAGTATGCAGTTATGCTTGCCGTCCTAAATTTTCAGACGGAGTTCATGAAGTGCGCCTATTCGAACGTCCAAGCCCACGTCGTTGATGAGCTGATCCATGTGAGATTAGTGAGAACCGTTCCAATTCCAGCGGAGCAAGAACTCGAACGATCGTCTGAAGGTCACGAGCTTCTTCGTCGATATCATGGAGCCCTGTTTGATTCTTGTCGGCACATACTCAAAGACCGAATTGAGCAGGCCATCGGCATGACGATTCACAGCATCCTCACAGACATCGATCCTGTCGCGGGAAAAAACACGATCGTCATCAGGCTGCATGAGCCTGTGGCAGCCTCCACTTCATGTCCATCGGTCGGTTAGCGACGTTCCGTCTTGTCCAAGTCTAACCGATAGATTGAAGCCTGCTCTTTATCTCTCACGACCGTTCCTAAAACGCCTGTGACCTCCCGCTTTTTACGACGGAAACAATCAAGGCAAATAGGCGGCAGGGCGTATCAAGGCAGAAAACGACGAGGCGTCGTTTGAGTGAGAGGATTGTCAGTGATTATCTTCCGGTTGAGGTAACTCCGCGCCATCATTCCGTTCCAGAAGCGAGACGCGTCCAGCAGAATGCGGCGCTGCCTGAATCGCCGCGACCATATCCCGGTTCAAACGTGTGACCTTTCCGTTCCCGTCCGTCGCCGCCAACCGGGCCGATCCTTTCACGACCACACGGCCGCTTAGCTTCTCACGCACGACATGTGAAAATGTCATGGCTGCCCGTGTTACATCACTTACGTCCGTCTCGACGACCAGCGTCTCTCCGTACCGAGCGGGGGAACGATAGCCTAGTTCGGCATGCACGACGACGAAGACTACCCCTTCCTTCATCAAAGCAGAAACCGAATACCCTCGCAGTTCCAAATACTCGGTGCGGGCCCGCTCAAAATATTTCAGAAAATTAGCGTAGTAGACCACCCCGCCGCAGTCGGTATCTTCGTAGTAGATCTTGATTTCCATCGGAAGCGAAAACTTCCTGCTCAGCGGATGCCTGATGGCACAGAGGCCGGACGGGCTGATGCCTTGGAGTTAGTGACTACGAGAACATTTTCCTGACGATAAGAGTTGGGATCAAACTCGCGCTACGGTACTCACCCGCACCCTAGAGATTGAGCACGGGAAACTTCGGGAGTGATGACTCCGCAATGCCGGTAAGTTTGACCACGACATCGTAGAGCTGCTGCACCCGCTCCGGCTTGATCGGCTCGAAACCATACCCCAAGACTCCATGATTCGCCGCATCCAGGAGTGGTTTCATCTTCGGCCATTCTCTCAGGAACACCTGGCCCAATTGATCGCCTAACCCCGCCAACACTCGAAACTGTGCTTGAAGCGGAAGCTTGTACTTGCCATCGATATCTTCCAGATAACAGGTCCGACAGATTTCCTGCAGCGCTTGCGGGAGCTGATCCGGCAACACATCCCAACTCTTGATCTTGTGCGCCTTATAGAGCCGAACCTGCGCAAACCCTTCCAGCGCACGAACGAGCGCTACCATGGCTGCTTCAGGATCTCGCCGGAGCACGAGTTTCCTCTGAGCATGGGCCAACACATCCAGTGGAATGAATTCTTTGACATCGGCTGGGTCTAGGACGAGCTTTTCAAGAAACCCGACGTTCACTTTGATCGGTTGCACCACCGCCTTCAATCCGGGTGGTCCTCCCCACAACGAGGCCATTTCCAGTGCCTTCATCGCTGTTTTTAGTTTGTCCCACGCTTGACGATAGTGAAACCGTTCCCAAAACTCGTACCCTTCTGCTAGATCGGCAAAGGCCCGATACAGCGGCTTCTGCCCCCCGCTGACACGCAACTCGACCTCACGAAACTGTTTCACTGCGGCACGAAAAAGGCCCCGGTTGAACAACTCGCATCCTTCGCGACGAGATACTGCTGCCTGCTCATCCCACGGATTACTCTGTGTCCAGACCAGCGCCTTTGAGCCGACATCGACACGATCGCCATCAAGTCCTTCACGGGCCTGGGTCAGTTCAATCAGCCGAGAGGTCCATGGGAGCGCCACCAGAGAAAGCGCGGCCGCCATCGCCGGTGTCGCCCCGCTCAGGTCAACAACCAGCTCTCCAGACTTCACCTCCCACGTGTGCACAAGATCTGAGAGAGACCGAGCAAGAGTCTGATACGTAGAAGGGAACGCACAGATATCTTCCAAGATGATCCAGTCCCAGCGTTTTGGCATCTGTTGGATATGCGGCTGGATATTCGACTCGACCAAAGCCTTGCTGCTCTCCGATAGCACAAAGCACAACGCTTCCGGTTTGAGCCGGTTAATCGAATAGACGGCTGAGGCCGCGTCATCGACCAATGCAATCACGAGGGCCTTGATAGGTTGATCTTGTACCATGGCGCCACGACTATACCATCGCCTCCAGACCCATTCAATTCGCTGTGAAGAAGGGACGGTCTCCTTGACGACGGGAAGAAAGGCTCCTACACTTCGCCAGGGTTTCTGAACTCGCCTCTACGCGTTCTGGCATGTGAGGATGACCGATGACCTGGTGGTATTGGCTATTCATGGGATTGGTTCTGGCCGGAGCAGAGATGATTACGCCAAGTGGGTTTTATCTCCTGTTCTTCGGCATTGCCGCACTCATCGTCGGGGCACTGGCTGGAATGGGTGTCGTCGAGGCTGTATGGCTGGAATGGCTGCTGTTCTCCGTTCTGGCTGTTGTATCACTACTCTTACTCCGTAGCCCCCTCCTGCGCATGACCAAGAGTTCTCCACCCCACGTGGTCGATACCATGGTCGGCGAGATCGCCGTGCTCCTCGACGATCTTGCCCCAGGGCATACAGGTCAGGCAGAATTGCGCGGGTCGACGTGGAGCGCACGCAATGAGGGAACGTCCATGTTGGCCAAGGGCCAGCGCGCGTTGGTCACTGGAATAGACGGTCTCATGCTGAAAGTTAAAGCGACCTAGCGATCATTTTGTAGCGAGGTATCGACATGGAAGGCGGAACCATTGTTGTCATCGTGCTGGCGCTGATCGTTCTGATCGTGGTCGCAAAAACTGCGGTCGTGGTGCCTCAACAAAGCGCCTACGTTGTCGAGCGCTTAGGGAAATACAGCTCGACGCTTGACGCGGGGTTTCACATTCTCGTGCCGTTTATCGATGCCATCCGCTACAAGCATGTCCTGAAGGAAAACGCCGTCGATATTCCCGAACAGGTCTGTATTACCCGTGACAACGTCCAGGTCCATGTCGATGGGGTCCTCTACATGCGGGTACTGAATCCGGAGCGGGCCTCGTACGGGATCAACAATTACCAATTTGCGCTCACCCAGTTGGCGCAGACAGCCTTGCGAAGCGAGATCGGCAAGATCGAATTGGATAAGACTTTCGAAGCCAGAACCGCCATCAATGCGCAGGTGGTGACTGAATTGGATAAGGCCTCGGAACCTTGGGGAGTGAAAGTACTACGGTATGAGATCAAGAACATCACCCCGCCGAAAGATGTTCTGAACGCCATGGAAAAACAGATGCGAGCGGAACGCGAAAAACGCGCACTTATTTTAAACTCGGAGGGCGAGCGCGACGCCGCAATCAACCAGGCTGAGGGAGAAAAACAGCAAGTCATCAAAGCGTCTGAAGCCAAGAAACAGCAACAGATCAACGAGGCTGAAGGTGCGGCAGCCGCCATTCTCGCCATTGCAGAGGCGACAGCCGAGGGCCTCCGTAAGGTTGCGGAATCCATCAAGGTTCCCGGAGGTCAGGAAGCGGTGCAGCTGCGTGTAGCGGAACAGTACATCACCAAGTTCGGAGAACTGGCCAAGTCGAGCAACACCCTTGTGCTTCCGGCGAGCGTCTCCGATGTCGGATCGATGATCGCGCTGGCAATGAATGTGATCAGACAGACCGAACCGACCGTGCCGGTGAAATCATGAAATCCCCGGCGGTTTGAATTGACACCCGACGTACCCTCGCCTAGAATCGCGTCCATGCAAACGGTTGTGTTGGCGGCCTTTGCGGACAGCGCTCACGTCAAGCAGCAGTTTGCGCGTGACCACGCCGACCGCATCGTCCAGGTCGCGACAGTCCTCGCCACCGCATTCAACAACGGTCACAAGCTCCTGCTGTTTGGTAACGGCGGCAGCTCAACCGACGCGGCCCATATCGCAGCGGAGTTCGTTGGGCGCTACAAAAAAGAGCGCGCCCCATTACCCGCTATTGCCCTGGCAACCGACATTGCCGCGATCACCTGTATCGCGAATGACTATGGCTACGAGGAACTCTTCGCCCGCCAGGTGCGGGCGCATGGACGCCAAGGAGACGTCGCCATCGGGATCAGCACCAGTGGAAATTCGCCAAACGTCTTAAAAGGAATCACCACGGCTCGAGAATGTGGGCTCACGACTGTCGCATGGACCGGCGGGACCGGCGGCAAACTTGCTGGGATGGTCGACTATCCATTTGTTGTGCCTTCGACCCTGACATCGCGCATCCAAGAGAGCCATATCACGCTCGGCCACGTCCTGTGCGAACTGGTGGAGGACCATCTTCTTGGGAAAGCGTCCTAATCGGACCCCTCCATCCCACCGCACCATGATCCCTCCGATCAATGTGTCGGACCTCAAGACCTATCCGTTGAAGAAACGGCATAGTAAAGTGCGGCTATCGGATTTCGCGACCCCATGGACACGCAGGGGATCGTTCTCGGCATTTTGTTCCGGCCTTCCTGACATCTTAGCAGTCAAGACGCTGCGAGCGGTGACCCACGCCATTGTCAAGGCCCATCGGAAACGCCGCCCTATCATCGTTGGGATCGGAGCCCATGTCATCAAGGTGGGCTTAGCTCCAATTCTCACGGACCTCATGAAACGTGGGATCGTCACGGCTGTCGCGATGAACGGGGCGGGAATTATTCACGACTTCGAATTGGCTTTTTTAGGGCACACCTCTGAAGAAGTCGACGACGAAATCGATGACGGGCGCTTTGGGATGGCCGAAGAAACAGGACGAATCCTGAATGAGGCCATCACACATGGAGCGAAGGAGGGCTACGGGTTGGGTGAAGCCATCGGACGGTACATGAACCAGGCACCCGCTCAGTTCCCACATCGCGCCGTCAGCATTCTGGCCACCGGAGCACGACTGAGCATCCCGGTTACGGTCCATGTGGCTGTGGGCACCGATATCATTCACATGCATCCGTCCGCCGATGGAGCGGCAATCGGAGCAACTTCTCTGCTTGATTTCAGACGGCTCACCGCCGTCGTCGCCGGGATGGAAGGGGGCGTGTATCTGAACATCGGATCGTCCGTCATTCTTCCCGAGGTTTTCCTCAAAACATTATCATTAGGCCGAAACCTCGGTCACCCAATCACGCACATCACCACCGTGAACATGGATTTTCTCTCTCACTACCGACCCCAAACCAACGTCGTGCGGCGCCCTACACAGAAAGGTGGTCAGGGGTATTCCTTGACGGGCCACCACGAGATCATGTTGCCGCTACTCGCCGCCTCAGTGATTGAGGCGCTCGGATGAATCAACATGGGATCGCGGAGACGACCTGGACGCTCCCGACTCCGGACGGCCTGCAGAAGCGTTGGCAGTACCTGAACGAACGATTCTTCTCCGGTTCTCTGTCGCCAATCGCCGTTCAATGGAGTTCTCGTTTGACGTCCTCCGTCGGGATGTTCGCCAGCCACGGCGGGCCAAGAACATGCAGCGGCCAAGGAAGTCGTAACATTCGCCTGTCGCTCCCACTCTTTGTGCGGTTGGTCGAACGTACCCCGTACGCTGAACAGGAACTGCTGAACACGATCGCCCATGAGATGATCCATCAGTGGCAATTCGATCTATTGAAGCGTCGACCGAATCATGGTTTTGCCTTCTTGCGAAAGATGACGGAGATGAACCGCTCAGGAGAACTGGCGATCACGACCTATCACTCCTTGGAGCAGGAAGTCATGGCTTTATCGCGATTCGCATGGCGATGCACAGACTGTGGACAGATCTATAGCCGACAGCGAAAAACGATCCGGCCAAGCCATCATCGCTGCGGAGTCTGTCGAGGTTCTTTGCAAGCACTCGTACCACCTCTCTCGATGGTTGAGAGCCGACCTGTCGACACCCAACAGCACCTCTCCGATCGTGGGCACGCTTCGGCCCCACGTGATCGACCCATCAGAGAGGCCCAGCAGCTGACTCTTCAGTGGAAGTGACGGAATGGGGCACAAGGTGACTACGCCGCGTCTTGGCGCGTCTTCGATTGACTGCGGCTGCACCGCTGACTCGCACGATCCAGAGCACCCACCAATACCTCAACCGAAATGGGTTTAGAGACATAGTCATCCATCCCTGCCGCGAGGCATCGCTCACGATCACCCTGCATGGCATTGGCCGTCATCGCGATGATCGGCACGCGATTGGGAGTTTCAGGTTCCACGTTTCGCGTTTCAGGGTTCCGGTTACTGCGTTCTGGTTGGCTACCGGAGGGATCCGGTTTCCGTCCTGAAACCTGAAATCTGGAACTTGAAACTTCTCCGGAGGCTTCCCGCTCCCTGATCACACGGGTTGCTTCGAAACCATCCATCTCCGGCATCTGACAATCCATAAACACGACGTCATAGCGAATGCGTGAGAGCGCCTCCACTACTTCTCGTCCATTGGCGACCACATCGATTCGATAGCCTAATCGCTGGAAGAGACGAACAGCGACCTTCTGGTTAACCACGTTGTCTTCGGCCAGAAGAATGCGAAGATCTACTTTTGCTTTGTTTTCGGCGAGTGAGTGTCGAGTGATGAGCGGCAGGGCGCTCGCTTGGACACTCGCGCCTGGGCAACCTTGCTCTTGCGTCATGACCGCAACAAGACAATCGTGTAATTGCCGATCCTTGATCGGCTTCGTCAGATAAGCGGCAACGCCCGCCTCTTTCGCCATCTTGGCATCGCCGCGCCGCCCCAGTGAGGTCAGCAAGACCACTTTCGGCTGAACCGCATCACCTTGGGCCCGTATCGAACGAGCCAATTCCATTCCATCAGTCGATCCCATATCCACATCCACCAGCACCAGATCAACTGACCGGTCCCCAGCCGAGCGACTCAGTATGTCCAGCGCCCCAGCGCTGCTGTGCACACTGGTTGATCGCATGTCCCACGTTCTAGTCATCTGCTCAAGGCTTTTGCGATTGATGGGATTTTCATTCACGATCAACACACGAAGTCCCGCCAACACAACGGCAGCCGGATCGACGTCCCGCACAACCGCACCTTGCTTCCGCACATTTACCGTGAACCAAAAGCAACTCCCCTGCCCGATCCGGCTCATCACTCCGATCGTTCCTCCCATCATTTCAACAAGACGTTTGCAAATCGCAAGCCCGAGCCCTGTTCCCCCATATTTTCTCGTCGTAGACCCATCGGCTTGGGTGAACGACTGAAACAGCCGTTCGCAGGCCGCTTCTGAGATCCCAATCCCGGTGTCCGTGACCGACACCCGAATGGTTGCCGCTTCTGTTGTTTGCGATTCGACCGTGACCTCGACAATAACATCGCCGCTGTCTGTAAATTTGATGGCATTCGCCGTCAGATTCATCACCACCTGCCGCAATCGTCCCGGGTCGCCTTGTAGATCACGTGGCACATCCGCATGGAATAGACAGGCCAAATTCAAACTCTTGGAGGAGGCCCGTTCCGCAACAAGATCCAACGATTCATCAATGGCAAGACGGAGATCGAAATCAATCACCTCTAAATCTAATTTGCCCGCTTCAATTTTTGAAAAATCGAGGATGTCGTTGAGAATCGTCAGGAGATGGTCACCGCACGTGCGAACCGTCACCGCATAGTCCCGTTGCTCGACGGTAAGGTCGGTATCAAGCAAGAGATTCGTCATCCCAATCACTCCGTTCATTGGAGTGCGGATCTCATGACTCATCGTGGCTAGGAACGACGACTTCGCTTCCGTCGCAGCCTTGGCTTCGGTCAACGCAGCATCCAGCTGCCGATTGATAGACTCCAATTGGTCGGCATAGCCTTGTAGCGCCCGTTCCGCTTCTTTCCGGCTCGTGATATCTCGAATAAATGCGCTGAAGATAAGCGAGCCCTCTATAGGCAACGGCCTCATGGCGATTTCAACAGGGAATTCCTGGCCATCATGTCGAACGCCCATCAGCTCGACCAAGTGGTTTGGAATGGACGTGTCGCTGGGGCCAAGAAGATGGTACACATACTCCCGGTAACGTTCCCGATTGGGCTGTGCGATGATGGTTTCGGCCAAATCACGTCCAATGGCTTCGAGCTCGGACCATCCAAACATTCGTTCGGCTTGCATATTCCATTCGGTGATCGAGCCGGAACGATCTGTTGTGATCACAGCATCAAGTGCCGTATCGATGATCAGTCTGGTGCGGGCCTCATTCTCATGAAGTGCGGCTTCTACCTCCGTCCGTTCGACGAACAACCCAATTTGATTGCCTGCCGTGCCCAGAGCCCTCAGGAGATCCCAGTCTTCAGCCTGGGCCTCCTTGCTGAAGAATTCCATGACCCCATACACATTGGCCCTCAACCAAATGGGAAACGCGCAAGCCGCGCGTAGCGTTCCCATAGTCTCAACGGATCCTCGCACATACCTGGGATCTCCCGCGACATCTTCTACCCACAAGGGTTCACCTCGTGCCCAGCAGCACCCTGGAAGATCGCATCCTGATCTGTACGTCTGCTGTCGACTGGTTCCTAGGAACTCCTGCACCGCCGTGGTATCAACGGACCAATCCTGTTCGCAGACGATGGCGTGCCGGTCGTCTTGTACGCGCCAAAATAGGCCGACATGCCAATCGAGACTCATCACAATCGCTTGCAGGATGTCGGGGACTGCTTGCTCTATCGTGGAGGTCGATGCCAGCACTTTGGCCACGGCATGCTGGAGGGCCTGTCGACGGTCGGCTCGCTTTTGTTCCGTCACATCCCGAAATACGCTGAGCACGCCTTGCACCGAGCCATCATCCGCCCGAAGCGGGACAGAGGTGATGTCGACCCACCGGATGTATCCAGAAAAGCCGGTCAGTCGTCCCTTCGCACAGCTTTCACGACCATCCTGAGCCATCCTCTGCATGTCTTCAATCTTCGCAAGATCGTTCGGATGGATGTGATCTCGAAAATCTCTCCCGATGATTTCTTCTGCAAAACCTGCGTCAAACAACACACACCCAGCGGGGTTGACTTGGAGCACCCGGCAATCGAGCCCAAGCACCAGAATGCCTTGTGGCTCTGCTTCTAAGATACTTCGAAGTCGTCGCTCGTTATCTTGAAGACGAGCTCTCTCGGCCTCAGCACGTCGCCAATCGGCCTGTGTACGTCTGAAGCGATGGATGAGTAAGAGGATGAGGGGAACGACCAACAAGACGTTCACCGCCACCACGATCCACACAACGCTCACATCGTCCACAGTCATGGTTTGCCTTTGGGCACACCCCGAGTCCTAGGCCTATCCCTTGCCAGGCCTTTGAGTCCGTTACGTGCTGTATCGGTCCGTTTGTTGACGACTTGAGGCTCGATCGTATCGATATGTCGGGCACCCTGCAAAACGATCAATGGGACAAGACCTCCCGTACACTTGCTTCATCACCCTTTTACTGTCGACCACTACCACGGTATGATGGGCCGATGACTAGGAAAGTTTTGCCGCAAGACCAACTGCTGTCGGCCCTTTCAGCTGAAAGGGCAAAGGGCAAACGGATTGTCTTCACAAACGGTTGTTTCGACTTGATGCATATCGGGCATACCCGTTATCTCCAGGCAACCAGGGAGCTGGGCGATGTGCTGGTCGTCGGGGTGAACAGCGATGCGTCTGTGCGGAGTCTCGACAAGGCTCCTGATCGCCCGATCGTGCCGGAAACGCAACGGGCCGAGGTGCTGGCAGCGTTGGGCTGTGTGAACTATGTCGTGATCTTCAACGATCCCGACCCCCTTCAACTTATCACGGCCGTTCAACCGGACGTCTTGGTCAAAGGTGGAGATTGGTCGATCGACCGAATTGTCGGCCGAGACATCGTCGAAGCTCGCGGCGGTGTCGTCAAAACGATTCCTCTTGTGCCTGGCATGTCGACGACAGGACTGCTTCAACGCATCCGATCTACCTCGAAATAATACGTGTCTGATACGAACCTTCAAACCCAATCCTGGCTTGCTCCGCTTCGCTCGTCGCTCAACCACGAGCGGGCACGTAGCTGCCTGCTTGGGGTGCATGGGGCTACGGCAGCCTGTGCCTTAACGTTGGTAAGATCCGCTCAGCAAAGTGCGTCAGTCGATCCCAGACCATGGGTTGTCGTGACGGAAAGCGACGAATCCGCAGAACGGCTCTTCAACGACTTGCGCTTTTTCCATGAGTTCATCGGCCGCCCTGTCGACGATCTGGCTTGGTTCCCCGAATGGGAAACTCTTCCCTATGAGGCAACGGCTCCACACGTTGGGCTGATCGCACGCCGAATGACAACGCTGCATCGACTGGTGACTAATCCACCGACCATGCTCGTTACCTCTATCACCACGGCCATGCACCGCTTGATCCCACGTTCAATCTTCGCACAGGCGATCTTTCACTTCGAGACAGCCGCAACCTTTGAACGGGAATCGCTCACGACCAACCTCCTCCGCCTGGGATACCGGCGTGTGTCCGTCGTTGAAATTCCAGGAGAGTTCAGCATTCGTGGCGGAATTGTCGATATCTTCTCGACGGCATATGCCAACCCCCTCCGCATTGAGTTTCTCGGCGATCAAGTCGAGTCGATCCGGTTGTTCGACCCTGCGACACAGACCTCTATCACGAAGCTCAAAGATGGATGGGTGTTACCGGCGCGGGAGTTCATTCGCTCAGCCGATGCCTCGGATGCAGCTGTGCCCATTCACGCTGACGCCGAGTGGAGAGGCCCCGACCTGTACTCTTCCATGGATACCCTCTTCGACTATCTTATCGAACCACCGGTCCTTGCGCTCGATCAACCTGAGCGGCTGAAGCAGGCTTGTGACACGACGTGGAACAAGATCGATGATGGATATCTGCGCCACGTCGACCGGGATGCATCCAACCCTTATCCCTCACCGGAGCGACTCTTTCTGACCTGGGATGAGATCCAGGAACGCATCGCTGAATGGCCGATCCTTGCCTTGGAACCGCTGGCGCCTCCGAATGCATCATGGAATCCGACGTTTTCATTTCCCGCGCAAGCACCTGGGAGTATTGGGCTCGGGGTTCGCGGCACGGCCTTCAGCCACACGCTCAGTCTTTTGGAAGGACTCCGGAATGAGCATCGAGTCGTGTTGGTCGCGCGAAGCCGAGGTCAAGTCGACCGGTTGCTCGCTCTCCTTCGGGAACATGATCTGCCGGCCGATCCCTGGCAGCCTTCGCGCTGGCTTAGCCAACGCACCGGCAAACTCCCGTTTTATGTCCTCCATGGGGATCTTTCGACCGGATTTCTCTTGAAAGATCTTCAACTCGCTCTCTTGACGGAAGAAGAACTGTTCGCCAAGGGGGCCCGCCACAAGCCTCAGCCGAAAAGCCGTACGGCCACGTTCCTTTCCTCCTTGGAAGACCTCAACGTGGGCGATTATGTCGTGCATGTCCAACACGGGATCGCCAAATATCGAGGGTTGAAACGCTTAGTCGTCCAGGACTTCGAGAGCGACTATCTGATCTTGGAGTTTTCCGGCGGGGATACGCTCTATGTCCCGCTTGACCGCCTGAATCAGGTTCAACGGTACAGCGGAGCCGAAAGCCATGTCCCTCGATTGGATCGATTGGGTGGAACCAGTTGGGCCAAGACGACCGCACGGGTGAAGAAGGACATCGAAGAAATGGCCCAAGAATTGATCGACCTCTACGCCAACCGCGAGCTGGTGAAACGGAATGCCTATGGCACCTCCACAACCCTCTATCATGAATTTGAAGCGGCATTTGAGTATGAAGAAACACCGGACCAGCTGAAGGCCATCGACGACATCGGTCGGGATATGGAAGCGACCCGGCCGATGGATCGGCTCATCTGCGGGGACGTGGGATATGGAAAGACGGAAGTGGCCATGCGTGCTGCGTTCAAGGCCGTCGAGCACGACCGACAGGTAGCCGTCCTGGTCCCCACCACTTTGCTTGCCCATCAGCACTACGAGAATTTTTCTGAGCGCTTCGCCCCCTTTCCCATGAGGGTAGCGTTGCTGTCACGGTTTCAATCTCCCCGAGAAACAAAAGCGATTCTTAAAGATGCGGCTGCCGGCATCATCGATGTTGTCATCGGCACACACCGACTCCTTCAGAAGGATGTGACGTTTCGACAGCTCGGCCTGGTGATCATCGATGAGGAGCAGTGGTTCGGCGTCAAGCACAAGGAACGACTCAAGCAACTCAGAACACAAGTGGACGTGCTGACCCTCACGGCTACCCCCATTCCACGCACCCTTCAGATGGCCATGTCGAGTGTGCGCGATCTCTCCATTATCGATACGCCACCGGCCGGACGACTGGCCATCAAAACGGAAGTGATTCGATCAAGTGAGAAAGCGGTGCGCGATGCTATCCTGCGTGAACTTGGGCGAGGTGGCCAGGTGTATTTTGTGCACAACCGAGTTGACTCGTTGGAACGGATCGGAGCGTGGCTCCACCAGCTGATTCCCGAAGCACGTATGGTCATGGCTCATGGCCAGATGGATGCGAAGACGTTGGAAGCCGTGATGCTCAAATTCGTGAAGCGCGAAGCGGATGTCTTGATCGCCTCTGCCATTATTCAATCGGGGCTGGATGTCCCGAATGCGAACACGATTATCGTCAACCGGGCCGATCTCTTCGGTCTGGCTCAGTTGTACCAGTTGCGTGGACGAGTCGGTCGTGGCGGGGAACAAGCCTATGCATACTTTCTGATTCCGGACGAGGGGACACTCACCGGTGATGCACAGAAGCGGTTGATCGCTATTCAGCAGTTCACGGAGCTTGGATCAGGCTTCCGTATTGCTGCGGCAGACCTTGAGATCAGAGGGGCCGGCAATCTCTTAGGGAAGCAACAGTCGGGGCATATTGCTGCAATCGGCCTGGATCTCTACATGCAAATGGTGGAACAGGCCGTTCAACGGCTCAAAGGGCAGAGCGTTGAGGAACGACCCGATCCGACCCTTCAACTTCCAGTGTCCGCCTTTATTCCGGAGCAGTATGTCGTCGACCCTCACCAACGGTTATCCCTCTACAAACGGCTGACGGCATGTGATCAAATTGGTGAGTTGGCTCTGTTGCACGGCGAAGTACAAGACCGATACGGCCCCCCTCCGGAGCCGGTCGAACGGCTGCTCGAAGTGATGCAACTTCGGACTCATGCGAAACGGTTGCGTATCGCCTCCATCGAGGTGCATGGCCAAACGGCCAAGATTGTCTTCCAACCTAACGCCGCTATCCCTGAGCACGCCATCCATCGATTGATGGACCGACTTAAGAAGCGGCTGCGGTTCCTGAGTCCGCTCTCATTTGAAATCCAGCTGGGTGATGAGGACTGGCTACCGCTCTTCTCAGAACTCAACGCAATCTTGCAAAGCCTTGATCTCTGTGATACCAAACCATCATAGGGAATGTGTCAACCTCATGAGAGTAACCTGCATGCACCGCACCGCATGAAACGAATCGAATTCCGCATTCTCCACAGAGTAGCTTTTCTTTCTCTGATCCTGGCCGTATCAGGTTTTGGTATGTCAGGATGTGGGGAGCGGCAGGAACAGCCGGTTATCGCCCTCGTCAATGGTCGAGCCATCACCCAAGCCGAGTTTGACCTACGCTGGGATGAATTGTCACAAGCAACCATATCGCGCTACGAAAAAGAAGGAGGCAAACGGCAGTTTCTTGATGAACTCATCACCAAAGAACTGCTCCTGCAGGAGGCTCGACGCAGAGGGCTCGATCGGGATGATGCCATTCGGGACAAGACTCAGCGGTATAAGGAGCAGCTGATCCTTGACGAACTGTTGAAGGACAAGCTGCAATCCAAAGTTGAGCTGACACCGGAAGAATTGGCAGCCTACTATGAAAGCCATGCCAGTGAGCTCTTGAACCCTCTGAAAGTCAATATCTCGGTCATGCTGCTACCCAACGTGTATGCCGCAAAAGACCTTGAGATGCAGATCAATCGCGGCGGAAGTTTTGCGAAATTTGCTCAACGGTACTCCGTTGATGATACAACCAGAGGAAAGGGAGGTGATCTCGGACCCTATCGAAAAGGGCTCGTCCTTCCCGAAGTGGACGAGGTCGTCCACACGCTCAAACCCGGGATCGTCAGCGCCCCAATCAAGACCGACGACGGTTACTATTTGGTCATGCTGACCCCCCTCGATGAAGCCATCATTCAAGCCGACCTCGCGACACAGGAGCGACTTCGGCAGGAGTTGCTGTCCGAAAAGCGCCGCAAGCGGTTCGAAGAGGTGATCGCCGACATTCGCACCAATGCCTCGGTTCGCTTTGCAGAAGCCTCTCGCTATATCACCGAGGATACCGGCACACCGTAGCCTACATTCGATTTCCAGAAACCTTTTCTTTCGTGTAAAATTACGGACCTTGTTCCGTCGCATTAGGTGAGAGTGTGATGACACGTCTTTTTTTTCGATCAAGGTGGCACTTCCGACTTACCAGGATCTTTGGCGCCTTCATCATCTCAATTTTCTTGCCCGCCTTTTCCGCTGCGCATTTGCAGGATCGGATCGTCGCCATCGTGAATGCGGAATTAATCATGTTGTCGGATGTCAAGCGTGAGTTCCAGACAGAGCAGGAACGGCTCACTCGTGAATTCCGAGGGGAGGATCTCGCTCAGCGGTTGAAAACAGCCGAATATATGGCATTGACGAAACTGATTGAGCGAACGTTGCAGTTACAGGAAGCACAAGCCAACAGAATTCAGGTGTCAGACCAGGAAGTCCAGCAAGCTCTCGAGCAAATGAAGCGGCAAGACAAGTCTTTCGATCCTAGAAAACCTCACGATGTCAGGGATGTCCGTGAACAACTCTTGTTAATGCGGGTCGCCGATCTCCACATTCGCGGCAGCATCATGGTCGGCGATTCAGAACTCAAACGGTACTACCAGGAGCATCGTGAGCAATTCGCCTTTCCTGAAGAATACCAACTGAGCCAGATCATTATTAAGCCCAGCTCCTCCGACGGACTGGCTGATGCGTTGACCAAAGCTCGCCGAGCCATGGATGAGCTGAAGCGTGGAGAAAAATTTGAGGATGTCGCGTTGCAGTATTCAGACGGGGCCAATTCGTTGCATGGGGGGCGACTGGGATTAGTCCGGCATGGAGAGCTGTGGCCCGTGCTTGAGCAGGCTGTCTCTAAATTGGTACCGGGAGGCATTTCCGATATTCTGGAGAGTCCAGAAGGAGTCCATATCATCCGTCTGGACGATAAGAAACCGAAGCAGTTTCGCCCCTACGAAGACGTTCGACGAGAGGTTCAGGAAGTCGTCTATCAGCAGAAAAGCGCAGACATGTTTCAGTCTTGGTTGGTGGACCTCAAAAATAAGGCCTTCATCGAAATCAAGTTTTAGTGTGTACGACCGCCTGCTAGGCACCGGCTCTTTCGCCGGGGATCGCTCACGAGTCGTGTGGACGCTGGCTACCGATGAGATCGCGCAGCGCTCCCCAGACCCACTCCCGACCATCCCCGGTCATCGATGAATAGGGAATCAAGGTTTCTCCCTGGGCAAGGCCGAGATCCCGATGCGTGAGTTTCAGCGTACGCACCCGTTCACTGGGCTTTAGCTTGTCAACCTTGGTTGCCACGACGAGCGGATTTCTGCCGATCGATCGAAGCCAGGCAATGGTCTGCCGATCCTGTTCGGTCACGACTCGGCAATCGACGAGCATCACGACTCCACGCAAGGGGACTCGATCTGTAAGATAGTCTTCCATCAACGGTCCCCATTGGATACGGAGCGATTTCGAGACCTTGGCAAACCCATAACCCGGCAGATCTACGAGATGGAACTGGGCAAGATCGGGATCCGAGGTCGAAATGAGAAACACGTTCACGGCTCTCGTTTTCCCCGGCGTCCGACTGACTTTCGCCAGATCGCGACGATTGAGCAGTGAATTGATCAAGGAAGATTTCCCCACATTGGAGCGTCCAACAAACGCAATCTCAATGAGCCCGTTGGAAGGAAATTGTTCTGGCGAAACACAACTTTTGATAAACTGAGCTGCAAAGATTTTCATACCATTACACTCGGTGATGAATTCTAGACGAAATTCACCTCGCAATGCCGTCTTTCGCCGTTACTACACATACGATCCTCCTCCATCCAAGTCAACCAGCCCTCGCAAGCGGTTGCGCTGGCTGCTCTGGAGCATCGTCCTCGGTGGACTGTCCTTAAACCTCCTGGGGCTGGGCTGGTTGATCACTCTCCCTGATGTCGGCCTCCTCTCGAGCACGAACCCGACATCAACGGCATTGATGGATGCACGAGAAGCTCAGGCAAAGGAACAGAGGCGACCCATTGGACGCCAGTGGATGTGGGTCCCGCTCTCACGAATATCTCCTCATCTTCGTCATGCAGTCGTCGCAGCCGAAGATGCATCGTTCTTCGCTCATGAAGGATTCGATTGGGGAGGTATCCGGGGCGCCGCGCTGTATAACTTCGAGGCTGGAGAGATGAAGCGAGGAGGGAGCACTATTACCCAGCAACTGGCCAAGAATTTGTATCTCTCATCCGAACGATCTTTGCTACGGAAGGCGAGAGAAGCCTTGATTACACGCTCACTCGAACAACACCTGAGCAAGAAGCGCATTCTCGAACTCTATCTCAACGTGGCCGAGTGGGGGAAGGGAGTCTATGGTGCTGAGGCTGCAGCTCGTCATCACTTTGGAAAACCTTCACGCGACCTGACGGCCGACGAGGCCGCCTGGCTGGCGGCGATCTTACCGTCGCCACGCCGTTACGACCCCCTGCGGAAAACGACCTTCCTCACCCGTCGCCATGACCGCATTCGGAAATGGATCGACCGACATCCAACGTCAGCCATATCAGTTGCCGAGGAGGAAGGCCGTTGAACCGTCCTCACGCTGACTATCCTGATTGCTCACTATCCTCACCAGATGTTTGTTCTCTCAAAACTGACTCATTAGAATTTGTCTCTTACCTTCGGTTCTCCCGTCCCATCCCACCAACCGGCTGCCATATGAGGAGTGGAATGACGAATGGCGAATCGCCCGTCAGGGGTGAGGACCAGGCAACCAGCAGATCCCTTGATTCGAGCGACCAGCTTTTGCAGGACGGATCGAGTGGCAAGCGCCGGCCCTTTCCCACGCCCCAACTGCTCGCAAATTGCTTTCGCGACTGTTAGACGGATGATGCTTTCACCCCACCCGGTCATCGATACTGCCCCAGTCTCATTATCAGCATACACGCCGCACCCGATAATCGGCGTATCCCCCACACGTCCTGGCAGCATGAACTCGATCCCACCTGTCGACGCTCCAGCAGCAACCGTGCCCGTTTGATCCAGCGCGGCGGCTCCGACCGTTCCATGCGGTTGACCTACGGCACACCTTCTGAGTGCCGATTCTAGGGAGAATCGGTGAGGTCTTCTCTCGCCGGGCCGCTGACGTTCGAGTTTGAAATGTTTGGCCACTCGGCCTGCCTGCCTACCCACGAGCAACACATGGGGAGTGTGTTCCATAACCAATCGTGCTGCGGTAATGGGATGGACAATCCCTTCGATGGAGGCGACCGCGCCTGCGCGAAGATGATGACCGTCCATGATCGAAGCATCCATTCGCCGGATGCCGTCGAGCTGTCGTTTTCCCCCTTTCCCGGCATTGAAGAGTCCGCTGCGCTCAAGCACACGGATCGCCTGTTCAACCGCAAGGAGTGCCGAGCTTCCGTGGTCGAGCCACGCATATCCGACTTGCAACGCAGCTCGGAGGCACAGAGCCTGTGGTGGAGACATCGCCCGAGAGCCGGCGCCTCCGTGGACGAGCATGATGGGGTTGATCACGTTCAATTCAGGAGGAGATCCCGAGTCTTTCGATACGCAGGATTCTGCATACGATCCAGATCAGACCGCACAAAGCCCAGACCCGTCACGCACAGTTCAAAGTTTTCCGATAATTTTTGAAACAACGGCAGGCTGGTTTCTGCATCATCGCGGCCGATCTGCGCGACAATCCCATACGACCGTTTGCCGGTCTTCACATAGTCTACGAGAAAGTCCTTGTGATAGATGTGGCCTGCTGTTTTGAGTCGTCGCAAATACTCAGGAAACAGTCCGGCCATGAAGAGGGTGAAATCCCCGATGTGGCGATGAACGTCCTGCTCGCGATCCAACGATTGCGCCTCAAGCATGACTTCCGATTCAAACAACAGATCCACAACCGTATCGACCTGCTGATTCTGCCGATTCCTAATTTTATAGAGCTGATCTGTATGGGTGAACTCGACCAGAAGGTTGGAGACATAGGAGGTCACCTTCGTGTCAGGCCAGCCGAGATGTTCCGTAAAGCTTTTCTCGGTCAACGCGCCGAAGAGTTGCCGGAGCGGATGTCGTGGAGGAACTTGAGTGCCCATCTCCACCTCCTAAGAAGTTCGATGAGACGTGAGTTCAGTATACCAGATCCCGACTACAAACCGGTTTCCGCTTGTGCTGATCCTATCGGTACTCCGCCGCTCGACCTTGAGTCCGACCTAACCAGCCTCTCGACTGTCCAGCACAAATGTCACTGGCCCGTCGTTCACCAATGTCACACTCATATGAGCTGCGAAAACGCCCGTCTCGACCGTTATCCCATCTTCACCTAGCCTCGCAGCAACCCGTTCGTACAGCTGCTTGGCCTGATCAGGTGGGGCGGCTTGATCAAAACTCGGTCGACGCCCATTCGTGGTACTACCCAGAAGCGTGAACTGCGAGACAAGCAACACAGCGCCACCCACGTCCGTCAGCGATCGATTCATCTTGCCGTGGTCATCAGCGAACACACGCAGGCCTCGGATCTTCTCAACCAGGTACCCCACATCCTCCTCGGTATCACCTTTTGCCACGCCCAGCAAAACCACCAATCCGCCGTGGATTTGACCGACGACTCGACCATCAACTGCTACGGATGCCTGAGTCACACGCTGAAGGAGCGCTTTCATGAGTTCACATCACCCTCGCAACAATTGCGTGAGGGTTCCTTCAAGGGTCAGCAACTTCCGTTTCATCGGGAGTCCTCCCGAAAATCCACCGAGTGAGGCATCGTGTGCCACAATCCGATGACACGGAATGACGATCGGCAGCGGATTCGCCCCCACCGCATTCCCGACGGCACGGGCATAGTGCAGGCCGCCCACCCGAGCTGCAATCCATTGATAGGAACGGAGCTTGCCGTAGGGAACACGCTGTAACGTTCGCCACACCTGCCGTTGAAACGACGTTCCCAGTGAAAGATCCAGTGGCACATCGAACGTGTTGACTCGTCCTGCTAAATACTGAAGCAGCTGGACACGGAGGGCCTCCATGCGAGGAGACTCGGCTTGCTGCCATTGACCAATTCCCCGCGCCATGAGCTCAGATGCGACGGCCTTCTTCGAGCGTTTCGGCAACACGATGGCTTGAATCCCTTTTGATGACTCAGCAATCCCCATCCATCCCCAAGGCGATTGAAAGATTATTGCCCGCTGCATACCTTACGCCTCACCATCCCGACAATCGGCCAAGCTTTCTCCGCACCATGTCCCACACGACACCAAGTTCTTCAGACCGGAACAAGGCGTGGACACCCAGGTATCCGCCGACACTGAGTCCAAGAGCAACGACCAGCATCGCAGACTTCTCGATCCACTCGGCTGGGTGTGTCCACACTTGCGCCCCAGCTACCCACCAACAGGCCAGGACAATCGGTATACACCCAACCAGCACTCGTCCGGCTGAGAGGATGACCGACTTCCACTCGACGCCCCCCAGCCGACGATTCAAGACGACGACGAGAATGCCTCCATTGACCATGGCAGCAAGGGCCGTAGCGAGGGCTAGTCCTGCAGCGCCAAGATACGACATCAGAACCAATGACAACAGAATGTTGGCCACCACTGCGATCGTTGCCGAGATGGCCGGCGTGGTTGTGTCCTTCATCGAGTAGAACGCCGACACGATGATGCGCACGCCGGCAAACGCCCAGAGGCCTAAGGCATAGCACAGGACGGTAAAGGCCGTTTCAGCCGTATCGCGCGCGGTAAACGTCCCATGTTCGAAAAAGAGGTGCACAATCGGTGTTCGCAATAGAATCAATCCCACCATGGCCGGGAGAATGATGAAGAAAATCATCCGCAAGCCAAACCCAATCGTGTTACGCAGTTCGTCCAGTGCCCCACGCGCCGCCTGTGCCGATAGAGTTGGGAGGATCGCCGTGGCGAGGGCCACTCCGAAAATGCCGAGCGGAAACTGAATCAGTCTCATGCCATAGAATAGATACGTAGGCCCGCCGGCGAAAAACGAGCCTAGAATCGTACTAACGGTGATATTGATCTGGGTTACCGACAAACCAAGTAGCGACGGAATCATCAACCGACCGATTTTCCGTACGCCGGGATGGCCTGGTTGGAATCTGAAACCAAAGAGCATTCCGCGAAACTTGAGGCCCGGCAACTGCATGGCAAACTGGGCTGCCCCACCGGCGACGACACCAATAGCCACCCCAAAGATAGGCTCTGGGAGGGTTGGAGCGAGAAACAGTGCGCAACCGATGATGAACAGATTGAAAAAGACCGGCGAAAATGCCGGCGCCGCAAAGGCTCGCAGAGAGTTTAGGATCCCCATGGCCAACGCGGCCAGGCTGATAAAAATGAGATAGGGAAACATCACACGTGCGAGCAAGGTCGTCATTTCTAACCGGGCCGGATCGTCATGGAACCCTGGGGCCAAGAGCCAAACGAGGCCCGCTGCTCCTAAAATCCCGAGCAGCGTCATACCCGTCACAATGGTCAGGAGGGTCGTGAACGCGGCGCTTGCCAGTTCCCACGCGTCTCGCTTCGACTTGAGGGTGTGATACTCGGTAAAGACCGGGATGAACGCAGCGGACATGGACCCCTCGGCGAAGAGTTCACGGAGTAGGTTCGGGATCCGGTAGGCGACAAAAAAAGCATCGGCGGCTGGAGTCGCACCAAAGAGCCTGGCCAGGACCATGTCGCGGATGAACCCAAGGATACGGCTCGAAAACGTGGCAACGCCGATCATCCCAGCTGATTTAATGACTGATTGATTCTCGTTCTGAAGCTTAGGGGGATCGCCGGACATCCCGGTGGGTTCTGACATGGACGGGATTTTAACGGAACGGCAGCAGGGCGTCTATGGAGTCAATATGTTGCGAGAAGGTTATCACTTGATCATCGAGTGAGTGGCGGGCAGGGAAGGCTCAAACAGATAACGACCAACTCCTGGCGCTGGTTGCATCTCACGCCAGGAGTTTCTCAGTAGGGCTAATCATGCTGCGAGTCTGATCTGGGGGCGGTTCGGCGTGGTCCCGAGGTGCGGTCCCACTTCACGCAACCTCTCGGCCTTGGCTTGCGGCTTCATTTCCAATGTGCCGTTAAACACCACCCCTTCCTCCATGGAAAGAACTGGAGTGGTCAGGCTCCCATCTACCACCGCCGGGGCGCAGAGAACAATCTGGTCTGTTGCCTGGATGTCCCCAGTGATCGTTCCATGACAAACTACGGTTCCGGCTGTCACCTTGGCCTTCAACACCGCCTCTGGCCCTACGAGCAAGCCGCCGTTCGTATGGATTTCTCCATCCAATGATCCGTCGATCCGAACGGTACCGGAATACGTGAGCACACCTTTGAACTCAACGTCTTTTCCGACAAAAGCCACTTCCTCGGGGAGCGCTGGACCACTTTTGGATGAACTCCGCTTGTCTTCCATCCACCGATCCCGCTCTCTTTCCGGTTGTTCCCGATCCCGCTCTCGGTCCTCTTCCCCTGCCACCACCTCGTCCGGTTTCCACATAGCGAGACCCCCCTCCTTCTCCGTATTGGTCCAGGCTCCACAAACCGTCACCCTGAGTCTCTTATCTATCGGTCTGAACTGGTTTTTTATTGAGTGGGGGGATACCTGGGGAGTTTTGTTAGGGCTCCTGCACCAATTCATTCGATAACTCATTGGGATTGTCGCCAGGCCGGCCTGGGCAAACTTTGGCAAGCAGCGTGCCACATTCCTGGATACTCTGACATAACCCACCGACAATATCGCCTGATTTAAGACGGGTGACGGCAACCTCGACGACCGAGGACCACCGTTCCACCGGAACTCGCCGAAACAGGGGTTGATCAGCCAAGACATAAATCTGGTGTTCCAGCAACGAGACCATGATCAACACGCCGGTCCCCTCACGAGTCTGCCCAACCGTATGCTTGATGAACGCCCGTTCAGCCCGAAGCCGTACCTTGTGCCGCATTCTATCCGCCGATGTGAGTAGGCGGATGACCCAAACCTGAGTTCCAAGCCATGCCCCCGCGCCATAGGCCAAGATGGTCGCTAGAATCAGCCAGGCGGCGTTGGAGGCATGCCATCCCCACGGCAACCACACCATTTCGGTAGTCAACATGATCGTCAATGCCGAGACCCCGAGCAGCAACCCTGCGCGATGTTGTGCATCTCGATAGAGCCCGGAGCGGCTCACGATCATAGGAACAATCTCGGCATTGGTACATTGTTCCGCCACATGCACGGCATGGCTGACCTGTTCACGCTCTTCAGCCGTGAGTTGCAGGCCCTCACCAGTTTCCACTCGCACCCCCTCCCCCAAAATCACCCCCGCCACCGCCGAATCCCCCACCACCTCCGAACGACCCTCCACCCCATCCACCGCCACGGCTACTGTACCAAATCCAATCCTCCATCCCTCGGTGTCGCCTGGTCCATCCTCCACCGCTCGATGCCCCAAGGACGAGCAACAGAACCAATGTCACCGCGCTCGCGATGAGCGCCGGTACGAGCCAGGGAGCCAACAGTATCGAGATCCCTGCCCCTGCCAACGGTCCGACGAATTTATGGACGTTCGTGAAGATCAGCCCGACAACGAGCCCGACCATGACGGCTGCCACAACCTGACCCAGGACGTCGGTCTCCTGCTGAGGTGCCGGTCGCTCGGATGCCTGATAGGTCCCTTCAATCGTTTTCAATATGGCGTTGACCCCCTCGCTCACTCCTCCCGCGATATCACCCGCACGGAAGTGCGGCACAATTTCATTTCTGATGATGCGGGCCGACCGAGCATCGGTGAGCACCCCTTCAAGACCGTAGCCGACTTCGATTCGAACCTTGCGTTCCTTGATCGCTACCAACAAGAGCACGCCGTTGTCCGTGCCTTTCTGGCCGAGTTTCCAGGTCGTCGCCACACGATGGGAGTAGTTCTCGATAACGTCGCCTTCGAGGGAAGGAATGATCAACACGACCGCTTGATTACTGGATTGTGTTTCATGAGCCGCCAGTCGAGCCGTCAGTGACTCAACCGTAGAGGTCGGCAAGACATGGGCAAGGTCGACGATGCGCCCGGCTAACTGGGGGACGTCGAGCGCCGCGGTCGAAAGAGGTGACAGAAGCGCAGCGCTTCCGAGATAACAGCAGAAGGCGAGACGGCTTATTTTACGTCGTATCAACTTCTTCTCCGCCTCACCCTTAATTCAAAACTTCACCTCCGGTGGCTTCGCCACGGCGTTTTCATCAGCCACCGTAAAGTTGGGCCGCTCTTCCAGATTCAGCAAGAACTTGGCTGTGAGGTTAGTTGGAAAATAACGGACCATTTTGTTGTATTCCGCAACGTGATCGATATACCGCTTCCGAGCGACCGTAATCCGATTTTCTGTTCCTTCCAGTTGGCTTTGAAGATCCCGAAAGTTTTGATCCGCTTTGAGATTCGGATAATTTTCGGCAATCGCGATCAGTCGCCCCAACGCCGACGTCAGACCGGCCTGGGCCGTTTGAAAGGCTTCGAATGCCGCGGGGTCTTTCAGCATCTCGGGTGTCACGTGAATGCCGGTCGCCTTCGCTCGGGCATTCACGACTCCTTCAAGCGTTTCTTTTTCATGATCGGCGTATCCCTTGACGGTTGCCACAAGGTTGGGGATGAGATCGGCACGGCGTTGGTACTGATTGATCACCTCACTCCAGGCCGCCTTGGTATCCTCGTCCAATCCTTGCAGATCATTGTACCCACAACCGGATACAGACCATGTACTGATCATCACGAAGGCGATTGCCGTAGTCGTCCACCAGGTACGATCCATCACTTCCTCCTTGATCCATGTCGGATACAGTCTCTCCCACATCGCAGGGTCATGCTACCACAGGGAGACTTCTTTCCGCATAGCGGTCTCGGTGATTTATTCTTAGGTGGGAATCCATCGAGGAGGTTGACAGGTTTCAAGCCCAACGCTGCCATCTGAGCGACTAGCCCGCAATCGTCGGTTCGACGGCTTTTGAGGAGAGGGAACCAATGGAGTCGGAGCGTGACTGAATGAAGGCCAGCAACCGCGGGTGCTCCTGGGCTTTGCGCAGGAACTTGAAGACTATCCCGCGCGCACTGACAGACCGAACCATCGCCGCGACTTCGACAGGAGGTTCATTCTCGGCAAGAACGATCTCCAGGTAGAAAATGTCGTCGACGCGCACGTGCGTGTCGCTCTTGATGATGCACCCACCTTGTGACAGATCCATCACGGTACCCTCCCCTCGCACTTTCCCTCCTGAAAACGACAGGCAGAGCCGGGCCGGGATTCGGAGATGTTCGCGGCGTTCACGAGGGGGTGAGGCTGTCGTGCCTCCACGTCGGCCAAGGAAACGATGGAGGCAATGCCGGCATTCGAACGGGACCATCAAGATGAGGGCGGCCATACGCTCGCGTGGTGACTGCGAACGCGCACGAATTGCTCCACCCTTTCGGCATTGGGGACAGACGATCTGGCGACTCATTCCGTGCCATCTCCGTCAAGCCTCTGCGCACACCGGCCTCTCCTAGCACTATAAGGGCCTTTCCCGCACAGTCAAGCTGATTGCCGTCTGCGGCAAATTGGCCACCATGGCTAGTTTCTGCCGCTGTGCTGTTCTGCTAAACGGACTCTGCGTGTGGAGATTCGGACTCACTCGGGAGACCGGATTCGACGATGCCGGCACGGAGATATTCTCGATTCAGGACGGCGATGAAACGCACGCTAATACTTTTCGGACAGACCGCCTCACATTCATACTGATTGCCACAGGATCCGAATCCTTCTTGGTCCATGGCTTCAATCATGGCGCTGGCACGGCCTGTCCGCTCGGGCATCCCTTGCGGCAAAAGCGCCAAGTGGGACACCTTCGCCGCAACAAACAACATCGCCGATGCATTTTTACAGGCTGCCACACAGGCCCCGCAACCGATGCATGAGGCGGCATCCATGGCGCTTTCAGCCTGATCCTTTCCGATGAGCAACACATTCCCATCTACCGCCCCACCGGTGTTGACGGAGACATATCCTCCTGCTTGCATCACCCGATCCAGCGCGCTGCGATCGACGACCAAGTCTTTGATGATCGGAAAGGCCTTGGCCCGCCAGGGTTCGATGGCGATCACGGCCCCATCAGGGAACCTCCGCATGTACAGCTGGCAGGTGGTGATACCTCGATCCGGGCCATGCGGGATACCGTCGATGACCAGTGAACAGCTTCCACAGATGCCCTCTCGACAATCCTGCTCGAATGCCACCGGTTCCTCCCCATCGGCGAGCAACTTCTGATTAACGGCATCGAGCATTTCGAGAAACGACATGTCGGGGCTCACGTCCGATGCCTCATAGCGGACAAACCGACCGGCTTCGTTCTGCCCCTTCTGGCGCCAGATGTTTAATGTGAATTTCACCCTCTGTTTGCGTGCTCCTTTGTACACATCACGAGATGCGCTTCACGTTTCACGCCCTATTGATAGCTCCTCGTCGTCGGCTGCACGAATTCAAAGGCCAGCGGTTCTTTGTGCAGGATAGGATTGGTCCCTTCCTGGTATTCCCAGGCCGCCACATGTGCAAAGCGGCGGTCGTCGCGCTGAGGCTCCCCGTCGCCCGTTTGATACTCCTCGCGGAAGTGTGCGCCACAGGATTCCTGACGATGCAACGCGTCGTGACAAAGCAATTCGGCAAACTCCAAATAGTCCGCAACTCGCCCTGCATATTCCAGCTCTTGATTAAAGGTGTCTTCCGAGCCGGGAACCACCACTTCACGCCAAAACTCCTCCCGAAGCGTTGGAATTGAGGTAAGCGCCGACCGGAGTCCTGCTTCACTGCGGGACATACCACAGTGATTCCATAAAAGTTTCCCGACCTCCCGATGAAACGAGGCAGCCGTTCGACGTCCCTTCGCGGCCAACAGCCGCGAGATTCGACTTGACACACGATGGACCGCCGCGCGGGCTTCCGCATGGCCCTCTCCAACTGGGTCAAGCTTCGCCGTCGCCAAATAATGTCCGATGGTATAGGGCAGGATGAAATAGCCATCGCCAAGTCCTTGCATCAAGGAGCTGGCGCCCAAACGATTGGCGCCGTGATCCGCGAAGTTCGCTTCCCCGATCACAAACAGCCCGGGGATCGTGCTCATCAAATTGTAATCAACCCAGAGTCCTCCCATGGTGTAGTGAGGCGCTGGGTAGATCCGCATGGGCGCATGATAGGCGTCTTCCCCCGTAATCCGGTGATACATTTCAAAAAGATTGCCATAGCGCTCGCGCACCACTTCGAATCCTTGTTGTTCGATCACACCGGCGAAATCGAGGTACACGCCGTGCCCGTTCGGACCGACGCCACGACCTTCGTCGCACACGGTCTTTACCGCACGTGAGGCGATGTCCCGCGGTGCAAGATTCCCGAATCTCGGATACCGGCGCTCCAAGAAATAATCACGTTCTCCCTCTGATATCTCATCCGGGGGTCTGGTATCGGCCGACATCTTTGGCACCCACAGCCGTCCATCATTGCGAAGCGACTCGGACATGAGGGTCAACTTCGCTTGGGACGCGTCACCAGGAGGGATGGCGGTCGGATGGATCTGCGTAAAGCACGGATTGGCGAATGCCGCCCCTTGCTTCCACGCTCGGTACGTGGCGGTCACGTTACTCCCACTCGCATTCGTCGAGAGATAGTACACATTGCTGTACCCACCCGTTGCCAGCACGACCGCATGCGCGGTGTGGATCGTGATACGTCCGGTGACGAGATCTCGGGCCACAATGCCCCGGGCCTGCCCGTCGGCTACGATCAGATCAAGCATTTCGGTACGCGGACGCATCGTGACCTGACCTCGCTCAATCTGCCAGCACAGCGCCGAATAAGCACCCAAGAGCAGCTGCTGTCCGGTTTGCCCCCGACAGTAAAACGTCCGTGAGACTTGCACGCCTCCGAATGACCGGTTTGCCAGCTGTCCGCCATACTCCCTCGCGAACGGGATACCGAGCGCCACACACTGATCGATGATGTGCGAGCTGATTTGAGCAAGTCGATACACGTTCGCTTCGCGAGATCGAAAATCTCCGCCTTTGATCGTGTCGTAAAACAGCCGTCCCACGCTATCACCGTCGTCCTGGTAATTCTTCGCCGCGTTGATTCCACCCTGTGCCGCGATGCTATGGGCGCGACGTGGGCTATCGTGGAAACAAAAACATTCCACCTGATAGCCGAGTTGGCCCAAGGTGGAAGCCGCGCTCGCGCCCGCGAGGCCCGTGCCCACGACAATGACGGTCAGTTTTCGCTTATTGTTGGGACTGACTAATTTTTCACCGAACCGATGTCGGTCCCATTTGCTTTCCAATGGCCCGGGTGGAACTTTGGAGTCGAGCTTCATCATCACCGCACAATCCCTAAGAAGATCGCGACGATGATGGCGACATTACCGAGAACCACGAACAGCGCCACCGACGGACCAGCTGCCTTGAACAGCCGATTGAGCGTCGCATGTTCGAGCCCAAGGGTTTGCCAAATACTGGAAACGGCATGGCTCAGATGGAAGGCGAGCCCAACCTGCCCCGCCAGATAGATTGCGACCATGACCGGATTCTGAAAAGCGTGAAGCAACTTCCTATAGACATCATGATGGCCTTCCACATCGATGAGATCAGCAGGGGAAGGACCGACGACACCCGCCGTCAAATGCAGCAGATGGAAGACGATGAAGAGCAACACCACACTCCCGGATACGGCCATCGTCCGCGAGGCGATGGATGCCTGGCGATATCGATGGGTCGCATACGCGGTCGGACGGGCCTGGCGATTACGCAGGCTCAGACGTATCGTCAGCACAACATGGACCACCACAACGCTCAATAGTCCGATGCGGGCTGTCCAGAGCACGATCGGCATGTCACGGAGAAATGCTGCGTAGGTATTGAGTGCATGGGGACCTTCAAATACCTGAAGATTCCCCAACATGTGGAAGACCACATAGCCGACAAGACCGAGCCCGCTCAGGGCGACAAGAACCTTCGTGCCGATCGAGGATTGGAAATGGCTATAGAGGGGTGTCATCCGAACATTATTATACACGTCTTGAACCAACTCAGGAGGAAAGGAGATGGGGGACACGACGGAATAGCCGACGTCCCGGTTCCGGCTTTGAGCCACCAGTTCACGAGGTGAGGGCAAGCAAGATGATTCATCGAGCGACGGATGAATGCGAGGTACGAGGAGTGATGCGACGGACTTGGAGTTCCAGTTGTTCTGTCGGTTTCAGTCCCGGCATCAACAAGTCCATCGCCATGACACAGTTTCGGCCGCCTTCCTTCGCGGCGTAGAGCGCCTTGTCGGCCTGATCGATCAGTTCCAGCGGTGTCTGTGCGCCAAACGTGATGGCTGAAACCCCGATACTGACCGTCAAGGCTAATCCAGCAACCATTCGGACTCTGCTCCCGGCTTCGGCACCGATACGAATTCGCAAGCGCTCCGCGAGCTCCGACGCTTCCGCCAATGTGGTGTGGGGAAACATCAGGCAAAACTCTTCTCCCCCATACCGTCCCACCATATCTGACAAGCGCAAACTTGCATGGAGGCAATGGGCGACCGCCTGGATCGCTTGATCTCCGACGGCATGTCCATATTGGTCGTTCACCCGCTTAAAATGATCGATGTCCACCATCAGGCAACACAGTTCGTGGCCCTGTTCTCGACCGTCGGCAAACGCCCTTTCGAAGAGGGTGTAAAACGCACGACGATTCAAACAACCCGTAAGCGGATCTCGAGAGGCAAGGCGCTCCAGTTCGCCGTTTTGTCGCAGAATTTCTTCCTGCGCGACTCTCAGTTTGGCAACCGTCTTCATGAGCGCGTCATTACTCTCTGTGAGCTGACGATTGGCGCGCCGCAGTGCGTCGGTTCGTTCATCGACCAGATGACTCAATTCATTCAGTCTCCCGACCGCCTTGTTGGCCGCATCCCATTTTCGACACAGCGCGGTGGCTTGCTGCAAAACCTCGATGCTGTCAAATGGTTTTTGGAGTATGAATAACTTGTCGGTCTTCCCAATACGATCTCTGACTTCATCCCAAGGTCGATCGGAATAGGCGGCGCAGATGACCACCTGTAACCTGCTATCGACGCTCCATAGATGTTCGACTGTCTCCAACCCGTCCCATCCCGGCGGCATCCTCATATCCACAAATGCGACAGCATAGGGTCGGTCGATGGTATGCGCCGCCTCGACGAAGGCCAGCGCAGTACGACCTTGATCCGCACAATCGACCTCGAAGACTTCCTGCGGCGCGATGGCGGAAGCCTCCCCGAAGAGTAACAACCGAGCTTCATCAAGATTTGTTGGGTCCCCCTCAGGCTGAAGAATTCGTGTGAAGTCATTGTGGATCGATCGATTATCATCCACGACGAGAATGCGTCGATTGGGCCTATTCATTGTCACGAACCTACCTCCCACTCTCTAGCGAGACGATACGCTATGCTGTTTTTCGCAACAAGACCTGACCGGAACGTTTCTTGAGTTGAATCGTGCACCAAAACGTCGATCCCTTCCCAAGCACGCTCTCGACGCCCACTACCCCGCCCATCAGTTGGGCTAACTGCTTCACAATAGCCAAGCCGAGCCCTGTTCCGCCATACCGTCGCGTGGTAGAGCCATCGGCTTGGGTGAACGGCGTAAAGAGCTTTTCCTGCGCGGCCGGATCAACACCTATCCCAGTATCCTGCACTTGCACACAGAGCGTTGTATCGCTGGCTGAATCCTCATCCACTGTAATGTGGAGAGAGACCTGACCTTGCGCCGTAAACTTAATGGCGTTCCCGATGAGGTTAGTCAAAATCTGTCGGATACGGACAGGATCGCCTTCGTATTCCGGTAACAGAGTTTTCTGAAGAACCCCCGTCAGTTTTAGGCCCTTGATCTCAGCCGGACCGGAAAAGAGCTCCAGAACATCCGTCACCAGCTGACGCAAATCAAACGGGATAATATCAAGAGTCAGCTTCCCGGCCTCGATCTTGGAAATATCGAGGATGTCATTAATGATTTGCAGCAAGGCCAACCCAGACTTGTGCAAGGTCTCCATATATCGGCGTTGCTTGTCATCCAATGTGGTTCGCATGAGGAGTTCGCTCATGCCGATGATGCCGTTCATGGGAGTGCGGATCTCGTGGCTCATATTGGCCAGGAATTGGGACTTTGCGACATTGGCCGCTTCAGCCGCCTCCACCCGTTGTTTCGCCTGACGCGCGAGATCCCACTTTCTGGTCAGGGACGTCGCGAGTTGCGACACTTCTACAGAAGAGAACGGTTTCTGCAGAATCAGGAGGCGGTCGTCGTGGCCCAGTCGCTGAATGATGTCATCCCAGGAATGGTCCGTGTAGGCTGTGCAGATGACGGTCTGGATCTCTGGGTCGGCAGCCCACAAATGCTCGATCGTCTCTAACCCATCCCATCCTGGCGGCATTCGCATGTCCACAAACGCCATCGCGTACGGCCGCCCCTCCTGGCGCGCCATTTGGACCAGGGCTAATGCAGACTGTCCCTGATCCGCGTAATCAAGGTCAAACCGCACAAGCGCCTTGAGAAGCGGCTCGCCGCCGAACAGCGATGCACGTGCCTCATCCAACGACTGCGTATTGCCCCCCGGCTGAAGGATTTTTCGGAAGTCGTTGTGGATCGAGCGGTTGTCATCGATGACCAGAATTCGACGATTATGATGACTGTCCGTAGGCTTCGTGGTCATAGCGTCACGTACCTGGCTCTAGAAACGGCCATGCCTGCTAGGCAGCCTTTGCTTCGGATACAGGCAACCATTGGCTAAGAATTTTCCTGATCTCTTTCAACCCGGCCGGCTTGGACAGAAATCCATCCATCCCCCCTGTCAGACAGGCAGTCTGACAATTCGTAACGGCATACCCTGACAGAGCGATGATCGGAACCGGCCTGCCATCAGCCCTGGTCATTCCCCGTCGACGAATAACCGCGGTCGCCGTTAATCCGTCCATTTCCGGCATCTCACAATCCATCAGCACCAACTCGTACTGAGACCGCTCCAGCGCCTCGATCGCCTGCCTACCCGTACTCACCACATCCGCTGTTTCGCCGCAGAGTTCGAACATACGAAGGAACACCTCTTGGTTCGTCGGATTATCTTCCGCCAAGAGAATGCGTGCGCGTGGCTGACGCCGAGACGGATTGAGGCCGACACTCTTCTCCGAACTCCTATCGGTCACTGTGTTCGATATTGGAAGCTGATCAAGCTGCTTGAGTTCTCCTCGTTCCAGATCACTCGCGCTCCCTTTCTCTAGGAGGACCGTAAACCAGAATGTGGAACCCTTTCCCGGGATACTGCTGAGACCGACGTCTCCTCCCATCAAAGCCACTAATCGCTTGACGATCGCGAGCCCCAACCCGGTCCCGCCGAATCGCCTGGTCATCGATCCATCCGCCTGTGCAAAGGGGTCGAAGATCTTCTCCTGCACCTCGCGAGCAATCCCGATCCCGGAATCGCACACGGTGATCTTGAATAAGGCCTTATTCTCGCGATCCTCAATCCGATCAACATGGATCAAGATGCCGCCACATTCTGTAAATTTCATGGCATTTCCAACCAAATTCGTCAGGATTTGCCGAAAGCGCACCGCATCCCCTCGCCACACCGCAGGCAACTCGGGAGCCATCTGACATTCCAAACTAAGCCCCTTGCGCCGCGACGCTTCAAGGAACAGGTCCACCACATCCCGCATCGTTGCCGGCAAGTCGAACCCCGCAATATGGAGATCCATTTTGCCGGCTTCGATTTTGGACAAGTCGAGAATGTCGTTGATGATCTGAATCAGCTGCTCGCGATTCCTGTCAATGGTTTCGACAAAGTGCCGTTGCTGATCCGTTAATGACGTTGTGAGCAGCAGCTCATTCATGCCGAACATGGCGTTCATCGGCGTCCGGATCTCATGGCTCATTCGGGCCAGGAACTGTGACTTGGCCTGGTTTGCCTGGTCCGCAGCCGCTTTGGCCTCTTTCAACGCTTCAACCGTCCGCTGTAACTCGTCGTGACGTTGTTGAAGTTCCGCGGTCCGAGCTGCCACCTGTTGCTCCAGCCGCTGGTTTGTGGCCTGAAGTTCTCGATTCCGGACATTGACCTGCGCAACGAGGTCCTCGATTTGAAGACGAACATCGCGTCCCAACTCCCATTTACGCGTGAGTGATGCGGCAATCTGCAACACCTCGATGGCATCAAACGGCTTGCGCAAGATAAGGAACCGATCGCTCGCTCCCAACCGTGCCGCAATCTCCGCCCACGAATGATCCGAATAGGCTGTGCAGATCACCACTTGCAGCCGTCCGTCCGTTTCCCAGAGCCGCTCGACCGTTTCCAGCCCATCCCATCCTGTCGGCATTCTCATATCAACGAACGCCACCGCATAGGGACGTCCTTCCTGGCGAGCCATCTGTACCAATGCCAGTGCAGCCTGCCCCTGATCGGCATAATCCAGCTCAAACCGTTCAAGAGCCTGCACGATCGGCGTATCCCCAAAGAGCGTTGCCCGCGCCTGATGCAGACTCAGCTCTTCGGGTTGGGCCTGAAGAATTTTTCGAAAGTCTTCGTGAATCGCCTGGTTGTCGTCAACGACCAGGATTCGAAGGTTCTTGCTTCCTGGACTCATGGCTAATCAGACCTTTCCATCGGCAAAGAGTTTTCTCCCCATCACTGGACTTCTCCCATATGAGTGCCCTGTTTGGGCGGCCCCATACACTCGTGCATGTCTTTCAGGAGAGACAGGATATCCTGTGTGCAGCGCTGAATCGTCGTCATGTGCTCCTGCTGGTCAGGATTGAGTGAGCTATTCAGAAGCAGGGCAACCTTGCTCACGAGCTCATTCATGGGCAAAAAGATTTCGTGACTCATGATGGCCAAGAATTCTTCTTTCTGATGGCATGCGGCGGCCGCCTCTCCTGATCGTCCGGCAACGTGCTCTTGTAGCCGCTCATTCGCATGTCGCAACTCCGCCGTTCGTTGGGTGACGCTGGACGCCAGACTCTCAACTTGACGTCTGACAGAGCAGGCCAGGTTCCATTTTCTCGTCAATGAGTTCGCCAACTGGACGACCTCGATGCTGTTGAAGGGCTTCATGAGAATCAGGAGCTTGTCGGTTTCTCCGATCCGGCGACTGACATCTTCCCATGGGTGGTCGGAATAGGCTGAACAAATGACGATGTGAATCTCTGGATCGACATACCACAGGTGTTCAATCGTCTCGAGGCCATCCCAGCCCGGCGGCATGCGCATATCCACGAAGGCCACCGCATAGGGTGTGCCGGCCTGATGCGCACTCTGGGCAAGACCAAACCCTTCCCGTCCCTGAGTCGCAAAGTCCAGGTCGTACCGCACCTGGGTGGGAAGAGTCGGAGCTTCCCCGAACAGCGTTGCGCGAGCGTGGCTGAGCGAATCCGACTCAATCGGCGGCGACAAGATTTTTTGGAAATCCTCGTGAATGCTGAGGTTGTCATCAATCACCAGAATGCGCCGATTGTCAGGCATCTGGTTGCCCATCATGCTGCCACCTCTGCTAACGCCAGCGGGAGATCAAGTGTGAAGGTCGCACCCTGTCCTTCACCGGCGCTCTGCGCATGCAGCGCGCCGCCGAGGTTCTTGGCAACGATCGCGGCGCTGTGGAGCCCCAGCCCATGGCCGGCCTTTCTTGTCGTAAACCCCTGGGCGAACAGCTTGGAAAGGTTCTCCTGTTTGATCCCGCCACCCGTATCAACCACTTCAAAGCGAGAATAGGGCATGCGATCGGAATACACCCCAATCCGTAACGTCAAGCAGCGCGTGGGTCCTGAATGTTCGACCATGGCATTCTTGGCGTTGGTGATCAGATTGACCAGTACTTGCAGCACCTGGTGGCGATCCGTCATGATCGTAGGAACCGGACTGTACTCCCTCACGACCTGGATACGGTACTTGTCGGGTTCAGGCAACGCCATCAGCAACGCCTGTTCCATCAAGTCTTCACTCGAAGCGGGTTCACGAATATTTCCGGCCCGGGCAATATCCTGCTGCGACATGATCACTTGCTTGATGTGGTCGACTTTTTTCACGAGGGAGTCGAGTTCGCCTTGGATCGTCTGATGGCTTCCGCTCAGCGATTCGGCCACCAGACCGAGATAGGCGGGAATCTGCTTGCCTTTCGGGTCAGCCGTCAGGAACTCTTGAAGGTTATCCTGATGTTCATTGAACATCGACGCAATCCGACACACATCGCCCACCATCGGCTTCTTGAGCGTTTTCAGCAGCGTGTCGGTCGAGACATTGATACTGTTGAGGACGTTGCCGACGTTATGCAACACGCTCGAGGCGACATCCGCCATACCGGCTTGGCGTGAGGCATTCATGAGCTGCTGATACAATTTCTCCTTTTCTGCTTCGGCCTTTTTTCGCTGATCCATCTCGATGTGCAAACTGGTATTGGTGGCCTCCAGCTCTTGGTTCTTCTCAAGAATCTGAGTGCGTGAGGTTTCCAATTCGCTGTTCGCTTCCTTGAGTTGCGAATTGGCCCGATCCAGCTCCGTCACATCGTGAAAGGAAACCAGCGCCCCTCTGACCGTTGATCCGTCATCCATGATCGGCACGGTGTTGACGATGAATTTCCGCTGTTCGCCGTCGGGCTGCGACAGAAGAAGAGCGCTGTTGTCTTGGGGTTGCCGATCCATGATCGCTCTGGTCCAAGGGTGAACCGTCAACGAATCCGACGAGTCAACGGCCGTCCAGGAAAGGGACCCGAGATCGGTTCCGATCAGCGCCTTGAGGGATTTGCCGACGGATTGGCTGAACGCGTCATTGGTCAGCACGATCAGATCTTGCGTGTCGATCATGACCACACCCTGCGTCAGCGCATCAAGCGCGGCCTTCACTCGCGTCGGAACGATGCCGGAGGGATCCAGCTGACGCAGCGTCCGCTTCATAAATGTGAGATAGCCGACAAATCCCATGATACAGACAAAGGTCAGGAACCGAACCCACGGATCCGTCAGCAACCGCTCGACCGCGGGTACGTCGTTTTGACGAAACGCGACTTGAAGGACACCCCATGGTTGATCGCCGGAAAAGATCGGGACTTGAAGAAATTCCAGCGTCGATTCGTCGCCCGACGGCTGAACCCAGGCCTGCGCATGATTCCCGACTTGCGCGACGCTTTCCCCGTTTTTCAGCAAAAGAGCGAGCGAGAGAATCTCCTGGTTGCGCTTGGCCAACATCTCCATCGAGAGTTTGATTGTATCGATCTGATCCTGTTCCGCCAGCGCCGAATACTGGACCGCCAACGATTCCGCCAAATCACGACGATAGTCGAAGGTCTGTCGATCGCGGTTGGGGACTAGATCAACCAACGAATCCCCGACCAGCATGACACTCAGCGTCACACTCGCCAAACCAAAACTGATCCAGACCAATGGGGTGATTCGCAACATATCGTCGCACCACTCACGCGCGCCTGTGCGTGCCCTTTGGCTTGTGTGAAGACTTCAACACTCGATCCAGGCCACGGAACTGTTTCTTCTCCTGTTCGTCGTCCTCGCGAATCTTACGATCGCGCTTCCGGCGGGTTGACAATTCGCCGCCCAACACCGGCAACGGATCAAAATGCCGCCAGGCCGGCATCGAGACCAGGAAACTTGCGACCAGGGACCCACCACGCAGAATCCACGCGACAAATCCAGCGGAAAGCGCCATCCCAGAGAACGACGCCACCCGTCCGACAAGATGACTTTGGGCCTCTCGTTCCTGCACGCCTCGCTCTAGATCATCCGCCAATCGGGTCAACCGCTCGACAAGTTTATGACCGACCACCAAGGCTTTCTGGATAGGGGCCGACAACGGCTCACGCAGCAGAGGAGGCAGTTCTTGAATGCCGATCGGGGAGGGTTGATCGATCCTGCCCATCGGTCGAGTCATGATGACGTTTCTCGGTAGCGCATCGTTGCCGGCTCCTACGACCGTCGTTTCCCTACTCTGCACCGCTGCACTGATGGACGCGGGAGGTGGTTCGACAGGAGGAGGTGCCACTACCCCACCGCTACCGCCGGCACCAGGCCCTGTACCAGATCCCGGTCCTGAACCAGATCCTGTTCTTACAGATCCACCTGTACTGCCCCCACCTCCACCGCTGCCACCACCCCCACCAGGCGGTGGGATGAACGGGTCAACGGCGAAGGTAAACGTCGTCGCTCCGATCGTCCCGCCGGCTCCATCACTGACCGTGAACGTGAAACTGTCGCTCGTCGCGGCAGCGCCGCTATGGACAAACACCACGCGGCCGGCATCGATATCAGCTTGTGTGAATGTGGTGATCGCAACACCCGGGGCGGTCGTCAGTTCAAGTTGGCCATTTGTCGGCGCAGCGGTCACGGTGTAGAGCAGTTGGGTTGAACTATTATCCAGATCGATAACTTGTAATTCACCGACCGTAATAACATCGGTCAATCCTTGAATCACTGTAGACCCGGTATTGGCCACAAGGCTTGGAGCGCTGTTGCCGGAGGGCGTGACGGTAATCGTCACGGTCGCTGTGTCGCTTAAGAAACCATCGGAGACCGTATAGGTAAAGGTGTCTGTACCGGTGAAAGCTCCTACCGGAGTATAGGTAAAGGTGCCGTCACCGTTGTTGACGACCGTTCCACCGTTGACACTGACGGCATCAAACGCGGTAATACTAGCTGGGCTCAACACCGAATCCACATCACTATCGTTGGCCAGCACATTACCGGTTGTCACCGCCGTGTTTTCAGTTGTGACCACCGCATCATCGCCCGCAACCGGCGGCTCGTTGAGGTTGTTCAGGTTCACGGTGAGCGCCGCCGTATCGGTGAGCGTCCCGTCGCTCGCCTGCACGGTGAGGGTAAAGCTCGGGATGGTCTCGAAGTCCAGGGCCGCGCTGGTCGCCACGGTGATGGCGCCGGTATTGGCGTCGATCGCGAAGGCCCCGCCGGTGTTGCCCGCCGTAATGCTGTAGGTGAGCGCCTCGCCGTCCCGGTCCAGGTCGGTCCCCGTGAAACTGTCGTTCACGTTCGTCACGGCCGTGCCGTTCGCGCTGTTCTCATCCAGGGCCACGGTCGCGTCCCCGATCACCGGCGGATCGTTCTGCGCCGCCACGGTGATCGTCGCCGTTTGCGTGGCGCTCGGTAGCGCCCCATCATTCGCCACCACGGTAATCGAGCGGTTCGAGGTAGTTGGGGTGTCGCTCGTGTTGTTGTACTGAATACCTTGGAGGATCGTCTGGTACACAGCTGTCGTCGCGGACCCGGTGATTGAGAGGACGCCGGTGGCGGCCGTGTAGTTCACCGTCAGCCCAGCGCCCGACGCCGCCGTGGTCGCCGCCCCATCGAGGGACAGCGACTCCACGCCATCGCCATCCGGTCGAGTAGTCAGCGTGACGGTTAAAGACGCCAGGTTGGCGGAGTCCACGTCGATCAACGTGCCCACCGGCGCGATCAGCACGGGCGTTTGCTCGGTGAATGCCGTGGTCACATCCTGCCCCGCACCGCCGCCGTTCAGGTCCACCGTCGGCGCATCGTTGGCTCCGCTGACGGTCACGGTCGTGTCGTAGTTCGTACTCGTGCCGCCATCCCCGTCGGTTAAGACATAGCGCACGGTGCGGGCTCCAGACGTGGGCGCCACGGTGTCCGTGTTCTCATAGGTGATGTTCTGCACCAAGGCCGTCACCGCGGTCGGCGTAGCACTGCTGTTCAGCGTGATAACGAGGTTCGTCCCGCTGCTCCCACCAGTAAAGGTTCCAATGGTCACTCCTTGATAGGTGACGTTTGACCCGCTCACCCCGATCTGGCCCGCCCCGGTGCCCTGATTCCGAATACTGAGCACGTCCTCAGCCGCGTCGCTGCCCGCGGTAAAGGATACGGTCAAGGTGCCGGTGTTGAAGTCGGTGCTATCCACGTCGCTCACCGTGGCGTTGCCGCCCTGTTCGATCACCACGGCCCCGTCGCCTTCGCTGTAAGCGAGACTATCCCCGCTCAGGTTCGTGATGATCGGCGCATCGTTGACGGGATTAATGGTGGTGCTAAATGACACGAGGCTGGAGCTGATCGGTGAGGTCCCACCGGGACTGGACGCATCCGCCGTGACCTTGCTCGCCCCGCTGGTCAATCCACCAGCGTAGGTATCATCGAGCGCCCGGAACGACAGCACGTCTGGCGAGCCGTTGTAATCAGCTGCCGGCACAAAGCGCAGGGAGGTGCTGGCGCTCAACGCCAGCGCATTCGGAAAGGCGATCGCGCCGACATCGAACCAGTTGGTCCCATCGGTCGAATATTGCCAGACCCCTTGGGCGCTATTCTCCGGATTGTTGGTGATGAGCACGCCCGAGAGTGACGCGCCGGCATCGGGATCGCTGAAGCTGCCGCCGATCATCGAGCTGATGGTCGCGCCCGGTGGATTCGTCGTATCTTCACTGATCGCGGGGACGAATCCGCCGCCGACCGTCGGCGCGTCGTTGACGGGATCGACCGTCAGCGCGGCGCTGCCCTCCATCGGGTTGGCGGCCAGTCCGGTGACCTCGGACGGGTTGAGCGTGCGACCGACTACGGTCACGCTGTCCATGGCGCCACCAGCATTCAGAAAGCGCGTCGAATCAAGGTCAGAGCGCGCCCCAAAATAGACATTCCCAGTCGGATTGATGGCGTCACCACCCGTCGCAACGGAGCCACCGGACACACCATCGATATAGACGGTGGTCCCGACGCTGGCCTCCACGGTCATGGTGTACTGGTGCCACTGTCCGTCGCCGATGAGGCTCGCCACATCAACAAACAGCTGACCGGACGTGTCGTTCGAGTCCCAGACTGTCGTCACGATGCTGTTACGCTGCCCGACGATCGAATAGTCACTCTCGACAAGAGCAATCTGCACCAGGTTCGGAAGTCCAGCCGTCGGCAGGCCCCCGTGGCTATAGAAGTACTGCAATCCCGTGCCACTGTTGTCGGTGACCTTGAAATAAAACGTCAGCGAGAACTCATTCGCATAACTCAGGTCCGGCAGCACGACATGGTCGTCGATGCCGTCAAACTGTAGTGCGCCGCCGCTCTTTCCCAAGACCGTCGCTGGGCCGTTCACGAGCGTCCCATTCGCACCGCCGACCGCATCGGTGGCATCGCCACTCAGCCCCCAGTAGTGCACCACCCCAGTCCCGTCGTTCACCAAGTACTGAAAGCTATCGCTGCCATTCCAATTGGCGGCGGGCGTGTACGTGAAGCTGCCATCCGCGTTCAGGACCAGGCCACCGTTGGCCGGGCCGGATACCAGCGTTGCCGTCAGCGTATCACCGTCGATATCTGTGTCGTTCACCAGCACATTTCCAGTGATCAACGTGTCCTCATTGCCTGAGGCGCTGTCGCTCACAACCACCGGCGCATCGTTGACCCCGCTAACAGTGATAGTGGTGTCGTAGTTGGCGCTGGTGCCGCCATCGCCATCGGTCAGGACATAACGCACCGTGCGGGCCCCCGCCGTCGGAGCCGCCGTATCCGTATTCTGGTAGGTGATGTTCTGCACCAGCGCCGTGACCGCGGTCGGCGTAGCGTTGCTGTTCAGCGTAATGACCAGGTTGCTCCCACTGCTGCCCCCGGTAAAGGTGCCGATCGTCACCCCGCCATACGTCACATCCGAGCCGCTCACCCCGATTTGTCCTGCCCCGGTGCCCTGGTTGCGTATGCTCAGCACGTCCTCCGCACTATCACTGCCCGCCGTAAACGACACGGTGAGGGTGCCGGTGTTGAAGTCGGTACTGTCCACATCGGTGACGGTGGCATTCCCGCCCTGCTCGATGACCACCGCCCCGTCGCCTTCGCTGTACGCCAGGCTATCTCCGGCAAGATTGCTGACCACTGGAGCACTATTCGCGGCAGCCCTGATCGAGACCGCACCTATCTCCCATTGATTGGAGGCCGACACCGTACTGCTCATTGTCACTGTGGCAGCACCGGCCTCGGTCGTAGACACACCACGATGGCCGGTGTTGGTGAGGTTCCATATCGCGGTTTGCCCGGATCCGATCGTGTATCCACTGGGGTTATTATCCCAGTTCGTAATATCCAGAACTAACTCACCTGTCGAACTGGAGGCATCGACGGTGGCTGTCGTTCCGGTCCCATTGGCAGCAGCATAGGTGCCGGTCGGTGTCGTTTGATGAACCCCATCATAGGCGACCGCCCCACCCTTGATGTCGGTCGTCGCCCCCAGGCTCACCACCACATTTGCGGTTCCGACGTTCGGATTGACCAGACGCCAGATTTCCACTGCGTGGTTTCCAGCCGTTCGTCCGACCTGCGTGAGGGCCACGCCGTCGTAGGTGACACTGCTCACACCAGCTCCCAGTCCGTCGATCGCCAGCGTGACGAACAGGGCGCGATTGGACCCGGCGGCGACGGTATGTGACCATGTCAAGCTGGCCACGCTTGTCGCTTGCGCCGATGAGGCCGTGCCGTTGGCCGTGATGGCCAGGACGTCGACCCAGTCATTGAATTCGCCATTGTTGAACTCGGCGGTTTCGATTTCGGCGGTTGCATACTCAAGATTCCAGTCTCCTCCAACGGCGGAATGTCCGGTGTCATCGGTGCTGGCTGCCACATCAGCACCGGTCAGTTGTGCGAGACGGCCGATAAAGGCTTGCCCGTCGCTAGTGGCGGCGACGTTACATCCCCACAGCATGATGTCGGCGGAATCAGTGAGTGCGCGACCCCATGAGCTGATGATGTCGGCTTGCCACTCGAGGGAAAACTGATTGATCCATGTACTGCCAACCTGGAACCCGCTTTCAACACCATGTGAGAGAATGTGGATGGCATCGACTGTTCCAATCTTGTATCCTGACAACACATCGGTGATGGTGCTCAATCCGTCCGTGTCCTGCTCAAGGACAACAATCTGAACGTTGGCTGACTGTCCGCTCGTTGCGAGCAGATCGTTCACCAATGTTTCGTAACCAACGACATTACTGTCTACAAAAAACACCTCCCTACGACTATCTTGAACTTCGACACTTGGGGCGGAGTCCAAATCGCTTTCGTTTCCCTGCAGCAGATGGTTCCAGGTCCCCTGCGTCATCACGTTGATCACCACCGTAGACTCAATCGACCCAGTCGTCGCTTCGAGCAACCAATTGCCGGATTGGTCCACATGCCCGGTGTAGTCCCAGCTCGCCGCCACATCCGCGCCTGTCAGACTTGCCAACGTCTGCATCGCCAGTTGTCCGGTATCGCCTCGGCCAAAGTTGCACCCATAGATGAGGACATCGGCGTCAGCCGACACACTCTGACCGATCTGCTCTAACTGTTGGGCGTAGGTAGTGGTGATGGACTCTTGGGTTAGGAAGCTTGAGCCCAGATGAAGCTGCGCCTCGTTGCCTTCAGAGATAAGATGCACCGCATCAACGCCGTTTCGACCAGCCAGCACGTCAGCCATCTGCTCCACCCCATCGCGCTCGGCATCGAGCACATGGACTTCGGCATGCGGGCTGATCCCATCGAGGAGTTTCTGGTACTCCCGTACACTTTCGGAAACGAAGACAACTTCTTGGCGGGCTTTCGCCGCATCATTCGTTGCGAGCGCGTCGAACAAGGCCTGATCAGCGGCATTGAATTGCGGCTCGCCGGTCGGGGCTGCCTCGGACGGGGCACTCTCCGTGGTCGTAGCATCGTCGGGCGAGGGAGGCTGATCCCCGGAAGGATCGGCCACGACAGTGGTAAGCGTCGCAACACCCGCCCCATCGAACATGATCCGTGGTTCGAGCGCCAGCCAGGAAGGGCCGTACGGAGAGGCTGCTATCCCCTCACGAGTAGACATCCGCCGAGGCCCACAGGTCGACTTCGCGGGTTTCTTCTTCCTACGTAGGATTCGCATCGTATGGAAAAGGTCGCAGTTCTCCGATTTATCAGGTTGAATGTAGCAAGGAAGGGCTCCTCGGCGAAGACAATTCGCCTTTCTTACCAAGCAGTTACACTCTGTCATGTAAGGGGATTGAGGGAGGGCTGGAGCATGTGACGAAGAACGTCAAAGGAGTGCTTTCTCTCGACGAAACGGGTAAGCTCCAGCAACCCAAGAGGGTAAAGTACGCGGCAGATGCCGGAGCAAGAACTGACCACGAAGGGGCTAACGCCATGAAGGTGAAATATGACGAAGAAGTGGATGTGCTGACGATCGAACTCAGTGATGCTCCCGTGGAGGAGAGTGACGAGGACAAGCCCGGTGTCATTCTGGACTATGACAAGGATGGGAACATCGTCGGCATTGAAATCCTCAACGCTTCAAAGCGAGTGCAGAATCCGAAATCTGTCGAATACGCGGTTGCCTAATCGACCTCTCCGAACTGGCCAATAGACCTACATCACTGGCGTGACGGCGGAATGGTCAATTTCAATAAGCGTGTGAGTTTGGAGCACAGCCTCGATCGCCGACAGGTGCCGCTCCAGCAAGGCACATAAGGCTTGAGCAGACATGTTGCCTGTTTTGATCAGGAGCAGCTTCCACGGACGGCCATGCAGGACATGAGAATAAAAGAAGTCCGAGTCTTTGGAAACGACCACACGCTGCTCAATGACCGATATTTCGTTGATGAGGGAATCTTTCGTTGCATTCCCGGTTGGAAGCTCACATGTATGGATAACGTTGTGCCCGTGCTGAGCAAGAATGGCACACACCCGACGGGGGAGCTGCGCATCGACGAGAAAGTTCACGTCAGTGCGAGATGCACGCTCTTCGCTGCCAGCATCTTACGGGAAAACTCAAGGCAAGCGAGGATATCATCCCGCTCAAGATCGGGAAATTCGGCGAGCACATGTTCCACGGAATCGCCCCCCGCCAGATATTCGAGGATACTCTCGACGGGATACCGCAAACCACGGATGCACGGCTTGCCATGACACACAGCCGGATCAACCGTGACGCGTGAGAGTAAGGACATGTTCGACATAGGGTCATTGTACAAGCCTCTGGCGCAGATGCCAAGCCTATTTCCCCAAGACGCGTGTCGGTGGGAAATGGCTCTGTGCCGTGGTAAAGTATGCAGAAAATGATGGTTTTGTCGTGACGGCTTATCTGACAGACCAGCTGAAACCAGGAGAACGCATATGGCCGAAAAAGTAAAGGTCTGGTTTGATCCCGAAGCCGATTACCTGGAAGTCCAATTTCGAGAGGCTCCAGGCTTCATGCGGCCGACAGCGCACGATGCCGTCATGGAGCGTGTCGATGAACAGGGGCGTGTCCTGGGTTTCAGCGTCCTCGGCGTCAGCCGCTTTCCCAAAGACCATCCGTTAGAAGCAGAACTCGTTGCGGGAGACTAACGCGGTAGCAGCCGACCAACAGGTGCCCCTGCCTCTCATCCGGGCTTCGTGACCTCGATGCCCTCATGAACGTCGCGTTTGAAGCGAAGGAGTGGAGAGGTGTGCCGTATAGGATGCGATCTTACGGGTGGCCTCCAGAATGTCTTCCAGGTAGACCCTAGAATCCCGGGGCATAGACGGCTTCTCGTCGGATAATCGGCAGGAGTCGCGGCTTAATGGAACTCACCGTAACCAGGTCCACGCGTGACCGGAACAAGTCCTCGAGGAAGATCTTCGTATCCATATAGGCATCGAAGGACTTCTCCGACAGCTCAACTACAAAATCGAGATCGCTCCCTGGCATGGCCTCGTCGCGTGCATAGGAGCCGAACAGGCCCAGCCTGCGGACCCCCAGCCTTCGCAGCGTGGCCTGATTTTGCTCAATGAGCTTCAGGACTTCGTCTCGCCTTGTGATCATCGCCGGGAGGCTCCTTCTCGTTCAATAAAGTTCTTGCGCCAGAGTCTTGGCATTGGCTCCTACAACCTGCCATCCGATAATATCGCAGGCATTCTAGCACGAGGAAGATTAGGTGGCACCATCGGGACTTCTTTTCTGACCTCTCGTCCGTTTAACAACCGCGATCCGGAGCCAATACTGCAAAGCGAAACCGATCCTTCAACCTGTATACCTATGAATGCTACGACATCCTGCGCTTCACGCGCGTAGAACCTCTACGAGAACGACGCTGGCTGACTTTGTACTATCCTGCTACACCCCGCTTTCACGAATGAGAATACGCACGCTCTTTTCCCAGGCTCGTTAGGCGAAACGGATTTGCGGACCGGCTACCTGCTCGGTCCCACATGAGTCTAGAGGGAAGATCTCGCAAGACGCATAGCTAACATCCACTCGGAGAGCTTATACGTCTGGCCGAGGGCGCTCCCCTTCAAGCCGCATTGGATTCCCGACGGGGCAACCCTTGCTCGACTTGTCCTTCCCTCTGCTTGCGGTGACTCTCAAAGATCGCAGCGAGGCAATCCGAAAGGAGCGAGTGACGGATCGGCTTCGTGAGGCAGGTCACGGCCCCGGTTTTTCGAGCTTCCACGGCATCACCGCGCCGACCGATCGTCGTCAACAGAATCACCTGCGTCTGCCGCAACGCGTCGTTGGCCTTGATCAGGGCGACGAGCTCGAGCCCCGTCGTCCCTGGCATGATGTGGTCAAGAATCGCGACGTCATAGGGGGCTCGTCTGGTTGACGCTTCGCGCATGAGTTGAAGCCCCTGCGCGGCATCCGACGCGCAGTCCACGGTCAGTCCCAACCGAGCCATATGCTGCGAGAGAATCGTGCGTGCGGTCGCGTTGTCGTCGACGACAAGCAGGCGCAAGCCCGGGCGAACCGCAGTAGGTTGCACGGGCGTCCCAGTCGAAGCTGGTTGCTCCTTCTCCAATCGAACGGTGAACCAAAACGTGCTCCCCTTACTCACTTCGCTATCCACGCCGATGGTCCCGCCCATATGTTCAGCCAACTGTTTCGAGATGGCCAGACCCAGCCCTGTTCCTCCATGGCGACGGCTGTGCGAACCGTCGACTTGGCTAAAGGACTGGAACAGCCTCGCTTTGCCCTCGGGAGCAATGCCGATTCCCGTATCCGCTACCTCGAATCGCACGAGTGAGCTCGCGTCGTCCTCTTTCTCGAGCGAGACTCGCACCACGACTTCGCCCTGTTCGGTGAATTTGATCGCATTGCCGATCAAATTCGTCAGAATCTGACGCAAGCGGCCGGGATCCCCGCGCACCGCGTTCGGAACTTCGAACCGGACGACACAGGCGAACTCCAGGCCTTTGGACTCGGCACGGTCGGCCAACGATTCCATCACCTCATCGAGCGTGTGGCGAAGGTCGAAGGCAAGACTCTCCAATCGGAGTTTCCCCGCCTCGATCTTCGACAAATCAAGAATGTCGTTGATGATGGCGAGGAGCGCGTCGCCGGAGCTGCGAATGGTTTCCGCATAGTCGCGCTGTTCCGCATCGAGCGTGGTGTCCAGGAGCAGGCCGGTCATGCCGATCACGCCGTTCATCGGCGTACGAATTTCATGACTGACGGTGGCCAGAAATTCCGACTTGAGCCGCGCCGATTCCAACGCCGCGTCGCGCGCGAGCGCGAGCTCCTTCAGTTTGCAATCGACCTGCCTGGCAAGGTTCCACTTCTGTGTCAGTGAAGAGGCCAATTGCTGCACTTCGATCGCATCGAACGGTTTGCGCAGGATCAGCAGTCGGTCGGTTCTTCCCAACTTCGCGGCAATCCGGTGCCAGGGATGGTCGGAAAACGCGGTACAAATCACCACCTGAATGTCGTGATCGACCTGCCAGATATGCTCGATCGTTTCGACGCCGTCCCAGCCTGGCGGGATGCGCATATCGACGAAGGCCAGGGCGTATGGCTTCCCGGCGGCCACGGCCTGCTCCACCATGCGAAAGCCCGGCTCTCCCTGGTCGGCACAATCCACGTCGAATGTTTCGCCGGACATGGCCACGGGCTCCTCATCAAAAAGCGCCGCTCCCGCCAGATCGAGCTCGTCGGAGGTGGTGGTCATGGCCAGGATTTTTCGAAAGTCCTCGTGGATCGCGCGATTGTCGTCGATGACCAGGATCCGTCTATTCTCGAAACGTGTCTTGCTTGTCTCTGTAACCATGCCCGTCTTCCCCTTCGAACCCTTCAGGCCGCCAGCGCCACCGGCATGAGCGGCACGTCCAGTATGAACGTGGCCCCCTTCCCTTCCCCCTCGCTCGCGGCGGCCAGAGTGCCTCCCAAGAGCTTGGCCGCCAGGAATGAACTGTGAAGACCCAAGCCCTGCCCTCCCTCGCGGGTGGTAAACCCTTGTGTAAACAGGCGCTTGAGATGGTCCGAGTTGATGCCGAGACCCGTGTCCCGCACCTGAATCTGCGCCCGTTCGCCTCTGTCGGTTTGGTACTTGATCGTGAGTGTCAGGTGATGGGAGCGATCGGGCATGACCTTCATGAAGTGGATCGCATTGGTGATCAGGTTGACCATGATCTGCAGGACTTGATGCCGGTCACACATGGTGGCCGGGATCTCGGCATATTCGCGCACGACGGAAATTCCAGCCCGTTCCAAACTATCTCGATTGATGGCCACGGCCTGTTCAACGACCTCCGCCAATTGAGTCGGCTCCAGCAGGACATGGGGTTTGGCGAGGCTTTGTTGAGCTGCGATGATGCTGCGGATGTGGTCGATGTTGCCTTCGAGCGAATCGAGCTCCTTATTGATGCCGGTGAAGTTGGTGTTCATCTGGTCGGCCAGCTTGACCACATAGGAGGGTATTTGTTTGCCCTTCTCATCGTGAGTCAGATAGGCGCTCAGGTCGTTCATGTGATCTTGGACCATTTGTCCAATACGGCCGAGCTTGCCGACCGGGGTCCGCTCAAGGGTTTTCTGAATCATGCCGACCGACACGTTGACACTGTTCAGCACGTTTCCCACATTGTGCAGCACGGAGGCGGCCACCTCGGCCATACCGATCCGCCGCGAGGCATCCTGCAGACGGCGATTGAGCGCCTCTCGCTCTGACTCGGCCTTCTTTCTCTCATCGATCTCAACCACCAGTGACTGGTTGGTGCGGTCCAGCTCCAAATTTTGGGTCACGATTTGCGAATGTGATCGTTCCAATTCCTTCACTGCGCTGCTGAGCGCGATATTGGCCTCTTCCAGTTGCGTGACATCGTCAAACGACACCACCGCGCCGCGCAGACGCTCGTTCTCATCGACAATCGGCGCGCTGCTGACGAGGAAGTGTCGGGACTTACCCGACGAATCGGCCAGCACCATCCGCACGTCCGTGTGGGCGGTCCTGGTATCCAGCGCCATGGTCCAGGGATCGCTCGACGGCTCGATAGAAGATGCTGCCGGAGCCCAGGCCAGTTTCGACAAGGTCGACCCGATCAGATCTTTCAACGGCATGTCGACGGCCTTCGCAAATGCGGTATTGGCAAGAACAACCGAACCCTGTTGATCCAGCATGACGACCCCTTGGGCCAGCACGTCCAGCGCATGCTTGACCCGCGCCGGGATCACAGCGGACGGGTCTAAGTGGCGAAGCGTGCGTTTGATGAACAGCAGGTAGCTGATGAAACCCCCGAACGCGACGAACAGGATGAGACGGCTCCACGGATGGCTGAAGGACCAGGGGTTTTCGGATTCGGCGAACGGCATAAAGGCAATTTGCAATGTTCCCCAATGGGCCTCACCGTTGAAGATCGGAATTTGGATGTGATCGATGGTTGAGTGCCCACCCTCGATCTGCGTCCAATGCCGCTGGTGATCTCCAGCTTGGGCGAACGTCGCGCCGGTAGCCAGTTGAATGGCGGCCGACAGGATTTGAGGGTTCCGTTCGATGAGGAGCGCCAGTCCGGCTTGGATGGTGTCGGAACGATTTTGGCCGGCGAGATACGAGTACTGGACCGCTAGGTCTTCGGAAAGCGTTTTGCGATACTCCGCCGTCGCGCTGAGTGAACCGGACGACAATCCGACCAGCGTGTCGCCGGTGAGGACGATGCCGAGAGTCAGGCACGTCAGGCTGAAGCTGATCCGCATGAGGGGGCCGAAGTTCTTCATCCTTCCCTACCGTCACCCTTGGAGCCTCCGTTGTGCCCTTTCCTATCCAGGAGATCTCTGAGCCCGCGGAATTGCTTGTCTTCTCGATCGGCAGCGACATCTGTATCCGCTGTGCTCCTACGCCTCACTCGTTCGCTGGTGAGGACGACGGGGAGCGGATCGAAATGCCGCCACGCAGGGAGGGAGGCGGCCAAACTGGCCAGCAGAGCCCCGCTACGCAGCAGCCAGGTAATGACTCCGGCCGTGAGGCCGACTCCTCCCACGTTCGTCACCCCGACCGAGAATTTCAGGTTGCTCTCAGACAGATCCGTGGCACGTCGCAAATCCTCCTCGACGATCCCGAGGCTCTTGCGAAAGGCTTCGCTGATCGATGTCGGGAACTGCTCGACGTGTGGTTCGTCCAAGCCCTTTGCTCCTGCGTCTTCGAGTCGGCGCATGAGTGGGGCAAACCTCTCTTCCACGTAGCTTCTCATCTCACGCATGAACTGAACGGGAGGCGATGATGTGTTGACCCCTTTGGAACGAGAGGCGCTCGATACCTCCGAAGAGAGCAGCGCAGTATCTTCTGGATCAGTGCCGGGCACAAAGGGAGCCGCGGATGTGTCAGGATTCTGCTCGGAACTGATCGAGGTGTGGACCTCAGTCGGAGGCAGCAGTGGAGAGGATTCGACAGGCGGAGGTTCTCCAACAGGTGGAGGGGCAGAAGACTGCGGTACCAGGCTTGGAGGGACTTCCGGAGGCGGCGGGGTCGGTGGGAGACCCTCAGCAACGTCTGTGACCATGATGCTCAGCGCTTGGCTGGGGGTCCCGCCGTTACCGTCACTCACTTGCACGGTGACCTCGTAGATGTTGTCGGCACCGACATCGGTCGGAACTTCATAATCCGGTGCCGCGACAAAGCTCAAGACCCCGGTGCTGGAGTTGATCGTGAAGCTTGCGGCATCGGCCCCTCCGCCGCTGCCAACGGGTACGATACTGTAGACTGCCGGTCCACCGTCCACGTCGCTGCTGGTCACAGCCGTGGCAACCGTGACATTTTCAAGCACCGTGACAGTCGCCGTGGGTCCTCCACCGTTGCTGGTGATGACAGGCGGGTCGTTGGTGGCCGCCACCGTGATCGTGCTCGTCACTGCCGCCGAGTTGGTGCTCCCATCATTGACGATCCACGTGACGACGCGCGCACCTGTGTTCGGGTTGTCCGAATTGGTGTTCTGGTAGGTAACGCTCTCCAGCACCTGCTCGTACTGCGCCAAGGTCGCCGTGCCGCTTAGACTCAAGATTCCGCTGCCGCTGTTGTAGCTGCCGGTGATCCCGAAGGCGCTGGTCAAGGCCAGCACGTCTTCGCTCGAGACCAGCCCGCCCGTGATGTTCATCGTCGCCGAGTCGATGTTCGTGTCGTCTACGTCGCTGATGGTCAGCGTCCCGTCGACCACGCTCGCCGCATCGCCCTCGGTGTAGGCCAAGGCGCCCCCCGCCCCACTGACCACCGGCGCATCGTTGACCGGATTCACGTTGATCGTTGTGCGCGAAACGGCACTGTCGGTGGTGCCATCATTCACCGTCACATCGACGAGTCGGTCTCCGTCAGTGGGCGTGCTGGTGTCCGTATGTTGATACTGAATGGCCTTGATCAGCGTTTCTGTCTGCGCCTCATTGAAGGATCCCCCACCCTGCTTCGTGATGGTCACGGTGGCGGTCCCCGCGCCAGTGGTGATCACGACATGGTAGTTTCCCCCGGTGGTATCCTGCCCCGCCACGGCGGTGGCGAGGGCGAAGGTGTCGCCGTCGAGCACCAGAGTTTCGGCATTGCCATCCTGCAGGCCACTGATGGACAAGGACACGTGGTCGAACGTGGTACTGTCCAGGTCCGAGAGGTCGGCGTCACTGTCGGCGATGGCCGTGGGGCCGTCTCCCTCGGTGAACGTAAACCGATAGTCATTGCCGGTGGCGCCGGAACTGTTGTCGGCATCCAGGTCCAGCGTAGGGGGAGTTGAGCTATACTGCCGCGCAAAGACGTCGGTTTGTGACCCGTCGCTGCCGGTCCACACGACCACAAATTTATTCCGGTCCAGCATGGCCACCGAGGCGCGGTCCTGCACATTAGCGGTGGTTTGATTGACCAAGAATTCACTGCCGATTTTTGCCCCGGTGGAGTCGAATTTCTGGCCGAAGACTCCATCGGCATCGACGTTTCCAGCCTGATTTCCCTCTCCTTCCCACACGACAATAAAGTCGCCTGAATCATCCATGCTCACCGAGGGATTGGTCTGATCATTGGCAAGTGTCGTGTTGCCCAACTGAGGAAGGAAGAGCGGCGTTCCGGCTGCGTTAAATTGTCTCACATAGGCACCGAGTCCCAATCCGGTGGCTCGGTAGGCCACAGTGAATCGGCCATCGCCGCCCATATCCACAGCGGCTCCCCCCGCGCTGAACTGAAGCGCGACATCGACTTGGCCGCTGGTTTGTGGAGCTCCGGCATTGTCATATTGCTGGAAGAAGACATCTCCGCTGCCGTCATCCCACACCACGACAAAATCGCCCGAGTCGGCAATGCCCACCGATGGATCTTGCGCGGCCGCGGCGGTATCGACCGTAATCTCGCTGCCGGTCAGCCCGCCGCCGAAACTCCCCGAGCGAACGAAGATGCCTTCATTGCCTCCGCCGTCGCCTTCCCAGGCGATGACGAAATCGCCGGCGCCGTTCAGGTTGACCGATGAATTTTCCTGCGTGTCGGGCGTCGTGGTATTGACTTGCACATCTGCGCCATCGACGGCCGTGCCGTCGGCCATGAACCGCCGCATGTACACGTCGTTACTCCTCGTCCACGTGACCACGAAGTTCCCGCTGTCGTCGACGGCCACATCGGCCCACTGGTTGTTCCCGCCACCCGTGTTGACTTGGAATTGCGCTACCTTCTCATTGCCGTCCTTGTCCAAAACCTTCGCGTACACTTTGTCGCTTGCGGTCTCGTCCGTCCACACCACGACGTAATCGCTGTTGGGTGCGATATCGACCGCTCGCTCGGCGCCTCGCACCGGCCCACTGGTTTGCTCGTCGTTCCCGGACGGATCGTTGACTCTGAATTCTCCCGTAGAGGTCAAATCCATCAGCAAACCGCCCCAGTCCTGTTGCGCGTCCGAGGTGAAGGCGACTCCTGTTTCGATGGACCCGACTGAGTATTCCAGATCCCAGTCCCCACCTAAATCAGCATGGCCGGTCAGATCGACGCTTGCGGCGACGTCGGCGCCCGTCAATTGAGCCAGGCGGTCAGCTGCCTCCCCGCCGAGATCGCCTTGCCCGAAATTGCACCCATAGATGAGCAGATCGGCATTGTCGCTGAGAGATCGACCGATCGCCTCAAGGTCTTCGGCGTAGACGCCGTTCATGGCTTCGAGCGTCAGTCTTGCACTACCGAGGGTCAGTTCAGCCTGGCTTCCGTGAGAGATGATGTGAATGGCGTCGATGCCGGTGCGACCGCCGAGCACCTCCGCCATCTGCTGCACGCCGTCGCGATCCGCATCCAGCACATGGACCTCCGCATTCGGACTGATCCCATCGAGGAGTTGTTGGTAGTCGCGCACACTCGCGGAGACGAAGATCACCTCTTGGCGGGTTCTCGATGCATCATTGGCCGCGAGGGCGTCGAACAAAGCCTGATCATCGGCGTTGAATTGCGGCTCGCCGGTCGGCGCCGATTCTGGCGGAGCGTTCTCTGTCGTGGCATCGTCTGGCGCGGGAGCCTGTTCCCAGGATGGATCGGTCACGACCGTGGTCAGCGTCGCAAAACCAGCCCCATCGAACATGATCCGTGGTTCGAGCGCGAGCCACGATGGACCATACGGAGACAGTGTCATCCGCTCCTGTGCAGAGGTCCTCCGATCCCCGCAGGTCGATTTCGCGGGAGTCTTCTTCCTAGGCAGGATTCTCATGATCCGTAGGAGGTCGCAATTCTCCGATTTATCAGGAATAATTTAGCAACGCTGATACCACTCCACGAAGTAAATTCGCCATTTCTGCCGGGCAATTAGGCTCTGCTCAGCGTGGTAATTCGTAGTGCGCTACCGTGACGAAGAGAACCCTTTTGTGGTCTTGAGAGAGGGGGGGGAAGGACCTGTTGCTGTTAGCGCGAACCGTGCCCTGTTAGATGCCGCTTTCGCGGATGAGGATCCGCGCGCTCTTTTCCCAGGCTCGCTGGGCGAAGCTAATTCGCGGGCCGTCTACCAGCACGGTCCCACGAACTGCCTGATTCCACCGTGGTGACGGCCCGGTGAGACGGAGAGTAATGCGATACACGGACGTGTCCGGCGTCAATTTGTGGCCGGCATCCTCACGCACTGCAATGTCGCCCCCGTAGAGCGAGGCCAGGTAGGGCACAGAGAAACTAGTTTCGTCGGCGTCCCGAATCTCGACCACGTGCGCGGCCACGCTCGGTCGGTCGACTCCTTCTGGGATGAATCGAGCTGATTGCCCTGGGTGAAGAAAGTCGACGTCGGTTTCCAGGGCCAGCGCGTGCAATTCTTCGCCGGCCGGATCGACGACGTAGGCGATCGGCAGCTCCTTATTGATCCAACGTCCGACATGCAACGCCTCAGCTCGGTCGGTGACCGCCCCGGAGATCGGCGCGGTGAGCGAAAGATTCTGTTGCTGCTGTAAGAGCCCTTCGAGCTGGGACAGGTGGGCCTTCAGGGTTTCCAATGTCACCTGATGTTTGGCGAGTTCTTTTTGGTCGGAAAATTGGCGTCGGCCTCGTACCTGCTCGACCTCGATACGCTTGCGCGTCAGGGCCACTTCTTTGTCGAGCGTCGGCGACTCCAGCGCGAGCAACGTGTCTCCCCGCTCCACCTGGCCGCCTTCTTTGATCGCAATCTCGACGATTCTTCCCGGCACCGGTGTGTACAGCGTGGCATGCGGCGTGGATTCCAACACCGCCGGAAGGCTGACGCGCGACGACCAGGGTATAAGGAGCGCTGCTGCCAACGCGATGGCCATTCCAGCCGAGGCCCAGACACGCGTTCGTTCGCGGGCCGCCTCGCGCAGCATCCACCAGGCTCTGAGTTCCCTTGCGATCGGGAGCGCGATGAACCACCAAATCTCGACGGCGAATAGAATGAGCCCCAGCACTTTGAAGAAGAAGTGATACACGACCAACGCGATCCCGAGAAACAGCAACAAGCGGTAGAGCCATGTCGCCCAGGCGAACAAGATGAGAAAGCGGCATCGTGCGGGAGCAACCGGCTCGGGCATGGGCATGTCGAGTCCAAACAGGAAGCGCCTGAGTTGCCACTGCCCAAAGGCGAAGGCGCGCTCATGCAGGTTGGGAATACCCAGCCAGTCTGAGAGGACGTAATAGCCATCGAAGCGCATGCAGGGATTCAGATTGATTACGAGCCCCATCGCCAAGCTGGTCGTGGCGACGAGAAACATGACGCTCCTCGCCACGCCGTCATCGAGAAAGCTCCAGATAAAGATCGCGACCGCTGCCAACCCACACTCGACGACCATCCCGGCAGCTCCAATAACGACACGTTGCCGACGAGACGTCAGCTTCCAGGCATCGGACGTATCCGAGTAGAGCATCGGCACCATGACGATCATGGCAAGTCCCATCGTGGGGACGCGACAACCATATCGCGTGGCCGTATAGGCATGGCCAAGCTCATGGAACACCTTGACGACGATCAGGCTCCCGATATAGAGGGCGAGGCCGCGCGGAGTGAACAAATGCAGCATGGTGGCTGTAAAACTGTCCCACTGACGCGAGACGAGATAGATTCCCAACAGTCCGATTACCCCCACGATCCAGGCCGTGGATCTCGCGAAGAGCCATTCAACGGACGGAAGTGTGGCGCGAAGGAATCGCTCAGGCTGAACTAACGGAATCTGAAAAAACAAATAATGGTGGATCAACCACAGCGCCCACTGTGGCTTGGCGGCTTCTGCTTGCGCGAGATAGGCTCGGTATCCCCCCTGCGGCGGCTCGCGCATGAGATGGTTGGCATACAAGAACCGGAGGAGGCCCTCGATATCTTGCTGCGTGACCCGACAGGTCGTCTCGGCGTGAATGGCTGCCAGCACAGCGTCCGCCGACCGGCCCTTCCAACGAGACAGTATCTGATAGGCGGGCCACCCGATCTGAAAATACTTCCCGCGCACCGGATCGATGAGGGTCCAGCTGGGCGATCCATCGGCATTCGGCGTTCCTGGAACGAGTTGAAGATCCTCCCGCAACGGAGGGAGACTGCGACCGCCTTCCTGATGGGTCGTGTCGGTCATCGCCCGATCCAGGGCCTTATCGCGGAGATGGGACGCCGAAAGAGATAGGTGAATAACGACACCCGTTCACCGTAAATCTTTGCGGTTCCCTGCCATCCGATGCGAAACTCGGATGCGCCTTCGCCAAGCTGCGCCATGACTCGGTAGGTCAACCTGTTGTTCGGCAGGACTTCGGCATGGTAGCTGGCGTGGCTGATCGTCGCCTGCACGCTGGAAAACGGAGTGGCATTGAGGAACAAGGAGACGGGAGCACCTTCCCGCAACACGATCGCATCTTCCACGGGAAGATCGATCCGCGCTTCCAATTGTCGAGGATCGGCGAGTTCCATGATCCGCTGGCCGACGACGACCGGCTTGCCGATCCAATCTGATTTGTCCGTATACAGCAGCAGGCCGGCTTGCTCGGCCTTCACCTCAACCTTGGCGAGTCGTTCATACGCATAATTGCGCTCCGTCTCCCGCAATTCGGCTTCGGCTTTGAGCAGCGGCACGTCCGCCTTGTGTTCAGCCTCGACGAACGCCCCCTGTGCTGCGCGACGATACTGCGCCATGGCCACGTCCAGGTTGCGCTCCGCCACCTGATACTCGCTCCGAAAGGTCGTGTCCTCGTAGCGGAAGAGCACGTCTCCCTGGGCCACCAGGGTGTTGGGCAACACGGCGATGTCGGCGATCACTCCATCGATTGGAGCACTCACGATCAGCGGATCCTTGGCAACTATCTTCGCAGGCGCCAACGTCGACATCGGAACCGGTATCGCCAATGTCCCCAGCGCTGCGGCCGCCAACAGCCATGTTGTAGTTCGACTGATACCCCACCGCCATCGACGGTTTTTCGACGGTCCGACCGCTCGCCATGCATAGGCATAGGCTTCTCTGAGGCGTTCGAGAATGGTCACCTCGTGATCCATCCACGGGTGATCCCTGGTCAACCACAGGCCACCGAGAATCTGTTCATCCGGATGTTTAAGCGGACACCAGAGACCATAGCCGTGGGTAAATTCCACCCAATCCGATCGGAAGTCGGCAGGACAGTCGGTTTCTGCCACAGGCCGGATGTCATGACTGTTCGGGGTTCTGCGCAAATCTTCGATCACTCGCTCGGTCCACTGCATCAGCGGTACTGAGCGATCGAGGACAGGAACGCTGGATGCGGCGCGTATCTCGTAGTGTTGTGACGAGGCAGTCGGCGGAACGACGAGGACCGCTTGCCGATAGGCCAGAAGACGGCGCGTTTCGTTCACGATGAGAAACTGCAACTCCTCCTGAGTGCCCGCAACCCGTACCATCCGTTCCAGCAGGAGCATCGCAGCGATCGAGCTGTTCTTGGGGATGGCTGCTTGAGGGGAGACTTCTGCTGACACCATAGGGGTGTACTTAGCGAGCTGGCTCGGCAAACAGCGCGGTGCCGCTCATTCCGGCCAAGACATGTTCTGGCTTTGCGCTGAACACACCTTTGATCTTCAGGGTCTGGCTGGCCGGATCGACTGTGGCACCAATGTCCTGGACGACCGCTGGATATTGGCGTCCTGTTTCGTCAACTTGGTACTCAAAGGCCGTTCCGATTTTTAGCCATGCCAACGACTTCGACGGCAAAATCAGTTCGATCTCAAGCTGACTATCATCGAGCAGACTGATGAGTTGATCATTCGGGAACACGTTCTCGTGCTCATTGACGATAGTCTTTACGACACGACCGGAAAATGGTGCCCGCACCGTACAGCCGCTGACACTGACCTGTGCGGCCTTGACCGCAGCGAGGGACTTCTCCGCCTCGGCCTGAGAGACTTCGAGCTCGAGATGCCCAACGGCTTGATGTTCGGATAAGCGAAGATTGTTCTCATAGATCTTCTTCTTGCCTCGGTATTCGGCCTGCGTACTGGCCAGTTCTGCCTCGTACTTTGAGCAATCGAGCGCCACTAACAGCGCTCCTTTCTTGAACCGTTGTCCTTCTTTGACAGGAAGGCGACTGATTCGACCTTGGACCTGACTGGCCAAGGTTGCTTGGGCGGTCGCTTTCACCACCCCACGAATCGTGCTCAGTTCCCCGGCGCTGCTCGCAGGTTTGGAATCACGTGTGGTCCCGGCCGTCGCTCCTACTAGTGGGGTCAGCAGCCAGCCCACCAACAAGAGGCTGCCAATCGGCAGACTGTAGGCGCAATTCACTTTCCTAACTCCTTGCTTTTCGTCCAGCGCACACGCAGCTGAAGCGCGAGGTCGTAGAGGCTCTGCTCCTGCTGGAGGTCATGCGGCAGCACATCTTCCCCGGTAGCGGCCAAGAGCGCGGCCCAGGCCGTTTGCGCCTCCGCTTCGGCCGCGTCGTAGCGCAGCTGTGCGGCCACTTGCGCCACTCGTTCGCGCAGCACCGCCTGTTCACTCAACCGCGACGTGCGCCAGGCCACACGCGTCTGTTCAGCAATTTGCGACTGCGTGTCGAAATAGAGTGCGGCCGTCGCCACCTCTTTCTTCGCATGGGCCACCTGCGCCACGCTCACATGAACCTGCGACATCACCGCCATAGTGAGCGCCAAGTTCTGTGTATGCAGGACTTTGTCTTGGGCTTCGATGGTCTTTGCGCGCGCCGGGTAGCGAACCAGATTCAGCAGATTCCAACTGGTACGGGCTGCATAGGCCGCCCAATGATTATTGAAGAGGAACGTGTTGCTGCTGTAGTTCCCACCAACTTGCAAGTTCAAGCTCGGCAACATCTCAAGAATGGCGGCCTTGGCCTCTCGCGCGTTGATGCGACGGCGATAGTCGATCATCCGCAGTTCGGGGCGGGCCACAAGTGCCCGGTCTTCCAGGAACGCCAGATCGGGCGGAAGCTCCAACGTTTTCGCTTCTCGCTCCGGCACTAGGAGGGCGAGGTCTTTTTCTTGCCCGGGCGGAAGGTTGATCAACGCGGCCAACTGCAGCTTGGCCGTATTCAATTCTCGAAACAGCTGTTGAATGTAGCGTTGGGTGTTGAGGAGGTCGAGCTTATACTGTAATGGGACCAGCGGCGTATGCAGCCGCTCGTCTTGCACAGCCTGCGCCTTCTCTAGTGCGGCTCCCACCCACTCATCGAGCAGTTTCAACGACGGCAGAATCCGTTCGGCGCTCACAGCGCGCCAATAGGTGATCCGCACATCCTGCATGACGCGATTGGCCACACGTCGCCGTTCTTCATCAGCGATGAGGACGTCGTCGGCCGCTTGTTTCGCGCGGATGTAGGAGAGACCGAAGTCGAGCACATTCCAACTCAACGACAGATCGGCGGAGAAAATATTTCGCTCGGCTGAAGTAAAGGGTTCGAGCACTTGCCGTCCGGTCAGGAGGGACTGCGCGACGCCGCCGGGGAAATTGTTCCGGCCGTCAAAACCCGCGTTCGCCGCAAGACGTGGGAGCATCGCGTAGTGGGAGAGATCCAGCTGCGTCTGTGCCAACATCTTGTGCATCAGTTCGACGCGCGCATCGAGGTTGTACTTCAATGCGCGGGCCATGGCCTCATAGAGATCCACCGGCCCATGGAGGGGCTCTTGTTCCTTCGTCAGCACCGCCCGGTCGGCGTGCACACGCGACTGGACCTCGTCGGTCGTCAACGGCACGGGCTTAATGGCGCACCCGGTACCACTGATGACAGTGATGATGGTCGTGAGAATGAATAGGTAGCACGCAACGGAATTGATTGGTTTCGCCGAAGGAGGTTGTTTGTTCACTGACTCGTTCATCTCCCATTCGACCAGGTGATCCCTGGACTTCAGGCGCAGCTCCACCGTCGATTTCCGTGTCACCCGCATTGGGTTTTACCGGTCTATCTACGTAGGGTACTCAGACCTGCCGGTTTGTCATCATTTTTTCGCTTTTGGTACGTTTTTCTATCAACGTGGTTCAATAGGATGCGCCACAACCCGGTACAAGTTTCATCTCATGCAATACCGTTCTGAACCGGGTGCAAAGGAATCGATCGCGCAAAATGTGGTTTTTCTTTTTCAGAATAATATTTCTTGGTAAGTTGCGTGAGTCCAATAGATAAAGTTACGTGCCGAACTGTATTCCGAGAAAATGTTGGTCGAAAATATTTTTGGCGGTGTTCTACTTTTAATGATTAACGTGTACTGATCTTCCCGAAGTTGTGATGGTCTCTTTCAATTGTTATGCGAAGTGTCTGTCAATTACTCCTTTGGTCGCTCCGGGGGTCATCCTCTTCGAGCCTTGTTGAAAAACACACTTGTGTCTTTTTAGATACAGATAGCATTCCGCATATTTTCATGATTTGCTCATATTAACAATACGTTGAGTTATTAAAATCTTGGCATAGGCATTGCTTAGTGATACCACGAACAGCATAATGATTTTCACGATGGAGGATCTGTGCGCAACCAACAAACCTTAGCATCGACGATCACATGTTCTGGTGTTGGACTTCACTCGGGGCAATCTGCATCCATTACGCTTCGGCCGGCTCCACCTGACACCGGGGTGGTGTTTGTTAGTCGTCGAGGGGATGTTGATGCCTATCTCCCTGTCTCCATCGAACATCGAATCCCAACTGAGCTGTGCACCGCTATCAGCGGAAACGGATTCCAGGTCCAAACCATAGAGCATTTGTTGGCGGCTTTGGCAGGACTTCACGTCGACAATGTATTTATTGATGTGACGGCCAGTGAAGTCCCGGTGATGGATGGGAGCGCGGCGCCGTTTGTTCGCCTCATTCAAGCTGCGGGGATCGCCCCACAAGAGCGCAAGCAGCCTTTCCTTAAGATTACGTCTCCCATTGAAGTGGCCGAGGGGGCGAAGAAGGTTCGAATCGAACCGTCTTCTACTCCGCGTATCAGTTACTCAATTCACTATGAGCATCCCCTCATCAAGACACAAACCTATGAGCATGACTGCACCGTCAATGCGTTTGAGAGTGAGATCGCTGAAGCACGAACCTTCGGATTTCTACAGGAAGTCCAAGCCTTGTGGGCCCGGGGACTCGGGAAGGGCGGAACACTCGATAACACTGTCGTGCTATCAGGAGACGGAATCGTGAATGATTCCGGTCTCCGATTTACCAACGAGTTTGTTCGCCATAAGATCCTTGATCTGATCGGTGACTTTTCGCTTCTTGGCATGTCCTTTATCGGTCATATCATCGCGGATCGTTCGGGACACGCACTGCATACACGGCTGGTCCAGCAAATTCTCAAACAACCAGAGAAGTGGGTCCTCCTGAACGCGGAACCGGCTATCGGAGAAGCGCGCCCGATTTCTCACCGGTCACGCTTTCAACCGTCGGTCGAACTTCAGGCAGCTTCCTAGCCTCACGCCTTTCTCACGTCTGAACTGAATTTGATTTCAGCGGGCGGTGGGATTCTGACCAAACGTCAATCGTGGATGGTACGTCGGAGGTAAGTGACCTTACCCCCGACGCATCACATCATGGTGGTGATTACTTCTTCTTCTTCTTCGCTGCTTTCTTTGTTGCCAAGAGTCTCACCCCCCTTCGCAGTTGTAAGTTAGGACCAACCTCTACACAGCCTTGATGAGCATGTCGTCGACTGCCTCGAACGTGTTCGGGCCGACCTTTCTGAATCGTTTGTCACGCTTCAGCGACGTCGCAATCGATGTCAACGGGGTCTTTCCTTTGATCTGCAACCCACCTTCAACCAATCGTTGAACGAGTTCTTTCGCATGCATCGCCCGATTGGATTCCCGAAGTACCTCGTACGCGGCCTGAGGGACGCTTTTCCCAACATACTTACTCCGCCCAAGGAGAATCTCCCTGGATTGATCGGTGACATCCATCATTGGGGGAGGACGAACCCCCCTGGAATCATCAGTGGGAATAATTTGATAGGACAGGCTGGCGAGCTTAGCCTTATCGGCTTCAACGCGGTAGAGGGTTTCTGCGAGCTCAAGATATTTCTTGATGGTCGCAATTTCGTCATCTAATCGACGACGCTTTTTCTCCAAGTCCTGGAACCTACTCTTATAGGCGCTGATCCGCTGTTCCAAGCCAACGAGAATGTCAGTTAATTCTTCCACTATCGCCTCATTCAGGCCTTCATAGAAGCATGCTTGCTTTATAGCGCTGCTTGTAATCTTTGTCAATATGTTATATTTAAATAATACATTGTCTATTAGGTTACTATTCCTGCAAGCAAGTAATCCTTGATATAGCGATGATCATAAGGCTTGTTATCGTAAGACTAGCATAAATCTTGCGGGCTGCAAGTTTGGGCATGATGCAATCACCTGTGTCATTTCCGTCTGAATTCTTCTCTAAGGACGCGCTTCTCGAAACTGCCATCACTGCCGGTCGGGAGGCAGGAGCACTTCTTCTCGACTATACCGCGGGCAGTTTTCATATCGAGTACAAGAACCCCATCAACCTCGTGACTGACGCGGATCGTGCCGCAGAGCAGTGCGTGATTGACCATATTCGCCGACGTTTTCCCTCTCATCGATTCTTGGCCGAAGAGCGAGGCCGCGTCGAACAGACCCCCTCGCCGTATCTATGGATCATTGATCCATTGGACGGAACCACCAATTTCGCGCATGGCTACCCAGCCTTCTGCGTCTCAATCGGGCTCGAGTATCAAGGGCGCTGCGTTCTCGGTGTGGTCTATGATCCTTCGCGAGACGAGCTGTTCACAGCGATGGAGCAAAACGGGGCTCAATTGAACGGCCGATCTATCCACGTCTCAGAGACCACAACTCTTAACGAGAGCCTCTTGGTGACTGGATTCGCGTACGACATCAGGGAAACGCCACGGAACAACCTGGATCATTTTTGCAAATTTGCGCTGAAGGCACAGGGGCTCAGACGAACCGGCTCTGCCGCACTCGATCTTTGTTATGTTGCAGCGGGGCGCTTCGACGGCTTCTGGGAAGTACGGCTTAATCCATGGGACATGGCGGCAGGTGCCGTGATCGTCCGAGAGGCGGGGGGACGACTCACTGATTTCAACGGCAAAGACCTATCCATCTATGAGCAAGAGCTCGTGGCGAGCAACGGACACATCCACGAGGCGATGCTTGAGGTTCTTCACCGTCCCTGAGTGGGGAATATGCTCACATCTGGGCCGACGCAGGCTGACTCCACAATGTACAATGCGACGGGCAATGCGGTATTCTGTCAGAGTTGATTAGCTTGAGGTCTAACAATGGCACGATCCATTCACCCTCCGGAACAACCGAATACGCCGCCATCCGATGACGATGCCCCGGATCTGACGTGGGATGTGGAGCTCCTCCGTGTCCTCGTGAGCCGAGCGGGAACTCGGGTTGACGCGCAATGGGCCATCCATCCGCAGTTGAAACAGGATTTGCAGCCGACGGAGTGGCAAGAGATCACTGACCTCATGGGCAAAGTCACCACCCTCGTCGGTGAACGATTCTCCAAAGCTCTGGCCAACGTCGATCCCATGCCTCCGGGCAATGCCTGATTGCGCCATTAAGTCTCTCCGTTTCAATTTCTTTGACACCAGACAGAGGAGGTTCCGAATGGATTCGTATTATCACGCCCATGATTTGGGCAAGTTCGCGGATGTAGGGAAAGGCAACAAAACCCTGTGGGAGAAGTTCATGGGGTACTACGACGCCGTGTTCGCAGAAGGTGCGTTGACCGAACGGGAGAAGGCGCTCATCGCACTGGCAGTCGCGCACACCGTGCAATGCCCTTACTGCATCGATGCGTATACGCAGGCCTCGCTGGAAAAGGGGTCGAACGTTGAAGAAATGACCGAAGCGGTCCACGTCGCCTGTGCCATCCGCGGTGGAGCCTCACTCGTCCATGGCGTGCAGATGCGGAATGTGGCAGAGAAGTTGTCGATGTAAACGGATTAGCGAACGCTCGGCCTGCTGGAGCGCCCTCGACGCACCAGACAAACCATTGGGCTTTAGCCGCTCAAACCAGACCCGCATGGCCTGATGCTGAAACAAAAGTGCGATTAAAATCACGACATGGAGACACCGGTCAAATGATGTATGGCGATGACGCACGCACTGGCCGCTTGGCCATCGAACGGAGGGCTTTCATAGCGCCGAACTCACCAGCGTCTGTGGCCCCGAGCAGGACAAGAAGAGTATCAAAGTCCTTCACCAACGATAGCGGGAGCGCATACTGATCTAGAAGCTGTCCGTCCTGATTTACCACTCGCAGTTCAATCCACGCCAATGCGAACGAACTTTCCAATGAATGCCCATGCTATCAATAAAACAGGCAGGAATGTTCACGCCTCGAGCTTAAGGAGATTATTGTCCATTTTGTGATTCAGCCTCAAAATCCTGGGTTGCATCGTTTCCCTAGACGGCGTATACGATAGTATTTTAGAGGCTTATTCTGATTCCGTTCTGAATTCGGGCGAGCAGTCGTTCCTTAATATTTAGCTGCCACATTTCTTGAGGCCATCATGGGGTCGCTGCTACCTATCATTCTATTGTGAGGTGAGATATGGTTGCGAGGTTTATCGCCGTTGCGTTTCTCTTCGCCTTCACAGTGCATGGACAGAACACGGCCCTGGCTGCCGGCCTCTGGTTCACGGTTAATAACCAGACCACCACGGCTCAACCGAACAAGCTCGGCAGTGCTCATATTTACCGAGTCCACAGCGACGACACCTCTGATGACCATACCTCTTCCGTGACCGTCCCGGTGACTTCCACTTCTCTCACCGTCGATAGTCCCCAGAGCCAACTCTTGGATCTTGAACGGGAGCGTGAACGGCTGGCTCAACTCCAAGAACAGCTCACGGCAAAGGAACAAGAGTTGGCCGATCTGCGAGACAAGACCGCAGCGACGGCGAATCAAGTCACCGTCGAAAAGACTCGCGCGGATACATTGGAAGCACAACTTACGCAGAAGGAGCAGGAACTCTCGGGGATTTGCGCGCAGCGAGACTCGCACCAACAAATCTCACAAGATTTGAACAGGACAAAAAGCAGTCTCGAGCAGGCCAATCAGCACGTGATCGACAGAGAGCGAGAGGTCATCGTCGCTCACGAACAACTCGCCGCACGAGAGGAAGAGTTGAAGACGACTAAGTCCAACCTCGACAAGATGACCCATACACTCGCAGATCTCGACAGAGAGCTGATCGAACGGAACACCCAGCTCATCCAGGCGAAACAATTGCTGGCAAGCCTTGGTCGAAGCCTGCCGAGCCAAGGGACACAGTCCGCGTCAGGCCAAACTGGACCAATCAACCTCGGCAAAATTAGTGAGAACTTGGCCAATGCTCTTCATGAAGAGCTTAAGCAGGGGACGGTGGCATTACGACAAAAGGGCAATAAGCTCACCCTTGCGTTGGCCTCCGGGGACTTGTTTGGCTTGGGGGATGCGACCATGACCGCGGCGGGGACGTCGTTGCTTGAGCGCATCGGCGCCGCTTTGCAGCAGTTCGGCCAACAACGCATCGAAGTCGCCGGCCATACGGACAGCATCCCGGTTCGGAGCGACAACCGGAGACCGTTCCGCGACAATCTCGAGCTCTCTCAGGCACGGGCCCAACATGCCAGCCAAACCCTCATCGACAGTGGGTTGGGTGCGGACCGAATTAAGACCGTCGGGTATGCCGCGACCAAGCCCATTGCCAGCAACAAGACAGTAGAAGGACGGAGCAAGAACCGACGGGTGGAGATCATCGTCACCCCATGGTCTGCATCTCCAGGTAAGGGGAAAAAGGTCGAGCAAGTCGTCAATAAACCAGGCCAACCAAAGAAAGCAGTTCAAAAGATCGTCAACCGCTAAGGGGGCCTCTACGGGCAGGCCGGCCGGGGTGCAGCAAGCCTGCTCGCTGAACCTATTCCTGAATCGGATACGTTCCGAACCCGGGCAACAATTCTCATGACCCCCACAGAAGCCGCAGCAGCCTTATTCAAAGCGATGCCGCAACCAGTCACGCCTGCCCAACTTGAGGAATACGGTGTTGAGACCTCGAACGTATCCGCCCAGTACATCGCCCGTGAGATCGTGTCGCTTAATCTATACTGGATTCTGGCCGCAATCGAAGCACATATCCCGAGCCAATACCGAGCTTCGATCGAAGTGCAGCTGTTCGAATCGATCCGGAACGCCTGGTTGAACTCAGGACAGCTGGGACCAGGCACCTGGGAGACGTATCAACCCGAGCTGAATGAACGGCGTGAGCACTATGCTCGCCTCGCAGATCAGGAAGGGGTCAGTTATACGGGCATTTGTGCCGAGACCGCGACATTGATCGAAGATCAGGGTTTCATTTCTTCAGAGGACCGACCAAAGCTCCTCGTGCTGTTGACCGACTATACCCCGGCTTCGGAGTATGGCCGCTTGCTGGACGAGGGTTTTTAGCAACCAGATAGCTATCGGACTCACAAGTACCGGTGGGACAAGACCTTGCCGCTCTCATCGAATTCGTACAGCAATGGCGCCCCGGTCGGAATATTGAGCTCTAGGACTTCTTCTTTCGATAATCCTTCCAACTCCATCACCAAAGCCCGGAGGCTGTTGCCGTGCGCTGCAATAATGATGGTTTCACCGCGTAATAAGTGGGGCCTGATCATCTTCTCATAATAGGGCAAGGCACGCTCGGCGGTATCCTTGAGGCTTTCGCCACCGGGCGGTTTCACATCGTAACTCCGCCGCCAGATTTTGACTTGTGCGTCACCATACTTCTTGGCCGTCTCGGCCTTATCCAGCCCCTGCAGATCACCGTACATCCGTTCGTTCAGGGCCTTGTCCTTCTCAATGGGAATGGTTGACTGTCCAATAGTCTCCAACACGATTCGCAACGTTTCGTTGGCGCGAGTGAGGACCGACGTGAAGGCCCGGTCGAAGGTAAACCCACGGAGTTTTTCACCGGCTTGCCTGGCCTCTTCCATGCCTTTCGGGGAAAGTGGGACATCGACCCACCCGGTGAAGCGGTTTTCCAAGTTCCACTGCGACTCACCATGACGAAGCAAGACCAACCGGGCCATCATTCATTCTCCTTCCTCAGAAAGAAGGTCTGGTCCAACCACAATACCGTTTCAGAATGATTCACATCAGGCTGGCGCCCCGGCTGCGGCCGATTTCGCCAGCTGGGCGATCCACATCCGGTGGGCCCTCTTGCACCATCTTGGTCAGCGTCGCCAGGAAGATGATGTAGAAGAAGACGCCGACCCAGATAACATAGGGTTGGACGCCGCCTGATTCTCTCAGTGCCGCCGCTTGTCCCGCTTGATCGATGCCTCCCACCTTTTTAATTTCCGCAATATGCTCACGACAATGCCAATAGTAGAGATAGTTGGCCGTGGCCCCCGCCATGACGCTCCAGACAATGCCGGCAGAAAAATCCCCCGTAAAGTAGGTCGAGACCATCGGACCGACGGCGTAGACAAACGCATGCAGGTACATCTTGCGATACAGAAACCAGAGGAACGAGATATAGAGGAACGCCGGCCAGTTCCATGAAAGGGCAAACCGCGGTTGCCCGTTCGCCGAAAATTTTCTGAAGACACTCAAATAGTGATCGGCAGCCGGACCGATGAATTGACGCCAGAGCGTCTCCTCATCCTGAATCGGTTGAGCAGTGGAAGCCTCGGTAGCGGCTGCCTCAGTGGCAGTCTTGACCGCTTCAGCCAATTTCGTTCCACACTGATGGCAGAAGTTGGCGTCGTCCGGGTTCTGTTGATTACAGTGGCTACAAGCCGTCATGGCGGATCACCTTACCATACTTGGGAGTGAGCTGTTGGATTTATCCTCCGCTCTTTCGTCGTTCCCAAACTTAGACCATCGGTATTCCACAAGACAACCTTTCTCTATACAGAACTTATTGCTCTTGTGCTTGCCCCTATGCTAGCTTTTCCGTCTTTCTGAGGGAATCCGTCACCATGCCGACAGAAGAACTGAAAGACGCCGCCGCCAAATACCTGATGCAGACGTACAGTCGTCAACCGATCTCTATCGTCCGGGGGCGAGGCGCCAAGGTTTACGATCTGGAGGGACGAGAGTATCTCGATTTTGTCGGTGGGATTGCCGTCAACGTGTTGGGACATGGCCATCCTGACCTCGTTCAGGCGATTCAACGCCAGGCGACACAGCTGATCCACACGTCGAACCTCTATTACACGGAACCGCAAGTCAAGTTGGCGCAACTCCTTGTCGATCACTCATTTGCCGACCGCGCGTTTTTTTGCAACAGCGGCGCTGAGGCCAATGAAGCAGCGATCAAACTCGCGCGGCGCTACGGGCATGAGCGGCATGGCACCCAGCGGTTTGAAGTCATCACGATGAAGAATTCGTTTCACGGCAGGACATTGGGCATGCTCACGGCCACGGGCCAGGACAAGGTTCAGAAAGGCTTCGAGCCGTTGATGCCCGGTTTCGCCTATGCCCCGTTCAATGATTTCACCGCACTAGAAGCGATGGTCACCGACCAGACCGCTGCGATCATGCTCGAGCCCATTCAGGCAGAAGGTGGTGTACAGGTCGCGACCCGCGATTACCTCAGAAGCCTGCGTGATTTCTGTACGAAGAAAGACATCCTCCTGATTTTCGATGAAATCCAGACCGGGATCGGACGAACCGGTACGTTCTTCGCCTACGAACAGTTAGGCGTGAAGCCGGACATCATGACCTTAGCCAAGGGTCTCGCCGGTGGAGTCCCTATCGGTGCCTGCCTGGCAACCGAGCCGGTCGCCTCCGCCTTTATCCCTGGATCCCATGCGTCGACCTTCGGGGGCAATCCTCTCGCCTGTGCTGCCGCACTGGCTGTTTGTCGAGTGCTTCTTGAGGGGCGCGTGCTGGACCATGCCAAGCGCATGGGGGAATACTTCATGAAGGGGCTCGTGGACTGCAAAGAACGCTATCGCCTCGTGAAGGAGATCCGGGGCCTTGGGCTCTTGTTGGGCATGGAACTCGACGCCGACGCAAGAACGGTGGTGGCAGATGCGCTGGCCCGAGGAGTCTTGATCAACGCCGCAAACGAGCGGGTGGTGCGCTTTGTCCCGCCCTTGATCATCAGCCAGCAAGAGATCGATACAGTCCTTGAGTTATTGAACACGCTCCTGAGTAAGCGCCAGACAACGTTCAAAGATTCACACCACTGATGGCGAGCCTAGCCCAGCCCAAAACTCGACCCGCGCGCTACGCCAAAGATCTTCTTGACGTCGCGACGATGCCGCGCAAACAGATCCTCGATCTGCTGCAGCTAGCGACTTCCCTCAAAAAAAAGCAGCTCCACGGCACACCGCATCGATTGTTGGATGGCAAGACCCTTGGGCTTCTCTTCCAAAAGCCATCGACAAGAACTCGTGTGTCGTTTGAGGCGGGCATGAGTCAATTGGGCGGCCATGCGCTGGCGCTTCCCATGGGCGATATCCAGCTGTCTCGTGGAGAGACCGTCTCGGATACCGCGCGAGTACTATCGCGTTATCTGGATGGGATCGTTATTCGGACCTATGATCATGCAATCGTCGAAGAATGGGCCGCTGAAGCCACGATGCCGGTCATCAACGGCTTAACCGACCACAGTCATCCCTGTCAGGCTCTCTCTGATCTGCTGACGATTCAAGAAATCAAGGGCCGGCTCAAGGGAATCAGCCTGGCCTATATCGGAGATGGAAACAACGTCGCCACCTCGCTTATTGAGGCAGGGGCAAAGATGGGCATGCGTGTGGTGATCGGATGCCCCTCCGGCTACCAGCCTGATCAGCGTGTGATCGATCGTGCCAGAGTGGACGGTCAGAGCAGCGGCGCGGTCATTGAGGTTGTTGAGAATCCCCTCGTGGCGGTTAAGGAAGCGGATGTGGTGTATACCGACGTGTGGATTAGTATGGGTCGCGAACGAGAGCAAGCCAGACGATTGCGAACGTTGACTCCTTACCAGCTGAACAGCCGGTTACTGCAACGGGCGAAGCCTGACGCCATCGTGATGCACTGCCTACCGGCCCATCGTGGAGAAGAGATCACCGCAGACGTGCTTGATGGACCTCAATCGGTCGTGATTGATCAAGCCGAGAACCGTTTACACATGCAAAAGGCTATTCTGGCTCAATTGCTGAGCCGCAAGAAAGGCGCACGGTAGAACCCTCTCATGAAACCAAAAGCCATCAAGAGAATCGTCCTCGCCTATTCCGGCGGACTGGACACCTCCGTCATCCTGAAGTGGCTGCAGGAAACATATCAAGCCGAGATCATCGCGTTTTGTGCCGATCTGGGGCAAGGAGAAAATCTGAAAGCCGTCAAGGCTAAGGCTCAATCACTTGGCGTAAAGAAAGTCTATGTCGAAGATCTTCGAGAGACCTTCGTGAAAGACTATGTTTTCCCGATGTTGCGCGGGAATGCCACGTACGAAGGGTGTTACCTGCTGGGGACTTCGATCGCGCGCCCGCTGATCGCCCGTCGGCAAGCTGAAATTGCGCTGAAAGAGGGGGCGGAGGCGGTTTCACACGGAGCAACGGGGAAGGGTAACGATCAAGTCCGATTTGAACTCACCTACATCGCGCTGGCACCGGCTTTAAAGATCATCGCGCCTTGGCGAGAATGGACCATGCGATCCCGGCGTGAACTGATCGAGTATGCCGAACGCCATAAGATTCCCGTGACCGCGACCAAGGCCAAACCGTACAGCACCGATCCGAATCTGTTTCACATCAGCTATGAGGGTGGCATCCTTGAGGATCCTTGGGAATCCCCGCCCGATGAAATATTTCAAATGACTGTTTCTCCCGAGAAGGCTCCGGATAAACCGCGAGAAGTCGAGATTGAATATCATGAAGGCAATCCTGTCGCGGTCGATGGCAAGAAGATGAGCCCTGCGACACTCCTCGCTCATCTCAACAAACTCGGCGGTGCGCACGGCATTGGGCGGGTTGATTTGGTTGAGAACCGCTATGTCGGCATGAAATCGCGAGGGGTGTACGAAACGCCGGGAGGAACGATCCTACACGTCGCACATCGAGGGCTCGAATCCTTGACGATGGACCGCGAAGTCCTCCACTTCCGTGACAGCTTGATCCCTCGATTCGCTGACCTGATCTATAACGGCTATTGGTTCAGCCCAGAACGCGAACTGCTGCAAACCACGATTGACCAGACCCAGAAAGACGTCAGCGGTACGGCTCGCGTCAAACTCTATAAGGGAAGCTGCACGTTGGCGGGCCGCAAGTCGAAACAGTCCCTCTATCGCCTCGACATCGCAACGTTCGAAGAAGATGACGTCTACAACCAGAAAGATGCGGAAGGCTTCATCCGCTTGAACGCGTTACGCTTAAAGATTCGCGCACAGAAAAAGAAAACCTCCTGATGGCCAAGAGCAGCAATACGCGAAAGATAGCCCGCAACAGAGGCAAAGCCTGGGACGGTCGGTTTCGAGAAAAGACCGATGAGTTAGTGGAAGCCTTTACCCGATCGGTCACCGTCGACGGTCGGCTTTATGCCGAGGATATCGCCGGAAGCATTGCCCACTGCAAAACGCTCGAAAAGGCCAGGGTGCTCACACGAACAGAGTCTCGTACCATCATTCGAGGCTTGGAATCGGTCAAGCGAGAACTGGATCGTGAACGGTTTAGGTTCTTGCCGCAAGATGAAGATATTCACATGGCGATCGAACGGAGGTTAACCGAGCTCATCGGTCCGTTAGGCGGCAAACTGCATACGGGACGAAGTCGCAATGACCAGGTCGCACTGGATATCCGGCTGTACTTGCGCACACAGCTGGATCAGTTGCACGAAGAACTGATCAGCCTGCAGCGTGTACTCGTGAAGAAGGCCAGCTCAAACCGTGACATCGTCATGCCTGGGTACACACATCTCCAACGAGCTCAACCGGTCCTGTTCGCTCATCATCTGTTGGCCTACGTCGATATGTTGGAACGTGATCGAGGACGGTTGCGTGATGCAAACGGCCGGCTCAATGTCATGCCGCTGGGTTCCGGAGCCTTAGCCGGGACGAATTATCCGGTAGATCGACAATACACTGCGACCCTGTTGGATTTTCCTACGATCACGACAAACAGTATGGACGCTGTCTCTGATCGCGATTTCATGATCGAAGTAGCCTCGGCTCTTTCCATCCTGATGATGCATCTCTCGAGGCTCAGCGAAGAATTGATCGTTTGGGCCTCACAAGAATTTCAGTTCGTCGATCTCCCTGACGCCTTCTGCACCGGAAGCAGCATGATGCCGCAAAAGAAGAACCCGGATGTTCCTGAGCTGATCCGTGGGAAGACCGGACGAGTCTATGGCCACTTGGTCAACTTGTTGACTATGCTCAAAGCGCTGCCGTTAAGTTATAATCGCGACCTCCAGGAGGACAAGCCTGCGCTCTTTGATGCTCTGGATACCGTACGCGCCTCGGTCCAAGTCATGACCGAGCTGATGCGCCGGCTGAACGTCAATCGTGAAGTCCTCGCGCGAGCATTGCAGGGAGGAGGTCTGCTTGCGACTGAGTTGGCCGACTACCTGGTCCTTCGAGGCGTACCGTTTCGTGAAGCCCATGGAATTACCGGACGAATCGTCCGAGCTGCCTTAGATCAGGGGCGTGAGGTGACTGAGTTGTCGTTGGGAGAACTACAGGAATTCTGTGACCGGATAGAAAAGGGCGTGTTCACACGACTTACCACCGCCTCGTCAATCGATCACAAGGCGCAAATCGGCGGAACGGCGAAAGCTCGAGTTGAACAGCGGATCAAGGAGCTTGAGCAACATTTGTCATGAGAGCGCTTCTGATTATAGTAGCGGCTGGGTTGGCCTTGTCTTGCGGGGTGGTCGGATCTCCTGTGGCCCCAGAATATGTGGGTGTCGCAGTGACAGTGGAAAAGCAAAAACGGCAGCAGGCAATTGAGGCAGAGCATGAAGCGGGAGAACTGCCTGGGTCCGAGTTACCGTTAGAAGGGCACGACATCGGCCTTCCACCTTCGCATCCAGTCGGAACACGATGAAGGTGCAGTGTGTGAACTATTTCAATTTTCTTGAGGGACAGTGCCATGCATAGCTTCGAATATCGCCATGGGGAGTTGTACTGCGAACAAGTTCCGGTGAGCAGAATCGCAAAGGAACTCGGCACCCCCTGTTACATCTATAGTCATGAAACGCTGATCCGTCATTTTCATGCTTACGACAGCGCCTTCAAGAATATCCCTCACGTCATTGCGTTTGCCATGAAAGCGAATTCCAATCTTGCAATTCTGCGACTCATGGCCAGAGAAGGCAGCGGGGTGGATATCGTGTCAGGGGGAGAGTTGTTCCGAGCGTTGAAGGCAGGCGTCCCTGCCTCCAAGATCGTCTTTGCCGGTGTCGGTAAGGCCCCTGAAGAAATTCGTGATGCGCTGATGGCCGACATCCTGATGTTCAACGTCGAATCGCCTGCTGAGTTCCATGCCATCAATCAGGTCGCCGCGGAAGTGGGGAAGAAAGCGCGCATCGCGCTTCGGATCAATCCTGATATTGACCCAAAAACTCATCCCTATATCTCAACCGGTCTCAAGAAGAGTAAATTTGGGATCGCGGCAGACCGGGCGGTCGAGGACTTTGTTCTTGCTGCATCCATGAGTCACATTGAGGTCGTCGGCGTCCATGCTCATATCGGATCGCAGCTTACGGATGTGACCCCTTTTACAGCCGCCCTGAAGAAAGTCGTGGCGCTCATAGACACGTTAAAAGGACGGGGTCTGAACATCCGGTATCTCAATATCGGAGGCGGCCTTGGCATTACCTATTCGGATGAAAAACCGCCGTTACCGCAGGACCTCTCAGACGCAATTCTCCCACTCGTGCAGGGATTGAACGTCACACTGGTCATGGAACCAGGACGTGTGATCGTCGGAAACGCCGGTATTCTCGTGACAAAGGCCATGTACCTGAAGGAAGGAGAAGCGAAGAGTTTTGTGATCGTCGATGCGGCCATGAATGATCTCATTCGCCCAAGTCTGTACGAGGCCTACCACGAGGTTCGCCCCGTGAATGAAGCAGCCGCTCATCGTAATAAACAGACCGTGGATATCGTGGGGCCGGTCTGCGAATCGGGAGATTTTCTAGCCAAAGATCGATCCTTGCCGGCAGTTCAACCTGGTGAGCTGCTGGCAGTTATGAGTGCCGGGGCCTACGGTTTCGTCATGGCGTCAAATTATAACTCTCGACCTCGGGTTCCTGAAGTACTCGTAAAAGAAGGAACCTTCCACGTCATTCGAGCACGCGAGCGGTACGAAGATCTTGTCAGAGGCGAACACATTCCTTCGTTCCTTAGCGCCACGGAGTGACCATGTTTACTGGATCTCTCGTTGCCATTGTTACACCATTCCGACAGGGGAAAGTGGACGAGCGTGCCCTTGCCGAACTGATCGAATGGCAAATTGCTAAGGGTACGAACGGAATTGTCCCCTGCGGAACGACAGGCGAGTCAGCCACTCTTTCTCACGACGAGCACAATCGGGTTATCGAGTTGGCGGTCGAGGTCGCCCATCGGCGCGTGCCGGTCATCGCGGGAACTGGTTCAAATAGCACAGAGGAGGCCATCGTGCTTACCCGACATGCAAAGCGGGCCGGGGTCGATGGCGCCTTGCTGATTACGCCCTATTACAACAAGCCGACCCAAGAGGGCCTTTACCGTCACTATAAAGCGGTGGCAGAAGCAGTCGACCTACCCCTTGTCCTCTACAATATCCCTGGTCGCACCGGTGTGAACATGCTTCCCGCAACGATTGCCAAGCTCTCTGAAATTCAAACGATCGTCGGAGTCAAGGAAGGAAGCGGTTCCGTCCAACAAGCGTCGGATATTGTGCAGATCTGCGGGGACCGGGTTACCGTACTGGCCGGCGATGATGCTCTCACTCTCCCGATGATGGCGGTGGGAGGAAAAGGTGTCATTACTGTTACGGCAAACATCATGCCCACCGAAATGGCCAACCTGGTGCGAGCGTTTACCGATGGAAAGGTTAAAGAGGCTCAGCGCCTCCATTTTAAGCTCGCCCCCATTTTCGCGGCGCTGTTTTATGAAACCAACCCCATCCCCGTTAAGGAAGCACTGGGACTTATGGGTAAGATTGATCCAGAATTGCGCCTACCGCTTTGCTCAATGGCACAGGATACACGCGACAAATTGATCGGTATCATGAAAACGGCGGCGCTGATCTAATCACAATATCAGGGTAGACGCGCGATGATTAAAATCGTTGTAGCAGGTGCAGCCGGGAGAATGGGCTGTCGTTTGGTGTCATTAATCAAAGACTCAACGGCTCTGATGCTGGCCGGAGCTTTGGAGGGGAAGAGCCATCCATCGCTGGGTGAGGATGCCGGCGAAATGGCTAGGTCGGGACATGCCGGTGTTCCAATCACGGATAATCTGTCCTCGTTGATGGAGCAAGGAGAGGTACTGATCGATTTTTCTGCACCAGAGGCAACCCTGGAGCACATGCGAACAGTCGTTCGCCATCGACGCGCGATCGTGATCGGAACAACGGGATTCTCAGGAACGCAACTGGAAGAGCTTAAATCATTGGCTCAACAGACTCCATGTGTGTTTTCTCCGAACATGAGTGTTGGGATCAATCTGATCTATAAGGTCATCGCAGAAATGGCTCGCACGCTCGGCGAGGATTATGACATTGAAGTAATCGAGGCACACCACCGGCTCAAAAAAGATGCCCCTAGCGGCACAGCCCTCAAGATTGCCGAAGTGCTTGCTCGCTCTGTTAATCGTGATTTAGGACAGGTTGGGGTCTATGCACGCAAGGGAATGATCGGAGAACGAGTCAGAGGAGAAATTGGCATCCAGACCATTCGTGCTGGTGATATCGTTGGCGACCATACTGTCCTCTTCGGAGGTATGGGGGAGCGAATTGAAGTGACTCATCGCGCAAGTAGCCGCGATACGTTTGCACAAGGTGCCCTTCGTGCTGCGAAATGGATCGTTCGTCAGCCACCCGGCCTATACGATATGATGGATGTTCTTGGTCTGCGCTAGTCGTTTTATCACAGACGAAACAGATTCCTACCTTATTCAAGCCGACCCTACTCGTCAGGCATAGAGTACCCAGCACTCTATACTCTTGTTTTTTAACAATTGTTATGGAAAGACTGCCAATTAAGCTTGTGGCCAACAGGTATCGCTCTAGCCTTAACAGGATTAATGAGTGAAGCGGGCTTGGTGGTGATCGCCTGGGCGCAGAGCATTACCCCGTACGAGCCCACCGTCCGTCGGCTGGTCGAGATTTGGAATCCGCAGGAGACGATTAGTGTCGAGCTGTAATTGGCCGAGGCTCCTGATCCGCTGCTTTCCGACGGCCACAGTTCAAACAGGCAAATACGGTGATCGCCAATCCCGCATCCAAATCTACCGCTCGTTCCGGCAACATCGCCCCATGGCATTTATCACAAGTCTTCATGGCTGGCACCTTATCATCCTAAACACCTGAAACCAATCCTCCTGAAGTACTGGATGGCACTATCAAGAGTCCCAATCGCCTCCACCGACATGGGTCGTTTGTACACGTCCTGCGGTAACAACTCAAGCTGTAATATTTACCTTCGGCTTGACAGAGCTATATTGCTCTCATAGGATTGTGGTCCTTTCTCGGAGAGCCACTATGTATAGGTTGTTCCTCACCATTTTTCTTTTAACCGTTCTCTATTTCCTGCTGAGACAAATGTTCCGTGGCCTGGCTGGGTCCACGAAGAATGGCCAGGGTCATATGACCGGAAATGCGCAACGTGATGAGGAACAGGATCAAATGATTGAGGATCCGGTGTGTCACACATTCGTACCGAAAAGGATCGCCGTGATCGAAGAATTGGGAGGGAGGGAATATTGGTTTTGTAGTAAAGAGTGTGCGGTGACGTTCCGAACCCAACACCCAGTTTAAATATTCGTTAGCGAGCTCCGGAGAAGGCAGAGAGTCGGTGAGGAGATATCCCGTAGATCGTGCTGGAGAGCTAGCAACCTGAGTAGGAGTAATCAGACATCTTCTCTTCCTTATCAAATTTCAATATGATCTGACATTGATTCGGGGTGAAGTTAAAGAACGGCAGCCCAGATTTCCCCCCTGCGATCCGATAGTAGGTCCAGGTTTCACCGCCAAAAAATCGAGAAGCCTTGCCGTCTGGAGGACCCCAGTTCTTCTCGAACCAGGTTTTATCCTTTCCCTGGAGTTCAGCCGGCTTAAGCGAGGCTTCCAAGTATGGATTATTGCTGGCGCAGGCTGTAAGTGCGAAGCAGAACAACAGCGCCCAGAGAGAATGCCGCATCTCATTTCTCCAAGAAAAGTGAATGGCACCCGACCGCGAAAATCTTATCCTTGCCTCGACCGCCTGTCAAACATTCTGGTCGACATATTGCAGTGATGTTGAGTTCTTCATAAAATAACCGATAATAGGGCGTAGGGAGCACACCTTCTTTCGAGGAAAGGATCAGCCATGAAAATATACCTTGATACAGCGAATGTGAAGGAAATTCACGAAGCCGCAAGTTTTGGATTGCTCGACGGTGTGACAACGAACCCCTCCCTTGTGGTCAAGGAGGGCCGTAGTTTTAGGGAAATGCTGCAAGAGGTCTGCAAGATCGTGGATGGCCCTATCAGCGCTGAAGTCGTGAGCGTGGAAGCTGATGCAATGGTGAAGGAAGGGAAGGAACTCGCCAAGATCCACAAAAATATCGTGGTCAAGTGCCCGCTCATTCCCGAAGGGCTCAAGGCAACGAAGCGGTTGGCTTCGGAAGGGATTAAGGTGAATGTGACACTCTGCTTTTCTCCCTCTCAGGCACTGCTGGCTGCCAAGGCCGGTGCCTGGTGCGTCTCTCCCTTTATTGGACGACTCGACGATATCAGCTCGAGCGGGATGGACTTGATTCGACAGATCCTGACAATTTACAAGAACTACGATTACAAAACACTGGTTTTGGTCGCCAGCGTCCGCCATCCGCAGCACGTGGTCGAGGCGGCCTTAGCAGGCGGTCATATCTGTACCATGCCCTACAGCGTCTTCCAGGCATTGTTTAAACACCCGTTGACCGATACGGGCCTGAAGAAGTTCCTCGACGACTGGAAAGCCAAAGGACAGCAGTAGGCCCTCATGAGCCAGGCTACCTTTACGATGGAGATTGGGAAAGTAGTCTGGCTCTGTTTTATTCCGCTAGCAAATTTGAGTGCTTCTACAGCAGAAAAATCAGACGGTGTTTAAGCGTTTTCTATCTCTTTTTTGGCCCTCCAAAACACGCTGTGAAACATCGAGCGAGTTAATTTTCCCGTGAACGTGTTCTGCTGGCTGGGGTGATAGGAGCCCAGCAGGGTCACCCCCCACGGTAGTCCATAAGATACGTCATGTCCGAATTTTGGGATCGGCGCAGGAATCGTATGCCCATGTGCCCGACAGGTTTTCAGATAATGATCGAAGCCAATCTTCCCCAGAGCAATCACCACACGATGGTTCTTTAGAAGGCGAATCTCTTCCTGCAAGAATCGGCTGCACCGGTCAAATTCGTTCGGTAACGGCTTATTACCTGGCGGCGCGCAACGCACCGTTGCGCCGATATAGCAGTCCGTCAATGCCAACCCATCACCTTGGTGTGTCGAAGAGGCTTGATTGGCAAATCCATATCGATGCAACGCCTCATAAAGCCAGTCTCCACTGCGATCACCGGTGAACACCCGCCCCGTCCGGTTCCCGCCATGTGCCGCAGGTGCTAACCCAAGGATGTAGAGCCTCGCTCGAGGATCACCGAAACCGGGGACAGGACGACCCCAATACGTCCAGTCGCGATATTGCTTCCGCTTCTCTCTGGCGATGGCCTGCCGATACTGAACCAAGCGAGGACAGGCCGTACATTCACTGATCGTGTCGTTCAAGATCTTTAACATTCTCATAATCAGCGGCAGTCTAGCATGAACAAGAATCCTATTTTCTTGCTGACATGTAGGGCTGCTGATAGCATGACCACGCATGTGCTGTAGCGCGTACTTTCGGCGGAATAGAGGAGTGACGAATGCTGATCTGTTGGACTCAAGCCATCTCTTCCGTGATCGGAATTCTTTTCATTATCCTATCGATGCCCGTGGTGACATCGGCCACATTAGACTCTGCAGATACTAAACGCCATAAATCAGAGGCTGAGAAGGAGCTTCTGCTTCTCGATCAGGTGGACTCGGAGACCGATCCCGATGATCGCTTGATCATTCTGCCGGAAATCAAGCGAGAGGGAGAGCGCCTCTTTCTCAGTTCCTTCAAGCTCCCCGACAAAATTACCTTCGCGGGGATCCCGGTTCCTTTGGATAACTGGCAAGTGCGGGAGCGGATTGAATACGAGTTCTATCAATTCTTAGAAGACCAAGGCGAAAGCATCATTCTCGCTAAACGGACCGGACGCTGTTTCCCCCCCGCCGAGAGACAATTGGCTGATGCAGGATTGCCCGATGATCTCAAGTATATGTTGCTGGTTGAGAGCAAGTGTGTCTCAGCCGCCTATTCCAAAGCCAAAGCGTCGGGTCCATGGCAATTTATTCCCTCGACCGGCCGACGCTACCGATTGAAGAGCGACGCGGTTCGCGACGAGCGTCGGAACCTAGAAATGTCGACTGAAGCGGCTGTGAAGTACCTCAAGTACCTCAAGGAGTATCAGAACAACGACTGGTTCTTAGCCATGGCCTCGTACAACGCCGGCGAAGAACGAGTTCGCAAACTGCTCAAGGCTCAGAGGATTACCGACTATTGGAAAATGCACGGGCCACGCGAGACCATGCGCTATGTTCCTCGAATCATTGCCGCCAAGGAAATCTACTCACAACCGGAAAAATATCTTGGGCTGACCAAGAACGACCTCTATATGCCGCTCGAGACCGAAACCATTACGGTGAGCGTCAAAGAGTCTCAGCGCGCGCTCACTTTGATCGCAGAAGAATTCGGCACGTATCTTCTCGAGCTTAAGATGTTGAATCCTGAATTTAAGAAGGATATGCTCCCTCGCGGTACGTATCAAATCCGTGTGCCTCGGCAATCCTGTCCGAGTCGTTGCTTTAAGCAAGAGAAGACGCCGTAATCTCTACCTTCATGAAGCTTCGCCTGCCTCCCTCCTCTGCGCCATCACTTGTTCGGGGGTTGATTACCGCAGGGTTGAATGCAGCCGATCCGTATCATGCCCTGATCGAGAATGTCTCGCTCACTAAACACTCGCTGCGAGTGGGGCGAAAGAGTTACGATCTATCACGCATCGACCGAGTGATGGCAGTCGGCGCTGGAAAGGCCTCCGCGAGGATGGCACAGGCATTGGAAACAGTGCTTGATGAACGAGTGCAGGGTGGGCTCGTCATCGTTAAGACAGGGCATTCTCTCCCGACAAGACGGATTGCCATTCGTGAGGCCAGCCATCCCATCCCCGATCGTGCCGGGCTTCAGGCGACGCAGCAGCTCCTTCATTTTGTCAAACACCTAGGGCCTCGTGACCTGCTCTTCGTTCTGTTGTCGGGGGGCGCGTCGAGTCTGTTGCCCGCCCCTGTCCCTGGTGTGACACTGACCGATAAACAAAGAACTACGCGACTCCTGCTCCGAAGTGGCGCCACGATCAACGAGATCAACGTCGTGAGAAAACACCTTTCGGTGATTAAGGGCGGCGGACTCGCGACCGCCACTCGCGCAAAGGTAGTCGCCCTGATCCTTTCAGATGTCATCGGTGATGACCTTGGCTCCATCGGATCCGGACCAACGGTCGCCGACCCCTCCACCTATACCGATGCAGTGGAAGTGTTGAAGCGTTACAACATCTGGCGGACCGCGCCCGCCGCCGTCCGGCGCTATCTAGACCGTGGCCGGAAAGGGTTGGTGCCTGAGACTCTGAAGCCAGGCTCAACGCGAGTCCGGTCGGTGCACCATCAGATTATCGGCAGCAATCGAATCCTGCTGGAAGCCGTCTCCCATACCGCCCACCGGATGGGCCTTCGAACCATCCTGTTTTCTACCGCCGTCGTGGGAGAAGCGAGCTTGGCAGCACGGCGATTGACGGCCATCGCAAAAAAGGTTGCAGGCGGGCAGCAGATGGTAAAACGCCCTTGTTGTCTACTGGCAGGAGGGGAGACAACCGTGACGGTCACAGGGAAAGGGAAAGGCGGACGGGCTCAGGAGTTTGCTGCCGCTGCCGCATCAGAAATTGCCGGCCTTTCAAATACCTGGGTCGTCGCTGTCGGCAGTGATGGAACTGACGGGCCTACCGACGCAGCAGGCGCGATTGTTAACGGGGAAACTATGGCCCGCGCGAAGCGACTTGGTATCAACCTCCGCTCGGCTGTGAATCGCCACAATACCTATCCGGCCCTGAAAACTCTGGGCTGTCATATTCACACCGGCCCCACCGGTACGAATGTGAACGACCTTTACCTCCTTCTCCTTCTCTAGTTACTATCGCACTCCATGTCATATCCGTTTATCCTCCCGCTGTCGCAGTGTGTCGATCTCGGCCTGGTCGGCGGAAAAGCTGTGGGACTATCTCGGCTCATTGCAGCTGGTTTCCCCGTTCCTCCGGGAGTTTGTATCACGACGGACGCCTATGTGGAGACTCTTCATGCATGCGGCATTCGAGAGATCGACATGTGGTCCACGATCTGCCGGCTGCCCGAAAGTGAGCGCGACTCGGCCTTGGCCGGTTGCCGAAACCAAATCATAGGGATCGACATTTCCACACTTGCGAGTCAATGGGTACTGGCCCTCGAATCACTCTCTCAGCCGTTAGACCAGCGCTGGGCGGTTCGCTCTTCCGCCACCAACGAGGATGCGGCACAGACCAGTTTCGCGGGGCTCTATCAGACTCGTCTCGGCCGCGCTCGATCAGAAATTGAAGCGGCCATCAAGAAACTCTGGGCCTCAATATGGGAGGAGCGTGTGGTCACCTACATGGCCCGGAAGAATCTGCTCACACCTCCGAGAATGGCGGTACTGCTCCAGCCGATGGTCGCTGCCCAGACTGCCGGAGTGGCCTATTCCATCCATCCTGTGACAGGTCGACGCAATCAGGTGATGATTAACGCCGTACCAGGGCTTGCGGCTCCACTTGTCGAGGGTTCGATCTCTCCTGACCAGTACGTGATAGAGATGGCGGGTGATGGACAACCAGCAATGGTCCGCACACGAGTGTTACCACGAAAGCCTCAACGGCTTTCGATTTCACCCGACGGCTTACAGACCGTTCCCATTGAAAAAGAGATGCAACAACGTTCATCACTGACCGACGCCCAGCTTTTCTCTCTGACGAACACTGCCAAACAGGTCGAGCAGGCCATGGGCCATCCTGTGGATCTTGAATGGGCCTATGACACTCACCAGCTTTGGCTTGTACAGGCTAGACCGATTACACACATCCGTCCCTCCTCGACCGTCACCAACGACGACTGTGAATGGTCACGAACAAATTTCAAAGAGACCCTGCCGGAGCTCCCAAGCCCCTTGAGTCTCTCGTTCCTTGAGCAGTTTATGGATCGCTATATCATTGCCCATTACCGCAGGCTGGGGTGCCACATTCCTGATGGACTCACATCCGTCCGTATATTGAAGGGGCGTCCTTACCTGAACGTAACCCTCTTCCATATGTTGGTCGCCCAACTGGGTGGAGATCCATCCATGAACGCCGAGCAGATGGGAGGCGCGCCGCTGAGTCACCCACCGGAAGTTCAGCCACTAGGGCGACTCACTCTTATGCGGGCCAGATGGTGCATGCTGGCTGAGATGCGAAGAGTCGAACGTGCTGGTCCACGGGTCTTTCAGGAAATGAAGGAGCTGGCAACAATGTACGCGCGGGATCGCATCCTCTCTCTTTCGGTTGATGAACTTGTTCCGAGGCTGAACGCACTCGGTCCCTGGTTGGACGGCCGTGAAGTCACGTTCGGCATCGCTGGAGGAGTTGGTCAGTGCCTACAGATCCTCGGCCACCTACTGCCACGCTGGCTCGGTCTCGACTGGAGAGAACTGCTGAACACCGCGCTGCAAGGACAGGGCACCGTTATCAGCGCTCAGCAGATTCTTCGTCTCGCTGAGCTCACCGACATTGCGCGAGAAGAACCGAACGTAAGGACTTATCTCACAGCGATCTCATGGGACCCTACGGCCTTTCGCTCGACGCTTGCCGACACAAAATTCCTCCGTGTCTTCCAGACCTACTTGGAAGAGTATGGCCATCGTGGCGTTGGCGAATCAGACGTGATGTCACCAAGGTTGGCAGACAATCCAGAGGCAATCTTGGCCATTCTCAGAACCCAACTGCTTTCATCTACTCCTTCTCATGAAGCAATTCTTGCGCGGCAGGAAAAGACGAAGGTGGCGGCGCTAAGCCAGATCAAGGCGCGACTCGGCTGGCGTATCGACAGATGGATGGTTTTTTTATGGTGCTACCGGCGGCTTTGTCGCTTCTTCGCATTGCGGGAATCGAATCGTCACCATTTGATGTATTACACACAGGCCATTCGTACGCTCTTGATACGTTTGGGAGAGCTTTTGGTCGAGCAGGGCCGACTTGATCAGCACGACGACATCTTTTTCCTGTCGATCACTGATCGAACGGAACTCCTTACTGGAAGTACCACAGACTGGAAGACAATCGTCCGAATGCGGCGCATGGAACGGACGGACAACGCCGAAGCCACAGTTCCCGATACGATTCAAAACTGGGAATCAGTGACTGGGCGGATGCGGAGTTCAACACAGACTGACAGCCCGGATCGGTTAACCGGTATGCCGATCAGCGCCGGATCCGTCCTTGGTCCGGTGCGATTGATTCGGTCGGTCGTAGATTGGAACAAGGTGGTACCAGGGGACATTCTCGTCGTTCCAGTGATCGATCCGGGGCTGGCCCCACTCTTTGGAATTGCCGGTGGGCTGATCGCAGAAATGGGAGGAACCTTGTCCCATGGAGCCATCATTGCACGTGAATATGGACTGCCGACCGTTGCCAATGTGGACGGCGCGATGAGCCGCCTTTCGGATGGCTTGTGGGTCAGGCTCGATGCTGGGTCAGGGACCATTTGTATCGAGCCACCTCCATTATCAGGTCTCGGCTAGAGCTGTTTGATCTGGGTCTTCTGCTCCTTGACCTTTTTCAATACCTTGCGTAGTCTGCATAAAAATATTGTTTTGACACCCTATATGTAGGAGACCTTTGCTTCCTCAATTTTTGGAATTTTTCTCACAAGTGCCCGACGCAATCCCACTCTTGATAGGCTTTGGCATCGGGTTGCTTCTCGGTGGTTTAGTGATAGGACTCTGGATTGCTGGACGGTCGCGCGCTCAAGCTCAGCGGGCTGAAGCCACGGCCGACGAGGTCAGGAAGCAGTTGGAACTCGAGCGGACTGCAGCCCTCTTGCTTCGTGAGGAATTATCCCAGGCTCAACAGGCCCGCGTGCTGGTCGAAACTCGAATCGACGCGTCGGCACGACAACTCAAGGAACAGAAATCCCTGCTCGACCAAGCTCGCCAAGAACTCCTCGGATCGTTCCAAGCTCTCTCGGGTGAGGCTTTGAAACAAAACAACGAGGCGTTTTTAAAACTCGCCTCCGTCGCATTTGAAACCCTTCATGTCAAAGCCGATGGAAACCTCGTTCAACGCCAGCAAGCCATTGATGCGTTGGTGCGTCCGCTCCATGATACCCTGCAACGGTACGATGAACAGCTTCGTCTACTGGAACAGTCGCGCCAGTCGGCTTACGGCGGGTTAGATCAGCATCTCAAGTCATTGGCTGAGTCGCAGCAGCGATTACAACAGGAAACCGGAAACCTCGTCAAAGCCTTGCGAGCTCCGACCGTCCGTGGCCAATGGGGTGAATTGACCTTGAAACGAGTCGCCGAGCTTGCCGGGATGGTTCAGCATTGTGATTTTATCGAGCAACAGTCCATGACCGGCGAGGAGGCACGGTATCGACCTGATATGGTCGTGCAGCTTCCTGGAGGCCGTCAGATCATCGTCGACGCGAAAACAGTGCTTTCGGCGTACTTGGAAGCCCACGAAGCGCAAAATGATGCCCAGCAAGCTGAGGCATTGCGCCGCCATGCCGCTCAAGTGAAGAGCCGCATGGAGGAACTTTCGTTGAAGGCCTACTGGGCCCAGTTTGAGCATTCTCCTGAGTTTGTTGTCCTGTTTCTTCCTGGTGAACAATATCTCGGCGCCGCGTTGGACCAGAATCCTCGTCTCATTGAAGAGGGGTTTGCGGACGGAATCGTACTGGCCACCCCGGCGACACTGATCGCGTTACTGCGCGCAGTCGCCTACGGATGGCGACAAGAGCGAATGACCGCCCATGCGGAAGAAGCCGGTCGCTTGGGAAAGGAACTGTACGACCGGATGGCGGTGTTGGCAGAGCATATGGATGATGTGGGGCAGGCCTTGGGCAAAAGCGTGTCGGCCTATAATCGTGCCGTCGGCTCTCTAGAGACGCGCATTCTCCCAGCGGCACGCCGCTTCAAAGAGCTCGGGGTGTCCTCCGACCGCGAGATCCTCATTCTTGAACCGACGGAGGTCGTTCCCCGAAAAACATTGTCACTTGATCTTGAATGAAGGAGCGCTCATGAACAACGAGCAAACCATGGTTGAAGCATTCCATAACCGATTTGACATTCTGGTGCAATCGGCTCCGGCAGAACTAAACGAAGCCACCAAGCAACTTCGTATCCGTCTTATTCAGGAGGAATTCGACGAATTGAGAGAGGCTATGGCTACTGGAAATCTCGCCGCAGTGGCTAAGGAAATGGCGGATCTCCTCTATGTCACGTACGGAACGGCGGTGTCGTACGGAATTGATATGGAACCGGTGTTTGAGGAAGTGCATCGTTCGAATCTGAGCAAAGTGGGAGGCTACAAAAGAGCGGATGGGAAATGGGTGAAACCACCCACTTATTCGCCGGCTCAGATCGACACGATTTTGGAAACACAACAGGACCGCCTGCTGGCAGCGTCACTCTCAACACATGACGCAGCCGCCGGCTCTGACCAGCGCACATGAAAGAACCACACTGCCCAAGTTGCGGAACCCCCTTCGTACGAATGATCCATGATGACGGTATCGTGGAGCGGGTCCTCAATCGCATCGGGGTCTTCCCTTTTCGCTGTCAGCTCTGTACCACGCGCTTCCGGATCTTCCGAAGCCAAAACCCGACGGCGCCATCAGCAAGCGACCGACGGGAATATACACGTTTACCGGTATCGTTCCGCGCCAACATCCTTGCGGACGACCGTGTGCCAGCGGCGAATCGGGTGACGGACATTTCGATGGGTGGCTGCACCCTTGAGACAGCGGCCACGTTACCTCAAGGAAGCTTCATCGAACTGGTCATCAAACCCGCTTCCGATGAGGAGCCGATTAAGATTGAGACAGCCATGGTCTGCTCGTCGAGGCCAGGATCCATGGGTGTTAGGTTTCTTGAAATGGTAACCGCAGATAAGAACCGCCTCAGTCAGGTCATTCTCAGCTTGCTCGTGGGACAGAACCTCCACCAGAATTTCTTTTCATAGCCGTGGCTTAGGCAGCTAGACAGGCCGTCGAGGAGCCGTCACCAGTAAATTATCAATCAGTCGAACGGTCCCGAGGCGCACCGCCCCAAGCAAGACCATTCTTCCAGTCACCGTTGAGAGCGGTTCTAGTGTGCGAGCATCGCATACCGCCAGATAGTCAATCGTCATGCTCGGTTCGGTTTTGATGACCCGCTGCATCGCCGCTTCCACCACCTTGCCGTCACGAACACCTGTTCGGATTGCCTCGGCCCCCGCCTGTAGGCCTTTGTATAAAATCACAGCCCGAGCTCGCTCGTCAGGCGACAGATAGACATTGCGCGAACTCATCGCCAACCCATCTTTTTCCCGGACTGTCGGTTGCACGACGATAGTCACACCAAAGTTGAGATCCTCGATCAACTGACGGACAACGGCAGATTGTTGAAAGTCTTTTTGCCCAAAGAGCGCAATCTGAGGACGGACCATTCCAAAGAGTTTCGTTACGACCGTGGCAACACCGGAAAAATGGTGTGGGCGCACGTTCCCCTCCCACCGGCGCGCAAGCGCAGGAACCGTGACGATCGTTTGAAATCTTTCAGGGTACATGGCCGCTACAGTCGGCTCAAAGCAGACATCAACCCCTTCCTTTCTGCAAAGAGCTCGATCACGCGAAATGGGGCGTGGGTACTTGGCGAGATCTTCGCTCTGGCTGAATTGTGTGGGGTTGACAAAGATGCTGACCACGAGCGCATCGCATTGCAACCGGGCCGCCCGAATGAGAGCACGATGCCCATCGTGCAAGGCCCCCATCGTGGGCACCAACCCGATCCGCACACCTTCCCGCAAGAGCCCTTCACTCCAGGCCGTCATGGCGCTCGGTGAATGGATGATCTTCATGAGCCAGGTGGAGAGCTACAAGCAGGACGTGAGCCGTATCTCGTGGATGGTTGAGGAAAGAGCAGCTGCACGTGGGTGTGGTCCTTAGCTTGTTCCAATAGTCGTGCGACCGATTGCTGGAGCACGGGATGGACCCAGAGCGGATCCAATTCATTCAGCGGCATCAGAACGAACCGGCGACTCTGGAGACGCGGGTGGGGAATCGTCAACCCTGGCTCCTTGATGACCCGCTCACCGTAGAACAGGATGTCGAGGTCGATCGTGCGAGGGCCGGATCGGTTCTCCTCATCCCGTCCGAGCGATCGTTCAATCTCTTGAAGGATCTCGAGGAGGCTCTTCGGGGTGATGTCGGTTTCAATCTGGACTACCCCGTTGAGAAACCACCCTTCCCCCGGATCGGTCTCGTTACGTACCGGCTCCGTTTCATACAAGAGCGACACTCCCTGGAGCCGTGAGTGGGGAAGCAAACTGAGCAACGTCACGGCGCGATCGCAAAAATCAACTCGATCGCCGACATTGGACCCGAATCCGATGAAAACCGTCTCCATAGCCAGTTAGGTGTAAGGAGTCAGGAGTGAGTAAACTGCCCCCACTAGTTCAACCTCACCCTTTACCCTTCACCCCTCACCGCATTAAAATCCTGCCTTCTTGATTCGCTCTACCGCCTCAGCGAGCCGCTCTTTGGTCGTACAGACCGTCATCCGAACATAGCCTTCCCCCGGTGCGCCAAAGCCGTTGCCCGGCGTCGTCACAATGCCGGCCTTTTCCAAGAGATGCGCTGTGAAGGACGTTGATGTATAGCCCTTCGGCACCGTCACCCAGATGTAGAATGCGGCTGGTGGCGCATCGACTTCCAACCCCAGCTTCTTGAGCCCCGGGACAATCGTATCGCGACGCTCCTGATAAATCTTTCGGATGCCGTCGGTCACGGAATCGTCGAGCCCAAGGGCGGTAATACCGGCCTCTTGGACCGCCTCGAACACACCCGAGTCCAACTGACTTTTCACCTTCCCGAGGGCGGCCAAGACCGTCTTGTTGCCAACTACAAACCCGATTCGCCATCCAGTCATATTGTAGGTCTTGGACAAGGAATGAAACTCCACACCGACGTCCTTAGCGCCTTCGACTTCCATAAAACTCACCGGCCGCTTACCGTCATAGTAGATTTCCGAGTAGGCCGCGTCGTGACAGATGATAATCTGATTGTCCTGCGCGAACGCGATGGCCCGCTTGAAGTAGTCCTTCGTCATAATTACCGATGTGGGATTGTTCGGCGAATTGAGCCACATCAGTTTGGCCTTCTTGGCGACGTCCTTTGGAATCGCATTCAAATCCGGCAGAAAGCCGTTGGCTTTGGTCAACGGCATGAAGTGAGACTGACCACCACAAAAACTCGTGCCGACGGGATAGACCGGGTATCCTGGGCTGGGCACCAGCACCACGTCTCCTGGGTCGACAAACGCGAGATGGACATGTCCTATCCCTTCTTTCGAGCCAATCAGCGTCAACACTTCGTCGGCTGGGTCAAGCGTCACATTGAACCGGCGCTTGTACCACTCAGCCACCGCTTTCCGGAACGACAACATGCCTTCATACGACGGATACTGATGATGCCTGGAATCTTGTGCGGCTTTCGCTAAGCTCTCGATGATGGGAGCAGGCGTCGGCAAATCAGGATCGCCTATGCCAAGATTGATGATGTCGACCCCCTTCGCGATCGCTTCCTGCTTCATCTTGTCGATAGCAGCAAACAGGTAGGGTGGTAAGGTTTTGATACGGGTGGCGACTTCTATCGGGAAACCGGCCATGGTGGATCAAACTCCTTTCTTAAATGAGCACGTCTTACAGTCGGAAAGCATTCACGTCCTCAAATCAGAGGGTCGCCCTCAGATTTGGGGCATGATGACGTTCGGACTCGTAGACGAGAGGAATTAGACTACTTCAGGACGGAGTTGGTAATCAATGTGCAGGAGTAAGCAGGTGGCCAATCAGCCGATCGGCGATCTGATGGAGCTGGGGGAGTTGTGGCAGAGCGGCTGACTTGACCTGTTGTTCCGTAAGTTGCGCTTTCTCCAAATCCGACGCACATTCTCGGCATAGTGACTCGATTCCACCCTCTTCCATTTCCAAATGGAAGAGAAGACCGTACGCGCGATCGCCGAACCGAAACGCCTGCAACGGCGCAATTTCAGACCCCGCTAACACGACACAATCTTTGGGGAGGTCAAAGATTTCCCCATGCCATTCAAAGACTTGAAACGTGTCAGGACCAAGCCCGAACACCGGATCTCGTTTTCCCTCATCTGTGAGACGAACTGGCGTCATGCCGATTTCGAGGGCCTGGCCCGGTCGCACCGTCGCGCCAAGTGCCTTGGCCATAAACTGACTCCCGAGACAGACCCCGATTACCGGCGTTCCAGCCACCAGCGCTGATTTGATGAATTCAGTTTCCTCGGCGATCCACGTATTTGAGTCATTCACCGACATCGGCCCACCCATGACAATGAGGAGATCACCGGCATCACTCGGCAAGCCCTGTTCAGGAACCAGATAGTGTTCTCGGGTCACACCCCGTCTGGCAAGCGCTTCTGCAAACGCCCCTGGACCTTCGAATGGAACATGTTGAAGACATACTGTACGCATTCCTGCCTCTTCAGAGCTCATTCACTCAAGGAAACGGATGGAGAGATTTTCTACAGCGGCCACCCACCCTTCATCAATATTCTTGCCCGACCACAGTATCCTGTGAGAGTACATGAGTGCAGGTCAAATTTCGACAGATCAACGTACTCGATGACATTTCACCGATACCTGAACTATTCACCGGTCACATCTGAGGGAACTTCCCTTCCACAAGACGGGAGAAGACGGATGCCAGGTCCTTCACGATCACTGATTCGTGGCATCGACCACCTGTTGATCCACACGCAAGATCTTGAGCGGGTCTTCGCTCGGTTTCGTAGCGAATTCGGACTGCCGGTCGTCTGGACTCATTTCGTTCGTATAGAACCACCGTTACGATTCCATGCAGGGAGAAGTAATCGATTGATAGGTCTTGAGTTCTCCTGTGCGAACATCAAAGCAACCGCACGAAAGCTCATTGAAAAGCGATGGGTAGTGGCGACAGGTCACGACCGACTCACGATCACTCCAGATCGGGTGGATGGACTGACGCTACGATTCGGCCAGGCTCCAGCCACCCCAAGCTGAATATCGAAGCCGGCATCGCTGCTTAACGTCCTGCCCAACGTCACAACACCTGGAGTCGTCGCCATCGTGAATCCAGCGATAACCTCATCGCTCATTGTGCGCTGACAACCCTCTGCTGCTACTCCCCAAGCAGCCTGGCAGGCTATCGGCAGTTGCCTGTGAATGGGTGCTGACTCAGTGGTGCTTGCACACAATACCAAATGGATGCCCGAGCAACGACGAAGACGTTCCACCTCGCCCCGATGTCCCCGATTATTCTCATCGTCATGCTTGTACTTCTGGGGCTGCCAGTCCCCATTATTATCTCGGTAGGCTCAAGCAATCTCATCATCGCCCTAGCAGTGACTTCCGTGTACGCTTGGATCTGGCTCCGTTTTCGCCCCAGTTCGTTTGTTGTGCGCGACAAGTCCTTGGATATCATCTGGCCTCTGAAGCGTCGAGAAATTCTTCGAGACAGCATCTCCAATATCCGGCTTCTTGACCGAGATGGGTTGAAGCAGGAGATTGGATGGGGGGTGCGAATAGGCGCCGGAGGACTTGGTGGCGCCTTCGGCTGGCTCTGGACCACACGGCATGGAATCGTTCAGATGTACGTCTCTCGCACCGATCGATTCGTCTGGATAGAGCGCACCCACAGTCGTCCCTGGCTGGTCACTCCGGAACAGCCTGACGAATTCGTGCGGATGCTCTCCACCTAATCCCGCTTTCCGCTTCCCGTTTCTCCGCCCCCCCCTTCAGCCCACCGCCTAATCTTCCGAAGAAGTATCATGCCGGCCTCTCTGATCGAACAACCTATAGTACTTCACGATACGTGCCCGCCCATAACAACGGATCTTCCGGACCACACGCCGATGTATACGATTCGACAGCGACTTGTGTCCCGCTATCACTCGTTCTGGTTTCGCCTTGGCCAGGAAGTCGCATGGTCACGCGGGACGTATCGAGAGCGCCCCTGCGAGCAGTTGAATCAAGTCAGCGGTGTCGTTCGCCAACGAATTGAACAACTTCAACGATGTTTTGATGTGAGATTCGAAGAGGACGCTCGGCAGCTGACCGCCCTGAAGCAGTACGATTACCTCGATATTCTGGAGCAAGCCTGGTCGGCGCTGAAGCTTCCGCGTTCACGAGGCGGAGTCGTGCAGGATATCGGGTCGAGTAACTTTTGGTATGCCCCCGTCCTGCATACCTTCTTCCGCCCGACCGAATTGCTGGGAATCGAGGTCGAGGGCTATCGCATCTACATCAATGGATATAGTCGTCTCGACTATGCACAAGGCTATATCCAACACCTCCCGAACGCGCAGTTCATCGTCAGAGACTATGCGTGCTATGAACGCCCAGCCGACATCGTGACACTGTGGTATCCATTCGTAACGCCGAATCCTGTGTTGTCCTGGCGATTGCCGCTTTCCGTGTTTTCGCCCCACGCCTTGTTTGTACGAATCGCCCACAACCTCCAGCCGCACGGCCGGGTCGTCATGATCAACCAGGGCCGGGAGGAAGCCTCCATCGCAAGCTCTTTCTGTCGGACGGTCGGTCTTGTTCGGTTCGGTTCCTGTGAGTTGAGAACCCCACTTCGTCCCCGACGTCCTCCTGTGCTCTCAGTTTGGGGACATTCACCGAGGTAGCAGTGTGTCCGGTGCTACGCTACAATCAACCCCATGACCTACGTCATCCAGAACGCTGACGACCTGCGGTGGTTGATCGGCCACACCGGCGGATTTCGTTCAGGCTATATCACGGATATCCGGATCTCCAAACGCCGCCTGTTTGACGAAGGTTCAGCACGGGACGTGCCGGCTGGAACGACGATCTCCGTGACCATTCGTTATGAGGTTCGTGGAGTCGTTCGAGTCGCCCTGCTGACGATGATGGGGGTAACGGATTTTTCAGTGTTCGAGCAAGATGGGGCCGATTGTTCTTCGCTCAGCATCATCCAAACGGAATGGAGCGCGGGAAAGTTACGGTTTTGGTTTGATCCCCAGGGCGAGCTGTACGTCGTGTGTGATGAGGCGCATCTGGAGGAAGTCGCCGCTCCATTCGTGACGGCTCGGCAGACAGCCGAACTCGCTCGGTGGATTTTCCAAGGTCGGACAGCGGAAGGGCCCACCGTCGAGTGGCTACTGAACGAGCTGGATCAAGCCGGTCTGCCCTGTAGCTGGCGAGAGACCAGTCGGGAGGTCGCGAGCCATCCAGCTGTGCGGTGGGAGGGCGATCTGATTCTGGTCGGAGATTCCCCGGCAAACACAGACACTTTGATGCATGTCCTGGCCTATGGCCCCATGGAACGGCAAGGGTTTGGGCTCATGCTGAGGGTGTTTGGGGACCATGATCCACGGATGAGCCGTATGCTCGAAGTCCTTGCGGATCATATTACAAGACGATTCCCTGGCGACTGCCTTGTCGGCACGACAATCATTCCAGGTCGGGAATGGGAAAACTGGCTGACGCGGGAACACCCATCACGGCCCACTCAGTGAGAAGTGAGCGAGGCCTATCGTGAGATCAATGGACGTGTTCTGGGGAGTACTGCTCAGTCGTATTCTCGGATGAAAAACCGGCGGCACCATTGCCGTTGACATACCCGGGGATCCCATGGGTGGCGTGGTTTCCATTCATGGGCTTTGCTTTCCCATTCACACACTCCACCAATGCCCAAAACCGTAACGGATTCACACTCTGCTTCCGAGCAATGCGTAGCGACGTCCCTTCCAACACGGTATTGAGCGAAAGATCCGTACGCCAACCCAAGTGTTTGGTCAACGGCGAGATCACTTTCTCCACGGCTGCGATCACTTTATTGCCGTTGCTGAAGTGATTGAGCATGACGATCCGGCCGCCGGGACGGCAGACCCGAATCATCTCATCGACGACCTTGCGATAGTCCGGCACCGCCGTAACCACATAGGCTGCAACGACCGTGTCAAAACTATCGTCCTCGAATTCCATCGCGCCCGCATCCATGCGGTGCAGCTCGACATGATCGAGGCCGAGGGTTTCGGCCTTCTCTTTGGCCTTCGCCAGCATACCTTCGGAGAGATCGACTCCAACAATGCGGCAATGGCGCGGGTACATGGGAAGGGCTAACCCGGTCCCGACACCGACCTCCAAAATACGTTCGTTCGGCTGAACATTCAAATTTCTGATAGCTGACTCGCGGCCTTCGTGGAACACTTTTCCAAATACCTTGTCGTAAAAGCCGGCATAGGTGGTGTAGACGCGCTCAATCTTGATGGGATCCATGCTCTCCTCCAAACGTCAGACGACCCACTCGCTGCGTGCGTTCTGCTGCAGAGTGTAGACAATTGAATAGCGATGTATCGATGCAGGAATAAATTTTGGCGGGAAATTTCAGTAGATCAAGACCCGCCCGGAACGTCGCCGGCCGTACTCTAGCCAAACTTCTCTTCATGAGTCAACAGATTCCTTAGTCGATCGTGGTCGTCGAGATCTTCACTGGATGCTTCGATATGGAACACGAATGATCTGCTGTTCAGAAACCTTGATTCGCATTCCGTTCCTATGGGATAGCTACGGCCATGATTCTCGCCGGTCTTTTTTCCAGTGCGCTCTGTCTCGGATTGATCGTCGGGGATTGGATATATTTCATTCGGCTGACGCCGGACGCCGTCCGGTATGGTTACCGGGTCGCCAATCGTCCGGAGGAGTGGCCGGGTGCCGTGCTCAGCGCGGTGCGTGAGCGGTTTACCCCCAATGGTGTCTTGATGCTTCCCCATGGCGTCGCGTGGTTTTACCCGGACTCATCCCAGATCGCGATTCGCCCACAATATCGACTGTTCTCCAAGCGATTCCGTACAGCATGGCCGGTGAAGGGTCTGATTCATCTTTCTCCTCACGAGCACTCCCTGGGCACCCTATGCGTGAAGCGCATTCCATGGTCCTCGGCGCTGATCACGTTGCTGTGGTTTGCGCTCGTGTCGATCGGGTCATTGACCTTCGTGGTTCAATACGCCATGGAAGGAGGATTCGCCTCGCTGGGGGGTGCGCTGGTTGGGATCGGCATTATCGGGCTGGCGGGTCTTGTGCTGGCCTTCGGACTGGTCACGCTCGCGCTTTCCTATCGTCTCGAAGACGCAAGGCTGATGAAGGTCTATGAGGAGTTGCGCGAGGCGCTTGCAAGTCCGGTCTCTTCTTAGCGATCGTTCTGGTCACGTTCCGGACATTCAAATAACTCCAAGAAAAGATCGTACTCGGTGGGCAGCGCCACCGCCGATCGATTGCGCGCCAAGCCCGCGATGATCCCCCGATGTTTCTTCGCCAGACCCGAGGCATCAAACGCACGTCGGAACTGTCGCCACCGCACGGCAGAATCCGTTTTGATTTGGTTCTGTTCTTCGATCGGAAGGGCATGTATGATGGTCGTCAACATGCGGACCGCCTTCTCCACGCTTTCGTACGGTGGAGCCAGCTTGAGCCTCGCATAAAATGTTTCGAGGTGAAGGCGAAATTCGTCTTTAAGCGCCTGAAATTGATCAGGTGTTGGTGATCTGGAGTCCGGCATGGTATTCCAGACGATGATACGGCATGAAGGAACTCGGTAACAACTTTTCCATGGAGGGATGTATGCATCGGATGTTGCAAGGGTTGTGTGTGGCGATGGGGCTGGTCGTTTTGGTCGGATGCTCTTCGTACCACCATCACCACGGCACGGGAGCCGGTAAGAGCGACGCCTACTGGCAAAAGGGCCAGCAAGATATGGAGGGGCTCATCAATCGGACCGTACAGGACCCTAACAAGGCCAAAGAGGTTAATGCGCTCGTCAGTGAAATTATCAATGAGCTGAAGGCCAGCCGCGAGCAGGAACGGAACTATCACCGGCAACTCTACACGCTCAACACCAGTTACACGGCTGCGCCTGAAGAATTTTCAAGAATTCTGAATGAGTCGACCGTTCAACGGACACAGAGTTCGGCCAAGGTCCTCTCTCTGAGATTTAAGATGAAGGAACTGATGACGGCCGATGAGTGGAAAGCCATGACCGATAAGATGCTGTCCTACAGCAGCCGGTACCAGCACGGGAGTGCCGGCGCCAAAGCCGGTTATTGACGCACGGACGGCGCGGCTTTGAGCGGCACAGCCGCCCACGTCGCGCCGGCATCGATAGAACGATAAAGCCCGCTCCCGTTTGTTCCGGCATACAGATGCTGCGAATTCTTGGCATCCATCGCCAGGGCGCGAATGTTCAGCGTCGCGATGCCCTGGTTCACCGCCTTCCATGATTGTCCGCTATCGACACTTTTCCAGACACCTGCTGGACCACCGACATAGAGCACCGATGGTTCTGTGGGATGAAGCAGCAGGCTGCTGATGAAGGGATCGGCTAGGGATTGTCCGATTCGATCCCACGTCTCGCCCTTATCCTTCGTACGAAAGAGCCCTTTGGTTGTCCCCGCATACACAACATCTGAATTCGTCCGATCAATCTCGATGGCATTGACCCCAAGGGCCATGGCTGCCATCAGCTCCGTTTCGGGGATCAATCCATTGTTGATCTTCCTCCAAGTCGCCGCCCCATCATCAGACCGATAGACCCCGCCGGTCGTCCCGCCATAGAGCACCGCCGGCTCTTTTGGATTGATAGCGATCGACGTCACAATGTGGACTTCCTTCATCCCATTCATGCGCTCGACCCACTCGCGACCCGCATCTTTTGAATAAAAGGCGCCGACTGTTGTGGCCGCATAGATCTGTTCGCTGGCCGCCGGGTGAAACACAAACTGATTGATAAATGAGACGTGCTCTTTCAGTCCGACATTATGCGGCAACCAATGTTGCCCGCCATCCGGGCTTTTGTAGACCGCATCCCCCATCGTGCCTGCATAAATCGCCGCCGGCAGTACAGGATCGATCGCGAGCGTCGTCACCCGGCGGGCGCTGAAGCTCGGGAACCGCTCCCAGGTCCCTCCCCCATCACGCGACTTATAGACCGCGTCGTTCGTGGCCACGTAGAGAATATTGGCGTTGGTGGGATGCAGCGCGATCGAGACAATTGACTCGCTCTCCTTCTGGCAGCCAGTAAAAAGCAGCGCCAGCGGCAGGAGCGCCCATCGGGCACAGATACAGACAGTTCGGGTGAGCATGGCGTAGTGGCTGGAGACTGAATCACAGCGGTCGAATAGGAGTCAAGGATGGGAGTCAGCCGGGCTGTCCAGCAAGCCATCAATAATAGTAGCATATGCCCCTTCTCACTCTGACACGGTACGGCTGGCGTCGCCTTGCCTTTTGTGTGTCAGGGGCGTACCGTTCTGGTGCGCGGTTGTAAAGAAACTCTTCGCCGACTTCGAACGCGACCTGAGGATGTGGAATCATGAAAACCGTCGTTCTTGACGTTCGCTCTCCCAAGGAAGCGATGGGGGATTTTGTCCGCGTTTGGAAAACCGGGAAGGGAGAGAAGGCCGCGCGCATCACCTTTGCCACGCCGGAATCGCTCTGGAACGTGCTGACCGTGAAGCGCTGGCAATTTCTGAAGGCCATATGCGGAGCCGGCTCTCTGTCAATTCGCGAAGCAGCGCGCCGCGTGGGGCGCGATGTAAAGGCCGTTCACACGGATGTCACTACGCTGTTGAACGCCGGAGTGCTCGTTCGTGGCGAGGATGGTCGGGTTATTTTCCCATTCGACTCGGTGAAAGTCGAGTTCCTGCTTCACGCCGCATAGTTACTTGACGGCGGGAAGCGTAGGCCGCCGCAAGCCGTCCGGCGCCGCGAAGCAACTCTTGAAGATTGCTGAACGCCATCCCGAGGTTCTGGTTGAGGTAGCGGCGTGACGACATCGGAAGATCAGCCAAAACAATGTCCGGCAAATTAATCGGAGGATCAGGCAATGGCTTTTGGCATCGACGATGTTCTGACGGCTGCTGCTGCGGGAATCAGCCTTACCGACACGATCGTAAAAACGGTGCGGTTATACCGACGGCAAGGCAGGCATCTTGATATTGAACGACTCATTGAAGAAGTCCGCATCACTGCGCTACAAAGGATTGATGAAGCAGAGGGTGCCCTTGCACAATTTGAACGAACATTGCAAGAGAAAGGGGTTGATCTGAATAGAACGCTCCAAGAAGTCATAAACTCTACGTCTATCTGGCAACCGTTTGAACAGTATCGACTTAAACGATACAGAACCAGTTTTAATGCACTCGCCGATGCTGCCTACAACGCGGGCGATGACATCGCGGCACTCGTGAGATGTCGAGATCAAACCAGAGAGATGGGGATCGCAGTAGTTGAGAGCGCTGCGGCAAAACAAGCGCTGCATTCACAACTGCTTAATGCAGAATCGACTCGGGAAGCAATTGCCCTCTTGCGCAATGAGTTATTGCGTCAGAAATCATTACTAATGCCATAGAGTAGGCAATGTTTAGTCTTGCAGAACAAGTGCTTCACCTAACGATGCTGACTGCAGAGTGGCTAAGCCTGTTCGTTATGTGGCAAGAACGGACAAAGACTTCAACTCAAACGTCAGGCACATGATCTCCACACTAAAGTTCTCAGGGCGTGATGACGAACTCCGGCAGTTCGTCCAGAATATGAAGAATAGAGGTCAGAGAACTAATACGGCAGAGCAGCGATAGAGGAGATCGAATTTTGCCTTTGTGCATCACTCCATGGTCACTCAAAGTTCACCGTGCGGCCGCATTACATCGAATTTGCCGAGATGCTATGCGAATCCCAATGGCATGTAGGTTTTGACCCGGACACATGAAGAGAGGGAACAGGCCCGCGCGCTTCACGAATATCGACGCCCTGGTGAAATCCGGTGGCGAGGTCACGATCGGGAGGATCGGCCCGGTACGCTGCGGTGCGACAGCCGCTGATGAAGACCAATCGCTCGCGATGCTTGTACGCCGACCTGGGGAATCGTTGGAGGAGCTCCTTGCCCGACTCGACAGGGCCATCATCAAAGCATGGGACGAGGGTGAGTACATCGACGAGATCAACGGGTAGACGCACTGAAGCAGTTCGAGAAGGGATAGAATTCGTTAAAAATCACGTCTATCTCTGTGCACACCAGGTATGCGCTCGCTAATCGGCATATGCGGTTCTGGCTATTCCCTCTGACGGAAGTGGATAACCAGTGACCACACCTCCCCCCTTCTCTTCTGCCACGAACCTGCCCCATTGCTTGCACGATCCCATGTAGCGTGTTACAAGGTCATACATGAAGGCCTCTACCATGACGATCCGCCTCGATGCCAAAATTGAGCGAGAGCTCTCTCGCTTGAGCCGCCAGCTGGGGAGGAGCCGGAGCGACATCGTTCGGGACGCGATACGGCGCCAAGTGGCTCTGCTGCGATTCGAGCGATCGCGCCGTGCGTTACTGCCCCTCGCCGAGGCGCAGGGCATTCTGACCGATGAGGATGTGTTCCGCATCGTGTCGTGAGGGTCTTCCTTGACACCAATGTGTTGGTGAGCGCGTACACCACGCGAGGTATTTGCGCTGACCTCCTCCGCTACATCCTGGCTGAACATGAATTGCTCACGGGAGAGGTAAATCTTGTCGAGCTTCGACGGGTGTTGCGTGATCGGCTCCATGCATCCCTGGAACTGATCGAAACCGTTGATGCCGAACTCCAAGACCAAACGGTCATCCCAAAACCCACCAGACCTTCCTCGCTCTCCGTCCGCGACCCTGATGATGGATGGGTCCTCGCCTCGGCGATCGAGAGTCATGCTGACCTGCTCGTTACAGGGGACCAAGACCTCTTATCGATCGCATCTCAGACTTCCCTACCCATTGTCGATCCCCGTGGCTGCTGGGATCGTCTTCGCAAATAAAATTGCCGAACAACACGTTTAGCTTCCCCACGACATTTGATCTCGATATGAACGCGGCTATCGAACCGATTGCCCTTAAAGCTGGGGACTGGTATGCGTACTAACTGATTAAGAGAACGACAGATCTCGAGGAGATAACCATTGGAACTGCTCATCGTCTGCATAGCAGCATTACTTGCCTCCGCCCTCACGCTCTTTTCTGGGTTCGGACTTGGCACGCTGCTGATGCCGGTGGTCGCCCTCTTCTTTTCCCTGGAATTGGCGATTGCCATGACGGCCATGGTCCATCTGGCGAACAACTTCTTCAAGATTGGGTTGCTCGGCAGAAAAGCAGATCCTTCTGTGCTGCTCAAGTTTGGGTTGCCGGCAATCGGCGCGGCCTTTATAGGAGCGGCGTTGCTGCTGTATTTGGGGGAAGCGGAGCCCATTTATGAATATGAAGCATTTGGCAGTAATCAACAGGTGTCGGTCCTCAAATTAGTCATTGGCACACTCATTGTGTTGTTCGTCGTTTTGGAACTCTCTCCAACCTTCTCGAAGGCGGCGCTGGATCGAAAATGGCTTCCGCTGGGCGGCCTCATCAGCGGGTTCTTTGGCGGATTGTCAGGCCATCAAGGAGCATTTCGCAGCATGTTCCTGATCAAGGCAGGTCTGGAGAAAGAGGCGTTTGTCGCCACAGGGGTCGTGCTTGCCGTTATGGTCGATATCGCCCGAATGGTGATCTATGGCGCAGACCTTTCAGTACACGATAGAGCCATTGATTGGCCGCTGGTCACTGCCGCCTGCCTATCAGCCTTTACGGGCGCCTACGTCGGCGCGAAGGTGCTCCAGAAGGTGACGTTTCGGTCGGTCCAGCTAATGGTTTCAGCGCTGCTTATTGTGGTAGGGACTGGGCTGATTATGGGTGTCTTGTAACCAAACCACGCAGGCTTTCCGTTACAGCTTGAGCCGCTCGGTATAGCCGGTGAGCTCCACATAGCCTTGGCCTTTAATGGGTTTGCCCTGTTTGGTCCCGGTCACCGCTACCGCTCCTTCCCAATAGGAGACGCGCGTACTGCGAGAGGTGCGCAATTCCTGATCGGCGAGCCATGGTATGACATCTAGCACCAGGTCGAGCGACGGGAATGTCAGCCGCCATCGGCTTGGATACGTGGCTTTGCTCTCGGGGCTGGTCCACGTTGCCGTTGACTCGATCTGAAAGTCTGTCACTTCCAGATGACGAGTTCGTCCATCGGATGAAATGGCGGTCCCGCTCGAAGCTAAATCCGATGATCCATCTTTCAGGCGCATTCGATACAGCATGAGCTCCGTGTGGTCCTCCAGCTGGATGCTGAACCAATCCCACCCGACTTGATCGGCTCCCAGTTCGGACGAGCCAAACTCATGGTCCATCCAGCTGGTTCCGGTCACCTCGAACGATTGACCATCGATCGTGAGATTCCCGGTCGTCTCGAGTCTCGTGAAGGAATAGTAATGTGACGCCTGCCCCACATCCTTTCCCTTTTGGCTGATACCTGCCGCACCATGCGTAACCGGAGGCTTAGCCGGTATCAGCCTGAGGGCAAGGGCATGGGTCTCGTCTCGGGCGGCCAAGGTATGGGCACCGACAGAATCCGTCGTCGCTTCGGCACGCCAATCGTCGATCCACACACGTAGCTGAGATTCGTCGGCTCCGGCTTTGCCCAGTCCCTCACGACTCATTTTCTCAGAGAAGTGGAATTGTTTCCCAGTGATGTCCGTCACGGCGAAATGGGCTAGATAGATGTGGTGCATTGACCATTTCGAGGGCAGGGTTTTGACCTGGTCCGGCGGAACGCCTCGTCGAAAGAACGTCAGCTCATAGCCGAACGACCGTCCGTCCTTAGTGTGCAAATGGCCGGTGTAGTACCACCACTCGGTTCGGTAGCTCGGATGTGATCCATGGTCTTTCGGAAACTCATACCGATACCCCGCTGTCGCGGATTGAAACGTTGACCCAGCGGGATCGGCTCCGTCCGCTACGGCAAAGGCGCACACGAGCATGGTCGTGATGGCGATGGTCAGGCGAACGCGGTGGATCATTCGGGACATTTTATGATTCAGTGTGGAGTACCAAGCTAGAGCCTGATGTCTCAGGCTGTTTATAGCATGCGCGTCTGCATGCGAACAAATCGCCCGTCTGCGAGCGGCGTTTCACCATTCTTCTTGACTCATGGGTTGACTTCCAGCGTTGACAATTTTCACGACTCTCAGCTATCGTGACCCATGCAGATTGATCAAGAACGTGGGCCGTCGAGTGCCGGTGAGGGCAAATCTCTTCCCCCGTTCGTCATTCCAGACCGTCTTCCGGTGTTCCCATTGCCGAATGTTGTCTTTTTCCCAAAGACGTATCTTCCTCTCCATGTGTTTGAGCCACGGTACCGCCGGATGGTGGCCGATGCCACAATGGGGAATCAATGCATCGCCATGGCTCTCCTAAAAGAGGGATGGGAGCCTGCCTACTATGAAAATCCGGCCATTTACCCTGCGCTCTGCGTCGGACGGATCGTAAGTGTGCAGCCCTTGCCAGACGGCCGTTCCAACATCTTGCTTCAAGGGCTCGAGCGTTGCGAGATTCTTGAAGAACACTTTGAAAAGCCCTACCGGGAAGCGACGATTCGTGTGACCCCTATGCAATCGGATAAAGGACTCTCCGCCGGCGTCAGGCGCGCATTGATCGACGTCCTCGGGCGGTATCTCCAAGCCAGAGAAGACAGCGCAGCCTGGCAGGGGTTTTTCCGTGAAGACGTCGGCGATGAAGTGCTCATCAACACCCTATCGACCTACTTGGATTGTACCCCGTTAGAAAAACAATTTTTGCTGGAAGCCGATGGACTGCACCAACGTGCCCGTCGACTGAATGATCTGGTGCAGTTCATGCTGCACGAGCATCGCGGCGCAAAGGATTGGGAATAAATCATGGATCGGACCGTCGCGATCGACGTCAGCCGTTTGTGCAAAACATACGACACCCATAAAGCTGTCGATGATTTGTCGTTTCAGGTCTACGCTGGAGAAATTTTCGGATTGCTGGGGCCGAACGGCGCCGGCAAGAGCACGACCCTCCGCACCCTCATCACGCTGCTACACCCGACATGCGGCACGGCCACCATCATGGGCTATGACTCCGTGCATGACGCGGACAAGGTGCGAACGGTGATCGGGTATGTGCCGCAAGAGCGGGCAATCGATCGATTTCTGACCGGACGTGAACATTTGCAGTTGCTGGGCGCCCTGTACCATCTGACAAAAGACGAGGCGAACAAGCGCATCGGCGAGCTGCTGAAACTCGTCGAGTTGGAGTCTCATGCAGACCGTCCGGCGAAAACTTATTCGGGTGGGATGAAGCGTAAGCTCGATATCGCCTGCGGGTTGTTACCGGATCCAAAAATCTTGTTTCTCGACGAACCGACCTTGGGTCTCGACGTTCAGAGCCGCCTCCGGATTTGGGACTACGTCAGGATGCTCAAAGCGCGTGGTATGACGGTGGTCATGACGACCAACTACCTGGATGAAGCCGATCAACTCTGCGATCGGTTGGCCATCATCGACGGCGGTAAAATCAGGACGATGGGGTCACCGGTTGAACTCAAGATCGCGCTCGGCGGAGACATCGTCTCCTTGACCCTTAAGGAGCTCGACCGGATCTCGGCACTCGAGACCGAGTTGAAAGGGCGTCCCGCCATCAAGTCTGTCCGAGCGACTGCGAAGGGGCTGGATATTCGAGTCGAATCACCAGAGAAGGCCTTACCCACCATTCTCGAATCGGCCAATCGACTGGGTTGCCAGATCGAGTTTATTCAGTACAACCGACCGCGCTTGGACGATGTATTCATCGCCCATACCGGTCGGGCCATCACCGAATCCATGCCCGAGACCGAGTCGGCATAAAAGGAGTCCCGTGGAGCACTATTGGCAAGAAATTAGCGCATTGACGATGCGGTGGGTCCGACGGCTAAGCCGAGAAAAATTCAGCATGTTGTTCACCTTGGTGCAGCCCATGCTGTTCTGGCTCATTTTCTTCGGCAATCTGTTCCAACGGGCAGCAGATACCCAGGTTATGCAGGCGCCGAACTACATCAGTTTTCTCGCAGCCGGGGTCGTCGTGATGACCGTCTTGAACAACGGCCTGGCAGGCGGCGTTGATCTGCTGTTCGACAAGGAAAACGGGTTCCTCGAGCGGTTGATGTCCACCCCGATTCATCGAACCTCCGTCATTTTGAGCCGATTTATCTTCGTCATGGCGATTACGTCGATGCAGGTCCTCGTCATTCTTGGCGTGTCCTATCTCTTCGGTGTGGAGCCCGCGACAGGTATCCTCGGCGTGGCGATGATCTTATTGATCGGGATGATGTTCGGGGTCGGGCTGACAGCCATCTCCATGGCCATGGCGTTTTCGGTAAAAAGCCACGGTGACTTCTTTTCAGTGCTTGGATTTCTGTCGCTGCCGATGATTTTCCTCAGCTCTGCGTTGGTACCGTTGACCGCCATGCCGGGATGGATGAGTTTCTTGGCACAGTTTAATCCGATGACCTGGGCCATCGATGCCGTGCGCCCGCTCATCCTATCCGGATGGAGCGAGGCATTGCCGCACGTGGGAATGGTGATCGTCGTCATGCTGGTGTTTGACGCACTCTGTCTGTACGGAGGGGCCAAGGCGTTTCGCCGCGCGATGGGCTGATCGCGCCGAAAAAGCGATCGCTTGACGCTCACCAGCATCCATTGGATCATATGAACGACGCCACGGCCGCCTAATCGGTGCTCCACAAGCGGCTGAAGCTTTACGACGCGATGATTTCAGAACGCCAAATTCGAGCACTGATTCGGCTGCTCTCCGACGAGGACGACAAGATCGTTCGCACCATCAGCGGGAGGCTTATCGATATCGGTCCCTCGGCAGTCCCACTCCTTCAGGAAGCGGAAATCGAGCAGCCGGAGATGGGAGACCGGATCGCATCCGTGCTCGAGGTAATTCGTGGCGGGAAGCTCGAGGATGAGCTGGCGCACCTGGTAACACCCTCGAACCAGGCTGTGTGTCTGGAAACCGGATCCTTTCTCATCGCACGTTACGCCTACCCCACGCTGGACGTGGCACGCTATCGCGACCAGCTCGATGCGATGGCGGCTGAGGTTCGAGCGCGCATCGGCTGTCGGGCGTCTGGTGAAGAAGCCGTCAATGCCTTGAATCGGTATCTGTTCACCGAACAAGGGTTCAAAGGGAATACCAAAAATTACTACGAAGTCGAGAACAGCTACCTCAATTGCGTCATGGATCGGCGTATCGGCATTCCGATCAGCTTGTCGGCGGTCTACCTCTTTCTGGGACAACGGTTAGCGCTTCCGCTGTTCGGCATCGGTATGCCGGGACATTTTCTGGTGAAGTATGAGTCCGACCGGTACAAGATTTTCATCGACTGTTTCAACGGTGGCGCCTTGCTGACCGAAAAGAACTGCGCCCGGTTCCTCACCGAAGCCGGCTACGGCTTCGACGACAAGTACCTGCAGAAGAGCCCGGTTCCTGCAATCTTGTCACGGATGGTCAAAAACCTCTTGGCGATCTATTCCAAGGCCGGGGACTCGATCAAGACTGAGCGTTTGAACAAGTTCATCGAAATTCTAGGAGGCGCTCCTCGCGAAGAGGGGCTGTAGCCTAGAGGCGGATCGTCAGCAAGTCTTTCCCCTTCCGAATCGTTCCCCGATACTCCTCAGCCGCCTGCGCCTTCACATCGTAACGATCCGCGATCGGGTAGAAATGCGAAAGCACGAGGTCGCCGACACCAGCCTCCCTCGCCACCCGGCCGCACTGCCCGGCGTGCAGATGCGCAGCCCCTGGGCGATTCGCAGGGAAGGAGCAATCAAGAACGGCAAGGTCGGCATCCTTACACAGCCCAATCACCTCGTCGCAATATTGAGTATCCCCTGAATAGACGACGGCCTTCCCTCGGTACTCAATTCGATACCCGACGCTCGAAAGATCAGGCACGTGGACCACGGGCTTGGGCACAACACGGGTGTCTCCGATCCTAAACGGTCTATCTGTCACTTCCTTGAATGAGATCTTAAACGGTGCGGGAGAAAAGCTGGGAAAGCTCTTCATAATCGACTGCAAGAGACGAATCGTGCCCTTTGGTCCGATCAAGGTCATCGGCGGCCGATGGCCCCCGCCATACTTGGCGTAGATCACAGCATCGAAGAAGAAGGTAATGAAGTCGGAAAAGTGGTCGGCGTGAAAATGGGAGAACAAAATGTGCGTGATCTTGTGCCGATTGACCCCGGTCTTAATCAAGTTCATCAACGTACGTGGGCCGAAATCAAGAATGATCGATTGGTCCGTGCGCACCAAATAGCCAGCCGCGGCACGAGTGGGATGGACGTTAGTTCCAGAACCGAGAATGGTCAGACGCATCGGTCGGATTTATCTGCTAGAGGTTAAGAGGCCGTATTCAGTTGCTCAAGAACTTTTTGAGATTCAATCAAGTCAGGGTTGATACCTTGTCCGCTAAACCTGGAGCGAACTGAGTTCAGGATGCTTCTAGCAGTATCTGGTTTGTTCCGTTTTCGCAAGAGCTTCGCCATACTGGTTGCAGCTCGAAGTTCCAACATTTTTGCCTGTTGATCCCGAGCGATGGTCAAAGCTTGTGAAAAGCTTTGCTCTGCCGCCATGATTGATTGGTCAGATTGCGCGAGCAATAATTCACCTTTCAGCCGAAACAGTTCAGCCTGCCAGCACAGCTCCCCTTGAGTTGTGGCGAGTTCTTGTGCTTCTTGGATGGCGCTCAAACCTTCTGCAACACGTTGGTTCCTTAAATGGATCTCTGCTAAAAGCGCCAAGATATACGCATGATTGAGACTCGCCTTAGCTTTCCGTGCAGCCGAGAGTCCTTCTAGTAACCTTTCCGGACCATTCGCTTTTCCTTGCTCTGCCAGAGCCCAGCCTTGAAAGGACATCGCCCAGGCCAAAGGCACCTCAAACGAGTGCTTGGTGGAAAGCATAATTGCCTCTTCGGTCAGACTCAGGGTTCTATTCGCATCACGGAGAGTGGGATAGATCCATGAAGCGGTTGCCAACGCAAACGCCAATGTGAAGGGGTGATCCAATTCCCTCGCCATAGTAATGGCTTCTTCCACCAAGGTTTCGACCTCATCAACTTCCCCCACTATCCATAGCGTTCTTGCCAGTGTGATTCTGGCGGTGATGCCGGGATCTTGAGTATAGGGTAAGACTTGCGAACGATGTCTCTGTGGATCGTACAGTGCCTTGGCTTCACATAAATGTGTCTTGGCTTCACAGAACCGACCAAGGAAGGAATAGGTTGAGCCCACACTCTCGTGAGCGCGAATCAGCAAGTCCGGATTGTGCTGCCGGCTTGCCCACGAGAGAAGATCTTCAGCTAGAGCGCACGCCTTGGCGAGAGGCCCTCTGACGAGGTGGAATACCCACAGCCCCCATATCGAAAGAAAATAATGCTCAGAGCTCGGAGTCTCCTGGGAGAGAGTTCTCGCCCTAAGATAATTGTGTTCTATTTCATCTGAGGCATACCCTTTGAGGGTCACCAAAGGAGCGCCACGAGCAATCAGGAATTCTAATTCCAGGGCATGACGCTCTTGGCTCTGAGGTTGAGTCTCAAGTAAGTCTAACGCCCGATTAAAGTGGCTGAGTGCTTCCGTATCCGCAGATTGTGCTGCATCCCTGCGAGCTGCGAGGTGCCAATACTGAACAGCCTGGTTAATCTCCCCAGCCTGCTCATAGTGATACGCCAGCACCTCCGGTTCCGCCTTGACACGTTCTGAGAACCGACTCTCTAGCGTTTTTGCGATACGGGCATGCAGGACTCGGCGTGATTTTTTTGACAGCGTGCTATAGGCAGCATCTTGGATAAGGGCATGTTTAAAGAGGTACTTGGCGGCAGGGATCTCGCCCTCTTGGAAAATAAGCCCTGACGCACTCAGCAAGTGGAGCGCCTTGTTCAGATCATCCTCGGTGACATCAGCGGTCTCTCGTAACAGCCCATAACCAAACTCCCGCCCAATTGCGGCTCCCGTTTGAACAATTTCCTTGGCAGGACCCAATCGGTCTATCCGTTCCATCAGCAAGGCTTGCAGAGAGTCCGGAATGGGCAATTCCTTTATGGGCCCTGTCAGGCTGAATGAATCCTTCGCTTCAGCGAGCAATCCGGATTCGAGCAGGCTTTTCGTCAACTCTTCGAGATACAGAGGGACGCCATCAGTCTTGGTCAGAATTGTTTGTTGCACTTCGGACGGAAGTGCTTTCCCTCCGGTTATCGATGCGAGGAGTTCTCCGCTATGTCGACGAGGAAGCCGACTCAGCGTCAGAAACGTCACGTGACCATAATCTGTCCAAGCCGATTTAAAATCAGGCCGAAACGTAATGATCAATAACACCCGCATCGGCTGGATGCGGTCAATAATCCTTGTCAGGAGATCCATGGTCGTTGGATCAAGCCAATGGGCGTCCTCCACAATGAAGAGTGTCGGACAACGATCCGCCCGCCTCTGGAGTTGCTGCACGAGCGCTTCAAGGGTCATGTCCTTCCGTTTTTCAGGTGACACATTCAGTGGCGGATGCCGAGCATCCCCATGGATCGAGAGCAGGTCTGCCAGTAATGCCACCGTGGTCTGGTCGTCGATACCTTCATGGATTGCGAGTGCATCGAGCTTCTGCAGCTGCATCGCCGGAGTGTCTTGCCCAGTGAGTCCAACTGCCTGTCGGAGATAGGTGATGGCTGGATACAGTGCTGTATTCGTATGATACGGCGAACATTGAAATAGAATGGTCTCGTAATGCTCCACGACAAGTCGGTCGCGCAGACCACGGACAATTCGCGACTTGCCGATGCCGGCCTCACCACAAAGGATCACCACCTGCCCTTCACCGCCGACCGCTTCCCGCCAACGACCTAAGAGCAGCGCCATTTCGTGCTCTCTTCCTATGAAATGAGTCAATCGGTCGGATCGATACGATTCGAACCGGCTGGCCGACGGCTTGCTGTTCAGAACCTGCCAGACCTGGACCGGCGTTTCGAATCCTTTGAGAGAAATGCTGCCTCGATCCGCAAACTCGAACTCACGTCCGACCAGGCGTTTCGTCGTTGAGTCGACGACCAATTGATTGGGTGCCGCGAGGGATTGCAGACGGGCAGCCAGATTGGGAGTTTCTCCAAACACCGACCGTTCCCTAGCCGTGTCTTGCCCTAGGACTTCCCCCACGATGACCTGTCCGGTTGCAATCCCAATGCGTGCCGCAATGTGACACCGCTGATGGGCGGGATCCTCGCTGGGAAGCGCCTTGACCAAATCCAATACGGCCAGTCCGGCATGGACCGCTCGCTCCGCATCGTGCTCGTAGGCATGGGGGTACCCGAAATACACCAACAGCCCATCACCCATGTATTTTGCGATATAGCCATTGAATCGGCTGATCGCTTGGCTACAGGTGTCGAGGAAACGTCGGATGGCTATCTGGAGGTCTTCAGGATCCAACTGGCTAGCCAGCGCCGTCGACCCCACCAGATCACAAAACATGATCGTCAATTGGCGACGTTCGGCTCGATCTCGATCAGAAAGGAACGGCTTTATTTCTTGGCCAGTTGTCGTAGGTGAAGGTTTCGCACGTTCACCCTCATCGCGTTGTGACAGTTGTCCGATGGCGCGCAACAGCTTTTTCCGATGACCCAACAAGACACCCAACGACGCCAAATCGTCATCAGTCAGTTCGGATAAGACGTCCCAGGTAATGGCGTTCTGCTGAAATGAGTCCCGATAGACTTCGAGACCAAGGCGCCCCAGCCAAGCTGATACGCGATCATCCATGCTCAACAGGGCCTACGAGGAACGTTTATGGGTGGATTGAGGACATACACAAGATGGAACAATTCGCGCTTGCAGATAGCGAGACCGTGATCGATAATCACCGAATGGTGCGCAAGACGCCAACAGTCCTTCCATATCCTTTTATGCGACGAGTAGAGCATTGGTGTCTCTCTCTCGGAATGTCGGTGATCGCCTATCTGCTCGAGAGAGTGATTCTACGCTCGATCACGAACAGCGAAACGAAACATTGAGCCCCACCGACCATCGGCTCATCAAACGACTCGTCTTCATCGCCTGCGTATCAAGTCAAGAATCAATCCAACGGTCAGGAGAGCGGCCACAACGCCGAACATGATCGGTATCCAGTCAGCGACAGTTGTCGATGTGGCGGTAAGCCCGCTGGCGAGAATACTTGCCGCAGCAGTCAGCCCCAACGTCAGCCGCCGCCCGGTACGGCGGACCATCTCCTCGAGCGAATTAGCCTGAAAATTGACGACAAGCTTCTGACCTGGTCGAGCACCGATTAGGTGCTCGATGGCCTCGACCACCCGTTCGGCTCGGACTTTCAACTTCTGTGACTGATACACCAGCGTTTTAGGATCGAGTGCCGCACCCATGCGCTTGACGGTCAAGCGCATCAAGAACTTGCCCGCCACTTCATATGGGTCGAGTTTGGGATCGAGATCCGCCGTTGCCAATTGTACCTGTGCGAGCGCCTTGGCAGCGAGCGTCAAGGACGCCGGTAATGGAACACCGTGGCGAAACCCGATCGCGCTCATTTCTTGGAGGAGCGGCCCGATCTGCATCTCGGCCAGGGCCGCCTTGCGGTATCTTGCCATGACTTCGCCAATTTCACTCTTAAACCGAGGCACGTCCAGATCGCTGCGATCGAGAGAACCTGTCATCATCAGCGTGACATCACTAAGAAAATCCACGTCCTCCTTCCACAGGGCCATCAGCAAGAGCAAGAGATGTTCACGTAAGCCGGTATCTACGGCGCCGACCATCCCGAAATCGAGAATGTAGATGCTGTTCTGCCACCACATGAGATTGCCCGGATGTGGATCGGCATGGAAGAAACCGTCGACCATGATCTGTTTGTAGTAACTTTCCAGGAGCTGGCGGGCGGCTTCGATACGCTCCGGGCCCTCCGGGGCCCGTGTGATCGGCCCACCTTGGATCTCCTCCATCACCAACAGCCGTGAGGTCGACAGCTTGTGATGCACGGAGGGGACCGCGAGATGGTCATAGTCCGCGAGGACTGTGTGCATCAGGCCGATGTTTTCGATTTCTTGATGAAAGTCCAGTTCTCGGTGGAGCGACGTGGAGAGATGCTTAAACACGGCCTCCATATTCACCACTTGATTGAGAGCGGGACGTTGCCCGACCTTCTGCGCAAATATTTCAAGCAGGCCAAGATCTTGTTCGATTTCGGCTCGCGCCGTGGGTCGTTGAACCTTGATGACCACTCGATCGCCGGTTTCGAGCGTAGCCCGGTGGACTTGCGCAATGGTCCCGGCAGCGAGCGGTTTGGGGTCAATCGATTCAAAGACGTCCTCCCACGGCACCCCCAATTCTTGCTCAGCCACACGAACGACTTCGCTTTCGGGCAAGGGTGGGACGTGACTCTGCAACATCGCGAGTTCTTCGATGTATTCCACAGGAAGCAGATCGGGGCGGGTCGACAACACCTGTCCGAGCTTCGAGAAGGTCGGACCCAACTCTTCCAGCGCGGCCCGGAGACGCTTCGCTTGTTGTCGACGAATGGACGGATCTGATGCATCCGGCCGGCTGAACAGTTCTTTTAGCCCATGCTTCGCCATCACGGTGGCGATTTGTACCGCTCGTGCTCCCAGATGTGGTTCAGCAACTGGAGATTCGGCTTGTGGTTCAAAAACCCGGACGGTCTCTGCACTCGCCTCACCTGCTTCCAACTGGGTATTCACGATGATGACTGTGCAGCGGGAATTGTGACTGATGCGGTTGGGCACATTACCGAGTAGGAATTGCTTTCTACCGGCCATCCCAGAATTCCCAACTACCAGGGTATCGACTGCTTCCCGCTCAGCGGCGCTCAGGATTGCCGATGCCGGATCACTATCAATGACGACGAGAGCATGTCCCCGCTCTCCGGCAAGCTGCCGTACGAAATTTCTTAGTTCATCATTGGCAGCAGCAGCCCTGGTTTGTTCAACTGCTCCGAACTCGGTGGTGGAGGGATGTTGCGGCAGGATGACCTGCACCACGTGCAGCTCTGCACCGTATCGTTCAGCAAATTGACTGGCCCAGAGAACGGCCTGATCCGCTGTCTTAGAACGGTCGGTACCTACCATGACACGTCGTATCGTGCTGCCCTGAGGATGATCGCTCATGATCTTTACGAATCTCCCTCCACCGAGAATCAGGGTTTAAGTATGGATACGGCAGCAGTCGCAAGTCAATTACGCACAGATGCATGGAACTTAGTCTGGCATAGGGATAGGCTGGACGCAGCTGCGCTGATTGATTGACGACTCCTTCATCACATTCGTAAGATCACAATTCCATGAAGAAACAGATCCGAAACGAACAAGGGGAGATCAACCCGGCCTGGTTGGTCGTTCTACTCGTCCTCATCGTGGCCGGAGTGTGGATCTGGAAGCGACTATCGATCGACGCACAAGACTATGTCGTCGATCAAGCCGTGCCGATGACGCTGATTGGCATCGTGATGGCCGTCCTATCGTGGATTCCGATCAATGCGCTTCGTCGCCGCCAAGCCACATCGCAGGAACGAGCCCGCCTTCTGGCATTGTTTGACCGAGCAACCGTTCAGGAGAAACGGCTGGATCTGGCCTTTGCCCTGCTGGAGAACAATGACTATCGAGTTGATGGATTGGATTCGGTTGTTCCTGCCTTAAAGGAACTGTTTACCACAACCTTGCAGCGAGCCCTAGACGACAAACAACATCGGATCAGGGGAATGGCCGCTAGTCACCTTGGTGCGTTGCAAGATCGGTCAGTGGTACCGCTGTTGCTCAAAGCCCTTGAGGACGACCATGCCTATGTACGCTCGTGCGCGGCCTTGGGGTTAGGACGGCTGAGAGCAACCGAAGCACAGGAGCGGCTAAAGACGGTCATGGAGCAGGACTGGGACCAAACTGTCCGAAGCCGGGCTAGAGAAGCGTTGGAGAGGATGCGGGAGTGATGGCGACACCGCTTGCGTCCCGTCTATTCCTATACCCACTCAATCACGGCAACCTCGGGTCGGCAGTTCAGCCGAAAGGGGAAGAAGGACCAACCTATCCCTCGGTTGACATACAGCCTGTGCCGACCGGACTCGTGCCAGCCTGCGATACGGCCATTGCACCCAGGAGGAAGCCAGAAGGTGGGAATGCCCGGTATCCTCCACTGTCCACCGTGACTGTGCCCGCAGAGAATCAAATCAATGGCATGGTGCGGTTCGACGAGATCCAGGATGTTCGGCGCATGGGCCAGCAGCAGCGTAACGCGATGGTCCGCGCGAGCAGGCACACACCGAAGATCGGCTCGATGCAGCGAGGGATCATCGACCCCGGCGATCACCAGCTCTCCCTTCCCCGTTGAAACAATCGCACTTTGATTGACGAGGAGGGTGATCTTGTGCCGATCGGCCAGTTCGGCATACTCTGCTACCGGCACACCACTGTAATGGTCATGATTGCCCAACGTCATGTACAGGGGCGCGATGGCACGGAGATGTCTGAGAAACTGAAAGAGATGCGGGAGCCCTTCCGGTACGTTGAGCAGGTCGCCGGTGACGAAAATCCAATCTGGGCGAAGCTGGCGCACAGTTTCGACAATATTGTCGTGCCGCGGTTCATATCGGTCGAGGTGCAGATCCGTGAGATGGACGGCCCGGCGCCCGGCGAGTATAGGGTGGCTGTGCGTGAGGACGGAGACTTCGTGATTGGACAACCCCCATTCCCACTGTGGAACGAGGCTGAACGCCCGATAGAGCGGTTCGCTCAGGCAACAGCCGACGAAGGCTCGCACATGGTCAGGCCATGACACTTTCTGCCTTATGCTCATTCCACAACCTGTGATTGGACTAGTTCTGTTGAGATGGACTGAAAAAGTATAGCATGGGCCCGTTGTTCATCAGATTTCACGACACATTTCGATCAATAGCTGTAATTCCAATAAGGCCACGCCTGTGACGCGATCAATCGACCCCTTTCTCACTGTCGACATCCCTGGAATCGGTGGGCAGATCCGCACCACGCCGGAAGACTTTCATGTGGAAGAACTTCCCCTCTACCTTCCCTGTGGAGAAGGAGAACATCTGTACGTCAAGATCACTAAACGTGGGCTGTCCACACCGGATCTCGTGCGCCGATTCTCCTCATCATTGGGCATCAAGGCGCAGGCCATCGGAGTCGCCGGACTCAAAGATGCCCGAGCCGTTACCACGCAGATGGTGTCGTTGCAAGGCATCCAACTGGAGCGACTGGCAGGGATCAAGATCGACGACAACATCCTGGATCTCCAGATTCTCGGACGTCATCGCAACCGCCTCCGAACCGGCCACCACGCTGGCAACCGCTTCCGCTTGATCATCCGCAACGTGGCTGATTACGCGGCTGAATCCGTGCCGGCTGTTCTTCACACACTACAGGCACGCGGTGTACCCAACTACTTCGGCCCTCAACGACAAGGGAAGAAGGGCGACAACTACGAAGTCGGCGCTGCGCTGCTCACCGATGCGCGGCGGCGGGAGAGGATGAATCGAGCCCAGCGGATTTGGTACCTCAACGCCTACCAGTCGTTCTTGTTCAATCAGATGCTGGCCAAGCGGATCAACCAAATCGACCGAGTCTTTGTCGGCGACTGGGCCATGAAACACGCGAATGGAGCTTGTTTCCTGGTGGAAGATGCTGAGACAGAGCAGCCACGCGCAGATCGATTCGAGATCAGCGCAACGGGAATCCTCTTCGGTTCTCGTGTGTCCTGGGCCAGTGGTGAACCGGGCAGGATCGAGGAGACCGTGATTTCAGAAGCAGGCACGACCAAAGAAGCACTTGTCGCTGCTGCAAAGGGCTGTGGATTCCGCGGCGAGCGTCGAGCCTTTCGCGTACCGCTGGCGGAACCGGAATGGTCCCTAACTGGCGATACCGTGACCCTCTCTTTCTGCTTACCTCCGGGCGCGTACGCTACCAGTGTACTTGGGGAACTGATGAAAGCCTCGCCGCCAAACCCATAGCTTCATATTCTCATTTGCTTCGGCTACTCAAGCCGAATGGTAGAATAGAGTCACAACCGGAGAGCTTGCGATGGCTCCCTACCAGGAATGTGTCGTTCTTCAAGGTCACATCATCGATTCTCTGCTATTGCCTAAGGTGTTGGATCTCATCCTCATGGTGGGTGGGTCATTCGACCTTGAGGATGTGCACATCGGCAAGACGCGGGAAGAACCCTCTCGTGCCCGCATCGTGATCCGAGCGACATCGAAGGCACTCTTAGACGACATCCTCAAGGCAATTCAGCCGCACGGTGCTTCGATCGAACGGCAGGCCGACTGTCGCACCGGCCGTGCGCCAGCCGACGGAGTGTTACCCGACGACTTCTACGCGACAACGCATCTCTCCACTCAAATCCGCCTCAACGAACAGTGGGTCGAGGTGGATGGGATTGAAATGGATTTGGCCGTTCGGGTGGATGCGCAGCACTCAACGGCTCATGCGGTCCCGATGGGTGCGGTTCGCGAAGGAGATCAGATTCTAGTCGGTCGAGAAGGGGTGCGTGTCGTTCCCTTGCAGCGTCCCCAAGAGCGAGATGTCTTCGGCTTCATGGAATCGCACGTGTCGGCAGAGCGGCCCCATGGCCATGTCATCACTGATATCGCTACACGAATGCGCCACCTCCGAACGCAACAGCAGCAAGGCCATCCTCGGTCTAAGGTCCTGCTCGCAGGGGGACCAGCAATTATCCACGCTGGTGGTCGAGAGGCACTCACGTGGCTGATCGAGCAGGGATTTATTCATGTGCTCTTCTGCGGCAACGCCCTGGCGGCCCATGACATGGAAGCCGATCTCTATGGCACCTCTCTCGGGTACGGGCTCAGCGCCGGGCGCGCTGTCCCGCACGGACATGAACATCACTTGCGGACCATCAATCGGATTCGAGCGATCGGGAGCATTGAGGCAGCGGTCACCTCCGGTGTGATCAAACACGGCATCATGGCGGCTTGCGTCCGGCAAGGGGTGCCGGTGGTGATGGCTGGAACGATCCGCGACGACGGCCCCTTACCAGGCGTGATTACAGATTCCGTCCAAGCACAGAGTGCCATGCGGGCTCTGATACCCGACATTGGATTGGCCCTGCTGGTTGCCTCAACCTTACACTCCGTCGCAACCGGCAATCTTCTGCCGGCGACTGTTCCCACAGTCTGCGTGGACGTGAACCCGTCAGTCCCGACGAAATTGGCTGATCGGGGCAGCTTTCAGGCAGTTGGTCTCGTCATGGATGCGGCCTCGTTCCTGACCGAAGTGGCGAGGGCCTTAGGGAGGCAAACATGAGCCGGTTGCTGGTCTGTCCTCCTGATTGTTTCGGCATCGAGTACGAGATCAATCCCTGGATGCGGCTCAGCAATCGAGTGGATCACGAGCAGGCGGTGCGACAGTGGCATGCGCTGATGAGAGTGTTCGAGCAAGATTTGCATGTCACCCTGGAACGGATGACACCCGTTTCAGGATTACCCGATCTCGTGTTTACGGCCAATGCCGGGATCGTGGTCGGACGAACCGCGGTCATCAGCCACTTCCGGTATGAGGAACGGCAGCGAGAGGAGGCGCATTTTGAACGGTGGTTTCGTGAGCATGGCTATGCTGTCATGACGATCGAGGGACGCCTGTGTTTTGAAGGAGCCGGAGACCTGCTGGGTTTTCCGGATGTCTGGTTCGGCGGCTATCGACAGCGATCCGATATCCGTGCCTTCCCGATTCTCAGTGAGCGGTTTCACCGAGAGATTATCCCCCTTGAGCTTGTGGACGATCATTTCTACCATCTTGATACCTGTTTCTGTCCCTTGAATGGCGGTGAGTTGCTGTATTTCCCAGCCGCATTTGATGCGTACGGCCAGGCGGCCATCGCCGACCGTATTCCCGATCGGCTCCGCTTCGCCGTCCCCGAGGATGAAGCGTTGCGGTTCGCCTGCAATGCCGTCTGCATCGGCAAACATCTTGTCCTTCCTGTAGGAAGTCCTGCCACGGAAGCCTGGCTTCACGACCGAGGCTATGAAACCCATCCCGTTCAGCTCGATGAATTCATGAAATCCGGTGGGGCCGCCAAATGCCTCACCTTGGCGCTGGACTAGTCTGATTTAAGACTTGCTCCTGAGGAGAAACGCCCCGTACATCCCAGCAATCGCAATGGTAACAAGCTCGATCGTCAGCAACATGCGGCTGACGACTGCCTCCGGCGTGGGAGGAGAAAGGATGAACGACATGCCTAGAAATTCCGGCTGTTGGTCGGGCGGAGTCTCCCACGGAGGAAACAGGACGGCAAGGATCAGTAGAGCAACCATTCCGTAGAGAACGTTGATATTTAGTTGCTCTGAAGCCGGCCGAGCCGAGGACGAGGCGGACGAGCCGGTACCTCGGCCATCGAGTCGCCCTCCACATTGCACACAGAACCGATTGATCTGCGCTTGAGATCGCTGGCAGGCTGGGCAAACTTGCATAAGATCTATCGACGAGTCCTACAATGCTGGGACCATATCACGAATGGCCACAGCAATTCCTAGCTCCATGGCGAGATTGAGGGAAGAGCATCCCAGAGCCCCTTCACTTCGTTGACAGGCTCTTTGGGGCCTTCCTATAATCCGCGGTTGTGCCTGAAATGGTGACGTCTTGGTCATGAGGCTGAGCACGCATGTCCGCTACTATCAGCAACATCGGTGTGATCGGTGCCGGAGCTTGGGGAACCGCTCTGGCCAAACACCTCGCCGAGAAGGGGCTGACCGTCCGTCTGTGGGCGTACGAACCGCACGTCGTCGAGACAATCAACACCTCTCGTGAAAACTCGATCTTCCTCAAAGGCATTACCCTCCCTCCACGGTTAACAGCAACCACATCGCTTCTCGAAGCCATCGCCGCCTGCCAAGGCATTGTCTTCGCCGTTCCTTCGCATGCTACTCGCTCTGTGTTACGCCTAGTGGCGCCCGGCCTGGCAGACCCACGACCGTTGGTATGCGCGACTAAAGGGATAGAGGAAGATTCAGCCAAATTGATGACCCAGGTGATGGAAGATGAGTTGCCGACCTCGATGCATCGTTCTCTCATGGTCCTGTCAGGCCCTAGTTTCGCATCAGAACTGTCGGAAGGGCGTCCCACGGCCGTCTGTTTGGCAGGTTCCGATCCAACACTGGTTCGCAGCTTTCAGGAGGTCTTGAGGTCTTCTTCCTTTCGTGTCTATGCCGATGCCGATCTCATCGGTGTTCAGCTCGGCGGAGCCCTGAAGAACGTGATGGCGCTGGCCGCCGGCGTGATCGACGGCTTGGATCTCGGCCTCAATGCCCGCGCCGCGCTCATTACGCGGGGGCTTGCGGAGACCATTCGGCTTGGTACCGCGATGGGAGCCGATCCGCGTACGTTTTATGGACTCTCGGGTGTCGGAGATCTGGTCCTCACCTGCACAGGCGCGCTCAGCCGCAACCACGCTGTCGGCATGCAACTCGGCAGAGGGGAACGACTTGAGACCATCCTAGCCGGGATGCAGGCCGTTGCCGAAGGTGTTCGAACAGCCCGCGCGGCGCTGACGTTGGCCCGTCGCTATCAGGTAGATATGCCGATTATCCAAGAGATCAATGCGGTGTTGGATGATGTGAAATCCTGTCGACAGGCGGTGAGTGATTTGATGGAACGAGATGCAAAACCCGAGAAAGGGTAACGATGAATCCTGAAGGGCTTGAACGATTACTTCAGCAGGTCCGCGAAGCGAAGCTTCCCGTTGAGGAGGCACTTCAACGGCTGCGGTCCTTACCCTACGAAGACCTTGGCTTTGCCTCGCTCGATCACCATCGATCGTTACGGCAAGGGTTTCCTGAGGTCGTCTTGTGCGAGGGGAAAACGACCGCTCAGGTGGTCGCGATCGCACGAGCACTCTTTAAAAGACAAGGCCCCTTCTTGGCTACTCGTGCCGAACCAGCGGTAGCACGGGCTATTTGCAAACTGAACCGGCGCGCGCGGTACTATGCCGATGCCCGGCTTGTAGCTGTTCATCCCTCTCGGCCAAAAGCCCTTGGACATGTCCTCATCGTCACGGCCGGCACCGCAGATGTTCCGGTGGCCGAGGAGGCTCGCATCACCGCGGAGGTCATGGGAAGTCGAGTCGAGCGTCTGTACGATGTCGGCGTCGCCGGTATTCACCGGCTGCTCGGGCGAAAAGAACGGCTGTTCGAAGCACGCGTGGTAATCGTGGTCGCGGGGATGGATGGAGTCTTGCCGAGCGTCGTGGGAGGCTTAGTCCAGTGTCCGGTGATCGCTGTTCCAACCAGCCGTGGCTATGGGGCCAGCTTTGGGGGAGTGGCGGCTCTCCTGACGATGCTCAATTCTTGTGCGGCGGGTGTAGGCGTCATGAATATCGACAACGGATTCGGTGCGGCCTGTCTCGCGCACCGGATCAATATGTTAGGGCCGGAGTCGTAGGTGCAAGGGAGCCAACCGTGGGCCAGTTCACCTGTAACGTTCCCCGCTTCGGCCAGCCGACCATGACGGTTCGAAGCCCCTTCTCCCCATTCGCCAATATTTTCGTTCGAACTTCGTACGAATAGGTGCCGACCGCGGCAAGCTGTTTGCGTTGGTCCTGGCCATCCCACATCAGCTCGATCAAGACCTTTTGCCGTTCACTTCCTGGGTCAGAGGTCGGGGAAATCTTGACAGGCTGCCGGTGGCTCAGAAATTTCACCGAGGTCTTCGAGGGAGAGCTGATCAGCGAAGTGACTTCCAGCGTGAGATCCCCTCGTAGGTTTTTAGGAAGCTGAACCGTCACTGAAAATTGGAGCGGTCCATTCCCGAGCGTATAGGGTTTGGGCGCAATCGCAAGCTCGACGATTTTGAGTTCCGGTTCAGCTCGTGGCGCACGAGACGACTTGGCCTTCGACTTGACTCGGGCATGGCTCTCTACCGGAAAGAGTAACCCCAGGCACCCACAGACGCAGAGCAGCACAAGGAGCAGCTTCCTCCGGCCGACCAGACCTGAAGGCCTGGAGCCTGACATGGCATCGGTCATCGTGAGCTACCCAGCGGGGTTCGGCGAGAGGCTTGATCGTCATCACACAGCTGCATTGTAAGGGGGTAACACAGCATCCCCGGACTGTCAACGAAGCTTCAACTAATGAACAATCATTGCCGTTCCTCGGAACGTTCGGTAAGATGTGCGGTCATTTTGCATAGAACCGGCGAGGTACGCGGTGGGCCGACATCTGCATTTCGATTGTTTCTCTGGCATCAGTGGGGACATGGTCTTGGGCGCGTTGGTCAGTGCCGGACTATCGTGGACTGATTTGGTCGACGGCCTTCATGGCCTCAAACTCAAAGGCTACCGCTTACGCAAACGTGAGGTACAGCGCGGTTCCCTTCCGGCGATTAAGGTCGACGTGGTGATTCAAGACGGATTCCGGCAACCGTTGCCGCTCGCCCGTATTCGGAACATTCTCCTGAACAGCACGCTCCCGGCCCCGGTCAAGGCGCGTAGTCAGTCCGTCTTCGACCGACTGGCGGAAGCGGAAGCTGTCGCCCATGGCGTCGCGATCAAGGACGTCCATTTTCATGAGGTAGGAGTCGTAGATTCCTTCGTCGATGTCGTCGGTGGGATCTTGGGCTGCCATCTCTTGGGTGTGACCAAGGTCACTTGTTCAGCCATCAACGTCGGCTCCGGTTTCATACGGACTTCTCATGGACTCTTGCCCGTTCCAGGACCGGCGGTCACAGCCTTGGCGAAGGGATTACCGATTTACTCCGAGGGACCCCGCTGCGAGCTGGCCACCCCGACCGGCGTGGCCTTGGTCCGGACATTAAGCTCCGAATTCATCTCTCTACCGATAATGAAGGCGGCTGCAGTGGGGTATGGAGCCGGCGACCAGAATCCGGACGAATGGCCGAATGCTCTGCGGGTTTTTCTTCAAGACGAGTTTTCCTCAGAGGTGCGTCGGACTGAACCGATAACTCAGATCGAAACGAATCTCGACGACCTGAATCCCCAGGCCTATGAGTATGTCATGGAGCGATTGTTCAACGTCGGCGCCATCGATGTCGCACTCACCCCCGTCGTGATGAAGAAAACCCGACCCGGAATCGTGTTAAGCTGCCTTGCCACACAAGACCGGATCGATGCCATTCTTGAAATCCTCTTTCAGGAAACTACCACCCTCGGAGTTCGGGTTCGGGAGATGTCTCGTTACACGCTCCCCCGACAGTCTGTCTCCGTCCCGATCCATGGCGAGATGGTTCGGATAAAGGTCGCCGACATCGGTGCCGGATGGGGGAAGGCATCGCCGGAATTTGACGATTGCAAGAAGATCGCAAAGAAAACAGGGAGGCCACTGAAGACTATCATGGAAGAAGCGATGGCGGCGTATCGACAGGGTAGGGGAAAAGAGAAGCCTGCAAAAATGCGAGGCCTGGTATGACCGTCCTGTTCTACATCTTTCTCTTCCTCGTCTCTGTCGTGGTCACGCTTGGGGGCTGCGCGCTCTTTACTAACTCCATCGAATGGCTCGGGAAGCGGTTAGGTATTTCCGAAGGGGCCGTGGGGAGTGTCTTCGCGGCGATCGGGACGACGCTCCCTGAAACCTCCATCCCGATCATCGCGATTTTCTTCGGCGAAAGCCAAGAGGAGATTGAAGTCGGATTGGGCGCGATCCTGGGCGCCCCATTCATGCTGAGCACGCTGGTGCTGCCTATTTTGGCGGTGCTCGTGTTGCTCTATGCTCGGGCCGGAAAGCGGGCCGCGAGCTTTCAGTTGAATTATCGGGAGGTAATGACGGATCTCACGTTTTTCATGTTCGGGTATCTCATCGCCCTCGGCTGCGCTTTCAGCCCGTCCAGGCTGGTCCATCTCATCGCCGCCGGCCTGTTGATTTGTCTGTACATTTATTACATGAAGGTGAAATTTGCCCCGACGGAGGGAGAAGAGGGGAGCGAGTTGGAGCCCCTCATTTTTGACAAGACCGTGGCCATCCCTTCCTACCCAATGATCGGGCTTCAAGCGTCCTTGGGTTTAGGTGGATTGATTTTAGGCGCCCATTTGTTTGTCATGGCTGCGGAATCAATGGCCGGTCTCTTTGAAATGTCGCCCTTGATCTTGGCCCTGCTCATCGCACCCCTTGCCACCGAGTTGCCCGAGATGTCGAACAGTTTTCTCTGGCTCTATCGTAAGAAAGACCGTCTCGCCGTGGCCAATGTCACCGGCGCTATGGTGTTTCAAGGAACCTTGCCGGTTTCCCTTGGCTTAATCGGGACTGAATGGGTGATTGCCTCAACAGCATTGACGAGCATGATCTTAGCGGTGCAGGCGGTGGGGCTGTGCCTGTTGCAGATCCTAATCGGTGGCCGGTGGCGTCCATGGCTGCTTGCGGCAGGGGCGGCTTTTTATATTGGGTATACGTTGTACGTATACAACGGATGACCGGTTTATCGGGTTGGTCCGGTTTGTTTTGTTCATCTGGTTGAATTGGTTCTGATGAGGACACATTCGATGAAGTCCCAACAAAACAAACAAAAGAGACGAGACAAACCAAACAAACGGGAGCACCTGAGGCGGCCTCTGCTCGGAATCACCATGGGAGATCCCGCGGGGATCGGACCTGAAGTCATTGCCAAAGCATTATCAGGAACTCGTCTGCGACAGCTGTGTCGCTCGATTGTGATCGGCTCGTTTCCCGTGATGGAGCGAACGGTCAAATCCCTAAAACTTGGTCTGAAGGTACGCCGTATCGACACGCACGACACATCACTGCCTCAAAGAGGAACGATCGCTGTTCTGGACCCGCTGGAGACTCCTTTACGGATATTCACACCTGGCCGTGCGGCTGCTGAAACAGGTGCGGCATCGGTCACCTTCATCAAGAAAGCCGTCGATTTAGCGCGACTCGGGTGTATTGATGCCATGGTAACGGCTCCCATCAACAAGGAAGCTATCAATCTGGCCGGTTGTCACTACCCTGGGCATACCGAGTTGCTGGCGGATCTGACCCAGGCGAATGAGTCGGGCATGATGATCGTGGGGGGACCGTTGCGGATCATGTTTGTGACGACCCACGTTGCGATCCGCAATCTCCCGGACGTGCTCACCCAAGCCAAAATCGAACGGGCAATTCGCTTAGCTCATCTTGCACTGACGACATGGTTCAGAATTAAACGACCGAAAATCGGAGTGGCCGCTTTCAATCCCCATGCGGGGGAGCATGGCTTGTTTGGGGACGAAGAAGCCCGTGTCGTGTTTCCGGCTGCCCGTGCCGCCCGACAGCAGGGTATCCTGGCAAGCGACCCTCTACCGGCCGATACGTTATTCGGCAAGGCCGTGGAGGGCCAGTACGACGGCATCGTCGCCCTGTACCATGATCAGGGTCTGATCCCATTGAAGCTCGTGGCGTTCGGCACCTGTGTCAATCTCACCGTGGGGCTCCCCATCATACGGACGTCGGTTGACCATGGAACCGCCTTTGACATTGTGGGAAAAGGACGAGCCGATCCGGGTAGTCTCTTCGCAGCCATGACGTTGGCTGCACAGATCGCGCAGCTCAAGGCCACACAACGGCACGCCGGAAAAGGACCGTCCACCCATGTCGTCTGACGTATCACCTGCCCTCTCCATCGTTCTTCGACAGCTTGAAGAACTGGAGGCCCTCTCGAGCCAGACGCTTCACGATCTGAATACCGTCGCCGGGACCGAACGCATCATGAAATGGAAAGCACACACGGCGACCCTCATCTCGAACGTGGTCGACCATCACCAAGGCGCCGCCTTCGCCGGCATCCAACCAGGGCCATCATTCACCAATGATTTGCTGGAAGAATTCACTGATCTCGTGGACTGTTATCGTGCGCCGTTGCTCACCTTAGCCAAACAGCTGTCTCAGTCTCCTCAGTCCAGGAGTTAATGGTGGGTGCGCTGCCTCCCCCCGCAGCCGTGAAGCGCCTCGGACAGAATTTTCTTATTGATCCCAATATTGTCCGTAAAATCATTGCGCTGGCCGATCTATCTCGAAATGACGACGTGCTAGAAATCGGGCCGGGTCGAGGTATCTTGACGGAGGCGCTCTGTCGATCCGCTGGTCATATAACGGCAATTGAGATTGATCCGCGACTCCATGCGTACCTCGCCGAACGACAGCCCGAGTTTCCGAATCTCACATTGGCCCTCGGCGACGCGATGACGTACCCGATCGAACAGCTTCCGCTCGGAACCATCGTCGTGGCGAACCTTCCCTACTATCTCTCGACTCCTATTCTTTTTCGTCTGCTCGAGCAGTCTCATCGTTTTACCCGCCTGGTACTGATGCTCCAAAAAGAAGTGGCTGATCGATTAGTCGCAAAACCTGGGAGTTCTGACTACGGTATCTTATCCGTTATGACCCAATACTCGGCTGATGTGACCAAGGCCTTCAAGGTCTCTGCGCAATGTTTCCGTCCTAGACCGGATGTTGAGTCTGCCGTGGTGTTGCTGCGATCTAAGAGTGAGAGGGAACAGACAGGTGAGGAGAGAGATCTATTCTCGGCATTCGTCAGAGCGGCCTTTGCGCATCGTCGCAAAACGTTGGTGAATTCACTGAGGGACCAAGGGTACGAGCAGACCGTCGTCGACGAGGCCTTGGCAGCGCTTCAGTGTTCTCCCTCAGTTCGAGCAGAAAACCTCTCCCTCGATGAGTTCATTGCATTAACTCGTCGCGTCCATGGTTCGTTCATCCCATCTCATCGTCGGCAATAGATCAGCCGCCCCGCGCGGTGTGTGAGGATTAAGGTCCATATCGATGTCGGTATAGACGGTCTGAGAGCTTCGGTGAACTTTCGATGAGTGCCTACTCTACGTGGAGCGTTTGTAGATTTTAAAAACGACTCGCCGGCTTTTTTCTCGGTCGAGATACCCCGTTTCGTTTCGCAGCAGATTTTGCCTTCCACGCCCGTTGGCCGTCGCTTTTTGTAAGAAGCACTCGTATGCCAAGGGAATGCGATCGTGGATGATTTTGAGACTTTTTGCCAGGACCGCAAAGGATCGATCCTGACTTAGTCGTAGATTCTGCACATCGTCTCCAAGATCGTCGGTGTAGCCTTCAATGACAAAGGCCTGGATGTCTCGTCCTTCTGGTCCACACATGACTGAAGCATAGTGAGGCATCGCTTCCGCGAGAAAGGCCTCCGTTGTGGGTAATAGCGTGCTCTTCCCAAACTCGAATTGTAGTGCGCTGTCCGGTCCTGCCACGGTGAATTCGCCAGGCTCGCCCACGTCACCTTCGAAATAAGGCAATTCCCCTTTTGCTTGAGTCTCTGCTTGACTCAGGCTAGGTGGATTCGTGCCGGCGGTCCTCTCATCCACTCGTGCAACATAGGCTGCAAACAATAGAATGAAGATCACGGCGAGCGACGTCATGAGGTCCGCAACCCCATGTGTCACAACCGAGGACCGCTCCTGCGAGTCTGATCCAAACGCCAGCTTCATCGATTTCCTCGAGTCAGCGTCCTGTTATCAGTGACTTTGTGTATCTGGCTTTTCAATTCATGAAACATCGCCTCAATCTCCGTTTGCGAGAGCTGCACCGAGGATGATTGGTTTTTGATCGATCGGCTGAGGTCCTGAACGGCTTCCAACAAAGGTATCGTCACTCGTTGCATCTCCCTGGCGATTTCACCGGGAAGATCGTTTCGCTCAGCTTCCGATTGCTTCGACTTCAGTGCAGTGAGGGCTTGTGTCGCAGAGGTCAAAGCAGCCACTGTGGAGCCGAGACGCTGCTGGATGACCTCCGACAGATGCGCCATCCCATCTGTTGTGATAGGTCTTGCCGTGGAATCCGTGCCCCCACTCGCTGACTGGGACGATCTGGCGTGAGGGTCCACCATTTTCTGTGTAAACAACTCATCCAAGAGAGCAATACATCGGCGATGCTGGCTCTCCAGTCTATGCCACGAGGAGTTTTCCAAAAGCGTGAAGGCATTCGCGCAAATCAGACCGACGATGGAAGTCACGAACTTTCCGGATAGTCCATTGATAAGACCTTGAATCCCCTCGATGTGAGCACCGTTCGCATGGAGCTTGCTCAGACCGATCAAAATGGCAATAAAGGTGAACAAGAGCCCCAAGCCCGTCAAGAATGCCGGTAGTTGCCTGTAGAAGCGAACATTGAGCTGATCAGCACAGAGGGCTTCAAAGGAGAAGCAATCGGTGGCCGGCCGCTGACTATGAACCGTCGGTTCAAGAAACCATGCGGGCTGCTCTACGACTAATGTCTTTCGGTACGACAACCAGTCTTTCGCTACAGCAGCCTCCGCACGAAACCTACGATCCAGGACCTGGAGGGCGTCCAGATCTCGGGGCGACTCCGGTGTGTCCTTGGGAATCGTTCGTTGTTTTGACAAGGCCGGGATAGTCAGCCAGTCTTTCCCTATTTGGTGCCTGGCTGCGACGAGAGGCAAGACGGAAGCAGTGAGTCTTGACAGCGTCCATCGAAGCTTGCGGATACCGTTCAGAAGTATCGTGGCGTGCCACAAACAGAGACCAACAATACCGGCAGCCCCCAGTAAGCTCAGCACCGGGCTCTGAATGTCGTTGACGATCGTTACATCACGACTGAGCGCTACCCAAAGATCTTCCAACACATACCCCACATTCCTACCATACAGCACGCTGGTTCTACGGGCATTAGCTACGAGGAACGTACAAGCAAATGGTTCTCCTCAACAACTTTCGTGCCACAATAACAGATGACCACAATCTGCTCTAAATCGCTCCACCTTTGCAGATATGTCATGTGCAGTAGGAAATTTTTACCGGAAGGGCGGCAAGTCTTTCATGGGAATGCGAGCATCGTATCTGAATGTTCTATTACTTTTTGCGGGTGGGTACTTGATGTATGACCAACCCGATGCCAACCGACAGCCAAAGGCTGGATTATGCACGTGGTGGCCTTCGTGCTTGCTTGTTAGCTCAAGCAAAACCCCTTGAGGTACTCGATTGAAAAGTAGTGTTTGTGTTATGGTCAGGAGTGACCGCTGTGGGTGAAAGGTTGTCTTCTATGTTCCGGGAAATAAGAATTTCTGTGGTGTCTCAAGGACTCGCCAGAGTCCTCGTTGGAATGCTCTTGCTTTTGGTGGGAGTCACCGGCTGTGCCAGTGAATTTACCGCGGTCGGGACGTCAGGAGAACCGCTCCTGATCTCACGGCGTGGCTATACACCAAGTGAATGCACCGCGATGGTGAAGGAGGACGCCGCGCATCTAGGCGCGACGCTGCGCTATGTTCATATCCGGGGGACCACCGCAGGCCGTTCCCTGCTTTGGCCGTTTGAACCTGGGTATGCCTGTGAGGCTGGAATAGGCCCCGAGCAGGGCCCGACTGGAGTGTACCTTCAGCCTTCCGCCATCCTCCGCCGTACTTCCAGATAATCCACCTTCCCCACCCGTTCCCTCCTCTGAATTGTGCTTCCAAGCGAACCCCTCTGCACATCAGGCCTGCGAGTGCGATCAAGCATCACCCTGTGAACTCTTCCATGATTCGCTTGTTGGATGCCCGGCTTCCGCTATACTCTATGTAGACCGCATGCAGAAGAGTCCGGGTGTGATTGTGGTTTCTTAAGCGCGCCATGATCAAAGTCTTATTGGTTGAAGATAACGACCTCGATGCTCGGCTCACCCAGGATACTCTGGCAGAATGGAGCCTGGAACAATTCGACATCACTCATGTGAGCCATTTGCGTGATGCCTTCACACACCTGGCCCGTTCTCGTTTTGATGCCGTGCTCTTGGACCTTTCGCTCCCAGATGGCTATGGCATTTCAACCGTACGCCAGATGCAGGCTGCGAATCCCACGATCGCCATTATCGTGCTGAGTGGACTCAACGATCAAACCCTCGCGTTACAGGCGGTCCAAAACGGTGCACAAGATTACCTCATCAAGGGAGAACTGCCATCTCAGTTCCTGGCCCGCTCGATTCGCTATGCCATTGAGCGAAAACGGGCTGAAGTGCGACTGACCTACCTCGCCCAATATGATCAATTAACCGGCCTCGTGAACCGTACATTGTTTCGAGATCGGCTTGTTCAGGCTATGGCTCGGAGCAAACGGCTCCAACAACCGCTGGGACTCATGCTCCTCGATCTGGATCGGTTCAAGCCTGTGAATGATACGCTTGGCCACAGCGTCGGTGATCAGCTCTTAAAATTGGTTGCCGAACGACTGCACGAGTGCGTGCGCGAAGTTGACACCGTGGCACGTATGGGAGGAGATGAATTCACCATCATTCTAGAAGGTCTGATGTGTGAAGAGGATATCGCACTGGTCGCAGACCGCATCACTCGATCAATGGCACAACCGTTTCATATCGACACCCACCAGGCCTCGATCGGCATCAGCATCGGGATTACCGTCTATCCTACCGATGACCATGATGTCGAGGAACTGCTGAAACACGCGGATGCCGCCATGTATCGGGCGAAGCAGCAAGGTGGCAGCTCTTTTCAGTTTCATATTCCCCACGGACAGTCCACAACGTTGCCAGCAGCCACAGATACACCCTAGCCGAAGTTGTGGTGCATTCAATGGGTTCATCGAACCGCTGCCGTTCGTACATTTCGGTGTCAGTGTGCATGAAGCTTGGCGAACATTGTTTTGTCGGTTTTGTCGGATAGCGACGATCCTTGCGGAATGTTGCGCAATTTAGCGGCTTACGCTTGGAGAGGCAACAGAGCTTATGGCACAGCGATTGCGTAGTTAGGTTGTGCGCCCAGCACGTCGGAGATGGAGGCACGGTATGATTCTGCAAAGAATCACGATTGGTTCTCTTCTACTAATCCTAACGTCTACAAGTCTGTTGTTCGCCGCCCCGACGCAGCGGCAAGATTCAACCCGCCGGTTATATGATCGGGTGATGGATGAATTTAAGCACCGTGACTATGCCGCGGCGATGGCAGGCTTTCAGCTATTCATTGAACTGCACGGTCAATCTTCGCTCGCGTCCAACGCACTGTATTGGATCGGTGAATGTCAGTACCGCATGGGACGATACCGAGACGCGTTACAGTCGTTTTATGATGTGGCCTCGAATTATCCGCTTAGTCCTAAGCTGCCGGCCTCGACCCTAAAACTTGGTCATACCTATGCAAAATTAGGCGATCCCGAAAAGGCGAGGCTGATGTTCGACCGAGTGGTTGATCAATATCCGGATAGTCCTGAGGCAGAGCTGGCTCGAAAAGCCCTTGAAACCATGCCAAGCACCGAAGAGGTGAATATTTCATCCCAGTAGAACCCACGGTCCCGGGGTCGTAGGGGCAATCGCGCTACTGTTCAGCGGTCAATTCCAATCGGGCGGTTAGGTCCGGCAGGGAATAGCTCTTCTTGGATTGGAGCGTCATGAGTTTGATGCTGGCTGCATTGAGCACCGATTCAATCACACGCTGCCGCTCTGCTTCCTCCTGGCGCAGAGAGTCCGGCGCAATTTGCACAACATACTCGACCCGGCATGATCCCGGATGAAGTAAGACAAAATCCACTCGTTTCAGCGCCATGTGGCGAAGGATCCGCGCACGCGCACGCCTATCGGCATCGACCGCAATAAACGACCATAGCGGCACTTGAGCAAGGACCAGATACTGATCCTTGACGACCAATTGGAGCAGGTTATACAAGGCCACCTCATCTTCCGTCAGCAGCGGGGCAGCACCCATGATGGCACCGGAGGGAATCACGAAGGACGAACCCCGCGTCATTCTTCGGCGTAAGGCCCTCCACCCCCATCGAATGCCGAAGATCACGGCAGCCAGCACAACTCCAACCAGAAGGAACTTCATTGTTTGTTACTTTCGGCCGTGATTCGCCCGCAGTCGTGCGTACCAACGCGGTCCATTAGGGACGATACACCCCAAGAGTCTCGGAGAGACTGCACCCGTGACGGCAGGCACATTTCCACTTTGTTCCATCACCGTCTGATATGCTAAGACAGCAAAGGCGACTGATTCAAGCGCCTTACTATCCCACCCGTGTGACTCAAATATTGTGACCGGAACCGGGGCAAAAAGTTTCGTGAGGTGCTCCATGATCGCCCGATTCTTGACGCCACCTCCGCCGACGATCACGTCGTCGACGCCTCCCTTCACCCAGCGTCTCGCCGTTCCTACTGCCTCGGCCGTCCATCGGCTACACGTGGCAAGGAGATCTTCGGTCGACAACTGACGGGTGTGCTGCCAGTTGAACAATTCATCCAACATCGTGGATCCGAACGCCTCTCTCCCCGTTGATTTTGGAGGAGGCTGAGAGAGGTAGGGATGTGCCAGTAGCTTAGCCAACAGCCTCGAATCAACACGACCGCGTAACGCCATGCGTCCCTCACGGTCCATAGTGGAGCGACCATTGGTCTTCCGAACCATGATACCGTCAAGAACCATATTGGCGGGGCCCGTATCGAACGCGGCAAGACCCTCTGTGCCAGCCCCTTTCGGCAGATACGTGACGTTGCTGATACCACCAAGATTCACGATGAGACGCGCTCGACGAGGATGCCGAAACAGCAATGCATGCACACCCGGCGTCAATGGGGCACCTTGCCCTCCGGCAGCCATATCCCGTGGACGGAAATTGGCAACTGTGGTGATGCCCGTACGTTCGACAATCACGGCAGGCTCCGCAATTTGGAGCGTAGACCGTATGGCACCGACTCTCGTATCTTTGATACCAGCCGGTAGATGATGCACGGTCTGACCGTGTGAGCCGATGAGGTCGACATCGGCCGTGGTTAAATTCGCTGATCGAATCACCCCCAAGGCGGCATGGGCAAACCACTCGCCTAGAAGCGCATTCAGGTGACAGATGTCCGCCACTGTGCCCGATACCGAGGCCGAGAGGATGCGTTGCTGCAATGAGCGTGTGTATGGCAATGAATGGAACGCCACCATTTCGACGTGAATACCGACCTTTCGCCGGGCAATCGAGATCAGTGCCGCATCGACTCCATCAGCCGACGTGCCAGACATTAACCCCACCACGTTCATGGCCTAGGTTCTCTCCTTATGGTTCCGTATCCTCATGGACCTCTATGGTGTTTGCTACGCTAATGGAACTGGCGCCACTGGTCAAGGAGACGAATGGACAGGGCCTTTGAGGGTTTTCTCGGCAATCGATGTCGTTGACACCGTCATACCCGGATGGTACCGTCCCCGCCGATGTTTTCGACCAATCGCATAGTCATCACGGCGGCTCTCGGTCTCGCTGTGTTCCTCCAGCCGCATGGAGCTGGCACAGAAGCCAGTACCCCAGTTCCCATTGTGGTCACAATCCCGGTTCTAAAAGATTTGACTGAGCAGGTTGGTGGGAAACACGTGCGGGTCACGTCGTTGTTGAGCGGCTACGAGAACGAACATACCTATTCACCTAAACCGACGGACTTAGTGGCTGTGCGAAACGCTCGGCTCCTGATTGAAATCGGAGTCGGACTTGAGGTCTGGGTGTCGTCCCTGGTCAGGACTGCCGGTAGCCACACACTTCGGGTGGTAACGACGTCCCAGGGAGTTGAACTGATTCGCGATGAGGCAGACTCGCACAACGATCATCAGGTAGCCGACACGGGGCATGGGTCACAGGGGAATCCGCATATTTGGCTCGACCCTGTGAATGTCTTAATTATGCTCCAACACATTACGGAGGCGCTTATCGAGATCGATCCTGACCATGCGAGTGAATTCCGCTCTAATCACGCAGCCTACCGTGAGCAGCTGGCTCACCTTCAGCACGAACTTTCAGGTCGCACGCAGCAACTAGCGGACCGACGCTTTATTGCACACCACTCGGCATGGCCCTATTTGGCTAGACGGTTCGATTTCCATATCGCTGACACCATTCACCTTCAGTCCGGCACCGAACCGTCCGCTCGTCACCTCCAGTCCATTATCCATAAGGTTAGGAAAGAGAATGTCAAAGTGATTGCCTCGGAGATTCAGTTGAGTCAGCGGCTCCCGGAACTTCTTTCGAGAGAAACCAGAGCCCGAGTGGTTGTCCTCACGACCATGACGGGCGGTGTGCCTGGAACTGAGACCTACCTCGACATGCTTCGCTATAATGTGCTCCAATTGGTCGGCGCACTAGAAACCCGCTAACCCTTCCTTACGAAGGTCGTACGAGAATCACAAGGAGCCCCGCAGCCGTGCCTGACGCTCACGAGCCAATTATCCGCTTTGACCATGCCTCATTCGGCTTCCCCGGCCTCGTTGCCCTTCAAGATATTTCCTTGAGTATCTTTGATGGGGAGTTTGTCGGTGTGATCGGACCGAATGGATCAGGGAAGACCACCCTCTGTCGCGCGGTCTTGGGACTGCTCGCTCCCGTTGAGGGGCATCTTCATATCTTCGACTGTGCCTGTGACGAACTCCGTTGCCATCACCGCGCCAAGATCGGCTATCTCCCCCAGAAAGGCGTGGTCGACCGGAATTTCCCTGTGACAGTCCTCGAGACCGTGATGATGGGTCGATACGGCGCGTTGGGCTTGTTTAAACGGCCAGGAAAAAGGGATCGGGACATCGCCCGAGACGCCCTTGAGCAGGTTGGAATGGGAGCACATAAAGATAGCGGCCTTGGGCAACTTTCCGGTGGTCAGCAACAGCGCGTCTTTATCGCCCGAGCGCTCGCGCAGCGACCCAAAGTCTTGATCCTGGATGAGCCGACGACCGGGCTTGATATCACCGCGCAGCACAATGTCATTGAACTAGTCCAACACCTGCACGACGAACTCAAATTAACGGTCCTCCTGATCACCCACGATATCAATATGATCCGATCCAAAGTCGATCGCTTCGTCCTTCTCAAGACGAGGCTCTTCGCAGCCGGTCCGCCATCCGAAGTCCTCAAGCCAGACATTCTTCACCAAGTGTACGGCAAGGACCTTGTGATCACGGGAAAAGACCTCGTGATTGTTGAGGATTATCATCATCACCATTAGGGTTGCCCCGATCCATGTTTGACCTCTTCGCCTACGATTTTATGCAACGCTCGCTTCTCGCTGCGGCGATGGTGGGAGGACTCTGTTCGATCATCGGGGTGTTCGTCGTACTCCGGGGGTTGGCGTTCGTCGGAGCGGGGACGTCACACGCAGCCTTTGCAGGTGTGGCGTTGGGCTATCTCATGGGATGGCCGCCTTTATGGCTGGCCATCGTGTTTGGCCTTGCGACAGTGTGGATTACGGGGTGGATGGAAGAACAAGGTAGAATGAAACTCGATGTCTCCATCGGCATCTTGTATACGGCGACGATGGCGCTTGGGATTCTCTTTATCGGCTTAATGAAAAGCTATAATGCTGAAGTGTACGGATACCTATTCGGCAGCGTTCTTTCGGTGACCCCGGAAGAGCTCACCATCATCGGCATTCTGAGCATCCTAGTGCTTGGACTGTTGCTGGTTTTTTCAAAAGAGCTTTATTTTATCGCTTTTGATCAGGAAATGGCTGAAGCTTCAGGCGTTCCAGCTCGACACATCTTCTTTCTTCTCCTGACCCTGGTCGCCTTGACGGTGGTCGTGTCATTGAAGACGGTCGGTGCCATCCTGGTCTTCGCGATGATCCTGATTCCGGCTTCCACCGCCTACCAATTAACCCATAGCCTCAGGACCTTGACCCTATATTCTGCAAGCATTGGGATCTCGACGTCCGTAGCGGGTGTCCTGATTTCCGCTCTGTGGGACATACCCTCCGGTCCCGCGATCGTACTGTTGTCCACAGTCATATTTTTTATTTCGGTTTTAGTCTCACCCAAGCGGGTGAGAAGACCGCCGGTTGCTCATGTACACTAGCCCCGCGGTAGTCCTCCCGCATCTCCTTTTAGAAGGAGGCTGCATTCGTTACTCTTTTTGGCTTTCCTTAGTTCGTCTCCACACCATTCCCGTCTGTTCCTTGGACGTGAAGCCCAGTTTTTCATAAAATCCTGGTCGCCTGGTACAGAGCCAAAAGAGTTCAACCCGATTCAGACGGGGATGATGAAGGATGCGCGTGACGATTTCCTTGCCAATTCCTTGCCCTTGATAGGCCTTATCGACAATGACGTCCCAAATCGTGGCACGATAGATGAAATCTGTGAGCACTCGACCAAATCCGATCAGCCGTTCATCATCCCATGCGGAAATCGTCAGGTCGGTATGTTGCAGCATCGCCCTCGCATCACCGAGCGACCGATGCTTGGCCCAAGGAGCCTGGCGGAACAAGCGTAACAGCTGTGAGGCTTCTGGTGGGTCCTTGTGGCGATAGGTCACCACGGACTTGAGGGTGGAAGGCATCTTATACTAGAGTAGCTCTTAAATTTGTTTTGAGTGTACGAGGAAACCGATGTCAACGCAAGTCCGCAGCTGTGCAAAGTGTTGTCAACTGATGTGGTTAAAGCCTGACGCGTACGAAATGCTCGACGATGAGACCGTTCGCGCAACATGTCCCCATTGTGGCGCCGCGGTACGATTCAAGCTTGTTACTGCCGGCGACAATGCATCAGGGCCAAAGATGGGACATTAATCCGCACCATCTGCGTTACTATCCAGTCTGTCAGCGCTCCGAGCCGTGAGGGGTTCCGCAGCGGTGTGCTTCTTGCTGCAGGCTTGGGATGTTTTACGTTGGGTTGTCCAATTCGGGTCGATTGCCGGGGAGAACTTTTCGCAAAGCGGCGCGATACTCCTTAAGCCGCTGCTCATCGAGTCGCCCAACTTCGATTTCGTGTTCACCCTGCATTCCTTCAAGATGATCCAGGACGGACAGAAGTGGTTGGATGGCCCCGAGGAGATGGCCGACTTCGAATGCTTCCAATGATGAAATAAGGGATTCATTAAGCCCCCTATAAGGAGTTCCCGCAGTCTGGCTACGCGTTCGAGAGACAATCGTTTCATAACTGTCCACGGCTTCCGGAGAAGGTTTCACACCGGTGGGCACAGCATTCAAATGCACGACAGGGGGAAGCTTTGCCGCATAGTTCTTAATCAACGACGTTAACCCACCGATGCGGTCAAGAAAGTCAGCGGTCAACATGCGCCCTCGACATCGTGAACGGTTCATTACCCTTTTGTGATCTCTTCTCGCCTGGAGTGGAATGCCGTTCAAGCTCAGACATGACCAACGCCATGTCCGTCGGCACCGGACTTGTGAATTCCTCCATCACTCCGCTGATCGGGTGAACGAAACCGAGCGTCCTGGCGTGGAGCATCACACGGGGAATCGTCGTCTCTTCCACGGTGCACACCCGACGCCCGCCATAGGTGTGATCTCCCAGAATGGGATGCCCGATGGATGTCAGATGCACGCGAAGCTGGTGCGTACGACCAGTTCGCGGATACAGCAGGACATGAGCCGCCACTTTGCCGTATCGCCTGGCTACGACATATTCGGTCGCTGATTGCTTGGGGCTCGTCGTTCTTGCAGAGAACTTCTTTCGATCTTTGCTATCTCGACCAATGGCTAACTCAATCAGCCCACGTCCCTTCTTCGGGACTCCCCACACGATCGCCTCATACACCCGAACGATCGTATGCAGTTTGAATTGTGCGGCAAGCGCACGATGCGCTGAATCCGTCTTGGTCACGACCATGATGCCGGACGTCTCTTTATCCAGTCGATGAACCAGCCCTGGCCGCTCTTTGCCGCCGATCGTCGAGATCGTTCCTCCCGACGTTTGAAAATGATGGAGTAGCGCATTGACGAGCGTCCCTGTCCAGTTTCCTGGAGCCGGATGAACCACAATACCAGGTGGTTTATTCAGGACAAGCAGCGAATCATCTTCAAACAGAACCTCGAGCGGAATAGCCTCACCCTTGATCGAGAGGGGCTCCGGCTTTGGCACATCCATGGTGATTCTGTCGCCGGGCTTGATTTTCTGACTTGGTTTCACAACTTGGTCATTGAGTCTGATCCGACCCAGTTCAATCAAGCGCTGAATGCCCGACCGCGACATATCCCGCTCACGATTAACTAGGAAAACGTCCAGCCGTTTGGGCTGTTCTCCAGGCGTAATGACGAATTCCGTGATCATACCGTCTTGATGGTGAATGACTGCCTATGTATTCAAACCGGTAGCGCGCTAAAAACAGGAGCAAGGTGTTTAATGTCTAGAGCGAAGAACGAGAGGAAGGAGGGAATGAAGAGCCTCCCTAGAGTCGATGCATCAGGCGTGACTGGTTTTCCTGGCTCGTTCAGCGATTTTCTTCCGCAGGCGAGCCTTTTCAAGACTGATTTGGGCCTCTTTCACTTCCGAAGGTAAGCCGCCTGCCTGGAGGCGGCGCTCTGCTTCAGCGACTTTGGTAGCGGCTCGCTCGACATCAATGTCTTCGGCCTTTTCAGCAACCTCCGCCATCACCGTCACTTTGGTCGGCGTGACTTCAGCAAATCCCCAAAGAACCGCCATTGAATGGGTTTGATCGCCGATGCGATAGCGAAGTTCGCCGATGCGCAACGTCGACAGAAAATGGCAATGGCCCGGCAGAACACCAAACTCTCCTTCAGAGCCAGGCGCGATGACTTCATCGACCTGCTGACTTAGCAGCAATTTTTCCGGCGTGACAACTTCTAACAGAATTGTCCCTGGCATTCTTTCCTCGTGAAACGTAAAAAGTTAAAGGTAAAAGGTTAAAGAAAATGAGCAGTGCTTGCTCGTTTCACCTTTCACATTTTACTTTTCACGCTGTTATACTTTTACACCCATTTTTTCGGCCTTGGCCACTGCCTCTTCGATTGGACCGACCATATAGAAGGCCTGCTCCGGCAAGTGATCGTATTTGCCTTCGAGGATCTCTTTGAAGCTCCGGACCGTGTCCTTGAGCTTGACGTACTTCCCAGGAGCACCAGTGAAGGCTTCGGCCACGTGGAACGGCTGTGACAGAAAGCGTTGGATCTTCCTGGCACGCGCCACGACCATCTTGTCGTCTTCGGACAACTCATCCATACCGAGAATGGCGATGATATCTTGAAGATCTTTGTAGCGCTGGAGGACGGATTGTACCCCACGCGCGATCTTGTAATGTTCATCTCCGATGATCTGTGGGTCCAAAATACGAGAGGTCGAGTCCAACGGGTCAACCGCCGGATAAATACCCAACTCAGCAAGAGAACGGGACAACACAGTCGTGGCGTCCAAGTGAGCAAACGCCGTCGCCGGAGCCGGGTCAGTCAAGTCGTCTGCAGGCACATAGATCGCTTGCACAGACGTGATTGAACCGCGCTTAGTCGAGGTAATACGCTCTTGGAGGGCACCCATCTCGGTCGAGAGGTTCGGTTGGTATCCGACCGCAGACGGCATGCGACCCAGCAACGCAGATACCTCCGAACCGGCCTGGGTAAACCGGAAGATGTTATCCACGAAGAGCAGCACGTCCTGATTTTCTTCGTCTCGAAAGAACTCGGCGACCGCCAAACCGGTCAAGGCGACTCGGAGTCTGGCTCCAGGGGGTTCGTTCATCTGACCATAGACCAAGGCCGCCTTCGACTTCGTAAAATCGTCAGGATCGATAACTTTGGACTCTTGCATTTCGTGCCAGAGGTCGTTCCCTTCACGAGTCCGTTCACCGACGCCCGCGAACACGGAGAAGCCTCCGTGGTGCAAAGCAATGTTGTTGATCAACTCCATAATGATGACGGTCTTGCCGACACCGGCTCCACCGAAGAGTCCGACTTTACCGCCTTTGCTGTACGGCTCCAGCAAATCCACAACCTTGATACCGGTTTCGAGGACCTCGGTTTTGGTTTCTTGATCCTCAAGTTTTGGTGCCGGCCTGTGAATCGGATAGGTCTTCTTCGCCTTGATCGGTCCCCGCTCATCGACCGGCTCGCCGAGCACGTTGATGAGGCGACCGAGCGTTTCACGACCAACTGGCACGGAAATCGGTGCTCCGGAATCTTGAACGTCCATCCCGCGTGTGAGACCATCGGTCGTAGACATCGCGATGCTGCGGACGCGGTTTTCGCCCAAGTGCGACGCCACTTCAAGGGTGATCCGAATGGCAGGTGTACCTGCTGTCTTATTCTCTTCCTGCGTGACTTTGAGCGCGTTATAGATGTTTGGAAGTTGGCCGGGAGGAAATTCGACGTCCACGACCGGTCCGATGACCTGGATGACTGTGCCTGTTGCCACTGGGTACTCCTTTCGACGAAACGGGATCGGCTATTTCAGCGCTTCGGCGCCACCGACAATATCCATCAGTTCTTTTGTAATCGCTGCTTGTCTGGTTTTGTTGTAGTACAGCGTCACTTTCTTGATGAGTTGTCCGGCATTGCGTGTCGCTCCGTCCATGGCAGCCATGCGGGCTCCATGCTCGGCGGCAGCGGACTCCAACAAAATTCTATAGGTCTGTACTTGGAAATGTTTCGGTATGAGCGCACTCAACAGCTCGGCTTCATCCGGTTCATAGAGATACCCGCCGCCGCTCAAGCCTTCGCCGGGCGCTGAACTGAATTCTTCCTGCGCATCGATCGGAAATAGCTTTTCAACGATCACCCGCTGCTGAATGGCGGACTTGAACTCGTTGTAGACGACATACAATTCATCGAACGTGCCTTTGATGAAGTTATCCGTCAGATCTGCCCCGATATCGAGCGCATGTTCGAAGCTGAGTTTATCGAAAATCCCGGCCCATTCCTGGCGAATGGGCCAATCACGGCGGCGAAAATAGTCGCGGCCCTTACGGCCGACAAGGCTCAAGTTGACGTGGAGACCGTTCGCTTCACATTGCCGGACGAACTCCGAGCTCTTGCGCACAATGTTGCCGTTAAAGCCGCCGCACAACCCTCGGTCGCTTGTGACGACGAGCACTTCGACTTTTTTCCCTTCGCGCTTCTGCAACAGGGGATGAGAAGAGCGGTTCACACGCTGACTCAGGTTGCTCAACACCCCGCGCATCTTATGTGCATAGGGACGAGCAGCCAGAATACGATCCTGAGACCGTTTCAGCTTCGCCGCAGCGACCATCTTCATGGCCTTGGTGATTTTCTGTGTATTTTTGAACGCCGCAATCTTACGGCGTAACGATTGAAGACTTGGCATTGTATTCTCTTAGGGCAGTGAACCGAGCGTTGAGGACTGTGGTTGTCCCAGACTCCCGACTTTTCGTCTTGTTCCTGAGTCTTCGCTACTCGGTCCTGTGCTTATGCTTTTCCTCCGTACCCCATCTTTTGCTTGAAGGTCGAGAGGATCTCTTTCAAGCGGCCGCCGACCTTATCATCGATCTTGCCGATGCTGGCCACTTCTTTCTTGAGGTCGGGATAGTTTTGTTGAACATAATGCAAGAAGTCCGCTTCAAACTGAAGCACCTTGTCGACCGGAACGTCGTCCAGAAATCCATTCACACCGGCATAGATCGACAGCACTTGATCCGCCACCGGCATGGGTTTGTATTGGCCCTGCTTGAGCAATTCGACCATCCGAACACCGCGTGCCAGCTGCATCTGGGTGGCCTTGTCCAATTCGCTGCCGAACTGGGAAAAAGCCGCCATCTCGCGATACTGAGCGAGATCGAGCCGCAGCGTACCCGCCACCTGTTTCATCGTCTTAATCTGCGCCGACCCGCCGACTCGTGAGACCGAGAGACCGACGTTGATGGCTGGACGGATGCCTGAATAGAAAAGGTCGCTTCCCAGATAGATTTGGCCGTCGGTGATCGAAATGACGTTGGTCGGGATGTAGGCCGACACGTCACCGGCTTGAGTCTCGATGATCGGAAGCGCGGTGAGGCTGCCTCCACCCAGCTTGTCGCTCAGCTTCGCAGCCCGCTCAAGCAGGCGAGAGTGTAGGTAGAACACGTCACCCGGATAGGCTTCGCGGCCAGGTGGACGGCGAAGCAAGAGGGAGAGCTGCCGATAGGCTACCGCATGCTTGGACAAATCGTCATACACGATCAATGCATGCTTTCCGTTATCACGGAAATATTCGCCGATGGCGGCTCCGGCAAAGGGCGCGAGGAACTGCATCGGGGCCGGGTCGCTGGCACTGGCGGACACCACCATGCTGTATTCCATGGCATGGTTTTCTTCGAGCGTTTTGACCACGCGCGCTACTGTCGACCGTTTCTGCCCGACCGCAACGTAAATACAGAAGACACCAAGTCCCTTTTGGTTGATGATCGTGTCGACCGCAATGGCGGTCTTGCCGGTCTGACGGTCGCCGATGATCAATTCGCGTTGCCCACGCCCGATCGGGATCATGGCGTCGATCGCCTTGATGCCCGTCTGTAAGGGTTCGCGCACAGACTGGCGGGTGTTCACTCCCGGTGCCACGACTTCGATACGAGACGAATGGGGTGACGTGATCGGGCCCTTCCCGTCGATCGGCTGACCGATGGCGTTCACCACACGACCGACCAAGGCCTCACCGACCGGAATTTCCGCGATGCGGCCGGTCCGCTTGACTGGGTCACCTTCTTTGATTCCGACATCGTCACCCATCAACACGGCGCCGACGTTGTCTTCTTCGAGGTTCAGCGCGATGCCATAGAGTCCTCCTGGAAATTCGAGCATTTCCCCGGCCATGGCTCCGTCCAGACCGTACACCTTGGCAATCCCATCGCCGACCTGAATGACAGACCCGGTTTCTTTAACGTTAACCTGCTTATCAAACCCCTTGATCTTTTCTTTAATGATGGCACTGATTTCTTCCGCCCTAATCTGCATGACAACTCCTTATTCTCGCGTCAACGCGACTTGCAAATCGCGCAAGCGGCCTCGGACCGTGCTGTCGACCACCGTGCTGCCGATTGAGATCTGCAAGCCGGCAAGATGACCGGCATCGGTCTGAAAGGTCACGTCTACTTCACGCTTTAGTGTTTCGCGCAGCCGCACTTTGATACGATCTTGTTCCGTCGTGGGAAGGGGGGTTGCAGAGGAGACCGTTACGGGTTGGGTCCCCTTCGCCTGGTCCACCAACTTGCCGAACGCATCGGCGATTTCAGGCAGAAATCCCACCCGGTTTTTCTTGACCAATTGGCCGAGAAAGGCCTTGCCGGTTGATGAACACCCGAGTTTTTCCCCAAGCGCCGTGAGGACCGCAATCTTTTGTTCCACCCCGAAGGCCGGCGAAGCAATGACGTGGCGCAGCTGATCCGATTCATGCATAGCCTCACTCAGGCTGTCGAGAGCACGCCTTGTCACTTCAATGTCCGATTGATCGAGCAGTTCGAAGAGCGCCTGTGCGTAACGTCGCGCAACTGTTGTCTTAATCACCGTTCCCTACTCACTCTTGTTGTTTGGACAGACCCGAAAGTTTCGTGCGAGTCACGAAGTAGAGCTCGCGAAATTAGCATTGGCGCCCACGAACTGTCAATACGATGACGATGGTTGTTTCCCATAGAGTTCTCGTCTGAGGTCATCGGTGTATACTGACTTTGGGGCGCTGGCTGAGCGGCTGATATCTCAATCCGGCGCTCTCGCCGGGATCGCGAAAACGTGCGTCGGAGGTGGGCCATGCGAATTCGACTTCTCATACCCGCACTGGTCGTTTATCTGGTTCTCAGCCTGTCTGACGATGACGCCTCCGCCTATCGTGAATACTTCACCCAAGAGCAACGGGCTCAGCTGGAGACAATTCAAACCGTTCTCGTCGACGTCATCACTCTCACTGATCAAAGCACTGTAAACCCCATTCCCTTAACCGATGCTGTGATGCAACGCCTGCACGAAGTTGGCTATACCACCGTCCGTGATCCTGCCAAGCCTCATGACGTCGTCTTCCGGGTCAAGTGTGAGCAGCGCAAGACCTGGGAGGGGACGACATCGACCGGTGGAGATGCGGATCTCCCCGACGCGCCGGCCAGGCTTTGGAAAGGACCCGCCTGCCAGCTCACCTATCTGCTTGGAGGCATGAAAATTAAATGGCAGAAGGAGGTACGCACAGAATTTGAGGATGCCGTTGTGGCTGCACAGGCAGCGCAGGCGGCAAACGCAGGCATCTATGCACTGACCAAGCTGCAGGAAGGGTTGGAAAAATATGAATTTCCTCTCCTGCTAGCAGCAGAATGGGGCCATACGGATCGCCTGCTCAAGCTGCTCGATTCGCCTGAGATCAGCCAGGCCAGGAAAATCAAGATCATATCGCTCCTGGGAGACATGCAGGCGGACGAAGCATTGCCGAAACTGAAAGAAGCCCTCAAGGACCGAGATCTTGCCAAACAGGCGCTCGCGGCGATGGGTAACCTTGGAAGAGAGGGCATTCCATTGCTCATCGACTTGATGAATTCTTCGCCTCAAGTGGACATTCAGGCGGCTGCTGCCAAAGGACTGGGACAGATCGGTGGAATCGCAGGAGATCCATCCGTAGTGCTTCCGTTATTGGCTAAGCTCCAGGATCCTAAGACAGATTGGGCCGTCTTAACGGAAGTCGCGTGGGCCCTCGGCAAGATTCCTGACAAACGATCGATCGAACCGCTCTACAGCCTGGACAGGAAACTCCAAGCAATTCGCGATCCGGACAACGTGACGCTCAAGAAACTCAAGGAAGCCGTGTTCTGGTCGATCAAGCAATGCGATACGTGGGATCAATATAGCTGAGAGCCGTCATCATTTATTCAGCTATCCTCTTTTTTGTTTTCACTCTTGGCCCGTTTCCACTCTAGCCTTATAGTCTCGGGCCTATGACAGGGGCGGGATGAAGGTCTGTCCTACCAGGCGGTCTTCACGGCATATTGCGTGATCAGCTGAGATAGGCCTCATTGACAGGGTCGGCGAAAAGATCCCGCGCCTTGCTCGAAAGCGCTGGATCATCCGTAATCAGCCATAAAAAGGTGCAGGTATCCAGGAGAAGCTTCATGTCGCCTTGCCGGAAAAGGCATCAAGGACGTCGTTGGGGAGAGGTTCAAAGAACGTTGGGGGAACAGAAAACTGCCCTTTAGCCAATCCGATGGGACGCTTCCCGGTCAGGGGTGATGGCAATGGGCGTATTTCTGCAATCGGTTGATTGTGGTTGCACAAAATGATCGTTTCTCCTTTTGTTTTGAGCTTCCTCAAATAATAGGAGAGGTGAGTCTTGGCTTCATGAACATTAATGCGAATCATGCCCATATAGTAGACCAACAATATGACTAAGCCAATATTGCGACCCGGGTCCGCACGTGATGATTTCCAATGTGTTGATTGGCTGAAACTGCTCACTATCACGTGAATGCTCAAGAAGCTGAAAGAAGCCGTCTTCTGGGCGATCAAGCAATGCGATATGTAGGATCAGTAGAGCTGAGCCTTCCTGCTACAATATTTTCCCATGGCAACGACTCGAACTACCAAACGACTGACGGTTCGGGCAGCCGAAGATCTGGGCAAGCGCTGGGTTTCGCAGGGCGGATACCGCTGAAATGGGAACCTTGCAGCCATGTCATATATGACATATACTAATGCGGATGGCACGACCCGATAAGCCTTTAGCCTGGCTCCATGGAGAGGTCAAGAGCCCGCCCTTCTCTCCGGCAGCTCGTCTTGAGGCTGGTGCGTTGCTCCGGCGTTTGCAACAAGGAGAGCGCCTGGGGCTCCCTCATTCGAGACCAATGCCTGGCTTGGGCCAGCGGTGCCATGAATTGAGAATTCAGGACGAACGGGTGACGTGGCGCATTGTCTACCGTGCGGATACCGATGCCATCGTGATCGTGGAGGTCTTCAGCAAGAAAACGCGGGCGACGCCCTTTCAAGTGTTCGAAACGTGTCAGCGACGATTAGCCGCCTACGACCAGGCGGCGCGTGGGGAGACGGGACGATGAACAAGGCAAAACAAAAGCGGCTGGAGGCCAGAGGCTGGCGAGTGGGGACCATGAGCGACTTCTTGGGGCTGAGCGAAGAAGAAACCGCACTCGTCGAGATGAAACTGCGGTTAAGCCAGGCACTGCGCGCGAGGCGAGAAGCCCGCGGACTCTCCCAAGTCGCGCTCGCCAAGCGTCTGCAGTCGAGTCAGTCTCGTGTGGCAAAGATGGAGGCAGCGGATCAGACTGTCTCGCTCGATCTTCTGTTACGTGGCTTGGTGGCGCTCGGCGCAACCCCCCGTGACATCGCACGGGTCTTAGCCCGTAACTCCGGAGTGGCAGCATAAGTCGCGCGAGCCTGCGGCGATGTTGGATTGCAAGACGCGACCGCCGTTTATCTAGAGGCCCTATGGTAGAGGTTCATCCAAGCATTCCTTGAAGGAATCCAATGGATAATGAGGCATTACTCGTACGCTTGAAGGACCACGAGGACGGCTTTACCGAACGTAAGCCAGAAGGTGCTGGCAGCGCCAATGCCGAACTTCGTAAGACCTTGGTTGCCTTTGCTAATTCTGTCCCTGAAGGTAAGACCGCGATCTTGTTTATTGGTGTCAGTGACACGGGGACTCCGCTCGGTGTTAAAAACCCCGACTCTCTTCAGAAGACCATAAGAGAAGTGTCAGAACGGGACTGTTTCCCCCCTATCACGTGTCAAGTCAGAGTATTTGAAAGTGATGGGAAAATTCTTCTAGCAGTACTGGTAACAACCAGCAAGGAGCGCCCGCACTTTGCTGGTCCTGCTTACGTAAGAGTCGGATCGGAAAGTGTGAAGGCTTCACCTAAAGTCTATGAGGAACTCATCGCGAGCCAAAATACGAAGGCTGGAAAGATTCTTCGCATCAAAGATAAGCATCAACGCATCGCCTTTCGCTGCTATGAACTAGATAGATGGGAACGGCAACGTCAAGTTTTTATGATTGAGTGCGAAATTGAAGAATGCGATGCTCATTATGTGAGCCTTTATGAGGGAGCCTCTGGCAGGCATTTCTCCGTCCCACTGGAGCGAATGTTAATCTACCCTGATCAGTCTAAACGGATGATGGTGCTGGAGGCACCGGTTGGACTATGGACGAGTTCGTTTGGAATGTAGGGCTGTGGCTGTGTGGCTGAGACAAGCTGGGCTAAATCTATTGATCGAATCGCAAAAAGAGAAATGGGGGGTAGACTGGACGGTCTTAACGGAAGTGACCTGGGCGCTGGGCAAGATCCCGGACAAGCGGCTGATCCAGCCGCTCTACGATCTCAACAAGAAATTGCAGGCGATTCGCGACCCCGACAACACCATCCTCCAAAAACTCAAGGAAGCGGTGTTCCGGGCAATCAAGCAGTGCGATACGTGGGATCAGTATAGCTAGAATCCTCCGCGCTTCATCCCCGCTGCACCCAGAAGTCATTACGCATGCATGACCCCCATTTCATTCTTCGACTGGTGGCGGATGGGGTAGGGGTTCCGCCCCAACTTGATCTTCTACTGTGGAGATTCCGAATTTTTTGAGTCTAATCTTATTCAGAAGGCTCTCATTGCCGATTTGCAGAAGAGCCTCCTTAGCTTTTTTCGCAATCTCCAATTGACCTTTCCCCGATTTCACAGACACCTCCAGAAGGAGGAAAATGATGAAATTGGAGGATCGCATGCGCACGAAGACACGACGGCAGTACACGGAAGATTTCAAACAAGAGGCAGTACGGTTAGTGC
>JBFWZD010000007.1:0-183626 GCA_050185705.1 Nitrospira sp. | reverse complement strand
TCGTGTTCCGCTACGACGTCATTCCAGGTCCGAAAGTCTTTGAGACGCAGATTCACGGGAAGCGGTTCGAGATGTACAATGACACCGTGTTGGGCTTCAACAAGTCCGGGAAGGAAGTGGCACGGGTCCAGGTCGAAGAACCGATCTACATTCGGCCGGCCGAACGAGTCACCTGGTTATAAACCGGGACCGGCATTCTAGTTTTGGCGCAAGGGGGTGTGTCCCTAATCTGGGATTCGCCCCCTTGCTTCATCAACGCATGAAATCGATCGGACTGGCGAGCTCCGACTAATACGATCATCTATTCCAAAGCAAATATTAGGTGTCCAGATATTGGTCCCCATGTTTGGACGCGATTCAATTCATGCCAGGGCGCCCACACCGAACTATGTGCATCTATCGTGGTTGAGTAGAGCCAGATTCTCTGTGAGCATCAGTCTTTCAGCTCAGCTCATGCTGAATCTTCTGCACACTTGACGATATTCTCTCCCTCCAGTACAGTTTTTACCAGGTAACGAGAACGTACCGTGTGAGGGAGCACTTTCAGCGTGAGATCCCAGCCGCAGCAATCAATCCCATTTGCTGCCCAAGCCATCCCATTTGATGAGTTTCTCGCGTCAGGTAAGCTCCCTGAGGGCTATCTCGATAGTGAGTACGTCGAACAGCAGTTTGTCGAGCGACTCGTTCATTATATTCTGAGTGTGCGATCAGGCAGTTATTCCATGGCCCAACTCAGCCAACTCCTCGAGCAACTCGATCCTCGAGGACAAGTCTTCTTTTTTAAGCGACTCAAGGAGACAAGCCCTGATTCCCTCAAAGATTTCGCCCCGCTGTACTATGGTTTTATGAACGAGTTCCATTCCCTCCTCTTCACGTAACCGCAAAAAATACTCCTTGTCCGTTAGGCAATCTGATGTATAATTGCGACCTACCATTAGGAAAAGGAGCATCATGAATCCATCGCTACAACGAGGTGTTACCAGTTTCTATAACTTAATCTATGAGGCTCAGACATTCGCCACGGCTATGGCTAGAATCGATACAGCGGAGCAGGAACATTATGCAGGACGCATTGAGGGACTCAATTGGGTCTTGGATCGCTGTCAAGAATTAGAAGATATGGACACCAATCTCACTCCATCGTCTCTGCAGAGAATTCTTGGCGAGGTGAAATCTGATCTGGAACACGAGCTATCTGTCCAGCGTCGAGAAAAGGGGCGTCGCGCAGATGGCCGGGAGGAGGCGCTCAATTTCGTGGCAGATTATCTCTCAAGTCTTATCACGGCCACAGAAATCGAATCTGCCAAAACCACAGTGTGACCAGCACAGACATGGCCGTATGCTGGACCCATTCAGGAGACGATACCAAGGTCCCTTCACGACGACTCGTACACGATCACAAGGTCGGTTCGGGTCGTTACGCACTGCTTGCACTGTAGACCGTGTGACCTCTTGACGGTCAACGCCGCATCTCCATAAAATTGATCATGCGACAGCCGCAGGAAAGACCTCCGGGTATACCTGGTGGTCAGCGCGTCAACCGAAACCGTCCCTCTGCAAACCAGGGACAACGACAGTTCGACTCTCTGAGAGCCTCGCTTCTATTCTGTCCACGTTGCCAGGTGGCGACGCCCACACGCGAAAGGCTCCTTCTGGTATTACCCAGCGGGAATCTCTACGAATATCTCTGCGTCCACTGTGGGACATCCACTGGTTCAAAAACCGAAAATCCTGTCAAATCAATCGAAATCATCGGGCCCTAACCAAAAAACTAATGGTCATGGCCGTACAACGCAGGGAGAGACCCAGAAGTATCTGGATCTATAACCTTTACCATACCGACTATGAATTTAGGGAAAAGATAGGGTTGGGAAAAGCAGTTCGTTTAGGTGTCGGAGAGCATTTGCTCCATGGGAATACCTTCTTCGATGAGCATGACAGGGATTCGATCGCGGATGGGATACAGAATCTGGTGGTCCTCGCGAATGAGACCACCCTCAATCTGGTCAACTAGTAGCCGACTTGCCTTATTTCTAACCCGACCTTTTCCAACGGCAGCATTGACCTTCTGCATGAGGCTTGCGTCGGCCAGAGTCACCGACTGCTTGGTCTCTGGGCAGCATAAGATGGAAAGAAGTTGTGGATCGAGCGTCATGAGACAAAGACTCCTATTGAACTCAGTCACAGAATAATTCATCGAGAGGTGCCACCGCAAGGGGTGGCATGAGCCACCATTTCGCAAATCGTATCTGGTACACTCTTTCGTAACCACTCAGATTCCATATGATCACGACATTCTGGAAAACCTGCATCGCTGGGCTCATCGTCTTGGTTCCTGCCTGGGCGACGTTCCTTATCCTCTCTACGTTGTTCACGACCCTTGACGATCTCGTCGGACGGTACATGTACTATAGAATTCCAGGTCTTGGCCTCTTGCTGCTTATTCTCGTCCTAATCCTGGCTGGCATCTTCTTTGATCATGTCCTGGGGAAGAACATTCTCGCGCGAATTGAACGGCGCATTGAACGAATCCCACTGGTTCAGAGTGTGTACCTCACTTTGAAGGGCATGACGGATATTCTGAATTTTCGCTCGCGCTTCGGCCGGAGTAAAGTGGTGGCGTTTCCATTTCCTCGTGACGGTTGTTGGGCATTAGGATTTGTCATGGGCATCGCACCACCGGCCATTCAGGTCGTGCCATCCCAGACCCTTTTCATGGTCTTTGTTCCGACTGCTATCCATCCCTTCACCGGCTTCCTGGCCTTCCTTCCGGAACAGGTCCTTCACCCGCTCAATCTCCCGGTCGAAGATGCGATGAAAATGGAGTTCTCAGCGGGCTTCTACCGGCCGAAGGCGGGGTGGCTAGGTCCATCGGACCAATCGCTAGAGAAGATAAAGACCGATGCCTAATACCCTCCAAATCAGACGAGCCTGTCCAGACGATACGGATACGATCACCACGTTCAATTCAGCGATGGCACTTGAAACCGAGGGTCGCCATCTTGATCAGGCCACGTTACGCAATGGAGTTCGCGCTGTATTAGCCCAACCGGAATACGGTTTTTACATCCTCGCCCACCATTCACCTATGGAGGCAACAGAACCGATCGGGCAACTCATGATCACCTATGAGTGGAGTGACTGGCGAAACGGACTCTTCTGGTGGGTGCAGAGCGTGTATGTTCTTCCTGAGCATCGCCAACGGGGCGTTTACCAGGCCATGCATCGCCACATTGCCGACGAAGCGAAGAACGATCCCCGCATCTGCGGCATTCGACTCTACGTAGCACGAGAGAATCAGCGAGCCCATGCCGCCTACCGGAGCGTCGGATTACTTCCCTCTACCTATGATATGTATGAACACGATTTTATTCTTGGACCACACGCTCTCAAGCCGTAAGCGAGGTAACGCCATGAAAGCAACAGCCGGTATAGCTCTCTTCGTTCTCACAATTATGATCCAAGGCTGCGCCTTCAGCCGCGGAACCTTGGGGGACGAGATCAATACGGACGCCATCGCTGCGCTCCATAAGGGTGAAACCACCAAGGACGAAGTCATCCATCTGCTCGGCGCTCCAGATCGGCTTGTCCAGCTTAATGGGCGCGACGTCTTCCAATACTATCGATATGACGCCAAGGCAGGGAGTCTCCTCCTGATCGTCCTCAATTTCACTCGCCTTTCGATCAAGAGCGACGACCTCTTTATCGTCCTGAATCAAAGCGGAGTCGTCGAGGATGTCATTTCATCCAAACGAACTGCCGGCATGAAGTTTCGCTTCTGGCCCTTTGGGGAATGACATGTGGATCTTCAGGAAAAGAGTCACTTTCTCCTTTCTGGCCGCGATGGTTGGTTTATCCGTCATTGGCTGTAACGTCGTCCGTGTCTCACTCAATACGACCCTCACCCCTGAGAATGTAGCCTTTATCACCCCGGGGAGCACTACCCTCACGGATATCATCACCAAACTCGGAGCACCCGATGCCATCGGGGAATCCGAGACGGGAATGGTTGCCACCTACCGCTTTCTGGATCTGAAATACTCGAGGGTCAATTTCGGGTGGCTTGCGAAACCCTGGACGCCGGTCGATCCTGATCTGATCTTTTCCCGAACCGGACTCGGGGTCGACGCCTTCCAAGTCGCCTTCGATCTTCACGGAGTCGTCGTCCACTCCAGCTTTCAGCGACATCTCTCAGGTCCTCCCTTCTATCCCTATCCCTTCTAACCACCGTAGGGTTTCGCGGACCGTCCATTGCCGCCTGCAGCAGGCGCCGCTATAATGCCAAACATGGGATTGGACGTCTCCGACCAGCCACTAGGCCTCCACCGTGATGGCGACAATTCCTCTTACATCCCGGCCGATCGGGATACCGAGTTTCTTCAACGGGACGAACTACGCTCCGTCAGACTCGGGCTCGAACTACTCAAACCTGAATTGATCCAGACCGACGAAGGCATCGGGTCCACGATCGTCGTCTTTGGCAGCGCCAGACTCAAGGAGCCCAAGACCGCCCAAGAAGAACTTCAACAGGCGGAATCGGAGGCAGCACGTGCTCCACACGACCAAGTCCGTCAGCAAGAGGTAATGATCGCCAAACGACAGCTCGAGCTCTCGAAATTCTATGACATCGCCAGGGAGTTCGGCCGATTGGTGTCCTCCACCTGCCAGATCGATGGCCATTGCGACTACGTCATCGTGACGGGCGGTGGACCAGGCATCATGGAGGCGGCAAACCGGGGGGCGTCGGACGTGAAGGCCAAGTCCATCGGTCTCAACATCACCTTGCCGCACGAACAGCACCCCAACCCCTACATTACCCCGAAACTCAGTTTTCAGTTTCGCTATTTCGCCATCCGGAAAATGCATTTCCTGCTCCGCGCCAAGGCCCTGGTTGCGTTCCCCGGAGGGTTCGGCACATTGGATGAGCTGTTTGAAACACTTACCTTGCTGCAAACCGGGAAGACCGACCGGGTGATCGTCGTTCTGGTTGGGCGAAAATTTTGGGACCGACTGATCAACTGGCAACTCCTTGTCGAATGTGGCCTCATTTCGCCACACGACCTTGAGCTGTTTCACTACGCAGAAACAGCCAAGGAAGCCTGGGACATCATCGTCCATCACAATGGAGTCGGCACGACTTGAAACTGTCCTTCTATGGCGCGGCGCGCTCGGTAACAGGGAGCCGGCATCTGCTGGAGGCACCGGGATTCCGGCTATTGTTCGATTGCGGGATGTTTCAGGGCCGCCGGGATGAAGCGGTCAGGCGGAACCGTCATCTGGGATTTGACCCCAAGTCGCTCGGCGCCGTCTTGCTCTCCCATGCGCATATCGATCACTCAGGCGCGCTCCCCGTGTTGCCGGGACAGGGGTTCTCCGGAAAGGTGTACCTCACCAGAGCTACGGCAGATCTGGCAGGCATCATGCTCGAAGATTCCGCGCGCCTCCAAGAGAACGATTGCCGCTATGTGAACAAACAAGAGAAGCGTCGTGGTCGCGTCTGTATCCGCCCGATGTATGATAGCGACGATGTGCGCAAGGTCCTCCGCCGCTTTGAGGGGGCACGTTACGGAGATCAGATCAAAATAGCCCCACGACTTACCGCCTCGTTTCACGACGCCGGGCATATCTTAGGTTCAGCCGCCGTGAGAGTGAAGTACACGGCACGCGGTAACAGCACGACAGTCTTGTTCAGCGGGGATCTGGGACGAGCGCACATGCCTATCCTGCGTGATCCAGAACCGCCCCCGCCCTGTGACGTGTTGATCCTGGAATCCACCTACGGCGATCGTCTGCATGAGCAGCTCGGCGAGGAGATGAAAAAGAAAGCGCAAGACCTCATCGAGCATGCTCGCACGCACAAGAGCAAGATCATCGTACCGGCATTTGCGGTAGGGCGTACACAGGAACTGGTCATGCGCATCAAGGAGCTGGTGGGTGAAGGGCGGGTGGACCCCATTCCGATTTACATCGATTCCCCCTTGGCCAACAAGGCGACCGGTGTGTTTAAACGTCACCCCGAATGTTACGACGAGGAGACCTCCCAGACTTTTTCAGATTCCGGAGATGTCTTTGCTTCTCGCTACATTCATTTTGTGTCCTCACCGCAAGAAAGCAAGCGGCTCAATGCCATGCGTGGCCCCTGTGTCATCATCTCGTCCTCTGGAATGTGCGAAGGGGGGCGTGTGGTGCATCATCTCAAACATGCTATTCAGGACGAGGCGAATGTCATCGTGATCGTCGGATTCCAAGCGGAACATACGTTGGGCCGCAAGCTGGTCGAGGGATGGGATGTAGTGCCGATCTTCGGGATCCCCACGCCGCGTCGTGCCCAAGTCGTGAAATTCAATGGGCTCTCAGCCCACGCCGACCGGAACGACCTCCTGGCCTATGTGCGGGCCATCGACCCGTTACCTAGCACGGTCTTCGTGGTTCATGGTGAGGAAAAGCAGGCTCTGTCATTAGGTGCTGCCATCCAAGCCGAACATCCACGGATCGATGTCCGTATCCCCCATCACGGCAGCACGCATGAGGTGTAACGCACAGCGTATCGTGCCGCTGGCCTTGGGATTCTTTGGCGTGGCACTGCTTGCCGGTTGTCTCTCCACTGCCTCAGCAGAATCGGAACAGGGACGCAAACGGCTGAGAGAACTGGGCATTGCGATCGGGCAATATCAACCAGGTCCGCTGAACGCCATCACCGACGTAGCCGGGGTCAAAGTCGGCCACCGTACACGTATCTCTGGCGAGGGGCCACTCAAGCCAGGCGAAGGGCCTGTTCGAACCGGTGTCACCGTCATCGTGCCCCGCGACGACGTCTGGCACCAGAAGGTTCCGGCCGGAGCCTTCGTCCTGAACGGCACGGGCGAGATGACCGGCCTCGCTTGGGTCTCCGAATCGGGGTTTCTCGAGTATCCCATCGCCCTCACCAATACGCTGAACGTCCCCCGCGTGGCCAACGGGGTCATGAGTTGGATGATCCAGCGCTATCCGGAGATCGGGATCACGGACGACACGCTCACCCCCGTCGTGGCGGAGTGCGACGACAGCCGCTTGAACGACAGTCAGGGCCGGCACGTGTCCGAGCAGGATGTCATCGCCGCGCTGGACAGCGCGACCAGCGGTCCAGTGCAAGAAGGCGCCGTGGGTGCCGGGACCGGCATGGTGTCCTATGGATTCAAGGGCGGCATCGGCACGTCGTCCAGAAAACTATCGGACAAGGAAGGCGGCTACACAGTCGGCGTATTGGTCAATGCGAACCATGGGCGACGACCAGAACTTGCCATGAATGGCGTACCGGTGGGCAGATTGTACGAACCACCGACACAGGTGTCAAAAGTCCTTTCCTCCGGTCAAAGTGAAGGGTCGATCATCATCGTGATCGCCACCGATGCCCCGCTCGACAGCCGGCAATTGACGAGGATCGCCAAGCGCGCCGCGCTGGGCCTGGCACGCACCGGCTCCACCGCTCGCCACGGCAGCGGCGATTTCATGCTCGCCTTTTCCACCGCCAACGTCATCCCACACTACCCCAAGGAACCAACCTATCCCATGACGCACCTGGCGGACACCCATCTTAATCCGCTCATCAGCGCCACCGTCGAAGCCACCGAAGAAGCCATTTTGAACGCCCTCACCATGGCCACCACCGTCATCGGCCGCGACGGCCACCGCGCCGAGGCCATCGACCTCGGGCGACTTACAACCCTTCTGTCCGGTCTAAGAAACAACTAATTCATTAGTGATTTCAGCGCGATCGAGGATCTAGTCCGTTCGAGTCGTACAGGCACAAAAGACCAATAGCTTAGGTGTCACTCGGAGACATCGTCGACAGTTGACTCCCCATGATGGGCATGAGATATTGAAACCTGATATTATTTTCTCATATCACTTGGGAGTATGCATGAGTACCATCTCTCTCAAGCTTCCTGATGATCTGCTCAAAGTCAGCACGAAACTGGCCGAATCGCTGCATCTCTCCCGCGCCGCCTACATTCGCCGCTCGCTTGAGCGCATGAATCAAGAAACCGAACGGCAGCTACGAGCCGAGCGCATGACGCGCGCTTCCTTGAAAGTTCGGAAGGAGAGTATGGCGGTGAACGCAGAGTTCGCCGAGGTCGAGCGTGACCCGGATGCGTAAGCGCGGCGAAGTGTGGCTGGCAGACCTCAACCCTCAGCGTGGTACGGAACCGGGCAAGACTCGTCCAGTTCTGTTGGTACAAACGCAAGCCCTGTTGGATGCGAACCACCCGTCGACTTTAGTGGTACCACTCACGACACAGCTAGAAGACGATGCGGAACCCCTACGGATTCGCGTACCGGCAAGCGGCAAATGGTCCAAAGAGTCCGATCTATTGATCGATCAGCTTCGCGCGATCGATAACCATCGGCTCGTCAAGGGGCCGCTCACCAGGCTGTCCCACACCCAACTTCTTAAAGTAGACCAAGCATTGGCTGAAGTCCTCGATCTTCTCTGAGTCCTCCTCACCCATGACAGGCTGCAGGTTCGGATGAGTGGATCATAGCCGAAGCGATCCAAACAGCCCCGATACCTACAACAGCGCGCACGACAGCGGGGCGGTGTACGTATTTCAATAGGCTACTCACATTTCCTCTACCCTTGCTATTTCCCAGTCTGTCTCGCTAACATTCCTACTGATTCCTGCTGAGTGATCAAAGGAGGAGGCCAGGGCAATGGGCGAATACCAAATCGGGGGTGCCTTACAGCTGATGACCGCGGTGCAAAAGACCGAGGCCTTTGCCGAATTCCTGAAGACGAGAATGACCCAGGCACTCGAAACCGAAGACCCCACGGAACTCCACTATCTGCTCGCCCAGGTGGACGACTACCACTCTTACCTCTGGCGCTACTATAAAAAACTCGCCCAGGTTCGATCCCAGCGGATGGATCCCGGTGTGTGATCCAGCGCTGGTCTGGTTCATCAATCGATCATTGAGTAACGAGGTTTCGACGTGCGTTTTGCCGTAGCCCTGTCCAAAGAGCCTGAAACGGAGATTGCGGCGCAGGACATCGTGGACAAGATTCGAATGCAGCTGGATGGGACGGCCATCGATCTGGCCTGTGTGTTTTTCTCCTCTCACCATGCCGCGCAAGCTGACCATCTTACCGGCGTGCTCAAGGATACGCTTGCGCCTCGATGCCTGATCGGCTGCAGTGGAGAAGGGGTCATCTCTGGCACAGAAGAATTGGAAGCGGCTCCGGCGATCACGGTTTGGGCTGCGTCGCTGCCCAGTGTGGATCTCTACCCGATCCGGTCGTCCTTCTCGTCGACTCACGACCAGTTTCAACTCGCCGGATGGCCGGACCCGGTCCGTGAGGAGGCGACGTTCCTCGTGCTGGCTGATCCCTTTACCACACCGGTGCACGAAGTTCTTGGCCTGTTGGAAGACCGTTATCCCGGCACCAAGGCGGTCGGAGGGCTCGCTGGAGGCGCGCAGGAAGCTGGAGAAAATCGGCTGATCCTTGATGGAGACGTGTTCGATGGCGGCATGGTCGGTGTGCGCCTGTCGGGGGCGGTGGAGATTCGCCCCGTGATCTCGCAAGGCTGCCGTCTGATCGGCGAACGATTTATCGTGACCAAAGCGGAACGGAATCTCATACAGGAGCTGGGTGGAGTCCCAGCGCTGGAGCAGTTGCAGGCGGTGTTCGAAGGGCTGTCTGAAGAGGATCGGCAGCGAGCGCTGCATCTCGGCATTGTGATCGACGAACATCGGAATCGGTTTGAACGGGGAGATTTTCTCATTCGGAATCTGCTGGGCGCGGATCGCAGTTCGGGGGCGGTGGCAGTCGGGGATGTCGTGCAGGAAGGCCAGACGGTCCAATTTCACCTTCGTGACGCGGATTCGGCCAGCGAAGATCTCACCTCCCTGCTTGTCGCGGACCGGTCCGGCCGGAACAGCCCCCCGCTTGGGGCGTTGATGTTCAGTTGTTGCGGCCGAGGCCAAGGCCTCTTTGGACGGCCGAACCACGATGCTGCCACCGTGGCGGAGCAGCTGGGCTCGATCCCCATGGCGGGCTTCTTTGCCCAAGGGGAAATCGGCCCGATCGGGCGCCGGAACTTTGTGCATGGCTACACGGCGAGCATGGCTATCTTCGCTGAGCGTCCCTCGACCGCTCGCCGCGATTGACCGGGCCTGCCATCCCGTGCCATAGACTAGTCGGAAGGAGACCACCTATGACCTATCAACGAGTAGTATCAATCTGTGCGCTTATCTTGTTCACATTTATCCCTGGAGGAGAACGTCCTATGGCAGCAGCTGAGAATAGTGCGACCGGTCAAGAAGTCACCACATCATCCGGCCTCAAGTATGTCGACCAAGCGGTTGGGACGGGAGAGGCGGCGGTTGCAGGCAAGAATGTCAGCGTTCATTACACCGGCTGGCTGGAAAACGGGAAAAAGTTCGATAGTTCCGTCGATCGTGGCCAACCCTTCTCGTTCCCGCTCGGCGCTGGGCGGGTCATTAAAGGGTGGGACGAAGGGGTACAGGGGATGAAGGTAGGGGGCAAGCGGAAGCTGACGATCCCGTCCGACCTGGGCTACGGCTCACGCGGGGCCGGTGGCGTGATTCCTCCGAACGCGACGCTGATTTTCGACGTAGAATTGCTCGGGGTGAAGTAGCGCAACCGTGCAACACACTCCCCTCATCGTCCAACATCGCACTGCCGGGGCTAAGCTCGTCGATTTTTCCGGATGGGAGATGCCCATACAGTACAGCGGCGTGGTAGACGAGTATCAGACCGTCCGCACCAAGGCCGGACTCTTCGATGTCAGTCATATGGGGCGCATTGTCGTGAGCGGCACCGGGGCGGAACCGTTTCTCCAGCGCGTCACGACGAACGATCTCGCTGGGCTCAAGCCAGGGCAGGCGCAGTATTCGATGGTCTGCAACGAGCAGGGCGGGATTCTGGACGATATCTTCGTCTATCGGCTGGAGAACCCGGGCGAATTCCTCCTCTGTGTCAACGCGTCCAACCGGGACAAGATCCTTGCGTGGTTGTTCACACAGAGCCAGGGGCTTGCCGACTGTCGAATTCAGGATCGTTCGACGGAGATAGCCCAAATCGCCTTGCAGGGACCGGCGGCACGCTCGATCGTGGAGGCGCTGGGCTTGACTACCCTGGCGCAACTCAAGTTGAGACAGTCCACGACGGTCCGTATCGGAGGTATGAAATGCCTCGTCGCCAGGACAGGCTATACCGGCGAATTCGGCTATGAGTTGTATGTATACGGGGACGGTCCCGTGGTTTGGGATGCCGTGATGACCGCAGGAAAAGCCTTCGGCCTCAAACCGGCGGGGCTCGGCGCGCGTGACCTTCTGCGTCTGGAGATGGGCTACCTGCTCTACGGTAACGACATCGATGAGCATACAACGCCGCTTGAAGCCGGAGTCGATTGGGCGGTGAGCTTCACGAAGGGAGAGTTCCTCGGCAAACCGGTACTTGAAACACAACGGAAGGAAGGACCGGCCAGACAATTCATCGGCTTTGAACTATTGGAAAAGGGCGTGCCGCGCCATGGGTTCGCGATACGATCTACCGCGTCGGAACCCCTCGGCGAGGTTACGAGCGGCAACTTGTCGCCGCTGCTCCAGAAAGGGATCGGCTTGGGCTATGTTCGGTCAGACTTCGCAAAGCCAGAGACCACGATCATGATCGATATCCGAGGAAAACTCGTGCCGGCAAAGATCGTGAAGCCTCCGTTCTATACACGTCCCTCCAAATAGGTCAGCCATGTGCCTCGTGCATCACGGCCTTCTGGAAGGCGGATGATGCGTAGGGAAGGAGAACATCGCATGGTCCGCAATATCTACACCGGAAAAGTTGTCACGCTGAACATGGATACGGTGCAACTACCGAACGGCTTCACCGTCGACCTGGAGACCATCCGCCATCCTGGTGCGGCGGCGGTCGTGCCACTCAAAGACGATGGAACCGTCGTCATGATTCGACAGTTCCGGCACGCGGCCGGAGGGTTCATCTACGAAATTCCCGCCGGCAAATTGGACCGTGGGGAGGAGCCTTTAACGTGCGCTGCACGGGAGTTGGAGGAAGAAGTCGGCTACCGCGCGGCATCGTTCGAGCTGCTGTCCAGCATCTTTACGGCCCCAGGCTTTGCGGATGAAGTGATCCACATCTATCAGGCCAGTGGTCTGACGAAAGGAACGCAGCATCTGGATCGCGATGAAGTGCTGGAGATCATCGAAATGCCGTTAAGCGACGCGATCAACAAAATTCAAGACGGTACGATCCGAGACGGCAAAACGATCATCGGGTTACAGGCGGTCTATATCCGAGAGATGAAAAAGCATGGCTGAGGGTACCGGAGAACCAGGCCGCAACAGTACGAGAACCCGGTGGGAAGAAAAATAAAAAAGGGGCACCTTCGCGGGAAGGTGCCCCAGGTCCGCCTATATTCTGAAAGGAGCCTGATTCTTACTTCCCTGGCTTCTCTTTCTTCTCGCCGAAGGTGTCCGCATGGCCACCCTTCTTCTCTTCCTTCTTGTCACCGAAGATATCATCGGCGTGTCCGCCCTTCTTCTCATCCTTCTTATCGGCGGAAATCACGACATGGCCACCCTTCTTCTCTTCCTTCTTGTCACCGGCGAACGAAGGAGCGCTGAAGGTCACTGCCACTGCTACTGCCATAATTGCCATCAACATGGTCTTCATAACAATTCCCCCCAAATATGAGTTTGAATGTTGCGCCGCTGATTCGGCACTTGCTTTTTCTATTCAGCAAGCTCGATGCCGGCGCGCTTTGCCCAAGACATTAGGCACATTCATTCAAAGAATCCATTGGTTAGACAATATCTCTCATAAATCGACGAAGGATTCTCCCTACAGATTCCTGTGGCAGAATGGCTGCTCAAGCACGAAACTGCCTCAGAGGTATCGTGGTTGATACTCGCTGTGATCTGATCGTTTCACTCAAAGACTCAATCATGGTATGTTCCGAGCCTCGCAACCGAACGGGGGCAATCAGCCCGCGCATACTCCGCGTGACCATAAGCCCCCAATACTTCAGTAGAATGATCGCCTTTAACTAAGGAGAGCAGTCCCCATGTTGCTAAAGGGAAAAAAAGGACTCATCATCGGTGTGGCGAACAAACACAGCATTGCCTGGGCTATTGCCCAGTCGGTCGCCGGCCAGGGAGCGCAACTCTTCTTCAATTACCAGAATGAACGGTTGAAACAGAATGTCGAGGAGCTCGCGAAGACATTACCCGGCGCGCAAGCCTTCCCTTGCGATGTGAGCAATGATGCGGAAATTACCGCCCTCATGCAGCAAGTGCAGAAAGATTTCGGCCAGATCGATTTCTTGGTGCATTCGCTTGCCTTTGCTCCCCGAGAGGAGTTGAGCGGTAAATTCGTGAATACGTCGCGCCAAGGGTTCGCCATGGCCCTGGACGTGAGCGCCTATTCCCTGGTAGCCGTGACCAGGGCCGCCATGCCGTTGATGACCTCTGGTGGGTCAGTAGTGACGCTCACCTATCTCGGGAGCGAACGTGTTGTGCCGCACTACAACGTCATGGGCGTCGCCAAAGCGGCGCTTGAAGCGGCGGTGCGGTATCTAGCCTACGATCTTGGCCCGCTCAATATCCGGGTCAATGCGATCTCCGCCGGACCGATTAAGACATTGGCCGCCCGCGGAGTGTCCGGTATCACCAAAATGGTGGATCTCCACAAAGAAACAGCTCCGCTAAGGCGAGCCACCGAACAGGGTGAGGTTGGCGACACGGCCCTGTTCTTGGTAAGCTCACTGGGACGAGGGATTACGGGAGAAGTAGTCTATGTGGACGGAGGATTCAACATTCTTGGGATGGTCGCTCCTCCAGACCAGGCCAATGCCTGAGCGCCAGCCCACCTCAACTTGGGTTGATTTCGGGAAGGAAAGTGGCCGGTCCTCCTCTGTTGGTTAGGATGCTCCTCGCTCTGCCGGAGGTGGCATTGAGTTTGCTTCTTCGTCAGCTGTTTCCTGGTTCGATCCATTTCTCAATTCAGGCCTGGGATTAGGATGTCGATGAAGTTCCTTCTTGTCGTTGCCGTCACTGCCGGCCACTTCTTCATGTTGCCGGCGGCGTCGCCTGCGTCGGATGCCGGGTCAGCGTTGGCTACTCAGGCGTTGGAGGCCTGTAAGCAAGGGAGACTCGCCACTGACCGCGCCACACGCCTCGCCTATTTTCAACAGGGACAGACCTTGGGCGAACGGGCCGTCGCGGCGGACGAAAGCAATGCCGAGACGCACTTCGCACTCTTCTGTAACTTGGGCGAGCTGCTCCGCGTCGACGGAGAATCGCTGACGTCGATCTTTGGGCTTCGCCGCATGATGCACGAACTCGATCGAGCCCTCGAAATTAATCCCGCTCACATTAATGCGCTCTCGGCGAAGGGGACGCTCCTGGTGAAATTACCGAGCTTTTTGGGGGGAGACTCCGAAAAAGGCGAGCAGCTTCTCCAGCAAGTCGTCAGGCAAGCTCCGAAGGCGGTGAATGCGAGGCTGGCGCTTGCCCGTGTCTGGTGCCAACACGGCCGACATGACGAAGCGGCGGCGATGGCATCGGACGCCTTAGCTCTCGCTCAGAAAGATCAACGAGTGGAATTCATTCCCGAGGCCACAGCGCTGCTGCAGCAGGCAAAGAGCAACGCGACCAAGATTAAGCACTCTCGTTCCTAGTTCACCTCGGAGCAGGACCACTGTTTCCAAGCCGACTCGTTCGCCTCTCCTGTCAATCGACCGTTCTTCGGAGTGTCTTCAACCGTCCCTGTCGCTTCTTGTGCTCAATTCTACGATTCTGTGAACCCTTAGTCGGCCTAGTTGGTTTACGCTTCTTACGCGGGGTCGCTGCCCGTTGAATGAGCTCTCGTAGCCGAGTCAGTGCATCTTCGCGGTTGCGTTCCTGGGTGCGGAATTGCTGCGCCTTGATTCTGATGACCCCGTCCAAGGAGATCCGGTGGTCATGCAGTTTTAGCAATGCATCCTTCAAAACGTGAGGCAATGTAGATGCTCGCACGTCGAAGCGTAGATGGATCGCAGTCGCGACCTTGTTGACGTTCTGCCCGCCGGCCCCCTGAGACCGTACGGCATGGATCTCAATCTCATGATCGGGAATGGCAATGGAAGGCAAGACCTGTAGCATTCATGAGTAGCTAGCACAAACGATACGTCTCTGCAATGGATCCAAAGCGCTCCCGGTCGGGATGCCCCTCCTGGTCAACACAGGTCCCTTTATCAGCTTTCTTCGTACAGCCGCATTTTTCGGTGGCCTTACACGTTTAAAAGCAGTACAACATTCCGTCGATCTGAGACCCGGGATTTCCAAGTAACGGGAATGAGTAGATGATGTGAGCAGCGCTAGGAGCTAAGATTGGCCGGTACGATCCGGGCCCAGGATTTTACGGGTCTACGCGCATCCGCAGTCTGACTCACCCACATCCGCGCATCACAGAAATAGAGGTGTCCCAAACCTGGTGTAACCATTATCCAGAAGAGGAGGGTTTTATGCTGTTGCGTGCAGGAAGGCTGTTAAATCGGAACTGGTTAGGGCTTGTAGGGATCGGGGTGCTCATCGCGAGCCTAGCGGGAATCGGTGTGACGCCGGTGCAGGCGTATGAACAATTGGGGCCGAATACGAGGTCGGACTTCAGACTCTGGACGCCCGTCTATCTGACCGTGAAACTGCCGTCGAAGTTCATCGCCTACATGGAGGCGAATCCTCGCATTGGGGACGATGTGACGAACATCGACCAGCTGTTACTCCGCCCCGCGATCGGCTACCAATTGACGGAGCATCTCTCCCTCTGGCAGGGCTACGCGTGGGTCGGGAACTTTAATCAACCCCATACGCCCCCTCAATCTCCGTTCTTCCAAGAAAGCCGGATCTTTCAGCAGGCCATCTACACACAGAAGTTCGGTGATTTTAAGTTCATGAGCCGCACCAGGATGGAAGAGCGATGGATCGAGCATGCCGCCGGTACCGCTCTGCGGTTCCGCCAAATGTTCAAACTCTCGTACCCCTTACCGATGGCCCCTGACTGGGCGGTTGTCGGGTACGACGAAATATTTATTAATCTCAATTCCGTCGATAGCATCGATGACGTGAGACGTGGAGGCAAGGGGCCCGGGGCCGGAATCGATCAGAACCGACTCTTTCTTGGTATCAACAAGACCTTTAATCAGTATTTCAATGTCGATATCGGCTACCAAAACCAGATGCTCAACAGCCGAACGCTCCATGGAAATGCGAATCTGATCAACCACATCCTCCTCTTGCAGTTTTATATCAATCTCTAGGAGGCTCTCAGCAAATAGGCGAAGCCCTGCTCGTAGCTCTTGTGAGCGCTTGGTCTCGTGAGACACGAGAATGCTGTGGCAGCGCTCAATTAAGTGCGGGAGGGGCAAAGCAGAGTAGAGGATGACGCAGGGCGAGTAGGAAAATTACCCGCCCTGCGTCGCGAGGTGCAAGGTCTACCTTCTGCGATGATGACTGTCGTGTCGCTTCGGGTTCTGATCCTGATCGACATGGAGATGGTTGTGAATCTCTACGGTGCGCGTCGCCGTGTTCTGGATGACACGGCTGTTCGCCGGAAAGAACGCCTCCAGCTTTTTAATTTGGGCAGGCGCCACCTTAAGAGGTTCAGATACCACGTACCAGCTGACCCCTTCGCTACAGGGTGGTGTCGTGAGGGAGCCAGCGTAGGCATAGACGTGGGGGGTCATCGGCCGGAATCAATCGTGATGGATCCAGCCATTGGTCGGCACCGGTCTTGTTGTATGTATCGTGGTCATGCGGTGTATAGTCGATGATCTTTTGCAAGATCGGGTTGTCTCCGGTAGAGCCGTGAGAATCATCCAGCAGTACACCAAGCACGGCCAACCTGCCGTCATCACGCTGATGCACGAAATGCAATTCCCCTGCGAACTGTTTCCCGGCAGGATAGTGATCCGTTACGACAATGTGTTCGCTCGGCGTATGGAAATGGAGCTGAACCAACGGGTACACGTCTTTCCCAATGAGCAGCGTTCCGGGGTAGCCCGGTGAGAAGGAGACTTGGACCGCATGTCCTGTATTTCGAAACACATAGACATTGTTTTCATCCGTCGCAAAGGCGGGTCCTTCAATCGTGCTGGTCGAAGGGGTGTACCGTACCGTGAGCGAGTTCACATGGCGCTCGCGTTCCGCCGGTGGGTTATTGTCGGGGCTCTGGGTCTTGGGGTTCACGCTGATCGGAGTGGGATTTGAGGTCACATTGATCGCGATTGGTGATTGATGGGCCCCGATCGCACATTCGGCAAAGACATACGGCAGGTTAGCGGTATTGGTACTTGGCTCACCAGAAATATTCGCCCAAAGGGTGCCATCGCCTCCTTGGCTTTCGCTGGAGTGGTTCCACTCACTCGCACTCAGAGGGGTCACCACCAGAGCACCAAGGATGATGCACGTGGCGACTTGAATCGAATCGGTCTTCATACGCGTTCACCTCGTCATTGTGGTGCGAATAAGGTTTTGTCTTCAAATACGTAAGAAGCGTCTTTCGGGTTTCAGAATAGAGAAGCACCCATGCTATGAGATTGTGATACTTGAGAACATGGTTCCCTGTTCGGTGCCATAGGCTCCGGGCGAAGCCCTTCAAGGGTAGAACACCGATTTGTGTTCGGTCCTAGCAAGTTTGGATTCGGCAATCGGGAGCCGATGCAGCCGTAGAACTCTTGCCTGGTGGGATTAGGACTAATGGTGAGGGAGGAATGGAGCTTCCAACAAAGCCTGGAGAGAAAAGGACGACAGACAACAGAATGGGACAAACCACTTCCTTCATGAGGCCTCCTATGATGACAATTTGGTCATAAGGGAAACCGGGCATCAGGCAGCTACTTCGCAGATCACCGTAACCACCTGCAACCCGAGACTCACGAGAATATCTAGAACCTTCCCCTCAGTACTTGCCCAAGGAGATGTCTCGGTTTTGCGACATCGCTGGAAGTCCATGCGCGTTGACGCCATGATCTATCCGTTGCCATTCGTCCGTTGCAGGCGGGGTGTGAAATCTCCGATCATTCGCGGTGGATAAGTTCTTCCCGTTGTCCTCTTTGCGGCAGAACGTTCGGCTCTCCAATGGGTAGTAGCCCATCATGCCTTCATAGGGGAACGTGTCGGTTTCTATTTGTTCAGACTTCCAGATGTGAAGACATTGCGCAAGAAGGTGGGGAAGCACGACGCTCGGTGCTGAACTATTGGATTCCGGACGAGGTCCCACCATCTCTCCAACGACCGCAAGTGGATTGCCTACCTTCAAGAGGTCATCGTCTGGGAAACCAGTAAACACTATGGCGAATCTGAATGCCTCTTTCCGCCCAGCACTCGATGGACCATAGCCAAGATAACGATCCATTGGCTGCTCTTCTGCGAGAATGACAACACCCCCTGGTTTCGGAATGACTTCGGTAATCCGTCCTCCCAATTGCACTTTTGTGGAGGGCGCATGAGCACCGGAAGTGTAGCTTGCCTGGTCCTTCCACGCCGTGATGGCAGCGGTGTCGTTGGTGAGATCTTTCGTACTCTCAGGTGGAAACAACTGGGTAGTTGCGCAGGCGTTCAACCATAAACACATCGCAAGCAAGTAGATGGTACGCATGGCGAATCTCCTTCTTGTCGGGAAACCGGATCGGTGATGGCGCTCTCGCTTCGCATAGGTGACCAGCTTGTTCCATCGTGAGCCTCCGGTTTGTACCTTGTGCAAAGTGTTTGCCTGGTTGTTCCGCCAGTGGGCAGGGAAAATCAATTCCAAGGAATATCAGGACTTAGAATGATGAGGGCTCCATTTTTTTGACTAATGCGGATAGGGAGATGCCTGGACATCCTGCCCGAAAGGAGGAAGAGAGCGAAACCGCACAAGTCAAACGGTGCGCAATAGTAAAATGGCGATTGTTTGTTAGTTCACAATCCTGCATCAGTTCAAGGCATTCCTTCCCTTCACCCCCAGCATCCTTATAAAAAGAGCACTTTCGCACTGTGCGGTAAGGGCGAAATAGCACCTTTTATCTTGATTCTGCGTTTTCCCCTTTGTCATAGTAGGGCCGTTTACGGGTTGGGTGATGCCGCTAGTGAGCACAGTCTGGACACGCTGAATATGTCGATTCAAGGAGCCATCGGGTCCGTATGGTCAATATACAGACTGCCTCATCGCCCTCACCCTCAACACACCACCCCGGCAGTGGATGCATCACCCATGGCTAACACTGATCGCCAATGGTGGCCCATATCCGTGATGGCTCGTGAGGTGTCTCGGGCGTTGTGAAAGGACGTGGAATGCTGCTGAAGGTCTTGTTGTTCACATTGATGCTGTTGGTCTAGTCGGCACGGCAGCGCATGGGCAGCCGGTCACTCGGTCGTGCGAACAGTGGAACCGATAGCCTACCGTTTTGTGAGCGGACGCGGAAGGGAAGCCGGAATGTTGGGCAGGATCTGGTTTTTACTCACAATCTTTTCGCTGGGCGGACTGTCTGAAGCGTTGGCAGAGTGGTCTGTTACGGCAAGCGGCAACATGTTTTACACTGATGACGTCGCTCTGTTTTCGGCGACACGCCGATCAGGGCTTGACGGTGATCCTTCCCAACCGGTTTTGGACGTCACCCGCACCGGACTTGGGTCCGACATGGTCTTTGAACCGGGGTTCCTTATCGCGAATTCGATCACGACAGGTCTGGGCCGAACCGATTTTTCCATCAAACCTCAGGGATTTATTTTTGCGGTGAATCCCGAGTGGAGCCAGGCCAGCGTCGCTCTTGAAGCCTTACATTCATTTACTCCCAACACAGCACTTCGACTTCGCTACTTTGTGGCCCCTGACCAACTGCTTGGGAACAGCGAGGTCAGTCTCGCGGAACCGGAAGTCTTCGCGAATGAGAGAGTAACGTCGCACGTCGGATACGTCAGGCTTGAACAGCGACTGTCTGAAAATTGGGAGTTCCGAATCCAAGGGCGAGTTGGAAAGCGAATCTACAACGAGACCTTTGCCCGACGTAATACGACATTCTGGACCATCGGCCCCCATATCTTTTGGCGAGTCAGAGAGCATCTCAGGCTCTTCGCCGGCTATCATTTCGAACGGGGACTAGCCAGCCACCGGCAGGACTTCGAGCCTGAAGAGGATAATTCATACGTCCACCATTTTGTTGCGGTCGGGCTGGATGCCGAGCTCATGCCGCACCTCGAATTGGAACTGGACTTTCACTACGAACGAAACAATTGGAGCAGTGGAATTCGCGGAGATGAACGAAACGGGGAACATGAAAATATCTTTCAGGGGACCGGGAGACTCCTCTACCAGCTGACGGATCAGACCGCGGTGGCGCTCTATGTTCAGAGAGTGAATCGTCGGGTCAATATTCATCAGACGGTCGATCACAACACGAACGCGGGTGTTGGAGTCATTCACCGGTTCTGAGCAGCATATGGTCGATGGTAGCTCAATAAGGCCCCCTCCATCCCACGATTCGAGTGCGTTGGCTCTCAGGTAACGACTGGTGCAGTTTAATCAAACTGAGGGAGGATTCATCATGAAGGCATTCTCGTTGGTACTTGCAGGTTCCGCGTTAACCATACTAGCCAATTTCGCATACGCGGGTGAGTCTGGGCCGGTTCACTGGGGCTACGATGGTGATCACGGCCCGTTGCATTGGGGGAGTCTTGGGCCGGAGTTCGCCCTCTGCGATAAGGGCATGGCGCAATCTCCCGTTGATTTGATGCGGAGTCGCCCACTCTCGCTCGATGACATTCAGTTTTCGTATAAAGATGCGCCGTTCCATGTCATCAATAACGGACATACCTTACAGGAACTCGAGCCCATTTCAGAAACGGTGAAGTCCAGATATCCCAAGCACGGGCAGACCATGCTCCACTTTGAGAAGGATAGCGCCATCACGCTCGACGGGGATCTGTACCTCTTGGAGCAATTTCATTTCCATGCCCCAAGCGAACACACCATCGACAACAAGCACTACCCCATGGAGCTGCACCTCGTCCATCATAACGAGCGCCATGAAGCGGCAGTGGTGGCGGTCTTTATGCAGGAGGGCAAGCATAATCCATTCTTTGAAACCTTCTTAAACCATGCCCCGAAAAAGGCAGGTGAATTCATCGAGGACAGAAGCAATCTCATCAACCCATCGGATCTACTGCCGAAGCGGCGTAGCTACTACAGTTACTTCGGATCGTACACGACCCCACCCTGTCACGAGGGTGTGCTATGGACAATCATGCATGATCCTATCGAAGTGTCTGCTGAACAGATTGGGAAATTCCGTTCCCTCGTCGGTCACGACAATGCCCGGCCGATACAGCCGTTGCATAAGCGCTTTGTGGTGGAATCCAATTATGTGGAAACTGCCGCCCAGGTAAAATAGCGAGACTGATCGCTTGCTGTTTATCATCGATTGGAAGACGACAGACTCCTACTTATATTTCTGCAAGGAGCGCGGTACATAAACACTCGGCGCCGGGCCGCTGAAAATTCTGACCACCTACGTTGAGGAGGGAGTTTGTTTATGCGACCACTAATTCGAAATGCGCTGGTCCTGTCAGCATTAATGCTGCCTGGTACGAGCATCCATGCAACTGAGTCGGAACCCATCATATGGGGTTACGGAGGAGACCATGGACCATTTCAGTGGGGGAGCCTTGGGCCCGAGTTTTCCCTCTGTGACAAGGGCATGTCGCAATCTCCGATCGATCTATTGCGCAGCCACAAAATGAGGCTCGAGGACATTCAGTTTTCCTACAAAGATGCTCCGTTCCATGTGATCAACAACGGCCATACATTGGAAGAGCTTGAACCGCTTTCGGAAACGGTCAAGTCTCGGTACCCAAAGCATGGCCAGACAGTGCTTCATTTTGATAAGGACAGTACCATTACATTGGACGGGGATCTGTACCTCCTGGAACAATTCCATTTTCATTCCCCGAGTGAACACACGGTTGATCAGAAGCACTACCCGATGGAACTCCATCTCGTCCATCACAACGCGCGGCACGAAGCAGCGGTGGTGGCCGTTTTCATAGAAGAGGGTAAACACAATCCGTTCTTCGAGACATTTTTAGACCATGCCCCTGCCAAGGTCGGGGAGGTCATCGATGATCATGAACACTTCGTGAACCCGAGAGATCTCTTGCCCAAGCGTCGATCCTATTACCGTTATTTTGGGTCGTATACGACTCCTCCTTGTCACGAGGGGGTCATTTGGGCCGTGATGCACGAACCTATTGAGGTTTCTGCAGAGCAAATCAAGCGGTTCCGCACCCTTTTAGGTCACGACAATATACGTCCAACGCAGCCACTCCATAAGCGTTTTGTTCTGGAGTCGCAGTAATGCCTAGGATGCCCTCCGGACATAATAGTGCCTCTTCCCTGTTGAAGGGCCTCGGCCGACATGCCAGGCCCTCACATCAGGCCGGGCCTGTATCTGATTCCCCCTCCCTTTGAGGCATTGTGAAGGGCGAATGGTCTCAGGCATAAGTGGAACCTGCGAGTTACGGTTGGTCACGACCATGTCACAAATCCTCAACTTGAGCCGCCACACCAGTGATGAAGATGCACAGCACCTGACTTCTCTCCTGATCTTCCACCTCGTCGAACGGTGTGGAGGGGAGTTGGAATTCACCGCGGAGGAAGTTCGACAGATTCGGAAGGAGCTCGCCACCAAGATGGTGCAGATCCAGCTCGGAGATGACGTGCGGCTTCGGATCATCAATCGCCTACCTGAGCTTTCCTAGCCACCTACCGGGATCGTTAACAGCCCTGTAATTTCCTCCTCTCCGTGGGCCCAGTATATATTTTACGAGCTCCGTACCCTTCAGCTCCAAGATAGTTCCTTTGCCACTATCGCCTCGTGTTCTGCTCATGATTGGGTTGATGATCACCGAACAGGCCAGCAGCACACCCTTTTGTTCGACGCGGTGGCGGTTGCTGGAACATGGAGAGTCAAGAACCAGGAGAGTCCGAGGAATTTGAAGCCACAGTAAGATTCTAGTATGGGCAACGGAAGCAGACTGTAGCTAATGGCGACGAACCGGTGAGCCGGATGGCGTGCGACCGAAGAGGAATATCATTCTCCTTTGATCGTCATCGCAACATTGCGCACCGTATGACATGTGCGGATTCGCTCTCTTCTTCTCTTCGCACAGGATACCTGCACGACTATGAGTTCACACCGATCAAAGGAAATACTCTGGCTCTTCGTTCTAAACGCTGAGATTCTTTCGAATCAATGCAACCTCCCCGATTGTTGGAAGATCCGGGCAAACAGTTTGCACAGGGCATAATGGCAGGTAGGGGACATGAAATGATGACAACAATTCGAACCCTTTTGATACTCACATACGATTTAGAAACGACCACCTCCTTGAGAAATCAGATGCCTTTTGGACGAACCGCCCAGGATCTTTGGAAAAGGATCACCTCTCAAGGACCACATCACCTGACCATTGTTGAAGGTTGTAATCTATGAATAAGCTTGTTCAAGTTGCGTTAAATAAACCCTATACCTTTGTCGTTCTCGCTATTCTGATTCTAGTTTTCGGGGCTCTGACAATTGAGGAGGCCCCGACCGATGTCTTCCCGAACATTCAGATGCCCGTCAGCTCCGTGGTCTGGCTCTATGATGGATTGATGCCGCAGGAAACCGAGGGCCGGGTCACACGTGTCTTTGAGCAGATGCTCACTCAGACAGTCGAAGGCATCAAAACCATCGTGAGCACCTCGTATTTCGGTCACTCTATTATCAACATTTTCCTCCAGGATGGAGTCGATCTGGCGGGAAGCGAAGCCGACATCGTCGGCATATCCCAGACGTCGGTAAAGGCATTACCACCAGACGTTGCCGCTCCCATGGTGATGCGGTTGTTTCCATCTCAAGTACCGGTTGCGGTGTTGCAAGTCGAATCGGATGTCCAGACCCCAGCGGAACTCTATAACCTTTGCGTTATGCGCGTACGTCCCATGCTCGTCACCATCCCTGGGGCGATCCTCCCCCACCCGTATGGCGGCCAAGATATGCAGGTCATGATCAACGTCGATCAAGACAAACTACGGGCTCGTAACCTCACGACGGAGGATGTCCACCAAGCCATTGAGAGGCAAAATCTCGTGCTGCCAGGTGGTGACATGAAGATCAAGGAGACCGATTGGCTCGTCTTAACGAATGCATCTCCATTAAAAATTGAGGAGTTCGACGATATCCCGATCAAGCGAGAGGGCAACTCTTTCATACACTTGAGTGACGTGGCCACGGTCCGCCTTGCCGGACGCGTCCAAACCAACTCTGTCTTGGTCGACGGTAAGCAGGCCGTCATTGTGGTCGTGATGAAGAGCAGTGAGGCGTCGACCATCGACATCGTGGACGGCATCAGAAAAATGCTCCCCCGCATCCAAGAGGTTGTCCCTTCGGATGTGAAGGTAAGTCTGCTCAGTGACTCCTCGGTCTTCGTCAGGGATGCCATTGCCGATGTAGTGCATGAAATGGTCATTGCTGCCGCGCTGGTCGGTTTTATCGTCCTCCTCATGCTCGGCTCATGGCGTCCGACGGTGATTGTCCTCACCTCAATCCCCCTCTCCATTCTCAGCTCGCTCATCTGTCTCCATCTGCTTGAGGAGTCGATCAACATCATGACACTTGGCGGGCTAGCGCTGGCCGTCGGTATTCTCGTCGACAATGCAGCGGTCATGATCGAGAATATTGATACGCACCTCGCCATGGGCAAGCCGTTAGAAGAGGCAATCATCGATGCCGCCAATCAGATTATTCTCCCGACGTTTGTGGCCACGCTTGCCATCACGATCGTGTGGGTTCCCCTGTTCCATTTGAGCGGCATCGCCGGTTGGGTGTTTCCCGCAATGGCTGAGGCGGTCGTCTTCGCGATGCTCGCCTCCTTTATCCTGACCTACACCCTGGTTCCGACCATGGCTAAGTATGTTCTGAAAGTTCATCATGCAGCCGGGCCAGAAGGCGGGATTTTTGCCAGATTCCAGCATGGTTTCCAAAATGCATTCGAACGATTCCGTGACGGGTACGCTGCGCAGTTGGAGACTGTGATCGCTCATCGTGTGGGCTTTGTCGCGATCTCCATGCTGCTCGCATCAGCATCGTTCATCCTGTTCTACTTCGAAGGTCAAGAGTTTTTCCCTCAAATCAAAGGGGGTTTGTTGCAGATGCATATGCGGGCACCACTCGGTCTACGGATCGAAGCTGCTGGTCGCATTGCGGCTCGTGTTTCGGACGACATCAAGGGATTCTTCCCAGGTAACGTCGACGCAATTGTCAGTAATTGCGGACTTCCGGTCGGAGCGCATAACCTCGCCTTCATTCCTACGCCGACGATCGGCACGCAAGATTGCGACCTTACCATCACATTGAAGGATCAAAGAACTCCAGTGTGGGAATACCGGAAGATTCTCCGGGAGCGTTTATCGGAGCGCTACCCAGGAACAGAATTCACATTTCAGCCGGCCGATCTCACAGATAAAATCCTCAACTTCGGCTCTCTCGCACCGATCGACCTCCAGGTCAACGGGCCGGACCTGTATGCCAATTATGCCTACGCGCAAAAATTGGCCGGGAAATTCCGTCAAATCCCGGGAGCCGCTGATGTGTACATCTATCAAACGATGTTCCAACCGACGATTCTGGTTGAAGGCGACCGGAGATTCGCCCTTGGTCTGAATCTGAACCAGAAGGACTTCGGCTTCAACATGCTCTTGGCTACGGCCGGCAGTCAGCAGATTGATCAAAAGTATTGGCTCGACCGTTCGACGCAACAGTCGTATCGACTGAACGTTTATACCCCTCAACCCCAGCTGGCAAGCATCGGAGACCTCCAGACCATTCCAGTCGCCCCAGAAGACCGTGGACATGAGCAAGGTGGGGGAATGGGCGTGCAACTCCTCGGCAATATGACGAACCTCTCTCTGATCGGTACGCCGGGTGTTGTGACACACCGGAACCTTCTACCGATGATCGACGTGTTGGTGTCGGCGGAGGGACGGGACCTCGGGAGCGTCCTGGCAGACGTTCGAAAAATTTCGGAGAGCATGAAAGATGAACTGCCGCGCGGTGCAGAAGTTGAAATTCATGGTCAGTCCGAAGTCATGCACGATGCGTTTGTGGAGCTTGGCGGTGGTCTTTTCATTGCGATCCTGCTGGTTTACCTGCTGATCGTCGTCAATTTTCAGTCGTGGCTTGACCCCTTCATCATTATTACTGCCTTGGCGGGTGCGTTTGCAGGCATCGCATGGGCACTATTTATTACGCACACCTATATTTCGGTCCCGGCTATGACGGGAGCCATCATGACGATGGGAACGGCGACTGCCAATTCAATCCTCCTCGTCGCCTATGCGCGTGAGCGGCTCGCGGTTCACGGGGATGCTATTCGCGCGGCAGTCGAGGCCGGTAAAGCTCGTATTCGCCCGGTCCTGATGACGGCCGCCGCGATGATCTTCGGCATGCTCCCAATGGCCATGGCGAATTCCCAAAATGCGCCACTAGGCCGCGCCGTCATGGGAGGGCTGACGGTTGCGACCCTATTTACATTGTTCTTTGTTCCCTGTGTCTACGCCATCATTTATAACCGTCGAGCGGTTCTCCAGAAGGAGCATGCCTGATATGAGTAAGTTAGCTGGAAAAATCATCCTAGTCCTTGGCTTCATCGCGTTCCTGGTAATCCTTTATTACCGCTTCAATGAGGGACAGCATGAAGCAGTAGCACTGCAGAAAAGCGCGATAGAAAATGCCGTCACTCCAGTGGCTCTCACGCAGGTCAAACTATCGGAGCCGACCGATTCTATCACCCTGCCTGGTACCATCGAGGGATGGTATGAGGCACCCATCTATGCCCGTGTCGAGGGCTATGTAAAAGCCTGGCACAAAGACTACGGGGATAGTGTCAAGAAAGGAGACATTCTCGCGGAGCTGAACACACCAGATCTCGATGCTGAGTACAGACAGGCGCTTGCGGATCTACAGTCTGAACGAGCCAAGAATGACCTGGCACAACTGACTGCTCAACGCTATGTGGCCATGCGGGAGCACCAAGCCCTTTCAGAGCAGGCCATTTCTGTGCAACTGGCCGAGGCCAAGGCAGAAGCGGCCAAGGTCGCGGCGGCGGAGCAAAAGGTGAAGAACATCGAGGCCTTCATCGGGTTCAAAAAGATCACGGCTCCCTTTGATGGAGTCGTCATTCAACGAAATATCAACGTCGGTGATTTGGTCTCCAAAGAGGGGAGCATCAGCACCCCAAAGGAGAAGACCAACCTCTTTACCGTTGCAGTAGTAGACAAACTCCGTCTCTTTGTGAACGTTCCATCACGCTTCGGACCGTTCCTGAACCAGGGGTTGAAGGCGAATGTGACTGTGCCCCAAATCCCCAATCGTCACTTCACGTTCAACTTTCTGACTGTGGCGAAGGGGTTCGATGTGAACACTCGTACGGCGGTCACAGTTTTTACGATAGATAACAAGGACCGCGCCCTCTGGCCTGGATCCTATGCAACCGTCCGGCTGACGGCCCCAGTGGAATCAGGGGTGATGACGATTCCCACGAGCGCCTTGGTGTTTCAAGAGCATGGAACCCAGGTGGCTGTTGTGACAGAGGACGATCGCGTGCATTTCAAAGGGATCGAAGTCACAAAAATTCTAGACAACGTCATTGAACTGACATCCGGAATATCCGAAAGCGATCGGATCATCAATAACCCCAGCGCCGCACTGCTCGAGGGGGATAAGGTGCGAGTCGTGACGCCGGCAGCCGGCTATGACATCGTTAATCCACAGGCGAAGGCGCAGGAACCATCGGTGTCGCAACACTAAATTGCTAACCTTTTAAGACGTAGATCGTATGAAGACCATGACAAATTGCTATTGGTGTGCCAACAAACTGACCGCAACAGCCGGCCGGACGGCCTGGATCGGGCGCAGTGCCCTCTTGTTCATGATCCTCAACTTGTCTGCTTGCGGCTGGTTCCCGGCCGTGAATCTGGCCCCCAAGTATGAGCCGCCGCAATATGTCGTGCCTGATTCCTGGCAGGGGTCGAGTCCCTTCGTGGTAGCCAACCCGTCCGATGAAACGCTTCGACCGGACTGGTGGAAGCTCTACGACGATCCAACGCTGGATCGCCTCATCGACCAGGCCATGGCAGCTAACCCTGATCTGCATGCCGCCGCCGAACGCTTCGTGCAAGCGCGCGATATTATGATGGCGGCGCGGTCGGAATATTTCCCACGGCTCGGCCTGGAAATGGGAGCCTCTCACAACCGGCAATCGTTCGATCGACTCTTTCGCCCTGAAAACAGCCCGCTTCAGTCAAGCACCGTCGATCCAGGAGGGATTGCCTCGTGGGAACCTGACTTTTGGTCGGCGCTCCGCAATGCCACTCAGGTTGAAATCTACCGGGCCGAAGAACGTGCCGCTGAATATGGATTGGCCAGACTCAGCCTCCAAGCTGAGGTTGCTGCAAACTATTGGGTCGTCCGCGGTTTCGATGCCCAGACCGCGATCTATAAGCAATCGATCGATCTCTACAAAGATACGCTGGATGTGGTCAAAACGCAGTTCGCCGGGAAAATTGCCTCTGCGCTCGATGTGGCTCGTGTCGAGTCGCTCCTCTACGGCACCGAATCAAAATTGGCACGCATCGAAGGTCAGCGGAAGGTCGCTGAACAGGCCATCGCAGTCCTAGTCAATGTCGCACCGGACAGTTTCTCCATTGAGCCGATTGAGGAGCTCCGCGTGGCAAAATTCGCAGTTCCGACCACGCTTCCGTCCACCCTCCTCGAACGGCGACCGGACGTGGCCATGATGGAACGCCGCATGGCTGAAGCGAACCGGGTCATCGGTATTGCGCGGGCGGCGTTCTTCCCGAAAGTGTCATTTAGGCTGACGGGAGGATTTGAAGAGAAGGGCCTCGATTTGATTAAGATTGCCAACAGTTTCTGGTCCTATGGCGCGGCGTTTGAGTTGCCGTTATTTCAAAGTGGGTACCGCCGTGCACAATTGCAACAGGCGTGGTCGGCATACCGCGAAACTGAAGATCTGTACCGCCAGACTGTCTTGAAGGCCTTTCGTGAGGTGTCCAACAACTTGACGATGACCAATCGCCTGACAAACGCGGCCGAACGACAGGAGGCGGCGGTAGGGGCCAATTTCAAAACTCAAAATCTCACGCTGCAGCTCTATCGTGGGGGCTTGGCAAACAGTCTGGAAGTGATTTATGCGCAGCTCGGGACCCTTGAAGCTCGCATCAGTTCAGTGGAAATCAAAACAGAACTGCTGAAATCATCGGTCGAGCTTGTTCGTGCATTTGGTGGGGGATGGAATCGCGATCAACTCCCGTCGGATGATGAGATTCAGCCCTTCGGTATTTTTGAATATTCTGACCTCGACAAACCGAAGCCGGCTGGAGGCATCGACGTCAACCCAGGTGAGTCATCGAAACAATTTAATGATTTGACGAAGCCTCAGGTTCCATAAGTGATCACTGAAGGGTGTCGCATGCATGTTGAATCACAGTCGAAGGCAGCCTATTTACCCTATATCCAGTAGGCAGTGTTTTACGCAATGAGGATCATAGTGTCTATGTTGCGCAGACTGCCTGCACTCGAACACAGAAGAGGGATTCATGAAATGGATTAGTAACCTTACTGTTGCGTCCCTGATCGTGCTTTCTGGTCTCCCTGTGAAGGGGTATGCAGCAGACCTCCCAGGTCTAACGCCGGAGACGGTTGCAGACTATGTCTATGCAGTGGTTGAAAGCCACCGAGCTTTTTACACGAGCCACGTTGTCGAGCTGCTAGAGGAACAAGGAATCGCAAAGGCAAGCGGGGAATGGCATATTGAAAAGAAAACCGTTCCTCTGCCCGTTCAAGTCCTCAACGAAACAAGCCAGAGGTTTTCATCAAAATTCAACGGCCTTCGCTATCAATTGATCAGCCTTTGGCCGATCAATCAGAAGAACAGCCCTCGTGATCAAGTCGATAAGAGCAGCCTAGAGGGTCTGAGCGTCCGGCCGGAGCGTCCGATCTCTCGAATCATTACAGGCGATGCTCAAACATATTTTCGCGCTATTTATCCTGACATAGCCGTCAGTCAGGCGTGCGTATCCTGCCACAACAATCATCCGAAGAGTCCGAAGCGAGATTTTCAAGTTGGCGATATCATGGGTGGCTTGGTCATCGAGTTTCCCATAAGCACTCGGTGAATCCTACGCAGAGTGTGAGTAGCGCTGAGCGTGTAGGAAATGGTGTTGTGTGAGATCACGGCGGAACGATTTCTCATTCCATGAGGGATTAGTGATCGTGGAGGGATGTTGGCTGGAATAGCTGCCCCTGTTGAAATTCGACGAGCGAACGACGTTTGGTAGGGTAAGCTTTGGGAATTCCACTACCAACAAAAATGCATCGCCACTGGAAATCGATGAACAACGACTTGCAATCTAAAGGTACTGCGCGAAGAACGTGCGGCCATCTGCAGATCAAAGGCCTCATTATGGAAGATAGTCAAGGGAAGGAATTGGTGATGGTGTGTGATGCACCATCAAATCCGATGGGGAAAGTCTTTTCGCTGAGCGGCTGGCAGCGGAGGCGGCTGGTACCAGTGCATCTTACAGCGCGAGAGCATCAACAAATCGTGGCATCAGCACTACTCGCCTTGAATCACATGCTTGAGAACGTCCCACGGTTTATCGGATAAAGAAATGCGCACATTGTGTGCATCCTTCAATGGGCAAACAAGGCCCACTCCACAGTGCCCCGCTCTGGGGAGTCCACCGAATCCATTCGAAATACTTCCTTGCGTCGGCGTGAGACTGCTTCTCTTTGGTCGGCGGCCAACGAACGTGAACCCTCAGCAACGCAGAGATATTGCCATGCCAGGCATTATCGGTGGCTTCAAGACGATCATGGGGTGAATCCTATCTCAAGCAACAGGTTTTGAAATAACTTCTTAGGGGGACACTCAATGAGTCCTCATATCCGGTACCTTAGAATTGGTCTGCCCGTCATGGCGTGGAGCGGCGTGGTGCTGGCCGCCACCTACCGATCCCATACTCCGGCGGTGTTCGGTCGATATAGCTGGGGGTACCTGACGGCGCTGCTCGTTCTTGTGGGTGGTGCACTCCTGTTCACCTTGGGGAAGGTGACCTGGTATCAGGCGCTCTACCGTGCTCGAGCCGGTCTTGCCATCAGCGGCGTCTCGCTCCTCCTGGCGGTTGGGGTGCTCGAACTTGGGATCCGCCTCGTCGATCCGTTTGGAATCTCCTACTATGAGCAGATTGGGCGGTACACGCGAGATAAGGTGGCCGATGACCACCTCGTCTTCCGGCACAAACCGTTGTCACAGGCTCGGTATGGTCATGTGCTCGTCACCTATAACGAACAGGGGTTACGCGATCGGCCCATTGCCAAGAAAGCGACGGGAGAGTACCGGATCCTTGCCCTTGGAGATTCGGTGACCTTTGGCTGGGGAGTGGATCAGGACAAAACGTTTGCGGCGCGGCTTGAATCCTTCCTGCCATCGCGGTTGCACCGGCCGGTCCGGGTGATCAACAGTGGGGTTGGGGGCTACAACACCGTGCAGGAGGTTGTGTATTTCATGCGGGAAGGGCTCACTCTTCAGCCGGACCTGGTGATATTGACGTATGTGGAGAATGATATCGAGGCGCTCAGCCCCACGCATCTGAGCGGGTTGGTCGCCACGTCGAATCAGGGCATGTCTCCCCTGGGGACAGTCCCGGCGCTGGTGGGCAAGCTCTGGCTCTATCGATTGGCGAACCATACCTATAACTATGGGTCGCAGAGGGCCTCACCGCAAAGGTCGATGACTGCTGCGCGGGAGAGTGTGGGTTGGCGTCAATCTATGGCCGCATTACATGAGCTGGTGACTATCTGCAACGAGCGCCGTATCCCACTGATGGTGTTCTTTGAACGGACGAGGAAAACCGAGGAGACCACGACCTTGCTGCAGGACGTGGCGCGAAACGCTCCAGGGATTCCAGTGGTGGATATGGCGCCCTGGTATGCCGGGGTCGACGCACAGCAATTTATGAATTCCAAGATCGATCGGCAACCGAACGCGGAAGGGCATCGCCTGATGGCGGAGCATATGGCCATCGACATCGTGCGGTCCATGAATATGGCCTCACCGACGACTATTCTGGCTGGTCAGAGGTAGGGAGAATAGGACCTCGGAGGTCGCTTAGCCATGGAAGTGGAGTTGTCAGGTGGGCGAGGTAGCCTTGAGTGGAAGAACAAAAATCTTGGTCCAGTTTGATCCGAGGTCGTGATGTGAGACTGGGGTGTGGAATACTTCTTCAACAGGTCAGATGTTGTGTGAGAAAGACAAAAGATGGTCACAGGGGGATCAAGGATCAAACGGCTTAGCTTCTATCTTGTGATGGTCCTCATCAGTGTCCTGGTGCTTGAAGGTGGCTTCCGCGCCGTGCTTGCGTTTCGGGTGGGACCCAGTGTGCTGTTCTATGGCACGCCCTTCCACCGGCACGCCATGCCTGGCCCAACCACGAATCATACGGTCATGCAGCATGGAAGTCACCAACCGGGATATACGAAATTCTTCCCCAATGAAGTGAAGGGCGACCATGACCCTGTGACCAACGAAATCTTTCGAGTGTCCATCAATTCAAGGGGGTTTCGAGGTGGAGAGTTCACCGAACACAAACAGCCAGGTGTCACGCGCATTGTGACGCTCGGCGCCTCGTCTACGTTTGGGTACTATGACCGAGATCAAGAAACCTATCCCTACTATCTCGAGCAGATCCTCAATGCAGACTCAGAGACAACGGAACAATTTGAGGTGATCAATCTTGCCATCCCGCATCTTCATTCAGAGGAAATCCTCGCCCTCTTCGAGGCGGAAGCGCTTCCCTTACACCCGGATGTCGTGACCCTGTACGAGGGAGTCAATGACGCCGCGAGAGGCAATCCAGCCCTGCAGCAGGGCGATGGGAACAAGACCCTGTACAGTCAGCCACAATCACAGCCTTCGCTGGTCAAGGTTGCCTAAGGGGCCGTGCGTGACCACCTTGTCGTGGTCTCGTTTCTCGACAGCATTCGACAGAACATGGTCGCTGAGCCGACATTCAACCAGAGACAGGTTGAACGGCATCTGATGGGCACGAGCGAACACTTCATGGCCAATGTCGACAAACTCTATCGGGAGTGTCAGCGACGAGGGATCATCTTGATTGCCCTCAAGCAACAGGCGAAGTCCCATCTGGTCAAGGAAGAGGAGATAAACACGGTCACCTACGCGCAAGAGGTCCAGCTGATACGGGACAAACTCGAACAAGAAGGGGCCATTAAAACGAGAGAACTGCATCTCCTCGTCCATGCCGTGCTCACCACTGAGCTTGAGCACTGGGCCACTGTCAACCATGTGCCGTTCGTGAACATTCAGGCGGTGCTCGATCACGACCGCGACGTTCTCATGAGCTGGGTGCATCTGAGCCCTCGAGGCAATCGGATGATCGCAACGGCTCTTGCTGAAGAAAACAAGCGGACGGTCGGACGCCACCCTTAACGTGATCAAGGCAATTGTGGGCCTCTGGAGCCGACGAATCCTCCAGGTCAGCCTGGCTGGGCTGCATAACAACTGCGCTGAGCCCGACTCTGCTCGGGAGCCGATGAAGCGCGGGCCAGCTTAATTATCAAGGTACTCCACATAAAAACGCCCGGTGAACAAACTGTGGAGTTGTCATGCCTGGAGGATGCGACTAGAGTTCCCAAAACCCACGGTTCGGCATAATGGTCTGATGTGTACCAAAGCATCCTTAAATAGTGGGTGGCGTCTTTCTATGAACCATGTGGAATGGAGGTCTAATTATTCGACTCACCTGAACACCTCTTGGGCCGATCAACTGGATTTCTCCCGAAGCCACTACCATAATAATCCAGTAAAAACAGGCACCTGTAACGAGAATCAAATCAATTCGCGACAGGGAAAGGAGAACAGCTTAAAGGGAATAGGGCGTCCCTGTGAATTCTTTAATCGTTCGGCGTGAAAATTCCTCAAAGCGCCGGTGGCTTTATCCACCTGATCATCCGGGAGTACAGCAACGATCACGGAATTCCTTCCAGGGTAGAAAAAGGAACCAACCACGTTCCCTGTTTCCCCTTTACCCGTGGCATTATCGATAAGAGTATACGCGCTGATGCCGCTTTGGCGCATAGCCTCTTCTAAATCATTAGTCATTGATGAACGAAACACGATCAATAGCGCAACCATAAATAGTCCTTACTTTTGGGATGTGTGGTTTCCGTAATGCCTATTCCGTTACCTCGGTGCGATACTACTATGATATTCAGCACACCGCTTTCTTGTGCTCCTCTATAACATGCACTCCTCCTAACCCGGTTGGGTAAGGAACTGATAGATCCGTCACGGCGGTGAGGTCAAATCCGTTCCCTGGGTCCTGAATGTCAAGATTAACGAGCTTTCTCCCGCTGACCCCAACTGGGCGATCATCGGTGGCCGTACCCCATCCTCTACAAAGGTTTTCAGATCACTCTCTGCCGCGCTGCGCTGGTCGATGACCTGGCGAAATACGGAGCCGTCAAAAAATCCTGCCCTCATATGCAGTTCCCATGTGCCAAGATAGGTGCATCCCCGAGCGCTGACTGTGAAGTTAGCCGGTAGGATTGCTTGCCAAATACCCAAGGCTGTATCGAAACTAACCGCAGTGAGTTGGTAGGAACCGGCCGGTAATTTCACCACGAATGGCCCCTCACGAGGGAGGCGGTCGATTACAAACTCCTTCCCGAACGACTTTTCCTTGAGTCTCCACTGAATATGAAACGGACTACGAAATGGCTGATTCGGAGAGGCAAACCGTTCACCGTTACTTCCCATGAGCTGAATACGACCGAGAACCAAACCTTCGTCCGGCTCCAGCGAACCGGGTGATCCTGGTTTTATCGGTGTACGGACAGAGGTGCACCCAAGTGTCACAACAAGACAGAAACAGAGAAGAGTTACGAAGAACCCCCATCCGGCGAATACTTCAATATTTCTCTCGTATTCCATTGCTTTCCGAGCCGCCAAGCCTCTCATGGCCATCTCCTTCCGTAGAAGAATCGCTAACATCCACCAGCGTGGTCATAATGGAATCTCCCATCGCATGATCCATCAACACGAGAGCTCCGACGACCAATTCTTACTTTCTTCTCTGGAGACCTTCCATAGAATGGATTGAGCAAAAACCGAGCCGTTTCTTCTTGGTAGGTCTGTAAGGCGGAGTTGTAGAAGTTCAAATATTGGAATCAGTGAAACCATCTTCTTCGAATAGCGCCAAGGGGCATCTAACCAGGTCAAAATCCATGGTTCAGCATGGTACCGCACAGTGTGGAGGGTGCGAACTCGCTCTTTTTGGTGAATAGATTGCCATGTTCCAGTCCCCATCGCAGTAAATTCGGTTATGGTCACCGCAAGAATGCCTTGAAACGGGATCTTGGTGGGACCGGGAGGCACGGGGCCTCCAAATGTTTAGCCACGAGCGACCACGCACGATTCGCTCCGGCAACTACCGCACATTTCAGCTTTAGAGGAGAAAAATCCCTCGAGGCGGTTCATAGGAATGTGATGGACTGCGTGGCAATCAAGAATCCTCGGGCTCATCGCAGAAGTGAGAGCAAAAACAGACTTGAACACATCATCATGGCATCACATGTGCTTGAGACAAATCATGGGTACATAGCTGCGTGCGGCTATGCGGGTAGAAAAGATGAAGCTCCTGAGCTGAAGACTTAGTGCACGGTTTCAAAGCGGCCTCTATGAGGAGTCCGCGCAGTCGGAAAGTAGGAGATATGGTCAATTGGAAACAGCGCGCACATCAAAATCGGAGAGCCCACAAAACGGAATTCCAGGGCTGAAGTTCTGGCGTAACGATCTATTGGCAGGCCTGCAGGTCGCGTTACTGGGGCTACCGCTTTCATTGGGCATAGCCATCGCTTCAGGAGCGCCTCCGGTCGCTGGTGTGATTTCCGCCATCCTTGCTGGAGCTATCTTCCCTTTTCTCGGTGGAGCCTATATCACGATCGCCGGTCCGGCAGTAGGACTAGCCCCAGCCTTGCTGGCCGGTATGTACGTACTCGGTCAAGGAAATCTAGAGGTGGGCTATCCGCTGGTTCTGGTGGCCATATGTCTCTCCGGGATCCTCCAGGTGGTGCTCAGTATGTATGACGCCGGACGACTCGCCATGTATTTTCCAAGTTCTGTCCTCCAGGGCATGTTGATGGCCATCGGTTTGCTGGTCATCATTCAGCAGCTTCCAGCCCTCCTAGGCCATCAGGTTCCGTATACGAACAATGTTCTAGACGCTCTTTCTCGGCTCCCCGATCAGGTCCTGAGTCTAAATCCAAGAGTTTTTTCGGTCGGAGCCGTCGCGCTTGCCATCCTCTTCACCATGTATAACAGTCGGATCAAGGAACAGCGATGGACGAAAGCCATCCCGGCTCCACTGCTCGTTGTCATTTGGGGGGGACTCGCTGGGTGGTTCTTTCAATTCCCTTCGGGCTACCTGATCTCAATTCCAGATGATATCCTACAACAAGGCGTGCGTTTCCCGGATTTCTCCTCTGCATGGGCCCACCCTGAGCTCTGGGTCACACTCTGGGTAACCGTGTTGATACTCACCCTGATCAACGCCACCGAGTCGTTGGCCACCATCCTCGCGATTGACAAGATTGATCCCTTCACTCGAAGGTCGGATCCCAACGTTACGCTGCGAGCAATGGGAGTCTCCACTTTGCTCTCTGGTTTGGTCGGGGGATTAATGATCATTCCGGGAGGAATCAAAAGCACGGCCAACATGTTGGCCGGGGGGAAAACCTTGTGGGCGAACACGTACTACGCCGGATTCATGGCCATTATCCTATGGTTCGGGAGTGCACTGATTAATCGGATTCCCCTCGCCGTCCTGGCTGCTCTGCTCATTTTTGTCGGTTGGAAACTATGTAATCCGTCGATTTTTCTCCGCATCCTTAGGATCGGGAAGGAACAGATCGTCATTGCACTTGCCTGTGTTATAGTGACTTTGTTCACATCAAACCTCCTACTTGGTATTCTGATAGGAGTTATGACGAAGGTTGTCCTCCTTTGCCGTGATGTGGTGATGGCCTTAGCCTTCGATTCACGATTCCGCTCACTCTCACACGGTTCCTTCTCCGCGTACCTCATCGAATCCCTGAAGGAATTATTCCGCGACCCCGTCATTCGCATCGGAGACGGTCGAATCTCGAGTGAACCCTCGCTGATTATCTGTGAGTCGGGTAGTCACGTACATCATCCTTACAAGGTGTATCTCTCCTCGATCAGCTGCATGAACATCTTGAGGCTTGATGCACGGCTTAGGGAGCTCTTGTCACACGTTCCCCCAAGGCACAATGTGATGTTGATCCTACGTGGGCACGTGGTGGACCACACGGCTATGGAGTATCTGTATTATTTTCGACAGTACTGTTTCCAGCAAGGATACAATTGCATTATCGTTGGCAGCGAATATTTCGTTCCTCATTCAACACATGCGTTAGCCTACCGAGTGAATCACGCTCGTGAAAATGCCGCCTAGGTCGACAACTGCGGCAATGGGTGCCGAAAGTGGTTCCTAACACAGGTCAATAACCGGAAAGGGGAGTCTTGGGCGACCGTTTTCCTTTAGGCCTCTTAAACTGCGTATTGTCACAATGGCCTGGACTAGACCGGGCCGCTTCATTGCGAGACGTGATTATTTGACGCGGAGGTAGTTAGCCCAACGCGTTCGAAACCGTAGGGCCAGAGAGATACCTCTCCCCAGATTCCATGGTTCCGGTTCTCAAAGAAGTGGAGACGACGCGGTGGAAAGTAGCGGAACGGACCAAGTCGCGTCTCGTCGTATGGAAGGAACATCGCCTCATGCAGGTTAGCATTTTCTTGGTCGATGACCAGCCGGCCTTTCGCGCTGCACTTGGTAAACGTCTCTCCCGAACGCAGCATCATGTCCGGTCGTTTGAGTCAGGAGAAGAGCTCCTCGAGGCGGTCGGGCAAGACCCGCCGGACCTAATCATCCTGGACCTCAAAATGCCAGGTATGGATGGCATCCAAGTTCTAGAAGCACTCCATACGAAGTCGCCCGAGGCTCTGGTCGTCCTGCTGACCGCCTATGGGACAGTAGAAGATGCCGTTGAGGCGATGAAACTCGGTGCGTTTGACTTTCTCATTAAAACCGTTGACCTCGAGGACGTCGAGCGGGTCGTTACTCGGGCCATCAACCATATTCTCCTGCGTCGAAGAGTCGCCTATGAACACCAGCATCAAGCCGACCAGTATAACTTAGGCGATCTCATTGCGTTTAGTCCCGCGATGAGAACTTTGGTCGGGCAGCTGCGTCACTTGATACAAGTCCCGAACGTGCCTGTCTTGCTGATGGGCGAGACCGGTACGGGGAAAGAGTTTTTAGCCAGGGTCATCCACCATAACAGCACACGAGGGAAAGGCCCTTTTGTCAAGATCAGTTGTACAAGTCTCTCTCCTCAACGGTTCGAGCGCGATCTATTCGGGTACGAACGCGGGGCATTCGCCGGCGCGGAACGCCGAAAACTCGGTCTTCTGGACCAAGCGGAAAATGGCACACTCTTTCTCGATGAAATTGGGGACCTCGATTTATCGATGCAGGGGAAAGTGGTTGGAATCGTTGAGGATCAATCGTTTCGAAGGCTTGGCGGAACGGAAGATCTCGTCGGGGATTTTCGCGTGCTGGCGTCCTCCTATCGTGATCTTAAGGCGGAAGTGGCAGCAGGACGGTTTCGCGAAGATCTTTTTTATCGTCTCAACGCCGTACTGTTCGTGGTGCCGCCGATCAGGAATCGTATCGAGGATATCATCCCTCTCGCCAAGCTCTTCATGATGAAATATGGGGTAGAACTGGGAAAAGATGTCACTGACATCGATCCCCGAGCCGCTAAGCAGCTTCAACAATATACCTTTCCCGGGAATGTGCGGGAGCTTCAAAACATGATAGAGCGTGCAATGATGTTGTCCGTGGGCAGGACCTTAACTCCAGGGGATTTTCCGGGTGCACAGTAGGTGCGCACAGTTAGGTAGGGTCGACAAACCGTGACCGCCGTTGGGTGTATCGAATGTTGAGAACTGGGATTCGGTAGGATTTCGATCAGATAGAGTCTTAACCAAATGCAACTCAAGTATAAGTTGTTCGATGATCTCCCGATTCTCCCCAAACTACTACTGATTCCGGTGGTGCCGCTGCTCTTTCTGCTCCTGTTGGGTACGATGACCTACATGGGATTGCTGACATTTTTTGACGATGAAGAACGACTGAACGCCAGTTATGTCCTGCAGAAGACGGCCGCCCAATACATGCGATCGGTCGCCGACCTGGAAACTACCTTCCTGGGATATGTTCTCACAAAGGACGAGCGATATTTGAATAGTTTCGAAGAGGGGAAAAGGACGCTTCTTACCTTTGAACGAGAGTTGGCCGGAAGACTTCCGCCTGAAGAGGACCCGCCATTCCGAGAACTTCACAGGCTGGTCACTCAATTTGTCGATGAAAAAGAGAAGTATATCTACGACGTCCAAAACGGATTCCCTGCAGCGGCAGTCCGGTATATTCAGAGCGGGAAAAGCAGAGAGATGATGGTTGAGATTCGAGACTGGATGAAACGCTTCGATGAGTTGGAGCGGCAAACGACGAAGGCGGAGTTGGCACAACTAAGCTACGATCAGTATTGGGCGATTACCATCATGTTGATCGGTGCTGTGGTGACCCTTGCTCTTGTCATTGCGGGGCAAGCGTATATCGCACAATCGATAGCGGCTCCTCTCGTCGACTTATCGAAGACGGTGAGTTCAGGCAGTGGGGAAACGGTTCCCGTCATTCCTTCACTCGAACGCAGAGATGAAATCGGCGAGCTTACACGAGTGATGGGAAAGATGAGCGCACGGATCCGCCAAGATGTGGAGGAGCTTCAACAATCGGCCTACGCACTTAAGAAATTGAATGCCTACTTGTCCACGTCGGAGGCCAAGTACCGTGGTCTGGTGGATCACGCTCCGGTGGGCATTGTGATGACGAAGGGGGTGAAGGTCACATTCAGCAATCGATATAACCAGCAGTTGGCCGGTCTCAACCCAGAAGAAGAAGTCGCACCGTCCACTTTTCTCCAGCGCATTCATCCCGAGGACCGGAACGGTGTGCTTATGACTCTGGCTCAGGCTGTTGCCGAAGGGCGGCCTTGTGAAACGATCTTCCGGTTCGTCCACGATGACGGTAATGTCCGAAAGATTTTAAGCCGTCATGTACCGATTATGGATTTTGATTCTTCCGACATCATCTACATGGGTTTCAATATCGATATCACCGCCCTCGAAAGCTTACAGGTCCGGCTGAACCGGGCGGAAAATCTTGCCACGTTGGGGCAGGTCGCGGCGGGTATCGCGCACGAGCTCAGAAACCCCCTCGTCGGGATCGGTTCGACGGCAAAAGTCCTCTTGGATGAATTCGAGGCCGACGATGCGAAGCGGAGGGAGATTGAGGTCATTCTGTCAGAAACTCGACGATTGGATCGCATCGTCAACGAGATCGTTGATTTTGCACGGGTTCGCCGGCTTGCACCGACTCGCGTCGATCTTGTACAGCTTGTCGATGAGGTGTCAAATCTGCTGAAGGTCCGATTGGATGAGAAAGAACTCTCCATTAAGACAAATGTTTCTCCCATGATCAGCGAGATCCATGCAGATCGAGACCAGCTCAGACAGGTGCTCTTGAACGTCGTACACAACGCGATCGATGCCACGCCCATAAGGGGTGAGCCGATTCAGATCACGGCGGATGAATTGTTCCGCGAAGACCGGCCCGGCATCATGATTCAAGTGAAAGACGTCGGACATGGGATCCCGCTGGAACTCCTCGGCCAGGTATTTCAGCCGTTTGTGACTGCGGGAAAGCGCGGCGGCACAGGACTAGGGCTGGCGATTTGCAAAAATATTGTGGAGGCTCACGGGGGCGATATCTATGTCACCAGCGAGGTCGGAAAGGGGACGATTCTCGGTGTGTGGCTGCCTCTAGATCAGGAACCAATCTCAAACAAGGTCTAATTCCATGCGCGCAACGGTGTTTGTGACAGATGACGAGCAGGTTATTCGCACGGCGATTGTCAAGCGTCTGACCAGACAAGGACATTTCGCCGTTGGATATGAATCCGGGGAAGCATTGATGGATGCACTCCAGCACAAACACCCGGAGCTTGTGCTGCTTGACCTCAAAATGCCCGGCATGAACGGCCTTGACGCCCTCAAGCATATCCGTCACCTGGCTCCCGCCGCGCTCGTGATCATGTTGACGGCCTATGGCTCCGTGCAGGACGCGGTGGAGGCTATGAAACTAGGGGCGTATGATTTCCTCATCAAAACGGTTGACCTTGAAGGGCTTGATGCGGTGACAGCTCGCGCGGTTGACATGCTGAAGCTTCGCCGCCGACTAGAAGCCGAATTGAGTGGTCAAGCAAATCAGTTCCACTTAAACGGTCTCGAAGCCCATAGCCCCGCGATGAAACACTTGCTGGAACAGGTTCGTGGAGTGGCGGAGAATCCAAAATCTTCTGTCATGCTGCTGGGTGAAACGGGAACAGGCAAAGAGTTTATGGCAAGAGTCATCCACCACAATGGACCCAGAGCGTCCGGGCCGTTCGTGGGGGTCAATTGCACCGCCATTCCAAAGGAGCTCTTTGAGAGCGAATTGTTTGGATACGAGCGAGGAGCCTTTACCGGCGCGAATCAACGCAAACTCGGGCTGCTCGAAAAAGCAGAGGGGGGAACGCTGTTCCTCGATGAAATCGGCGATCTGGATATGGCGATGCAGGCCAAGTTGTTGCGGGTAATCCAGGAGCGGTCGTTCCGACGGTTGGGAAGCACCGATGATCTGGGCGTAGACTTTCGCCTGATCACTGCAACGAATCGAGAAATCAAGAAAGATGTGGAACGTGGAATCTTTCGAGAAGATCTTTACTTCCGTCTCAACGTCGTCACGTTTGAGATTCCTCCCCTGCGTAAACGTGTGGAGGACATTCTCCCACTCTGCCAACGGACTATCATGCGGTTTGCCCAAGAGTTTGGCAAGCCAGTTCCTGAATTGGACGCCGAGGCACGAGTGGTTTTAGAACGGTATCACTACCCGGGGAATATTCGAGAGCTTGAGAATATCATCGAGCGAGCCATGATCTTCTGTGCCGGTCAAACGTTGACGGCCGATTACCTGCCTCGCGAATTGCATGACACGGTCAAACAGACAGCCACCGCCGTTTCGGTCGGAGAAGAACGGCTTATCCGAATCGAAATGCATGTCGGGAAGCAAACGCTGGATCAAATTGAAGAGTCGATTATCGAGGAAACGTTACGGCTGGCAGACTACAACAAGAGCCTCGCGGCCAAACAGTTGGGCCTCACCCGATTCTCGTTGGATCGACGATTGAAGAAATATAGTTGAACCGTAAGCGCTAGATAGCAACTCTGCATCCTGATGCAATCCCACGGAAGCGGAGAATAGATCAAGGCTACCTCAGTGACTCCCAAGCAGGAAGACGTGAAAGGCTATTTCTTCCCAAAATACTCCTGTCGACTGACGGCCACATCGGCCACGTACACGAAGCCGGAATGTCGTTCGAAGATCGGGCGAAGGCCGGCGAGGATCGGCTCAACCTTGTCCTCTGGCACGACCGTCAAAATCATCTCAAGGCTCTCCTGCTCGCTGAACATGAAGTGGGCTTCACGAACGCCATGATGCCCCTTCCCAGAAATATTTCCGATGATCGTGTAGCCACTCGCGTGAACGCGGTCCAATAGATCAGTCACGAACGGGCGATGTTCTCCCGCGACAATCACGCGAATTTCCTTCATCGGATGCAAACTTAGGTTGCCCATCAGAACGCTCCTTTCCGGCTTCGGCCTCCTCTGGCGAGACTATTTTACCGCTTCGATCCCCTGGGGAGGGATACAGGTCCATTCTCCGTTCGGTTGATATCGGTACCAGCCTCCGTCGTGAGGATCGAGCACGACGAGATGTACCCATTCGTTGTGGTAATAGTGTTGCAGCACATCATGTCGCGCGATAAGTTTCTCGATCCCTTTCCGCGGGGCCTCCACAATCGTCAGCAGCCGCATCGGCTCGTGGTACGGCATGTCACCGTTCATGACGGTTTGCCTCGCCAACCCCAATCGCAGATCGCTCCACGGCCCGGACATGATGCCGAACCGCCCCACCACGTTGTGGTAAATCTTACTGCCGCTGCCGTACACGTCGTTGTCCACCGCTGAAAAATAGTGCTCCATGTTGATCCATTGTGCCACGACTTGAGGAGCGGTGAGTAGCACTTCGAGCAATCGAAGATTTGAATCTTCCCGATGGTTGTATGAGTGCAAAAACACCCGCCCGCTCAGGTCGAGTCCTTGAGTCAATTCACGACGAGCAATGACGAACGCGGTATTGCTTGAGAGCCCCCACTCGGGACGAACTTGGCTCCAATCGACACTCCGCCGACGAACATGCGCATGAGCGGTCCGCTCCGGAAGCGTCTGTTGAATGTCGGGAAAGCGCTGACATCGTTCCTGGCTCGTGAGGTGGGAGGCGGCACCAAGATCGTCTTGCAGACGAGACAGGTCCGCCCGGTGAGTCGGCGGGACGTCCTCCAGGTCGAAGAGCTGCACCTCGTCGGTGGTGGTATTCATTTGTCCGGCTAGGAAATGCGTATCAGAGGGAATCTCGATGCCGGTTTTTTTTAGTCGCTCTCGCACGTTTTGATTATTCGCCATGAACGCCAGGACTCGGGCGTTGGGCTTACCTTCATTGCCACCGCATGCCCCGCAGTCCAAGGCTGATTCGTATGGATTGTTGTCGGAAGTGCTGCCATGAGCGCAGAACAAGACCAGGCGAGCAAAGTTCTTCGTCAAGCCCATCATGCGGAGTGCGGTATCGACGGTCAGGACTTGCTCTTCTAATGTGAAACCGGTTCGAGTGAGCCGTTCCTTGTGCCGAGAAACAGCTCTCGCGGTCAGATCGTAATGCCGGTGGAGCGTTTCCACGAACTCATCGACCGCCTCGGAAGTCAGATGCATGCGAGTGGCCTCTTGGATCAAGGTGGGCGACTGAGGATCCTCCTCCATCCCGAGCGCGCGGCGGCGCAAGGCCTCGACAAACGCGGGGGCAATCTTGGAGCTGCGCAGCCCCAATCTTTCATGTAGAGCTTTCCTGATCAGAGTATGCTGTTCGGCAGTGAGCATCTCGGCGGTATCACCGGGTGCGAGTTTATCGACCGTGAGGGTGGTCGGTAGTGTAGGCGCTAAAAGCTGCCTGAGCCATGAGGTCAGCCGATGGTACAGCGCCGGTATCAGCGTTTTACAAAAGATTGGGAGGCCATAGAACCAACCTAAGGATTCCACCATGACGTAGGGAGTGACGACGTTCTCCTTCAAGTCGTGCAGAAGGGTGTGGCCGGCGTGGGCCCATCGCGCGCGCGCCTGCTGCTTCAGAACCTTGTGGTCCAGGTAGCTTCGAGGAATTTCACGGACTTCGTTCTTTGCCCGCATGATCACCGGAAACTGTTCCGTATCGTGTTCCTTCCCCCACGCTCGGTAGCGAATGAACGCAGCAAAGAAGCCGGCAAACCCGTAGGTTTCATGGGATCCGACCGATTCGAGGTGTCGACGAAAGGGTTCGGAGCGCACATCGATACAGTAGACTGATTGTGAATAGGGGCGGTTGCCGGCCGGGGGGTCAGGGTCGTAGGATTTGGTGCGAAGTGCTTGCAGCAGTTGTTCTTGGTAGCTTGCTTCCAAGGCCTTGAGCCAGACCGGCCCATGTTCCGATTCTGGAAACGCCTCCATCCAATCTACGAGTTGCTTGAGATCCGTTGCCGAACACTCGCTCAGGTGTGGCGTATCGATTCCCAGATATCCAGCCAGCGCGAGGAGCTTTTTGGCAGCGCCACGGAGCTTGGCCATTTCCTGACGGGGAACAACATCCGTTTTGTATCGATCGAGCACGGCTTTCCAGCCGGTACCTCGGCGATGAGCCAGCCGATCTACCTCCTCCGCATACAGAGCGGGCAAGAGGCCGGCCACTCGTTGCCGTCTCAAATAATATTCTTCGGCATGGCCATGCATGTAGTCCGTTACAGCATCGAAGCGGCCCTCGATGCCGAGATGTTCCAGGCAGGCTTTTTGAGTCAGTTCGCGCGCATACCACTGGCGAATGGCTAAGAACTTCACCAAACCGGCCGGATAGGCCTGTTGCCAGGGATAGTCTCGTTCCTCTCCACGCCACTTGATAAAGCCGGCCCATCCAGGTAGGGCAGTCAATTGCAACGAGAGATAGTCCTGTCGCAGCTCGGCGGGGATTCCCATCGCATCCAAGCTTTCAAGGAGTGCATCTTCCGGATAGTCCGGCAGTCGAGCGATCTTGATTCCGCCGTCTTTAATGTCGCAGATCGACCATTCGTGAGAGGCGATCGCTTTCCAGGCGGCATAGAGTCCCTTTTCTCGCTCCGGCATGGCCCACGTGGCATGGCCTTCGTCGAGAAAGGCCTCGCACCATTTGATTAGCTGATCGTTGATCTGCTGGACGATCTGAGTGCCGAGGGTATCATCGCACCAGTGTGAGAGGGTCAGCCACCGTCCCAGCGCTGCTTCGTCTCGTCTCACCAGGGTGTCGATCCGCTCCGAGAGGTCGGGGAAGACTGTGACGGGTCGAAGTCTGGCGGCGAGGTCGTCGGTGAGCCGACGCGAGGGGTCGGGCAATTGGTCGTCCAACGGTTCCACGACCGGACTGCAGAGTCCCTCAGCAAGGCAGGCACGCAAGACAGTTCCGTGGGTGATTCGGTGTGTACCGAGCAGAATAGACTTGTCGACGACCAGCGGCTTGAGCGCCTCATCGATATGCGGTGCATGGATGCGCCCGGTTCTGAGGAATTTCCGATACACATGGCCCAGCAAATAGCCGTTACCCCCGACAAATTGCTTTCCGCGACGAACCGCTTCTTCAAACGAGAGGTATTCGATGCTATGGAGGGGATTGTGGTGGACGAAGGTACGCATCGGCCAGTATTGGGCGATGACTTCCCCGGCCAAGCGGACGATTCCACGGAGTTCCATCCGCCGAGATTCGATGTCGAGGGACTGGTCTAGTTCGGCCATGCGAATAACTCCAGGGCCAGCGCAGTTTGGTCAAGGATGGGCTGCTCCGGTGCAAACAGAGAGGAAGGAGCGAGACCCAATGCCAAGAGAACCACGACGATGATCCACAGGGAGGCTAATTCCGGTTTCAGGAGATCGGTGTGCCGCAAATCAGCCCGACTTGCGCCGAACAATAGTTGCTGCACCATTTGCATGATGTACCATGAGGCTGCCAGCCAGGCCGCCAGGACGAGGAACAGGCCGAACACTGACACATGCGGCGAGGTCAGCAATAATCCCATGAATCCGGCAAACACGCCGAACGGCGGAATGCCCATCGCGGCGAGGCCCAAGAGCGAGAGCAGCACGGCGTATTGTGGCATGGCGGCAGCGAGACCACTGATGGATTGTGGGTCCACATCGTCGCCGTATCGCGTACGAATCACCTGCCAGGCAATCAAAAGTCCGCTGGTTGCCAGGCCGACGGCGCCGACTAAAAGAGCTCCCTGAGGTGTGGTGAAACCAGTGGTTGTGGCAAACCACCACACGATTGAAAAAAAGGAAAGACTTCCATACCCCAAGATGAGTCGGACTCGGGATTGGGCCAGCGCTTTGATTCCGGCATAGAGTGCTCCCAACAACGCCAAGATCCGTACGACGGCCAAGACCTCTTCCGGAGCCGTAGACAAGATGAGGGGCAATCGATGAAATCCGATGATCGGCAGCAACACGACGATAAATGAAGGTAAGTTCCCAGGTAGTCGGGTGACGGTCGTGAGGTAACTCCCATGAAGGGGGACCAATGGAAGCAGTACCGCGCATGTCACCAGTGCAGCGATGGATGAAACGGGTGGGTCGGCGATCATCGAGATCCCTACACACACCAGGCCAAGGATCAGCAGGGCGACGCCCCACCACGACATCGGCCACAGCGTCGTGTGATGGCGATGGAGCAGGATGATCAGCGCAATCAGCAACAAGATGAGAAAGAAAGACCCCGAGAGGTCGTGAGTCGTCAGTGTCCCCAGCCCCAAGCCCAAACAGACCAATGTCATAACCCATGCAAGCCGGTGGTCGGATCCGAGCGGATGACTCAACACCGATGTCAGGGCAACCAGCGGCAGCAAGTACAACGACAGACATCCACTGGGAGGTGTCGTCAGGAAACCGGCGAGTCCCATGACCGACACTAAACTGAGGGTCGAACAAATGATGGATGTGTGCTTCACACGTTCCGGGTCCGACCAGGAGCCGAGGCCCACGAGTGCGCCCACGAGCGGGATACCGGCCAGCACCCATGACAGCACGATGTCCATCATCGAGACCACCCGCGTTCCAGTTTGTCGATCCGATGGATCACCTGACCGGTCTTCAAGCCAACCGACTGATAGATTTCATCAGCGTAGAGCCGATTCATAAACAGCGGGTAGAGACGAACCCTCAGCCCATCAATCCAGGGCGGGGTCCAGACGCTGTGCCCGTGGGCTTTTAAATACAGGTAGTACCAGCCGAGTACGGTCAAGCCGGTCGCGCCGATGATGAGGAGATCGAAAAGCCAGTTGGGAAGGTCTGCTGCCTTAAAGTAGGCTGCCACCTCATCCGGGTTCGGATAGAGGAAGGCGGTGAATGACTCAACGGCGAACAAATAGGTGAGGACGATAAACAACAATGTGACCAACATGGTGGCCGATACCTTCCAGGATGCAACAGCACGAAGCCGTGTAAGCGTCAAGATGGCCTGTGAAGACGTGATCCAGATGAAAAAGAGAATGATCACGGTTCCTTGTGATTCGAGCAGCGGAATGCGCAGGACGCCGTGCGTGGCCAGCAGAATAAGCAGTGGGATAAACAGAGTCGTGACGAACCCAGTAGACCAGGTCAGTCGAGAGAATCCAGGTTCATCAGTGCCCGCGTGGTCTGTGTGAGGGAAATGAGGATCCTGCCGGGTCTTGTGAATCACGTTGCCGCAGTACAAAAAGACGGTGCCTTTAAAGAGGCCATGGGCGATCAGATGAAAGACGGCCAACGAAAACGCCCCAAGGCCGCACTCCATGATCATATAGCCCATTTGACCGATCGTGGAGAAGCCGAGCGTTTTCTTGATGTCGCTCTGCACCAGCATCATGGAGGCGCCGAGAACTGCCGTGATCGTCCCCACGACAAACGCAATGTGGAGTGTCGTGGAACTTAATCCAAAGAGCGGAGCCAACCGATTAATCAAAAAGCCTCCGGCATTGATGATGCCGGCGTGCAGCATTGCGTGGACCGGCGTCGGGGCGAACAGAGAACCTGGCAGCCAGAGGTGCAGTGGAAATTGCGCCGACTTGCCCATGGCTCCGATAAAAATCAGAAACGTGACCGCCGTGGTGCCGCTGATGTCCATGCCGGGCCACAATGTAATGGTCATCGTCATCTCGGCCGCGCGCACAAATAATTCGTGGAATTCCAAGGTGCCATAAAGCTGGAACGCCAGCACAATACCAGCCAGAAAAGCCGTATCCGCCACTCGGAGGATCGTAAAGGTTTTGAACGCGCCGGCTAACGTTCCGGCATGCGCATGGTTGTGTGCGAGGAGATAGAGGAGATAACTCAGCAGTTGCCAAAACAGGAACAGCATCATCAGGTTGGAGCTCGACACCATGCAAATCAGGACGAAGTCCGTCAGACAGATCAGGGACAGATATCGACGAGCATGACCATCCTGGTACATGTAGTTCATGGAATAGACAAAGATGAGCATGCTGACGAAGGTGATGAGCGTCATCATGACCGCACTCAGCCGATCGACATAGAAACCGAGAGGAATGATCAGCGATGCTGCCGAAAACGGGTTGTAGAATTGAATGACGATCGGACCTTCGCCTGTGACGAAATACAATGTGAGGACTGAACCTAAGAACGCCAGTCCGATCGGATAGGCGGCCAGTGTCTCACGCCTGATGCCTAGTGCATCACTGCCGAACATCACGATGCCGGAGGCAAGGAGCAGAAAAATTGGAATGCTCAGCATGAGCAACTGCAACACGATCCGTCTCCTCGGTGGCGAGTAGCATCCATTATCCTACTCTGTCGTCTCAACATGGGCCTCAGTCCGGCGAACAGCAGGCTAACCATTAATACGGAGTCTTCATGTCAGTCAAGGTGACTGGTCCGGAACGTGTCTTCTCAAACGCCTTCGTGGATCGTCCGTGCGTCCTCTGCGTCTTGCGGAAGTGAATTCTATAGAGTGTATTAGGTCTCGGTCAAAGCTTACGCTCATGGGACAATTTATCTAGTCGATGGATCGCAGAGGTCAGGACCTGAGCCGCTCGATGCAACACCGGATCAACATACAGTCGATTGAGCACCACAGCGTAGAAACGAATACGAAGCGCGCCGATCCACGGGGGACTCCACATAGTTTGTCCATGCGCGCGCATGTAGAGGTAGATCCAGCCAGCGATCGTCAGTTGTGTCGAGACGATGAGGATGAGGTCGAACAGCCAGGTGGGGAGCTCCGCAGCCTTGAAGTACGAGGCGACCTCGTCAGGATTTGGATACAAGAACGCCGTGAACGTTTCGACAGCAAACAAATAAACAAATACGACAAACAGAAGCGTCACCAACATGGCGGCCGATACCTTCCAGGAGGCAACGGCGCGTAGTCGCGTCAGAGTCAGAATGGCTTGCGAGGACGTGATCCAAATAAAGAAAAGAAAAATAACGGTCCCCTGGGATTCTAAAAGTGGAATCTGTAACACACCGTGCGTCGCCAGCAGAATGAGCAGCGGGATCAGGAGGGTCGTGAAGAACCCGGTGGTCCACGTCAGAGGAGAATAGGGTTCATCCTCCGCCTGATGCTTGGGATGGGGGAGCGATGGCTCTTGTCTGGCGTTGTGGATGACGTTCCCACAGTTTAAGAAGACCGTAGCCTTGAAAAGTCCGTGCGCGATCAGATGAAAGACCGCGAGGGAAAACGCACCCAGACCGCACTCCATGACCATATAGCCCATTTGGCCGATCGTAGAAAATCCGAGCATGTTCTTAATGTCGTTTTGGACGAGCATCATCGTGGCCCCGGCGACAGCGGTCAGCATCCCGATGAAGAGGGCGATATGCAGCGTGGTCGAACTCATGCCGAATAGAGGGGCCATGCGGTTGATGAGAAACCCAGCGGCATTGATGATGCCGGCATGCAATAGGGCGGTGACGGATGTTGGCGCATACAGATAGCGCGGGAGCCAGACGTGGAAGGGAAACTGAGCGGATTTGCTCATACCTCCGACCAGCAGGAACAGCGTGACGGCCGTGTGGCCATCGAGCTCAAGCCCGGGAAACGGTGACACAGTTGCCGTCGACTGGGCCGCAACGGCAAACAGATCCGGAAATTCCAATGTTCCATAGAGCGAGTAGGTCAGGGCGATCCCGCCCAAGAAGGCCACATCACCGACCCGCAGCAGAGTGAACGTACGAAACGCACTCTCCAGTGTGTCACGATGGCTATGATTGTGGACCAAGATATATAGGAGATAGCTCAGTACCTGCCAGAATACGAACAGCATCAAGAGATTAGCGCTGGAAACCAGGCAGAGGAGGACGAACACGGCAACGGCAATCAATGCGAGATAACGGCGCTGGTGCGAATCTTGATACATGTACTCGACGGAATAGGTATAAATGATCGTGCCGATTCCAGAGATCAAAGTCATCATCACGGCGCTCAATCGGTCAATATATAGGCCGATCGGGATGGTTGCCCCGATGGGTGTTGCGGGATCGTAGAATCGAAATACGAGCGGCCCTTCCGTGGTCACCACATAAATCGTGGCAAAAGAGCAACCAAACGCCAGTCCGATCGGCCACGCAGCAATCTTTGCGCGAGCGTATCGCGTCGATTCTTTGCCGCAGATGACGATCAAGGCGGCTACAAGTGGAAGCAATGGGATCAAGAAACACAGGGACATCGATACCTCGCTCGTGTTTCCAAAATAAAAGCCAACCGTTCGATCTGAACCCGAACGGTTGGCTTGTACTGCGACCGGCCCCTCAATCGACTGCGAGTCGCCCTACGGCCATGCAAGGATCAAAGTAGGCGTCCTGCCTCTCCACGATCAATCTCGTGGGGAAGCAACATTGCCATCTGACAGAATCCGACTCCATGAATAATATGGGGTCGAGGAAAGGGTCAAGCCTGAAATGCCGGATCAGGGCTTCCATCCATTCGTGCATGGAACGAAAGGCCCATCGCAACCCTGACTCAATCGACGAAAGGCCTAAGCGTGGTACTTGTTCATCCCTTTCTGCGCCTTTATAATCTCCACGGTCGAAGCTATGGAAAACTCTATCCGGAACGCCGTCATCAAGTTCGAGCAAGAGTTTATGGGGCGAGGCCCTGATGAAGTCCGGGCGCTGGTCGCCCGCGATCTGGTAGTTGTTCGGTTGAAGGGCGTGCTGACGCCGGCTGAACGACAATTGGCCAAAACCACCGAGGGTGTGGAGATGGTCAAGCAGATCCGACAGAACCTGATTGCGCAAGGCCGTGAGAAGCTCTGCGAACAGGTCAGCGAGATTACCGGTGCCAAAGTCCTTGGCCTGTTTACCGATATCGATGTGCAGCTCAGTGAGCGGGTGTTCGTGTTTACGACGGATCGAGAAATCCAGAACAGCACGAGATAGCAGCAGACCACTGGGTTATGGACCTGGACGTCGCCAGTTGGGTGCCAGTCATCCACTCCGTTCTCTTCTATCCCTACTCATATGGCTGTGTAGACGGAGGTCTGTAGCTCAACGCCGATTGCGGTAAGACCGTCAGTTCGGTACTGGCAGGTATGGCCGTAGGCCTGGAATCTTCTTGAAATGAGCATCCAGACTGTAAACGCGACAATCGTGTTCGATTGCCAAGGCGGCGATGAGTAGATCCGACAGAGGCAACGTGACTCCTTTGCGGAGCAACTGCGCCGAAAGATCACCTGTTCGGAGCCATGTGGTCTGAGTCACTTCAAAGTAGCGTAAGGCTAAAAGAGATTCGGAAAGTGTGGTTCGTTCAGACGGAGTTCGGCAACCCTGAAGCACTTCAGCCAGCACGACACCGACCAACGCAACCTCGTCTGCGTCAATGAGCATGTCGAGGGAGATCTTTTCGTGGGAATCTGGGCGATTAAAGAAGGGGATCCAAACTGACGTGTCAGCGATGACCATGACGGCGGCGTTTCAACACAGCTTGATGGCTGATCTCAGCTTGCTCCAAGCTCTTCCAGTTGAGGTCAAGGTGAATAGTGCCGCTCAACGATTTAAGTTGATCCAACTTTTTTCTCCGGATCAACTCGGCTGCCGCCTGATGAATCGCCTCTGTTTTCGTTTTCGCAGCGGTCACATCCATGAGTTCCCGGATGAGCTTCTGGTTGAGATCTAGCGTGGTGCGCATAGCCAATCCTGTCGTTAATGTGCCTGTATCGTATGCACTAGGTACGCAGATGTCAATCGTTCGTGAAGAGCGCACAGTCCGTATGAGTGACGTCATGAGTTGGGTTGAACGCTGAATTGGGGGTCTGAAGGTTGTGGTCCAAACCCCGTCATCCGCCCCAATTCTATATTTGGATGTTGGTGGAGGAGACTCTGATCAGGTCCAGAAAACGGTCAACGGTAGACTAAGACGACTTGATTCTTCTACGATCTCCCGCTCAGAACATACGTGCATTGATCCACATGTGCGCAAGAATGCTCGCGGCATACCCCAGCGCAATCGCCGGAGCCCACTTGAGATGGCTGAAGAACGTATATTTTCCTTTCGCCTGCCCCATCAACGCAACCCCGGCCGCCGATCCGATTGAGAGAAGGCTGCCCCCCACTCCGGCCGTCAACGTCACGAGCAACCATTGACCATCAGAAATGGCTGGGTTCATCGTCAACACCGCGAACATGATCGGGATATTGTCGATAATCGCCGATAAGATTCCGACCGTGATGTTGGCGAAGGTCGGACCCCACTGCGTGTACATCACTTCGGAGGCCAAGGCCATATAACCGAGATGGCCGAGGCCGCCGACACACATGACGACACCGTAGAAGAATAGCAGCGTGTCCCACTCCGCGCGGGACACCTTTCGGAACACATCAAACGGGAGGATATCACCGATCCGCTCTTCGTTGTCGGCCAAGTAACGTTCCTCTTTCCGCTTCAGGTAATGGCCAAAGAATCCAAGGTACGAAAATCCGGTCATCATTCCTAGGACTGGGGGCAGATGCAGGAAATTATGAAAGCTGACTGCGGTGCAGATCGTGAGAAGAAACAACCCCATGATGCGTTTAGCCCCGGTTCTCATCTGGACCGATTCAGCGGACGGGGGAGGTGAGATGCGGGGGACGGCATAATGCATGAACGTGGCAGGCACAAGGAAGTTCACCGCTGCGGGGATCAGGAGGAAAAAGAAATCGAAGAAATCAAGGAGCCCCTTTTGCCACACCATCAGGGTCGTGATATCCCCGAAAGGGCTGAACGCGCCGCCTGCATTGGCCGCCACCACAATATTGATGCAGGATAAATTGACAAATTTAGGGCTGTGGGCGCCCACTGCCATGACCACGGCACACATCAAGAGGGCGGTGGTGAGATTGTCCGCTACCGGTGAAATACAAAACGCGAGACCCCCAGTGATCCAGAAGAGTTCCCGGTAACTGAACCCTTTGCGGATCAGCCACGCCCGGATCGATTCGAAGACCAATCGTTCGTCGAGGGCGTTGATATAGGTCATCGCGACCAGCAAGAACAGCATCAGTTCCGCATATTCCAACAGATTGTGCCGGAACGCGTTCTCAACGAGTTCAGCCTGACTGTCAGGGGAAGCCAGGCTTATCGCCCCCCAGATGATTCCGGCAGCAAGAATCACCGGTTTAGATTTCTTGAGATGGGTAAACTCCTCGGACATCACCAGCGCATAGGCCAGGACAAATATGCACAGGGCAAAATACCCCACTGGCGCGGTGGTCAAATCGATCAAGGCGTGCCCTTCCGTCTCAGCGAATGTGAGGGAAGGCCATCCGAAGATGAGGAACGCGGAAGCCAGACTGATCTGGGAAAAACGAAAAAAGAAAGAACTATTCACGCACGACCATCCTTTCAGGGACTCTCATCGTCGACTGACCCCAGACATCGATCTGTGAGGTCACCACTGGTCTATGTCAGCGCGGCACCATGACTATCGGGCGCCGTTTGGAGAACGGGTGTTCGTCCTTACGGTGGATCGAGAATTGTCAAACGGGAATCGTTCGTGTGCCGACGAATGGTAGATCGAGAGGTCAACGACCGGACAATCCAGATACACCGGAAATTCAAACGAGACTAGAAGCTACACAGGCAGATGAGTAGAAATCAAGGCAAACTTTCGGAACACCTGCGATCTCTTCGCAGTCAGGGTTAGGAAGACAGGAAGGATGTCCGCAGAAGTGAGGCCGCTCGCTCGCGCAGGCTCTCTTATGACTCCTAAAAATCTTCCCGCTAGAATGTATGCGCATTCACCCACATGTGTACGAGGATACTCGCACCATATCCCAGCGCAATAGCCGGAGTCCACTTGAGATGGCTGAAGAACGTGTACTTCCCTTTCGCCTGCCCCATTAGCGCAACGCCGGCCGCCGATCCGATGGAGAGGAGACTACCCCCTACTCCAGCCGTCAGCGTCACGAGCAACCATTGCCCTTCAGAAATGGACGGGTTCATCGTCAGCACTGCGAACATGATCGGGATGTTGTCGACAATCGCCGATAAAAGGCCGATTGTAATGTTGGCGAAAGTTGGCCCCCACTGGGAGTAGAGGACTTCGGAGGCCAAGGCCATATAGCCGATATGGCCGAGGCCACCGACACACATGACGACACCGTAGAAGAACAACAGCGTGTCCCACTCCGCGCGGGCAACCTTTCGAAATACGTCGAACGGGAGGACATCGCCGATTCCCTCTTCGTTGTCGGCTAAAAAACGTTGCTCTTTCCGGTTCAGGTAATACCCAAACAATCCAAGGTACGAAAATCCGGTCATCATCCCGAGGACCGGGGGCAGATGCAGAAAATTGTGAAAACTGACTGCGGTGCAAATCGTGAGGAAAAACAGCCCAATAATGCGTTTGGCCCCGACCTTCATCTGGACCGTATCAGAAGACGAAGGCGGGGACATGCGAGGAACGGCATAATGCATGATCGCGGCTGGCACAAGGAAGTTCACGGCTGAGGGGATAAACAGCTGAAAAAATCCAAAGAATTCCAAGATTCCCTTTTGCCACACCATCAAAGTCGTGATATCGCCGAACGGACAGAACGCTCCCCCTGCATTGGCCGCCACCACAATATTGATGCACGCGAGACTGACAAAGTGTGGACTATGGGCGCCCACCGCCATGACGACGGCACACATCAGGAGAGCGGTGGTGAGATTGTCCGCCACCGCCGAAATGAAAAATGCCAGGATCCCCGTGATCCAGAAGAGTTGCCGGTAGCTGAATCCTTTGCGAACCAGCCACACCCGGATCGAGTCGAACACGAGTCGTTCATCGAGGGCGTTGATGTAGGTCATGGCGACCAGCAAAAACAGCATCAGTTCCGCGTATTCCATCAGATTATGTCGGAAGGCGTTTTCAATAAACTCAGCCTGACTATCGGGAGACGCTAGGCTGATGGCCCCCCAAATGATGCCGGCAGCCAAAATCACAGGTTTGGACTTTTTGAGATGGGTAAACTCCTCGGACATGACCAGCGCATACGCCAGGACAAAGATGCACAGCGCAAAATACCCCACCGGGGCGGTGGTCAAGTCGATCCCTGTGTGTGGTTCGGTTTCTGCGAAGGCGAGAAACGGCAGCCCGAGGGCGATGAACGCAGTCCCAAGACCGACTTGGAAGACACGACGGGCGCTACACCGTAAACACAGAAAGAGCATGAACAAGTGGGAAGAGTGGTTCACACGCGACCATCCTTTCGAGGATCATCATCGTTGGCTAGCTACAGGAGTGGATCTGCAGGGTTATCACGAGAGTGTTTCAGAGCGCCATCTACTGCTCTCTGCTTTGTGACTGCATACGGGCGAGACGTTCCGGGCAAGGTTTGTCGCAGCCGGCATCGCACTCCAGACCAAGGCGTTCAAGACCGCCACAACTGCCGCCGATCGGGCGACGACCGAGCAGGACACCCACCGCCATGGCCAGGATGGCAATTCCTATGACAAGAAAGGTCACCAGAAAAGTTGTCATGACAGCTCCTGTTTCCGGTACCGTTGGAATCCACAGCAGACACGTTCCTCAAATTGTCCATCATGTTCGATGACGAAGAGAACGGGAAGCTGAAGCCGTTCGGCGATGGCCATGCCACGCTCAGGCCCTAGCACCTGAAACGCGGTGGCCCAGGCATCGGCGCTCATGCTGGTTTGCGCCAACACCGTCACCGACACCAAATGATGATCAACCGGCCGCCCGGTGGTCGGATCGATGGTATGGGAATAGCGTCGACCGTCGATTTCGAAAAAGTTCCTATAATTCCCCGAGGTCGCGAGAGCAATATCGCTGAGCGCCAGCATCGTGTGCACCGACCGTTCGCCCGACAATGGTTTCTCAATCGCGATCCGCCAGGGTGTCTCGTGCCCTTTGAGACCACGTACCCGTATCTCGCCACCGATCTCAACCATATAATGGTCAATACCGTGCGCGGTCATGAGTTCCGCCACCCGGTCCACCCCATACCCCTTGGCGATCCCAGAAAGATCCAAGAAGACATCAGGTCGGTGCTTGCGTACCGCTGATTGGGTCGCGCTGAGTGTAATCTTATCAAGTCCGCTGCGCGCACGCGCAGCAATGATGTCCGTTTCAAGCGGGATTCGGTCAGGGTGAATCTCCGGGCCGAACCCCCACAGATTGACCAGGGGGCCCACCGTGATGTCAAAGGCACCTTCGCTCTGGGCGCCGATCTCCATCGCGGCGTTGAGCACTTCACGGAGCGAAGCGGATGTGGATACCCAATCGGTGGTGCGCAGACGATTAAAGCGCGACAGTTCCGATTCCGGGTCATAGGTGGACATGGTGCGATTGATCTCGGCGAGCAATGCGTCGACTTCGATCTGCATCGTTTCCTTCGAGGGAGTATCCGGAACTTGGCGGTATTTCACGCTATAGGTGGTGCCCATCGTACGACCACTCAGGTGCAGCTCTGCGACAGGCGGATCAGAACGCAGCAGACCGAAGCCGGTACCGGCAGCCAGCAGAACGACCAAGGCCATCAGCGCGCGGGGGCGTGGAACGGATGGATGCATGGATGCTCATCCTCCGAAGTCATCGAGCATGATATTTTCTCGCTCGACACCCAGATCCAACAGCATCTTGATCACGGCGGCATTCATCATCGGCGGGCCGCAGAGATAGTACTCACAGTCCTCGGGCGCCGGATGGGTCTTCAGATATTCATTATGGAGTACGTTATGAATGAAGCCGGTATAGCCGGTCCAGTTGTCCTCAGGGAGCGCGTCGGACAGGGCGACATGCCACTCGAAGTTGTCGTGCGCGGCAGCCAGCTTGTCGAAATCGTCGACATAGAACATCTCTCGCTTTGATCGAGCCCCGTACCAGAAGGACATCTTGCGTGTGGTCTTGAGGCGACCCAGCTGATCAAAAATATGCGAACGCATGGGCGCCATCCCTGCGCCACCGCCGATGAATACCATCTCGTTGTCGGTGTCACGTGCAAAGAACTCGCCGAACGGCCCAGAAATGGTGACCTTGTCGCCCGGTTTCAGTCCGAACAGGTAGGAGGACATTTTGCCGGGAGGTAGATTCTGTGTACGCGGTGGAGGTGTGGCGATGCGAATATTAAGCATGATGATGCCGCGTTCCTCCGGGTAATTGGCCATGGAGTAGGCGCGCTCGAGGGGCTCATTGACCTTCGAAACAAGGTCCCAGAGGTTCAGCCGGTCCCAGTCGCTGCGAAACCTCTCCTCGATATCAAAATTCTTAAACGAGTGCTTGTATGGAGGGCAGAACACCTGGATGTACCCTCCGGCACGGAAATCGACATGTTCGCCCTGGGGAAGCTCCAGGACTAGTTCTTTGATGAAGGTGGCCACATTGTGGTTGGAGCGTACGGTACATTGCCATTTCTTGACGCCGAATATCTCATCCGGAATCTCGATCTTCATGTTCTGCTTGACCGCCACCTGACAGGAGAGACGGTAGCCCTCGCGCGCTTCACGCTTGTTGATATGCGAGGTCTCGGTCGGCAGAATCACCCCACCCCCTTCGAAGACCTTCACCCGGCACACGCCACAGGTCCCGCCGCCGCCACAGGCCGAACTGACAAAAATCTTGGCATCGCCCAGCGCATTGAGCAACTTGCCCCCAATCGGGGTCTCGATAAATTTCTTGTCATTGATCGCGATCGTGACATGGCCGCTGGCCACCAGTTTGGAGCGTGCACTCAGAATGAGGACAGCCAGAATGAGGACGATTCCTGTAAAAAATCCGACTCCCAGTAGGATCTCGATCATATGCAGTCTCTTATCTCAGACTCAGAGTTGAATCCCAGAAAACGCCATGAACCCGAGGGCCATCAACCCTGCGGTGATGAAGGCGACGCCCAGTCCCTGCAAACCAGCGGGGATGTCGGAATACTTGAGCTTCTCACGCACCCCTGCCATGGCTACGATTGCGAGCGCCCACCCGACACCGGAGCCGACACCATAGGTCACGCTTTCGCTAAACGAATAGTCACGTTCGACCATAAACAGACTGCCTCCGAGAATGGCGCAGTTGACGGTAATCAGCGGCAAAAAGATCCCCAGTGAGTTGTACAGTGACGGGACGTGTCGGTCGAGAAACATTTCCAGGACCTGTACGACTGCCGCAATGACGCTGATGTAGCTGATGAGCCCGAGGAAATTCAGATTCATCTCTGAGAGCCCTGCCCATCCCAGTGCTCCATCACGTATCAGAAACTGGTAGATGACATTATTGATCGGGACCGTCAGGGTTTGAACGACGACCACCGCAATGCCGAGTCCGAGCGCGGTCGCGATTTGCTTCGAGACGGCAAGAAACGTGCACATGCCGAGAAAAAACGTCAGCGCAAGATTCTCGACGAAGACCGCTTTGATAAACAGATTGATCAGCTCAGTCATGAGGCCACCTCCGGACGATGCGCGTGATAGATCCGGAATTCAGGTTGCTCGACCTGTGCCGGCTTCCAGGAGCGCACCACCCAAATGATCAACCCGATCAGGAAGAAGGCACTCGGGGGCAGGAGCAACAAGCCGTTGGGCACGTACCACCCACCATCCCGGTCGAGCTGGAGGATCGGATACCCGAACAGGGAACCGGACCCGAAGAGCTCTCGTACCGCCCCGATCACGAGTAACAGTGCGCTATAGCCGAGGCCGTTGCCGAGGCCATCGAGGAAGCTCGGGAGCGGGGGATGTTTCATCGCATAGGCTTCCGCGCGTCCCATGACGATACAATTGGTGATAATCAACCCGACGAAGACCGACAGTTCCTTGCTGATCGTAAAGGCGTAGGCTTTGAGGAACTGATCGGTCACGATGACGAGCGACGAGATAATGGTCATCTGCACGATGATGCGGATGCTGCTCGGGATATGGTTCCGGATCACGCTGATGGCGGCATTCGAGAGGGCGGTGACGACGGTCAGCGCGATACACATCGTGACCGTGGTGGAAAGCTTCGTCGTCACGGCCAATGCCGAGCAAATCCCTAAGACTTGTAGGATAACCGGGTTATTGTCGACGATCGGCTCAAAAAGAATTTTGCGATGTTCGTACGACATGAGAGTCAGCTCCTTTCGTGTCGCAAATGGGCAAGGTACGGCCCATATCCTTTGTCGCTCAACCAGAATTTCAAGAGGTTCTCTACCCCTCGCGAGGTGATAGTGGCGCCGGCGAGCGCATCGACCTGATGCTGCGCCTCGGGGGTTGAATTATCAATCGCGACTTTCGTCACTTCAACTTGAACCTTCCAGCTCTCGTCGAAGAGCACTTTACCCGTCCATTGTGCCCGCCACTTGGGATTGTCGACTTCTCCTCCGAGCCCGGGGGTCTCGGCATGCTGATAAAAGCGGAGGCCCTGCACCGTGCGTAGATCGGCCTCAAGCGCAAGAAACCCGTACATCGTGGACCAGAGTCCGTAGCCGTACACCGGCAGAATCAGCTTCTTCAAGTCGCCGTTATCGCCGACAATTCGATAGACCGGGAGATAGCGCGGTTCGCGCCTGATCTGTGCTACATCTTCTTGGCGGGTGAGAGCAGTGGAGATCTCAGGGTCCTTTCCGGCCTTGACGATATTAAACGTATTCGGATCGATTTCCTTCACCTCATCGCCGGTTGCCAGTTCGATCATACGGGCGTCAATCCGTTTGAGCGCCTGTTCTTCCGTCAGCCCCTCCATGAGGAGGCCGGAGACCGCTATGACATTCCGTATGAGGTCGGCCTTCTGATTCGCATCCTGAATCGGTCGAAGGAGCACGGCCGCACCGGCGACCACCACGGAGCAGACCAGACAGACCACAAACGTCACCAGCAGCGTCCTGCTCGCACTCTCACCTGATGGAGCGGATACAGCAGAATCTGGTTCAGGCGCGGACATGGCGGCGGAGCCTCCGTCTGATGTTGAGCTGAATCACCGAATAATCGATCAGGGGCGCGAACACATTCGCAAACAAAATCGTAAGCATCACGCCTTCAGGAAACGCCGGATTTGCCACACGAATCAGCACCGTCATAGCTCCGATCAGAATACCGAAGGCCCAGCGTCCGGCACTTGTCATAGCGGCTGACACCGGATCGGTGGCCATGAAGACCGTGGCGAAGGCAAACCCCCCCACCACTAGATGCCAGTACCAGGGCATCGCCACCATGGGGTTGGTGTCGCTGCCGACCATATTGAACAGGAGTGAGGCCCCGACCATTCCCACAAAGCATCCGGTGATGATGCGCCAGGAACCTACTCGGGTATAGATCAGGAACGCCGCACCAAGCAGACAGGCAAGGGTAGAGGTTTCTCCCATGGAGCCCGGCATCAGGCCGATAAAGGCGTTCCACCAAGTAAGGCCCCCGCTGGTGATCGCCTCTACACCACCGACTTTCCCAAGACTGAGCGCGGTCGCGCCGGAATAGCCATCCACCGCCACCCATACCCGGTCGCCTGAAATTTCAGCGGGATAGGCGAAAAACAGAAACGCCCGCGCGGTCAGGGCAGGATTGAGAAAATTCTTGCCCGTTCCGCCGAAGATTTCTTTGCCGAACACCACGCCAAAGCTGATCCCGATGGCGACCATCCAGAGCGGCATATCGGGTGGCAGTGTCAGCGTGAAGAGCATGGAGGTGACCAGAAACCCCTCATTGATCTCTTTCCGGCGCACCGTCGAAAAGACCACTTCCCAAATTCCACCGACGAGTAAGGTCATCAGATAGATCGGCAGAAAATACAAGAACCCATGGACCGTGTTGGCCAGAATGCTGCCGGCATCAAACCCGATATTGAGGGCTGCCAACAGATCATACCGCCAGCCCGTCTTGGCCACGCCCATCTTGGCGAGGGCCACATTGGCCTGATAGCCGGTGTTGAACCAGCTCCACAGAATGCAGGGAATCAGCGCCACCACCACGTACATCATCAAGCGTTTGAGATCGATGCCATCCCGCACATGCGGCGCGTTGTGCGTGGTTTCGGGAGTTGAATACAGAAACACATCGACCATCTCGAAGATGGGATAGTATTTTTCATACCGGCCGCCCTTGGCAAACTGAGGTCTGAGACGTTCAAGATAGCGTTTCATGCCGCCCTTAGCCTTCTCTCTCAATCTGGCTTAGTACGTTCCGCAGCACCGGGCCGTAATCGTTCTTGCCGACACACACAAAGGAGCACAAGGCGAGGTCTTCCTCATCCAATTCCATGCAGCCCAGCTTTTGCGCCATGTCGGTGTCGCCCACCATGAGGTAGCGTAGGAGCTGCGTCGGGAGGATGTCCAGAGGCATGACATTCTCGAAGTTGCCGAAAGGCACCATCGCGCGCAGACTTCCGTTGAGCCCGGTGTTCAACCCAAACTCCTCCCGGCGGTAACGAAAGAGACTTGATAACATGACGTTGCTCTGGGAGAAGATTCTCCGCCCCGGTGCAAACCAGCCCATGAACGTTCGTTCCACCCCTTCTTGAATCACGGATATCTGAAGATGATGGCGTCCCAGATAGGACGACCAGTCGGCGGCATGGCGTCCCGACAGGACTGAGCCGGAGATAACGCGGTTCTCGCCGGCTTGAAGATCATCTTCGATCAACTCATCGATACAGGCGCCGAGCCTCGTCTGCAGCAATCGGGGTTGTTTGACCTGAGGTCCGCCGAGCGCGACGATGCGTCCGGTCGACAACCGGCCGCTGGTAAATAGCTTGCCGATGGCGATCACCTCTTGGTAGTTGAGGTACCAGACTACCTTGTGGACATCGACCGGTTCGAGAAAATGAATGTGCGTCCCCGGCAGACCGGCTGGATGTGGCCCGTCGAAACTCGCCTGGCGCAGGTGTCCGATGCCCTGAGGCAACGGCAATTCAGCTCCGGGTACCGTGCACACCCAGAGCGGCATGGTGCCCAGGCGCGAGAGTACCGTCAGACCATAGCCGAATGATTCTGCCTCTGCTGCAACAATTGGAAGAGGATCGGCGGCCAGCGGATTACTGTCCATCGCCGTCACGAAAATGGCGGCTGGACGGGTGGTCGGGTCGGGGATCTTGCTATAGGGACGTGTGCGTAACGCCACCCAGAGGCCCGATGCCAAGAGATTGTCCACCACCTGCGTGTCCGTCAAGCTGGTCAGTTTATCGGCAGGGTAGGCCGCAAATGTCTCCTCGTCTTCAGTGTCGTCGAGCCGGATCACGACCGACTGAAGCAGGCGTTGCGCTCCACGATGGATCGCTCTCACTGTGCCGGCACCAGGAGCCGTGATACGGACGCCGGGTAACTTCTTGTGCTCGAATAGCGCTTGGCCGAGCTTCACCTTGTCCCCTTCGGAAACCAGCATGGCTGGTTTGAGATCGATGTGATCTACGCCGAACACGCCGACATGGCGGACAGGTTTAGCGACGGAGACACGCTGCTCCGGTTTCCCGCTGATCGGCAAATCGAGTCCCTTTTTAATTCTGATGATCATGGCAATTAGGATGACAGTCACGCTGTCGTGATTCGGTCCACTCGCTATGGTTAGGAGGCAATGTATGGGCTACGCTGCCGGATGAGCTTGTCCTTTTCGTCGATCATGAACGCCGCCACAAAAAACGGTGAGAAATCATAGGGCCAAAGCCCCATAGTACAACCGTTTGGACCCTCTACTGTCAAGCCTAACTATTGAGAAGCATTTCCGGCAGGTTGACAGGAGGTACCCTAGATCAGAAAGGACCAATTCGCAATCAAGACGAGCAAGTGGAGAAATCCGAGAACGGCATGGTACACAGAACCATGATTCGACGTAGCGTGGAAACGCTTTCCTTCGACAATACCTATGCGCGTCTTCCCCAGACGTTTTACGCCAGACTAAATCCCACGCCGTTCGCGACTCCACCCTATCTGGTCCATGCCAATTCGGTCGTCGCCGAGTTGATTGATCTTGATCCGGAGCAATGCGCCAGGCCGGAGTTTACAGACCTCTTCGGGGGGCGTGCGCTCGCGCCTGGGATGGAACCGCTGGCCATGCTCTATTCCGGCCATCAATTCGGCGTCTATGTCCCGCAGCTGGGCGATGGCCGAGCGATTCTCCTCGGCGAAGCGACAAATGAGCGAGGCGAACGCTGGGATCTGCATCTCAAGGGGGCAGGGCTGACGCCGTTTTCTCGTGACGGAGACGGACGTGCGGTTCTGCGCTCGACGATTCGCGAGTATCTTTGCTGTGCCGCCATGCAGGGCCTCGGGATTCCTACCACACAGGCACTCTGTCTGGTCGGAAGCGATGACAAAGTGTATCGGGAGCAAATAGAAACCGGTGCGATGCTGGTCCGCATGGCCCCGTCACATGTCCGCTTTGGATCGTTCGAAGTCTTCTACTACCGGAAGCAGTACGAACACTTGAAGACTCTGGCCGACTACGTGATTGCGCAACATTTCCCTCATCTTCTTGATGTCGACGAGCGGTATGCCCGGTTCTTTACCGAAGTCGTCGAGCGCACAGCCAAGCTCATTGCTCAATGGCAGGCGGTCGGCTGGGCGCACGGGGTCATGAATACGGACAATATGTCGATCCTTGGACTGACGCTGGACTATGGACCCTATGGGTTTATGGATGAGTATGATGCCGGATTCATCTGTAACCACTCCGACCACAACGGCCGCTATGCCTTCGATCAGCAACCCTACATTGGACTGTGGAATTTGAGCTGCCTGGCACAAGCTCTGTTGCCTTTGGCGGAAAAGGAGGCGCTGAAGGCCGGCCTTGATGCCTATACGCCTCGATTTGAGCAGGAGTATCTGACACGCATGCGAAAGAAATTTGGCTTGGTGGAAGCGAAGTCGGAGGATGACGAACTCATTCGCGACTTCCTGGCCCTGCTCCAAGGCAGCCAAGCCGATTACACGATCGTGTTTCGAGAACTCGGTACCTTTTCGTCGGTCGAAGGGGCTTCGAACGAGAAGCTGCGCGATCACGTTCTCGATAGAGCCCGGTTCGACGAATGGGCGACACGCTATCGAGATCGGCTCAGGATTGAAGAGAGCGATGACAGCGAACGGCGGATACGTATGGATCGTGTGAACCCGAAGTACGTGCTACGAAACTACCTGGCTCAAACGGCGATTGAGAGGGCGCAGCAGAAAGATTTCTCCGAAATCGACCGGCTCTTCACGTTGCTCCAAGACCCGTTCACCGACCAGCCTGGGATGGAGGCCTACGCCCTTCCTCCACCGAACTGGGGCAAGCATCTCGCTGTGAGTTGCTCATCGTGAGGCCCAGAAAAACACTATGAAGGAACTCGTGCTTGGTGGGCTAAAAGTCAGACTGGTTGGCGGTTCAGATGGCTGTGGTGGAGGTGATGGTCCCGTTGTCATGCTGCTCCATGGATTCGGCGCGCCGGGCGACGATTTGGTGCCGCTCGCTGAGGTGGTGGATGTGCCTAGCGGAACTCGATGGCTGTTTCCCGAGGCGCCGCTATCACTGAATATGGGGTTCGGCGATTCGCGCGCTTGGTGGATCATCGACTTTGCTCGTATCCAGGCCGATCGCGAAGCAGGCCGCATTCGTGATCTGTCGGTCGAGATCCCGCAGGGCCTGGCCTTAGCGCGTGAGCGTTTTCTCACATTTATCAAGGAACTCCCACGACAACTTCCGATCAACTATGAGAGAACGGTCATCGGCGGGTTTTCACAGGGTGCGATGCTCACCTGTGACGCCGTACTCCATACCGACTATCCGTTCGCTGGATTGGTCCAGTTGTCCGGAAATCTCCTGGCTCGTGAGGTCTGGGCGCCTCTCATCAACAAGCACAAAGGCCTTCCGGTCTTTCAAAGCCATGGTACACAAGACGACATTCTTCCACACGTCGGCGCGGAGCGTCTTCGCGATGTGTTGAACCAGGCCGGTCATGCTGTGGAGTGGTACGATTTTCGAGGCGGCCATGAGATTCCGGAATCGGCGCTGCGACGACTCAGCGCGTTCATCACAAAGAGACTCTCGGTATGAACGTCCAGCCATTTGAGCTCATTGGCGCAGACGGGAAACGCATCAGAGGTGATCGTGCCGAAGGGACAGACCGGCAGATCCTCTTCATCACCGGCTTTTTGTCTAAGCGCTGGGGAAATAAGAGCAAGGCTTTGGCCCAATGGTCTGAGAAAAAGGGGTGGGGGTTCTGCTGTTACGACGTGCGTGGGTTCGGTGATTCGGAAGGATCGTTTACGGACTACACCCTTTCCGATTGGATTGCCGATGCACGCCTGGTCACGGATGCCATAAAGTCTGGTCCGCCTATTACGATTGTCGGTAATTCGCTTGGGAGCTGGATTGCTTGGTTGATCGCGCGGGAGTTCTCCATCATCGAAGAACTCATTCTGATTGCACCAGCGTTCAACATGATGGGCGAGCGGGCCAAGACCATCTCCAAAGACCGACTCCATGACTGGCATACCGCCGGATGGATGCCGTGGGATGATGACCCGCTGCACAGGGACTGGCTGCTGTCCTGGAAATGGGTCGAGGAAAGTGAAGAATATTGGTCCAAGACCTTCGACATCGTCCGTCAGGTGAAGACGACGATCCTGCACGGTCAGGACGATACGGTCATCCCTCCGCAAGGCAGCCAACAATTCGCCGACGAACTGTTGCGACGGTTCCCGGCCTATCCACTCGATCTACAGCTCATTCCCGGCGACCATCGGCTGAGCAGTCCGGAACACCTTGAGTTGTTCCGTCGTTTGATCATGAGAGAGGCCTGATGCTGGTTCTTATCCACAAAGAATGCGGCGGCCCGGCGTTGGAAGAATCGCCGGTCGGCGAAGTCTGTGCTATTCCCGTGGATCGATTTCCCTTCGCCTGCTTTACCTGCCTGGAAGAAATCGTCGACGAATCCGAAGTGCGGCTGTCGGAAGAGCTGGGGATCTAGCAGACTCAAGGCTGGGATGGAGACTTCTTCTCTGGGAAATCCAGTAGTTGTGCTATTTTAAGCTCTAAACTCGGCAAGTCCCGCTTGACCACATCCCAGATAAGTTGCAGATTGACGCCGAAATACTCATGGATGAGTTTGTCGCGCATCCCCGCAATGGGCTTCCACGCAATATCCGAATGGGCATCTTTGAGAGACTGTGACAAGCGCTTGGTCGCTTCGCCGATGATTTCTAGGTTGCGTACAACCGCATCTTGAGTTTTGCGATCACCAAAGAAACTTTCTGGGCCGGTGGCGGTGTAGGTGAGGATCTGCTGGATGGCGTCTCGAATGTGCAGAAGATAGATGCGATCATCCTTCATAGAGGGATGGCTTCGGCTTGGATGCGCTCTTTCAGGTAGGGGCTAAGGCCGTCATCAGTCAGAATATCGACTTTTCGCCGGAGGACAGATTCCAGCTCCTGACTCAGTTCGATCAAATCCAATAAGCTGCGCCCTTCCTCCATCTGTACCAAGAGATCGATATCGCTGCTCGGCCCAGCTTCCCCCCGGGCGAGAGAACCAAATACACGGACATGAGATGCGCCATACTGTGAGGCGAGTCGTAGGATGTCGGTGCGCTTACTCTTGAGAACGTCAGTGGCGGTCATGGTAGTCATCTGATTCTTGCAATCCAGGATACTGATTTACTCCAATTCTGACAAGCGTGCCAGCGTTCGATGGAATGATGTCGAGGTCACCAAACTGCGCTTGTCTCACCAGCGACCCCGTTCTAGACGTGTAACGCAACCGGGGGGTTACCCCACTGGCGTCCGCACATGCTCAGGCCGGACCCCAAGCCCGATCATTCTGGCGGGGATACGGCGAAGATAGGGGAACCGTGCCAGCAGCCGAATGGCAAAGGGAGGTGCCAGCGGACTCTTCTGATCCAGCACCCGGCTGATGACGCGTTTTTGGACAATGAGCTGGACTCGCTGTGTCATTTCGGTCGGCCAGGCTCGGCGGGCTTGCACCTTGGCCAAATCCACCTCGGTCACTCGCCCGTCTCCCAACGGGTGCCATAAGAGATTCGCCGTGGCCACCGCGTCCTGAATCGCCAGGTTGATCCCGACTCCCCCAACCGGCGACATGGCGTGGGCCGCGTCCCCGATGCAGAGAAGGCCCGACTTGTACCATTGACGCAATCGATCGACTTGCACGGTCAGGAGTTTGATCGGTTCCCACTCTTGCAGCTCGTGCCCGCGGTCTGAAACAAACGGGGCCAGTTTCGCCACGCTCTCGCGGAACAGTGTGAGGCCCTGCGCACGAACCTCAGCGAGTGATCCCTTGGCAATGACGAAGCCGCACTGCCAGTAGTCACCCCGGTTCAGCATGATGAAGATGCGTCCGGCATCGAAACGACCCATCGGATCGACTGGGTCGTCAGGCTTGCGTGACAATCGGAACCAGAGCACATCCATCGGTGCACCAAATTCCTCGACAGAGAGCCCGGCTTTCTTCCGGACGATCGAGTGGCGTCCATCGGCTCCCACGACGAGTGCGGCCCGAACTTCTAGCGGTCCATTTGGCGTTTCAGCACGAAGCCCGACGACCGAGCCTTCATCCTCGATCAAATCCGTCACCTCCGCACTCATGCGCACCTGAAAGGTAGGATACCGGCTTCCTTCTTCTACGAGAAAGTTGAGAAAGTCCCACTGCGGCATGAAGGCAACATAGCGGCATTGGGTCGGCAGATGGGAGAAATCAGCCACCGTGAACGCCAAATCTCCGAACTGGGCGTTGATCCGCGACACCTTTTGATGGGGCAATTGCAGAAATCGTTCGAGCACTCCCAACTCGTGCATGATCTCCAGGGTTGAGGGATGGAGGGTGTCGCCACGAAAATCACGGAGAAAGTCCGCATGCTTTTCGAGAACGACCACCGAGACACCAGCCCGGGCCAACAGCAGGCCCAGCATCATCCCAGCCGGTCCTCCACCGGCGATGCAGCATTGGACTGAGAGGGTTTCTGATATCATCTCACCGACGACAGGTGAAGAAAGTGGGTGGTGAAGGATTATAAGCCAAAACTTGATCATCGGCGATACATGGCCAAGAGAAGACCACGATTGTGGAGGCCGAGGGACGATCACAGACTTAGCAGTTCAGAACACTTGAGCTGTTTCGCCGATTGGAGATGAGGTAGGTCTGATGCTGGTGTTGATTCACAAAGAATTGGCGGCCCTGCACTGGATGAATCACCCATGGGCGAAGTCTGCGCGCCATTCCTACTTGATCGTCTTCCCTTCCCCTGCGTTATCTGCCTAGAAGAAATTCTCGGCTCGTCGGAAGAGCTAGATGAATTGGGGAGCATGACACGAAGCAAGAAGTGATCAACCATAGCGCCAAAAAATACGTTCGTGGGACGCGCATGCCAGTGGTAGAATTATAGAGAGCTGGGTGCGATAGAACCACTAACTGTTTGCCTGGCCTCTAGTCGGGGTAGGTGGAATAGTAATATTTGAACTGCACTTGGCTAAGATCAATTCGTTCGATCGCTTTTAAGCCACCATTATGAAAGTTTGTCTCGGCGCGGTTTTGCTGATTCTCCAGGTTTATTACTTGTGTCGCTTCGGTTCCTGCAGTATCGTGAACACTGAATCTTAAGAACCTCACGTCAAGAGGCTTTATATCCTTTCTTTCATAAAATTCCCATCCCTCCTTGGTTTCTCCAGGATTAAATGAGTCCCTCAAAACCTCATACAAATCACCGATATGTTGCATTACCCATGCATCTTTAAGTCCACCTGGAAACCAAAACAACTTCCCATTTTTAACCGGAATACGCATAAGTGTTTTCCATGGACCATTCTGCGACATAGATGCTTGCACGGAGTATCCCGCTATTTTCAATAGCCTCTTTCCAGTGTTTACGATCTGGACATGCAGTGCAATGTCAATTGGCGAAGTGATTCCGTTATGGCCAAATGCGAACTCGGCACCCCGAATAACCAATGGCGGTTCTACATGAAAGGTAGTTTCATCAGATGTGTTGTTTAAATGCTTGGCAACTTCGGATGCGATTTCAGGAGCTGACGGAGCTTGAATTGGCCGCACCCACTCCATAAGAAACCATCCGCCTATGAGAATTCCAACAGTCAGAGCTAAGCCAGTCCAGGCCTGCCATTTCTCGATGAGTGGTTTGACCTTCTCCGCTGTGCGTTCTGTGGACGGCTCATGATGAATGTGAATGTCTCCTCCGGCCTGGTAGACGTTTCCCTGGACGGTCCACTGCTGTTGGGCGAAGACGGTCTTGGCCTGAGCCAGTACGGCAGTTTCCTCTGTCGCGGTGATCTCGCTCAGCCTGCGAATGACCGGGTCGCGTCTTTGCACATCGGCGGGCGGGGCGGCATGCAATGACTTGACGAGTCCATTCACATCACCTAGACCATATCCATGAAAGGTCCCGAGCGACGGGGCAAGCGGTGTCTCGTCAAGCAGGCACGGGACGATCGTTTTCTTCAGCGCGATGGCCGTGCACCACTCGAACTCCACGACGTGTGAGGCTTTTGAATTCTTCGACCAGGCGAGGAGAAACACATCTTGATCGGCAATCGCCTCGCCCAAGACTTTCGGCCATTTCTGCCCGCCATAGATCTTCTCTTGATCGCGCCAGATGGAAATGTCGGGAGCGGAAGCCTGGAGGCATGCCTCTAGTTGCTCGATGAGTGGGAGATCAGCGCGTGAGTAACTTAGGAAGACGGTCGGCACTCGACGGAGGCCTCCTACGTAGGAAACGGGAGGGTACGATACCGCAAAGGGGGTTGCCGCTCAAGGTGGTAGGTTGACTCTGGAATTGGGTTGATGGCTTTCTCCTGGCCGCCTGTTATCGCGATCTCATTGGGAATCCCCCTCGACACATGCCAGAATACTGCATAAAATGCTTCTACGACGGGTCGGTGAGCAGACGGCTAAGAGGGAGGTTGTCATGCCAACTATAGAGGTGAATGACGAACAAATCTTGCGTTGCTTGGATCAGTTGTCACCAGCGGGGAGACGGGCGGCACTCCAGAAGTTGATCGGTGGCTTGGCGCAGTTGGACCTTTTGATGGAGCGGAACCGGTCTAAGCTGGAACGAGTCTGCCAGACACGTGGGGTTGAGTTCTCTAAGCTGACAGAAGAGCAGCGTGAAGCGCTGGTCGATGAGATTCTTCATGAGCCATCCGCGTGAAGGTTGTCTTCGACACAAACATCCTTGTGTCGGCTCTGCTGTGGCGTGGCACGCCGTATCGATGTCTGTTGGCAATCCGTGCCGGACTGGCCGAGCTGATCCTCTCACCTCTCATCATGGAAGAGTTCCGCGACGTCTTGTGTAGGAAATTCGCACTCACCCAGGAGGATGCCGAAGAGAACAGTGCCATTGCTCAAAAGTCCGCCAAGTTGATAAACATTCCCGGTACCCTACGCGTGGTCCCAGATGATCCAACGGATGACAAGTTCGTTGAAACCGCGATAGTCGGTGGAGCGCAATGGCTTGTTTCCGGGGATAAACATCTTCTGAGATTGAAGGAGTACCAAGGAATTACCGTCATCAGTGCTCGTGCTTTTCTCGACCTGCTTTCGCAATAGGTGATCCGTTCTGATCCCACCTCACAGTACCTCTCGACGAATAGGGCATGCCACATTCTCATGAGTGCACAAGGAAACAGAAGGGTTGTGGCTAGCGGTTGTGAATCGGGATCAGCTTTGTTATCGTGAGCGCCTCTTTTATCGCGTTGAACAGTTCTAAGGGGAATCCATGGCCACGAACGATAAGCAGGTTATTTTTTCACTCGTCAATGTCGGGAAAGTCTATCCACCGAAGCGGCAGGTGCTGCGCGAGATTTATCTCGGGTTCTACTACGGCGCGAAGATTGGGGTGCTGGGTTTGAATGGCTCTGGCAAGAGCTCGCTGCTCAAGATCATCGCAGGCGTTGATCCAAATTACACCGGTGAAATTACGAGATCCAAAGGCTACAGCGTGGGTTTGCTGGAACAGGAACCGCAGCTTGATCCAAACAAGACGGTCAAGGAAGTGGTTGAAGAGGGAAAAGCCGAACTGGTCGCACTGATGCATGAATACGAGGCCGTCAGTAACAAAATTGGTGAAGTCGGCCCCGATGAAATGGAAAAGCTGCTCGACAAACAGGCGCAGCTCCAAGAAAAGATCGAAGCCGCGAATGGCTGGGAGCTGGAAAATCAGCTCGACATCGCGATGGATGCGCTACGTTGTCCTCCCGCCGATCAGAAAGTGGGAACCCTGTCCGGCGGAGAAAAGCGCCGGGTGGCCCTTTGTCGCCTGATGATCCAAGAACCCGACATCCTCTTGCTCGACGAGCCGACGAACCATCTCGATGCCGAATCGGTTCAGTGGCTTGAGCAGCACTTGCAGCAATACAAAGGCACGGTCATTGCGGTCACCCACGATCGATACTTTCTAGACAACGTGGCCGGCTGGATCCTGGAGCTGGACCGGGGCCACGGAATTCCGTTCCAAGGGAACTACAGTTCTTGGTTGGAGCAGAAGAAGGACCGGTTGGAAAAGGAAGAAAAAGCGGAATCAAAGCGGAAGAAGACGTTGGAACATGAGTTGGAATGGATCCGTATGTCGCCGAAGGCGCGGCAATCGAAGGGCAGAGCGCGCTTGAATCGTTACGAAGAACTGGTGAACCAAAAGCAAGACCAAGTAGCGGCGGACTTGGAAATCTATATTCCCCCTGGACCGCGGCTTGGTGATGTGGTGGTGGAAGCCAGCGGCATCAGTAAGGCCTTCGGTGATAACGTCCTGTATGAGAATGTGCAATTCAATCTGCCCAAGGGTGGGATCGTTGGGGTGATCGGCCCGAACGGCGCTGGGAAAACCACCATGTTCAAGATGATCATCGGCAAGGAAAAGCCGGATGCCGGATCGATCAAAGTCGGCGAGACGGTCAAGCTCGGCTATGTCGATCAAGATCGTAGTTTGGACGGCAACAAGACCGTGTACGAGATCATTTCGGACGGGCAGGATTCCATCAAGCTCGGTAAGGCGGAAGTGAATGCTCGTGGCTACTGTGCCCGCTTCAACTTCGCCGGGACGGATCAGCAGAAGAAGGTGAAGGATCTCTCGGGTGGTGAACGCAATCGTGTGCACCTCGCGCGCATGTTGAAAGAAGGCGCGAATCTGATCATTCTCGACGAGCCGACGAACGATCTTGACGTCAACACGTTGCGGGCGTTGGAAGAAGGGTTGGAAAATTTCGCGGGTTGTGCAGTCATCAGTAGCCACGATCGCTGGTTCTTGGACCGGATCGCCACCCACATACTGGCCTTTGAAGGCGACAGCAAAGTGGTCTGGTTCGAAGGGAACTATAGTGAGTACGAAGCCGACCGCAAGAAACGGCTGGGCAAAGAGGCCGATCAGCCCCACAGAATTCGGTACCGCAAGCTCACACGTCAATAGGCCGTTCCCATGGCAACGCGTGCGATCATCACCGGAGCAGCCGGGCTCATCGGGCAATACTTCGTCAGGAATGCGTCTCGATGGGCATCTGGTTGGGAAGTGCATGGCCTCAGCCGCGCTGATCTTGACCTCACCGATTCCAGCGCCGCCGAGCGCGTGTGGCGGGCCATCAAGCCTGATGCCGTGATCCATTGTGCCGCCATGAGCCGGACCAAGGATTGTGAGCGACACCCTGAGCGCGCTCGAGGTATTAACGTCGAGGCGACGGCACATCTGGCCCGCCTCTCTAAGGACATTCCCTTTATTTTTCTATCGAGTGGGGAGGTCTTTGACGGTGCGAGAAGCTGGTATCGGGAGCCGGACCCTGCGGATCCAATCAACATCTACGGAAAGAATAAGCTTGAAGCTGAACAATATGTGCTGCAGAATCCCCGCCACACGGCGGTCAGGATCGTCCTGACGGCAGGTACGTCAGAGCACGGGAATCGAAGTTTCGTTGAGGACATGTGTCGTGCGGTCCGGAACGGTGGGAATATCACTCTCTATGACGATGAATTCCGCTGTCCGCTGCCTGCAGGCGCTATTGTCCGAGCCATTTGGGAGTTGCTCGACAGGTATCAACCTGGTTTATATCACTTGGGAGGGTGTGAACGGCTGTCGCGTTGGGAGATCGGTCAGGCGCTGCTACCCTGGTATCCGGAACTGAGGGGGCGCCTCATTCAAGGCTCATCACGAGACCACCAGGGTGCCTCGCGCCCGGCGGATCTTTCCTTGAACTGCGATAAACTTCAACGCTTGTTGTTGTTTCAGCTTCCAGGCTTCAAGTCCTGGTTGACCAGCCGTGCGCATACGGGAACCGATTTGTGGGACTTTGAGCCCGGTGTCTCCTAAGCATTGATGTACGAATTGTGAAGCGAGAGGAATAATGGGATCAGAAAGCGGGATGATCGAATCCGATCCGTTGCCCCTTGTCATGACCGCGTATTTGGTCATGGCGGTGGTGATGGGGGGGCTGTGGGTGGTGCAACGGCGTATTCGAAATGCCGCCGTCGGAGATGTGGGGTGGTGCGCGGGGCTTATAGGATCCGTGCTGTGGTATGCCTCTCAGGCTCCTGTTAGTGCCGAACGGATCTTCCTCACGGTCATGCTGGTCACGCTCTATGCCGGGCGCTTAGGGCATTACATTCTCTATGATCGCGTCGTCGGGAAGGAAGAAGACGCTCGCTATCAGCGCCTGCGCAAAAAATGGGGAGTATCCGAGCAAGTTAATATGTTTGTGTACTTCCAACTGCAAGCGGCGGCAGTCGCGGCCTTTTCACTTCCGTTTTTGGTAGTGCTGTGGAATCCGCGGATTCCATCGTCGCTGGTTGAGATGCTCGGGCTTCTGATCTGGGGCATAGCCGTTGCCGGTGAGGCCAAGGCAGATCGGCAACTTGCCCATTTCCGTGCTGATCCACGTAACCAGGGTCGAGTTCTCCGCGAGGGGCTCTGGAAGTACTCACGCCATCCGAACTATTTTTTTGAATGGCTGCATTGGTGCTCCTATATTGTGATGACGCTGGGAGCATCTGGCTGGATCTACACCTGGGTCGGACCGATCGTGATGTGGATCGCGCTGGTTTATGTGACGGGTATCCCGCGGACAGAAGAACAAGCCCGTTCGAGCCGATATGAGGAATATAAGGTCTATCAGGCTACAACCAATGAATTTTTCCCGTGGTTTCCTCGATCACAGCATGAAGCATCATCTCGGCCGTAGCTATTACCATTTCGGAATGCCTCACCAATGTGTTCGCCCCGTGGCTTCCGAGGTACGTTCCAAGGGCCTGAAATGCTCAACGAAATCGAGTAGCCGAGTGCGGTTTGCCTCATCCATTCGGACGATTTCCCATCCTGCCGCACGACCATCGGACCAGCGCACGATGGCGGCGTCGATGAGTACGTTGTAGGATTGCTTCCCATCCTGAAGCGTGATGTAGACTGTCGTTTCAGTCCCGACGCGCACAGGACTTTGCCCTGTTGCGCGCCAACCGGTGCCCGACAGGTCCCATACAATTCCATTGGTCAGGGTCCCGTTGTCGAAGTAGCAGAACTGACATTGCACGGGAGTTCGTGGTTTCTTGCGAACAGCATACGTTTTCATCAGACTTTCTCCTGGTTTGTATGATTTGTTCTCGTATCGCATCCTCAGTTCAACCTTAATCGAACAGAGAGGATTCGACATCATACCGAAGGAGGGTAACTGCGCAGCGGAGGTAGGCCGTCGGCAAGTAACTGGAATCAAACGAGAATATTTGGATGTCCTATTGGTTAGGGATCTTTCCTGTTGTTCAAGTCTTCCAGCCGCGCCTTCGCGATCTCGGCCACCTTTGTGGATGGGTACAGATTCACCAGTTCTTCATAGAGCTGCTTTGCATGCGGTAGATTACCCTGGTTTTCCTCGAAAGCTGCGGTCTCGAACAATTCCGTCGCTTTCTGTTCAGAGCAGCCTACGAATACCAAACACAGGGCACATAGTACGAGTCGTGCTGTCCTCATCATGATAGTCCTTTCTAGGTCTCTTCCCGTCGTGGCTTGTCGCTATTGCCGTGAGTAGATCTTTCTGTGGCGATGTAATAACGAGGTGAAGAAATCCCTTCTCGCCGACAGTGCGGACAACGACTTGGTCGCGTCAATCTGGTTCGGTCCAGAAACATGAATCCACACTCTAAGCAGGTAGATGGGTCAAGTATAAACCGGCGTGAACGGTCTCGCGCCACCGTTTTTACCACATGGACCAAGTGTTCCTCCACCTGTCGTTCGGGTAGACCGAGTATCCGCGACAGTTGTTCAGTGGTTCTCGGGGTCTCGGTCAGGATTGCAATGATGCGCTGACGCGCAGTGCGTTCCGGGGGCAACATGGTCGTATGGTAAGCATTGTGTCACTGAAAAGCCAGATGGTGTGCGCGGAGCTTCCACGAATCATCTTTAGTCTTGCGCACTTAAAGGTTGCACCGAAAGCTCCATTCTGTCAGAATCCGTCCCTGCACCGATTATCACATCAGTATTAACCCAGTGGGCTGGGTGTACCCTTCGTCTTCGAAACCAACAAGGTTCTTCCAGCCCAGCGTGCCATAGACGAGGAGGTTTTGGGTCATGAAGTTCCTCGCAGTCCATCCCGGTCCGCTCATGTATACCAAGATTTACCTGCGTCTCGAACCGCTCGGACTCGAGATGGTGGCGCAGGCCTGCCGACAAGCGGGTCATGAAGTCCGTTTGATCGATCTGCAGGCAGACACCTGGAAAGACTACGAAGCGCTCATCCGCAGTTGGAAGCCCGATGCCGTGGCGTTCGGGTGCAACTATCTCGCGAATGTGCCGGAGATTGTCGATCTGGCCAAACTGACCAAGCGAGAGCTTCCGAACAGTTTTGTGTTCATCGGCGGCCATAGCGCATCATTCGTGGCAAAAGAGTTTTTGGAACATGGCAACGGAGCCATCGATTGCGTGCTCAAGGGTGAAGGGGAAGTGGCAGCTCCCAAGCTCTTGGATGCCGTCGAGCAGGACCGTAAGTCCATCACGAAAGTTCCCGGTGTCGTGACCCTTGATGGAGAAGGCCCTCCGGCCCAATTTATCGAAAACCTGGACGACGTCCGTCCTGCGCGCGATCTGCTCCGCAACCGCCACAAGTATTTCATCGGGGTGCTCGATCCCTGTGCCTCCGTCGAGTTCGCGCGAGGCTGTCCGTGGGATTGTTCGTTCTGCAGCGCCTGGACGTTTTATGGCCGCAGCTATCGGACGGTCAGCGCAGAAAAGGCTGTGGAGGACCTGGAACAGGTACAAGAGCCGGGCATCTTCCTGGTGGACGATGTCGCGTTCATCCAAGGTAAGCAGGGCATGGAGATCGGCGAAGCCGTCGCGCGGCGCGGGATCAAGAAACAGTATTACATGGAGACACGCGGCGACGTCCTGTTGCGGAACAAGGAAGTATTTCAGTTCTGGAAGAAACTCGGACTTCAGTACATGTTCTTGGGTGTCGAGGCGATCGATGAAGAAGGCCTCAAGATGCATCGCAAGCGCATTTCCCTGGGGAGAAACTTTGAGGCGCTAGAATTCGCCCGTTCGCTCGGGATCACGGTTGCCATCAATCTGATTGCCGATCCGGATTGGGACCGCCAACGGTTCGAAGTCGTGCGGCAGTGGTGCCTGGAGATTCCGGAGATCGTGAACATCAGCGTGAACACGCCCTATCCCGGCACCGAAAGCTGGCACACGGAATCACGCAAATTCCAGACACGAGATTACCGTCTCTTCGACATTCAGCACGCCGTGTTACCGACCAAACTTCCGCTTCCCGAGTTTTATGAAGAACTAGTCAAGACCCAGCAGGTGCTGAATAAAAAGCACCTCGGGTGGGCGGCCCTCAAAGGAACGGCCAAAATTGCAGCCGGACATTTGATGAAGGGGCAGACGAACTTCGTCAAAATGCTGTGGAAGTTCAACAGCGTCTACAACCCCAAGCTCCAAATTGCCGATCATCAACGGCAACCGACTTACGAAATGACGCTTCCGTCGGCTCCACAAGAGAGCAAGAATCTCGACGCGAAGCAGCTCTTCATTCTCCCGGCCAAGGGCCGCCGAGGGCGTGCCCTCGACGAATCGAGCGAGCAGTTCGTAGAAGCAACCCGCACAGGGACGAGCATCTAGTTCCGCTGTTTCTTTGGTCGAGGCTTGAGGCGTACTCGTTTTCAGGCTGATCAACCTTGGTCAGGGATAATGACAGTGAGACGTTCATCGGTTGCCCAGTATGGGGACCATGATCTGATCAGTCACGTGCGGCAAGAAAGTTTGGACATTTCCGAAGCCACTCCAATCGTCCAAGAGAAAATCGCCAGCGGCATCCGCGCCTGCCGGCGAAGCGCAGGGCCGATAGGCAGCAAGAAACTTCCCTCGGTCGTCAGATGCCACGGAGGCAGCATGGAAAACAAAGTCACGAAACCCATCCGCACTATCACTGCGCTCTCCAGTGCGATCGCCGTCTCGGTTCTCGTGTTCGCGTCCCACGTTTACGCGGTAGACCCCTTGGGCCCGTCTCTGTGCGCCGTGCTCAAGGAGTTGATTCCCGAGGTCAAGACCTACCGCCCTGAAGGCGCGCGGGCTCAGTTGGTTATGGCTCTTGCCGAGAAGTACGAGACCGAGCAGCTTCATCAGGTATGGCCGAAGATCGACCAAGTAACCAGCGAAAGTTGTTCAAAGGAGCGTGAGACAATGCTGGGGATTGTAAAGACGAAGTCGCTTGCCGAGGCACTTCGCTGAGACCCGATCAGCATAAGCCTGCGTTGAATGTGGTTGGACACAGGTGTCGGTGTTGGCGTCGAGCGCGGTGGTGCAAAGCTAATCTAGTCCTCACGCTTGCCATACCCTCACCCCTTTTAATCCCCACCTGGTATACTGATCCATCCCATCGTTCATCTGGAATTGCCGCATGAGCTCACCGACCTGGGATGAATTCGCCGAGCTTGCGCTGAAGCGGATTACCGCAGCGGGCGCTGAGTACGGCGATATTCGCATTCAAGACAGCATCACCGAACACATTGAAGGAGAGGATCGTCGGATCGCCTCGATCCGGGATATCAAGGACATCGGTTTCGGCGTGCGTGTGCTCTATCACGGAGCCTGGGGCTTCGCGGCGAGCTCAGTCCTGTCGCTCGAAGAAGTGCCACGCGTTACAGACTTGGCCGTCGAAATTGCTAAAGGATCCGCTTCAATTGCCCTCGAAAAGGTCCGGCTCGCCGAAGAGCCGATCCATCGGGATCGTGTCGTCACTCCCTACCGAATCGATCCCTTCACGGTGCCGCTGGAGAAAAAAGCTGACTTGCTGTTGAACACGATGGAAACTCTCCATCGGCAATCTAGCATCGCGCGATGCAGTGCAGGCTTGTGGGCGCGTCGAGACAAGAAGCTATTCGTGTCGACCGAGGGGTCGCACTTGGAATTCGATCTGTTGGCTACCCAAGGCGAATCTACAGCTACGGCCCTCCATGATGGCCGGTTTGCGTCGCGCAGCTTCAATACGCCATATCTCCGAAAAGGCTATGAACTGATCGAAGAAGCGGACCTGCTGCGGGAGGCGTCTCGAATTGCCGACCAGGCGGTCGAAAAGGTTAAGGCTCCGGTTGTTGATGCGGGATTGTATGATCTGATGCTTGATCCGGAACATCTTTCCTTAACCATCCATGAGTCCTGTGGCCATCCGAGCGAACTCGATCGCGCGCTAGGATACGAAGCCAACTATGCAGGCACCAGCTTCTTGACGACTGAGAAGTTAGATCATTTTCGATACGGATCGTCGCATGTCAACCTAGTTGCTGATAACACTGAACCGGATACGCTTGCGGCGACCGGTTATGACGACGACGGAGTGCAGTGTCAGAAGTGGGACGTGATTCGAGACGGAACTTTCGTTGGGTATTGTACCAATCGAGAAGTCGCGCCAAAGATCGGGGATGCTCGTTCGCATGGGTCCAATCGGGCTGATGGATGGGGGAACATTCCCATCGTGCGCATCGCAAATATCGGGCTAGAACCAGGTCCATTCACAGTCGATCAACTCATTGCCGATGTGAAGCGCGGCATCTACATCGAAGGTCACGGGTCCTATAGCATCGATCAGCGCCGGTACAACTTTCAGTTCGGCGGGGATGCGTTCTGGCTGATTGAAAATGGGCGACGGACCCACATGCTGCGGGATGTAATTTACCATGGGATCACGCCGGAGTTCTGGAACAGCTGTGATGGGGTCGCAGACCGATCCGCTCGGGGCCGCTACGGGTTCATTACTTGTGGCAAGGGTCAGCCAGGCCAGTCGGGCTGGATGACTCATGCGGCATCCCCTGCACGATTCAGACGAATTGAGGTGATCAGGGGAGAGGGCTACAGATGACTCTTTACGGTGACAAGTGGCCAAACTTGACGAGCCGCGAAGAGTTTCGCTTTCTGAGTGAGCTGGTCCTGTCTCGATCGTCTGCCGATCACACGATGATTCGTCTTCACGATCAGCATGCCGGGACGGCAAGATTTGCCAACAATCAAGTTATCCAGAACGTCGATGGGCGGCGGGGCAAGCTGGCTGTGACGGTCGCCTTCGGTGGGCGACAGGGGACAGCGAGCACGACGGATTTTACAGCCGGTGCGATCCAGGAGATGTTATCTCGGGCTGAGAACATTGCGAGAGTCACACCCGTTGATCCTGAATATCTTCCACCTCCCGATGCGTGCACATGTCCTGTCCGAGAATCAGCGAAGCCAGAGACGATGACAGCGGGGCCGGCACGCCGGCTGGAGTACGCAAGCGAAGCGATCGGGCAGTGCCGGATGGAAAATCTCATGGCTGCTGGAACAGTCTCGTCATCAGCGGCGGCGGTTGGCGTGGCTGCGAGTACCGGACTGTTCAGCTATGAGCGACGCGCTCAGGCGGGTTTCAGCCTCACAGTTCAAGCCGGTGATGCGACGGGATGGAGTGCAGCGACCCATCGATCGATCAATCACTTGAAAGTTCAGGAGCGCACGCAGACAGCGATCAGCAAAGCCAAGCGCGGCCGCGATGTATGCGAACTCCCTGCAGGACGGTATCCCGTGATTCTAGAACCGGCTGCGGTGGCTGGATTGTGGGCCTGGCTGATCCGGTCGCTGGATGCCAAGTCCTACCTGAAGGGCACCAGTGCCTTCGCGGGTCAACTTGGACGGGCCATCGTTGACGACCGCCTCACGCTCCAGAACAGCCCGGACCATGCGGAATTATTGGGTGAAGGTTTTTCCGCCGACGGCTTGCCGAGTACTGAGTCAGTGTGGATCGATCACGGAATATTAAAGCAGTTAGCGTATGACCGATTCACAGCCAAACAGCGAGGGGTAACCACGATTCCCACTTTGGAGGCCCCTGTTCTATCGGTCGATGGTGTCTCAGTCGCGACCATTCACGATCTTGTGAAGAAGGCTGAGCGCGCCATTCTGGTGACAAACTTTTGGTACATACGCCCCGTGAATCTTCGTGATCTCATGTTGACCGGGATGACGCGCGATGGAACATTTTTGATCGAAAACGGTGAAATTACTTCTGCGGTGAACAACTTCCGATTTCATGAAAGCCTGCCGACCGCATTTCAACGGGTCGACCTGTGGACAGCACCGATGGAGGCCGTGAACGCAGAGACTGGGAAGATGCTGGTCCCGGCGTTGTCCCTCCCTCAATTTTCCTTCTCCAGTGTCACTCGCTTCTAGGTCCCTACCAAGGTATGGCCATCTCTTACGAGATCTTGATAACAAAAGGGTTGACTCTTGGCCCAGCCTGGAGTAGGTAGGTACTATAATGTAGAAATGGATGGATCCATATGGCCCAGCGATTCAACAAAGAGCCCATCAACCTCATTCACCGCATTCCCTCACAGAAGCAGATCGATGAGGCCCGGCCGGTCCCCCCGCCATATGGCCAACTCGCCCTCGAAGTTGCGCGCAAGTGTTGGCAAAAAGCGATTGAGTTTCTGGCGCGGGTGACGCGATATGAAGATGACCTACGGTTATCAGGATCCGCTCAGGCCAATTCTGTTGCGCAAGACAGTCCTGCAATCTCCACAGTAGGTCAGGCTGGTTCGCAACATGACCCGGTTGTTGAGAATGTGAGGAGTGAGCCTAATGGTTCGTTGCGGGTCCACGAAATCGAACAGCCAACTGTTCAGGCGGACGGAGCGATTACTCAGCAGGGAATGACTCCAACGGTAGTTCAGCCTGAGGTGATCTCTGAGCTCCGATCGTTTCTCATCAAACAGCAGGAACAAATTGCTCATCTCTCCGACGAAATAGCTCAGCTGAAATCACTGGTGGTTTCACAGCAGCAGGTACTTGTTCATCTCGGTCAGGAGCTTGAGGCTGACATCTTCCCGACGGTCGCGACCGGGATGAGCCCCAATCCTGTGAAACGGGGCCGAGTCGCTCGAAAACCCACCACTGCCAAAGAAAAACCACTTCCGCCTCAGGAATCTGAAAGTCAGTCTCTCAATCTATAAATCCGCCGGATTCTGATTCATCCTAAGCAGTATCCCCCTAGCCAGGTCCGTGGCCGGTCTGTTAAAGAACGCTTGATGCCGATCTCTCACCTTTTATTGTGGACTGCGCTCTGGGTGAGCTTCACCGAGATTACTCCCATTGCCGCTGCTGAGCGAGAAGGAGCTATCCCAGCCATGGGCTCTGCCGCTCATCCTGACCCTACTGCCACCCATCACCTCCATGTCTTCTGGGCCTCCTTGTCCATGGAGGGAAGGCAAGCCGAAGCGATGAAAATCGCGAGGCAGTTGGCTCGAACCGTTACCGAAGGGCAGGCGAATAGGGATACGTGGAAGGCACGCCATCTGGCGGCACCGCTGTGGACCATGATCCGATTTGGTCAATGGGATCCCCTACTTCGAGAGTTGCCTCCTCCGAAGACACTGCGGCTACAACAGGCGGTGTGGCGATTAGGAAGAGGCCTAGCCCTATCATCATCTGGTCGCCTACCAGGAGCCGAAGGCGAGCATGCGGTTCTCGCTGGAATGATAAAAAAACTGGGACGAGATCGGTCTGCAGAAGAGAAAACGGAGCGTGTATTGGTGAAAATTGCGGAGCGATTGCTGGCCGGAGACATTGCCATGCATCAGAACAACCGGGACGCGGCGACCACCGCTCTCTTGGAGGCGACCAAGCTCGAGGACGAATTACCGTACAGCGAACCGCCGCTGTGGCCGATCCCGATTCGACATTATCTGGGGGCTCTCTTGCTGAAGACAGGACTGTTCAGCCGAGCAGAATCAGTCTATCGAGCTGATCTGGGAAAGAATCCGCAAAACGGATGGGCCTATTACGGGCTCCTGCAAAGTCTTCGCCTGCAGCAGAAGAAGCGGGAAGCGACAAGAATAGAAGCGCAATTCAAGAGAGTGTGGGCGCAGGCAGATGTCAGTCTTACATCTTCTCGATTCTAAGCTGATACACGAGTGTGATGAGGAGGAAGGAATGCGATTTGTCGTCGGGGTCATGGGGCCGGCCAAAGCACCAAAGAAAGATCTGGATAATGCCAGGGTTCTTGGAGAATTCATCGCGAGACGAGGCTGGGTCGTCTTGACGGGAGGGCGTGATGTCGGAGTCATGGACGCCGCATGTGAGGGGGCAAAGCGAGTCGGGGGCAGCCTCACTATTGGTGTATTGCCGACAGCGAAGGATAAAGTGTCGCGGTATGTCGATGTGTCGATCATCACAGAAATGGGGAGCGGACGAAACAATATCAATGTGTTGTCCAGCCAGGTAGTAGTGGTGTGCGGACTGACCGGTTCGGGCACCGTGTCGGAAGTGGCGCTCGCGGTGAAGGCGGGGAAGCCTGTTATTCTGGTTGCTGCCTCTCCGGCTGACGTGGCGTTCTTCCGCAAGCTAGACAGGCGATTGGTCAAAGCAGCGGACTCGCCCGAGGAGGCCATTGAACTGATCATGAAGTTGATGGATGGGCGTCAACCGCGAGCGCGATCTGGCCAACAGGATCCATACGCCTATCTTCCAGTGTGAGGAGCGGGGTCAGCTTAGTCATGTCAGGATTCCTGCGGCTGCCTCTTCCAGCGCGCCAGGCGTATAGTAGGATGTAAGAAGTATCTCGTTGCCCCGACTATAGGCAAGGAGGAAACAACCATGACGACTCGCCAACGGCTTAGTCTTTACATCATCGGTCTTCTGTTATGCCTGCCCATCGCGCTTACCTCGCTGACAGACGTGTTCGGCGCAGACACCAAGGCCAAGGCTTACTTCGCGGGAGGCTGCTTCTGGTGTATGGAAGAGGCCTTCGAACAGGTCGAAGGCGTGTTGTGGGTCTTTTCAGGTTACATGGGCGGGAATGTGGCCAACCCCACCTACGAACAGGTTTCAGCGGGACGCACCGGCCATGCGGAAACGGTCGAGGTGACGTACGATCCCGCAAGGGTCAGCTACCAACAACTTTTAGAGGCCTTTTGGCGTAATGTCGACCCCCTCACCCCGAATGCGCAATTCTGTGATCATGGCAGCCAATACCGATCGGCGGTGTTCCATACCACAGATGAAGAGAAACGACTGGCGGAAGCATCGAAAGCCGCCATCGAAGAGGCAAAGAAATTTCCCTCGCCGATCGTGACGGAGCTAGTCTCAGCTTCCACGTTCTACCAAGCCGAAGACTACCACCAGGATTACTATAAGAAGAATCCGTTCCGGTATAAGTACTACAAGTACGGCTGCGGCCGCACCAAGCGCTTAGAAGCCTTGTGGGGAAAGTCGTAGATGCATATGATATGCGGAGATGCTGCTCTCAGGCCTTCGCTTTCATGAGCAAGCTTCTCAGTCTCTCTCGCTGGGCCAGGCGAATGCTGGTGAACTCTAGGCCGAATTCCTTGCCGTCGATCCACCGGACAATGGCCTGATCGATTCTGAGAGGCCACTTAAAGTCAGACAAGAACAGCGACAGTTTCAAAACCATTCCGATCGTCACCTCGACCGACGACTCAACTCTGCAGCCGTTGGTCGACACATCCAGCACGGTTGCCTCTCCCTCAAATTCATCCTCCCCGAAGAAAAACATGCGGCAGGATTGAGCGATTCGTCTGCCCCGCCGGTCTTGGAGCTCCGTGCTGTTATCCTGCGAACCAAGTTCGGATTTGCTTGATGGCTTCGGTGGCATTGTCCTGATTCCTCCCTGGTGAACGGACTCACACGAATCCGCCGTATTCATGCCATGGGGGTAACACTCATGCAGTCAGCTTAAGTGTGACTGCGTATAGTGTATGCCAAGATATTATCTCGATAAAGACAAACCATATTTTCAGACGAGCCGTTGTCTCATCCTATTCGTCAAGAATTCAGGGCACGACGGCAGCTTGACGAAATCCCTATCCTCTGCGACAAAGAACTCTTGCGAAGGAGGAGCGCATCGTGAAACGAACCATCAGTCGACGCATGGACGATCTAGCTCAATCGGAAATCAGGGCCATGACCCAGGCCTGTGTGAAGGTGAAGGGCCTCAATATGGCGCAGGGGGTCTGTGACACCCCGGTTCCGCCCGTGGTGCTGGAAGGAGCCGAGAAGGCTATCCGAGACGGGTACAATGTCTACACCCGCTTCGATGGCCTGCCGGAGTTGCGGGAAGCCATCGCCCAGAAACTCATGCACTACAACGGCATTCGGGCTGATCCAGAAACAGAGGTGACTGTCAGTGCCGGAGCAACCGGGGCATTTCACTGTGCCTGCGCCGCTTTGCTTAATCCAGGCGATGAGGTCATCCTGTTCGAACCCTATTACCAGTACCATATCAGTGCGCTCGTCGCAGTCGAGGCCGTTCCCGTGGTCGTGCCTATGGTACCACCAGCCTGGACTTACTCCATGGCACAGCTTGAAGAGGCGGTCACTCCTAGAACCAGAGCCATCATCGTCAATTCACCGGGTAACCCATCCGGTAAGGTGTTTAGCCGATCGGAGCTAGAAGCACTGGCCGACTTTGCCTGCCGACACGACCTGTTCGTCTTGACGGACGAGATCTATGAATACTTTCTTTATGACGGGCGCGAGCACGTGAGCATAGCTACGCTGCCGGAGATGGCTGAGCGGACGATCACCATTGGGGGATACTCAAAGACCTTCAGCGTCACGGGCTGGCGGATCGGGTACAGTGTGGCAGCCAAGCCATGGGCTAGTGCCATTGGTGCGATGAACGACTTGCTTTATGTCTGTGCGCCTGGGCCGCTTCAAATTGGGGTGGCTCGAGGCATCCAAAGTCTCCCCGACAGGTACTATCACGAGCTGGCTCTCGACTATCGCCGTAAGCGGGACAGGTTTTGTGACGTGCTGACAAAGGCGGGATTAACGCCGTCGATTCCTCAAGGGGCCTATTATGTATTAGCCGATGTCTCGCGGTTACCTGGCAACACGGGGAAAGTTCGTGCTCTGTATCTGTTGGAGCAAACCGGTGTCGCAGGTGTGCCGGGAGAAGCGTTCTTCTCTGGGACAAAGGGAGCCACCTTCCTTCGCTTCAGCTACGCAAAAGCGGATTCCGATCTCGATGAGGCCTGTCGGCGATTCGCGCAGTACACGTTCTAGCTAAAGATGACAATCAGTACTTGTACCTTGCTGGAACTGACGACTCATGGTATGAACCACGCTCATGAACCTGCCTCTGGTATCCTGGGCGGCGCTCGCTGCTGCCGTGACTATTTCAGGATGTGGATATCACTCCTCAACTCAGGTGGCTATCCCAAAGAGTCTTCCGCTCGATGATCGTTCGATCCTTGCAGGAGAGTGGGAGTACGAAGACGGAGGCATAGCTGTCCTCCAACTCGATAAGCAGGGCAACGGAACCTATTCCTATAAGGATGGGCGGTTCGAAACGCACCAGTTTGGCGGAGGGAAATGGGTCGGCAAGTGGTATCAAAAAGAAAACGACCGAGAAGGGGGATTCGTGGTCAAGCTCTCTCCTGACCGTACTGAAGGTGAAGGGACATGGTGGTATGATCGAATCGGCGTCGATACCAAGCCGTCTGAAAAAGGGGGCTCTTTTCACTTAAGCCGTAAAACGTCGGTCACCAGTCTCAGGGACACTCCCCCACCGCCGTAACGTCACGCGCGACACCCTATTCGATACCGTGGAGACTCGTGCGGGTGAGTAGCATGAGCTTTTGCCTCAGGCTGTCGGGACAGGACGCACTGATGGCGATCGTCCCTTGGTAGCGCGGTGCAGTTTTGTTGAAGGAGAGGGCATACCCCGCCCCGTCACAGATGTGCCCGCCACTCTCCTCGATGAGGAGAGTTCCAGCCGCGACATCCCACTCATTCTCTGGCTCCAGCGTGGCGAATCCCTGGAGGCGTCCACCGGCGATCAGCGCGAGCGCCCATGCGATCGAACGCATCGGGTGCCTGGTCACCATGCCATCAAGAGATGGAAAGCGCCCCATCTGCTGTTCCCATGGGCTCAATGCAACAACCGGATGCAGATCGCCATCGATTACTGGTGGAGTGACTAGTTTGTTATTAAGATATAGCCCACCACCTCTTGTGGCCGTATAGAGCTCATCCACCGAGGGGTTAAAAATAGCCGCCACGATCGGCCGGCCTTGTTCGATGAGAGCCACAGAAATACAAAACTCTGGTTCGCCATTGATGAAAGCTTTAGTCCCGTCTATCGGATCGACCACCCAGACACGGGCCCGTTGCAGCCGGTTGTCATCATCCGGCGATTCCTCTGATAACCAACCATCCTCAGGAAATGCGCATCGAAGGCTGGTGTGCAAAATCTGATTGACAGCGAGATCAGCAGAGGTGACGGGAGACTGATCGGATTTGTGTGTGGTGTCAAACCCAGCAGCAGCTATTCGTAAAGCTTCAGCTCCACCGGCTCGAACGGCTTGAACGAGGACGTTGAGTTCGCGTTGCCATCTCATGACAGCAGAGTAGCAAGAGAGGAGGGAAGAAGAAAAGAAATCATTATCTCGCGACCTTGACCTGGAGGACGAATATGCGTACAAGCACCATGCCATGAAAGTAATGCAAAAGCGATCACGGAAAAAGGGACTGTCTCCCGGTACGCTCGTCCACATCGGTGAGAACCGAACGGAAGCGGTCACGGTGACCCTGTTTAACTATTCGGGCTCTCACTGCGAAGAGCAGCTTATCCGTGATGTGAACGAACTACGCCCACCAACGGACGAAACCGTGACCTGGGTGGATGTCGATGGAGTGCACAAGACCGATGTGCTGGAAGCCTTTGGGAAACACTTCATCCTCCATCCTCTCCTGCTGGAGGATATTGCCAATACTGATCAGCGGCCTAAACTTGACGATTACGAAACCTATTTTTTTGTTGTCATGAAGGTTCTGACAACGTCGGGGCGAGGGGACATCCTAGTCGAGCAAATCAGCTTCGTCCTGGGCCGAAATTATGTGCTGTCGTTTCAAGAAAACGGAACTGATGTGTTCCAATCCGTACGAGATCGCCTTCGAGGTGGTAAAGGACGTCTTCGCCAAAACGGGTCAGACTATCTCGTGTATTCTTTGATTGATGCCGTCGTCGACCAATATTTCGAGGTCTTGGAAATGCTCAGTGAACGGATCGAATCGGTACAGGAACGAGTAATGGCGGATCCTAAACCAGATATTCTGAAAGAAATTCATGCCTTGAAACGACAGCTCTTATTTGTGCGTCGAGCTGTCTGGCCGTTGCGCGAGGCGATCAACAACCTGTCACGGTCGGAGTGTCCCTTCCTGCATGAGCCGACCAAGGTCTTCTTCCGAGACGTCTATGATCATGTCGTCCAGATTGTGGACACCATCGAGACGCTGCGGGAAATGGTCTCGGCAAGTCTTGATATTTATCTTTCCAGCGTGAGCTACCGGCTGAACTCTGTCATGCGAGTCCTAACGGTCATCACCACGATTTTCATGCCCCTGAGTTTTATCGCCGGCATCTACGGGATGAATTTTGAACATATGCCGGAACTGAAATGGGCCTGGGGGTACCCGATGGTGCTGGGAATCATGGGGATAGTGGCAGCAGCCATGCTCCTAGGATTTCGCTTGAAGAAATGGCTCTAGTGGAGCCCTCGATGACCATCACGAACGACCGTTTGGCTCCAGTCATTGATCGGTGAAGAGCCACGGAGCTTCAGCCCGGCGGCGAACCTCGTACGCTGTGATCGCGCTCTCATGCTGAAGGGTGAGGCCGATGGCGTCGAGCCCGCGATACAGGCAATCTTTACGAAATGGATCGATGTCAAACCGATAGGTGACGTTGTGAGGGGTCGTCACCGTTTGACGGTCTAAGTCTACCGTGAGTCGATAACCTTCCGTGTCGACCACTTCTGTCATCAGCGCGAGCACTTCTTCCGCTTTCAGAACGACCGGCAGGATCCCATTCTGAAAGCAATTGTTATAGAAAATGTCGGCAAAGCTTGGGGCGATCAGACAGCGGAATCCCTGGTCCAACAAGGCCCACGGCGCGTGTTCACGGGATGAGCCGCAGCCGAAATTGTCGCGAGTCAAAAGAATGGTCGCGCTCTGATATCGAGGCTCGTTCAGGAAGAACGACGGGTCAGGAGAACCGTCCGTTCGCTTCCGCCAATCGAAGAACAGGCCTTCACGCAAACCCGTTCGTTTGATCGTTTTGAGAAACTGCTTAGGGATCACCTGGTCCGTGTCGACGTTCACTCGATCCAACGGCGCGACGACACCGGTCAATGTCGTAAAAGGCTTCATGTTGTGAATTTCCTTATCTCAATAGCTCAATGCACAGCGGAAAAGACTCTTGAAGTATCATTGCCAATGTCGAATGTCGACGAAGTGGCCCTCAATCGCCGCAGCCACCGCCATGGCCGGTGACACGAGGTGCGTGCGCCCCCCCGCCCCTTGACGGCCCTCAAAATTTCGGTTGCTCGTTGAAGCACAGCGTTCTCCAGGTTTCAGCACATCGGCATTCATCGCCAGGCACATACTGCACCCAGCCTCTCGCCACTCGAACCCTGCTTCACGGAACACTTGGTCTAGCCCTTCTGCTTCAGCTTGCTGTTTGACGAGGCCTGAGCCCGGCACGACCATGGCGTGCACGGTCTTGGCGACTTTCTTCCCCTTGGCAAAACTGGCAGCCAGTCGGAGGTCTTCGATCCTAGAATTTGTGCACGAACCGATAAACACCTTATCGATCATGATCTCTGTAATCGGCATATTCGGGGTCAGCCCCATATAGGCCAAGGCGCGTTCGGTCGCGTTCTTGGACTTGTCGTCATCCATCGTTTGCGGATCAGGCACATGCTTATCGACACCGATCACCATACCAGGGCTTGTTCCCCAGCTGACTTGAGGGGCGATGCGCTCGGCCTCGAGTGTGACGGTTGCATCATATCGAGCCTCGGCATCGGTTTTGAGCTGCTGCCATGCCTGGACCGCTTGCTCAAAGAGCTCTCCTTTTGGCGCGAGTGGCCGCCCTTTCAAATAGGTAAAGGTCTTCTCATCAGGTGCGACGAGGCCTGCACGAGCCCCACCCTCAATCGACATGTTGCAGAGAGTCATTCGACCCTCCATGCTGAGAGCGCGAATCGCATCGCCGGTATACTCAATCACATAGCCGGTGCCACCCGCCGTGCCAATTTTCCCTATGATCGCTAGAATAATGTCTTTGGCTGAACAACGGTCTGAAAGAATCCCATCGACCCGGATCTCCATAGTTTTTGGTCGCTTCTGGACTAAACATTGGGTCGCCAAGACATGTTCCACTTCACTGGTTCCGATTCCAAACGCCAAGGCCCCAAATGCCCCGTGGGTGGATGTATGAGAATCACCACATACGATTGTGGTACCAGGAAGAGTAAATCCCTGCTCGGGGCCAATGACATGAACAATGCCCTGACGGATATCACTCATGTTGAATAGCGAAATGCCGAAATGGGTACAATTATCTTCCAGTGTTTGAATCTGAAGCGCGCTCACGGGATCCATGATTCCCAGACGACGGTCCGTGGTCGGAACGTTGTGATCCGGTACAGCCAATGTGGCAGTGGGCCGTCGTGGGTGTCGCCCCGCGAGCCTGAGCCCCTCAAAGGCTTGAGGGGAAGTCACTTCATGGACTAGCTGCCGATCAATGTAGAGCAACGTCGTCCCGTCAGATTCAGCACGGACGACATGCGAGTCCCAAATCTTATCGAACAATGTTTTAGCGGCCATCACCACTCCTACAGGTTTTAGTATGGACGGCTCATTATACAGAGACCTACTATGCGGTTGACAAGCTGCCTGTGAGCCTTGTCCCGCCCGGCAAGACGTGATACCTGAGTGCGTATGGGTACTGCGCACTGGAACCAGCCTAGTATTGTAGAGTGGAGTCAGCGTCTACTCGATAGCTATAGTCATTGGACAGGCAGAGAACTGATCAACCGGATAGGTGGAACAGACGAACAGACGCGCATGTTGTTCCAGGCTCCGTTTATCGTTGTCTCGCACGGGGTCGAATCCGACCCGATCTTGAATTATGGAAACCAAGCGGCGCTCGATCTGTGGGAACTCTCGTGGGAGCGGTTCATTCGTACGCCATCGCGCCTCACAGCGGAGCCCCATGACCGTCCTGAACGGAGACGCATGTTGGAGCAGGCACAGGCCAATGGATATTCTGATGGATATCGTGGGGTCAGGGTTTCTTCAACGGGCCGGCGTTTTCTTGTCGAGCAGGCGTTGATCTGGACCGTGATGGATGCTGTTCAAAAACCGATCGGTCAAGCAGCAACCTTTGCACGTTGGTCGATGCTCCCGTGAACTAGAAGGGGAAATACACCTCGGCTCCTCCGTAGCCCCCGCTGTGAAAAGAGGTGCTGTACTGATAACCACCCCTGACGAGAAAGAACACCTGACCGATCGGCACCTCGAGAATTGGTCCTGTCTGGATGGCACGATAGTCACCGTTGCCCATTCCAGCGATATCCCATCCAGTGTAGAGGGGGCAGCAACCCTTCGCGGGCTTGTAGGTCAGCAATTTTCCACGCAGGCGTCCCCAGAAGAAGTTGTCGAGATCCGCATAGGATCCGATCGCGTGGAGACTGCCGTTTTCATGCCAGTACAACCCTTCAATTTGTCCGAAGAAGCCGATCTGATGATCCACTCTGGAACTTGTGTTGAATCGGTCTTCCTCGATTCGGCGCAGTTGTGGACCCGCAAGTGCCAGGAAGGTCCACCTACCGAGTGACTGCGAGATTCCAAGAGATGGAACCACAAACTGCACATTGGTATCCAATACTTGCCCGTTGCTCTTGAAACTGTATCCAAGACCTGCTGTCATCGCCTGTGCGAATAGGGTTGTTCCTCCTGCCATGAGCAAGACCGGCGTTCGTACGCCCAAATAGCCGAAGTATTGGCTCTTGTTATCGATTTGAAAGCCAGTGAATACATCCCCTGCATGGACGCGGGAGGGAAACGTGGTCAAGGCCAGCGCTGCTATGAGGAGCAATGTGCTTCGCACTATCTGCTGCCTCTCTCTTCCGAGGTTCAGGATGAACCGGTCAATGGGGTACTGGTTCTGATCAGCCAGCCTGTATATATAGGTGTTGTCGCAGCAATAAACTGCGATAGGTTGATTTAGAATAATGCACTCTTCTGATAATCAGGAGGAAAATCAGAAAATCGGACGGGATATGTACTGAGGGTCAGGCCCAGGATGGGATGAGCAACTTCATATGTCGTGGGCAGTCGGAATGACTCAAGACAACAATCATCGAGTCACAGTAGTTGGAGGGAGGCGCAGGATAGAAGGCAATACCGTGGCAGCGCGTTCTTTCTGGATGTCCCACTGTTTCTGGTGAAGTTCTCTCCAGTACAGTTCTCCTCGTTCGATACTATCAATCTTGAAAGTGACACGGGTCTGAGCGAGTCGGTGCATGACTGAGACGGGGCTCACTTTAAGGGTGATACGGGGCAGTTCTAACAGGGATCCGGCTAAGGACCCTTTGGGAGTTGAGGAGAAGATAACGCTCACTCCCGTGAAGGACACATCTTCCAGCTTCCCAAAAAGCAGGGCTGTCGAAGTGTTCAGTCGGCATGAGGTGGCGAGCGGCATTCGCAGCATTCGGCGCCGTTCCCACTTGAACGACCTCCAAGGGGCAGTGAGTGCGTAGAGAAGGGATTGCAGGCTGCTGGCCACGCCTGGTTTGAAGTGAGTACTCTCTTCCCATGGCGCGGGATCCCCAAAAATTTTGTCTACGAGCACATCTTTGGTGGCGTCATCCAGTCCTATGAACTGAAGCCCCACTCCTACCTCGCCGCCTGCCAACCGTTCTTGTCGAATGATTCGCCCAGCTAAACGGACGATCGTACCGTGAGGGGACGTCAACAGGAGAGTTGCAATGTCCTGAATGCTATACACAGGGTGTTCTAATTCCAAGGCGACGCCATGTTCGTTAATATTCACAATACGCGCAGTGAGAGCGGTATCATCCACAAACAACTCACTCGCGAAATCACGATTGAGCCGGAATCCCTGTCGGCCCTGCGTTTGTTCGCTAGCTACGAACATTGCCACGGTCAGCAGCAGCAGATTGACGGATCCCCAAAAAATACTGACCAGGAGACCGGCGTCTCCTGTGTTATGGCGAACGTGCTGAATTCCGAGCGCTAACCCTCCGACGAGCAAACCAAATGTCAGCAAATGCGGCCACGCCAGCATCAATTCGGCGGACGTGCTTCTTCGAATACGTTGTCCTTTCGGGGTCACTTCAAAAGGACGCTCCTTTCTGGGAGCCATAAGGGCTTTGAGTGCCACAGCGCTGAGTGCAAAACACATCGTGATTTCATAGATATCCGACCAAAAGGGATTGCGCGAACCACGACTGACAGGACGCATCACTAGGGCCGATGCAACGTAGAAAGAAAAGAAATGAATGCCGAGCAATACGACATCTGCATGAATTGGCGGTGTATGGAACAAAAGGCTCGAAAGGGGAGCGACCAGGCAAATCAAACGTGGAAGGCCAAAAAAGAAATAGAAGATCGACCCGAAATAATCGACACGCTGCGCGAATGTGAGTCCGCGTTTTGTCAACGGATTGTCACGTAGAAGGACCTGGATACAGCCCATGGCCCAACGTTTTCGCTGCTTCAGATATCCTTCAAAAGTTTCCGGCATCAAACCAGCTGACAAGACGCGATTGAGATAGCAGGACCTGTACCCTTTCGCGTGCAGGTTCATGCTGGTGTGGATGTCTTCTGTGATGGTCTGAGTTTGGAAGCCCCCTATTTCTTCAAGGGGTTGTCGGCGGAAAAGTCCGCCACTGCCGGCGAAGAAGGCGCTGTTATGCCTATCCCGCCCAACTTGCAATGAGCGAAAGAACAACGCTTGCTCATTCTTGACGAGATTGCCGACCCGCAGGTTACGCTGAAAAATATCTGGATTGTAGAAGTGATGGGGAGTCTGCACCATCGCAACTTTAGGATCATCAAAAAACCCGACGGTTTCTTTCAGAAACGTACGGGCTGGGACGTGGTCAACGTCGAAGACGGCTACGAGGTCGCCATCAGTTAAACGAAGTGCATGATTGAGGTTTCCGGCCTTAGCATGGCGGGGACGATCCGGGCGTCTGAGATAGCCACAGCCTAGGGTGATCGCGAGCCTCTTCGCTTCAAGCCGATGACCATCATCGAGAACGTACACCGTAAACCGATCCTTGGGGTATTCTTGCGATAGACAGCCCACCAATGTTTGCCGCAAGAGCGACAGTGGTTCATCCACCACTGTGACCATGATATCAACGGTGGGATAATTCGTGATCGGTGCCGGTGGACGGTCAGTGGGTGACCAAGACTGATAGGTGAAGAAGCAAAATTGACAGAGCCCATACAGCTCAGCAAGATAGACAATCCCTCCCACTATCATGCTACCCAGATCGTCAGTGGGTAGTGTGTAGAGTGCTCGCCAAACCATGTAGCGGAGATACAGGAAGAGACTAAGGCTCAGAACCCACCGACGCCCCTGCTCTTTCTTGAGCAGGAGGCCAATAGTCAAGAGCAGGAGGGCAGAAACTCCTGATGCGAAGGGCGCGTCGAAGAACTTGTCGATCAGTGCCATCATGGGTGCATCCTCTGTGAGAAAGCTCCTCTTCGTGCCCTAGTGGAAACCACCCTATTATGGGATTGTCAGGTCGCCTAGCCCTACGTATGCGGAGTAATCTTTCGAGGGGATAATAGAAAAATATAAGTAAAACCTATGGTTTGTGAATCTGTGCAGAAGGAACTGCTTTACCAAAAAGGAAGGGGAGTTATGTCCAAAGCTCAAGCGGGCCGTGGTTCGCGATGCCTTGGAGTAGATCGCGTGCTGACAGGATGCCGACTAGACGACGGACGCTATCCAACACGGGAATAGCATGGATTTGCTCATCAAGCATGACACGGGCGATTTCTCGAATCTCCGTAATGGGTGTTGATGAGATCACCCGGGAAGTCATAACTTCTGCTAACCGTTTTGCCGAAGCCTGTCTGCTATCACCAGCTGTGACCAGTTCGGGCACGTGGCGAAGCAAATCACGGTGGGAGACCATCCCCACCAGTGTGCCATCGATAGAAGTAATGGGAATGTGATGGAAGCCCTTATGAGACATCAGCACCCAAGCATCCAGCAAGGTACTGTCGGATGAGAGAGAGAGGACCGGGGCTGTCATTAAATCCCGCGCAAGAACTGCCGGTTTTGGATGTGGTTGTGGCGTGCTTTGCTGTTGATACGCAGTCTGCGCAGTCAATCCGGAGTGGTCCAATGAAGGAGGGTGTTGTTCCGGACGGTCACGCTCTCCGACAGGCTCGACCAAGCTCGGCCGTGAGATCGATGGTTTTACGGGATAGGTTTCAGTGATCCCATTGACTGCCATGAAGATAGGCATCCGGCAACTCCTCAACGGCTATATCGGAGCCTTCGGGAAATACTTAAGCGTGGGCCAAGTACAGTGTGGAAACAGTGGGAACCCCATATTCTGGTCCTACACGGCCCCAAATCGGTTGCTTCCCTTTTAATCCCTGTGTTATAAGATTCGCCACGCCGTGTCCCAATTCTGCGAAGGGATATGATCACCATTTAGATAGACGCGAAGGTACACATTACTAGGCGCCTGCACGTCCTCCAAATTATCGACGATAAGATATTCACAAGCCTCTATTTATCTCTTCTTTATCTTGCAAGGGGGGTAGTCATGGGCAAGACAACGTTGGCGGTGTTCTTCGGCCTTGGAATGGTGCTGACTGGGGTATCGGGATCTTATGCGTTACAAGCGGGCGGCGTTGAAATCGGCGATTTAGAATCCGGATCCGTCGTCGGACAGCCGTTCAAGGAGCTCACCGTCGATGCGTCGTTCTATGCGACGGAAATCGGCAATATGAAGGTTTGGTATCCCCCCATGACGGTCATTGACTTCAAGGCACGGCCAGGTTCTCCGGTGCTCTTAAAGGTCACGAATAATGCTACTGCTGAGCATGGATTTCATCTCAGCGCGGCTGTGAATCAATCGGCACCGACTGTCCTCGATACCAAGCTGGTGTTGAAGCCTGGAGAAACGCGCTACATCGGCATTCCGACGAGCGATCTATTCTATGCTGCGGGAAGTGTCTTTGAATATCGATGCCATCTGCACGCAGGTCATGTCGGTGGCAAGTTGCTCATACTGAAGTAATCCGCTCCGACTCTCCTGAATGAAAAAGGCCCCGGTTTCAGCAGAAACTGGGGCCTTACTACTACTGGGCGAAGGTGGGGCAGCTCAGTTTCTCACACCGCTCCACACTTTTGCCGCATCAATCTCCTTATCGGGATTTAGGGTCTTCGCTTTATCAAGAAGCACGTCTGTCGCTTCGGGGTAAGCGGGGTCAGAGACGCAGCAATTATCGACGGGGCACACTGCGGCACACTGCGGTTCATCAAAGTGACCAACACATTCGGTGCATCGATCATGGGCAATCACATAAATGTTGTCGCCGACACCTTGGCCATCGCCGACATGATTGCCTTTGCTTTCGGCGTCGCTCCTGGTCTCAAAGATCGCTTCATTCGGGCATTCCGGCAGGCATGCGCCACAAGAAATACACTCATCTGTAATCAATAACGCCATGACCAAAGCCTCCTTCTCACACTCAAGGACTAAACAATATTGACAAGCTCACGCTACTCCCACCATAGTGCGCTCGATGTGGTGGCCGTGCGTGTGGGAAAACATTCTATTCGTCGGTTCTTTCCCAGTCAATAAACGGCCTGTGCTCAGAAGGCCCAGCTGCTTATTAATCATGGGCCATTGGGCTCAATAGAAGCGATAGAGGCAGTCACTCGGCATGTCAGCCAGTCAGGTACAAATCGCTGATCGTGAGCAGCGAAACAAGCGGATCATCATGATGGTCTTGCTCGCGCTTCTGCTGATGAGTTTTTCTGTTTTTGTCGGGGAGCGAAAAGAGTCCAGTATCATCATCGTCTCATTCCCCAGTGGGATACAGCTCGAAGCTGAAGTGGCGGATACTCCGGAAAAACTGCTGTTTGGGTTAGCCTTTCGCGAAGAACTGGCTCCAAACGGCGGAATGCTTTCCATTTTTGAACAAAACGGCCTGTACCCTATCACGACGAAAGAATATCGCTTTCCCATCGATATTTTGTGGGTAGATGAAAGTCATCATGTGGTGCATATGCTCGAGGCTGCTGAGCCCTGTGCCAAAGACCCTTGCCCAGTCTTCGGACCACCGCCCGAACCAGTTCGCTACGTCATACAGGCTGAGTCGGGATTCATTCGGAAGGCGAGGGTTGCAAAAGACGACGAACTCAAATACACCCTGCGCATGTAAGCGCGCACCATAAGAAACGTAACCAAGGAAGCAAGGATGATGAACGGATATCAAAAGGTTGCCCAGATTGAAGAGGTGCCGCCGGGCACATCGAAGATCGTCAAGGTCAACGACAGGCCTATCGCCTTATTCAATATCGACGGAATATTTTATGCCATCCATAATAGCTGTCCTCACGAGGGAGGGCCCCTTATTGAAGGGAGGCTCAAGGGATATATCATTGCCTGTCCGTGGCATGATCTCGCTTTTGATATTCGAAATGGCCAGGGTACGGACGGCGGCGGCTACTGTGTGGGTAGCTACGAGGTTGTGGTAGAAGGAATCGACATCATGATCGGTCCGCGCAAGAAAATCTGAGCAAGGCAATCAGCCCCCCAAGGGTTTCCCCAAAAAGGAACAGCCGTGAGCATTTCTGGTGCAGACCATAACCCAACGGTGGATGCCACTGACTGCCGAACGGTCACGGTTCAACAACCGTTTGTGATTCGAATGTGGGAAGATCGAACGAGGGGTGAGCAATGGGTCCCAACCTACGATACGAAAGGACTCGCCCTCCTGAGCGACGAGTTTCTCCGCATTGCGAGTAACAACGCGGTGGAGAATGGGCAACGTATTTTTGAGTTCAGCGCCGTCAAGCCGGGCCTGTATCATCTGGTATTCGAAAAACGCATGGGATGGAAATTTACTTCGGAAGAGCGTCGAGTCTTCAGAATCGACGCACAGCCAATTGCGGGGAAGTGACTGTATGGCGGACATCGCGTTCATCAATGGTCGTTTCGTCCCCTGGCAGGATGCGACCATCTCGATCGATGACCGAGGGTTTCAGTTTGGCGATGCAGTCTATGAAGTGATCAGGACGTATCGCGGCACTCCGTTTCAGCTGGGAGCGCATCTCGCCCGACTTGAGCGGAGCGCGAATGAGCTCTTCATCCCGCCACCATATTCAAGAACGCAATGGACACGGTGGATTCAACATGGACTCAGCCTCGCTGGATACCAAGAGGCCAAGATCTATATTCAGCTGAGTCGCGGCGTTGCTCCCCGAGAGCACAGCTTTCCTTCTGGGAGCCAGCCGACCGCCATCATGACGATCAGAGCACTCCACCCTCTCTCGGCAGAAATCCGTCAGGCCGGAGTTACGGCATGCACTCGAGAAGATCTTCGTTGGGGGCGATGTGATATCAAAAGTGTCAACCTGCTTGCCAACGTGCTGGCACGTGAAGAGGCGAGAAAGGCCGGGGTCTTCGAGGCCATATTCATTCGAGATGGCCACGTGACGGAAGGTGCGCTGAGTAATGTCATGGTGGTTCGGAATGGAGTGATCAGGACGGCCCCCGAAGGCCCTCGGATCTTGTCCGGTGTTACGCGAACAGTCGTATTGGATTTAATCACTAAAGAAGAAATTCCGTTCGAAGAACAGTTTGTATCGCTCGATGCGCTGTATGCCGCGGACGAGGTGTTCCTGACCGGGACTACGCTGGAAGTCCTCGGGGTGGTTCGAATTGATGGGAAGACCATCGGTTCCGGCCAGCCAGGTATAGTGACGAGGACGCTGGCCGCGCGCTGGGCGATCTTGACCGGCTAGCGTGCTTGCTTTGCTTCTGGGTGCGTGCTATGGTGCTGCCTCTGTAAGTGGGCTCAAGCCCACTTTTTTGTTTGGACCCATGTCGAGGCACGTTAGGGTAGGCATGCCGGGTGATCGATCGCAGGCGGTGGCTGACCGGCTACAAGAAGTTATTTCACCGATTTTGTGGACGCTTGGGCTTGAGTTAATTGACGTGATGTGTGCAGGGCAAGGTCCTCGTACGGTCGTTCGTGTGCTGATCGATAAGCCCGGTGGAGTCACCATTACGGATTGCGAGCAGGCACATAAGGCCTTGGGACCGGCGCTTGATGTAGCTGATCCATTTCCACACGCCTACACGCTTGAGGTCTCTTCGCCGGGCCTCGATCGGCCCTTTAAGAAACTTCAGGACTATCAGCGGGCGATCGGAAAAGAAGTAAGCTTCAAGCTTCATGAGCCGTTTGAAGGGCAGTGGAGGATTGTGGGGCAATTAAGGGAAGTGGATGAACAAGCGGTCGTATTGGATCTCCTCGTGCCGAGAACGTCGCAATCGATGAGGCTGGACCGAACGATGATCGCAGAGGCCAAACTGGTCGTGAAACTCTAAACACGCGAGAGCAGGCGTCGTGGATGGTAACCGGATTCAGGAGCGTGAGGTATGAACCGAGAACTGATTTCAGTCATTGATGAAATCGGGCGTCAAAAAGGGATTGATAAGGCCCGAGTAATCGGCGCTATTGAGTCCGCCCTACAGACGGCCGCCAAGAAACGCTTCGGCCAGGCCGAAAACATTCAAGTTGAAATAGATCCCAAGACCGGAGAGATTTCTGTCGTCTCTAAGAAGACCATTGTCGAAACGGTGAGCAACCCTAAGGCTGAGATCTCGCTTCAGGAGGCGCGGCACTATGACAGTGAGGCCGAAGTAGGCGACGAAATCGGATCGCTGATCGAGATGAACGAATTGGGGAGAATCGCCGCCCAAACCGCGAAGCAAGTCATCTTTCAGAAGGTTCGAGAAGCCGAGTGGGAATCGGTGCAAAAGGAGTACTCCACCCGTCAGGGAGATCTCGTCACGGGCATTATTCTCGGTATGGAACGCCGTAACTATCTGGTCGACCTTGGCAAGACGGAAGCTATTCTGCCCATCCAGGAGCAGATCCCCCGCGAAACGCATCGGCGTGGCGATCGTGTGAAAGCGATGTTGCTGGAAGTTCGCCGTACACCAAAGGATGTGCAGGTCATACTATCTCGAAGTCACCCGCAGTTTGTGGCCAAGCTGTTTGAGCTTGAAGTGCCTGAAGTGATGGAGAAAATCATTGAGATCAAATCGGTTGTGCGCGAGCCTGGGGACCGGACGAAAATCGCCGTGACATCACGGGAAAAAGCTGTGGATCCGGTTGGCGCCTGCGTTGGAATCAAAGGGTCTCGTGTCCAGGCGGTCGTCCGTGAATTACGAGGCGAGAAGATCGATATCATTACGTGGACGCAGGATCCTCGTGTGTTCATCGCTGAAGCGCTGAATCCGGCGACGATTGAAAAGGTTGGTATCGATGAAGAGAAGAAGTCCGCGCTCGTGGTTGCGGCTGATTCACAGTTGTCGCTGGCCATCGGCAAGAACGGGCAAAACGTCCGGTTGGCCGCACGACTAACCGGATGGAAAATCGATATCATCAGCGCAACGGAATACGAGAAAGAAAAAGTCGAACGCGATAAGGAAATCAAGGCGGCCCTTGCAGAAGAGGCGGAGGCGCAACGCCTTCAGGAAGAAGCACGTCAAGCGGCTCGAGCGGAAGAGGAAGCGAACGGATAACAGACGGAACCATCGGATGGCCATGCGCGTATACGAACTTGCCAAGAAATTAGGAATGGAAAATCGGGTGCTCATTCCCGAGCTCAAGAAAATGGGTGTGTCGGTGTCGTCTCATAGCAGCGCGCTCGACGACGAGGTCGTTCAGAAGGTACTGGAAAAACTCGGCTCCAAAGCACAGGGGCAATCATCGTCAACCGAAATAGAACTCACGACAAAGTCTCCCCAGGTGGCAGCGCGCAGCAAAGGTTTGGCAGCGCGTGGGCCGTCGCCGGAAGAGCCTGCGAAGCCAGATAAACGCCGTATTTTGATCAAGCGCAAAAAAGAGGATGAGCCGACCGAACTTGTCCCTCCTGCGCCTCTAGTGGAAGCCGAAGGCGCAGTTCTGATCGGAGATGTCAGTTCGGCACCACCCGTCCCGGCGCCTGTGGAGCAGTCAAGCGCAGCGGTGGAAACTGAACCGACTCCTCGTAAGGAGCAGGCTGCAGACGATACATTGCCAACGGCTCCGGTTCCTCTGGTTGCACAGCAGCACGAGGTGCCACCCAAGCCGACGGTTCCTCCGCCCAGCCTTGCAGCAGGAACCGTGGAGTCAGTGGCCGGCAAAAAGAAGAGCATGGCCTTTGAGGCCATAGAGGCCGAGGGACAGAAGGATAAGCTGAAAAAGGCGCGCAAGCCAGGTCGCCCCAAAGACGATCAGCAAGATGTAAAACTCCGAGAAGATGCCGCCCGTTGGCAAGATCTCCGTGCGATCCCCGTACAGCGACGAGATGACCGGTCGAAGCATCTGCACCATAGCGCACCGACTGAAATCACCAAGCCTCGTCGGAAAAGCGTCAAGGTCACGCCACGGACGACCGTCAAGGAATTTGCTGAGTTGATTGGGCAGCGGCCGGCTGACATCGTTCGTAAACTGATGGATATGGGTCAGATGCTGACCTTTCAGCAGCCGATGAATCTCGATGCAGCCTCGATCTTTGCCGACGAAAGCGGCGTTAAAATCGAGATCGCGGTTGAGAAAGCAGGAGAAGAGTTGCTGCAAGATCTTGTCGAAACCGGCGAAGACGAACGGCCGGAACCTCGACCTCCGGTTGTCACAATTATGGGCCATGTCGATCACGGCAAGACTTCCTTGCTCGATGCGATTCGTCAAACCAATGTGGCAGAAGGAGAAGCCGGCGGAATCACGCAGCATATCGGCGCCTATACGGTCACGGTGCACGGGAAGCACGTGACGTTTTTGGATACCCCCGGCCATGAGGCCTTCACGGCAATGCGGGCCCGAGGAGCCAAAGTCACAGACATCGTCATTTTGGTTGTGGCCGCGGATGATGGGGTTATGCCGCAGACCATCGAAGCCATTCATCATGCCAAGGCAGCCGGAGTGCCCCTGATCGTTGCGATCAACAAAATTGATAAACCCGGTGCCAACTTGGATCGCGTAAAAAATGCCCTTTCCGAACACGGTTTAATCTCGGAAGCCTGGGGCGGGGACACCATCATGGTAGAGGTGTCCGCGAAGCAGAAAACAGGGCTTGATACCCTGCTCGAGATGATCCTTCTCCAAGCCGAGGTGCTTGAGCTGAAGGCAGATCCACATCGCCAGGCTCAAGGCACCGTGATTGAAGCCAAGATCGAACGAGGTCGAGGGCCGGTTGCGACGATCTTGGTGCAAAATGGGACTCTCAAGGTAACCGATGCGTATGTCGTGGGGCCATTTAGCGGACGTGTGCGAGCCCTCATTAATGATCGCGGTGAAAAAACCCAGCAGGCCGGACCATCGATTCCTGTGGAGGTGATCGGACTGCCGGGTGTCCCATCGGCGGGAGATGTGTTCCATGTCGTCTCCAACGAGCGAGTGGCGCGAGAGATTGCCCAAGAGCGAGCCGAGAAACGGCGAGCGGCTGAGTTGGCCGGCCCGGCGAAAGTGTCCCTGGACGATCTCTTTGCGAAGATCCAGGAAGGATCAGTTAAGGAATTGGCCATCGTGATTAAGGCCGATGTGCAAGGGTCCTCGGAAGCCTTAGCGGGCGCCGTCGAAAAACTCTCGACGGACGCGGTGAAGCTCCGTGTGATTCATAATGCCGTCGGTGGGATTATGGAGTCCGATGTGCTCCTTGCTGCTGCATCACGCGCGATTATCATCGGCTTCAATATCAGACCGGAGCCCAAGGCCACGGCATTAGCTGAACAGCAGGGCGTTGACATTCGGCTGTATACGATCATTTATGACGCAATCGCCGACATCAAGGCTGCGATGGAAGGATTGCTTGAACCGACATTGAAGGAGCGGGTCCTGGGTCGAGCCGAAGTGCGGCAGGTCTTTATGATTCCCAAGGTCGGAGCGGTGGCAGGGGCGTATGTCGTCGATGGCTCGATCTCCAGATCGAGTGCGGGAGTGCGGGTGATTCGGGATAATGTCGTCGTCTATCAGGGGAAGCTCGGTTCACTACGTCGGTTCAAAGACGATGTGCGCGAAGTCCAGCAAGGGTATGAATGTGGGGTCAGCGTTGAAAATTTCAACGACGTCAAAGCCGGAGATATCGTAGAGACCTATGCGATCGATAAGATCGCGGCCAAGCTCTAGTCCCAGGCGTAGGATTGTCGTGCGCGCGTCGTCGATGTAGCTTCATCAACCAATAGGCGTGATGGATGGGAGGAAACTCGTCGATCATGCGGTATCCACGAGTTCTTGTATGGTTGTGGGCCTCTGTACGGTGGAAGTAAACATACCAGGGAGTCAATCGCTGAAAGACAAGCGGCAGGTGCTACATTCGTTGAAAGATCGACTACGTGGCAAGTTTAATCTCTCGATTGCAGAAGTGGATGGTCAAGATCTGTGGCAAAGGGCGGTGCTAGGTATGGCATGCGTCGCCAATGACGGGGGGTATGTGAATCAGGTCCTTGACCAAGCACTCAATGTGATAAAGGGTATGCCGTCCCTCGAGATTGTGCGAACCCAACTGGAATTGCTCTAACCTCATTGCACAGCGTGTGAGTGTCAGCAACACGCGGAGAAGATGTCAAAAACAGGGTACAAAAGAGCGGATCGGGTCGGCGATCAGATCAAAATGGAAGTGGCCGATATCCTCATGCGGAAGATCAAGGATCCTCGCGTGCACGATGTCACGGTCACCGATGTGGACCTCACCGGCGATTTACGCACAGCCCATGTGTATGTCACGACCATGGAAACCGGTGAGGCAGAGCGGAATATCTTTGTCGGGCTTTCAAAGGCCAGTGGCTTTGTGCGAGCAGAATTGGGACGGCGGCTGTCTCTTCGATACCTTCCCGATGTCATCTTCAAAAAGGATATCAGTGGGCCACGCGGCGATCGGATTATGCAGTTGCTCGAAGGGTTGCACGCGGAATCCGAACGGCAACAGACATCTGAGACGGAGAGCGCAAAAGAGAATACCGCAAACTCATAGGAACATGAACACGGCCGGAACCAACATCAATCGTTGCGACAGTCTGGACGGAGTCCTTATCGCCTACAAGGAAACGGGATGGACCTCGCACGACGTTGTAGCCAAAGTTCGAAAACTACTCGGGGAAAGTAAGGTCGGTCATGCAGGGACGCTGGACCCAGGCGCGACCGGTGTCCTTCCCGTTCTGGTCGGTCGGGCTACACGGATCGCTGAATACCTTGTGGATTGGGATAAGGAGTACTGCGCCGTGTTGCGACTTGGGGAAACGACCGATACGCAGGATGCGTCCGGACAGGTCCTCACAACAAGCGATCCATCTCACGTTGATGGGGCTGCGATTCGAACGGCTGTGGCGCAATTCAGAGGAGCGCAGCGACAGTTGCCTCCGATGTATTCCGCTGTCAAGGTCGGTGGGCAACCGCTGTATAAGGCGGCCAGAGCCGGCAAAGTCCTCGACCGAGTTGAACGGTCGGTCACCATTCATGAGCTCGAGGTCTTGGCTATTCACGGTCGTGACGTGACGCTGAGAATTGTGTGCTCAAAAGGAACGTATGTGCGCACATTGTGTGCTGACATTGGTCAGTTCTTAGGTGTCGGGGGGCACCTCTATGCACTGGAACGTTCTCGAGTGGGCCCCCTACAAGTTGATCAAGCGCTCACAATCGGGCAAATTGAACATCATCTCATGGCGGGCACACTCCAAAACCAGGTCCTTTCGCTAGACCACCTGTTGTCCCGGCTCCCGGCCGTAGTCGTTGATGCGGAGCAGGCCCAACGGGTTGTCCATGGAAATCCGGTTTTCCCGGCCGGCATGAGCCAGCTGCCGGTTTCGCCCCATCCGCTGTCGGTGCGATTGAAAAATGAAGCTGGTCAATTGTTGGCGATCGGAACACACGATACTCGGAGTGTAGGACCGATTACCATTCGCAAAGTATTCACTGTCATGACTCATTAAGACGGAAGGAGCTTCGATGGCATTGCTGAAGGAAGAAAAGACTGGACTGATCAAACAGTTTCAACAGCACGATAAGGATTCTGGCTCTCCGGAGGTCCAGATTGCGGTTCTGACGAACCGGATCACCTACCTAACCGAGCATTTCAAGACGCATAAGAAAGATCACCATTCCCGTCGTGGACTCTTGCAACTGGTCGGACGGAGGAGACGGCTGCTCGACTATCTTCGCGGTGTGGATGAGGCTCGGTACCGAGCCATTATTGAGCGACTTGGCATTCGGAAGTAAACGGTCGCCAGGACGGTCGTGTTGGCTGGTGCCATAGAGGGAGAAGTACTAATCCCACAGATGAACACCGACATGCGCTCTGAGACGCTCGGGTGTGCGCGGCAGCTTCAAGTCTCACGGCAAATCAGTGAGCATGCCCTCTCCGAGAGCATCTCAGTGGGCATCTGTGGATCTAACCAGAGGAGACCATAGATGGTACATGTTGTAGAAGTGGACATTGCTGGCCGCACACTCCGACTTGAGACCGGTCGGGTTGCGAAACAGGCTGACGGATCGATATGGGCGACCTATGGTGATACGGTCGTCCTAGCGACAGCCGTGGCTGCACAGACCGCCAAGCCGGGAACGGACTTTCTCCCGCTCACCGTCGACTATCAGGAAAAGGCCTACGCGGCTGGGAAAATCCCCGGCGGCTACTTTAAGCGCGAAGGTCGACCGGCGGAAAAAGAAGTGCTGACCAGCCGCTTGATCGACCGTCCCATTCGCCCACTCTTTCCAGAAGGTTATTATTTCGAAACACAAGTGATTGCCTCGGTGCTTTCAGCGGACAAGACGGGATCGTCCGATGTGATTGGAATTACCGCAGCATCCGCCGCCCTTTCCGTCTCGAATATCCCGTTCAACGGTCCCGTCGCCGGTGTGAAGATCGGCCGCATCAACGGCCAGCTCGTCGTGAATCCCGATCTGGAATCCGTGGAAAAGAGTGACCTTCACCTGGTCGTTGCCGGTACTGCAGATGCAGTCATGATGGTCGAAGCCGGGGCCAATGAATTGTCCGAACAGACAATGCTCGAGGCCTTGGAGTTAGCTCACTCCGAAATCAAAAAGATCGTCAAGGCAATTGAAGAGTTGGCGCGCAAGGTCGGCAAGGTGAAGCGCCAGGTCGCGGCTGAGTCGATCGATCCTCAATTGCAGGCCGAAGTCAAGACGCTCGTCGCCCAGCCGATTCGCGACGCCATCATGATTTCCAATAAGACCGCTCGTCAAGAACGACTGGATCAAATTCTAGCGGAGACCATCGAGAAGCTAAAAAAGCCGGAAGACCTCTCGCGTGAACGGCACGTCAAGATCGTGTTCCACCAACTCGAGTACACAGAAGTCCGGAAGATGATCTTGGAGAAGCAGTCACGGGCAGATGGGCGTGGTCCAGCCGATATTCGTCCGATCACGTGCGAAGTAGGTGCCTTGCCACGCGCACACGGTTCGGCGATTTTTACTCGCGGCGAAACCCAGAGCCTCGCCGTTGTCACGTTGGGAACGACGGACGACGAACAACGTATTGACGCGCTGGAGGGGGAATACACGCGCACCTTCATGCTCCACTACAATTTCCCACCATTCAGCGTTGGGGAGGCGCGGCCACTCCGCTCGCCGGGCCGACGCGAGGTCGGACATGGTGCCTTGGCTGAACGGGCGTTGAAACCCGTGATTCCAGGCAAAGACGTCTTTCCCTATACGCTACGGATCGTATCAGAAATTTTGGAGTCCAACGGATCGTCCTCGATGGCGACGGTCTGTGGAGGCACGTTGGCGATGATGGATGCCGGCGTTCCGATTAAAGAGCCGGTCGCCGGCATTGCGATGGGATTGATCAAGGAAGGCGACGACGTCATCATTCTGTCGGACATTCTTGGTCTGGAAGACCATTTGGGCGACATGGACTTCAAGGTCTGTGGGACGAAAAACGGGGTCACAGCACTCCAGATGGATATCAAGATCGGCGGAATTACGACGGCGTTGATGCAGCAAGCGCTGGAGCAAGCTCGTGCGGGACGATTGCATATCCTTGGGCACATGTCCAAAGCGCTTCCCGAATCTAGGACAGGGTTGTCGCCCTTTGCGCCACGAATTCATACCATGAAGGTCAAACAGGATAAGATTCGAGATATTATCGGCCAGGGTGGGAAAACAATCCGGGGTATTCAGTCCGACTGCGGCGTCAAAATCAGTGTGGAAGACACGGGTGTCGTGACCATTGCCTCGTCCGATGAAGCGTCCTTGCAAAAGGCCAAGGACATCATCGGCCGCTTGACTGAAGAAGTCGAAGTCGGAAAAGTGTATATGGGGACGGTCAGAAAGATTATGGACTTCGGAGCATTCGTAGAGGTCTTACCTGGGACAGATGGGTTGGTTCACATCTCACAGCTGGCACATCATCGCGTGAAAGCCGTGTCTGATGAAGTTGCGGAAGGGGATCAAATCCAGGTGAAAGTGTTGGAAATTGATAAGCAGGGGAAGATCCGTCTGAGCCGAAAAGAGACCCTTCCCGTGCCGACAGGAAACACCGGTAACGATTCTTCCGGCGGGTAACTCTTGTACCGCAAGCTTATTCTTGATAATGGGATTCGCCTCGTCACCGAGCGAATCCCAACTCTCAAATCCGTCACCATAGGTATCTGGGTCGATGTGGGCTCTCGGGATGAACGCCCCGAGCAGGCTGGGTATTCCCACTTCATTGAGCACATGTTCTTCAAAGGGACGGCCACCCGATCCGCGACGGACATTTCTCGAGAAATCGATGCGTTAGGAGGCGAGATGAACGCCTTCACCACGCGCGAAACGACGACGTTCTATGTCAAAGTGTTGGATCAGCACTTGCCCAACGCGTTGGAGCTGCTGTCAGACCTGTTCCTCCGATCCAGACTCGGGAAAAATGAGATTGAAAAGGAAAAGCAGGTAATTCAGGAAGAAATCCGTATGGTTCAGGACGATCCGGAGGATCTCGTCCAGGATCTCCATACGAAACTGGTGATGGGTCGACATCCCTTGAGTCGCCAGATTCTTGGGAAAGAGTCAACGATCGCCCGAATCACACGGCGAGATCTTCTGCAATACATTGCGCTGCATTATCACCCCGAAAAAATCGTCATTGCCGTCGCGGGAAATTTCGATCAGCGCCACCTTGAAGCTGTTATCGCCCGTACATTTGGAAAGTATGGACGGTCAACTACGGCCGTGCCTCCCAAACGATGGCCCCCAGAACTCTGTCATGGTGTGATCATCAAGCAAAAGCCGTTGGAACAGGTACACCTCTGTATAGGACTGCCTGGCGTGGCCGCAGGTCATAAAGATCGCTATGCAATCTATGCGCTGAATAGTGTGCTCGGTGGCAGCGTCAGCTCCAGGCTGTTTCAGGAGATACGAGAAAAACGTGGCCTATCGTATTCGATCTACTCCTTCCTGTCAGGTTACTCTGATGGCGGGACTCTCACTATCTATGCTGGAACGCAGGCGCGAGAAGTTGAACGAGTACTCGATCTTGTCTGTCGAGAAATTCGAAAGCTGGCCAGGCAGGGTGTGGATCGCTCAGAATTGAAACGGACGAAAGATCAAATGAAAGGCGGACTCATGCTTAGCCTAGAGAGTTCTCATAGCCGCATGAACAAATTAGCCAAAGATGAGCTCATAGCGGGAACCCACACAACGCTGGAAGACATGATTCGAGAAATCGATGGAGTGACCAGACAGCAATTTGTTCGGGTTTCGCAGGAGGCACTCCTGTCTACGGGAATGGCTGTCACCGCATTAGGGCCGCTTTCCTCTCGTCAAGTGCATGGCCTGCGTACACGATACGCCTAAACACTCGGTTAGATCGAGTCACTGGTCTGTGCAACATGTTGTTGTTAATAGACTTTTATAAATCCTGGCCCTCTGGATGGTTCAGATAAACAATCCCTTGACTTGACATCGTAGTTTCAGTACCGTTTCTATCCTATTGACCGGCTTTGTGCGTAGATCTTGACAGTGAATACGTTTAAAACGAAGAAGAAATCTGCTGAACGATTCTTAATGAATATGGGAACTGAACAAACAGTGGATCTTTACCATCTGGCAAATCTATCGAGGTCAATTTGATGAAGGAGGGATTAGGTATGAAAAAGGCTGTTGTTCTAGCTGCCGTCGCAGTATTCGGAGGGCTCGGCTTGCTGGCAGCCGAATGTTCCTTTGCTGCAGGCGCCATCGAAAAATTGGGACTTGCGGACTCAGTCGTAGGAGGAAAGCCCCTGAAGGCTGAAGCGGGACTCAAGACACTGCAAGGACGAGTGTGGTCGCAATGGGCCGATAATCCTGATGGCGAGTTGTTGTTCGGAATTCAATATTGGAATACAGGGGAACCGGGATCCGGCGATGTCGGGGGCCGATCTTCGACCATGCTCGACGTGAAACCGCCGGATCCTTTGTTTAGCTGCTGTGCCTGGGGATTCTCTGGTGGAAGCGAAAAGAACTCAACCTATTCCGGATGGTATCACGCGGCTACCACCGTCCGTTTGGCGGTCAAGGACAAGGCGCTTATGGATCAGATCATCAAGGCTTCCCAGGAATTGGTGGCGATGGAGGTCACGTTGACTGGTCGAACCATTACTGCTTTTAAAGTGCTCAAAGCCGACTAGACACTCACACTGCAGAAAGACGTTTTAAGGAGGATGTGATCATGATGTTGCAGAAGCAGGGTGCAGCTATTCTTGCCGCCGTCGCATTGGTCATCGGCATGGCGTCGACGGGCTTAGCGATTGAATCGTTCCAAGAGCGGTTTGAGTGGGGCGACATGAGCAAACCGACCACCATCCAAGGCAGGGTGATCGTACTGGATCCCTACGAAGAGGCCGTTTGGGTCAACGTTTCGGTGTTCGGCGGGAACGCCGAGAGCGGATTGTTCTGGCAAAAGGTTCATCCGGGGAAGACCGTTAAGTTTTATGCTGAAAAGTCGGCGTGGCAAGAACTCAAGAAGATGGGGCGGCCCCATGCGGGACCAACAGCGGCCAAAGAAGTCCCTCCCGGTAGCACCACGGATTTAATTGAATTTGTCGCAGTCGAAAGTGAGCAGAATCATCGTGTCATCTCGTCGGTCAAGCGACTTCCTGAAATATCCGGGTCCATGGGTAAACCTCTGAGCATTACCGGACTTCGCTTGAAAGAATGTGCCGGGAAAAGCGAGTTTGATTCGGCCTGTTCAAAGGCCAAGACCAGCTTCAATGAATCCCCGGTGACACCGGACGGGAGTAACGTGGGTATGCAATATGATGTGATGATCCCCGGTGGGAAAACAGTCGGTGGTTTGATTCCTTGGACCGCCTCATATAACCAGGCGCACTAAGGAGACCCCCCAAGGAAACCATGTAGCGGGCGGCCTCCCCTCAGGCGGGCGGCCGCCCGTTTCTTTATGTGGTGAGGGGCTACCTCGATCTGGTCTCAGTGTTCGATGGGTGGGTGGAATCCTGCTGCACCATGCGTTGCAGGTCAGCCAGACGATTCATTGCGTCGAGTGGTGTCATCGAGAAGAGGTCGATCTGCTTTACCTCGTCGATAATCGCATGAGACTGAGGAAGGAAATCTGTAGTTCCAGATGGATAATGATCCCTGCTCTCGGAGGAACCGGACTCAGGCTGTTCCAGTTGACTCAGAACCAATTGGGCCCTCTCAATCACGTCTGTCGGTAACCCTGCCAGTTTCGCCACATGGATTCCGTAACTGCGATCCGCTTTTCCTGGGACAATTTTTCTGAGAAAAACCACATCTCCCCCGCGTTCCTGAACCGCAACGCGATAATTCTTGATCCCAATCCGTTGCTGATCCAAGTTGGTCATTTCGTGGTAGTGCGTGGCAAACAAGGTCCGCGCCCCTAATCGTGTACAGTCATGGATGTACTCAGCAATCGCCCAGGCAATGCTGAGCCCGTCGTACGTACTGGTGCCGCGTCCGATTTCGTCCAGCAAGATCAAGCTCCGCTGAGTAGCTGATCGGAGAATATGAGCGGTCTCGACCATTTCCACCATGAAGGTACTGTGGCCTCCGGCTAAATTATCGGAAGCCCCTACCCTCGTGAAGATACGGTCCGTGAGGCCAATATGGGCCTCAGTGGCCGGAACAAAACTTCCGATCTGAGCCATCAGGACAATCAGAGCCACCTGACGAAGAAAAGTGCTCTTCCCTGCCATGTTAGGACCCGTAATAACCAAGAGGCGATTGTCGCCAAGATCCAGATGCGTATCGTTAGGAACAAAGGGGGAGTCTATGCTCAGCTGTTCCACGACGGGATGTCGACCATCTCGAATCAACAACTGTCCATCTTCGGAGATGCTAGGCTTGACATATCGGTGAAGAGCAGCAACTTCTGCCAAGCCGGCCACCACATCAAGCAGTGAAAGGGTGGTCGCGATTGTGTCAAGCCGCTGCGCCTCTTTGGCCAGATGGGAACGAAGCTGAATGAACGCCTCTTGTTCGACGGCCAGCAGCTTTGCATCGGCACCGAGGACACGCTCTTCCAGATCCTTCAACTCGGCCGTCATGAACCGTTCGGCGTTGACGAGCGTTTGCTTGCGGGTGTACTCGGCCGGCACACGATGAAGATTGGCTTTGGTAATCTCGATGTAATAGCCGTAGACTTGATTGTATCGAATCTTCAGCGATTCAATCCCGGTCCGTTCTCGCTCACGCGCCTCTAGAGAAGCAATCCACCCTTTGCCTTCTTTACTCGCCTTCCGTAATTCATCAATATGTGGATCGTATCCATCGTTGATGATGTTCCCATCTCGGGTTGTGATGGGGGCATCGGGACGGATGGACTGTTCAATCAGATCATGCAGATCCTGCGCGGAATCCCACGAACCGCGCGCATCAAAAAACAGCTGGCTCCGAAGGTGGTCTAATTGCGCAGAAATTTCTGGTAAGGCGCAGAGCGAGTGCTTGAGGGCGAGAAGTTCGCGTGGACCGGACAACCCTAGGACCAGGCGACTCCCAAGTCGCGCAATATCCTGAACCTGCCGTAGCGCACCCCGTAAGGCCGTTCGTACGATCAGCTGTTCCTTTAGCTCCCCAACTGCATCCAGTCTCAGGCGGATCTGTTCACAGCGAATCAACGGTCTGATCAGCCACTGACGGAGAAGGCGGCTTCCCATCGCTGTGCTGGTTCGATCGAGGACACTCAAAAGTGTGGTCGACGTTGAACTGGGCGACGCATCGGTTCCCGCCAGCGGTTTCAATAATTCAAGATTACGGATCGTTGCTCTATCGAGCGGCATAAAGTCGCCCGTCCCGCGCAGCATAATCCGGTTGATATGAGTCAGTGGTACGGTCGGCTGAGTCTCGCACAGGTATTCCAATACGGCGCCGGCTGCGCCTATCCCCGTGGATAGGTCATGGAGGCGTAGACTCTCAAGAGCTGACTCACCGAGGTGTTTGTGCAATACCCCCTCGGCCTGTTTTCGTTCAAACGACCTGGAGGGACGCGAGCACAGTCGTGCTCCTCCAACATCCTGAATCCACCTGAAGTCGTGGGGGTCAAGATTGTCAGGAAACAGTAATTCGCGAGGCTCCACGCGTGCGAGCTCATTCAGGATGTGGAGCACTGCCTGAGGGCCGTCTGCTTCCATGACCCAAAACTCCCCTGTCGACACCTCCAAAGCCGCTAAGCCGATGATGCATCCTCGGGAAGAATCTGAAGTAAGAGCCAGCGCAGTCAAATAATTGAACTCGCTCGGAGAAAGAAACTCTGTATCGACAAGTGTGCCCGGCGTATAGAGTCTGACGACTTCCCGCCGAACCAACCCTTTCGTGCTTTTAGGGTCTTCAACTTGCTCGCAGAGGGCCACGATTCGCCCGGCTTTCAGTAACTTTGCGATGTAGCCGGTTGCAGCATGAAAAGGAATGCCGCAAAGAGGGACCGGATCGGCGCTGTTCTTATCGCGTGAGGTCAGGGCAATAGAGAGAATCCCAGAAGCCACCTGGGCATCGTCATAGAACATCTCATAAAAATCGCCGACTCGGAAAAACAGGATCGCGTCAGGGTATCCTTGCTTGATGTCACGATACTGACGCATGAGCGGACTCAGGGTTGGGTCACTCATGGCGGTACATCCCCGTCGATTCTGTGTCCATGGAAGTCGTCGGTCGTCCGGAAATGTTCTCCAATGATCGGCGCAGACGCTCGAGGTCAACCTCGGCTTGCTGTAGCGCCTTCGTCTTTCGCTTGATCTCGATTCGCCCACGCACCCATGGAGGGAATAACAAGATGGCTGCGACCAAGAGGCCGACGGCGAATCCGGCCATGATAGGTTGATACATGGGAGTCGAGGCCTCAAGCAAGCCGAAGAAATATCGTAAGGTCACTTCTTGTTCTTGGTTTTGGAGGACAAATGCCAGCGAGAGCAGCAAGAGAATGCCGATCAGCAACACGCGAATCATCGCTTCACAACCTTTCTTTTGATCTGATTCTGATGGCGCGACGATCGGGCTGAACGAACGGTCTTGGCATACGCCCGCCTGATTCGTATTAAGAGGGCCCGCGACTCCCTCCCTCGGGCTTCCAACCGAACCGTTCTGGTCGTTCGAGTTCGATGCATCAACTGGATGTCCAGGCGATCCAATGGGAGAACGTCGGGAAATCGATCAGCCCATTCGATCGCGGTCACCGTCTCATCGGTAATACACTCCGAGAGCCCAATCGACTCAACCTCCGTCACGCGCGTTAACCGATAGAGATCAAGATGGAAAAACGGGAGCCTCCCCTGGTATTGATGGACGAGCATGAATGTCGGACTCGTAACGGAAGCAACTGACCCACCAAGACCCCCTACGATCCCACGAACCAAGGTCGTTTTGCCAGCGCCGAGGTCCCCGATCAACGCGAGGACGTCTCCACCACGAAGTACCGTACCGATACAGTATCCGAACACATCTGTTTCACGGGAAGATGAAAGGGTCACAGCCAGAATGGCGCGAGAATTACCCATGGGCTTGATGGTGGGCGAGTATGTCGCTCATCGGATCAATCTAGTTTTTGGCTGTCTCGCGAATGAATTGAAGCGCCGCTGGAATTTGCTCGATCACATCCCCTGCGATCATGCCGGCCTGTCCCTTCTCAGCGGCAGCCATATCACCGGCCACTCCATGCAGGTACGTGGCTGCACAAGCGGCCTCCCATGAAGGCAGGCCTTGCGCTAAGAGCCCCACCATGATGCCGGTCAACACATCACCTGTTCCTGCCGTCGCCATTCCGGGGTTTCCCGTCGGACAAATGGCGATCGCGCCGTCGGGGCGTGCGACCACTGTCCTGGCACCTTTGAGGACGACAAACAAACCGCGCTCTCGAGCGAAGCGTGTGGCAATGCCAAGTCGGTCGTTGTTGACGGTCTGCGACGTGGCCTCCGGCTCGAGTCGTGCCATTTCCCCAGGATGGGGAGTGATGATGGGAGGAGTCTTGCAAGATGTCAGTGGCGCAATACGGCCGGATAATGCGTTCAGAGCATCGGCGTCGAACACCGATGGCCGGTCAATGTGCTTCGTGAGGGCCTGAATCAGTTCCACAGTTTCAGGAGCAGTCGAAAGCCCTGGACCGATCGCGATCGCTGTTCTATCCGTCATGAAAGCAACCAACCGGTCTAACGCATTTCGCCCCAAGGTTCTCGCCTTTGTCTCCGGCATCGGAACCGTCATGGCTTCCAGCAGCTTGGCTTCCAAGACATCATTGACGCTTGAAGGCGTGGCCACCGTCACAAGTCCTGCTCCGACGCGGAGTGCAGCTCGTGCGGCGAGTGCTGCAGCTCCGGTCTTCCCGACCGACCCAGCGATAATCCCCGCATGACCAAACGTGCCTTTGTGACTCGCCGGACGTCGCTGCGGGAAAGACGCCTGGACGGCCCTTTTTGTAATCAAGGTTATACGACTGGATAAGGCGTCGATGTAGGTGGTCGGGATCCCGATATCGACAATAACCACTTCTCCGGCATGATCAATTCCTTGCCCCTGATAGAGTCCCAATTTGGGCAGGCCGAAGGTCACGGTGAGGGTGGCACAAACTGTGCTACCCAGGACGGCCCCGGTATCAGCATGCAGCCCGGATGGAAGATCGACGGCGAGCACGGGGCGATGAGCATCGTTGATGCGCTCAATCACCTCGGCATAACGGCCGGTCACAGGGGACGAGAGTCCAGTCCCCAGAAGCGCATCAATGACTAGATCGCTGTCGTGTAGGAGCGCTTGAACCTGGCTCTGTGACACGTAGCCGCGCACGGGAGACTTCCCCGCAACCCGAACGAATTGCTTGTACATCGTCGCGGCATCAGGGCTGAGCTCCTTGGGAGACGTGAGTGTGAGGATATGCACCTTTGCATGGCGCCGGCGAAGAAGGCGCGCTGCCACGAAGCCGTCACCGCCATTATTGCCTTTGCCGCAGACGATGGTCACCGTCTTTCCGCGAACGGATCCCCACCGATCCTCAAGAGAAGACACGATACCCATTCCGGCTCGTTCCATCAACGTCGTGGCCGGCACGTGACTCTCGGTGATCGTTCTCCGATCGAGCTCCTGCATCTGAGCAGCGGTGACGATCTTGGTCATGATAAACCGAAAACGGTGAAGGGATGGCTCAGACGGTCCCCAATACTAACTCAGCAGGGCCTTCATTTCTTTCACGGCCTGAACAAGACCGACGAGGACGGCTCGCGCGATGATGCTGTGACCAATGTTGTATTCAACGATTTCAGGAATGTGCGTCAGTCGCCGGGTATTGCGGTAATCCAGTCCATGTCCAGCATTGACGCCGATTCCAAGCTTGTACGCCAACCTGGCAGCTTGTGTAATGGCTTCGAACTCCGTATCTGCTTCTTTGGACCGAGTGGCGTTTGCATAGCGGCCGGTATGGAGTTCTACGAAATCAGCCGAAATCTTATGCGCCGCCTTCACCTGGGCGAGATCCGGCTCGATAAAAACGCTGACCGGAATCCCCCCGCTATGTAATTCCGACACGATCCCGTAAATTCGGTCCCGTTGACCGGCCACGTCGAGACCGCCCTCGGTGGTCAGCTCCTGTCGCTTTTCCGGTACCAGTGTGACAAGGTGCGGTCTGACATTGAGCGCGATCTTCACCATCTCGTCGTCCGCCGCCATTTCAAGATCGAGCTTGGTGCGCGTCACCTCGCGAAGGAGTCGAAGGTCACGGTCCTGAATATGACGGCGGTCCTCCCGTAAGTGGACGACCAGCCCATCGGCGCCGGCGAGTTCAACAAGGACGGCGGCGGCCAATGGATCCGGATCGGTCCCTCCACGAGCCTGTCTCAAAGTCGCCACGTGGTCAATGTTCACACCAAGCCGACGCATTACCCCTCCTTGATGATCACGATAGGATCCACAGGCCTCTTGGATAAATTAGGAAAGCAGAGAATGGGAGATCACGCCATAACCACCCGGCCGTATTACTAGCAGAAAGGAATGAGGGGGGCAAGGATGGGTTTGTGTGCCGCACACTGGCCGACGATATCCAGAGCATGAGTCAAATTGACTCGACCAGAGCCCTGAATTAGAATAAGCCCCTCTCGTCCCCCTCGCTCGTTCAGGGCGATGAGTCCTGGTAATCACTTTCTCAAAACGGTCAAAGGAAATTCATGGGGTTGGACGAAGGGTTCTATCGGATTAAACGCCTGCCTCCGTATGTCTTCGCCCAGGTGCAATCCATCAAGCTGGAAGCGCGACAACGCGGTGAGGACATTATCGATTTTGGGATGGGTAACCCTGATCAACCGACCCCTCCACATATCGTGGACAAGATGATCGAAGCGGCCCGGAAGGCGAAGAATCATCGGTATTCGGCGTCGCGTGGCATCACCAAACTGCGTCATGCGATTTGCAGCTGGTACAAACGAAACTACGATGTCGACTTGGATCCGGAGACGGAAGCGATCGTGACTATCGGTTCAAAGGAAGGGCTGGCCCACCTTGCATTGGCCTTGATTGGGCCGGGCGATGTGGTGCTGACTCCGACGCCGACGTATCCCATCCATATGTACAGTTTTATCATCGCCGGTGGTGAGGTTCGTGGAATCGAACTCCGTCAAGACAGTGATTTCTTCGAAGACTTGACCCGCGTCTACCGACAAACTCTTCCACGGCCCAAAATCCTCGTCATCAATTTTCCACACAATCCGACGACGGCGGTGGTCGACCTAGAGTTTTTTAAGAAAATTGTCGCGTTTGCCAAGGAGCATAATGTCATCGTCATCCACGATCTCGCCTATGCCGATCTGGTGTTCGATGGCTATAAGGCGCCGAGTTTTCTCCAAGTCCCTGGAGCGAAGGACTGTGGCGTGGAGTTCTACACCCTCTCGAAGGCCTACAACATGCCAGGTTGGCGGGTTGGGTTCTGTGTAGGAAATCGAGAAGTGGTCGGGGCGTTGGCAAAGATCAAGAGTTACCTCGACTATGGTATCTTCCAGCCTATCCAAATCGCGAGCGTCATCGCGCTGAACGGTCCTCAGGACTGTGTGAAGGACACCGTCCTGCGGTACCAAAAACGCCGAGATGTGTTGGTGGGTGGGCTGAATCGGATCGGTTGGCAGGTGGCCAAGCCGTTGGCTACGATGTTTGTGTGGGCGCGGATTCCCTTGCCGTACCGGCATATGGGCTCATTGGAGTTTTCAAAGCTGTTGCTCAAGAAAGCGAAGGTCGCGGTCTCGCCGGGAATCGGATTCGGTGAAGGTGGCGACGAGTTTGTACGGTTCGGTCTCGTGGAAAATGAACATCGGACCAGGCAAGCCGTGAGGGGCATTCGGAAGGCTCTGAAGCTCGACGGAGGTGAAGAATGAAGTCGCGCATCGGGGTCGGGATCGTCGGGTTCGGCACGGTCGGGGCTGGTGTCGCAAAGATACTACTGAACAGTGCAACTCTCATTACCAGGCGCGTCGGCGCCTCGATCGAATTGGTGCGTGTGGCCGATCTGGACATTGCCAGAGATCGCGGCGTCGCACTGGCACCCGGTGTGCTCACCACCGATGCCAAACAGGTGCTGAGTGATCCGAACATCGATATCGTCATCGAACTCATCGGAGGATACGATACGGCGAAGCGGGTCATCTTGGAGGCCATCGCCGCAGGCAAGCACGTGGTCACCGCCAACAAGGCGCTGCTTGCCGTTCATGGAGAGGAGATCTTCCAAGCGGCCACGCGCAAAGGTGTGGAGTTGGGGTTTGAAGCCAGCGTGGGCGGTGGCATCCCCGTTATTCGGGCATTGACGGAGGGCCTGGCCGGCAATAGGATTGAATCCATCTACGGAATCATCAACGGCACGGCGAACTACATTCTCTCTCGCATGACCCATGAGGGACACGGCTTTCAAGACGTGCTTCAGGAAGCCCAGCGCGCCGGCTATGCCGAAGCTGATCCGACCTTTGATATTGCCGGGATCGACTCGGCCCACAAACTGGCGATTTTGGTCTGCCTTGCGTACGGAACGCCGGTCAACGTTAAAGATGTCTATACCGAAGGTATCACCAACATCACGCCGGGCGACATCGCCTATGCCAAACAGTTCGGCTATACGATCAAGCTGCTCGGTATCGCGAAGCTCACGGACGGCGAAATCGAGGCTCGAGTCCATCCCACCATGCTGCCGTCTGACTCGCCGATCGCTCAAGTCGGGGATGTGTACAATGCCATTCAGCTGGTGGGTGACGCGGTCGGCGACGTAGTTCTCTATGGGCGAGGAGCCGGATCCATGCCGACCGGGAGTGCGGTGGTGAGCGACGTCATCGCGATTGCGCGGAACGTCATCAAGGGTGCCGTTGGTCGTGTGCCGGTCGCCTCATTCCAGCAGGACCAGCGGAAGCCGTTGCGGCTGAGGCCGATGGAGGAAATCAGCTCACTCTATTATCTTCGGTTCACCGTGGTGGATCAGCCTGGGGTATTAGCGCAAATTGCCGGGGAATTGGGCCGCTGTGGAATCAGTATTTCTTCCATGGTGCAACAAGGACGCGGTGAAGGACAAACGGTGCTGGTCGTGATTAAGACACACAACGCGAAAGAACGTGATGTGCAAATGGCCCTTCGCGAAATCGACCGGAAGCCGTTCGTCTCCGAACCGACTCTGCTCATCCGTGTTGAAGGCAAGGACGAGTAATCGATGAATCGCTGGCGCGGAGTCATTGAGGAATACCGAAAGTTTCTACCGGTGGCCGAGAACACTCCGGTCATCAGCTTAGGAGAGGGCAATACCCCGCTGATTCGCGCGACCAGATTGGCGAAGGCGATCGCTCCTGGGATTGAACTCTACCTCAAATTTGAAGGGGTTAATCCCACCGGGTCATTCAAAGACCGTGGGATGACAATGGCTATTTCAAAGGCGGTCGAAGGTGGCGCACGGGCCGTGATGTGTGCCTCGACGGGCAATACCTCCGCCTCTGCCGCTGCCTACGGAGCGCGTGCCGGATTGTCCGTCTACGTCTTGATTCCAGCCGGAAAAATCGCGATGGGCAAACTCTCCCAGGCGATGATGCATCGGGCGACGGTCATTCAGATTGAGGGCAACTTCGATCAAGCGCTGGCGCTCGTGAAAGACTTTTCCACGTCGCTTCATATCGAACTCGTCAATTCGGTCAACCCATTCAGGATCGAGGGCCAGAAGACCGCGGCCTTTGAGATTTGCGATCAACTCGGCGAGGCTCCGGCCTTCCACGTCTTACCGGTGGGGAATGCCGGTAATATCACCGCCTATTGGAAGGGGTACAAGGAATACCGTGCGGCGAACCAGATCAGGCGAGTTCCTCGTATGATGGGCTTTCAAGCTTCAGGCGCAGCTCCGATCGTGTTGGGCAAGATCGTTGAACATCCACAAACCATTGCCACCGCCATCCGAATCGGCAACCCCGCCAGTTGGTCGTCGGCTCTCACGGCAGTGGATGAATCCGCCGGTCTGATCGATATGGTGACGGATGAGGAGATTCTACAGGCCTACACCATGGTGGCGGCTACGGAAGGGGTCTTTTGTGAGCCGGCATCGGCCGCATCGGTCGCAGGGGTGGCAAAGCTACACAAAAATAACGGGCTGCAAGAAGGTGAGACGGTTGTCTGCACCTTGACCGGGCACGGCCTGAAGGATGCGGATACGGCTATCGGGGTCTCGACCCCACCACTAACTGTCAAGGCAACGCGCGAGGACGTTGCCCGTTTTTTGAAGGTCTAAGAACCGTGGAGAGTCCATGAAATATGTGATCGTACATGCCGGTGGAATTGCGCATCACCCGCAAGAAGAGTTGGGAGGGAAGACCCCGCTTCAGGTGGCCGCCACTCCCCATCTCGACCGTCTGGCGCAACGTGGAGAACTTGGTCACCTGATGATTCCCACAGAGGGAGTGCACCCAGGAGGAGGGCTGATCGGTACGGCGATTCTCGGCTATGACCCGAAGAAGTTTTATCCCGGTCCTGGGCCGCTTGAAGCTGCCAGCTTGGGGGTGTCCGCAACGGAACAGGACGTGGTCTATCGCTGCACGATGGTGACCGTAGCGCCGGAGGGAGGTAAGGGCGGAGAGATAAAAAAGTTAGGTCCGAACGTCGTTCTGGATGATGCGACCGCCGGCTTGATCGAAACGGAGGACGCCCGCGACTTGCTCGAGGCGATCAATGAAGAGCTCGGTTCCGAAACCATCCAATTCTATCCCGGTGCGGGTCACCGCCATCTCATGGTCTGGGTGAATGGGAAGCCAAGGGCCATCTGCACCGATCCTCAGACGATCCTTGGGCAATCCATCGCCGACGCCTTACCCGCCGGTGATGGGTCGGACATTCTTCGGAAGCTGATGGATGCCGCCTATCTCATCTTGCGAGCCCATCCGATTAATGAGGAACGGATGGCGGCCGGGAAGAAACCGGCCAATTGTCTGTGGCTGTGGGGCCAAGGGCGGGCCGTCCTGTGGCCGAGTCTGGTGGAGCAATACGACCTCACGGGCTCGGTGGTCGCGACCAACGATGTCCATCGCGGGTTGGGGATTAATGCAGGTCTCAACGCGGTGGATGCTGATCGGCTGGGGGATGGAGATCTCCGTACAAAGGCCACTGTCGCGTTGGAAGAATTCGCCAAAAAAGATTTCGTGTATGTCCACGCCAAGTTGACCGACGAGGTCATCCATGGCACCGACCTTACGGCCAAGGTGCGCGGGATCGAAGAGTTCGATCGTCACTTGGTCGGTCCTCTAGTCGAAGGCTTGGACAAGCAAGGCCCCTATCGGTTTCTCGTCATCTGTGACCACAGCGCGGGAATCCAGGGTCCGGCCTTCTATGCGTTCGGTGAGGAAGGAGGCGGAAAAGATGCCGGGACTCCCAGCCGCCGTTTCACCGAGGCCGAGGCGCTTGCCTCCGGCATGCCTACCCGGGATGCGACTAAGTTTGCGAGCAGATTCTTCTCAAAAAGCTGACGATTGTGGCTTTGATCGTTCAAAAATACGGCGGCACTTCCGTTGGAACGATCGAGCGCATCCATCGCGTGGCCGACCGTGTCGCTCGAACACAAAGTGAAGGCAATCAGGTGGTCGTCGTCCTTTCGGCGATGAGTGGTGAGACCGATCGCTTGCTCAAGCTTGCCCATGAGGTGACGGGGACTCCGGACGAGCGTGAATTGGATATGTTGCTCTCGACCGGTGAGCGTGTCACCATCTCGCTGTTGGCGATGGAGCTGCGAGGGCGCGGGCTTAATGCGCGATCCTTTACAGGACGCCAAGTCGGTATCATGACCGACAGCGCCCATACAAAGGCACGGATTGCTCGGGTATCGGCCGACCGTATTAAAGAAGCTTTGAAGGAAGGCGTGATCCCGGTTGTGGCCGGGTTCCAAGGGATTAATGAACGCTCCGATGTCACCACTCTCGGCCGCGGGGGGTCTGATCTCTCTGCTGTGGCGCTGGCGGCGGCTTTGAAAGCTGATCGATGTGTCATCTTCACCGATGTCGATGGGGTCTATACTGCAGATCCCAACGTCGTGCCGGCAGCCAAACGGATCGACAAAATCGCGTATGAAGAGATGCTTGAGATGGCCAGTTTGGGTGCGAAAGTGCTCCAGACCAGATCGGTGGAATTCGCCGCAAAATTCAATGTGCCGGTCGAGGTGAATTCCAGCTTCAAAGAAGGGAAGGGAACGCTTGTGACCAAGGAAGATAAGGATATGGAGGCCGTGGCGGTAGCCGGAGTGACCGGAGACCGCAATCAAGCCAAGATCACGATCGTCGGTGTGCCGGACAAGCCGGGTATTGCAGGCAGAATTTTTGGTCCCGTGGCGGAGGCCCATATCAATGTCGACATGATCATTCAGAACATCGGGCAAGCGGCCCTGACCGACCTCTCCTTCACCGTCCCCCGCGCGGATTTGAAGAAGGCCGAACCGCTCATACAGGGCGTCGCGAAGGATATTGAAGCAAAGTCTGTATCGATCACGGAAGCGATTGCCAAGGTGTCCCTCATCGGAGTTGGGATGCGCTCGCACTCCGGCGTGGCAGCCAAAATGTTTGAGGTGTTGTCCGGCGAGGGCATCAACATCATGATGATCAGCACATCCGAGATCAAAATCTCCTGCGTCATCGAGGAGAAGTACTTGGAGCTGGCCATGCGGTCGCTCCATACGGCCTTCGGCCTCGACCGAGCGCAGGCCTGAGACGCTTCGGCAAAGAACTTGTTCGTAATAAACAGCACGATCTTCTAAGCTCACTAATCTGAGCCTCCTACATTGCCGAGCCAATCCTTCCCATCTGCCACGTGACAGACCGACGGTTTTCTCCTGCAAAACGCAAACTCGCGTGATTTCTTATAGGGAACCGGGTATCCTTCGGCGAAAATCACCTTAAGACATGCTCGAGTGGGAGTAGATCTCCTAATGGATCAAGCGACTCATAACAAAATTGTCTCCTTCATCTGGGGGATCGCAGATGATGTCCTGCGGGATTTGTTTAAGCGGGGCAAGTATCCGGACGTGATCCTGCCGATGTGCGTCATCCGGCGCATGGACGCAGTACTCGAACCGACCAAGCAGAAGGTGCTCGAGACCAAGAAGATGCTCGACAAGGCGCGGATTACCGAGCAGCGTGCGGCGCTCTGTGAAGCTGCGGGCCAGGCTTTCTACAATACTTCGAAGTTCACGCTGCGGGACCTCAAGTCGCGTGGCAGCCAGCAGCAACTCCTGGCCGACTTCGAGGACTACCTCAATGGCTTCTCGCAAAACGTTCAGGACATCCTCGAGAACTTCAAGTTTCGCAATCAGCTACACACACTGTCCAAGGCCGATGCCATCGGTACGCTGATCAATAAGTTCCTTGACCCCGACATCGACCTCTCGCCAACAGGCATCGACAACCACTCGATGGGGACGGTCTTTGAGGAGCTGGTCCGCAAGTTCAACGAGGAGAACAACGAGGAGGCGGGCGAGCACTGGACGCCGCGCGATGCCGTTCGTCTGATGGCAAACCTCGTGTTCTTGCCAATCGAGGCTCAGATCAAATCCGGTACCTATTTGCTATATGACTGCGCTTGCGGCACCGGGGGCATGCTCACTGTGGCGGAGGAAACGCTCGCGGCCATCGGCGCCAAGCGCAAGCAGCAGGTCACCAGCCTGCTCTACGGTCAAGAAATCAATCCAGAAACGTATGCGGTCTGCAAGGCAGACATGCTGCTGAAAGGCGAAGGGGAGAGCGCCGACCACATCGTCGGGGGTGCGGAATGGTCCACCCTCTCGCACGATGCGTTTCCGGCGCAAGAGTTCGACTTCATGCTCTCCAATCCGCCTTACGGGAAGAGCTGGAAGAAGGATCTCGAAGCGATGGGCGGCAAGGATGGCATGCGCGACCCGCGCTTCAAGGTGATGCACCAAGGCGAAGAGTTGTCGCTCGTCACACGCTCGAGCGACGGCCAAATGCTCTTTCTCGCCAACATGGCGTCAAAGATGAACGGTGGATCGGCTTTGGGCAGCCGCATTGCCGAAGTCCACAACGGCTCCTCACTCTTCACCGGCGACGCAGGCCAGGGCGAGAGCACCATCCGCCGCTGGATCATCGAGAACGACTGGCTCGAAGCGATTGTCGCGCTGCCTCTCAACCTCTTCTACAACACCGGCATCGCGACCTATATATGGGTGCTGTCTAATAAGAAGCCCTCACACCGCAAGGGCCAAGTTCAACTCATTGATGCAACTCAGTGGTTCAAGCCGCTGCGCAAAAACCTTGGCAAGAAAAATTGCGAACTCTCGGCTGAGGACATTGAGCGCATCAGCCGGGCCTTTCTCGAATTTAAAGAAACGCCCGAGTCGAAAATCTTCCCCAACGCCGCCTTCGGCTACTGGAAGGTCACAGTCGAACGCCCGTTGCGCCTGCATAGCCAACTGACGCTGAAAGCCACACAGACGCTGCGATTTGCATCAGGCGATGAGGACCTCCGTGCCGCGCTCTATGAGGAGTTTGGCGACGATCTGTTCGCCAAGTTCGACAAGGTCTCAGCAGCCTTGGGAAAGCGTCTGGACGACTGGGGCAATGACGAAGACGAAGGCGATGAAGAGGAGGGTGGCGGAACGAAGAAGGGGCTGTCTGAGAAAAAGAAAAAGAAGCTGTGCGATCCTAAAACCTGGGAGCGCGATGGCCGCGTGGTTGACGTTGCCACGAAGCTGCGTGAGGTGCTGGGCGATCAGCTCTTCGAGGACCACAATGTATTCCGCGACCGCGTCGAGGCGGCACTCAAGAAGGCTGACATCAAGATTGCAGCTGCCGACCTCAAGGTGATCCTCAAAGCCGTGAGTTGGCGCGTCGAAACCGCGTCGCCCGTCATTGCCAAGGTTCATAAGCCTGGCAAGGCCAAAGCCGACCCTCTGCACGGTATGTTTGAGGCAACCGTGAACGGCAAGCCCGCCATCGTTGAGTATGAAACCGACTCAGACCTCCGAGACACCGAGCAGGTGCCGCTGCTTGAAGATGGCGGCATCGATGCCTTCATCCGTCGGGAGGTGCTGCCCTACACGCCCGATGCGTGGATCAAGGAAGACGCGACCAAGATCGGGTACGAGGTGAGCTTCACGCGGCACTTCTACAAGCCGCAGCCGCTGCGCACGTTGGAAGAGATCAGCGACGACATCCTCGCCATTGAGAAGGAGGCCGAGGGGCTGCTGGATGGGCTGCTCAAGGTGGGTGCCAAGCCATGAAGAAGAAAGCCGTCCCGACGGCTTCCCGATCCGAAAGGTCGGCGATGAAGACCAATACCACGACCGATAAGGTGGTCATCAGTCTCATCAACGCCGACCGCGAATTCTGGGATAGCGATGACCCGGGAGGCCAGGCATGATCGCCGATCTCAAGCCGTATCCAGAATACAGGGAGTCAGGGCTGCCTTGGCTTGGGCAGGTGCCGGGGCACTGGGAGCTTTCGCCGCTTGCTGGACTTGCTCGGCTGAAGTCGGTTGTGAACCAGCCAGCGCGTCAGCTACTTTCAGTTTACTTGCAGCGTGGAGTGGTAAGGTTCACGGATGTCGATGAGAAAAGGACAAACGCTACAAGCGAGGACCTAAGTAACTATCAAGCAGTAGATCCCGGCGATTTCGTTCTGAACAACCAACAGGCCTGGCGTGGCTCGGTTGGTGTATCCGATCACTCAGGAATCGTCAGTCCTGCGTATCTCGTGCTTACACTATCCAAACGATACTCGGCCCGCTACGCAAATCTGCTCTTTCGAGACATGACTATGGTCTCTCAGTATCTGGTTTGCTCGAAAGGCGTTGGCACTATCCAACGGAACTTGTATTGGCCTCACCTGAAGCGTGTGGGCGTTCTTGTTCCCCCGCCCGACGAGCAGGCGGCGATTGTGAGGTTTCTCGATTGGGCGAACGGGCGGCTGGAGCGGGCGATCCGGGCGAAGCGGAAGGTGATCGCACTGCTCAACGAGCAGAAACAGGCCATCATCCATCGCGCCGTCACTCGAGGCCTCGACCCCTCCGTTCCCCTCAAACCTTCCGGCATCCCCTGGCTCGGCGACATTCCGAAACATTGGGAGGTGAAGCGAATTAAGTACCTGCTCAGGGAGGTGGACAAGCGGTCGGCGACTGGTAGTGAACCGTTGCTCTCGATGCGGATGCATCATGGGCTAGTGCTCTTCGCCGAACATTTCAGCCGGCCACCTCAGGCGAGCACCCTCGTGGGTTTCAAGATTGTGCATCCTGGACAATTCGTCGTGAATCGGATGCAGGCGGGTAATGGGGTGATTTTCGCATCAACCCTCACTGGATTGGTCAGTCCGGACTACGCGGTGTTTGATCCGATCGGTGATGCGAATGTGGATTTTCTAGGAGAGCTGTTCCGCAGCCGAAAAGTACGTGCGAAATTTCGAGCTGAGTCAAAGGGCCTTGGTACAGGTACGTCTGGTTTCCTACGCCTCTACAACGACCGGCTGGGAGCTATCCATGTAGCTCTTCCACCACGAGCTGAGCAACGAGAAATTATAACGGGGCTTTCGCGTGAACTATCAGGAGTGAACGCGGCCATCTCCCGTCTAGAACGTGAGATCGAACTTCTCCGCGAATACCGTACCAGCCTCGTCGCTGATGTCGTCACCGGCAAGCTGGATGTGCGAGCGGCAGCGGCGAAGTTGCCGGAGGAAGCTGATAACCCAGAACCGCTCGATGACGTGGACGCCCTTACTGGGGCTGACGAGGAAACGGGAGGTGCAGATCTCGATATAATGCCTGAGGAGGCTGCGACGTGAGTTCTGTTCCGTCGCAGCCGAAGATTTACCACATCACGCATGTGGATAATCTTCCGGCCATCGTCCGCGATCGGGTACTGTTGAGTGATGCCACGATCGCCGCTCGTGGTGGGCCGAGCGTGACGATTGGGATGTCGGAGATCAAGAGACGACGAATTGAAGAGATTCTTGTTGCCTGTCATCCCGGTACCAAGGTCGGGGACTATGTTCCGTTCTACTTTTGTCCGCGATCAGTGATGCTGTTTTTGATTCACAAAGCTAATCACCCTGATTTGAGTTATCTCGGCGGGCAGGAGCCGATTCTCCACCTGGAGGCAAACCTCCATGAGGTGGTGCAATGGGCAGATAGGAAAGGCATCAGGTGGGCGTTTAGTCTTTCGAACGCAGGGTCGTATTACGTTGAGTTCCGAGGGCATCTCGATGCGCTTGGCTCAATCAATTGGGCGGCGGTCTTGGAAACAGACTTTCGCTCGTCTGATATCAAGGAAGGCAAGCAGGCAGAGTTCCTCGTGCATGGGACGTTCCCATGGGAACTCGTCCGCCGAATCGGAGTCTGCTCCGCGGATATAAAGGCTCGGGCGGAGACAACGCTGGAAGCTGCGACTCACAGGCCCCCTGTTGAAATACGTCGTCATTGGTATTATTGAAGAGGAGCTCTCCCATGATTGAACCCACCTCAGGGGACATTCTGACTGCCGACGCCGAAGCGCTGGTGAATACGGTCAATTGCGTCGGAATCATGGGCCGTGGCATCGCCCTCCAGTTTCGTAAAGCCTTCCCTGATAACTTCAAGGCGTACGAAGTGATATGCAAGCGGGGAGAGCTGCATCCTGGGAAGATGTTCATCTATGAAACCGGGAGCCTCACCAATCCGCGCTACCTGATCAACTTCCCAACCAAACGCCATTGGAAGGGCAAGAGTCAGCTGGCTGACATTGAATCGGGGCTCAAGACTCTTGTGTCGGATATCCGACGGCTTGGCATTCATTCCATTGCGATTCCGCCCTTAGGCTGTGGCCAAGGGGGACTTGATTGGACAGACGTGCGTCCGAGAATCGAACGAGCCTTGTCCGCTCTGCCGGATGTGCGCGTATTGCTGTTTGTTCCTACAGGTGCACCGTCTTCGATGGAAGAGAAGGTGGTCGGTAAAGTTCCTCACATGACATCGGGGCGGGCGGCGTTAGTCAGCCTCATGCAGCGGTATCTCCGTGGCTTAATGGATCCCTTCATCAGTCTGTTGGAAGTCCACAAACTTATGTATTTCATGCAAGTCGCAGGAGAACCTCTCAACCTTCGCTATGTGAAGGCCCCGTATGGGCCTTATGCGGAGAATCTGCGACATCTTCTGCTTGCTGTGGAAGGCCATTACACAGCCGGGTATACCGATGGGATTGATGATCCAGAAAAGCAACTTGAACTGGTGCCCGGTGCTGTTGTTGAAGCCGATCAATTTCTCGCGGGGCATCAGAATACGCAGCATCGATTCGATCGAGTCGCGGATTTGGTTAAAGGATTTGAAACCCCATTCGGCTTAGAACTGTTATCCACCGTCCATTGGGTTTCGAGTCAAGAAGGCGCGAAGACGCTAGAGACCGCTACAGCATCGACATTCGAATGGAACGAGCGGAAACGTCGGTTTTCACCCCAACAGATTGCGCTGGCCTGGCAGGTGCTTCAGGACAAGGGGTGGCTTTCCGTACAGCCCGCTGCGCGTCCAGCGTGAACACCATATCGGCGGGTAATCCGGAATTCTCTATCGCAGTTATAACAGTTCCTCGCTGTCGAGATATGCGAGCTTCTTAAATCTTTCAGAACGAAATCTCATTGCTTGATGGCTGCTTGATTAGAGGTTCCATGTGACCACCGACACCAGCGAGAAGGGTCTCGAAACGCTGATCATGCGGCACATGACCGGTGAAGCCGGTCTCGCTGTGGCGCCAAACATGGCGGCTGAACGACTCGCGCCTTATGGCGGGACTGGCTACATCGCCGGCAGCGCGCAGGACTACGACCGTGCCCACGCGCTTGACGTACCGCAACTCTTCGCCTTTCTGCGTGCCACCCAGCCCGAAGCGTTCAAGAAACTGGCAATGGCCGACGCCAACGACCCCAAAGACATCAACCGCCTCAAGTTCCTTACCCGGCTTTCATCCGAGATCGGTAAACGTGGCGTCATCGATGTCCTACGCAAAGGCGTCGACCATGGGCCAGTGCACTTTGATTTGTTCTACGGCACGCCGTCGCCTGGCAATGCGAAGGCCGAGACGCTGCACGCGCAGAATCGTTTCTCGATCACCCGTCAGCTTGCCTACAGCATGGACGAGACGCGTCGCGCACTGGACCTGTGCTTGTTCATCAACGGCCTCCCCATTGCCACATTCGAGCTGAAGAATAGCCTTACCAAGCAGACCGTCGCGGATGCTGTCGAACAGTACAAGCGTGACCGCGATCCGCGTGAGCGGCTCTTCGAGTTTGGGCGCTGTGTGGTGCATTTTGCGGTGGGCGATAGCGAGGTCCAGATGTGCACGGAGCTCAGGGGCAAGGGCTCGTGGTTTCTGCCCTTCAATAAGGGCTACCTTCACGGCGCGGGGAACCCACCCAATCCGCACGGCCTCAAAACCAATTACCTCTGGAAAGAGATCCTTACTCCAACAGGCCTAACCAACATCCTCGAGAACTACGCACAGATCGTCGAGGAGAAGGACCCGCGCACCGGCAGAAAAAAGAAAAGACAGGTATGGCCGCGCTACCATCAACTTGGTGTGGTGCGGCAGGCACTGGCTGATGTGCGAGCCTATGGGGCTGGCAAGCGCTACTTGATTCAGCATTCGGCGGGCAGCGGCAAGTCCAACTCCATCGCCTGGCTCTCGCATCAGCTTATCGGCCTGAAGCGTGAGGATATGGAAGTCTTTGACTCGGTCATCGTCGTGACCGACCGCCGGATACTCGATCACCAGATCCAGACGACCATCAAGCAGTTCATGCAGGTGGGGGCAACGGTCGGCCATGCCAAGGATTCGGGTGACTTGCGCAAGTTCATTCAGGAGGGGAAGAAGATCATCGTTTCGACGGTGCAGAAGTTCCCCCATATCCTCGATGAGATCGCCACCGAAGGCGGCAAGCGCTTCGCCATCGTCATTGACGAGGCCCACTCAAGCCAGGGCGGTAAGACCTCGGCCGCGATGAGCCAAGCGCTCGGCGACGCAAAGGGTGACGAAGAGGAGGGGACCGACCCGGAAGATCTAATCAATGACGCGCTTGCCAAGCGTATGGCAGCGCGCAAGATGCTGACGAACGCCAGCTACTTCGCCTTCACGGCGACGCCCAAGAACAAGACGCTGGAGATGTTCGGTGAGCCGCTCCCGCCAGATGCCGAGGGCAAGATCAAGCACCGACCCTTCCACAGTTACACGATGAAGCAGGCGATCGAGGAGGGATTTATTCTCGATGTGCTCAAGATCTATACGCCGGTGGACAGCTACTACAAGCTGGTCAAGAAGACGGAGGACGATCCAGAGTTTGACACCAAGAAGGCGCAGAAGAAGCTGCGGCGCTATGTGGAGAGCCACCAGCACGCAATCCGGCTCAAGGCCGAGATTATGGTAGACCACTTCCATGAGCAGGTGATGGCGGCCGGAAAGATTGGCGGCCAGGCGCGGGCGATGGTGGTGACGAACGGTATCGATCGGGCTATTGAATACTTCCATGCGTTCAAAACGTATCTGGCAGAGCGCAAGAGTCCGTATCAGGCGATTGTCGCGTTCTCGGGCGAGCATGAGTACGGCGGAGCCAAGGTGAGTGAGTCGTCGCTCAATGGGTTTCTGAGTAGTGAGATTGCTGGGAAGATCCAAACCGACCCGTACCGTTTCTTAATCTGCGCCGATAAGTTTCAGACAGGCTATGACGAACCACTCCTGCATACGATGTACGTGGACAAGCCGCTTTCTGGGATCAAGGCCGTACAGACTTTGTCGCGCCTGAACCGCGCCCACCCGCAAAAGCACGACTGCTTTGTGCTCGACTTTCAGAACAACGGCGAGACGATCACCTGTGCGTTTCAGGATTACTACCGCACGACGTTGCTGGCCGAGGAGACTGATCCGAATAAGCTACATGACCTGAAGGCAGCCTTGGACGCTGCTCAGGTCTATTCGCCCGAACAGGTGAATCAGATAGTGACATTCTTCCTCGGCAATGCCGACCGCGACCAGCTCGATCCGATTCTTGATGCCTGTGTGGCAGTTTACGTGGACCGGCTTGACGAAGATGGACAGGTCGGCTTCAAGGGCAAAGCCAAGGTGTTCTGTCGCACGTACAGTTTCCTTTCATCGGTCATTCCTTACAGCAATCCAGAATGGGAGAAGCTCTCCATCCTGCTCAATCTGCTTGTGCCAAAATTGCCTGCTCCGAAAGAAGAGGATCTTGCCAAAGGCATTCTCGAAGCCATCGACATGGACAGCTACCGCGTGGAAAAGAAGGCAACAATGAAGATTGCCTTAGCGGATAAGGATGCTGAGATTGAGCCGGTGCCAACGGATGCCCACGGCCACAAGGCAGAGCCAGAGCTTGATCGTCTGAGCAACATCCTCAAGACCTTCAATGAGCAGTTCGGCACGCTGTTTACGGACACTGACCGTGTCGCGAAGCGTATCCGTGACGACATCGCTCCCAAGGTTGCTGCTGATGCCGCCTATCAGAACGCGAAGGAGAACACGCCGCATACCGCACGCTTGGCTCACGATCAAGCTTTAGCCAAAGTGATGCAACACCTCTTAAAGGACGATACGCAGGTCTACAAGCAGTTTGTAGAGAACGAGTCCTTCCGCCGTTTCATCGGCGACATGGTGTACAGAATTACAAATCCATGAAGAATTCGGCAACTTGAAGCCAAGCGAGTCGAGGTCTTTCGGAGGCATGCAGTATTCTCTAAGTTCTTGAAGGCCCTGCAACACACCCTCCTGTTTGCAGGGCCACATTCTGTGAGTGTAAGAGAAGAAGGTACGGAACCGACACTGATGAAGACCGGCAACGAGAAATAGTATTAGGTTAGGCCAGCTTTAGCTTGAAACACGTCTCCGCCAGCGGTTCCTCCTGCGGAAATTCCGAGGGCACGCATGGTACAGTAATTCTAGGAAAAGACGAAGGGTGTCAAACGATCGCGTTCGCTTTGAAAAGGGCTTTCATGGAGGTCGGTCCACTTCGTAGGGAAAGGGAGAATGCCAATGATACGATATACCACGCAACGTGTTGTCATGCTGGCCGCACTGTTCGTCCTCGCGAGTGCTACCCTGTTGCCAATGCAACCCGCATTGGGTGAGGGTGGGGCGCGGCGTGATGTGGTCCGTAACGAGGAGCAGAACCGCCAGGACGCCATCAAACTCGCCAAGGAAGCGGTGGATCATGGCAAACAAGGCCACGTGGGAGGACTCCTGACCAGTGCGGAAAGTTCGCTCCAGCATGCCCAAAAATCCGGCACGGCTTCGCATATCGAGGAAGGGATAGCGGAGCTGAAAAATGCCATCAAGCATGCGGAAGGGGGCCATGCCGATGTGGCCACGAAACACGCAGAACGCGCTGTCACGTATCTGTCCGAAATGAAGTAAAGAGGAACAAGGCAGAGGGGTTCGAAAACGGTAGACTGTCGGGACAATTGAATTTCATCTCTGGCTCTCGTTTGCCTGCGCAGCCTAATTGGCTATTGGACCTGTGCCTACCCGCTGGCCCAACGTCTCGACAGGGGAGCCTCTCTCCTGGTACCCTTCCCCACCATGGTTCGAAAATCTGCTCCATCCAGCACTTCCAGTGCTTCACATGAACATCCGACCGTTCCTCCACAACGGCCATCGGCTAAACAGATTGCCGGGTTGGAAATCTATGACACCACTCTGCGCGATGGTGCCCAGGCGGAGGATGTCAGCTTTTCGGTGGACGATAAGATCCGGGTTGCCCAGAAGTTAGATGAGCTGGGGGTCCATTTCATTGAAGGCGGGTGGCCTGGGGCGAATCCGAAGGACATCGAATTCTTTCGGATGATCAAAACCATTCCGATGAAACATGCCAGCGTGATCGCCTTTGGATCAACCAGAAAAGCCGGGAATGCCGTGGGCAAAGACCCGAATATCCAGGCGCTCCTTGCCGCCGAGACCAAAACCATCACACTGTTTGGGAAAACCTGGTCCCTGCATGTGACCGACGCGCTGGGCATCTCGTTGGCCACGAATTTAGAATTGATCGGTGATTCTATTGCATATTTGCGTGAAAAAGGCCGCCGAGTCTTCTACGACGCGGAGCATTTTTTTGATGGATACAAGACCAATCCTGACTATGCGTTGAGTACGATTCGAAAAGCGGTGGAGGCGGGGGCTGAGCGAGTGATCTTGTGCGATACGAATGGTGGGACGATGCCGTGGGAAATCCGTGAGATCTGTGGCGTGGTTCAGCGCGAATGCACCGTTCCACTCGGCATCCACGCCCATAATGACTGTGAAATGGCCGTGGCGAACTCACTGGTCGCCGTCGAGACCGGGATCGTTCAGGTGCAGGGCACCGTCAATGGGATCGGAGAACGGTGCGGGAATGCGAATCTGTGTTCGATCATCCCGAATTTAGAATTGAAGATGAAGCGCCCCGCCTTGAGCGATCGGTTGAATCATCTGAAGGATGTGTCCGGTTTTGTCACGGAAATCGCGAATTTGATGCCGAACAAACATCAACCCTATGTCGGTGACTCAGCCTTTGCCCACAAGGGGGGGGTGCATATTCATGCGGTGCTGAAAAATCCCGCCACGTACGAGCATATCGATCCAGTGAAGGTTGGGAATCGCCAACGGATGCTTGTGTCGGATTATGGGGGGCGCAGCGGCATTCTGGACAAGATCGAAGCATTCGGGATCAAGCTTTCCAAAGACCATTCCAAGCTTGATGAGTTGGTTCATGCGCTAAAGGATCGAGAAAGCCAGGGCTATCAGTTTGAAGGTGCCGAAGGGTCATTTGAACTGCTCATGCGCAAAGTCATGGGGAGTCACAAACCGTCGTTTCAACTCCTTGGATTTCGCGTGATCGTCGAAAAAAAACAAGATGATGGGCCGCCTCTCTCGGAAGCCACGGTCATGGTCAAGGTCGGTGAGGCGGTTGAGCATACGGCCGCAATCGGTGCAGGCCCGGTGAACGCGCTGGATCACGCCTTGCGCAAGGCATTGGAAAAGTTCTATCCCCAACTCCGAGAGGTCAAACTGCTCGACTATAAGGTGCGCGTCCTCGCGGCCAATAAGGGGACGGAATCCAAGGTCCGGGTGTTGATCGAATCCGGTGATCAGAAAGATAAATGGGGCACCGTCGGGGTGTCGGAAAACATCATTGAGGCAACCTGGCAAGCTCTCGCGGATAGTATCGAGTACAAACTTCTCGCCACGGATTAGCGTATTTTCGTAGGCATTCTCCAAATTTATTCTTGACAGACTTCATAACCTCACGTAACTTAAGCAAAAGTCATCGCCTGGATAGGCTCATGATGAAAACGGCAGGGCGACGAGGTTGCGCGGGGGGATCGTATGCGGAAGGCTGATATCGCTGAAGAGATTTTTAAACAAGTCGGAATCTCAAAAAACGAGGCGGCTGACATTGTGGAGTTTGTCTTGAACCTCCTCAAGAGCGTGTTGCAAAAAGGAGAATCGGTCAAAATCGCGGGGTTTGGAAATTTTGTTGTGCGGAGCAAGGGCGCCCGTAAAGGACGAAATCCTCGAACTGGAGAAGAAATTGGGATTACCCCCCGACGCGTCGTCACGTTTCGACCAAGCCAGGTGTTCAAGAAGTACGTCAATTCCTAAGGCGACGTCACCTACATCCTCGACCGCACCGTGAGGCCGGTCATGGGAACTGAACCCAGGCTGGGGAGCAAAGTTTTCTATAAGATCGGCGAGGTGAGTCAGCTGACGAAGCTTCCCGCGTATGTGCTTCGCTTTTGGGAATCGCAGTTCACTTTTTTAAAGCCAAAAAAAAGTCGAGGGAATCAGCGTCTCTATGTCCAGCGAGACGTGGAAACTCTCCTTGAAATTAAGCGGATGCTCTATGAAGAAGGGCATACGATCGAAGGAGTCAAGCGCTACTGGAACCGTCGGGGGCGAGCCGCATCGCGCAAACTGCGCCCGAGGGAGATCGCAAAGAAAGTGAAGGGAGACCTTCGGATTATTCTGAAGATCATCGACTCGTACGCATGAGGACGGCGAAAAGATTTCAACGTACACGATCCACACCCTATTAACCAAGAACGATATCTGCTAAGTTCCACACATGTCGGGGCGTAGCGCAGCCCGGTAGCGCACTCGCTTGGGGTGCGAGTGGTCGTGGGTTCAAATCCCGCCGCCCCGACCAGTTTGCAGTGAAACAGAGCTGCTTCGTGCAGCTCTTTTTGTTGGACTCGATCATGCGCATACTCGTCACGAACGATGATGGAATCGACTCGCCCGGGATCATAGCCTTGGCCAAAGGCCTGGCCAAGATTGCCGAAGTGTGGGTGGTCGCTCCGGATCGTGAGCGCACTGCCGTGGCGCATGCCGTCACCTTGCACAAGCCGCTGAGGGTGCAGCAGGTCAGGCCTCGATACTTTTCGATCAATGGAACCCCGGTGGATTGCGTGAATCTCGCGTTGCTCAAACTTATGCCGAAACCGCCGCATCTCGTGGTGTCTGGGATCAATAAGGGAGTCAATCTCGGTGACGATGTGATGTATTCAGGTACCGTCTCGGCTGCTATGGAAGGGGCCATTCTTGGTGTGCCATCCATGGCAGTCTCTCAGGAAGGACAAGGCGCATTTCACTTTGATGTCGGTGCCCTCTACGCCGTGCGTGTCGCACAGTTGGTTCTTGCTCGAGGTCTTCCAGACGAAACGCTGCTGAATGTGAATATCCCTGATCGACCACGCAAGCGCATCAAGGGTGTGCGGGTCACGTGTCTCAGCCGACGGCGATTCCATAATCCCATCGTCGAAAAGGTTGATCCACATGGGCGCAAATATTACTGGATTGCAGGCAAACGAGTGTCATGGAGTCGCAGTAAAGATGCCGACCACGAAGCCATCGAAGAGGGGTGCGTCTCTCTCACGCCGATTCATTTGGATAGCACGCACTACGGCGTCCTTGATCAGTTTCGCTCGTGGGAGCCGATGGTGAAGCACGGCGTTCGAACGTCCGACACGAAGCGACAGAAGAGTGGTTTGGTGAAGGAGTAAGAGACATGATCGGAGAACTCATCGAAACGATCATCGGTGAACTGAGTCGATTTGTGATCGCCTGTATCTCCAAATTCGGGTATGGCGGCATTGTTTTCACGATGGCTGTGGAGAGTGCCTGCATCCCACTCCCCAGCGAAATCATCATGCCGTTTTCCGGCTATTTAGTGACGACGGGAGAATTCACGATGCTGGGGGTCACACTGGCCGGTGCGGTTGGCAACGTGATCGGCTCCATCGTGGCCTACTATGCGGGAGTCTGGGGAGGGAGACCATTCGCCGAGCGCTATGGCCCGTATTTCCTAGTCTCTCGGCACGATCTGGATGTGGCTGACCGCTGGTTCGCAAAATACGGAGAAGCTGCGGTGTTTTTTGGACGAATGCTCCCAGTCGTGCGCACGTTCATTTCGCTTCCGGCCGGCATTGCGGGGATGAATTTTCCTCGGTTCGTGCTGTTTACATTCATCGGGGCCTTGCCCTGGTGCTACCTCTTGGCCTACATCGGCTTACGCATGGGTGAACAATGGGAGCATCTGCGTGAGTACTTTCATCAGTTTGACATCGTCATCGGGGTCTTTCTCGCGGTCGCGATAGGCTATTTTATTTGGTCGCACTGGCCGCGACCTCGTGTCAGTTCAGGAGGCTAGACAGCGTGCTCACGTTATTCAATACACTAACTGGCCGGAAGGAAGTGTTCGAGCCGATTGAGCCAAAACACGTCCGCATGTATGTCTGCGGTGTGACGGTTTACGACTATTGCCATATCGGCCATGCACGCAGCGCGCTGGTTTTCGACGTGCTCCGGCGTTATCTGGAATACAGTGGCTATGCAGTCACCTTCGTGAAGAACTTCACCGATGTGGATGACAAGATCATCAAGCGAGCCAACGAGCAGGGTGTGACGTGTGATGCCGTCACAGCCAAGTACATTCAGGCCTATCATGAAGATATGGGAAAGCTGGGCGTCCGCCAAGCCTCGGTAGAACCAAAAGCGACGGAGCACATGGGTGAAATTATTGAGCTGACCAGGAGCTTGCTTCAGAAAGGGTTAGCCTACCAGGTCCAGGGCGATGTGTATTTCGATGTAACCAAGTATTCCGATTACGGAAGTCTCTCCAAGCGTAAACTCGAAGATCTGCAGGCAGGGGCCCGCGTCGAAGTCGATGAGCGCAAACACCATCCAATGGATTTTGCGCTCTGGAAAAGCAGTAAGCCCGGCGAGCCTTCATGGTCAAGTCCATGGGGACAAGGTCGGCCTGGATGGCACATTGAATGTTCAGCCATGTCGATCCGTCATCTCGGCGAAACGTTCGATATTCACGGCGGTGGGATGGATCTGATTTTCCCTCACCATGAAAATGAAATCGCTCAGTCGTGTGGGGCGACCGGTAAGCACTTTGCAAAATATTGGGTCCACAACGGGTTTGTCCAGATCAACAAAGAAAAGATGTCCAAGTCGCTGGGGAATTTCTTCACGATTCGCGAGATCTTTGAGAAATCAGACTGGTCTGAGGACGTCACAGGCGAGATCCTCCGCTACTTTCTTCTGTCTACGCACTATCATGGGCCGTTGGATTTCTCCGACCAAGCTCTGAAAGAGGCCAAGAACGCGCTGAATGGATTCTATGACCTCTTTAAACGGTTGGACGAGTCTGACGGCAAGGCGATAGCAGACCAGGATCTCGACTCGGCAATAGGTCGTTGTCAGACGGGTTTCAGAGCTGCGATGGACGATGACTTGAATACGCCGGCTGCCATTGCTGCGTTGCAGGGGCTGCGGAGCGATGTGAACAAGCTAATGGGAGTAGGACTTTCTACCGCAGGCAGAAAGACCGCGCGCCAGGAGTTTCGTTCACTCGGTACCGTAACGGGATTGTTTCAGCTGGAGCGATGGGATTTCAACGTTCGCGTTGACCCAAAACCCGCTGATCTAGTTGTTGCAGCCTTCTCCCCGACCGGAACGGTAGCAAAACAAATCACGGCAGATGAAATAGATGACAAAGTGGCAGAACGGATTGAGGCGAAGAAGAGAAAGGATTTCAAAAGAGCCGACGAGATTCGTACCGAACTGAAATCGCTTGGTATCACGCTTGAGGACAAGCCCGATGGCACCAGCCGATGGAAACGCTAACTCCCAGGAGATTCTCTACGGTCTCCATGCCGTGCGTGAGGCGCTGAAAGCCGCCAATCGACCTCTGCAACGTGTGCTAGTGCTTCGAACCGACAAGCAGTTCACGGATATAGTGCAACTAGCTCGATCACGCCGTATTCCTATTCATGTACAGCCCATCGCATCCCTTGACCGGCTGGTTCCCAACGGGAAGCATCAAGGTGTGGTGGCTGTCACCTCCGCAAAAGCGTATCAGACGGAGGAATCGATTCTTGCTCGAGCTGCGCAACGGCATGAGGCTCCACTCTTGGTCATCTTGGACGGAGTTGAAGATCCGCATAACCTCGGCGCGGTGCTTCGGACGGCAGAGGGGGCCGGCGCCCATGGTGTTATTATTCCAGAACGGCGGGCTGCTGGACTCACGCCAGTGGTCGCCAAAGTGTCGGCAGGAGCGATCGACCATATTCCTGTTGCTCGGGTAACCAACATCAGTCGATCGATCGAATCCTTAAAAGCGGCTGGGGTATGGATCTACGGCGTGACGCCATCGGCAAAGAGGATCTATACGGATCTTAACCTACGTGAGCCGGTCGGGCTGGTGTTGGGAGGAGAAGGACCAGGCATCAGGCCTGGTGTCCTGCAACATTGCGATGACTGCGTCCGGATTCCTCTGAAAGGCCGGGTTCAATCATTGAATGTGTCAGCTGCTGCCTCGATCGTTCTCTACGAGGCCGTTCGGCAGCGGGATCAGAAGCATGAACAACCATGACTTACCGAATTTTCAATGCCCCACCCTGGATCGCGGTTTTTAGTAGCTGAGCCGTATTCGAAACCCGCATCTTTTTCATCATGTTGGCTCGATGGGCTTCAACCGTCTTGACGCTGATCTTCAGTCGGGTGCCGATTTCTTTATTCTTAAACCCAGCCCAGATCAACTCCAGAATTTCCTGTTCTCGTGAGGTGAGGGACTCGGGTCGCCTCGTTCGTGGGGGAGGTTCAAGGTTCATAAGAGACTTCCGAGGTCGTGGCTTCGCGGCGATTTTAGCCATGATGGTAACTTCTCCTTTGATCGGAATAGGTTTCGGGTATACTCGAATCGAAAGATAAAACGAATCGTTGTTGTATTATGAAACGCTTGGCGAAGAATGTAAATTCGGGTAGTTTGGCCCTAGTAGGGTTCCTGGGTAGGGAAACGACTCTGAGCAATTATGCATGAGAGCCAGTCACTAATTTCAGTCTATTTCGTGGTCGGTCTCCTTGGAGCGCTCGTCGGCAGCTTCCTGAACGTGTGTATTTATCGGCTGCCAAGACGTGAGTCGATTGCCTGGCCAGGGTCCCACTGCCCACATTGTTCTCACCCGATTGCCTGGTATGACAACATTCCGATCGTCAGTTACATCCTGCTGGCAGGACGCTGCCGGAACTGTGCCGTCAGCATCTCCTATCGCTATCCCATGGTCGAGGCGCTCAATGCCCTGGGCTATGTCTGGATCCTCTGGACATTTGGCATGACCTGGTCGGCAGCCGTGTACGGGATCCTCTATTCGGCCCTTCTCGTGGTCGCTGGAACAGACCTATCTCATAAGATTATTCCCAATGCCATTACATTCCCAGGAATGATACTGGGGCTTCTGAGCGCCACGACGATTCTCCCGCTCGGGTTCTTCAATGGATTGCTGGGCCTTCTCGTCGGCGGGGGCATCCTCTGGCTGCTTGCTTGGGCGAGTCCCTATCTCTTTGGAAAAGAAGGTATGGGTGGCGGAGACATCAAACTTTTGGCGATGATTGGGGCCTTTCTAGGGTGGAAGCCGGCCGTAATGACGATCATGGTGGGTTCATTCCTTGGGTCTCTTATCGGTGTCAGCCTCATTGCGGCGAAAGTGATTCGCCGGGAAGACTATATCCCTTTCGGTCCGTTTCTTGTTTGTGGCGCACTCGTGTCTCTCTTCTTTGGGCAATCTCTCCTTGATTGGTATCAAGGCCTCCTGGCTGGATAATGGCTCCCATGGCCGATTCACAGCCTGTCTACTGTATCTCTTTCGTCAAGAGCTGTATCTGATTAGGTACAAGGATTCTTCCTAGGAATCTCCTCCCTCGAATACCATTTCCACGAGATCGGCGAGCAGGATATCCATCCTGAACATCAAGTAAATCAGTATCTTACACAGCGGTGAAGCACTCAGCCGTAGTCGAATGATTGCCAGCACCAGCCTTATCGAACAGCGGCACGAGTCTTGACATAGTGCTACGTCAGTCAAATACACGCGGTTCCAAGGGAGCAAGGTATGAAGCAGGACGGGAAGACGTTGGCGGAACTCATGGTGGTTGCCGGGATCCTGGCGATGGTCTGTCTCATGGCCATTCCCAACTACCTTAGCCTCAACTCCCGGACCCAGCTTCGGTGCGTGACGGAGGAAATTGCCTCCGATCTGCGCCTGGGGAGACAACTTGCATTAACGAATCGGGATCGAGTGCGGATTGTCATCGACACCGAACAGCAACGCTTGACCACGCAGCTCGTCAATGGGAATGCCACTCACCATGTGTACCAGTATGGCGGGACGGGCCTCATCATTGAAGAACCGAGTGCAGGGTGGGACATTCAGTTCCATTCAAGCGGTCGCGCAGCATCTCCAACAACAATCCGGCTTCACAACAGGGAGGGCCAGACCCAAACGCTTACTGTGAGTATTACGGGTCGGGTATCAATTCTATGAGCGTCTATTTTAAATGTGACGGTTTTAGTTTGATCGAGGTGATGGTAGCCATGATGATTTCCGGCATTGCTTTGATGGGAACGCTGGGCGCCGTAGAAATCACGGCGAGATATGTGCAGCTAGGCGGTCTCAGTAGCCAAGCGCTGGAGCTTGCCCAAGCGAGATTAGAAGTGAAGCGGTCCATTCGATGGCAATCGCTGCTTGAAGATGATCTCGACCATGACGGCATTCCAGAGACCTTCATGCGCGATGACGGTCAAGGAGATGATGTGATGGCCGGCGACGGGATCTATACCGCGGGGTCAGAGCGTGATGGGATTACAGTGATCTGGACCATTGAGGGTGAGCCGGTGAAACCACTCAATGTTTCTGGGATGGTGAACATCCGAGCTGTGGCCTCATACCTAAACCAGCGAGGGCAGAGGCGCGAAGTCCATGTAGCAACGATGCGAGCGAATCCGAACTATGTAGGGCAATGATGAGCTACCTACAATCAACCACATCTCGTGTGCGGGGCCGGCAATGGATGCGACCGTTATCCAACTGTGACGGAATGTGTCTGAGTGAACTAATGATCAGTTTGGCGATCGGGGCCGTGGTCTTAGCCGCCGCGTTGACAACGTTAAATACCATTCAAGCCCATGCAAGCAAGCAGCACCGAACACTGAATCATCAGCAAGATCTTCGGGTGGGTCTGGAAGTCTTCGAGCAAGAAGTTCGACTCGCAACGGCGGACACGATTGCGAGAGTGGCGCCCCAAGAGTTTCTCTTCCATGCCAATCTTGCGGACCAGCGGACTATCACGACGGCTGAGGTTTCGCCCGGATCATCAGTTCTGCCGGTGCTGGATGGAAGTGGGTGGGGAGAAGGGAAAACAATCAATGTGTGCGGGTGGAACAGCTGTGAGTCGCATCAGCTGTCACACGCAGGACAACGGCATCAGCTGACTTTGACGGAACCGATCGGAATGCGACTCACCAAAGGAGCATCTGTTCAAGTACGCAACCAAGTGAAATACTACGTGAAGGGCTACAAGGATAGTTCGTCAAGCCTCATGCGCATGGTCGATGGAGGAGCCAGTGTTCTGATTGGTGACCTCAGCGATCTCACATTTTCCTACTGGAACGATTTGGGACAGCGAACGACCGATCCCTTGCTAGTAAAACGAATCATGTTGGAGATTCATTCGACCAAACCCCTGCACCGAATGGTGCGGGAAGTGAGCATCCGATCTTAGGAGGGTATGCATCATGTTCTGTACAAACGGTAACGGCGATCAGCGAGGAATCGCACTGCTGGGAGCCATGGTCATCGTGCTGGTCCTCTCCGTGCTCGCCACGACACTGCTGAACCTCAGCGGACAAGAGGCGGTCAGTGCAAGTGCAGGGGCCCAATGGGCAGTTGCGCAACAACTCGCCGATGCAGCAGCCGACCTCGTGGTAGGGTGGTTTCATGATCCGCAGCCCACCAGCGGGATGCCGGCTATAGTCGCACTTCGTGCTAAGAGAAATTATGGTGTGAATGAAGCCCCTTCATATTTTGAGACTACCGGCCGCTCACAGTTTGTAGGGACCATAGACCAGCCTGATTTTCTCTTGCAGGCGGAGAATGACTCCGACAATCAACATCTGAATAATCCGGAAACTGGAATGTTTCGCGCCCTGCAACGACTTGGACGTGTCGAGGAGATAAAAGTATATGCCCCGACGGATCCAGGCCTTCTCTGTACTATTGAAACCACTGTAGCGACTGACACGACCCCTCCAGTTCGGCAATCCGTACGAATGCAGCTGGGCGCCTTGAACCTGCCACCATTGAAAGCCGCCGTGCAAGTTCGCCGGGACTTAGGCCTGTTCCATCCTGGAGTGGAATCGCCAGTCAGCGTGCACTGGGGTGACCTCAAAGTCGGTGGGGACCTTGTGCTCAATCAGGCAAAGGATCTGCCGAGGAAAAGCGGGATCGCTCCCGTGACGGGACAAGGTTATGACGAGATCGGTCAGCGAGAGGATCGATGGATGGAAGCATGGGTGGGAGGGGATTTACAGATCACTCAACCGAATGTCCAGCCAATCACGGATGTCCCTTCCAACCTACATGTAGGCCAGGACCCTATCCCAGGAATTCGTTTCGATGAATGGCAGTACGATCATCTGAAGCGGATGGCCAAGCGGTTTGGTCGGTACTTCGCGATCGATCGTGAGGGCCTGCTCTATCCTCAAGGAATTGTCGAACCCGGCAAAGGCTTCTCTCCAGAGGCGGTCTTACAGTCGAAAAATCCTGGCGATCAACTGGGGCTAATCTTTATCGATACGCTCGACCAAACGGCACCGCGTCCAGACAATCTTGGAGTGCTTAGGCTCAAGGCGCCTTACCTAGAAGGTACGGTGGTGATGCAGGGACACCTTGAATTGGCTCCAAGTGGGACTGGGGTGGCCATATCAGCCCTAAGCCCTCCAACCACTGACCAGGGTGATTCGCTTGCTCGGATCCCCGTTCATTTGGCGAACATCAATATCAACGGAGCGCTCTATGTCAGCGGGACCATCACCATCACTGGAAAAGCCAAGCTATACGGAGCAGTCGTAGCCGGGGAGACGATTACAACATCCGGATCAGGCAGTTTGCTTGAAGTCTGGTACGACCATGATCTTGGGCAGGGATTATTCCGAGGCTTGCCAATCGTCTACCGCGCTCCGGGGACCTGGACGGCACGATACTAGAGGAATGACGGGAGTCAGTTCAAAATCAATTTCACAGGCGAAGAACAAGACACACATAAAAACAACTTCTTATTGTCGATGAGAAAGGATGAGCTAGAATGATTACGCAAGATCTTGGAACGCGCCCCAAACGAACCGTTCTTTCAGGCGCAAGCCGGAAGACACCGTCTATGGCAAAGCAACCTCGTAAAATGGCGATGGAACGCAGTCTGTTGGACTGCATCGCCTATCGTGGCTTGATCAACCAAGTTGATCTCGATACCGCAGTGGAAGAATCGTTATCTCGCGAGATGGATCTAGAAACGATCCTGCTAGAAAAGTATCGGGTGCCACGCGCTGCTCTTGGGTCGGCGCTCAGCGAATTCTATCAATGCCCCTATGTCCCCTATGACGAACGGATGGTCATCGACCCCGATCTCCTGAAGAATCTGAGTTTTGACTATCTCAGGAGAAACTCTTGGCTTCCGTTGAAGCGGCAGGGGACCGTACTCGATATTGTCATCAATGATCCGCACGATTTAGAGAAAGGCCTTGATATCAAACGGGCATTTCCCGGTATGACCGTTCGGTTTTCTGTAGGGCTTCGGCGAGATATCGAGCAATACCTGCTTGTTGCTACAGGGCAGGCGAATGGCGGCTCCATCACAGATATCCTCGGTGAACTTGTCGATGAAGCCGGCATTGAGCGGGGTATTGAAAGTGAGCCGGGAGAGATCGACGAAAATGACTCAGCGATCGTGCGCTTGGCCAACCAAGTGATCGCTGAGGCCTACCGGCTCAACGTGTCCGATGTGCATATCGAACCCTATTCAGAACGCAAGGAAACAGCGGTACGGTTCCGGGTCGACGGGACCTGCTTTACCTACATGCGTATTCCCGCCGTCTATCGCCGGGCCATTGTCTCTCGGTTGAAGATCATGGCTAACCTCGACATTGCCGAACGCCGAAAACCTCAGGACGGGAAAATCCGCTACAAGCTGGCCAAGGATCGTGAAATCGAACTGCGAATCGCAACCGTACCGACCGCCGGCAACAACGAAGATGTGGTGCTGCGCCTCCTGACCGCAAAAGAAATCATGCCGCTGGAAGCCATGGATTTCTCGCCGGAGGTCCTACAAACGGTGAAGGAACTGTCTGAACATCCACACGGCATATTCCTCTGTGTAGGGCCCACCGGCTCCGGGAAAACCACCACGCTGCACGCGGTGATGAGACACATCAACACCGATGAGCGAAAGATCTGGACGGCCGAAGACCCCATCGAAATCACGCAGGAAGGCTTGAGACAGGTTCAAGTGCATCCGAAAATCGGATTTACCTTCGCCTCAGCGATGCGCGCGTTCCTCAGAGCCGATCCGGACGTCATCATGATCGGAGAGATGCGGGACAAGGAAACCGCGGATATCGCCATAGAAGCGTCGCTCACCGGACATCTAGTCATGAGCACGCTTCATACGAACAGCGCGGTGGAAACCGTCACAAGATTGTTGGACATGGGGTGCGACTCGTTCAATTTCGCCGATGCGATGTTGGGTATTCTCGCGATGCGCCTCTGTAAACGCATTTGCCTCCATTGTAAAGAGAGCTACCACCCTACGCAGCAGGAATACGATGAGCTCGTCCATGGTTATGGTACTCGATATTGGGAGAAGCTGGGTGTCTCGTATACCGAAGACTTCATTCTGTATCGTGGACGAGGGTGTGAGGCGTGCAATCAGACTGGTTTTAAGGGACGAGTGGCCTTGCATGAGCTGTTAGTCGGGTCAGAAGAGATCAAGAATCTCATTCAGGGAAGAGCTCGAAGCGCGGAAATTCTGAGCGTCGCCATGCGAGATGGTATGGTCACTCTCCTGCAAAATGGGATTCAGAAAGTGCTGAAAGGGATCACCACGTACCGGCAAGTTCGAGCCGTTGCGGTGAAGTAGAATGAGCCCAAGTGCTCGATAGGCGTATTAATAGGGGGCTTCGTCCAACAGCAAGACAAACGCTCGCAATTTGACGAGCATATCCGGCACAACCTTGATAAATTCAACTCCACAACGAGGTCCTGAAACCCAGCGCACGGCAGCCAATTCAATATCCACAGGGGCCTCATCGTTCAAAAGATCGATCTGGAGCGAGAGATGAGTTGCCGCCAGAGGTAGCTGCTGCGCAGTCACGGCACAACCCTGTGCCGAAAGGTTCAAGACCACTCCATCTGATCTATCCCCATCGCTTCCGAATGTGCAGGGGAGCTGGACGGCATACCGTTGGATCTTGCGCGACTCGCGATTCCCGTCACTCAACCCTGACATTGTTTGACCTTCCTTCGTCCGAGTTTGTCACCCGTTCGATCATCTGCAACATTGACCTGGAGTCTGAAATCTCGACGCGAAAGTCTACCAAGCAATAGGGAAAGTTCCCCTGTACCAAACGGTACAACTGGTTCGCCGAAAATTGTTGTACCTGAGTGCGAAAAATGGTCAAAACGGATGAACATTAGAGCCGAATCAGTAGCTTTAAATCAATAGGTTACAGGAAATCGATCGCATTGGCAAAGAGGCATGTACCTTGCTCAACCTTGAATTGCCATGAAGAAGTATATGCCAATTCTAAGCCCAATAAGATCGGACGAGAGGGGATTCACTCTCGTAGAAATCGCGATTGTTGGGGCCATCCTAAGTATTGCCGCAGCGGTATCCGTCCCGAATTTTCTTCAGATGTACGCAAAGCATGAGCTATATCAATCCACCACGAGCCTGTACAACAGACTGATCCTGGCCCGGTCTTCAGCGATTAGCCGAAATACCATGTTCACCACAACACCTTCCAGTGTACCAATGGGACTCGACATGGTGATAGTTACAGATGCAACGACGGGGCTCGAAACAGGTCGAGAAACCCTTCCGGACAAAATCAGATTCATAACGGCACCACCTCCATCGACGCCGCCTCCGACGTTACCGCTACCAGCGTTGAGCTTCACTCCTCGAGGTTTAAGTAGAAATCCGAATCCGTTGGGGCAGACAATTCAATTGCAGAGCACACGAGATCCCAATCTAATCTATTCGATTTCGGTGATGCCATCGGGGAAGGTGACATGGTGTCGGCAGGCCATCAATCCATGCCTCGTCAATGAACGATCATGAGTAACAAGGTAGGCGGATCATGAATGCACACAATGAAAAGGGATTTACATTGGCAGAGGTAATGATTTCCGCTGCGATTCTGGGTGTCGGAGTCATGGGCATGGCCGCCATGCAGGGTGTGTCCTTTTCGAAGAACGTAGATGCTAATGATTTATCCATTGTCACGAACGTTGGGGCCGATATGATGGAACGAATCCAAAGCAATCGTCGCTTCGCATGGGCCTATCACAACATCGATACAAACGGGCCGGGGAACTGTCTAGCGGGCGGAATTCCAGCGCCAGCTCCGCCAATGCCATTCTTCTCGGTTACACCATCGGTCCAGGCGACCAGAGGCATTCAAGGCGATTGCACTCAATGGCGAACGTTGGTATTGGCCACCAATTTATTGAATGTGCGAGGCACGGTACAGGCCGCTCCAGTCCTCCCGGTCCAACAAGACTCTAGCGCTGTGCAGGTCACGGTACAGCTTCAATGGAACGAACGTACCGGAGTTCAGCGTACTCGTTCAGTAGCGTTTCAGACCTTAATTGAACCGGAATAGGGTCGATCAGCTAGTGCAACCGGAATGTGTAGGGGGCGCCCAATGAAGTCATCGCTGACACGGTGCGACTATCACCAGAGGGGCTTTACATTGGTGGAAATCATGGTGGCGACGATGATGACTGCCGCTATCATTGCGGCGGGGTTCGGAGCGCTCGTCGTCAGTCAGAAGACCACGCGCATTACCGGACAGATCGGGAGTACCCAAGCGACCGCCCGAAATGCTTTGGATATGGTCACGGCGGACCTGAAGCTGGCCGGGTTTGGGATGCGTGGACTGACATCCACGGTAGGGGGGTGTCAGATCAACGGTACTCCGTATGCTCTCGTGCCAGGTGATAACAATCCACTTGGGGCGGATACAGGGCCAGATACGATATCGATGGTTGTGCCGATGACAAATTCCATCACCGCGGTAGGACCGCTGTGGCAAGTCTTTGTTCCGGCAGCTCCGGGCACAATTGGAGGACTCAACACACCGATCACAAGTATTCCCATGCCGGCCAATGCAACCACGGAAATGGGGAATGCCATCCCTGGTGGTGGAGCAGCATTAGTCGGTATGCCGGTGTCGATCGGAGGAACGGCTGGTTCAACTATATCGGCGGTCAGCCCTGGGGCCCTCACCTTAAATCCGGCCATTCCTGATCCAACAGCCTTTGGGACGGGAACGCAGGTGTATTTGCTGCAATGCATCACCTATCAAGTCATTCCCCCCCCGGACAACCTGAATTTCTGTCAAGGAAATGCTCCTTGTCTGGTCCGTGGGGCTGTTCCAGCGGTGCTGGTAGGACCTGGCGGCCCTCCCAATTGCAATCAAGTGAACTCAGGCTGCATTCCGATTATGGATGGCGTTGAAGATCTTCAATTGGCCTATGCATGCGATGGCTGTGATCCGCGCGTCAATAACGCCATACCCGATTTGCAGCCGGACGACCTCAATCTCTCAAACAATTTTGACCAGGCTGATTTCATTACAGATCGTAATTGGTTTGGGACCGCTGGACCCTATGGCTCATACATGACTCCGAGGACAATTCGGTTGGTACAAGTGAACATTGTGGCCCGTCAGACTAGGGCTGATCAGGGAATGGGAGAGATGCAATCAACACCTGTTCACACAACGACTTTTCCCGTCATCAGCGATCACAACCACGCAACCGGACTCTTTGCACTGGGGGACACTGCATCGGCGGCACAGCAGGCAGCCTATTTCCAGTTTCGTCGACGGATTTTGACTCGGACCATCGAACTCCGCAACCAAAGGTTCTAAATATGATCATTTCGTGGAAAGTTCCCACTCTAAGCCAGGTCGCCCGTAACGAACATGGCACGTCCTTCATGACGGTCATGTTGTTAATCCTCATCATCGGAGCCCTCGGAGTGGCCGCACTGACCATGACCGGTATGGAAAATTCCATGGCCGGCGCACTACGCATGGTCGAGGAAGGGACCGATGCGGCCGAGGCCTGTGTGGGAACGGCGGTCCGTGCGATACGACTCACGATTGAAGATCCTGATATGACCGGACCGGCCGCGACTCTGATTGCCCCGCAGGGGCCTGTGCCAGCAAGTAACCAAGCGGTGTTTTCCCAGGAGATCAATGGCACACTTAGAAATAATTCTGATATCGCGATTGGAACGGGAAATGCGCCCAATCTGGTCATGAATGTGAATGGCTACGTCGTGAACGGGGACATCGATTTTCTATACTCCAAACGTCGGACTGGGAGTGATTTTGCGGATCCAGACAAGCCGACCTACGATCAGTACTATCGGGTCGATTGTCTAGCAGCCAATGCTGCCACTGGTGCAACGAGCCGCGTGATCGCCACATTCGACTGCCTCAATACGACCGGAGAAGGCTGTGTCAAGAGGAGCGCCAACGGCACCTAGTTGATGGGAGAGGATTATCATGAAGATCGGCTCACTTAGCCATATCTCTAAAAAGAACAAGGGCATAAGGGGGAGCTTAGCTGCCAGGCTCAGCGTGAGCGTCTTAGCCATAATCTTGAGCATGATCTGCGGAAACGTGCCGCTGGCCCTTCCGGCCGATCCGATTCCCGCGCATATTGCGAGCGGGTTGCAGGCTGGGGTTGTGACGTCTGTTGAGTCTCGCTCCCTCTTCATCAACGGAAAAGAATACCTGGTAGACCCAGAGGTGGAGATTCGAGACCAAGAAGATAACGTGTTTCCGCCGGAGGTGGTCAAACGCGATCAGGAGGTGAAATTTCACCTCAAGAAGGGCGCCGGCAACACCATCGATCTTCTGATTGTCTACCTGCCGCAGTAGGATGAACTCGAGGTGACACGAGTAAAGAATGATGGTGACATTACAGCGGAGGAGGTTGGTACCATGAAACGCAAGACACAGGCCCTCCCAGGAACTGTAGGAATTATCGTGGCGGCCGGCCTCGCGTGGGCATTGACCGCTTCAGCCCAGACGATGGACCAATACGCATCTGCTCCGCCTTTTGTCTCGGACCAAGTTGCTCCAAACATCATCATCCTGATGGACAATTCAGGGAGCATGAGGAATCGGGCTTGTGAAGCGAGCAGTTGTGGGACCTTGCCCGATGGGACCCCGTCGACCACTACCACCTTTGTTGCGACGACGCGTTATTCCGGGTTTGCTGATCCTATGCGGTGTTACGTGTGGGATGCGGCCGATAACCGGTTCGAACTTGGCACGGGAGCTAAAGTCAGTCTCAATACGCCCTGCCCCACGACAGAATACGACGGCAACTTCATCAACTGGGCCACATTCCGCCGGTTCGATGCGGTGAAGAAGGCGATGAACGGGGGGCAATGCCAGAATGGATTTAACCCGACACGCAATCCTGATTCCACCTGTAAACCATATGGGACGCCATCGTTGCCGACAGTGAGAGCGCAGAGCGGGACCGGGCTTGCTACGGAAACGACACCAGCTGTGCCAAAACCGAACGGTAGCAATGCAGACCTCACGTATGTCGGGCGTATTCCGGCTGCGACGTATTCAGGGACACCAAACAACATCTATATCCATATCGAAGACGATGGCGACATGTGCATCGACGAAGATAATGGAACGAATTGCCCGGACGGAGATTCCTTTGCGGAAACGGAGCTCAATCAAATCGCCTTTGCGATGTATAGCGAACCAACCGGAGTGATTCAGCAGATCGGTCCCCAGGCCAGGTTTGCCTTGGCCGTATTCAACAACAGTGGGGCGGATAACGGACTTCGCATCTTGACCGGCGTGGGGAGCCGCCAGTCGATCGATTTTGCCGGCACCACGGTTGAGACGTTTAATACTAATACGGCCGCGATGGTAGATGCGGTCGACGAAGCGTTTCCAGCCACCTGGACGCCCCTGGGTGAATCGCTCTATGAGGTGGCGCGATATGTCGCGCAGGTCAACTCGGCATTCTATACAACCCAGTATGTTTATCCGATCGCATTCTCCGGAGGAACCTCGAATGGAGTCTCCTTTGGAAGTTCTGGTGTAGGGGGAATTGGCGGGGCGGAGATCTCTGCGCTCACAGGGGCAGAAGTGTGCCCTCCCGGTTACATCAACAACGCCTGCGGGCGCGATCCATTCTTCTACGGAAGCAACCATACGCCAGCTTGGGCCAGTAGCTCGACCCAGGTGCGATGCTGCAAGACGTTCGTGATGGTGTTTACAGACGGGGAGCCGACTCAAGACGGGGGCGTGCCCAACAGCATCAATCAATATGCGAATGCCAATGCCCAGCCCTATGCCGGAACCTATTGTACCGGCAATCGCGGGGTGCCGTTTGTTGATCCACCAGGAAGTACGTGTAACAACGATCCATCGACCCCCAACAATGTTTTGCTGAAACAACATCGAACCGACTATGCGGATAGCGGGAGACATTATTTGGATGATGTGGCCTATTGGTCTCATATCAACGATCTGCGCCCCTGCAGTGGAACGGCAGATGGAACGATCCCTGTCTTGGGTATATCAGGCCATTGCCTGCAAGGGTTACAGAACCTCACGGTCTATACCTTCTATGCCTTCGGCAACATCAGCGGACGTGAAATCCTCATGCATGCTGCGCAGTTGGGCGGTTTCGAGGATACGAATGGGAACAAACTTCCTGATCTCACCAGCGAATGGGATCAGGTGAACAACCGAACCGGGGCTCAAGGGGCTGATGGGATTCCCGATACCTATTTCGAGTCTTCGAACGTGGATGATTTACAAGAGCGTTTACTCGCTTCGTTGACGGCTATTTTGCGCAAGAGCGCATCAGGGACATCGATCTCGGTGTTGGCGACATCCGCGACCGGAGAAGGGTCGATCTATCAGGCCTATTTCTTTACGAGTGACGTTGGTCAGGGAGGCGCGAACGTCAAGTGGACGGGGTATGCGCATTCCCTCTTTGTCGACGGCTTCGGCAATTTCAGAGAGGATACGGATCAGGACGGGAAACTGACCTATGAGCAAGACCTGATCATCACGACTCGGTACGACAATAATCCTGCGAGTCCGACCTATCAGAAAGTCCTCGTCGACAAGTTTGCGGATACCACCCCGGCGGATGGAGTAGCCGACAGCGCGACGCCGACATTCACCGGCGATCTGAAATCGATCAAACCTATCTGGGAAGCAGGCAAAGAACTCGCTCTTTCAACATCCGCGTCTCGCAAGGTGCTCACATGGGTCGATACTGATAACGATGGGATTGTCGATCCCACCGAACAGATCGAGTTTAATACGGCGAACTGTGCAGCACTTCGGGACTATCTGCGGTACGCCGGGGATACCTGTGCCGGCAGCACCAACGCGACGAATTTGATCAACTTCGTTCGCGGTGATGAAATTTCCGGATTGCGAACCAGAATGCTTGAAGTGCCGGTCGGGAGCGGAAACTATAAGGTCTGGAAACTGGGTGATCCCATTCACTCGACTCCGACGGTCGTGGGTGCTCCAAAAGCACGCTACGATTTGGCGTTCGGAGATCCCACCTACACGGCGTTCTACGCGAAATACCGAACGAGGCGTCAGGTTGTCTATGTCGGGGCGAATGACGGAATGCTCCACGCCTTTAACGGAGGGTACTACCATAAAGGCGACGATTCTTCGACGGCCTCCACTGTCGAACATGGGTGGTACACCAAGAATCCCACAAATAATTCGAGCGGAGTCAATCTGGGAGCGGAACTCTGGTCGTTTATTCCTCAGGAATTGTTGCCCCATCTCCAGTGGCTGGCCAGAACAGACTACACACATGTGTACTACGTTGATCTGAAACCGACGATTGCTGAAGCGAGGATCTTTACGCCGGATGCTGATCATCCTGGAGGCTGGGGAACCGTCCTAATCGGAGGATTCCGAATGGGCGGGAGTTGTGGAAATTGTGCGGCTGGTTCAGGAGCGCCACCGATGACAGCCACCGTAGGAGGAACCCCTCGAACATTCTACAGTGCCTACTTTGCCTTGGATATCACAAACCCAGAGGTGGATCCAAAGCTGCTATGGGTATTCAGCGACAGCAATCTTGGGCTGACCACTAGCTATCCTGCCGTAGCTCGCATGAATCCAAAGACGGATAGCCCCATCGATCCTACCAATGAGAAGTGGTATGTGCTGTTTGGCTCTGGACCGAACGGGTATCAGGCTGATCTCACTGCTGCATCATCTCAGACGGCAAAACTCTATACGGTGGACCTGAAAAACGGACCCAAAGCAGCCGCTGGGGGGAGCTTGACGACCATGCCGATCGGTTCATGGCAATCGTTCATGGGGCATGTCGTTGCGGTCGATAAAGATTCGGACTGGAGAACGGACGTGGCCTATTCGGTCCGAACCATCCACGATGGGGCTCTCCCCTGGCGAGGCAAGCTCTATCGTCTCACCATGGGTTGTTCCACGGCACCCTGTGACCCAAATACATGGGGCATTTCCAATGGAGCCAACCGGACTCCGACGGAAGTAATTGACACGTTCTACGACGCGTCTCTTGGGACTACGATGGAGGTTGGACCTTCTGCGTCTGCTCCCACTGTGACCCTGGACGATACCGATAAAATGTGGGTCTTTTTTGGAACGGGTCGATACTTCAGCAACGCAGACAAGGTAGACAACACCCTACAGCGCCTGTTTGGAATTAAGGATTCTGTTATGAGCAATACCTGTACGCAAACTTCTACGGTGAATTGTCATGACAATGATCTCGTCGATGTCACCAATGCCGTGATCTGTATCGTCTGTAGTGGTAGCACCAATCAGGTGACCGATCCCACCAATCCAGGTGTCACCAGCTTCAACGGCACCGGAACAAACTCCATGATTGGTCTGGTTGCTTCAAAAGATGGGTGGCGTGTCACGATGCCAGGGCCCGTTACTCTCACGGATCCGTTTACCTCATTAACGACTAATTATTCTTCCGAAAGATCTGTGGTGAATCCGACTTTGGTGGCTGGAACGATCTTCTTCCCCACGTTCGCCCCTGCAAACGATTTCTGCGCCTCGGATGGAGCCAGCTATCTCTATGCACTCTTCTACAAGACCGGAACGGCGTCGACGGCTCCTGTTATCGGTACGACAACATCCGGTAGCAATACCAATGTAAATTCCAAGTCGTCCTTAGGAACAGGACTCGCGTCAAGCGGGACGATCCATTGTGGACAAGGTTGTAGCTATAATGTTCAGATGTCGACTGGTGCGTTTACGCAGGGAAACGTCAATCTTGAGGGCAACTACAGCCGCTATGTGAATTGGGTGCATCAGCGAGATTAGGAAAGTAGAGTGACAAATGGGAGCCGCGACACTTGATGAGGGTATGATAAATCGTACAAGCAACGTCCTCAAAAGTGTGCTACTGCCAACAGGGGTTGTGCTGCTTTCTGCCTGTTCCGGTGGGGGAGCATCCGAGTCGGCGGCTCCCTCCACTCCGTCTTCAAGTAATCGACCTCCGATTGTGAGCACGGCAGTCATGCTGAATGCCCCGCTTTCTCAATCCGCTCCAGCTGCTGTGCAAATTCAGTCGGAAGATCCAGAGCGTCAGGCAGTTTCTTTTCACTACCAATGGTATGTGGATAATGCGCCGATCGCGGGTCAAACGAATGCCACGCTACCCCCTGAATTCTTTAGGCGTGGGCAAACGGTGTTTGTGGAGATCATTCCCACAGACGGAACAAACAAGGGGCAGCCGTATCGAACAAAGAGCGTGGTAGTTGGAAATACAGCTCCAAAAGTGACGGCTGTTTCGGTGACCCCGCAGAGCGCTCGAGCTGGAGACAGGCTGGAAGCACAAGTTGAGGCGAGTGACACGGATCAGGATCGCATCGATTTCACTTTCAAATGGCACCGTAATGAAATCGTTATTAAAGAAGGAGAGGAACCTTTTCTCGATACGACTGGCTTTGTTGCGCCTGATAGGATCTGGGTTGAAGTAACGGCCAGTGATCCTGCTGGCGCTGTTCATTCATCGAAATCGGAGCCGCTCACATTAGACAATAGTGGTCCAACCATCGTATCGACCCCTCCCACCATGGCTGTTCAAGGTCAGTTTGACTATCCGGTACAAGCACGTGATCCAGATGGCGATCCATTGAGCTATCAGCTGGAATCGTCTCCTCCCGGTATGACGATCAACTCTGAGACCGGCCACATCAAGTGGCAAATACCGACCGATCAACAGGGGACATTTCATGTCAAAGTTGTTGCGAAGGATGGGCGTGGCGGTCTGGCAACACAGGAATTCGATTTGACGCTGGCCGCCAAAACGTCTTCGTCGCCTTCTTCTCCTCCTCCTCAGCCTTGGAGTTGACGTTCCCAAGATTCTGCATCGCCTTGTGTCGACTTTTTCCTGTCTGCTACAATGCAAAGCACCAATTGTAAATGGAGACTATCCGGCGCTTGTGCGTAAGCTCAAATTACGAGAGGGCACTAATACCGCCGTCTTATTCGGTCACCATGACCGCCATCTCAAGCTGATCGAGGACGAGCTGGGCGTACGGCTTTCGGCACGTGGTGAAGAGCTCACGTTAGACGGTCTTCCGGAAGCCGTTCGGCAAGCTGAACGAATTCTTCTCGAACTCGCCTCCCTCACGAACGAAGGAATTGCGCTACAAGCCGACGATGTGACGCACGCACTCGGTGCATTACGTCGAACTCCAGACGCATCGCTCAGGGACGTGCTCGGGCAGTCGGCGATGGTGGTTACAAAAAAGCGTTTTGTCGGTCCTAAATCTCCAACACAAAAGTCGTACATCGAGGCGATTGAACAACACGACATCGTCATCGCAATCGGACCAGCCGGAACAGGGAAAACGTATCTCGCCATGGCCATGGCGGTGAGTGCCTTGATCAACAAGGAAGTTAGTAGGATTATTCTCGCCAGACCTGCTGTCGAAGCAGGTGAGAAGCTTGGTTTTCTTCCGGGCGACATCTACGAGAAAGTAAATCCATATCTGCGACCGCTCTATGACGCGCTGTTTGACATGATGGATATGGAACGGGCTAATCGGCTGATTGAGCGGGGCGACATTGAGATTGCTCCATTGGCCTTTATGCGTGGGAGAACGTTGAACGATTCGTTTGTTATTTTGGATGAAGCGCAAAACGCGACGGCTGAGCAAATGAAAATGTTTCTTACTCGGCTCGGATTTCATTCCAAGGTGGTAGTCACTGGGGATATCACGCAGGTCGACCTTCCGAATGACCGAGTGTCCGGTCTCATACAGGTTAAGGATATTCTGCGCGATATTGAAGGGATCGCTTTTGTCTACTTCGATGAAAAAGATGTCGTGAGACACCGACTTGTTCAAGACATCATAAAGGCCTACGATCGCCATCAAACCATAGGTAATCCTGAATCGCAATCGACTCACGAGCCACCCTCCACTCCAAAACGTCAACCTTCAATTTCACGCAAGGCTAATCCCGCCGGCTTACCGCCTGTTCGGCATGCGGGGCGTTCTCAGTAATGGCCGTGTATCTCCGGGTGAGCCTGGTGCGACCCATCGTCCGACAATCATCCGTTATGCTTCTGGCGCAACGCATCTTGGTGGCGGTGGGGGAGGCGAAGTCAGAATTGAGTGTGGCATTGATCGGGGATGCTCGGATACGACGGTTGAACCGTGAGTATCGAAAATTGGATCGAGCGACGGATGTATTGGCGTTCTCGATGCGGGAAGCTCCTATGCCCAGTGGTTGCCCCGCTACGACCATGTTAGGGGATGTCGTTATTTCCATGCCGACCGCAATTCGCCAAGCTCGAGAAGCCGGGCGGTCGATTGATGCTGAGCTGGCCATGTTGTTGATTCATGGTGTGCTCCACCTCTGTGGGTACGATCATGAGCGGAGTGCACGTGAAGCGGCGAAAATGTCACGTCTCGAACGGAAAGTTCTTCAGATCATCTCCCCAGTGCCTCGGTTGATTCGTTCTTCTCCTCAACGGCAGACGGGAGCGTATTGACAATGGGATGGTTTCAGCGGCTCAGTGATGGGTTGGGGAAGACACGCCATGTCATGCAGCACTCGCTTGATCGGTTTCTTGGGCGCGCGCCGGACCAGGCGGTGCTCGATGAACTTGAAGCGGCGCTACTCACCGCTGACCTCGGCGCTCGAGTCGTTGATCGGCTTATTCGACAGGTCAGCGAAGAAACGAGGGGAGCTGAAGCGCAAACTTCCGAGGGAGTCCAGAATGTGCTCAGTCGATCTCTCTACAGCATTCTGAAGCCAGTCGCTGGCGCTACGATCGATCAGCTTGTTCGTGATGGGCCGAAACCATTTGTTGTGTTAGTTGTCGGTGTGAACGGCGTCGGCAAGACGACGACGATTGCCAAGATAGCCCAGCGAATGGGACAGGCTGGACACCGCCCCCTGCTGGTTGCCGGCGATACATTTCGGGCCGCTGCGATCGAGCAACTGCAAGTTTGGGGGGATCGCCTCGGTGCGGAGGTCATTCGTCAGCGTCATGGCGCTGATCCTGCCGCCGTCGCGTTCGATGGAGTGGTTGCGGCCAAGGCAAGAAAAAGCGATGTCGTGTTGATCGATACGGCTGGCCGGTTACATACCAAGTCCAATCTTATGGATGAGTTACGGAAAGTGAAACGAGTGATCGGTCAGGAGCTCACTGGGGCGCCGCATGAAGTGTTACTGGTCTTAGATGCCACGCTCGGCCAAAACGCGTTAAGTCAAGCCAAACAGTTTCACGAGGCGGTGGGAGTGACAGGGCTTGCGCTGACGAAACTGGATGGGACCGCACGGGGCGGCATCGCCATAGCAATTGCCGATGAGCTGAAACTTCCCATCCGATTGGTCGGTGTGGGAGAAGCTGCTGATGACCTGCAGGACTTCAATGCCGAGGCATTTATAGCGGCGTTGTTCGGGCAGCCGACCTCTTCTCTGTAAACCACGCATTTCCTTCTCTTATTCCTGCCCTCGTGTTATCCTTTTCCTCAAGCTCGGCCGCGTTTCACTCAACCGGATATACAGCAATGATGAAGCTCTTGATCGTAGACGACGATCAGATGAATTGCGATCTCCTGCAGAACGTATTCACCAGGCAGGGATATCATGTCATGACCGCAACAAGCGGCCGAGAAGGCCTTCGTCTCTTCCGCGCCTCCGGCCCTCGTATGACGCTATTGGATTTACGTATGCCGGAAATGGACGGACTCACGGTGTTGAAGGAAATTCGGGCGATCGACCCCCATGCGCCTGTGATCATTCTCGGAGGCGGAGCGACGGAGTCGCAGGAGAATCAAGCGCGAGCCTTACGGGCGACCGATTTTATACGAAAAGGGCTATCACTGGACGTCCTTGTTGAGGCCGTGAATCGCATTACACAGGTAGCGGTGCCGCCGGCTGTCCCATCGTGCTCACCAGGAAACGGGATGGAGGTTCAGCAGAGTGATGAGTCGGTCCTGGTGGTCGATGATGAGCCACTGGTATGCGATCTCCTCGTCCGATTTCTAAGTCTTCGAGGGTATCGGGCATTCGGCGTTAAAGACGGACACGAGGCACTTCGCGTCGTAGACGACCTGTCACCAGATGCAATCTTGCTGGACCTGATCATGCCTGGTATGGCAGGGATCGATGTGCTTCGTACTCTACGAGAAAAGGCCTTCTCTGGCGGCATCATCATCATGACGGGGAGTCACAACGAAGAATTGCTCGAAGAAGCGTGGGTATTGGAACCTCAAGAAATCCTGATGAAGCCGGTTGATCTGGATCGTCTTTTGACGGCGATCCAGCTTGTACTCGTTTGCCGCGAGTGTTAAAAGCTTCCTGATGTCCATCAGGAAGAGATTCATTCGAGCCTACCTCTTTAGCCTCCTCGCAATCGGCATCACCCCTCTGCAGGATGCCTGGGCACAGCTCGCTCAGGGTGAGGACATTCTCGTCCACCACGATCTTTCGGTCGAGCTGAGGCCAGCGACCCATGAAATGACGGCAAAAGACCGGATCGAACTGGACGTCGATGAGCAGGTCAAGTCGGTCAGTTTCATGCTTGCACGCACGTTACAAGTCCAGTCCATCGCCGTCGTCGCGCCAGCGATGACACGTGAACAGGAGCTGTCGAGCCAGTCCGCTGCTTTTACGACCGTCCAGATTCCCGACACATTTGTGCAGCGTATCAACGTGCTGTTACCGGAGAAACATGGTCGCAAGATCACGTTGCTCTGGGTCTATCGAGGAATAGTCAATGATCCTCCACGAGAGCCGCGTCACTTGCGTTTTGTCACACCCAGTGAAACGGCAGGGCATATCGGTCCCGAAGGAGTGTATTTAAGCGGGGAAAGCCAGTGGTATCCGGATGTCGCGGAGTCCTTCAGCACTTATCGGGTGACTACGTTGGTTCCGCAAGGGTGGGGCGTGGTCGGGTCGGGGGAAAAGGTCGCGGAGACGGACATCTCTGGAATGGTCTCTACGACGTGGGTGGTTGGAGAGCGATCGGAAGCCTTTACTCTCGTGGCGAATAAGTTTGTAGTGAAAACAAGAGAATGGAAAGCATCAACGGGGCAGCGGGTCGACCTGCAAACCTATTTCTTGCCGGACAACGCCGCCTTGGCGGATGAGTATCTTGATGCGACGGCACAATATCTCGATGCGTATATTCGAATCCTGGGGGAGTATCCGTTCGAGAAGTTCGCGGTCGTCGAAAACTTTTTTGCCAGTGGTCTCGGTATGCCGTCGTTCACGCTGCTCGGCAGCGGCAGCATTAAGAGGCATTACATACAGCCCTATGCGTTAGGCCATGAGATCGTGCATTCCTGGATCGGAAACTCGGTGTTTAATCGAGATGGTCATGGGAACTGGGTCGAAGGGCTGACGACTTATTTGGCGAACTACTATTGGCATGAATTGGTTCACGATGATCGCCAGGCCTTGGAGCAGCGACGAATGATGCTCCAAGGATTCAACCTATATGTCAAGCCAGAAGCGGATTACCCGGTATCCCAATTTCTGAGGAAACACGACGAGAAGGATAATGCCATCGGGTATCAGAAATCTGCCTTCGTGTTCCATCTGCTTCGTCAGGAGTTGGGAGACGAGGCGTTTTGGCGGGGCCTGAAGGTTTTTGTGAACCGCTATCGCACTCACCCGGCGGACTGGGGGGCAATCGAAAGGGTATTTGCTGAGGCAAGCGGGCGCGATCTTCGATGGTTTTTTGAACAGTGGGTCGAACGATCGGGCGCGCCCCAAATCTCTCTCGCGGATGCCAGCACCAGTAAGATGAAAGAGAACGGAAACGGGGAGGCCTGGCAGTTAACCATACGCATTCGACAAGTAGACAAACCGTATCAGATGGCGATTCCCGTCCACGTTGTGATGGAAGACACCACCGAAACCAAATCGGTGACACTGAAGCCGCTGGAAATGAACGTGGTCGACCTCGTCCTGCCCAATCAACCGTTATGGGTTGAGCTTGATCCGGACATGATGGTATTTCGGAGATTGGCGAGGTATCAATTGCCGCCCGTACTGAACAGTTACGTGACGGATTCTCACAAAGCAGTGGTACGGGCATTTTCAGACCCTACCTCTCCCTTGGAGCAGGTTGTGTCGCGCATCGAAGATCACGCAGGGCCAGATGCTCAAGAGACCAGGGTGTTGGCGCCTGGAGACGCTGCACTTCCTCCTGAAGGTTCGGTTCTCATACTCGCTGATGCTCAACAGGGTCCGGCCGTTCAGTCGATCGTCCAAGAGTCATGTGGAGATCGTGCCACCCTCAGGGATAGCGGATTCCGGATTGATGGACAAATCTACACTGAGCCGGGGATGGCGGTATTATTCTCCTGCCATCGAGCGAATGTCCCTGGCAGCGTCATCACGGTATTGTATGGCGTGACGTCCGATTCGGTTGCGAAAGTCGCTCGGCTCCTGTTTTATTATGGGTGGCATAGTTACGTGATTTTTCAAGACGGGGTCGTAAAAAAGCGCGACGTATGGCCCGGTCAAGGAGACACAATGGAGGTACGGATTGAGACCACATCGTAACACCGCAGGCGTATGGTTGTTGGGGCTATGTATCGTGATGGGTGCTTCTTCAGTCACTGGAGCGGCTGATCAACCAAAAGAAACGATCGCGTCTGTTCGCTCTGGAGAACGTCATCTGGCGAATATCCGCCAACTCACCTTCGGTCGCCAGAATGCAGAAGCCTATTTTTCATTCGACGGAACCAAGCTTATTTTTCAATCGACCAATAACTGGTCGAAGGACTCGCAAGCAAGTGTGAAGAAACCAGCCGAGGCCGGCCACGGGTGCTATCAAATGTATGTGATGGACCTGCAAAGCGAGACGGTGCGCTTGATCAGCACCGGTGTGGGGGTGACGACTTGCGGCTACTTTTTTCCGGGCGATCGACGGGTCCTCTATTCATCCACCCATGCCGCCGGGCCCAATTGCCCACCAAAACCGAAACGGGACGGAGCCTACCGGTGGGCGCTTGACGACTACGAAATCTACTCTGTGCGCATCGATGGGCAGCAAGTCCAGAGACTGACGGTCTCGCCTGGGTACGATGCAGAGGCGACGATTTCCCCTGATGGGAAAACCATCGTCTGGACATCGGTCAAAGACGGCGATTTAGATCTCTATACGATGAATCTTGACGGCACCAATGTCCGGCGTCTGACGCACGACGTCGGGTACGATGGAGGTGCCTTTTTTTCGCCGGACAGTACGCGCCTGGTCTATCGCGCATCTCATCCGACCGATCCAGCTGAAATCGAGAAGTATCAGGAGTTGTTGGCCCAGCGACTGGTCGAGCCAGGGCAGCTGGAAATTTTCGTGATCAACGCCGATGGTTCAGGCAAGACGCAAGTCACCGCGAACGGCGCGTCCAACTTTTCTCCATATTTTCACCCCGATGGAAAACGCATCATCTTCTCCTCAAATCTGGAAACGAGAGGCGAGGGGGGGCGCCCGAGTTTCCACCTCTACCTGGTGAAGGACGACGGGACGGGCACGGAGCGGATCACCACTCAGGGGAATTTCAACAGTTTCCCCATGTTCTCCCCGGACGGGAAGCGTCTCGTCTGGGTGTCGGATCGAAACGCCAGGGAACCCGGCGAGTTCAATGTGTTCCTCGCCGACTGGGTCCCGTGAGGTGCGGCAATCAGTGATGAGCCGTCGGTGACGAGGCCTGGTCATCCCACGATCTTCGATACGCATTCTACCTCCATGGGCATGCGCGCGTTGCCATCGTCGGACAAAACCTTGTCCGTCATGGCGTTCTTCTGTTCCTGTGCAGCGCTGGTCGTGAGCCTTGTCGGCTGGGCGACATTTGATTTGCCGATCACCAAATATGTGCGATCGGTCACAGTGCATCTGCCTTGGGATCAACTCGCCGTTCCATGGATGGCATTTACCAGCAATTTCGGCGATTGGATCGGCCAAGGTTGGCGTCTCGCCTTCGTCAGTCTCCTACTCCTGGCCGTTGCCTGGGCGTTCAACAGGCCGATGCTCAAGGTAGCTGCGATTCAGTCCCTCATCGCCCATGGGATTGCGGCCATCCTTGCCAACGGTCTCAAGCATCTCATCGGTCGGCCTCGCCCGAAATTCACTCATTCGGGCGACTGGCAGATCACGATGTCCTTCGTATCAGGACTGGACTCGTTTCCGTCCGGGCATAGCACGGCGAGTTTTGCCGTGGCGACGGTACTGGCTAAACGGTTTCCTATCTGGGGCCCGTTGTGTATAAGCCTCGCAGCATTTGTAGCCCTGAGTCGCGTTCTTCGCGGATCCCATTTCCCAACGGATGCGGTTGGAGGAGCGATCGTGGGTGTCCTCAGTGGATCGATCGCAGCAGCGCCGTTTAGAGAATGGCGAACGTCGGTACAGGAAGGCTGTCGACGAGCTGCGATCGGGGTCTCGGTGGCCTTTGCCGTGCTGTGGACGCTGTCGCACAAGATGGATGATGGGTTTGTGGGCACGCTGTTAATGGGATTGGGTGCAGCGGCCATCATGGCCAGTATATGGATACGATGGACCGGTTGGAAGCTCGGAGAACGATCAAAGGGAACCTGGCATCTGAAGACCTCCCTCTATCTGATGGGATATGGTCTTGCTGCCATGACGACATCACTCCTCGTCGTTTCAGCGGTCGGATTTACCTGTTTAGCCTGTTGGTTTCATGCCAATACAAAAGCCCCTGGATCTTCGGAAGAATTATCGAACTTGTCGATTGTCAAAGAAGGTGCTCTGTTTGGTGGCTTGGCACTCGCTGTCCTGATTCTCGTTACTGCACGCGGCGTCCTGCCATTCTAATATCGATTGGGGCTGATATCGTTGCTCTTGCTCGGTCGATGAAATCATCAAGGATGCTGAGTGAATCCAGAATGCGATGGAGGCGGCGTTCCCGAGGGTACAGCGTCTGCGCTCTGGGGAATGTCGACCATCGGTTCATTTGCTAGTAGGACATACCCATAGCGTTTGAGGATCGGGTGAAAGGCAGCCGCTTCTTTGGGTAACATATTTTGAGCCGATTCCGGCAGCAGAATCATCGTCCGCCCTTCTCTACTCAAAGCCGCGTGTAGTCGGTCGAGCTCGTTTGACGGAATGAACAGCACGCTTCGGCGAGCGTAGAAAGCTGTGGAAGGTCTGGTCGTGCCGAACGCGATCAGTTGATCGGTCGGATTCAGGTTAAGCCCGGCAGCATAGGCCAGTTCCTGAGGCGGTGCGATAGCATAACGATTGAGACTGGGGACGACAAGAAGGATGGCGACCAGAAAGACGCTTGCGAGGGCGGCGCCGGCTACGCCAAAGGCAAGGTGGCGTTTTGTATCGTTGAAACCATAGTAACCGATGAATCCCATCGCAACCACGACCAGAGTCGCGCCCAGATAAGGGCCGATGCCCAAGTCGAATTGGGTGGCGAGCGGAAACTCCTTCACCATTTTCCCGGAAAACTTGTGGAACAGAAACGGCGCGCTGGCAAAACCGATGGCGACGAGATATCCGAGCCCCATCATGAAGTGAATTGACCCACGCAGCCCCTTGGGCACTGAATCTCTCAGACCGTGGGCCCAATAGGACGCCGTAAGGAGGGCACAGGCTGGAAACAGCGGCCCGATATAGTGCGGCAGCCGAGTGGAGGACAGGCTAAAAAAGATGAACACTCCGACGACCCACAGACCTGCAAACCAGTCCAATTCATGACCGGCGCCAGCCGGTTCGGTCGTTCCAGGCGAGCCATTCCGCTCCTGTAATAGAACTGGGGATTCACGCCAAGTGGCATAGGCGCGATAAAGCGCGGCGGGGAGAAAAGAGCTCCAGGGATAAAAGCCCAGGAGCAACACGGGAAAATAAAACCACCACCCCACTCCATGCCCTTCCATTGGAGCAAGGAATCGCCCCACGGTGTGGACCTTGGCCTGGGATGAATACGCATCTCCATGGAGAAGAAACATCGCGGTGTACCATGGACCAGCCAAGAGAACAAACAACAGGGTGCCGACGATAGGAGCACCTCTTTGCCAGAAGATCTGCCATTGTCGCGTGGTGATGAGGTAAAGCAAGGCGGTGATGAGCGGAACGGCGAATCCCACTGGTCCCTTTGTTAAGGTCGCGAGGGCCATGCCGATGTAGAAGCCCCAGATCCAGTGGCGACCAGGACCGTTCTCGTGCATGCCGAGCCAGAAACTATACAGCGAGAAGGTGGTGAAGAAGATCAGCACGCTATCAGTAATGGCCATGCGCCCCAACGCCAGGATCTCAATGTTGAGGAGCAACATCAGGGCGCCGAACAGGCCGACAGTCGGGCCACGAAACCGGGAGAGAAACAGGTACTGCATCAGGATCAACGCCACGCCAAACAAGGCGGATGGGGCTCGCGCGGCAAACTCGTTCACGCCGAATACCTGGTAGGACAGCGTCATCAACCAATATACGAAGACCGGTTTCGCGACGCGGAGCTCCCCGTTGAAGGTCGGTGTCACGAGATCACCGGAGGCGAACATCTCCCGCCCGGCTTCAGCGTTTCGGCCTTCGTCCCGATCGGTTAACCCCATATTGCCGAGGCCGACGAAAAAGAGAAGGCCGGACAAGAAGAAAAGCAGCACAAGATGGACTGATTGAGGTGATGAGCGATCCATGGGGCGTCGTGATTATCCGTGAAGCAGGGTGATGGCTACGTGATCGGTCGTGGTCGGATCGCTCATGCTTGTGGTCTCGGGGTCGTCTTCGTGGGATCTGCGCGGTGAATGAGGATCAGATTTCGGATATACACCACCGATCCAATCGACTGTCCGGCAATAAACACCGGGTCCATTCGGTAGATGGCGTAGGTGAGCGTGATCAGTCCGCCGATGAGACTCATGTACCAGAATGAAATGGGGACGCGGCTTTCTGCCGTTCGCTCGGAAGCGATCCATTGAACCACCCAACGACCAAAGAAGAGTCCTTGACCAAGGAAGCCGATACCGATCCAGATTGTCTCAGTGCTCATGATGCGTCGGAAAGGAGAACGTCAGAGCCGTATCGGCTCACGTCGCGGGTCCTCTGAATTTATACTGCAACACGCGCTGCTGCATCCAGCGCACCGCGATCAGATCGTAGAGGGACTTGAAGAGGCGGTTTCCCATCCCGTATTTGGAGACACCGTGGATCCGTGGATAATGCCGAACCGGCACCTCGGTGACGGTGAAGCCATGCATCAAGGCGAGCGCCGGGAAAAATCGGTGCATCCCCTCAAAGAGACGAATCCGCTCCAGCACTGGGCGCCGAAAGACCTTGAGAGGGCATCCCGTATCATGGACGCCGTCATGGGTGAACACATTTCGCACACGGTTCGCAATCCGAGACGAAATCATCTTCACAAATCCGTCCTGTCGTTGTTGTCGCCAGCCGCACACCAGGTCATAAGAATCGGTCAGAGGAAGCAGTTTCAAAATGTCTTCGGTATCCTGCTGAAGGTCGCCGTCGATCTGGACAATGATGTCCCCGCGCGATTGATGAAAGCCGGCTTCAAGCGCACAGGTCTTGCCGTAGTTACGGTCGAAGTGGAACACGCGAACACAGGCATGCTCAGCTGCCAGTCGGTCCAGCGCCTCGCTGCTGCCGTCTGTGCTTCCATCGTCCACAAAGATAATCTCATACGGGCGTGAGTGCGAGGCCTCGTGAGTATCCATGACCTTCAACAGGCTCGCGATCAATGGAGATAAATTGTCTCGCTCATCCTTGATCGGGATGATGACGGAGGCCCAAAGGCTGGAAGGCAACGTCATGGTGTGCAAAAGCTTCAGCAGTGGACGGAGCCCACATGAGTAAGAGTCGCATTCTAGCGGAAGGTCGAGAGTTGGTCAAACGACAGGGCGTAGGTGCAGATTGGACTCCGTGACACCATAGGCATCACTTTAGTCATGTCTCCCTCCAAAAGAGGAGAAGTAGCCTGGCGTTCCTAGCAATTTTTGGAGGGAGAATGAATGTCTGCAGATGACAGAAACAACCTAGGGATAGATTGATCAGAATCTCAGTAGCCTGCAGCGGATCTTTGACACTGTTTGTCTATGGTCTTATGTTCAGTATGTGGACCATTCAGGGCAACGTCACTGTGAGGTTGGGCCAGTAGGCATAGCCGACGGCTCGAGCATTGCGTGCTTCCAGTGTCTCGAATATCATTCTGCTGAACACCGGCGTCGTTCCCGAGATTCCATTGAATCCACCAGTTCCACCTGTAAACGTAAACATGCCTTCGCATTCGACATGATTCCCGTCACACTTCCATTCGGCGTAGGCCACATCCTTACCCTCATGAGCCAGAACTGTGCAGAGGCCGAGGTAGGTTCTATGGTTGTCCTTTGCACTGAGGGTGACCCGAATCGGACACTCAAGCTGAGCCGTGTGAACGATCCCACCAACCGCGCCATTCGAATGGCGGACAATCATCACACCTTTGACGATGGCATTGATCACCCGTCCCCCATCCAGGAGATCGCGAACCTCTCCGCTGCTCATCCAGCTCGTACTCGCGTATCCAGCCTCAAGAGTCTTCGCCGAAGCCAGAGAAACATCTCCTCCAACAAGACCAACGACCAAAGCTATCCAAATGGGGAAGCGATAAATGATTTTCATAACGTCTCCTTTCAGTTTGACTGACTTGTTGAACCACGCGTTTAGGCCGAGCTATTCGACAATGTCCGTTCCCCACGGGTTATCCACCAAGAAGAGCCAACGCCCAGCGGGTTGACATCGCAAAATGCTGGAGGATCGCCCACTGAGTTGCACGGCAGTTCCCACTGGATCGATTCCCTTAATGCTCCAGCGGGCACAGTATTGTGCGACATCGCCCGCTTGCACGATCTGCTGTGCGTCAATGGTTAATGTCGGTTTCAGCGCCATGAAGCCTTCCAATGCCTGACGTATTCCAGCCGTTCCCTGTACGACAGCACCGGGCTTCTTGACGAACGAAGCACCCGACTCGAATAGAGTCAGCGCTGATTCCAAATCACAGGCATTCATAGCCGTGACGAGTTGCGAGACGACATCTAGCGGGCCGGGGAGTTCCATAATTTGTCCTTTCTCATTGCCGTTGGCCATTCTCTGTGTTCTGAATGAGCGTTCACCGAACCCTACTTTCCTGCCGCCGAAGAATGGCATAGAACGCCGGTACCTCTACCACGTTACCAGTTGGGAGTGTGTGTACGGTCCGAATCTGACTCGGACCAGTGTCAAGAATTGTAAAACGATTCGGCGGGAACAGTGATTCCAGAGCATTGTCATGCAACATGCCCGGTGTAATCTGATGCTGGAATACTCGTGCGAGTCCAGGGGGTGGCCCATACTGCTGGATCAGTCTGGCAAAGTAGGGTTCTGCAGCCGATGATAGTTCGATCAAGTACAACGTTCCTGTTGCCCCCAGGAGTCGTTCGATGCTCTGAACGGCTGTCGCATGATCCTCCGGCGACAGTTGATGCAACACTGCCCTCATGTAGAGGTTCGCGTCTCCGATTTCGTCGTGGAGGCGTTGGGCCTCCTCAAGATGCAGCATGTCGAGGAGCTGATACGTGATATTGGTTGTGCCATTGACCTTCCCGGCTAATTCAATTGCTGCTGGCGCAATCTCAGTGCCGATCACGTGCGTGAAATGATTAGCCAAAAACCGTGTTTGAGTTCCGTTGCCACACCCCAGATCGATCAAAGGGAGTTGTGGATCGAAATAGTCCCGGAGCAGCGTCAGGTCTTGCTGAGAGGCATGGATGGGATCAGCGTCCCAAAACACCTCACCAGCACTCCCAGTCGTAGAACCCCAGAAATTTTCCCACGATGTTGCGTAACGATTGCCTGTTATCATCACCATCTCCTTCATGGATAGTACGAAGCCGCCGAATGACGGGCCATTCCTGTGCGTTGTGTCGCTTAGGCCCCAACCACAAGCGTTCCCTGCTTCGCAGGCAGGAATGCCTCAGCCGGCAAAATGTTGTACTGCCGCCGGAGCTCCTCGACCTGCTCACCCATCACCGTCCAGTAGTCCCAACCATCATTCAAGTCCATGTTCATCGCAGCCCCTCGACGAATGGCAACCATGGCCTTCAACGAATCGAACATTCCCGTCCGTGCCGCAGTGATGGGCGTCATGCGGATGCCTACGTGAAATTGCAATAGGACGAAGAAGACGAACATCCAGGGCTCGCGGCGCTGGAAACCGGCGCTGAAGCAGGCGACCAGGACTTCTTCTTCCGGAGCCGTCCCATAACCTGACAAAACATGCGCACAATCGTGGAACACGATTTGCTCGGGTGCCCCACCTTTTTGTCCGGGAAGCGCGAACCCATTCACATGCCAATATTCCCAAAGGGAACGGCCCAAAGAGCCGGACGGGTAATGTTCCAGACCCTGGTATCGGGCTGCCATCTTCTTGTTCTCATACCGTCCCATCATTCCGCGAACAAATTTGAGGAGCCCTCTGATGCCCTCCTTGTTCCAGACTTCGGTCACCTTCTGCCGCAACCAAAACCGGCGGACCAGATCAAGGCGAAGCTGGAGAATTTCTCCCTTCAGGACATGCCGCAGGTTCTTCACTTCTGGAACATCGATCTCTAGCACTTGCGCAAATTGTTCAACGCGATCTGTTTCTTTTGGGTCGGCCTTTCCATCAATCAGCGTCATGATGACGAGCCCTTGCACGAGCTGCCTCCTGAGCTGCGGATCTGGAAACGCTCGGGCCAGCTCTGTTGGCGTGATTGGAACAAGCTGCTCTAGATCATGTGTCGTGCCGAAGATCCGCTGAATGGATTCCAGCATGTGACGCTCGGACGCATCCAGCACTCCATCTGCCATGGCAACGGTTTTCATAGCTCGTAACCCCCAGTAGGCTTGTTCTGGACTTGGAATCTTCAGTTCCATCATGATCCTCCTTGAATAATCTTTTGGTCTGACATAATGCTGCCGATCAAGTCGTTGGCTGTATCACTGAGCAGGAACCATTCCAGCCAGACGGCAACTATGGGATTAAGTCGGAAGTTATGGAACTTACGGTTGATCTTCGCTGATGTGCGAGAACGATCGTGGGAGAAATGTAGGGTAGTGCCGAAACACAAAATGCCGAAATATCGGTACTTACCGAAATACCGGCATCAGGACCGGCGAGAGATTCCGAGCTTTGCCATTCTCGATTGCAACGTGGAACGTTTCATACCGAGCAACGTTGCAGCTCCTGAAGGACCAGCAATGATCCAATTGGTTTTTTCGAGTGCGCGCAGGATGTGGTCTCGCTCGGCGGCTTGGAGGGTTGTCACGGATTGATGCTCATCACGCACCGTAGTCTTCAGTTCAAGGAGCGGAACACTCAAGCTGGTCCCTTGAGACAGAATCACAGCTCGTTCGATGAAATTCTCCAGTTCTCTGATATTCCCAGGCCATTCATAGCGGCCGAGAGCATCCATGGCATCCGAAGGAATTCGCTCGATTCGCTTTTCCATTCGGCGAGCAAACCGCTGTGTAAAGTAGCGGGTGAGAAGCGGAATATCCTCTGGGCGGTCTCGGAGGGCCGGCACAGTGAGCGGAAACACATTCAACCGATAATACAGATCGCTCCGAAAGAGTTTGCTCGTAACCATTTCGGCAAGATCCCGGTTCGTAGCCGCGAGGAGCCGTACGCTGACCTTGATGGTTCTCGTGCTGCCGAGCCGCTCGAACTCCTGTTCCTGCAGCACGCGAAGCAATTTCGACTGGAGTTCGAGGGAAATGTCGCCCACCTCATCGAGGAAGAGTGTTCCTCCATCCGCCAGCTCAAACCGTCCCACCTTGGTGGCAATCGCTCCAGTAAAGGCTCCTCGCTCATGACCAAACAACTCACTCTCGAGCAGTCCCGTGGGAATTGCGGCACAGTTGAGTTTCACAAAAGTTCGTTCACGGCGCTTGCTTCGATCATGAATCGCGCGGGCGAGCAGTTCCTTCCCCGTCCCGGTCTCACCCAGAATCAGGACGGTGGAGTCTGTGGGTGCCACGATGCCCACTTGATTCAGCACCTGCTTGACCGCAGGGCTCTCCCCAATGATCTCCTCGAAGTTTAGTTCGCTTCGGATTTCGTCTTGCAAGTAGAGCTTTTCTTTGCTCAGCTTGTCCTTTAGGGTTGCAATTTCTTGGTACGCCAGTACGTTCTCGACCGCAATGGCGATTTGCTTAGCACACTGGCTGAGCAGCACGGCATCCGCTTCACCGAAGGCATTTTCGTGCGCACTCACGACGCTCAGCGCCCCAACGGTACGGTCGTGTGTGATCAGGGGGACCGCACAGCCCGATCTGATGCCGTTCTCAACCGCGTGCCGGACCCAAGGGGATGAGAATCGCGTGAGATCAACGACGGGACCAACCAACACCGGATGGCGTGAAGAGATGGCCTGTCCCTCCGGCGTATCATGCGATGAGATCAGCACACCTTCCTCAAAGGGAACAGTGCCGAACATGTGCAGATCCAGTGCGTGGAGGCGAAGTTGATCGCCCCCGGGCTCGTGAAGTGTCAACAGTGCCGCATCATGGGCAATGATGCGGCGCAGGCTGAGAGATATTGCTTTGAGAAGGTCTTGAAGACTGAGGTGCGAGACGACGGCATTGTTGATCTCCAGCATCAAGCGTTCACGTTCAAACTGGTGTCTCATTTCCTTCTCAGCCTGATGCGCGCGCTCGAAGTTCAGCGTGTTTTCGACCGCAACAGCGACTTGCTTGGCGACCTGCTGCAGGAAGTCGATCTCGGCCTGCTCATAGTGATGGTCTTCCAGACTCCCAACCTCCATCGCGCCCAGCCTCTCCCGCGCCGATGTCAGGGGGACAATGCACAATGACCGGATGCCCGCCTGGCGAATCATCGGCATCACCTTGGGGAATCGGATCTCTTGCGCAAGATCCGCACAGATCAAGGGTTGCTGATGTTGCCACACCCAACCACCTGGAACATCCTCGACAGGAAACTCAAGGCCTAGCGATAAAGGCAGGGGACGCGGGTCCTCCAGGATATGCAGGCGCATGACGTTCTTGCTTGAGTCGTGCAGTGCCAGCACGATGGATGAGAACTTGAGCACGCGAGGGAGGCGCTGGGCAAGAGCACGGAACAATTCGGTCAGATCATAGTGCGCCGCAATGGATTCGGATACTTCCAGGAGGGCGCGGTACTGCTCGTTTGAAATATCAGACGAAGCCATGGGCAGGTTCTCCCGCTGGCGAAAGTATGGCCATTATAAAGTTCGTTCGAGTGGCTGTGCTAGGGGGTGATACACTCTGCTGCGACTTTTCATGGACAGACTGGCATGAGTGCTCAGGTTGTGATGCGCTCGCTCACCACAACCTTTTGACGCGGGCAGCCTAAGCTATTTCTCGGGCGCTACGACGGCGAAGCGCATCGTCCCCATGAGGGTCATCTCGTTGATCTGCTCGCCGGCATGAATCTCAACCTTGTACCGTCCTGGCTTCCAGCCACCTTTTGGAGCAGGCAATCGTAAGTACCCACTGTCGTCCTCCAGAGCGATGTACATAACGTCCTCGCTGACGAGCGTGGTCGGATCGATACCGGCCACCTGTTCAGGCCAGCACCGGCCAAAGACTTTAAATGATTGGTAGTGTTGATGCAGCGAGAAGACGATGTACACGGCTGGAGCACTGGTAGAAAAGTCCTGGGTCGGTCTGATCGGTACGATTTCATGAGTCTGATGCCGCCCCAGTTGCTCTTCAAATCCCTCTGCCGTCGTGATGGACCGGAACATGCCTTGCGGAGGCGCATCAAAATCATAGGTCGTGGCGTCTTGAAAGCGGTTTTGGAACTCCGACATCGGCACATTTTCGGTGAGGGGAAGCTCGTCGGCCGCACCGGCTGGAACCAAGAGGCAACAGACCATCATGGCAATGACGGTGAGACAAGAAATTCTACTCCGCATGCCTGACTGCTACACCTGCCGAGACGGTACTGTCAATAAACGGAACGAGTTAAGCATTGCGGCGTTTTCAAGCCATCTGTTAGGATTTCTCCGGCCATATGACGTCGTCATCATATTCATAACGGGTGATTGTGTACCATGCTCCAAGACACTGATGCCCTCCCGCAGTTGATCGGTGACTATAAACCACTTGATCAGTGGCAGACCCATCTCAACCAGCTCTTCTATGGGCTGCGCGGGGACAAACTCCGATCCTATTACCAAACGTTTGCGTCTGCGGATTTCCGGCTGGCCCATGCGCTCGCAGCGGATTACTACGAACGTGTGATGAAGCGGGAGAAGATCGCCAAGCGTCAATCGTCCGACCTAATACCCCTTACCCCTCACTCCTCACCCCTCACCGTTCTGGAGCTTGGTCCTGGCAACGGCAACCTCGCCGCCTGTTTCCTGAGCCATCTCAAGAGGCTTGATCCAGAGGGTCTTGTCTATCCGCGTCTGCGCTATGTCCTGATCGATTGGGAACAGCCAGTGCTGGATGGGGCTCTCGCGCACTCAGACCTGGCGGTGCATCGGGAGCGGGTGGAAGCCTATCGTGGGTCCATTGACCATGTTGCTGAAATTGCTGATGGCACGGTCGATCGCATTATCTGTAACGAACTGTGGAACGACCTACCCACCAAGTTACTGGTCAAACACGGGGGCGAAGTCGAAGAAGAGCATATTCGTCCCAACCTCAGTGAAACACTGCATGCCGCCATTCAGGATTGGTCGGCATTCGTCCGAGCCTTCCAAGCCAAGGACCTCGACGTCCTCAAGACCTTTCCGCCGTTTCTCGACGAATTGGTGTGGGAGAAGGAGTATCGCAAAGTCGAGTGGAAAGACTTGCCCTACCGCAAAACGATCGTCGAGTTTCTCCAGCGTATCGATCAAGACGTGTTGGTACCCGTGAATGTGGGGGCCTTTGCCACGCTTAAAGAGGCAAAACGACTCTTAGCTCCTGACGCCATTGGGTTCAGTGCCTTCGATGCTGGGACCGCGGACATCACGGTGTTGAACGATCCGGAGAAGCCCTGTTACGGGCAGTTCGGCGGGCAATATAGCTTCATGATCAACTTCGCGCTAGTCGAGGCGGTGGCGAAGCAGGTGGGACTCGCAACCACCACCATCGAGCCGCAGCGGGAATTCGTAGGCCGGTCGCTGAATACGAACGCGATCACACTCATGGAGCTCTTAGCCACCCATCCTTCAGCTGGGCCAAAGCTCCAGCCATGGGAGCAAGACCGTCTCGTGCTCAAGACCATCCGCGCGTTGAACGAAACGTTCGAGAGCCCCTATCAACGACGACTGGAATTTCCGCTCGGCACGAATATGCCGCCGGAAGAACGCGAGACCTTGGGGGCCATCCTTCGTTCACTGAAAGACAGCGGTATTCCCGACACCGTGGCGTATGTGACCGAGGATGAGCTAGTCCGGGCGCAGCGAGATCTGGAAGATCTTGGGTACGAGATCGAGACCATCAGGATGGCCTTACAGGCTCCTCCCAGCCCAATCGAATATTGTCACGTTTATTGCCGGTGATGGAGAGACGTCAATGAGTTCATTCGGTACCGGTATTGCCGGACTTATCGGTGGCGTAGTACTCATGATGGGCCTGTTCGCCTTTGCACAAAGGCGATGGGTCGCTGGGTTAGCTTGGTTACTCGGAGGTATGGCGCTCATTGCCCTGTTGACCTTTCTGGACAAGCCGGGATCCAGCATGCTCCAACTTGGCTAGATAGACGAGACGTCTCGCGAACCTCCCAGCCTGTTTCCTCAAGGCAGAAGATCCTGCCAATACAGAACCCTACAGACCTTACGCGCGAGCGAACCAGCAAAGGGTATCAACTCTGTTCACGATCGAGGCTATCCCGTCGGACTCAGAGGGGCGACTAGCAGGGAACTCAGGGGGCTGGCGAGCAAGGGAGCGAGGATCAAACCGAACTGCGGAAAGTGGTCCTGCAACGACAAGAACAAACCATGATCCTTGAGCCATTGATCCGGCTCCGGTTCAGCGTTTTCTGATGGCCGTTCCATTAACAAGGCCTCTGCTCGCTGTGCCAGGAGAAGGGCAGCCGGAAGGTACGTCGAGACCAACATCAATGTAAATGTGACGCCCCAAAAAAGAGTGATGGCCAAGGCCGTGCCCAGCACCGCTTCCTGACCACCCTTGTCGGCCACTAAGGCGGCAGGCCATCGGAGCCAGGCTCCCATATGCAGGATCCCGGAAACAAGAATCGCCGAGGCTGCCGTCAGCACTTCTTTCAAGCGCTTCATCTGCGAGGCATAAAATTGTGGATCAGGCGGTTGCCCTGAGATCGGTGATGCGAGGGTGCTGCAAGCCGCGAGCAGCGCCACCACAGGGACGATCAGCGCTTGCACGTTCACGGTGGACACGACCACCATGACATAGCGCAAGAGATGCTCGCTGATTCGCTGAGATCCGGCCCGACTTAGGTTGTCGTAGCTAAAACCGAAGACGGCCCGATAGAGCGTGTGGGATTCATCGAGCGCCCAAATGAAGGTCACACCGCCCAGCGCAAAGACCAGTCCAATGGTCGTGACGACAACCAGCCGGGGACCCCGATGACATTGGTAAATCATCATCGCGCAGAGAAGAAACGCGTAGATTCCGGCCACCAGGGCCAGGACAACGGTCGTGAGCCAGATGTACCGAGATTTGGCTTCCACGAGAAACGGAGTCGCGCTGAACGGCTGATCCGGATCCTTGGAGGTTGAGTGCATGAGCCAATTCGTGAGGGTATGAAAGTTATCGACCGTGATGTTGGCGCTGAACTCAAACAGACCGATCGCGAGTAGCAGGATGAACGCAGGGGGGATGATCAGCAGCAGGAATCGATAATCTGAAGCTGAGGAGGCAGACGAAGGTGTCATGGGCTATGCCGAAGCTGTTGTCGAGATGGCTATCGATCCTTGATCCGACCGAGCGTACTCTCAATCGAGCGCTCGAGTTTGTCTGTCGCCCCACTCACGGCAAGCTCGACAGTCGGAGCTTGATGGCTCACTGCGATGGGCTGGTGGCCGGCCAATCTGGCTTCCAGGACACATCGAATATCATCGCCCTTCGTTTTATGGCTGTTCGTATCACTGAGATGCGCCTCGATCCGTGTCATGCGATCCTGAAATCTCCCCAGCGCTCCCTCGACGCTGGTCTGAACAAGCGCGACGACCTCTTCCCGGCCATGGATATTGTTGTCCGTATGAACTTGGACCTGCATTCGACTACCTCCCTCATGTAAATCATCTTCAGCATGGATCTACTCGCCTGGCACGAACAAAGTCAACCGACCGAAGGTTACGGAAGAGGTAGCTCTGTATTTTGGATGGCATAACGAGGATTAGCATAATACAGAAGACCCCAGACGCGGAGTCCTCGGTGGGAATCGAGTGTTTGTTTGGAGACTTGACTTAAGAATGGCAAGCCAATAGGATGACTAGAAAAATTGTCCAAAAGGAAAACTAGGGTTCCGGCTTCCTATGTTAAAGGAAGTGTCTGGTCCAAGAGTTTTCGGCTTCGCATAACGAAGCTCCACGGAGGGATAAAAGCCCGGGAGATCATGTACGGCGGTACATGGCCTTTTGGGTGGTAAACCTTTTCAGCTGGAGGCTTCGTTATGAAATTCCATTTCCATTCCATAGAGCGTTCAATGCCGGATCAGCCAGACCTCTTGGTAAGACAGCGAGGTCTGCCATGGTCATGAAAGCACGGACGGATACGGCCTGTTCTACTCCGGCTACAGGGACTCACGAGACCCTCCACCGCAGCTTAAGTCTGTGGAACAGTTTGACCATCGGCTTTGCAACTGTTTCACCGGTCGCGGGGCTCTACGCCATTATCGGGGTACAGACAGTTGTGACGGGTGGCGGCTGGTTTCCGGCACTGGCGCTCTGCTTGGTGATGCAGTTGTTGGTCGCCACCGTGTATGCAGAGCTGTCCTCACAGATTCCAATCGCGGGGGGCGCGTACAAATGGGCCAGGCAGCTCGGAGGCGCCACCACCGGCACATACGCCGGAGCTATCTACGTCAGCTCCACGATCGCGATGCTCACCACGACCGCCTACACCGGCGGGGTCTGGCTGGCCATTTTCTTCGGATCAGGAACTGGAACCGGAGGCACCCTTGTGATGTGGGCTGCGGTGTTTATGCTGATTTGCACCATCCTCAACCTGATCCACGTCTCTGTATTTAAGTTCCTCATCTCCCTGGGAGTTTATGCGGAAATCGTCGGTTCGTTCGGGGTCGCGCTGCTGCTGTTCCTCTTTTTCCGGCAGCATGATTTCTCAGAACTGTTCGCCCATCTGGGGACGGGGGTCGCACCCAGCCAGACCGCTGCGTTTCTAGCTGCGCTTGCCATTTCCGGTTGGGCGTTCATCGGCTTCGATGCCTGCTCGACCATCGCCGAAGAAACGCATGATGCTAAACGGATGGTGCCGCGCGCCATCTTTTTCTCGCTCTGCATGGTGGGCGGCGTGGTGCTCTTCAACTCCGCCGCCCTGACTCTCAGCTTTAACCGCGAGACCTTACAACAGACGAGCGCCGTATCCGATCCTGTGACTCCGGTGATCGTCGACAACTTTGGAGCCTGGGCGGAAACTCCGTTTCTGGCCATTGTCATGATTGCGTTCTTGGCTTGTGGATCGTCCATGGTCCGGTACACATCGCGTATCGTGTTTTCCATGGCTCGTGAGGGAAGTATGCCTGCCGTCCTCAGTCGGGTCACCGCCGCCGGTGCTCCGCGGAATGCCGTGCTCTTCACGGTGCTGTTGGCCACCCTGGGTTTGCTCTTCGGACTCAATGATGAAGCGGTCGCCACGGTCCTAGCATTTGGCACCGGTGGGTTGTACGCCATGTTTGCGATGACCACAGGGGTTGGGCTCTACACTCGGCTCACAGGTCGCTGGGACCCCTCGTTAGGTCAACTGAAACTCGGCTCGTGGGGCCTGCTGATCAATATCGCAGCGTTTCTCTGGTCACTCTTTGAATTCGTCAACATCGCGTGGCCGCGCCCCTATGCCACTTCACCCGATGCTCCCTGGTGGCAGCTCTGGGCGGTCCTGCTCGTACTGGGCAGCATACTCACGGTGACGACACTGTATGTCCTTGTCGGTAAGAACGAGGCATCAGCTCATTCGGGAAAGACACAACCGCAGCAAGAATGACGGAAAGCAGGGCGCATCGACTTGTGCTATACGGAGCGTTTCACAGAGAGCCTGAATCCATTTATCCGGTAGGAAAGGAGCACGCATGGCAAAGAAGAGAACATACCAAGGCAAGGTTCCACTGCATGACAACTACGGGCCGGAGGCGAAGTTCGCGGTCGAGGCCGAGGCGCTGCTGCCGACCACGAAATACGAAGAGGAAATCGCCCGTGGTCTTGAATTGGGCCTCCAGGGTGCCGATTCCATCAAAGATCGCCGGATTCCCACCTTTAGCCGAGGAGAGTTGCCGCACTTCGCCGGCATCAACACCTTTATCAAGGCGCCATATGTCGAAGATGTCCGGAAGTGCGGCCAATACGACGTGGCCATTCTCGGCGCGCCGTTCGACGGTGGAACCACGTATCGAGCTGGTACCAGGTTCGGCCCGCAAGGAATTCGCAAGATTTCAGCGTTGTACGGAACGTACAGCTTCGAGCTTGGGGTCGACCTGCGGGAATCGGTGTCGATCTGTGACGTCGGCGACGTGTTTACCATCCCCGGCAACATCGAGAAGACCTTCGATCAAGTGAGCAAGGGCGTCGGGCATGTCTATGCCAGCGGCGCGTTTCCCGTGGTGCTCGGGGGAGATCATTCCCTGGGCTTTGCTACCGTGCGGGGCGTAGCGCAGAATATGAACGGCAAGAAGCTCGGCATTCTTCACTTCGATCGGCATGTCGATACACAGGAGACCGATCTCGATGAACGCATGCACACGACGCCCTGGTTTCACGCGACGAATATCCCCAACGTGCCGGCCAAGAATCTTGTTCAGATCGGCATCGGCGGCTGGCAAGCGCCCAGACCGGGCGTGAAGTCCGGTCGTGAACGCCAAACCACGATCATGACCGTGACCGACTGCGTGGAAATGGGTATCGAGAATGCCGCCAAGCAGGCGCTCGAAGTGGCGTTTGATGGCGTGGATGCAGTGTGGTTGAGCTTCGACGTGGATTGCTTGGACGCCGCCTTCGTGCCGGGCACCGGCTGGCCGGAGCCAGGAGGCTTTCTCCCGCGTGAAGTGTTGAAGTTTCTTCAGATCATCGCGGACACGAAGCCGCTGGCAGGAATGGAAATCGTCGAGTGCTCGCCGCCCTACGACGCGGCGGAGATCACCAGCCTCATGGCTACGCGAGTGATCTGCGACGTCCTGGCGTGCCAGGTGCGGTCCGGTAACCTGCTTAAGCGGAAGACGAACTGAGATACTCAGCAGGAAAAGGGCGAACGGGATGCCTGTCGTTCCATTCTATTAAGCAGAAGGAGGACTGCACGATCAAGGAGGTGAGGCGGACATACTAGGCTGGGCAAAGTATGGTACCCCTGCGAATGGCAGGTTCAAAATGAAAAGAATACGATCTGCCCACCAGCTGATGCCTTGAAGCCAGCTGCGTTCTGAAGCCATAATTTCTGTGAACTGGGGAACCGTTGGATGAGCATCAAGAGGAATGAATGGTGGCTAGGTGGCGTGATGCTACTTCTTTTCATGCTGCTGTTCGCTGTCGATAGTGTGACGGCTCACGGGTTCACCAACCATATGCTTTATACGGGAGTGGTTCTGATCGCGACGGCATCAACACACGTATGGATGCCGTCGATAGTTGCAGGGATTGGGTCGATCCTCACAGTGGTTGGTATGGTCATGAGCCCAGCAACACCGGGTCTGCCGTTATGGATGCCATGGGGGAATCGGACCTTTACGATCGGCACCTTGTGGATTTTAGTGTGGTTTGCTTTAAAACGACGGCAGGCAGAGTCTGCGTTGAGGTTGATGAACGAGAATTTGGAGGAAGCCGTCACGGAGCGGTCCCACGAACTTGCAACAGTGAATCAGGCTCTCACCACGGAAATCATCGATCGGCTGCAAGCCGAGCATGCCTCCCGGCTCTCGGAGGGGCGTCTTGCTGGCATTCTGGATATCGCTGAAGATGCGATCATTGTAACCGACCATAATCGGTCAATTTCCCTTTTCAACCAAGGGGCGGCCAGACTATTTGGCTATGATCCCGACGAAGTCCTCGGCCAACCGATCGATCTGCTGCTGCCCGCGCGATGTCAGGCCACTCACACATCTCACTTGGATGCATTCACTCCTATCTCTGAGTCAGGTAGCCGCACTGGGGAGAGACGGGAGGTAATCGGCCTCAACAAGAATGGATGCGAATTTCCTGCCGAGGCGAGTATCTCGCAACTGACGATTGGTGAGAAAACGACATTTACCGTGATCGTTAGAGATATTACCCAACGTCTCATGACGGAGCGACAGCTTCAGTCATTGACGGCTCAATTGATGGCAGCTCAGGAAGAGGAACGCCGGCGCATCGCGCAGGAGTTGCATGATGACATCAATCAACGATTGGCGCTACTCGCGATAGACATGGGGAGAATCGAGTCCGATCATTTATCGACGACAGGTCATATCAGAGACAAACTCCGGCCCCTGACGCAACGTCTCGGTGTAATTTCTGATGATGTTCGTCGAATGGCCTATCAGTTTCATCCGTCTATTTTGGATGATTTGGGGCTTCCGGCTGCTCTTGAACAGTTAGCTGACGATTGGTCGGTTAGGACTGGAACCAAAGTTGTGATCGTGCAAGAAGAAATCATTAGCCCCTTGCCTCGTACTATTGCCTCTTGCCTCTATCGGGTCACGCAAGAGAGTCTTGTGAACGTGATGAAACATGCTAAAGCTACTCGAGTTGAGCTCGAGTTGACCTGTGGCGATCAGGAGATTACGCTGTCGATCCATGATACAGGAGTTGGGTTCAACCTCGAAGCAATTCATTCGCGTCAGCTTGGGTTAGGTCTTGTTAATATGCGAGAGCGAGTGCGATCAGTCGGAGGCTGTTTCGACATTCACTCTGAGCCGGGCCGAGGCACACACATTACCGTACAAATTCCACTCTCTGGAGCAGCCCATGAATAAGCCACGAGTTCTTTTGGCTGATGACCATACCTTCGTACTGGAGGGATTTAAGAAGTTGCTGGAAGAGCACTGTGCCCTTGTGGGATCGGTAGAAGACGGCCGCACCCTACTTGAAGCTGCTGCGGAACTCACGCCGGATCTCGTTGTCCTTGACATTTCGATGCCACGGCTGAATGGGATTGAAGCGGCAAAGAAACTCAAGAAGCAACTACCCGGCGTGAAACTTATTTTTGTAACCATGCATGCTGACACGGCCTATGTGAACGAGGCCTTCAAGGCCGGAGCGTCTGGCTATCTACTGAAACGATCAGCCGCCACCGAGCTCATACAAGCAGTGCAGTCGGTGATGAGCGATAATTTCTATGTGACTCCGCTGATTGCCAAAGATGTCGTGACATTTTTTCTCAAGCCGGGGCAAGTTCCTCTGCCAACAATTGACGACTTAACCATGCGTCAGCGCGAAATTCTGCAACTCGTCGCTGAGGGCTTCTCCGCTAAAGAAATTGCCGATCAATTAAAGGTCTCCCATCGGACCGTCGAATTTCATAAGGCGAAGGTTATGGAGCAACTCAATCTCCATACCACCGCTGATCTCGTGAAATATGCGGTCGCGCATGGCTTAGTCACGGCCTCGTGACCGCTCTGCCATTCTGTACGTAGCGCGTCCGTAGCAACCCCGTAGTTTCTGCATACACAGCTCGTAGTTCTACTCTCTCTCCCTGCGTGACCATTTCGCTAACATCCTTCTCGGTAAGACTTTCATGCCAAATTTGTGAATGCGTCTAATCAATGCGAGCGTGATGTTGGGTATTCAAATTAATCCAGAGGTCCACTCCTTAGGTTCGACGTTATGAGGAGTGGCTAAGGGACTTTGTTGCAGGCGCTTGACTGCGAATCTCGGTGCTGGACGAAGGACTAGAGATTAAGAACGAGGTGGGCGTGTGTAACCTCATAAAAGGAGGTCCATCCGATGTTTGTCACTCGTAGGCAGTTTATGAAGGTCTCTGCTGGGGCGATTGCTGCAGCGGCTGTGGCGGACAAAGCTCTAGCTTTGACTTCGCTGCAGCCGGTCATCGAAGTCGGAAATCCGCTCGGTGAATATCCGGATCGAGCTTGGGAACGCGTCTATCATGATCAATATCGGTATGATTCGTCCTTTACGTGGGTCTGCTCCCCCAACGACACCCATGCCTGCCGCATTCGAGCCTTTGTGCGAAATGGTGTGGTGATGCGGGTCGAGCAGAACTATGACCACCAGACGTACGAGGATTTGTACGGGAACCGTGGCACCTTCGCGCACAATCCCCGGATGTGCTTAAAAGGGTTTACGTTCCATCGTCGCGTCTACGGGCCCTATCGGTTGAAGGGGCCTTTGATGCGAAAGGGTTGGAAACAGTGGGTGGATGACGGGTCCCCGGAACTCACACCCGAAACCAAGCGGAAGTATAAGTTTGACAGCCGCTTCCTCGACGACATGCTCCGAGTGTCCTGGGATATGGCCTTCACCTATGCAGCTAAGGCCATGATTGTGATTGCCACGCGATATAGTGGCGAGGCTGGCGCCCGCCGTCTCCGTGAGCAGGGCTATGCTCCGGAGATGATTGAGATGATGAAGGGAGCGGGAGTGCGTTGCTTTAAGCACCGAGCAGGGATGCCCATTCTCGGCTTCATTGGCAAGCACTCCAATACCCGTTTCAATAACAGCGTCCTGCCGATCCTGGACGCCTGGATACGCAAGGTCGGCCCTGACCAGGCGCAAGGAGGTCGATACTGGAACAATTACACCTGGCACGGCGACCAGGATCCCTCGCAACCCTTCTGGAACGGTACGCAAAACTGTGATGTCGACTTGAGCGATATGCGCTTCACGAAGCTGAACACGAGCTGGGGAAAAAATTTCGTCGAGAACAAGATGCCGGAAGCGCACTGGAAGCTCGAATCGATCGAACGTGGCGCTCGTCTTGTGGTGATCACTCCGGAGTACAATCCGACGGCCTCTCGAGCCGACTACTGGATTCCCCTACGTCCGCAATCAGACACATCGTTATTCCTGGGTGCCTGCAAGATGATTCTCGACGAGAACATGCACGACTATAATTACATCAAAGATTTCACGGATATGCCTTTGTTAGTCAGAACAGACACGCTGCAGTATTTGGATCCCCGGGATGTCATTCCCAACTACAAGTTTCCCGACTTTTCGCACAGCTATTCAGGCCGGATACAAGGTCTGAAGCCGCAGTATATTGAGCGACTCGGCGGATTCATGGTGTGGGATCTGGCCAAGAATCAGGCAGTCGAGCTCCATCGGGAGCAGGTCGGCTGGCACTTCGAACAAAGCGGGATTGACCCGGCCTTGACCGGTACCTACCGCGTGAAATTGTTGAATGGCCGTGAAATCGACGCGATGCCGATCTACCAGATGTACCTCGTGCATCTTCAGGATTACGACCTTGATACCGTGCATCAAATTACTCGATCTCCCAAAGATTTGATTGTCCGCTGGGCTCGCGACTCCGGCACGATCAAGCCGGCTGCGATTCACAATGGCGAAGGGGTCTGTCACTATTTCCATATGACGGAAGCGGGACGAGCCGCGGCCCTCGTCCTCACCTTGACCGGCAATATCGGTAAGTTCGGCACGGGTTGCCATACCTGGTCCGGGAATTACAAGGTGGGGATTTGGAGTGCCACGCCGTGGTCAGGCGCCGGCTCTGGCGTGCACTTATCGGAAGATCCATGGCAGATCAATCTAGACCCCAACGCCCACGGCAAGGAAATTAAATACCGGAGCTACTACTATGGCGAAGAGCCCGCGTACTGGAATCACGGAGATACGGCGTTGATCGTCAATACCCCGAAGTATGGCCGTAAGGTGTTTACCGGAAAAACCCACATGCCCACCCCCAGCAAGCTGCGGTGGGTCGTCAACGTCAACCTTTTGAACAACGCCAAGCACCATTACGACATGGTGCGCAACGTCGACCCCAACATCGAATGTCTCATGACGCAGGACATCGAAA
>JBFWZD010000006.1:0-202767 GCA_050185705.1 Nitrospira sp. | reverse complement strand
AATTGAACGCGATCGCACATCGCCTGAATACGCGTCCGAGAAAATGTCTCGATTTTGCGACGCCCCTGGAAGTTTATGCGCACCTGCGCCATCATTCACCCGTTGCACTTGGAACTTGAAACCGCCAGGCGTAACACGATCATAAGAAATTACCGTCAGCATATTGCAAGCAGATCTGTGTTTGTAGATGTACCGGTCTGTCCGCAAAAACGGAACGGATTAATTCGTGTGTGGCGCTGAGCGGCTGACGTATTTATGAAGGATGCTGGCTATCAGGCTTTGATAGGGCAAGCCTTCCTCGGCGGCCTTCCGCTTCAGCATTTCAAGGTCGGCGGTCGATAATCGAATGTTGATCCGGGCGTCCTTGCGCGTGTAACGCCGGGCAGCTTCCACGGCTTCTCTCCTGGCCACATCCTGATTCTTGACCGGTCTGAAAGCACCGCCTTCATAATCAGCGAGCAGTCTTTCCTCGTCTGTATCCAGCACAGTTTTCTTCTTCATGGTGTGCTTCCTTTCGTCCGGTTTCTGGTCGCCTTTCGACTGGGATAGATTGTCTTTAAAAACAAAGTTCGGTGTTCTCTGACGACCGGGACAACGTAGACATATCCGTCCACATCGACTTCATAAAGAAGCTGGTTAGGATAGCGCTGGCGGTCGTGGTGTTCCAGCACCTGGATGAGATTGCCGCTTTCGATCAGAGCGATGATCTGCTCGAAGCTGATTCCTCGCTCCCGGATGAGCCGGGCATTCTTGTCAGAGTCAAAAGCATAATCCCATTCTTCCATATTGTCGCATGCTATGACGATGTGTGCCTATTGTCAATGTTAAGTCCTTAGCCTGGCACGTGATCGGTCCAGGGCCGGAGCCGATGGCGAGTCATGCTGATGATCCCCGCTGTTATGATAAATCGCAACCGATCAAAGGTAGGATACGTGGCGTGTTGCCGAGTAAACGCTGACAGGGACTGAGATGGGATCGCTTCAAGCCGCAGATCTTACGCCTGCAACGGTTCCACCTTCACTGATTAGGAGAGACCGGCTTGGCCGCTCGTTCGATCCTGGCGAGAATCTTCTGGCATGTCGGCTCGTCGAACTCGTGACCGTAGAAGCGCAGGAACAGGCCTTTGCGGATCGTAGCTGTTGTGGCCTGAGGATCTTGCTCCCGCAGAGACGCTTCGATAAAGGCCCGCGCCGTGTCACGCATGGCGCATCCCATAATGAGCCGTGCCTCGCCTGTCCGCCGCAGGAGCATGGCACGATACCGTTCCTCCATATCCGGTGGTGGATCGGTCATGTGCCCATACCTCTCTTCACGTTCGCTCGGTCGCATATTACGCACGACATCGGTTAAGCCCATGCTTTTCTGACAAAGCAGTCAGCTTGTCGCGCGCGAGTGCGGCTCAAGCATTCCGAGCTTCCACAAGTTCTCGTAAGAGGGTAGCTATTCAGGAACGATCCGGCTACAATGCCGTCGTTCGTCATGGACCCTATGACCACAGCCACCGCTCAAACCAAACCGTCCCCTGAAACCCTACTGCAACGGACGCTGAATGCGGCGCTGAATGACATCGGCTCCGATTCGGTTTTAGCGGCGATTTTCCATCAAGAAAACGGTCCTCTCATCGAGCATGCTGCACGTGGTTTTACTCCAAGGGATGCTCAAGCTATTCTCCGCACCCTATCGAACCATCGCGCTTCCGTCCTGTCGACCAACGCACAAGACCCCGATGGTGGACGTACGGTTCGTTTACGTTTGATCACGCCTGGCGCGAAGTCTCTGCTGGCCGTACCGCTTCTTCACTTGAACCGTGTCTACGGCTGCGTGGTCATTGGGCGCAAGGAAGGTGCGGCCTTCTCAAAAAAGGAGAAGGCTCAGCTCGAGCACATGTGCGAAAGCATGACCAAGACCCTGGAGCGTGAAGGTCTCTTCAATACGAATGTCATGTTGAGCCGCTCTTATGTCGCACAGGAACCGAGTGCGCCATCGCAAACCGGAGCGGACCTGTATCCACTCGTCACGAAACACTCCTCTCCTGAACTCCAGGGAAAAATCGAAGCGGCCTTGGCCGAAGCTCATCAATATGTCGCCTATGATCGGGCCTGGGCCTGCTACTATGACCCGCTGGCGGGAAACGTCGAGGTCTTGGGTCTGGTCGGCGATCTCAAGGACGACCCCAAAGACGCGAAGAAGGAACTAAAGCCCGGACAGCGGCTCACCCTGGATAGTTCAGCCGCAGGCTGGGCGGTGCGCCATCGGAAGCCGCGTGTGGACCACGACTTGGCCTCCACGCAGGGTCGTTTTGTCGACCACAAGCATCTCTTCAAAGACCGGTTTCAGTCCTCGCTTGTCGTTCCCTTCTTTGTCAAAGGACAGGTCGGTGGAACCATTACGCTGGGAGCGAAAGACGCGGACCGTTATCAAACCACCGACGCCCGTACACTAGAACCCGTCATTCTTAAGCTGGCAGAGCTGCTCCAAGCGCCTGCGCCACAACCCCTACCGTCTACTGTGGCGGCCGACCCTGGGAATTCAGGCCTTCAACCTGTGTCAAACGGTCCGTCTGAGCCCATCATTCGGAAGCAGGAACGGCAGGCCGCAATCGGCGAATTCAGCGCCTTTCTCGCGACGGAAATCCGGGAGCCGCTGGCCTCGATTCGATCCCAACTCGAAGAAGTGACCGGCGAAGGGATTCTCGACTTTGATCCACAGACGCGCGTCGAAAATGCCATGCGCGACTTGATCCGGATCGAAGCGATTCTCAACGAAATCCTCGACTTCGCCAAGCCGCTGGAGCTCCATCGTCATCTCTGCCGGATTCCGGAGGTCCTTGAGAGCGCCCTCGTTGTCGTGGGAACCGACCTTGAGGCAACCCGCATTCAAGTCACCAAGGACTACGCCAATATCATTGCGCCGGTGCGCGGCGATGAAGCCAAGCTCCAACAGACGTTTCTGAGCATTTTCCGGAACGCATCCGAGGCCATGTCGCCCGGCGGCCATCTTCATATTCAGGTGACACAGCATCGCGCCGGGCGAGGGCTGGAAGTTCAGATTCTGATCAAGAACGATGGAGTACCCATTCCGGCCGAACTCGTCGACAAAGTGTTCGAGCCTTTTTTCACCACGAAGCGCTCGGGTATCGGCCTGGGTCTACCCAGCGTCAAGAAAATCGTTGAAGAACACGGCGGAGCGATTGCGATCAGCAGCGCCGTCGGCGAAGGGACCACCGTCACGATCCGTCTTCCCGGGGTCAGCCGTGGACCGGCGTTTCGGCATCGCGGGCGTGGCCGGCGCCCCCCTCGCCGACCGACCTGAGGCGCTTGATTTTAGTCTGACGCCCTCGGACTGTTATCTCTCAAGGCTGTTTGACAGAGAAGCCGTCCCTCGTTATCATTCTGCCCGCGTGCGTGGGTCTTGTCGTTGATAACTCAGAACGAATGATGGTCATCTATCCTTCTTTTTTATAAGGGAGAACAGGTATGAAACGTCTTACCGGTGCAGTTGCGACAGCCTCCTCGATCCTGCTTGCGTGCTCCGTCGCGTCGGCGAACCCGGCGCTGCTCCCCAAACATGAAGGCTACCCGATGCAGAATACGGGCAGTCCGGTCACCGGCCAGCCGACGGCGAACGATCCCGGCCAGGCCAATGCGGGGGGGGCAAGTTCTCTACTGAAAGCGGCCGGCTTTGATGATCACCACAGCAAGCAAGAACTCGTGAAGACAGATAATGCGAGGATCACCAAGGAACAGGGTGCCGGTCGACTTCCAAACGTCCAGGGACCGGAGATCAAGATCGCTCCTCCCGTCACCTCAGCGACCAAAATCACGGGCGATCGCAAGATCGACTAGGTTCACATCCATTCAGGGGAAAGCCTTGGAGTCCGAGGCTTCCCCTGTTTTAGCCCTTCAACCTCCGCCGTACACCTACCCTGGGATCTTTCTCGTTCGAGTCTCTCAATCGAAACCGCCAAGGTTTTTTTGCCCAGGCCCCGGCATAGTCTACGCCAATTCGAGGGAATCTCCCGATCTGTGTGCTCGGAACCCTGAAACCTCGATCTTCGAACCAGAGATATCGGCCTTGTGTCAGATCGTGCCGATGTAATGACCGATCGATCTCAAGCTCTCGGCAGAGCTTCCCCGGCCCATCGATCAACTCGCCGCAAATCTCAATCGCTCGAATCAGCACGGCGGCCGGAAACTCCGCTCGCTCCGTCACCACGTTCAACATATCGTACATGCCGTAGATCAGGTAAACATAGGCTATCCCTGGTGGACCGAACAAAATCTCTGTTCGCGCAGTCCTTCCTTTCGAAGCATGACAGGCCTTGTCCTTCACACCAATATATGCTTCCACTTCGATGATTTTTGCGGCAATCGCTCCCTTCCCGTTCTCACGCACCAAATACTTCCCGATGAGAGAACGAGCCACAACTAGTGTGGGCCGATTGAAGAACGAGGGGGGGAGAGGCATGAACGTCACAACATTGTGATGGTAAATAGTGGATGATAAATCTCGGTGAGAAAACTTTCAATTCATCACCACCATTCAACCTTAAGCTTTGTCCATTTAGAAATACCAGGCTAGTCCACCCAAGAACGTCCTCGGATTCCCCGGCACGAAATGAATGTCGTTGACTGCCGCCGGTTCATTCCTCAGTCGTGATTCGAAGGCAAAGATGGCCTGTTCCCACTCCGTATTGAACAAATTTTGAACGTACAGAAAGAGTTCCATTCGTCCATGCGGGAGCCGCATCGGAATAAGATACCGCTCGGACAGATCAAACGTGATCCACGACGGAGCCTTGATGCTGCGATCCTCAATGAGAGGGCGAACTCCCATGTAGGTGGCCTGGAGTTGCGAAGTCAGTCCTTCCGGCCATTTCAGAATAGCGGCCCCGTAAGCGATGTACTCCGGTGCCAACGGAATGGCGTCGCCGTTACGAAACTCGGCATGGGTCCATGTGAAACTTCCGTGGACATACAGCGGTCCCCAGACCTGACCACGCGCGGCGACTTCCACACCTTGGCGCCTGGTGGCGCCACGAATCTCCGTGGTGCCCTCATCACCGACGAACACAAGTTCCGACTTGATATCCATGCGCCAAAGCGTGGCGAGTAACTCGAGCTTATCCGCCCCCAAAGGTCTGGATCGTACCCCGATTTCATAGTTGATGGAACGGGAGAGCGGAGCCGACCCTGGTCTGACGGCAGACCGCGCGTCGTTGCTGTGGAAACCTTCGCCGTAGTTGATGAAGAATTCCGTCCCCGCCCATGGACCCAGAATCATGTTCATTTTTGGGAGGACGATGCCGGAGTGTGTCTGTCCGGCCGATTGCTCCGGGCATGTGGCGCAGCGGTTATTCACGTCGAAGGTGAACATCTCGCCTCGTACGCCGCCGTTAAACCTCAACCACGGCAGCGGCTGCACCTCGGCTTTCACAAACGGCGCGTAGGAAGCCGAGAAGGCATCGCTGTCGATCGTCGTGCCGGTGAGTTGTTTTCGTAACTGCGTGCCGAGTTTCGCATGTACGTCGTCTATCCTTGTCTGAAATCCCACGGTCCCGATGCCGGGCATGCCGAGAATGTCTCCTCGTTGTTTGAATCCGAGCTCGCCACCATAGATCGCGCGGCGATCAAATTGCGCAAAACCGTCGCCGTTGACCGGGTCCGTGAGAAAGAACGTGAAATTCGTAAACAGATCCAGCCGGTAATATTGGCCATACGCCTTCATGTAGAACTGGCCGCCTGAAGTCGTGTCGTAGTGGTAGTCCAATTGGCCGGTCGTCCGAAGGGTGTTTCCTCCCTCATACGGATCGATCGCGCCAAAACGGTTCAGCGAACCGTCGGTCACCGCCCGCAACGGGATCTCGCCGGAACCATCCCATTTGGAATAGAGAAAAGTCCCCTTCACGCTGAGTTCGTCACGCCCGGTCAGATAGGTCGTGATTTTGCCTAATAGGTTGGTCCGAACATACTGGTTGTCGTTGATATACGGGCCATTGGTATAGTAGCCTTCGGCAGCGAACAGGCTGCGCACCCGCTCCTTGGTCGGAGAAAACATCAACATGTATCGCTGTGTGCTGAACTCCCCACCGGCGGCCTGAACTATGCCTTCCTTAACCGCCTGGCGCGTCCGAAAATTGATCGCTCCGGCTGTCGCAAAATCCCCGTACTCAGGCAGATAGGCGCCTTTATTGACTTCGACACCTTGGATCGTTTCGGGAATGATGAAATTCAAATCAGCGTAGCCCTGCCCATGGGCATGGGAGCGTAGATTGATGGGCATCCCATCGAGGAAGAACGCGACATCCGTCCCATGGTCGGCATCGAACCCACGAAGAAAATATTGATCGGCCTTCCCCGCCCCACCGGAATGCTCCACGGCAAGCATGCCGGGGATCAATCGGAGAATCTGGGCCGGTCTGCCCTGAGGCTGTAGCACAATTTCTTTATCAGGAATGAACTGTTGTGAAGAGGCTGCCACCGGCTTTTCACCTACGACGGCTATTTCCTGGATTTCCAACTCGGGCTCGTCCGGATCATGGGCGTGAGCCTTTCCCCAACCGTTGAGAGCGATCGTAAGAGCAAGTACAAGTATCACTGGGCGTGTCATGTCCACGATTCCTCGTTATGAATGTAGTGGACGGATGAGACGCCCACGATAGTCACCCGACAGTCGACTCATCGACCGGCGCAGACCCTCGTGGTCTCGCAACTCTGAACGGAAGAAGAATGCGTTTAGGCTCGACAGGTTGTTTGTGCAGCAGCACGGACACGTGACAGGCACTCGTCGATCAACATCTCCATCGTGCGGCCTTCAGTCCCCACGATTTCTACCCGGACTCGATTCAGCGGCAGCAGCACCTTCTTGGCCTTCGCCTCAAGAATCGTCCTGACAATCTCCTGGGTGACTTCTCCCAGCATGGCACCAGGCAACACCATGTTCAATGACGCCACGATGACATCAGCCGTCGGTACGGTCTGCGCGATGGCATGTGAACCAATTCCCACATAGGATGCGCCGGCCTCCCTCATCGCTTGGGCGGCCACGGCATTCGTTCCCAGTGCCACGATATCATGGCTTCTTCCCAAGGAATCATGCAGGCCTTCCACCAACAGTCTCCCAAGCCCTCCGCCGCGCCCATCAATGACACAAACTCGCACGGCTTAATCCAGGCCCTTTCCCGTTGTCGTCATGGTCAACTTCCCGTGCTTCACCCCTTTGACACTGACCAACGCGTCAGCCACTTTTCGAATAGCTGATCCCTTTCCTTTGACGACCAGCACTTCAAGGCAATGGTCATGATCGAGATGCACATGCATACCGGAGAGGATTTGACCATGATAGTCATGCTGAATATCGGTCAGCTTGCTCGTCAGGTCTCGCACATGATGGTCATAGACGAAGGTGATCGTGCCGACGGTCTCTTTGTTCTCATCCCACTCCTGCCCGACGAGATTGTCTCGGATCAGGTCGCGAAGGGCTTCCGACCGATTGGTGTACTTGCGCCGCTCGATATGTTTATCGAAAGCGTCCAACAGATGATGGTCCAGCGAGACACCAAAGCGCACCAGTTTTTTCACGGCCTTCTCCCTCTTTACGGTAGCACGTTTTTTACTTTCATAGCACTACAGAGGCAAAAGATCAACCGCTCCTCTTCCATTCACCATGTCTTACGAATGTTTTTGGAGATCGGATTCACGAACGAAGAATTATCGTCGTATTGTTCGAGCTACGACAACATTTCGTTCTGTGGAGAGGAAATCACGAGCAGCAGACATCCATCATCCGTCGACGTATCATGATGCACAGTTCCGGATTCGGCGCGGTGATAGTCCCCAACCGTCATCTCGCGACCGGCGATGGAGCAACCCCCCTCAAGCACATAGAGTTCTTCCACCGCCGTGTGACGATGCGGGGCATACCTGGTGCCAGGTGCAAAACGGAGGACCGTCGTGGTCCTGCTGGAAACCGGATCGAACGAGAGGAGCTTGGCCATCACACCTGGAGCGATTCCTCGCCAGGTTCCTTCCGACGCCTTCACGAAGGTGAGCCCATCCGAAGAGGGCCGTGGGATCACAGCACGAATAAGCACGGTCCGGAAAAAGCGCGACACGGCTGTCCATTGAGATCGAAACCAATTTGGACGGGCACCCTCATCGTGAGAGAGCGACGTCTTCCTTTCACTCACCGGAGCATTGATGTTCTGAACAGGGGTGTCGACTTGAAGCCGAACCGACTCACCCTGTGACAGCTTGATATCTGCATGATCTTGGATTCTGGAGAAGAGCCGCTCTCGTAATGAATCGGGAGGCTTCATCGGAACAGTGTTGAGCGCCAGTGTATTTGCGGTCAAGTCAAACTGTTCGGCCTCGCGAGCGGCTTCTACCGCAATCCGACCTAGAACCTGTTCACGAAGCGTCGCCGGAGGACTTACTGGAGCCACTGCACTGGCCAATGCTCGGAGCGTCGTTTCATAGGCTTGCGTTGTTTCTCGCAAGAGATCTGATTCTCCTTTGAGCCTCACCTTAAAGACCTGCTCATCCTCTGAGTCCAAGTTCCCCAGGGCATGGAGTATCGCCTGCTCTTCCAATTCTTGCGGTAGCTTCATCTCCGTCACGGTCATAAACCTGTTTCATACGGCGCGAGCGCATCGCGCAATTTAACCATCCCCAACCTGATTCTCGTCTTCACGGTGCCCAACGGCAATTGGAGCTCGTCGGCGATCTCGCTTTGGCTCAACCCATAGAAATAAGCGAGCGCGATCGCTTGCCGTTGCTCCGGAGTCAAGGTCGCCAACGCCTGCCGGACATAGCGGCGACGCTCTTGTCCCTGGACGTCCTGTTCCGGTGTCGCATCGTCACTGGCAAAGAACTGGGCGGCATCCAATGACTCGATTCGCCCACGTTCGACGGCCCCGGCACGAAAACGATCAATCGCCCTTGTCCGAGCCAGCATCATCAGCCACGCGCCCGGCGCCCCTCTTGTGTGATCGTACGTATGCGCTTGCCGCCAGACCTGAGTATAGACGTCCAGGGTCACTTCTTCAGCCGATTCCCGATTGTTGAGAATTTTGAGAACAAGTCCGAAGACCTGCGGGCTGGTGCGATCGTACAACGTGGCCAACGCCGCCTGGTCGCCCTGGGCCGTTTGAGCAATCAGTTGGCCCCACTCCTGCTCCTGAATCAATCGGCTCATTGCTGGAAGCATCGCCAACATACAGTCTCCCCCACTCATTTCTACGAGACGATGGAGGAGATCGGATTTCTGGCTTGAGACTTTTTTTAGAGCCCCTTCAGAGAAGCCAACTATACCACTCGGCAAATCACAGCAACAAGAATTCGCCTCGGCAGCAGAGATCCAAACCGACTCCGGGCTCGTAGTGATGAACAGACCGCTGGCAGGAGTTGATCACAAGAGCGGATTCATCACAGCAGCATGCCATCACAAGGAGGAAGGAGCAAAACCATGAAATCATCTCTGTTTTGGTCTCTAGGAATCGGCTGTGCGGTCGGGCTCTCGTCCGGGTGCAGTGGGAACGACAACGGGCCGATTATCACTCCCGGCGGACCGACTGCCGCCGTGGAGGACCAGCGCGTTCTGCAGTCAGACGCGCTGACGTCAGAGGAAGCGGCGCTGGTCAGCCAGGCTGAATCTGAACCCATTCCGGCTCCACTGCCGGATCTCTAATCCAACCCGCCGAAAGGCGGATCTATCCATAAGGAGGATTCCATGTTCGCTCACATTCGGCCACTAATGTTGACGCTCCTGACGATACTGACGGCGACCCCAGCCTTGGCTGCCAGCCACCGCGAGGCCCCGTTGATCGCCAACGATCCGGCCGCAGATATCACGGACTTCTATTTTTTCCGGAGTTGGGAAGATCCCGACAAGGCTATCCTCATCATGAATGTGATTCCGAGCCAAGAACCGGGATCAGGACCGAACTACTTCAACTTTGCGGACGACGTGCTGTACGAAATCCATATCGACAACAATAAGAACAACATCGCGGGCAACATTGTCTATCAAATCCGTTTCAAGACCGAGATTCGCCAGCCAGGCAACGTCTTCCCGCTATCCTATGTCGCGTTGCCACCCATTACGGCTCTGGACGGGAACGGATCGGAAGGGCTGCTATTGCGGCAAAGCTATACGGTGAGGGAAGTGCGCTATGGTCAGCCGCCTCGCGAGCTCGGCACCGGTCCCATGTTCGCCGTCCCATCGAATGTCGGTCCACGCACGATGCCGAAATACGAAGACCTCGCTGACAAGGGGATCTATCAGCTGAAGAACGGGGGGAGAGTCTTCGCCGGTCAACGGGACGAGACCTTCTACATCGATCTCGGAGGCACGTTCGACACGCTGAACCTTCACATCTCGCCGATCCTTTCCGATGCAAACGACGCCAACGACGCAATCATCGTCGGAGCGCCTGGATCAGGCACCGCCGATACGTTCAGTGGTTTCAACGTCAATACGATCGCGTTGGAGATTCCGATCAGCGAACTGATCGGACCGAACAGCAATAAATTGCTCGGCGCCTATGCGAGCACCAGCCGTCCTAAAGTCAGCGTCATCAGGAAGGACGGCGATCGTCAAAACAGCGCCCGCTTTGTCCAGGTGGCGCGTATGGGCAATCCCCTCGTCAACGAGTTGATCATCGCGACGAACATGAAAGATCGGTGGAACGCTACGGATGCGGAAGACGAGAACGACTTTGTCTCGTTCTACTGCAACTCAGCGCTCGCCACAGCGCTGAATACAGTGTTCGGAACCGGCTTCCCCACGACAGGCCGCGAAGATCTCGTGAATGCCCTGCTGCGGTATGGACCGGGCCCATCCGTGTGTGGGTCCGGAAAGACCAATGAAGCTCTCGCCGATTTCCTGCGAGTCGATTTGGATGTCCCAGCCACTCCGGCCGCCGGGCAGAAGCGCCTCGGCCCTCTGGCGCATGATGCGAGCGGCAATGCGACGCCGGACAAGGCCGGTTGGCCGAACGGCCGAAGACCGAACGACGATGTCACCGATGTGGCTTTGCGCGTGGTCGCAGGAATACTGACCAACCCCACCGTGCCGAATCTTGGAGACGGCGTGAATTTCAACGTCGGGTCGGTCGGCGGCAAGAAGACGGCCAACGGCATTGCCACGGAGTTCCCGTTCCTTCCGACTCCGTTCGACGGACGGGATCGTCGGCATATCGATCCCAAAGAGGCCTTCTAACCATGCCAATCGGGTGCCGCGCACAGACGCGGCACCCAGCCCTTGGAATAGACCGACAACAGATCACAATACCTATACTTATCATACATTCCCGAGAGTAATTCATGATTCGCTTCCTGATCAACATACACATGATCGGATGGTTCATATTGAGCCAGATCGGCCTCGTTACGGCCGAGCCCTATCGTCCTCAGGATGATACTCAAGTTCTTGAGCGACTCAGCTTCAAAGCCTCTGATCCAGACACGCGCAAGCTCGAAAGGCTGCGAGCCGAGCTTCGACAAGACCCGCGAAATCTTGATTCTGCGGTGAAGCTGGCGACTCGCTACATTGAACAGGGTCGCTCGGAAGGCGATCCCCGTTTTCTTGGGCAAGCACAGGCGATCCTCAGTCCATGGTGGAGCGAGCCGAGTCCGCCACCTGCCGCGCTCCTCTTACGCGCAACCATCAAGCAGAACGCCCATGAATTTGATCAAGCCCTGGCTGATCTCGATCAGCTACTGGCAACCCAACCGACCAATGCCCAGGCCTGGCTCACCAAAGCCTCAATTCTCCTGGTGCAGGCCCGCTACGACGAGGCACGCCGAGCCTGCCAACGGCTCGCTCGATTGGCAGCCTCTCATGTGTTGATCGGATGTCTGAGTGATATCGCCGGGGTAACCGGTCAATCGGCGAGGAGCCGACAATTGCTCCGGGAGGTGCTTTCGAATCCTGACATCGTCAGGCGCGAGCGAGTCTGGATCGCGACAATTTTGGCTGAGATCGCCGCCCGAGTTGGAGCCATTCGAGAGGCTGAGCAGTCTTTTTCAGAAGCCTTCAAGGTCGGCATCAAAGATCAGTACCTGCTCGGTGCTTATGCAGATTTCTTACTGGATCAACAACGCTATCAGGATGTCATCTTTCTGCTCCACTCTGAGACGCGGGCCGACGGTTTGCTCCTTCGTCTGGCGATCGCCGAACAGGGATTGAAACTGCCTACATTCGAAGACCATACAGCAGAGCTGCTAGCCCGCTTTGCTGCAAGTCGAGAGCGAGGCACTTCGGTACACGTTCGGGAAGAAGCGTGGTTCACGTTGGCCTTGTTACATGACGTCACACGGGCGCTTCCGTTAGCCCAGGCCAATTGGGCCGTACAGCGTGAACCGGCTGACGCCAGGATTCTCCTCGAAAGCGCAGTGGCAGCGCGAAATCGCGCAGCTGCCAAGCCGGCGATTGATTGGCTAAATCACAATCACGTCGAAGACTTTCGATTACGACAACTTGCCCAGCAGATTCAGGAGGTAGCATTCTGATGCGCATGCTGCTCGTCATCACTTGGCTTCTCTTCAGTCTTCCCGCTTGGGCCCATAAGCCCAGCGACAGCTATCTCTCGCTGTCTGTTCAGAACGATCACGTTGAGGGACAATGGGACATTGCCCTACGCGATCTGGATTCGGCGATTGGATTAGACCGTGATGGCGACGGCCAACTCACCTGGGGAGAAGTGCGCAATCAGCATGACCAGATCAAGTCTTACGCCCTGTCTCGCCTTGCTCTCTCAGCGGACTCACAAGCCTGTACGACTCAGTTGCTCGAGCAGCTGATCGATCACCATACCGATGGAGCCTACTCAGTTCTGCGTTTCCGTTCGGATTGTCACGGACCTATCGGACAACTTGCGGTGGACTATCGACTCCTGTTCGACGTTGACGCACAACACAAGGGGCTCCTTCGTCTGACCCAACGCGGACATACCAGCACTGCCATTTTTAGCCGTGAGTCATCGACCCAGAACTTCTCGATCGCCGAACAGTCTCGCTGGACCGAGAGCATGCAATTTATCCACGAGGGGATCTGGCATATCTGGCTGGGATTTGACCATGTCCTGTTCCTGCTGGCCCTGCTGCTACCGGCTGTCCTCATCCGTGTCGATGATCGCTGGCAAGCAGCAAAGGAATTTTCAGAAGTCTGCTGGAATATCATCACCATTGTCACGGCCTTTACCCTTGCCCATTCTCTGACGTTAAGTCTGGCAACTTTGGATGTCATCCGGCTCCCATCCCGCTTGGTAGAATCCGCGATTGCCGGCTCAGTCGTACTCGCGGGGATCGGTAATTTGTACCCCATAATGCTAGACCGACGTTGGATGGTGGCGTTCGGATTCGGGCTCATCCATGGATTCGGATTCGCATCCGTACTCACCGATCTAGGGCTCCCTCAGGACTCATTGCTGCTGAGCCTGGTCAGCTTCAACATCGGCGTAGAGATCGGGCAACTTGTTATTGTTGCCCTGTTCCTGCCGATGGCCTACCTGATCCGCCGCTCCTGGTCCTATCCCAAATTGATCCTCACCGGCGGATCGCTCACAGTAATCGCCATCGCCCTTATCTGGTTCACTGAACGGGCGTTTGAGCTTCAGGTATTCCCTGCCTAGCCATAGTCGAAGCGCTGGCTTTCCCCTCTCATGACTTGTGCGCATTATTTCTTCTGCAGCACCGGATAGCCGTATGTATAGACCCACTTGTCCTCTTCAACGGCGGTGGAAGAAGCCGCCGATCTTGCCGGTAAATGACACGGCACACACTCGACTTGGAAATTTTTCGACACGGTGTGTACAGGATCATCGGCATTAAAGAGTGACCACCCCCAGCCTTTTCCCCAGAGTTTGGAGTCCTTGTAACGCCCCTTGGTATCACGAACCAAGACAAACCACCCCTTCGTCGTCGTCGCATGTCCTACTGCCGGACCGGTCGTCATCGCCGTGGTCTTTGCATTGAGCAGCTCTTTCACCAGCACGGCTCCATCAGGGAACTGCCCTGTCTTCTGGTAATAGGCAATCGTCTCCGGTTGGGTATGCACGACATGATATTCCTGTACCCCAGGTCCATCCGTTTCCAACGCCTTGTCTGTCCTGGCATGCGCCCAGGTCCCCAATGTAGGCCAGAGCCGATAGCCATCCGGTACGCGAATCGTGCCCGTGACTCCATCCACCACATTCGGCAGGAACAGTTTCTCCTCTTCAGCATGCGAGATCGTCATCACCTGTGCGGTCACAAACGTGACCAGTGCAACCAACATCCATACGTTTCTCATGATGTCCCTTTCAATAAATTGAAGTCTTTTCCCCCTAAGGGGGCTGCCTATCGCGCGCTGAATCAAGCAGGGACGTCATACACCATCTTCCAGTGGCTTATCTGTCATCTAGGTGACCATCTCGATCGCTTGTACACATTGGAGTTCTTTCAGATTCTGCCTGTCGCACCGGACAGATGAACGTGAGATGAGGTCGCTCGCCTGTGTACTGATGGTTGCAGGACCCAGCAGGGGGCAGCTTGCTAAGACTTCTCTCTGGAGTCGATGATTGCGGCGAGGGCAGACGGGCTCCGGACACAGAGATAGGTCCGCGTGTACCACAGGAGGCCTTCGGCACGAAGCTCGTTCAGAATGGCCGTTACGACCTGGCGTGCGGCACCCACCAGCTCGGCCAACTCTTCGTGGGTCATGCGGATATCCATGAGAAATCCCTCGTGGTGCGGACAGGGTGATCGCCCGAACTCCACCAAGTCCAAGAGAATCATCGCTACCCGCCGACGGAGAGGAGCGGCAAATTGCCACTGAAGCCGTCGGTCTAGAATACCAAGTTGCTTGCTGTAGACTTCCAACAACGTCTCACAGAGGACGTCATCACGATGGACGGCAGCTTCGAGCGTGCGTCGTGGAAACTCGAGAACGGAGGTCGGCCCGCTGGTGATGGCGGATTCTTCCTTGACGCTCATACCTGGAGTAAACGGCAAATCACCGAAGATGGCTCCTTCCCCCAGCAGCATCCTGGTGAACTGCTCGCCCTCCTTCCCAATGGCCAGGAGCCGTATATACCCTCTTTGAACCACATACGTCTTCCCGGGCATGAACGAGGCGTAGACTAATCGACGATGGGACAGATTCCGAACGGAGAGCGGCTGAAGCGCGCGTAAGGCAGCCAAGAACCTGGATCGCAAATCATCAGAGGTTTTCACCGACAACTCCCATCTAGGTCTCGCACCTCGGAACTACACATTCCTCATATCAGCTTTCTGCTCATTACCATTCTAGTTTCCAATTTACTGTCATAAGGATGACTGAATCCTAGAAGGAGGACGCGTACCCTTCGACCTTCGATTTTATGAGCGGCCTTTGTACGCCATTCTCACTTTTAGACGGGAGGTCAACCATGTTTCCTCGGTACAACCTTTTCACACATCGGTCGCTTCCACTGGCGACCCTGATCCTCGGAAGCGCGATAGGGCTCACAGCCATCCCTACGCCCTGCGCAACTGCCGGCTCCCCTTCAGCTATGGCGACTGGAGGCACGGCCTCGGCAAACAAGTGGGTGGAATACACCCCTGAAGGCAAAATGAAAAGGCCGCTGTTTTCCTTTCGCAAATGGGTTTATGTCGGGACCCCGCTGACTCCTAACGATCTGAATGACGGAAAAGCCAACTTTCCTGAATTCCACAACGTGTATATGGACCCGGACAGCTTCGCCCACCTTGAAAAGACCGGAGAGTACCGTGACGGGACGGTCATTGTGAAGGAATTAGTGAGCGTGGGAGAGAAAGAAGCCGCCAGCGGAAATGGGCATTTTCAGGGAGACTTTATCGGCCTCGAAGTGTCCGTGAAAGACGCCAAGCGATATCCCACTGAGCCCGGCAACTGGGGATACTATAGCTTCGGGCACTCTTATCCGTTGAAGGAGCAGTCTGCGAAGAACAAGACAGACGAATGCAACGGGTGCCACCAGCGGCATGCGATCAATTTTGTGTTCTCCCAGTACTATCCGGTGTTGCGAGCCGTAACGCCTGGAAAGAAGTAAGCCAGCCGCGCGTTCGAGCCAGGCACAGTGGGCTCGAACGCGCCCTACATTTCGCCGGCTGGGTATCCTAGCTTCACCGCCATCGCGCCTGTCTACTTCTCCAAACTAGTCTTCGATTACCATCCGTTTCTGCTGTAGAAGAACCGCCTTCACACCTGCACGACAACCTTCCCAACGTTGGTGTGCTGTTCCAGCAAGGTATGGCCGGTACGAAGATTCTCGACCGTCAATCCGTTCAACAGGCGGTTGGCTGTCGTGCGCATCTTCCCGGATTCAATCAAACCCTTCACTTCCTCCAGAATGTCTCCCTGGGAAGCTGCACGATAGTCGAAGCGCGACTTCGTGAACATAAACTCCCAATGCAGGCTCACCGACTTTGGCTTGACGAGAGAGAGGTCCAGTCCATCTGCCTCATCGATCATCCCGACTTCCCCGAATGGAGCGATGATGTCAGCGATCTTGGACCAATGCTGACCTGAATGGGTCGTGCAGAAGATCAAGTCGACGAACTTTATCCCCAGAGCGCGTATGTCATCAACGAAGGTCTGATGAGACACAACATGATCGGCACCCAGGCCGGCGACCCACTGCTGACTTTCCGGCCGTGAAGCTGTGGCAATCACCTTCAGAGAGGTTTTTAGCTTGAGCAGCTGAATCGCTTGCGACCCAACGCCGCCGGCGCCACCGATAATGAGGATCGTCCGTCGATCGGATTCAGTAAGGCGCATCTTTTCAAAGAGCATTTCGTAGGCCGTTAAACTTGTCAGTGGAAGTGCCGCTGCTTCGACAAACGAAAGATTCTTTGGTTTGTTGGAGACCAACCGTTCATCCACGAGTTGCTGGGTTGCGTAGGATCCAGCCCTATTGAGGTCACCACTGTAGAACACCTCGTCGCCGGCGCTGAACCTTGTTACATTCTCGCCACGGGCTCGCACAATGCCCGCCGCATCCCAGCCCAAGATGATGGGGTTCCCATCGGAGCCAGATCGCCAAGAGCGAACCTTGTAGTCCACCGGGTTCAACCCGATGGCCTTCACTTCAATTAAGAGATCTCGACCATTGGGGATCGGATCAGGCAACTCCATTGGTTGAAGGTTGAATTGATCCAGCGAATGGGCTTGGGTATACCCGAGCACTTTCATAACCACCTCCCGGTTTGTTCTCTAGAGATACGGCTTGCGTGCGCTAAAGGCAAGTGCGCACATTTCTGTGCGGAGTGCTAAGAATGATACCGAGGAGAGGTTATGGCGAAACGCTTCGCGATATTATTCATTCACTCGACCGATGGGGCGTCACATATCGTGGAGACTGAGTGTAGGCCCAGCCCGATTCACAGATCCCCTTCATACCCTGAGTCGCTGTTCACTGTGGACTCACAAGCCGTGATCGTCATCGCGCTCGTCTGGTTTACCGAACGAGCCTTCGACCACCGGAAGGTCCCAATGCAATAGAATGCTCGTCGCGAGTGGAGGCCACCGTAGCAATGACAGAGGCCTCGAATCTGCAATGCGCAGACGTCAGGAAGAGGTCTTTGATTCCTTTGACTCATCCTTTTTAGGCAAGTCATCTCGTGTGAATGCTGCCTCTCCGAACATTCTCAGATCATTCAGCATGGCCATGCATTCATCGCTGCCAGCATAATTCTCCGCATTCGCGCGCAGAGCCTCGTTGCTTTTCTGCACCTGACGAGGGGAGATCCTAGATTTAACTTGTGCGACAATCCGCGCCCGTGCATTTATGTGATCAAAGAGGCCTTTGTTAATCGTGTACGTGCGTGGCTCAATTTGGCCAGTTTTGAGCTGGACCCCCGACCCTTGTCAATGGTTCAGACAATCTTGACGGATAAATCCCAAAATGATGAACGGACCGAGCTTCGAGTACACAAAGCTAGAGGTTTGTCCCTCACAAACGTCCATATCTGTAGTGCGCATGATATAGCGATTGAAATTTGGAGATAGAGCCTGACAGGCGGTAGTCGACTTAAAAGCATCACATGGCAATAGGTGCTGTCTAAAAAGGCCAGGGTGTGGCCGTTGACTGAGCAAAAATTCCTTCCAGGTAGCTTCGGCCTTACTAATGCGTGCAACTACATCGGTCCCGAGGTTGTTCAGTGAAGTTTCTTCCTTAAGAAAGTGCAGAACCCGCCAAGATATCGACACGCAGAAGCGCAAAAGCCATTCTCCATAAATGATGCGACTTGAACTGTCCTTTGTGTATGGATACAAAACCTTGTTCGCAAAAGCGGTTTCCGATCGGCTGAACATGCCCTCACACTCCTCGCATAACCAGTAGCGTTTTAGTCCATCCTGAACTCTCTGGTTGGGAGTCATCCCGTGACGAAGATAGCCTCCCCCTGAAGTTTCGCGCATCCACCGAAACAGAAATGCAGGGAAAATATGACTGTGCTGTAAAGCCGCTTCGCGGTTGCAGAGTCGGCACAGGCTTTCCGACATCATGCCCTCCAAAGGTTTTGAATGCGACTGTATCACGTCGTCACCTGTGGCTAAACTGTGGCAGACATATCCCGTCCCACGTGATTTCATCGGATCTTTCTTTACCTCTAACTCTCCTGTAAGTGATTGAGAACGAAACGATGAGATACTATCGGAACCTACAGTCTCTGAACCTGTAAGGGCTTCAAATCTCGCCGACCGTCTTTCTTTACTCTCCCTGAATCGGGATGTACATAACGTTGCCTTGTCGATTGACGAGCAGAAGAGCGAGATCGGTGGGCTTCAGGGGATCGGCGAGGCGCTGAAAGGTTGAAAAGTTTTGGACATATTGCCGGTTGAATTCCAGCACGACGTCACCCGGTTGCAAGCCTGACGCTTCGGCGAGGCTCCCTTCTTCGATATCCGTCACGACGACGCCGCTGCTCACGGGTAAATCCATTTGGCGCGCCAACGGGGGTGTCACATCGTCGAAGACCACGCCGGCAAGCGGATGGATGGTCGACGTGGTTGTCGTCGTTTGCGTCTTCTTCGTCCGTTCACGCGGAGCCTCCTGAATCACCAGCTCAGCTTGATAGACTTTGCCATCTCGGACCAGATCCAGGCGATGCTTGCTGCCGATCGACGCTTGCGCCACCAGGTTCCGCAGATGACCGCTGTCCATCACGTCTCGCCCGTCGAATCGCACGACGACATCGCCCCGTTTCAGACCACCTCGTTCGGCAGACCCCTTGGATTGCACGTCCGTGACAATCGCCCCTTTGACGTCCGGAAGATGAAAAATTTTCCCCAATGAGGGGCTGACATCTTGCGTCGACGCACCGAGGAATCCCCGCACGACCCGACCGGTCTTGATCAGGCTCTGCATCGCGGCACGGGCCATGTTGCTGGGGATCGCAAATCCGACGCCCACACTGCCGCCGGTCGGACTCGCAATCGCCGTATTGATCCCGACCAGCTCGCCATGGATGTTGACCAGCGCGCCGCCTGAATTCCCAGGATTGATCGGCGCATCCGTCTGGATGAAGTCTTCAAAATCCGCCACGCCGACGTCTGCGCGACCGACCGCACTGACAATGCCGAACGTCACCGTGCGGCTCAGCCCCAGCGGGTTGCCGATGGCCAGGACAAAGTCCCCGACGTCCAGTTCGCTGGAATCGCCCCATGTAATGGTGGGAAGCTTCGTCGCCTGAATCTTCACCACGGCAACGTCGGTCTTCGGATCCGTCGCAACCACTCTCCCCTTGTACTGCCGCCGGTCTGCCAGCACGACCTCGACATCTACGGCATCGGCGACGACGTGGTTGTTGGTGATGATGTAGCCTTCAGGCGACACGATCACGCCGGAGCCCTGTCCATACTGACGACGGGTCGGCGGCTCCTTAAACAGGCCGAACGGCAACGCCTCGTCGCTGAAGGCCTGGTCGCGCACCATCACGGTCGAGGCAATGCTCACGACCGCCGGAATCACTTTATTGGCCGTGTTCTTGACTTGGCGCTGCAAATCCTGGGCGCTCGTCTTCGGGCTCTGCGGGGTAGCGGCCAAACCTGAATCGACGGCCGCCAGACTGCTGAGGAGTCCCCACAAGATGATCATCAATAGACTGTGTTTCACTCACCAACCTCTATAGCAAAATGTCATCGGTCCAACACTATCCGCCCGAGCCTACCACGTAGGACCAATCACTGGTATCCATAATTCAATATGTCACACGCTCAACCATGACGGCCAATCTCTCTCCATGTTGGTGCAGAGCCGTAAACGACAACATCGTACTTATGACCAAGCCGCGCAGCAAATACGGTGACATCTGAAAACCGTCGCCCGCCTATCCTACCTGTTTTGATACCGTCATGTATGACGCGGCCTGTCGGTAGATCAACGTATCGGCATGTTACAATGATGGACAACGAATCACATCCTCAGCGATTCCTGCTGATTCGGGTTGTAGCCAACAAGGAGGCACAATGACTCAGCTCGTGCATTGTCTGGCTTTTATACTACTCATAGCTGGCTCAGGATTTCTTGCCTCACTGGGGCACACCGAAGAAAGCAAGTTCGGCACGCCAAAAGGCGACGAGGGCACCAGGATTTTCAAGGCTACTGATCACCCGCATTACAGCGGCGAGTTTCGCCTGAAGGGCGATCGCGCATTCCTGGTGGGAAGCATGGGGGATGCGGCACCGTGGGATCGGGCGAAGAGCCCTTCTCGCGTGCTCGGACAGCTTATGGCAAAGGGTGCCGAACACGCATACAAAACCGTGCTCATCAAGTTGTGAAGGGCGTCCGACAGATGCTGAAAAACTTCGATCAGATCATTGATGTCCGACAGTGGCATACCCTCCGCGTCGTCACGAGAGGATGCCGAGTCCAAGTCTTGTTTGATGAGGGAGAGGTGTTTGACTTATGCGATAAGACCTTCGCATCCGGTCAGGTTGGACTGTGGACCAAATCCGATGCCGTCACCTATTTCGATGATCTGAAACTGCAGATTGAGCGCTGAGCAGGGTTCGCACAAACTCTCGTGTACATCGACCATGTTTGCATTCAGCCACCGATCCCATGCTCGCCCGTCCCTTCACGGACTTCTTCCTTATGACCTGGGCGCATACATGATGACAATCATGCCGCCCAAACAGAGTAGAGCTCCGATCGCGTCATAGCGATCCGGGCGCACGCCATCCACGCCCCAACCCCACACCAACGACAACACGATGAACATGCCCCCGTACGCGGCATAAACACGCCCAAAGTGGGCAGGCTGTAGAGTCGGAATGATACCGTAGATAATCAGGATGACGGCACCTGCCACAGCATAACCCCAATGCCGACTTTCCCGAAGCGTTAGCCATATGAAGTATCCTCCACCGATTTCACACAAGCCGGCAAGCACATACAGCCCAAACGAGCTAGCCAGGGACATAGTTTTCTCCTTCAGGATGAATTGCGAATTGTGGCAAGCGACAAGTTCTGTTGCGTGTTGTTGATTCATTGTTCGGCACGCTGCTCGACCCACCGATAGAGGACGGGTAAAACGACCAGCGTCAAGAGGGTCGATGAGATCAATCCCCCGATGACGACCGTCGCCAGGGGTCGCTGGATCTCGGAACCTGGTCCCGTTGCGAGGAGTAACGGCGTAAGCCCAAGTGCAGCCACGAGCGCTGTCATCAAGATGGGCCGGAGTCGCATGACCATGCCGGTCAACACCGCTTCATCAAGCGGCATACCCTGATGACGCAACTGGTTGATGTATGCGATCTTGACGACCCCATTGAGCACGGCCACACCAAATAACGCAATAAAACCCACGGACGCAGGGACAGAGAGATAGAGCCCGCCGATCCACAACGCCGCGAGGCCGCCGACCATCGCGAATGGAATGGCAAGGAGAATCAGCGCCGCCTGCCGAAGATTCCCGAACGTCAGGACCAACAGCAGAAAAATGAGTCCGATCACCATCGGCACCACAATGGCCAGGCGGGTCATGGCTCGTTGTTGATTTTCGAATTGCCCTCCCCAGGCGGCATAATAGCCCGGCGGAAGCTGTATTCGCTTTTCCACCGATGCCCGAGCCTCTTCGACAGCACCGACAAGGTCGCGCCCGATCACATTCGCTTCAATGACGATGCGGCGGCTCGCCTGTTCACGGCTGATCTGCGCCGGACCTTCCACGATCTGAATATCGGCAAGATCACGCAACGGGATACGGGAACCGTCCGGCGCCGTGACCCACAGGGCTGCAATCGACTCAACATCCTCCCGCCGATCATCAGGAAATCGCACGACGATTGGAAATCGCCGCTGCCCTTCGAAGACTTCTCCCGCCTCGATCCCGGCACCAACGGCCTGTATGACCTCCGTGATGTCGGCCACATTAATGCCATGGCGAGCCACCTTGGACCGGTCGATATTGAGCTTGAGATAGTAGAGGCCGGAGATTTGCTCGACGCGGATATCGGACATGCCGTTCACCTGCCGCAATGTCCGAGCAATCTCCTCTCCCTTTACTTGCAAGATGTCGAGGTCATCGCCGAACAGCTTGACCGCCACCTGTGACCGGACTCCGGACACCAGCTCATCCACGCGCATGGCGATCGGCTGGGACAAGCCAAACATGATGCCGGATACCTGCTCAAGTCGTAGACGCACCTGTTCTTCGATCTCGGGCTTGGTGCGCAACGTCCACTCAGATTCTGGCTTCAGCAACACGTACATGTCACTGAGTTCCATCCCCATGGGGTCCGTCCCCAGTTCATTCGCCCCGGTCCGCGACACCACGGAACGCACGTCCGGGATATCCAGCAAGAGTCGTTCGACTTCTCCTGTGATCTTGAGTGATTCGCTCAAGCTTATACTTGGAAGTCGTACCAAATTCACGACGATCGATCCTTCGTCCATGATCGGCACGAACTCCCGGCCGATAAACGGTATCAACGCCAACCCACCGACCAGCAGGGCAGCTGTGGCACCGACGACGACGGACGTGTTATGAATGGCCTGCTCCAAGAACCATCGATATAATTTACGCCCTCGCGTCAGCGCAGGACTCGCCCCGTTCGCTGGACGTGGCCGCATCAGCATGGCCGCCAACACCGGAACAACCGTCATCGACAGCACCAACGAACTCATGAGGACGATCACCACCGTCATAGCCAGCGGAACGAACATCTTGCCTTCGATGCCTTCGAGGGTGAGCAAGGGGACGAATGTGAGGGCAATGATCAATTCGCCAAATAGACTCGGGCGCCGCACTTCCAGGACAGCTCGGAGAACCACGGGCACTCGTTCCGATACGGTCAGCAGAGAGGATTGGCCTTCCGGTTGCTCGTTGAGGTGCCGCTCCACGTTTTCCACCTGGACAATCGCTGCATCCACGATCATCCCCAAAGAGATCGCCAACCCACCTAACGACATCAGATTGGCGGAAAGACCGGTCCGCTGCATGATCAGAAAGGTGGCCAATGTCGCCATCGGCAGGGTGAGGGCGACCACGAGCGCGCCGCGCAGATTCCGCAGGAACAGATAGAGAACCAACACGACTACCGCAGCCCCTTCCAACAATGCTCGCTCGACCGTATCGAGTGCACGAGTGACGAGCTCGTTACGGTCATAGAACGGCGTCACCGTCACGCCGGACGGCAACACCTGATTGATCAGCGCCACCTTGTCCTTCACCGCAGACACCACCTCCCGGCTGTTCCCTCCCCGCAGCATCACGGTAATCCCCTCGAGCACTTCCCCCTGTCCGTCCCGCGTGACACCGCCTAACCGCACGGCATGTCCTTCGCGAACCTGCGCCACGTCTCTGAGATATACCGGCGTCCCTTTGCGGGCTGCGACAACGATACGTTCCAAATCCTCTGAGGATCGCGCGAGTCCTTGCCCCGTGATGACCAGTTTGTCACCACCCTTCTCGATGTAACTGCCTCCGGCATTCTGATTATTCTCTGTGACGGCTGTTTCCACTTGACGCAGCGTGAGGCCAAGACTCGTGAGTCTGTTCGGATCCACGAGGACCTCGTACTGCTTCGCCAACCCACCCAAGGTGTCGACATCGGCCAGACCCGGCACGGCCCGCAACATCGGTCGAATCACCCAATCGTGTAAGGTGCGCAGGTCCCTGAGATCCTGCGAAGGTCCTTTCACGAGATACATGAAGACTTCGCTGAGCCCGGTGCTCGGCGGCCCGAGCAACGGTTCCGCCCCCTCGGGAAGTTGCGACCGCACTTGGACGAGTCGCTGAAAAATCAGCTGCCGCGCGAAATAGATATCGATGGAATCCTTGAAGACGACGGTAATCACCGAGATTCCGAAGCGTGAGACTGACCGCAACTCCGTCTTTCCTGGCAAATTGGTTAATTCAACCTCAAGCGGAAAGGTCACGAGCCGTTCGATTTCTGGAGGAGCGAGCGCCGGCGCACGGGTGATGACTTGGACTTGGACGGGCGTCACGTCCGGAAAGGCATCGATGGGCAACTGGTTGAAGGCCGCAACCCCGCCTACCATCATCGACGCAACTGCAAGAAGGACGATCAGCCGCTGCTCCATCGAGAGGCGGATCAGCCGTTCCATCATAGCGGGCCCTCCATCGACATGCGTTCACGGAGCGCTTCGGACTTCAGGGCATAGCTTCCCTGAGTCACCACCTCATCACCTTCTTCCACACCTCCCTTGACCTCGACGTATTCCTTGGAAGACTCCTCGATCTTCACTTCGCGCGATTCAAACCGTCGGGGACCGCGTACAACGAACACCATCGTCCGGCTACCGATCTGCTGGATGGCTGCCCGAGGCACGGCCAAGACCGGTTGTTCCGGTGTGACGAGCGTCACTTCCGCAAACATTTCCGGCCGCAACCGTCGGTCCATATTGGGAATGTCGGAACGCGCCATGACTGTCCGAGTCGCCGGATCAACCATGGCTCCTATATAGGTGACGGCGCCGCGGAAGACGGTATCCGGATACGCTGGCACACGCACCTCGACTTGCAATCCAGTCTGCAGTCGTCCGGCCTGTTGTTCCGGAAAGTCGGCGCGGACCCACACAGTAGAAAGGTCCGCGACGGCGAACAGCATCTTATTGGGATCGACAACCTCTCCGATGGTCGCATTCCGCTCGACGACTTCCCCGGAAAACGGAGCTCGGAGAAACACCTGCGCCACCTTTGCATGTGGCAGCTTCTCAGCGCCCAACCGTTCGATCTCTCGCTCCGTCATGCCGAGGAGGTGCAGGTTCTCTTCAGCTTCATGGAGATCGGCTCTGGCGTTTTCAGAATTGGCTTCGCGCCGTTGATACTCGCCGGCCCCGATGGCGCCACGATCCAGCAGAGCATGAGCCCGTTCGAGCGATTTTTCCGTCATCCTCACCGCTGTCCTGCTCTTGCGATACACCAACTGCGCTTCTCCTAACACCAGGCTGTCGAGCAGGAGTAAACGATCGCCGGACTTGACTCGATCGCCGAGATTGGCATACACCGCCACGATCCGTCCCGGCACTCGCGCGCTGAGATGCGCGAGCCGATTCTCGTTGGGAAGAATCTTTCCCGATTGCGCTTTCAAGCGCATCTGCATGGGGCGAAATCCCACTCTGTCTGTCCGAAGCTGAGCGAGTGTTGAACTCCTTTCCTGTAATTCGATCACGACGGCGTCGGCTGTTTTGGTCTCGGAGGCTGGTGGTTTCACCGCTTCCTCTCGTCTGGAGTCACATGCCGTAAGCGAGATGGCCACCATCATCAGCATCAGGGGAGGTCGGAGCATGTTGGATGAAGCACGCACTCGGATGATCGTCATGGCATGCCTCCTACCGCCTGTTCTAATCTTGCCAATGCGAGCGAATAGGCCGCTCTGGCCTGACCAAACTCGAGAAGCATCTGACGATAGACGCGCTGGGCGTCGATCACTTCAAGAAGACTCGCTACGCCGTTCCGGAAACTGAACTGCGCGATGTCCAACGCTTCCCTAGCTTGATAGAGAAGCCCCTTTTCAAAGACCTGAATCTGACGCTGCGCGGTTTGCACTTCCTGAAAATATTGCGTTACGGCCTGCTCTAATTCGTGCTGCAATCGGGTGCGCTCAGCCATCACTCGATGATGGGCGCCTATCGCCGCACCGATCTCCCCTTGACGACGATACCAGACAGGCAACTGCAGACTTAGGCCCGCTATGACAGATTCATCCCCTGCTTCCCGATGATATTGTCCTAACACCGACACATTCGGGATACGTGCCGCGCGTTCGTGTTCCAACGCAAATTGAGCCTGTTCCACCGCTTTCTCCTGTCGGCGAAGCGACGGATGGCGGGCCATGGCGTGATCCATCAAAACACGCAAATCCAGCCCGGACTTCACCGCCTCAAACTCTCCTTGAACGGAGAATTGATCCCCAAGCGTCTTTCCCGCAACCTTATTGAGATTGGCTCGTGAGACCACCAGCGCGTTTTCCGCACGCGCGAGATCCTTATCGGCCTTTTGCAATTCCACTGTCGCTTTGATCAGCTCGAATTTTGGCGACTCCCTCGTCTCAACCCGAGCCCGAATGAGTGAGAGGAAATCCTCCATGGTCCTGAGATTCTCTTGAGCCAACTGGGCATCCTGCTGGGCAAACATCAGTTGGTAGAATGCGGCCTTCACCTCTGCCGTGACCGATACTTTGGCTTCTTCGATGCCGGCGAGTGCCCCGGAGAATCCCGCATCCGCTGCTCGTTGTCGAGCCAGCCGTTTACCCGGCCATTCCAGCGGCTGCTCAACCGCGATCGTCCGTTCCACAATCGAGACGCCGGTACGAGGGTCTCGAATCGAGCCCCGGCCAGCCGCACCGCTCACAGTCGGATTCAGAAAAGCACCGGCGGCCATCTGTCTGCCCTGGCTTTCTTCCAGCGCTGCGGCAACCCCGGTCATCACCGGACTGTGTTTAAGCGCAAGGGACAAGATTTCATGCAAGGCATAGGGCGTGGCGATTGATTCAGCTCCCTCCGCGTGGTCGACGAGAAATCCAGAGGGGGTCAGCAAGTACGCTACAAGAAAAATCACTATGTGCGGAATCATTGGACATCTCCTCCACAGACAAGCCCATTGGGAAGTCTTCATACGGACACATCCCGTTCACGCGTCCGTGACGTTGTTACTCATCACTTAACAGGAATAGTACAAAGGCTAGACGAGGAAACGGGGTGGCGCGCGGGAAGAGATACCGTGAAAATGAGGGACGGACGATGGAAGAGGTTCGGAATCCCTTTGGATTCGAGCATACCTCCCCACGCTTGAAACGACGGGAGGAGACAAGGCGGGAACCTGCGAAAAAAAGGGCTTGAGAGGCTTTCGACCAGCAGAATCGTTCAGGAGCGACAAGCTGAACTCGGTATGTCGGCTGCCCGCATGAATGACCACTTCAACGGTGCCACTCTCTTCGGACGCCTCGCTCCCATCCATCGGCCGGTGACATTCAAATTCGCAGTCAAGATCCGGGGACCACGCAGTGTGAACCGTGCCGCCGTGATGATGCCCTTCTTCTCCATGCCGGTGATCTGCCTCCGGATGAACATGGAACAAAGGAGCCGCAAGCATCCACAGGCATGCCCAACTCAGAACAACCGTGTGGAACGAGAATTTCTTATCGCGCATGGAAGGCATGATGGGCAGAAGCTAGCATAGTTATCAGCTACCCGCAATTGTCGAGGTCATAAGTCGAGGTGGCGGAGCCGCAGCGCGTTGGCAATGACCGAGACAGAGCTGAACGTCATGGCGGCGCTCGCGATCATGGGGCTCAAAAGCACCCCGACGAATGGATAGAGGATACCGGCAGCAATGGGAACACCCAGAGTGTTGTAGACGAAGGCGAAGAAGAGATTCTGTCGGATATTCTTCATGGTGCCGCGGCTTAAACGCCGGGCCCGCGCGATCGCACGAAGATCTCCCTTGACCAACGTGACCCCCGCGCTTTCGATCGCGACATCGGTGCCGGTTCCCATGGCAATCCCCACCTGTGCCTGCGCCAATGCCGGGGCATCGTTGATGCCGTCTCCCGCCATCGCCACGATATGTCCTTCCGATTGGAACTGTTTGACCACCGCCGCCTTTTGCTCAGGCAACACATCGGCGCGGACCTCATCCAGCTGAAGCAGTCTCCCCACCGCTTCCGCGGTCGTCCGATTGTCGCCGGTCAGCATCACGATCCGCAGGCCTTCCTGGTGCAAGAGGTCGATGGCCTCCGACGTGGTGGACTTAATGGGATCGGCCACACCCAGCAACCCGGCCGGCTTGCCGTCGATCGCGACAAACATGACGGTTTGACCTGCATGACGCAGGGGTTCGGCCTGAGCCGACAACGCTGCGGTCTCGATGTTCGATTCCTTGAGAAACGTCGTGGTCCCCACAGCTACCGTCCGGCCTTCGACGGTGCCTGTCACGCCCTTTCCCGTGAGAGAGCGAAACTCCTGGGCCTTGGCCGGAATAATGCTTCTATCCTGAGCACCGGAAACAATCGCAGCTGCCAAGGGATGTTCACTGTTTTGCTCCAGGCCCGCTACCAACCGAAGCAAATCGTGCTCCGTGACCGGTGAAAGGGTAACGACTGCCATCAGACGCGGTTTGCCTTCCGTGAGCGTTCCGGTCTTGTCCACAACGAGCACGTCCACCTTGGCCAGAGTCTCCAGTGCCTCGGCGTTCCGGATCAGCACGCCCGCCGTTGCTCCGCGTCCAGTTCCCACCATGATCGACATGGGGGTTGCGAGGCCCAATGCACAGGGGCACGCGATGATGAGCACCGCGACTGCGTTCAATAACGCATAGGCCATTCGCGGTTCCGGGCCAAAGACTGCCCAGATGGTAAACGTGATGATCGCGACTGCGATCACAATCGGCACGAAGTAGCCGGCGACGAGGTCGGCCAGCCGCTGAATCGGCGCGCGGGTCCGTTGGGCTTCACTGACCATCCGGACGATTTGCGCCAACAATGTCTCCCGACCGATTCGCTCCGCCTGCATCACGAAACTGCCCGTTCCGTTGACGGTGGCCCCCACCACTTTACTCCCCGCCTGTTTTTCCACCGGAATCGGCTCACCGGTTACCATCGCTTCATCGACAGCACTCAAACCCTCCACCACCACGCCGTCCACCGGAATCTTCTCGCCCGGCCGCACGCGCAATCGATCCCCGACCTGCACCTGCTCCAAAGGAGTGTCTTCTTCACGACCATCGCTTCGGATCACACGGGCTGTTTTCGGTGCCAGCCCTAAGAGCGATTTGAGAGCGCTGCTGGTTCGGCTCCGCGCCCGTAATTCAAGCACCTGTCCCAACAATACAAGGGCGATGATCGCCACCGCCGGCTCAAAATAGACGGCCAGCTCCCCTCCATGCGAACGGAAGGAGTCAGGAAATACCTCGGGGATCAGCGTAGCCGCGACACTGTAGAGATAGGCTGCACCGGTCCCGAGGCCGATGAGCGTAAACATGTTGAGGTGGCCACTCGTGATCGACGCCCACGCGCGTTCGAACAGAGGATACCCAATCCAGAGCACGACCGGCGTGGCCAGCAGGAACTGAAGCCAGACAAGCACGCGACTAGAGACAAGCTGTTGCAACGGATGCCCCGGCAACATTTCGGAAATCATCAGGGCAAAAATCGGCGCCCCGAGAGCCACGCTCTGCCAGAAGCGGCGCGTCATATCCACGAGTTCCGGGTTGGTTTCTTCCACCGTCACCGTGCGCGGCTCCAAAGCCATCCCACACATTGAACAGCTCCCTGGTTCGGCCTGAACGATCTCCGGATGCATGGGACAGGTATATTCGGTGCGTGTCGGCAGAACGGTCACATCCTCGGGCTCCAACGCCATCCCGCAGATAGGGCAGGCCCCAGGCTTGGTTTCTGACACCTCGGGATCCATCGGGCAGACATATTTTGCATTTTGGCCGGCAGGCACAGGGGATGGTTTTGGAACACGCTGTGCCGGTGGGGTCAGGTAATACTCAGGGTCGGCTCGGAACTTCTCCAGACATCTGGTTGCGCAGAAATAGTATTTCTTGTTTCGATATTCATATGAACCGGCCGCCGTGGCAGGCTGAACCGTCATACCGCACACGGGATCGAGTTCCCCCTGTGCGACCGGCTGCATCATTGGAAGCGGTTTCATAGTTCCTTATTTTTTCGCATCCGCCTCGAGGATGCTCCGAACGATCGTGACGACGTTTTCAGGCGTCATGTTCACACCATCGACTTTGATATTTCCATCCAGCAAGAGTGATGGGGTCGACGATACCTTGATCCGCTCTCCCCATCGACGCCCCTCTTCAAACAACTTGGCCGGCTTGCCGCTTTCCAGCCCAGCCTCAAACGCCTTCACATCCAAGCCGACCTCATTGATCAAGAGCGACCGAATCGAACGGTCCAGCACTCCGTCGAGCTTTTCCTTGTGAATGGTGCGGAAGAGCACGGTTTTCATCTGATCCCCCTTGCCCATCAACTTCGCCTGCTCATACATATCGAACGCAGTAGGAAGCTTTCCAGGGATGACAGGAAATCCGACCATCGTGATCTCGACCTTGTCACCGAATTCCTTCCGAAGGAGCGTGACCCCCGTCTCTTCAAAATGATGACAATGCGGGCAATAAAAGTCGGCGAACTCAATGATCTTCACCTTGCCCCGCTGATGCGTCGACGGCTCGTCCTTGAGGATTTCGAATTTACCATTCAGTTCCGGCTTCGCTGCTGCCGCACTGAACGGCAACATCAACAGACCCATGGCTCCCACCACGAGCAGCATCCCCTTCCACCTCGACATCGTTAAACCACCCATCGTAATTACTCCTTTCACAGATCAATACCTAACGCCCAAGCCCATTATAACGGATGGAGTGCCTCCTTGCGCTTTTGTTATAATTGGTCCATGCAAAAGTTTCGGTCTGTCTGTCTTATCATCAGTCTAGCTGCCCTGTCGGGCTGCGCCATGTCGGAGCATCAAGCCGACGGTCTCCCGTCAGGTCCACCGCAAATCAGTTATACGCAGGTGAAGTCGGCCCCGGAATCCTATAGCGGCCAATCGGTGACATTCGGAGGAAAGGTATTGGGAGCCCGTCGGCTCAAGGAAGGTACTCGGATTGAAATTCTACAACTGCCCCTGACGTCTGCACTCCAACCGACGATGGACCTCAGCCGATCCGAAGGTCGCTTCGTCGCTCTACAAAAAGACTTTCTCGATCCGGCAACGGTCCCGCCCGGGACGTTCCTGACCATAACCGGGAAGCTAGACGGAACCATCGTCTTGCCGTTAGATGAGACCCAGTATACCTACCCACTCGTACACATCACCAATCTGCGTGTGTTCACTGAGGATGAGAGGGATCCACCCCGCATTCGCCGCCCAATCGGTCCCGGCCCCTATTGGGGACCCTACTGGTCGCCCTACTGGCATCCCTGGCCGTATTATTGGTAGTCGCTCTTCGTCGAACGAGGAACAATCTTCACCCGTGACGGCCTCGCAGAAATTGTCCGCACCCGCGCCAGAATGCCGCCAATCGCGTCCCGGACCCCACAGATTCATGATCAACATACTCATCGGAGGGATGCAATCGTGCGAGACGGTCCGGCACATCTCGGTAGTCCTGCTGCTCTCGATCCAATGCCTCGTAGATCTCTCGAGCCTCATCGTACCGTTCTCGTGATTCTAGAGTTCGCCCTAGCAGATATTGCACATTCATCCCTTCTTCCTTCGTCGACGCCCGCCTACTCGAAGCATCCAATAGGGTTGTTAGTGCCTGGTCGTGCTTCCCGATCGCCTGAAAGCACAATCCCTTTTGCGCCAACGCTTTGACGGACCAAGACTCTTGTGCGGCCAACCGATCGAATAATCCGATGGCTCTCCGGTATTCCCCGGATTTCTTCAGTGCCAGACCCTCCTGGTACAGCGATGAGAGATCCTCACACTGACTGGGCTCGGAATGTTGCACCTGTACAGATTGTGCTGCCTGTTTATCCATCGACCTCTCGATAACGGTAGGCGTGTTGATGGTGTCGCCGATTCGCTCCGAGTCAGGTTCATGTTCCGACAGATCAACGTTCTCAGGCGACATCACCGTGTATGCCAAACCTTCCCGATGCGCCAAGGATGGGTCCTGCGCCTGAGCCATGCCAGGTTCTGAAGACTGTCCTTCTACAGGGTGGATTGCCTGCTTCTCCATCGGGTGCTCGGTCGCCGTGGAGGTGTTGCCGGTGACGCCCTGGCGCTCTGAGTCGAGTTCATGCTCGGACAACTGCACATCCTCAGGCGACATCACCAGTGGAATGACCCCATGCTTCGCTCGGGCAGTGGCGGCTGCCAGGAGCACCTGTGCGGTGATTCTCTCGGCCTGTTCCGCATAGCCATAGACAAGGGCATGGTCGCACAATTGATTGATGAGACGCGGTATTCCATCAGTGAGTCGAAACGCGACTCGACCGGCAAGCGTGGAAAAGAGAGGCGAACTCCGACCTGCCACGTCGAGGCGATGATCGATGTAGGCCACGGTTTCGTCTTCCGAGAGACCCTCCAGCACATATTCCACACCGATTCGCTGCGCGAACTGTACCATGCCTGGTCGTTTCAGCAGATCCTGAAGACCTAACTGCCCCGATAGTAGAATCTGCAACGATCGGCGACGGCCATCGTTGAGGTTGGATAAGAGACGAAGTTCCTCCAACACTTCCACCACAGCGTTTTGTGCCTCATCAAGGATCAGGAGCACCCGTCGCCCGAAGCCGTGTTCTCGCTCAAGAAATCGCGCAAAGTCATGAAAGATATCGACTTCACTTTTCCCATTGGTCGGCAGGCCGAAGGAGGCCGCGATCCACGGCATCAACCCACCCAGTCCGCCGTGCATATTCGACAAAACACCGATGACCCATGGATGACTGGACTGATCCAGGACCCGGTTCAGCAGCGTGGTCTTCCCTGTGCCCGGATTCCCCGTGATCACGATGAACGCGGATCCGTTTGCCAGTCCATATTCCAACAGACTCAAGGCCAATTTGTGCTTGGCCCCCAAATAGAGAAAGTCGGGGTCCGGCAATAGTGTGAACGGCTTGGTCTTCAGCTGGTAATAGGTTTCGTACATCGCGTGACTCACCGATCGGGTGTAACGAGCTTCCGGGCTTGTCGCAAGGTCAACATGTGCCGGCCCGACTTATTCAGAATCCCTCCCAGAATCGGAACGGTGCCTTTCAGCACGTCCATGGCTTGTTCGATCTCGGCTGATGCGGTGCGCCCCTCTTCCACTACCAGCAACAAGGCATCAAGGTGTGGGACAAATCCCACCGAGTCGGCGCGAGACAAGAGAGGTGGAAGATCGAACACAACAAGCCGAGCCGGATAACGATGCTTCAGTTCATGAACGAGTCCGGTCATTCTGGGTGATGCCAGGGCTTCCGCAGAGTTCTTGATCGATCGCCCCCCCGGGAGGAAGACAAACCGACCGATTCCTGGGTGAATGAGCAGTTGCGTCAGGGGGGCATTGTCCAATAGGTATTCGCTCAATCCCGTATCAGCCCCCAGCCCGAAAAGACGATGGACCGATGGACTTTGCATATCGGCATCAACCAACAGCACGGTGTGGGCCAAGTCCATGGCCAGAGAGAGAGACAGGTTGACCGCCGTCAGTGTTTTGCCTTCTTGGGTTGTTGGGCTTGACACTCCGATCACATTCCATCCCTTTTGACGGTACTGCTGGAGAACCTGGGCTCTCAACACACGATAGGCATCGACAAATGGGCCTTGATCGACCCCGGTAATCAGTCGCTGCTCGCGCATCACATGATCGGGCAGCGTCATCGTCTTGGTGGCGGTATAGACAATCGGAAGGTCCGGTCGCCCAGCGTGACCGACATCCTCAACACGGCGTCGTGGATCGGTCGCTGCCGACCCAATTTGCTGTTTGAATCGCTCTTGCGCTTGCTGGAGGTATTCCATCAGATTCGTATCCCTCTCTGTGTTCGCGTCAGCCGAATTTCCTCAGGATCGTATACCAAACCACGTCCAATGGTCTCCACGCAAGATGGAGAATGATCGCCACCACGGCCACGAGCCCGAACGCGGAAAGACTGATGGCCACACGGCGACGGGCCAGCCCTGCCACCTCACGATCTGAAGGTAAATAGGGGATAACCACGAGCGGGACGTTTCGCATGGTGCGGGCGAGTTGCTCCCTTGTATGGACCTTGCCGTCAAGATTGTCCGCCGCGATACCGACACCGACTCCCCCAAAGATCGCAAACAGGGCCCCGAGAAACAAGATCGCCGGACGGTTTGGTCGACTGGGCTTTTCCGGTAGTTCCGGCGGATTGATCAAGGAGAATCGCTCTCCCTTCCGCTGGACCTCCAATTCGGCAGAGACCTGGGCTTCCATCATGCGCGACGTAATTTCTTGGTGCTTGCGCGAGGAGTTTTCTCGATCTCGAAGCAAGTCCAGGTATTCAGGCTCGATCGTCGGTGTCGCCTCGAGTCGTTTCGCATACTCGGCCATACGCTGTTTCAGCTCACTCCGCGCAGCTTCCATCGCCTGTAACGAGGCGGTCGTGGAACTCAGCTGCGACTGAATGTTGATGTAGGCAGGATTTTCCGGCTTGACGGCCGTTGATGAGACATCGCGGTTGTTCGCAGCCTGGAGCTCCCGTTCAAGCGAGTCCACGACTTCTTGGGCACGGATCACATCGGGGTGGGCATCGTTCATACGCTCACGGAGTTCTGCCAAGGCTGCCCGTTCCGCCATGAGGCGCTTGGATAGTTCGCCGCGTTCATCCGTGGCGCCGGTTTCTTTCTCAAGCGACGACAATTCCTGTTTCATCTTGATCATGTCGGGATGGTCCGGCTTCACGTAGGCCGCAAGGCTGGCCGATTGAGCCCGCAGCGCTTTCAGCCGTTCCTCCATATCCAACAGCCGTTCTCCACTCGCGCTGATGATCGGCGTATGCGGCTTTAACGTCGCGAGCTCACCTTCGAGGTACGTCTTGCGTTCCCGTAAGCTCCTGATGTCGCGATCGGCATCGGTCAGCTCCCGCTGAGCCTGATTCATTAAGGACATATTCAGTTGGATAAGTTCCGGCAAGGCTCCGTCCGCCCGCTGCTTGACTTTCGCGAGTTTCTCTTCCAACTCTTTGATATGGCGAGCCAAATTTTCAGATTCCCGTTTGAGGAATAACGTCGTCTCTTGGGCATGTCGTTCACGGGTCTTTAGATTTTCGTTGAGGAAGAGGCTGGTCAGCTCATTGGTGACCTTTTGGGCCACGTCCGGCGCCTCGCCGTCGTAGGCCAGTGTAAAGGCGATGGTCGCCTGCGTCGGATTCTGCGATCGCTTATCGATCACTTTGACGTTCATGACCTGGATCTCGATATCGTTTGTAAATCGTTCGAGCACCTCCTCCGTCGAGCTTCGGGTGCGAAGCCCTTGGTACAGATTGTACTGTTCGACCATACGCCAGAGTGTGGATCGGCTCAGCACCTGTTGTTTGATCGTCTCAATACGCTGATCGACATAGGTCGCGATAGCCGACCGAACAAGATCAGGAGGAATCTCTTGCTCTTCGATCAAAATCGTCGCAGTCGAGCGATACGCGGGCGGCCAGAGAAACGCAAGTGCGACGCTTGTCACTAGAAACGACGCGCCGACCAAAAGGATTAATCGTCGACGGCGGCGCAGCACCGAAAGATAGTCTGACAGGGATGGCGCGCGACGATTCGTCGCAACACGCCCTTGCGCTTTCTGATCATGGCCTACCGGGACACTGCCCATTTGAGTCCTTCATAGCGGAGCACCAGAAACAGTGAGTGTGCCCCATTGTGTTGGTTGAGGTCTTCGACAGATCGTTCCGCAAACGTATACGTGGCGTCAATAGTCCATGACTCGGCAAAGTTCCAGGAGAGACTGGGGCTGACGGACAAGAACCTCGCGCTCGGGAAGGCACGACCAGACGGACTTGTGGCAATCCCTGATACAAAGTAGAGCCCCCCGGAGAGTGATGCCGTCAGCGTCTCGTTGACATGATGAATAAGCGACCCGCCTACGCGATCCGTCTGGAGCAAGCGTCCAAACCCGCTGGGATTGATTCGTCGACTCCCATCGACACGAACGGTCGTTTGCTCATACTGCTTGCTGAGGGAGGCATTGTACACCCACACAATTTCCTGGCTGCCCACGGATCCAAATCCGGGAATGTCCAAGTCCGACTTGACCAATCGTCCGCCCCCTCCGACAGAGCCAATCAAGCGATCTCCAAAGTCATGGGTCCAGGTCCCCTGCGCGCCATAGTAGGTCGATTCCAGTCCGGCGGATGGAATGCTGACCAACGTGTATTCACCGGTCAACTGGACCTGATCTAACTCAGTCAGGCTATAGATCGGCCCGGTTGTTCCTCCGTGGACCCGATAGTCGAAGAGACCGAGACGCTGACCATCCTGATAACTCGCATCGACAAAGTTATACCCGCTGTGCCAAGAGAGTCGTTCGGTGATGCCGACCTTCCAACTTGGATTGGCGGTCCACATGTTCCGTTGGGTAAAAGACAAGACGAGGCCGGTCGTCTCCAACTCTCCCCTGAGCGTATTGTCGTTGGTGAAGCCTCCTTCAAATCCCAAGACATGCCGATCGGTACGATACGATGTCCGTAGAGGAAAGTAGTAGTTCGTGAAGGAGCGATCTTGGTCCCCAAAGTAATGGACAAAGTCTGCTCGACTTTCTCCTTCCACAGATAATGATTCCGTCGCTCCTTTGAATTTGAGAGCCGGTGTCACCCAATTCCCCCACACTTCGTTGTTGCCGTCACGTAACAGCAGATTGCTGTTGTAGATACCCTTGACGCTCAATGAAGGGACGGCCGACCATTCTGCTGCCGACGCGTCGCCCCTCCAACCGATGACGGCCGTCACCAGCATACCCAACCCCCAGCACCAAAGACACGGCGCGCGTTGCTTCCACCGGGACGTTGGGACACGATCAGCCTGTGGTTGTTCCATCCCGTCAAGGCACCATCACCACATCGCCACGCTGGAGAAGAATATTCTGGTGTAGGTCTCGTCCGTTCTTGGCATCGCCGTAGCGGAAGGGAAACACGAGTTCGTCGGTTCCGTTTCGCCGAATAATCTTAATGTTGTTTTCCGACGCATAGGCCGTCAACCCCCCGGCCATGCTCAGCGCTTGCAACACATCGGTATGGTGCCCTGCTTGATATTCACCCGGTTTGTTCACTCGTCCCAATACATAGATCCGGTAGCTGAGGACCTTAAGAACTGTGACCGTCACATTGGGATTCGGAAGAAATTTTGTCAGACGCACCGCAATCTCACTGCGAACATCTTCTACCGTGCGACCTGAGGCCTGCACCTCCCCGATCAGTGGAAATGAAATCATCCCATCTGGTCTGATCACGGTTTCCTGCGTCAACTGTTCATCCTTCCATACCGAGACCTTCAGGACATCCTCAGGTCCCAACAGATACGTTGGCTCGACGCTTGCCGTCTCCACGTTCGCTGGTTCCGCCCAAAGCGGTCGACCATGAGCGAGCATCGCAAGAGCGACGCACACGATCACCACGATCGCACGACTGATCCGACTTGTGCCCAGGATTCGCGACATGATCATCCTGCTACTTCTCCAAGTAATGTTTTCGCATCGTCCAAGCCGTCAAACGGAGTTTCGGAAGCTACGGCTTTCTTGAGATGGGTCACGGCGTCCGTTTCCCTCCCGACCTTCACATAGGCCGCGCCCAGGTGATAGTTCAGAATCGGATGGTCCGGGGCCATCGCCGTCGCCTGCTGCAGGACCCGAACGGCGTCGGCCCCGTGGCCGAGCTTATGATGCGCCCATCCCAGCGTGTCGAGCAGATACGGATTGGCTTTTTCCGATTCAAATCGACGACTCAACGCCAGGGCCCGTTCAAGACTCTGGGAATCGCCCTTGTGATCGACCAACGCCGCCGCGAGATTGTTCGCCGCCAGAAGCGACGCAGGCGCACGCTTCAACACCATCTCGTAATGCCCGATGGCTTCGTCATGACGTCCCTGCGCGGACTGACTCAGAGCCAACAACAGACGCAGCTGTTCATTTTCCGGACTGACCTCCAACCCCTTACGAAGCACGGCATCACCGTCCTCTGTACGCTTCTGCGCCTGGTGAAGTCGAGCCAGATGCACATAGGGGGTCGTCCATTTCGGATTGACACGAACGGCGGTCTCCAGTTGGGAGATCGCCGCGGCCGGCTCGCCCTTCGTAAGCAAGAGCTCACCGAGAAAGCCCGCCGCATAGGGATGCTCCGGAGACTTCGCCAGCAGAGATTCGAGACGTTGCTGTGCGGGCACCATACGACCGCGTCGCACATCCAACTGCACAAGCGCCATGAGCGGCTCCGCCGCCTGTGGTCGTTTCTGAGCCGCTTTGGCATACGCTGCTTCGGCGGCATCCCACTGTTGTTGCGCAAGGGCCACATGCCCTTCCGCCAAACTTGCGGCAGCCTCATCGGCTCCGGCTTGGCGCAACCGCTGGAGTGTATCCTGACTTTTCTTCCAATCTTTTTCCTGCAGTTGCAACTGAAAGAGCATGCCGAGGAGCGCCACATTGCCGGGCTCCTTGGCCAGGATCGGATCGAGTCGCTGTTTCGCTTCTTTGAATTGACCGGCTGCCGCATCAAGGCCCGCCAATAAGGTCTGCGCCTCGGTCAGGGTCGGCTTGAACGCAAGCGCTCTATCCAGACTCTCACGGGCTAAGGTCGGCTCCCCGGCCAGCAAATGCGCTCGGGCCAAGAGAACATGGCCTTCGGCCAGTTCCGGTTGGTCCTTGAGCACAGAACGAAAATCAAGAATCGCGTCCTTCCCATTCCCCCGTTGGAGCGCGATTTTCCCTCTTAGTAAGAGGGCGTCGCTGGAACGCGAGTTTTCTTTCAGGACGCCTTCGATCGTCCGTGCGGCTTCCTCAACCTTACCTTCAGCCCAATCCAGACTCGCGAGCTTCACCTGGGCTTCATAGGCTTCAGGTTTCCCCGAGAATGCCTTGTCCATCTCGCGATAGAGTTCACGCGCCTTCTCGACCCGCCGGGTCGATTCGTACAGCTTGCCCAACGCCAACCAGATCTTGCCGTTGTGCGGCAACTCCTTTCGGGCTTGCTGCAACACACCTTCGCCTTGTTCCACGCCTCGACGCTTCCCAAGGTATTCCGCCAATGACAACCAGCGCTTTTCATTGTCCGGTTCCGCTCGAATCGCCTCCCGTATGATGGCTTCAGCCTTTTCATATTGTTGTTGTCCATCATAGAAGGAGACTTGGCGCAGCCGGTGATTGAACACGGTCGGCTCCAGTCTCACGATCTTCTCAAGCGTCTCCTCAGCTTCCCCCTTCTGCCCCTGCTTGATCAGTGTGGTCGCCCAAACATCCAGCAATTCAAGATTGTCCGGATGCACCTCTAAAGCTCGACGCAGAAACGGAACCGCTTCTCCCGTCCTTTGCACGGAGGTGTACAGCGCCGTGATCAGTAAGGCGGCATCCACTTCCGTCGGTGCGGCAGCAATCAGCTTCTCCGCCTGGCTGACCGCCTCCTTCATTCGGTCGGACAGCGCCGTGATGGCGATCTTGATGGCCTTCGCCGGAACATGATCCGGTTGTTTCTTCAACAACCGATCCGTAATCTCTTTGGCTTGGTCCAGCGCACGAACCTCCAGGTAGTACTTCGCCAACTTGACCTGGGCTTGGTCATGATCTGGGCGAAGTTCGGTCACCTGCTGATAGGCCGCGAAGGCATTGCGCCAGTTCTGTTCCTTTTCTTCGACTTGGGCATAGAGAAAATATGCGTCGACATCCTTCGGGTCGATTTGAAGCACATTCCTGAGGGCGATCCTGGCTTTGGAAAAATTCCCTTCCTGGAAGTATTCTTGTGCCTTGAGACGATATTTGGCCTTGCGCTCCTCGGCGCCCCCACAGGCGCTGAGCCCCACGGCAAGAATAAGAACCAGTCCGACTGTGACACATGATTTCATCGCTCTTCTCCTCTATTTCCCGCTTACGGCCACCAGGCACGCAGCATGACCCCGGCCAGCATCACCAGGGATACGACACCGAGACGCGTCACCGCAGACGACCGGATGTTCAGCAACAATTCGAAGGCAAAGAACAGGACGATCAACTTCGCCGTCAGAAGCCCCATTGGGATATCACCCACGGTCATCCCCGGAAGAAACGGCATGACCCCTGCAAATAGGATAATCAGGTAATCCAAGGGAGTCGTTTGAAACCGCTCCTCGCCGACTAAGCGGACCGCAAGGACCACGAGCACCGCCAACAGGGCGACGCCCACATTGATCGGGGTAAGGACCTTGACCATTACCTCGCGCGGGAATACGTCGCTGTAGTACATCACCGTGGTACTGCCAATATACAAGGCGGCGCGTACGGCCCACGGCGCGGCGGAGGGGAGAAAAAATGAGGCGAGGACTGCGATCGTCAAGGCTCCCGCCACAAAACCGGCATCAGATGGAATCTCACGCGGGACAAAGGTTGATCCGATCAAGTACATCGGAATCGCCAGGTATAAGATCGTAAGCGACACTTCGCCGACCGCCCATGGATGGGAACCACGCTGTACTCGAGGTCGAGCGCCCGATGACGAGCCACCCTCAACCGAGACCGTGGCCTTCGGCGTACCGACGAAGAGGCCAAACAACCCGCCTGCAAATATCACATACACCGCCACCAACAGCCCGTCAGGTTGCCAGCGAAAGAGATAGGCACAGCCCACCATAACGGCATGGACCACATAAATAAGCGTCACCGCCTGTCCGTGCGTCAGTCCGCACGCCAACAATCTGTAATGGACATGACTCCGATCACCGACGAACGGCGATCGCCCTTGCACATACCGGTGAATCATGACGCCGACCGTATCCAACAACGGCACTCCCCAAAGAAAAAGCGCCAAGAGCGGACTATAGGCCGTCCTCGTCTGATCGGTCAGAAGGATGGCGGCAACGGCCAAATAGTGGCCAAGGAATTGACTGCCCGCATCACCCATGAAAATCCTGGCCGGATGGGTATTGAATCGAAGAAATCCCAGCAGGCCCCCAAGAACGGACACCGTGAGCAACACCAGCAGGATTTCATTCACTTGATAGGCTAAATACGCGATGCCGGCGAAGCTGATGAGCGCTAAGCCTCCGGCCAAACCGTCGAGTCCATCAGAGAGATTGACGGCGTTGGTGACGCCGACGATCACCATTACCGTCAGCGGAACCGAAAGCCAGACGGGAATGAGGAGATCATCTAAGAAGGGGAGTGACGAAATGCGGATGCCGGCAAAGACGACGACAATGACCGCGGCCAAGATTTGCCCGGCGAATTTCATCCCATAGCTGAGACCGACCCGGTCATCCCAGATCCCGAACATCAAGATGACCGCTCCGCCGAGCAGGCTCGAGAGAATCAGCTGATCCTTCGGCGCCCAGACGAGCACCGCCACAAACGTCGCGACGGCAAAGGCGATTCCTCCGACCTTGGCAATCGGCTCCCGATGAACATGCCGGTCACGCGGCACATCGATAAACTGCAGTCGACCGGCCGATGCCGAGAGTGTCGGAATCAGCGCCATGCACAGGATCAAGGATCCCATGAAACTGAAGAATAAGACAGAACCCACTTCGCCTCACCTCAATCCGGAACGTACTGATGCAGCAACGGCGTCACGAGACCGACCAAAGTTTGCAACCGTTCGTCGACCAGGTCTTCGCTCTCTCCCGCATGAACGGCTGAACTCAACCGGACGAGCGCGCCGTCCGCCCGTTGTCTTGTCAACGAATCCCAGAAAAGAAAAAACTTCACCATATACTCACTGGTAATCCAACGATCGCGCTGCTTGAACCAGTAGTAGACGATCTGCTTATGCCCGCCTTTTTGAATCACCACCCGATTGATTTCCTGACCCGACTCGACGCCAGGCACCCGATCCATCTGTATAGGTTCGAACGAAGTAATCTCCCATCCACCACCGGGAATACATTGTTTGGGCGAGTGCGACGAACGACCTTTCTTCGGGGATAGGTAGTAGGCCAGGTAGAGATTCACCGGAGGCCGATCCGGCGCCGTGTAATCGGCTAAGACGTAATCGTCCAATTGCAGCGCGTCGAGATACTGTCGCTCCATCGGAGCGGCGACTCCCTCCCAAGCGGCGAGTCGTAAGGGAAATTCCGAGAGCGATTGTCTCGACGGGGGAGAAAACTCCTCCTGCACCAGAAGCGGAGCGACAGGCACCGCCAAGATCAGCAGGGCCAGACCGGTTGAGAGCGGGATTAAGCTTTGCCGGCGACTATCCGACCGCATGACCGGCGGGCCGGTATCCGGCAGACCGATCAGTTCCACGAACGGACGCGCCGGAGCCCTGGAACCGATCCGCGCGAGAAGCCACATCTCCAGGCAGAGCAGCCCGAGGCTCGCAACAAACATGATCCACCCTTCGAAGAAGTGGGTAAACCCTTCCGATGCGCCCGATCCGTAATATTCGACCAACACACCGATCGCCCCGATTCGAAATCCATTGAGCAGGATCGAAATAGGGATGCTCGAGAGCACAAGCACCACCCGCTTCCAGAACGACTCACGGTACAGGTAAGCCCCCAAGATCGTCAGCGTGGTGAGTGGAAACAGGTACCGAAGCCCGCTGCAGGCCTCCACGACCTGTAGCTGAATCTTCCCCAGATCGATTACATTGCCGTCTCGGAAGGCCATGACACCGATCGATCGGAGAAATTCGATCCCCAGGGCCGAGGACCAGAGCTGGAGACGGCTTGAGAGTTCGTACTGCAGAAATGTGGGTGGTGGGATGGCCGCAAGCAGATAACAAAGGGGAAAGGCTAACTGCCACACACCGGATACCCCGATGGTGGAGGTCAGCATGCCAAGAATCACCAGCCAGAACGAGAGATGCACGACCGCATACATCGCAGCGAACTGTCCAACGGCATAGACGAACAACCCCACGGCAACGATGGGAACCCCCCACCAGAGGCCAGAAGGCTCGATCGATTGAACCCGTCCCCATCGCATCCACATCATGTAGAGCGAGATCAGCGGAATGAAGGGACCGTGACTGTTGTTGTCTTCCAGCCACGCTTCACCCAGAAATCGCAGACTGTCCGCGTACAGGTACCCCAGGATGGTTGCGACGACGGCGAGAAACGCCCAGAGGAGCGGACTCCTTCGGTTCAACGAGGAAGGATCCAAAGAGAGGCCTGAAGAAGGCGGCACGGTACCGAGCGTCGTAGGTTGAGTTGACATGATGATTTCCACCAAATAAGTCAGTGCAGCAGTCTATCGCCGGAGGATCGCCGAGTGGCCACATCAGTCTCAAGTTTGTGTTAACGGATTGTTAAAAAGGCGTGAAGCGGAGGGGCCTCTACTGTACGGTAAGATCGGTCGGACGGTTCGGCTGAGAGGAAGCAATCCGGTTCAAAAACCGTTTCGTCACGTTCCACCAGGGCGCTTCTTCATTCCACGATTCCGGCCCCTTGTCCCCCCATCCGCCCCAGATCACGACTCCATCGGCATGTTGATACACGGTCTCCAACTGGAGTTCCCAATACTCCGGTTCGATTGGCTGTAGCCGCAGCTTTTTATTGGAGTCATGGTATTGCGGCCAGAGAAAGGCATAGACTGGCTTCCCCATCGCTTTTCGTTTGGCCTCGGTGAGTTGAGCCACAGCATACCGGACCCAGCCTTGGCGATCCGGATAGTAGGTGTACAGAGTCGGATACAAGGCGTTCAGTTGTGTCGCCATCTGATCCAACCGGTCATTATCCTGTTGCCACGCGTGAAAGTCCTTATGCCCAGGGCCTCGAATCGCCCGCCAATAGTCCGGCAATGGGACCGTTCCATAGGCTCCGATCTGAATCCCTGGTGTTTCATCCTTGATCCACGAGAGGATCGCCAAGAATTTGTCGACATTCTCCTTGACGATCTTCGGATCGCCCTTGAGCGGCCAATGTTCGATGTCGATGACCACCCTATCCGATACCCCGTCCAACTCTTTCGCGGCAGATCGTACCGTCTCTTCTGGTGGTAGGGCTGCGCGGTTGTGGCCCTTGGGAAACAAGCGGGAGTCGTAGATCAGCTTGATCGGACGGATCGGATACCCATTGAAAGGAGGTTTATTCTTATAAAGTGTCGCATCGAATACGACAAAGGGTCGTTGAGCTGCAACCGCCATCGTGGTAACAGAATCAGACGGCAGGGACACACCACACACGCCGACCACCGCCAGCCCTAAAACGAGACATCTGGATCTTCGTGATCGCATCATCATTTTCGTCCCACCGTGACGGGCTGCTCCAACGGTTCCGGCACGGTCACATGGACGGGGGGAACCTCCGGTGACGCCGATTCCAGCAACAGACGCCAACTATCGAGCGCGTGGAGCCGAGAATACTTCCGGTCAAAGGCTTGACGTGCGCACAATCCTGCATCGGTCACCTCACGCCCCTCCTGAGACAACCGGAGTATGCAGCTCGTCAACGCATCCACTTCTCCGATGCAGAAACTCCATCCGCATCGCTCTCGTTCGAGAATGCGGGCGATCTCGCCCTCCGGATCACCGATGTGGATGATCGGCCGTCCGGCTGCGACAATACCGTAAAATTTACTCGGCACGATCAACCCTTCCAACGTCGGTCGCAACGACACAAAATGTACGTCCGGGAGCGACAGGCTCCACCGCAAACGATCCGCCGACTGATACGGAAAAAACTGAGTATTCGTTAAACCACGCCGAGCCGCTTCCGCAATGAGCCATGACCTCGCGATTCCATCGCCGATAAAGACAAAGGCGATCTCTTTCACATCATTCAGCTTCTCCGCAGCGTCAATCATCGTCTTGAACTCATGGACATGCCCCATATTCCCCGAGTAGCCCAGGACGAATTTTCCTTCGAGACCCCATTCCCGGATGAGCGGGTTGTCGCGCTTGCCGATCGGTTGAATGGCTTCTCCATCAGCCCAATTTTCGATAATCGTGATCCGATCGGAGGGAACGCCTTCCGCGCGCAGTCGCTCCGCCATGATTTCGCCCAAGACCACGTTGGACTGTCCTTGCCGCAACGATTGATTGCGCAGTCGCTTGAGCATGGGTGCCGCAAATCGAACACCGTACACATCGAGAGATGTCGCCACTTCCGGAAACAAATCCTGCACCCAGTTGACCAAGACCCCTCGCTTAAGCGCGACAACCCATGCCGCAGGGACGGACATCATCGGCGGATCGGTCTTCGCCACCACGATGTCCCCCGGTCGGATCAGTCGCAGTAATCGCCACGTCGATCCCAGATAAAATGTCAGATAATCGAACATCCGACCCCATAGTTTGGCTCGTCCAAACCGAGAGGTGCGCACCCGGTGTACCTGGACGCCCCGGATTGATTCGTCCACGGGGAGCGAAGCGTGGACATTCCCGTATAACTGACACCCGGTAATCACATGAATCTCTTGGCCGCGAGCGGCTAAGTCAAAGGCCAGATCACTGAGAAGCTGGCTGGTTGCCGAATGATCCGGATAGAAGTACCGATTGATAAAAATGGTCTTGGCCATGAGATTACAGCCGCCTCGCTTCCATTTAGGTTGAGAGCCCGCGCTGTTGTCGCTCGAGTTCGCGCATTTTGAGCACGATCATATATTCGTAGAACGCCTGCAAAACGCAGTAGGTAAACCCCGGCTTCCCATCGAGCCATCCCCGTTGCCACACATAGAAATAGAGAAATTTGATCAGCGGTCTCCAGGGCAACTTGAACGAGAGGTTTTTGAGCGCCCGCCGACGAAGTGCGGGATCGGTGGAGAGCAGTCCTGGCTCACTGGTTTCACGTTGATGGATCAACTTCATTCCTTCTTGCGCTTCCAACTGAGAGTATCGATTATGCTTCTCGATCCATTCGGAGATTCCTTTACTGAAGTTGTAATGAATCAGCATCCCGGTCAGGTACCCATGCGAGCCGTCGATTACCGGAACGGGATTCACTAAACGCTGAAATCGGACCGATGGGGGGCGAAAGAAGCGCATGATCATGCCAGGCGGCATCGCATGCTTGATCCAGCGACCCATGAACATGTTCCGACGTCCACAGTAGTAGGCGACCGGCCTGCGCAGAGGGTCTCGGGCGATCGCGAGCAGTTCTTCTTTCAGGTCGTCGGTCATGCGTTCATCAGCGTCGAGGTAGAAGACCCAGGGATATTTAAAGGGGATGTGCTCAAGCGCCCAATTCTGATGAGCCGACCAATTATCGAAACGCCTTTGCACGACGCGTGCGCCCATCTCTTCAGCAATCTTAACCGTCCGATCGCTGCTGAAAGAGTCCAGAACGACGATGTCGTCAGCCCAACTCACGGACCCAATACAATCACCGAGATTACTTTCTTCATTCAGCGTAAGAATAAGAACGGACAGGCTCATCGTCGTCACTCGATTGTCCGAATAGTCCGGGCATTCACCCATTAAGTCGTCAGACATCGGAGTCTACTCCTCGGAGAAAATGATGGATCGACATCAACATCAAGTTTGTGTTACCCGAATGTTAAAAACCGAGCGTACAGCGGCGGCAGATAATGGAAGGTAGATGGATTCGAACGAGAGAGTAATGCTCCAGCGGAAAAGATGAGGCGGTCGGATGCGCTTATGACTTTCTGGCGATCGCAATCATGGACTTGGCCAAGAAGGGGATGCGTCCTACACGTTTAAAGGAGATATCGTGAAATCCCGCCTCCAGCAGTAAGGCCCTGAGTGTCTTCATCGACCAAAACTTGATGTGTCCGTGATCCCACAAGGCCGTGAAGTGGGCATCCATGGTCCCAGTGAGCGCCAAAGCCACGTTCTTCCAGTACCCGTGATACGGGGTAGATACGATGGCGGTACCCGACGGCTCGACAAGGTCGTAGAGCGTCTTGGCAAAGGCTCGAGGGGCATAGAGGTGTTCGACAACCTCCAAACTCACGACGATCGGGAAACGTCCATAGGTTGTGGCAAGATCATCGTAGGCTGATCCCGGCTGGAGCGACAAGTGAGGATAGCGACGCCGCGCTTGTTCCAGCCCCTGGGTAGAGACATCGACACCGGTGGTGCGGTATCCCCGTTCGGTCAAAACGGCGGCGACCGCTCCGTTTCCACACCCCAGCTCAAACACCCGCCGAGCGTCCGACGGAAGGGAGACCGTGGACAGAATGTCCAGCAGAGACGGGACAAGATAATTGTGTGAGTCATTGAGTTCTCCGTCGTCATACGTATAGCCTGAGATATCGACGACCGTATCCGTCATGGTGCCTTGCCTCCGTCTCCGAGGTGATATTTTCTAATGACACGGGCGGGATTTCCCCCCATCACTGTCCAAGGATCCACGTCGCGAAAGACGCTGGCCCGCGCACCGACCACTGCTCGCTCCCCAACCGTTACCCCAGGCCCGATAAACGCCTCCGCTGCGATCCATGCATGCCGCCCGATCGTAATCGGCGCTGTGATCAAGGGCATTCCCTCGACACGATACTCATGGCTTGCAGTGCAGAGAAACGAGTATTGACTCACCGTCGCGTGGGGTTCAAGTATCACGCGATCGACCGAATAGCATCGCACGTAGTCGCCCAAGCAACTCCCTTCTCCCATCGTGAGATTCCATGGCGCCCAGATCCTGGCTGTGGGGTAAGGATGCACTCCCGTACCAAGCGTGGCGCCGAACAACCTGAGCAGGAGACGCCGCCAAGCGTGCATCGGTCTGGGAGTTGGGCGGTACAACAGGAGCCAGACAACTTGCCACACCCCTCGGGCAAGCCTATTGGCAAGGGATAGGTGGCTTGGACTAGGTGCCTGAGACATGTATCGATCAGTCCGTTCTCACACAGTCAGGCTTCGGCCCCTGCAATAACAGCCATCGATAGACCTCAGCAGTCTGCCGAGCGATGACGTTCCAATCATAACGCTGCACATAACGCCTGCCGCGTTCGCCCATGGCCTTGCGTTCATCATCCGATAGCGAGATCGCCTTGCGCAACACACTGACAAGGGGCTCCACTCCGGTGTCTATCCACCACCCACAGTCGAACTGTTCCAGGTCTGCCCAAGGTGTCCCTCGAGTCGTGATCACCGGCAACCCATACGCCAATGCTTCGGCCACCACCACCCCAAAATTCTCGGAAAACGTGGGTAGCACAAACAGATCAGCATCGCGGTACAGTGCCGCTTTTTTTTGCCCCTCGACCTCACCAACATACTCGACGCACTCCGTTATCCCTTGTTGATGCACCGATGATATGACCTGCGCCAAATGCCCATCCTCGTCCGGTCCGGCAATTACCAGCCGCCAATCCCGTGGCCGCAGCTCCCCCCATGCGCTCACCAAATTCAGTAAACCCTTTTTAGGATGAATGCGGGAAAGAAAGAGCGCCGTACGAGCAGTACGATGATGAGTCGGCACTCCATTCTCGCCGCCGATAGCATGCTCAACGCCATTGGGAATGACCGCAATCGGCTGGTGCAGTCCGAAACGCCGAATGCTCTCCGCTTCTTGCTCAGCCGTCGCAATGAAAAGATTGGCAGACTCCAAGTCGCGCCTTTGATAGAGACTCAGTGCCAACCGCTTCTTCCAGCCCCGGTACGCCAGTGCCCAGGGTTCAAGCATACCGTGCGGTTGGACAATCAATGGGACCTGCCATCTACGCGCCTGATGTGTCACCCAGTGGTTCACTGCCGTCCATAGCCCGTTGCTGTGTAACACAGTGGACGGCGAGCCCCGCAATACCCGCAGCAGTTCGGCCCGCAGCGGCAGGCCCATTTTCAATGACACAGGGGACCTGGACTCCGCAATTCGCCTACGCACCGTACCTTCCTCAGGAAGCATCACCGGTTCTTTATACCGACGCTGGCTCACCAGCGTCACGCGGACATCCGGCCTCCTTCCAAGTGCATCGCAGAGCTGTACGATGGTGCGCGACGGTCCACCCGCAGCCGGATGCAGCCCGGCTATTACCTGTCCAACTGAAATTTCTGATCTGATCATCCCTAGATGGGCCGAACTCATGATGTTTTACCTCCGAGAGCTTATGGCCGGCACCGCCTTCCCGCTTGTCCCAGAGTCCTATTCACCGGTTCTCCTTGACCGAATGCTCGAGTGGTCCGCACCGAACCAGATCGTCCTCGCGTCGCCGTTCGCTCGGGACAAGAGTGGCCAACCTACAGTGGATGGCGATGGCCTTGGTAATCTGACGGGCGTGATGAGTCGTGTTATATCGGTTGTTGATCATCGATCGGCACGCAACCGCCATTGCCGGCTTCTGAGGAAATGGGAACAGGGCCTCGATGATCTTTCCCGCGCAGTCTGATAAGTCATCGTATCGATAGAACCATCCGGTCTCCCCTTCCTTCACTGCTTCCCATTCTGGGAAATGCTCCTCAACCCTGTCGTGGAGGAGAACCGGTGTCCCATACCCCAGCGCATGCATGACGGACAGGCCGGCCCCGGATGGAACCACGGCGAGGTCACTGGCGGAGAGAACCAGACCGAGTCGGGATTCGTCGTAGGTCGCGCCAAGGAAATGTACGAACCGGACAAGTCCTAGTTCTTGCGCCAGCGATTCCAGCACCGGTCGTTCACTTCCGTCACCGACCAGGACGAGATGGACGTTCCTGCCTTGCCGAACCACACGAGATAAGGCCTTCAGGAGCCATGGCAGTCGTTTCACCGGCTGGAGACGACCCGTAAAACAGATCACCCGGTCCTGTGAGTCGATGCCGAGCGATCGGCGGAACGCTCCGCAGTCTTCTGCTGTAATCCGTTCAGAGACCGCAGCCTGTCTAGAGTCATCCAGGGAGTTATAGATCACATGGAGTCGATCGGCGGCAATCCCTTTGGAAATCAAAAGCTGCTTCGCGTGATCACCATAGAGCAGCAACCCCCGAGATAGGCGAAACAACCATGAGCGAATCAGCCATTTCATGCCGGATTCGTCACCCTGCAATCCATGGGACCAGAGCAGGACCGGTATGCGAAAGATTCGCCCAACGATCGTCAACAGCCAAGCGGTCAGTTCATAGGGACTGCCCTGCGCGATCACGACATCCGGGCGGTATCGGATCACCGCCCTCACAGCAGCTGGTTGCCAAGACAACGAGCATCCAAAGGGAAGTCGGAAGAGGTATTGTGTGGCCGCCTCAAACTCACATTGGCTCGGAGCTTCTGACAATGAAAGATAGGGCACATCGGCAACCGGATCAGCCAGTACCAAAAAGCGGAATAGCGGATCGGCCCCCAAGGTTTCGTAGAGGCGTCGCCGGTAATGTGGGATGCAGACTTGCTGCAGTACGACAAGCGGAATATGATCTGTAGTTCCGTTTCTCATCGAGCGCCAATCGTTTCCGGCTGCGGTTCGAACCCATCATCGTCGAGAGAGTCTTCAACAAACTCCCCCGTCCCATCATCGCCATCCAGCTGAGCCGTCTCTGCAGCCTCCGATTCCTCCTGGGACAAGGAGGGGCCAAGAATGCTTAGGAGAAACAGGAGTGAGGTCGGATTACCCGCGTTGATGAAGTAGCGTTCGAATATCGCGAGCACAAAATATCCGCACGCCATTCCCAACAGCACGCTATAGGTAAACGTTTGAGAAGAAACTTGATTTCGACGCCAAGTTTTCCACATGCCCGACAGCGTCACGAGCAACACCGCGGCAAAACCGATCACCCCGATCTCCGCCAGCAGCGCCAGGTAGCCGTTATGAGCGGACGAGGCGACCTTTAAAACAGCTTCATGCGTTCGAAATCCAACCCCAAGAATCGGATGGCTTAGAAACAGATTCCATGTCGTTTTCCAAGTTTCGAGTCGTCCTGATCCACCCGATTCTAAGCCACGATGACGGTCCTGAATCGCAAAGAAGTCGCTTGCGCCACGGACGACCACCTCGCCGTAGTACGCGACCAGAGCGATACCGACTACCACACAGCCGATGAGCAAGAGGTACCCACTGGTTCCTGCGGTCCGTCGGCGGGAAAACAGAGTAATTGCGAGCCCGACCATCGCCGCTAAGGCCGACGCACGAGCACCGGTCAGGTAGATCACCGTCCCCATGGTAACGAGAATCGGGATTCGAACGATGGCGCTTCTGATCGCCATAGCCGTGATAAACACGGACATGGTGACCAACGCAAAGCTGGCTGGGTTTAAGATCTCCTTCCCACCCCCAAGCCGTCGCCCCGGTACATAATCGTAGAGGGCAAACCCAGACACGAGTACCGCCATGGCTACGGCATACGTCTTCATCCCTCTCTCATACTGTGCCGCGTCCAAGTTGGTATTGAACTGCAGCACGACGATCACCGTCAGAATCGTCAGTGCGGTGTATTGGGCTGATTCGAGCGGCGCCAGGCTCACCAGCGCGCTCAACCCACAGAACATTCCAAACACCGCTAATCCTACGATCGTGCCCGTGCTGAAACCGCTCGGGATAAAGCGACAGCGGCTCAGCAGAAAGTATCCGCACGGCCACACAAGCGATAGGAGCATGATGATTTCGTACACATGCCCTTTGCGTCCCTCCATCCTTCCGAACAGCGATCCGGCAAACACTCCCGCCAGCCACAGACCCAAGACAAGGCCGATCCAGGTGTGGTGTTCCGGAAACGAGAGCTCATCCTCGTCAATCGTCGGTGTCACAATGCCTCCGACTGTCTGGTCAGGCGACGATGCAAGAGCCACCCCATCGCACTCGTATCGGATGCTTGGGCGGCCACAGAGGCAATGGCGAGTCCGTCGACGCCGAGAGACGGAACCAGCCAACTGCCGCACAGAATGAGGGTCACCCATTTGATCCCGTATCCCACCACCGGCGTGCGATAGTCCGAAAGCGAGTAGAACGAATTTCTAATAATCCCGTACAAGCCAGCCAACGGTAATCCCCACACCAGCATCGTCAAGATATGGGCGGTGAGCTCGGCGTCGGCCATGGAAAATTTTCCTCTGACCAATGCGATCTCGATCAACGGTTTGGCGCCAAGAGCCAGTGCGATGCTGAACAGGAGCGCTCCACCGAAAAGAACCGCACCATATCGCATCAACAGCGCCTGCCCCTCGCGTTGCCCGGTATGGAACGCGCGGGCCAGTTTCGGGAAGAGTGTCGTGTTGATCGGCATGGTAAACAGGGCCAGCGGGACCGCGATGATCGAGCCGGCATAGAAGAAAGCGGCGATTTTCCCGGATCCTAATCCGGACGCAAAGCTCCGTTCCGTCATAACGACCGCCTGAAACAGAAATTCCCCGAACAGCACGATCAATGCCGGACGCCATAATTCGCTCAACTCAACAGGCCGACTCTGCTCTCCCCCGATTGCGGGTGGAGGTGAGTCCGGACAGTTCCACAACGCCAGCAGAAACCAGACAAGAACGAGGAAATGTCCGGCCGCAAACCCCCATACCAGCGCATCGATTCCCCATCGATCGGCCAAGACAAGAATCGATACAATCGTTGAGAGTGACACGACCGCCCCGCCAAGAAGGACCGGCGCAAAACTGCCGATGATGGAAAGGCCTCCCCGCAAAATTCCCGCCAATCCGGCGCAAGCGATCGGGAAGAGCAAGAGCCGGATCAAACGGATCCCCGTTTCATGCTGGTCGACGGTGAAGTCCGGGAAAATCCAACGAAGCACGGGCCCAGACCCGAGGACCAGCGCAGTGAGAGTGACCCCATTGACGAGGATAAGGACAAGCGCGGCTTGTTTGACGAGCGGCCTGAGACGATGGTGATGCTGCGACGCCAATTTCGACACAAACACCTGCTGAATGGCATTGCCCACCTGCACCCCGAACAAGAGGTGGAACCCCATGACGGCGACGAGCACATCGAGGTCCCCGCTAAGCCCGAACGTCGACGCCACGATGATTTCCCGTGTCAACCCGGCGAGGATCACGAGGCCGGAGGCGAACACGTACATTGGAATTCGCCCGAGCAGACCCAGCTCTCGGGCACTGGACTTCAAACTGATCCACCAAGGACCCAACGCAGAAATAGTTAGCATGATGATCGATGCCGGTTGGGCCACGTCCTGAGGAGGACGACTTTGGACATAGCCACGTCCGAAGAATCCTTTAGCGCGACCACCGCACGGTTACGGAGTCTGGTGGTCCACACAGGGCACCCCTTCTCCTCACTCTTCAGGGGACCTCAGTCTACTGTCCGCTGTTATCGTAAAGGACACGGATCGCTCAAATCTCTGTTAACAAATTGTAAATATGGACGACACGAGAGGATTTTGTACGGAACAGTGTGCTACGAAAACGTGGGCACTACGGTCCGAATTCGATCAGTCGCTTGAGGGACGGGGATGTGGCATCTCAGCCGTGACAAGAAGGACACGACCAACGAAAAGCGTCTCAGGGTAGCGCTCGTTGTCTTGACGATCGGCACGCTGTTGTCCTGTGGAGCAGAGGACAACCAAGGGTCTGTGCCAACCAACCAGTCTGCCAGCCCGCCGGCTGGCTTACCAGTGGCTTCCCATCAAGTCTTATGGCATTCGGATGGATCTGGTCCGACGCGTGGGCAAACATCGATTCACAATTGGCCCAGACTCACGGGCGGCACAGCAACCTGTGACCTCAGTCAGGTGAATGACCATAATACGTTGCCCCCGTATGCCCCGTTTGGGGGAAACACAAGTATCCACTACATCAAGGCGGCCTGCACCGGCGGTGCCGGTGGTGGCCGGATCGAGATCCTCGTCGACATGGAGGATCGTCCGCTGAACGACGTTGGAAACTTTGGATTGTTTTGGTATCAGCCATCCATTACGGACTTGCCGTCCATGAGACTCGATCTGGCGACATCCCCCGGCTTTTCCCAATATTTCATCTTCCAGTGGTGGAGAAACCTTATCGGACAGCGAATGATCGATGGATGGAATCCGATTACCTGGCAGGCCGGCGACCACGTCAACAACATCGGCGGGGCCGCGATGAACCAGACATTCACCACTTTCCGAATTCTCCTCGATCTCCAGCCCAACACTTCAGGAACGTTCTATTTCAGCGATTTAATCTACGGCTACTACACGAAACCCCAGATCAACATCTGGGGCGAGAACAATTTCGCCAGCGTGTATACCCAGCTTTTTCCAGAAGCCAGAGCGCGAAACCTCATCGGCTCCTACTGCCCGGTCACTGAGATGCTCAAAGATCCAAGCCGCGTCGTACTGGAAGGAGGATTCACCAATGGGCAGTTACTAGAAATGGTGGCAGCCGGATGGACCATCGGAGGTGAATCCACGGATGGCCTGAACTACATCGATTTTCACACGCTGGAGACTGCTGCCGCCGACATGGACCAGCACCTCGCTGATCTCCAGCGCCTCGGCTACCGACGCCCGATCTTCTGGTGTTACGAAGATGCCAAGCACAACGCCGCGCTCGATGCCGAACTCGCGAAACGAGGTGTGGTGGCTGCATACAGCGGCAACATTTTTTCCGACGAAACCGGGCGCTCCCTCTATGGAGGGCTCATAAATCCCTACAATCTTTGGGCCGTCTCGGCGGACGCGGAACCCTTGGTCAACGTCATCGCGGCGATTGACCATGCCGTGAAATATGGTGAACAACTCGGCTTAGAGTGGCAACGGTACGATCAAGACTTTCCCGCGGTCGCGGACTATCTGGTCAAGCTTCGAGCGGAAGGAAAAATTGAAGTCGTGACGGTCGAAGACATGATCGCCCACCATGGCATCAACAAAGGGACACCCCCTGGGCCACCGTCGCCGCCCCCTCCTCCATCAACGCCTCCATCGGTTGCACTGCTGCCTTTTGATCAAGTCGAAGCGTCCTTTACTCAATCGCCCGCTCTATTCTCCGGATTGTGGACCCAGGCAAGAACGCGCACTGTCCGTCTAGCGTTGCTTGGCGATTCACAGGAAACCTCACCGGAAGGAAAGGGCGATGTGTATGTGCCACGTCTCCAATACGAAGCCTGGAAACGGTACCAGAACGTGCCTGAAACCGTGGTGGCCGGTTATCACTCTTTTAGCGGTGGTGCTCCTTTTGGAGATTGGCTGCTGAGTGGCGCGGCGGCTAAACCAGGAGGCTCCCCGACCCGCATCAGATCAGATATCCTCTTACCAGGCATCCCGGCTGCAGCCCACGCTGCGCCGGCAGGACCTCAGTCGGTGAATGGACAGCAGTATGGTCAACTGATGGTACTGGAACCGGATGCGCGGAGTCTCAACCCGGCAGCGGAAGTTCCAACCACCAATCAATACTTCTGCACTCAGGGGTCGATACGGGCCGAGGTCTTTGCGGCGACCCATCCGCAGTCCGGAGGCATTCTCTATAAAGCGCGCCCTTCGGACGTGGTGCCGAGTTATTCTGCAACAGCGACGATCGAAGAAACCGCGCCGCTCTCACTGGCTGATGCGACATTTATCGTCAAGTCCTTCGAAACGGTCCAACTGCCCCTTAACGGAAAACCATATCTCCAGTTGGAGCTTCTCGGGAGCCTAACATCAACCTTGACGGATATCATCGGTGCACGTTTTAAGAGTGAACAATGTCCCCATGGCATTGTCTTTCAGGATCTCGCTACTGGCGGACTGTCCACGAAGCAGTTTCTGAGTTCCTATCGAGGAGCCCACCTTTTGTTTCGGGCCTTGAGGTTCGACGCCGCCATTCTCCATTTCGGCGCCAACGATATCGGCGGAGGCTCGTCGGCAGAAAGCTTTCGGGTCGATACCGAGCAATTGATCGCGCGCATCCGTTCCTGGAGCGGCAAGTCCGATCTTCCCATCATCCTGATGAGCGATCCCTATCGGAAGGGGTTAAGCCCGGCGCAGGAAGCCGAATATGACCGCTACCCAGGTGCGTTGCGAGCCATTGCCGCCTCAGACCCAAACGTGCTCGTCATTAACTCACGACGATTGATGGACGACCGGGGATGGAAAGCGGATCAACCGACCCGTTTATCCGAAGTACTTCTGGACGACGTCCACTACACTCCTCGCGGAGCCATCGAATTGGCGGAAGAGGAAATGAAGACACTCCTCGGTCCGTGATCTTCCAAATGTACCCACGAGCCCCTTACGGCTGTCCGCATCCCGTTAGAACCCCTGAAGATTTAATACTGCTGTAACATACGCAGCGTATGCTCGTCCCACCGTTGCTGTGCGCCGAACCGCGGTGATGAGAGGACTCGACTATGGCCTCGCCACGCCCCAAGACCATCCTGATCGTCGAAGATGAGCCGGAGATCGCACAATTGGTCAAACACTACCTGGAGAAGGAAGGCTTTCGCTCCTGCCTGGCTCAGACCGGCCTCGAAGCCCAGAAACTGGTGGCCAGTGAACACCCCGACCTCGTCATCCTGGACCTCATGCTCCCGGAAATGGACGGCCTGGAAGTGTGCAAATCCATCCGGCAGAAGCCGGACACCGCCTTGCTGCCGATCCTCATGTTGACGGCGAAGAACGAAGAGTCCGATACCATCGTCGGGTTAGAGCTGGGCGCCGATGACTATGTGACGAAACCGTTCAGTCCCAAAACCTTAGTGGCTCGGGTGAAGGCGCTCTTCCGCCGCTTGGAGCGAACGAGCGAGCATAAGCCGACGTCCATGAGCTACGGGCCGCTCCAGATGGACCTGATTCGCCATGAGGTCACGGTGAAGGGGAAGGAAGTGCCCCTGACGGCGAAAGAATTCGGGTTGCTGGAGCACTTCTTACGGCACCCCGGCCGGGTGCTGACGCGCGACATGCTGCTCAATGCCGTCTGGGGCTACGATTATTACGGAACGACTCGCACGGTCGATGTCCACGTGCGCCGGCTGAAAGTGAAAATGCCGTTCCTCGACGACTCGATTGTGTCCGTGAAATCCCTCGGCTACAAACTGTCGGACCAACCATTGGTCCACTGATCGATGGCGCGAGCCATCGCAGCCCATTGGACAGTCGCATCGGAAGCAGAATGAGCAGTGAGAGCTTCTTAGCCGACTACTCCCGCCGTAGAGAAGCTCAACGTGTTGTTCCATTCACTCAAGCACATCAACCGCTTCATGATTCCGTTGAGCGTTCCTGTAGGAGCTCCCTGCGCGCGAGTGCGTTTGTGAGATGGATACACCGGATTCCCTAAGATGACCAAGAAGCGTTTCAGCCTCCTGAATCGCGTGGTGGTTCAGCGTGTAATAGATCGATCGCCCTTCCGGGCGGTAGACCACGAGACCGGCATCTTTGAGTACACGAAGATGGAAGGAGAGTTTCGATTGGCCGGTTTGCAAGCTCTCTGAAAGCGCGCAAACATTCTGCTCTCCACCCCTAAGCCGTTCCAGAATACGCACTCTCATATCGTCCGCCAACGCACGAAAGAACCGCACCCTCTTCGCTCGTGTTTTTGATTCTTTAGTCATCATGGTTATTCCTACAGCAACCTACGTGCATGGTCAACGGTGAATCCTGGAGATAGCCATCAGAATGAAATCATCTGAACGAATCATGAGCATCCGTTGTCATTTGGTGCGCAACCAGGAGTGGAAAGATCTCATACTCTGGTCGGGCACGATTGGATCAGAAGGCTCGAAATGATCAAAAAGTTGAGCGTGGAAACGCCCGGAAACGGCTGGCTCGCTCAGTCAGTATCTTCTCGGAACCAGAGGAAAGATGCGGAGCGGTCTTAGGCCGCGTCGGAGAGACGTACCCGTCGGCGCCACCAGGTCCATGATCCTACACCGAAGAGCCCCGTGGCATAGAGTACGACACCGGCAGGAATCGGAACCGGCTGGGTGTCAATGGAGAACGCTGCGATCCCCTTCAAGAAAAATGTCGCCGGGCCTGCTTGCTTGTCTCCCTCCAACACATGATTCCAGGAGACCATAAACTCACGACTGTCTGGATTGAACAGGCCGGTCGCCAGACTGCCGATGTTCCAGGATTGATGAAAATTCCCACGGCTCGCCCCGAAGAAAAGTGAAGACAAGTCGACGGAGATCGAGGAGCCGGACACTGTAGCCGACGGAACCGGCGCCCCGCTGAACCCCGAGGTGAAGATCGAGAACGTCTCACACGCTTTGCCGATCGAGGGGACGATCTCACCCATAGCCTGATACTGCCCCAACTTCAATGTGCCCTCTTGGCCGAGCAGACGGTCCATTATCTCGTGATGTTGCCCACCGAAATTGACGGCCCCTCCGGTCAACTCCAACTGTGTCACCGTCGCTGCATGAGCAGGCATCACCGCCAGACCAAGACTGACCAATCCGATCATCAGGAAAAGAGTTCGGTGCATCATGACATGTATCCTTTTCAGGTGAAGCTCCTGGAACAAACCATCCAACTTCTAGTAGGCCGAAGTATACAAGCCGGGGCAGGCTAAGTGTAGGTATTGGCAGTCGTTTGATGTTAAACAATCATCAATATTTTTTGATGATATCAAATGCATGGACTGGATAGCAAAGGTATCGGTCTTGGCCGAACCGATAGCACAAGCTATAACTTATATTGAATATAGAGAAGACGCCCTTGCGGGCGAATTAACCAAGTTGGAATTGAAGCAGGAAAGAGGATTGAGGAGATGCCTAGCCCGCATTATTCATGACAGTTCGTGGCGAAACCGCCAAGACGCCTGGCGAGACGGGCACGCGGAGCCCTGAGGGGCCGACGCATACTTGAAACGGTATGTGGAGGTCGCGAAGGGCGAACCTGCCCGCCTGGCCGTAGTCGAACCGCGGCCAGGCATGTCGCAGCGGCGTATCGGCGGTTGCAGTAGAAGTGCTCATGAATAATGCGGGCTGGTACCCGCTCAATCGAGTTCGTGGAGAAGCCACCAAATTCGTGCGTCTTACCGTTTCTTTGGCGTCTTTGGCCTGGAGATACCGACGCGATCCGTCTGCCGCTTTACACTATTGCGCACCTCCGGCCCTTCGATTCGAGTCTTTTCAATCAATTCCTCCACGGATGCTCGAAAGACCCGTAAGCTCCCTCGCCCGATTTTCGTACCGCGCAACCGACCCTCGTCGACCCATCGATAGATCGTCCATTTACTGACCCTCAACAATTTGGCTGTTTCCTGAATACGCAGTAAGATCGGTTCCATTGTCATCAACTGTGATAGGGGAATGCTCCTGCAGGGGTTGACCTGTCCGTAGGGTGCCGGATTACTTCATGATTTGAGCGCTACAGTGCCACCCGTCACCTTTGACCCCGTTCACGGCCTTCACGAGCTGATTCGACGTCGTCTTGTCTCCCTCGACCGTCACAACGGCATGACCCTTCATGCTCTTCATGTCGACGGCCTTCACGCCGGCAAGCTGTTTCAGAGCAGCCTCCACATCTCCCAGATAGAGATCACAGTATTGTCCACCAAGCATCAACATCACCTTCTGCTCGGCCGCCCCTTGTGCAAATCCCACATGGCCGCCCAGTACCGCCGACAGCAAGATGATGATTCGTACTTTTTGCATGGGCCTACCTCCGTGAATGCTTGTACCGGTGGTTCATCGTCGTCCATGTATCGGTCGCTTCCCACCATTCGCTTGCGCCACACGCATAGCTGCTTGGGACAACCCAATATGCGCCACGACATCGAAACAGGTATGAGAGTGGGAGTATCGGCCGCTGATCGCAACACGATGACGAGACAGATCGATGATATCCTACCCGGCCAACGCAGCAGCGGCGTGGTGACGTGAACGCACCACGGCTTTACGATGCGATCGACCTCGATGACGCGCGGATGGCTTGCGCCAGCTCCTTCCCCTGCCGAGAGACAATTCAGTAGAAGGCACAGGGACAGGGACAGCCTCAAGTCGACCGACGACCGAGTTGAGCATCTCGCCACGCTGAGCAGCCACCGGCCGCATCGCCTGACCGGCGTCTGGCTCCAACACCGACGTAGCAACGGAGAGAGGTTTCAGCTTGAAACCCACGCCTTTGATGGTAATCAACCGACAGCGATGATTCGGCTCTCGATCCAACTGTTGCCTCAGCGCATGGATATGGACATCGAGTGCGTGTCCGCCCACCGCAAAGTCCTGTCCCCAGACGAGATTGACCAGTTCGCTTCTTCGAAAAATCTTCGAGGGCTCCCGCATGAGCGCAGCCAAAATCGCAAACGGCTTCGCGGACAGCTTCACCGCTCGTCCTGAAATCGTCACTTCATGGGTATCGGAATCTAATTGCACCGCCCCGACCTGATAGACCCCGCGGCGCATGGCATCACGATCGACTCGTCGCACATAGGCATGCACTCTCGCGAGAAACAGGCCCTCGCCCTCTCGAAAGTCGTGCAGTCCATCCATCCCCCGTTCGAGATCCGTTAGACACTGATCTTCGGTGTAGAGGTGACCACGCGGCACCACTCCCATCAGTGAAATCTTCCGTAACAGCGGATCCGTTCGGAGCATATCCCAATCTTGGACTCGATGGTCCACAACCACGAGCATAAAAGCCGCCGGGTCAGCGACCGCAACGATCTCACTCGCCGAACCGGCCGCGCGCACGTCATAACTTGCCTGACGCAATTGCGTCTCGATGGCCTTAGCAAAGACAGGGTCCGGCGACAACACACCGATCACTCGCGCGGCGCCGGAGACGGAGGCCTGATTGGCAGCGGGGAGGCTCGACCTCCTTGAACCTGTTACGCTCCGAGATACCACTCCGATCATCCCGAAAGAGACCAGCGCAAAAAGAATAGCGGGGGAAGGAAAAGAAGAACCAGATGTCACAGACTCACTGCGCTGCAGCGCCACCGGCTCAGCCGCAACCGATTGGACAGGGGCTTCGAGTTCCAGAAAGGTCTGCGCAAGATGGAAGATCGTCAACCGCGATTCAGCGACCGAGGATCCACTTGTTGACGCCGCTTCGGCAATAGTCGAGAGGGGACTGCTTGGGCTGAATGAATGAAGGCTGGCCGAAAAGGCAGGACCAGCGGATTCCAGGCAGAGCAAGACGGCGGCCGCGAGAATCGCATATTTCCTAAGCAACCTTGTGATGAGATGAGATTGGCGCCTGTGTTCCATGGTGTGACTCCTGCGACCAGTCGTGATCCACTCAGTACTTATCCACTTTAAGACGCTGCTGACGAACCCGAAGGAATCGTGAAGATCCCTTCGGGTCGAGGTTCCCTTGTACTTAGGCCTTGACCATCATCTTCCGACGGGCCAATCCCGCCAGACCGATCACGCCACTGCCGAAGAGCCACGCTGCAGCAGGAAGGGGGACAGCAGGACCTCCTGTTGAGCCCCAGAGTGTGAGAGTGTAACTTCCGCCGCCGCCATTCAGGCCCTGTGGATGCAGGTGATAATCAAAAGGCGACAATCCGAGATCGGCGAGCGGTTGATTTGTAAAGCTTGCCGCTGGCGCGATTACTTGCGTATCGCCGTCGTTCTCAAAAATGGGCACGCCGAAGAACTGGATATTGTTGAGCGAAGACGTCATGTTGAAATGAGTGTCGGTTCCCAGATCGAAATTGATCGTATCGAGAAAGAGATTCGGCCCAGGACTCACCGTAACGACGAACGGGTCCGCGGCGGTACCGGAGCCCGTGGCGCCCAAACCACCTTGAATGGTCATTGCCTGTGCGGTCGCGCCAAAGGCGAACGCCCCAGCGGCGACGAATCCGACCACCGCCGTCTTGAATGTACTCGCACGCTTCATAACTGAACTCCTTTGTTAGAGTGAATGATACCTACTCGGAACACCTAATATGACCGTAGTGACTAGAGCTCTATTCGTCGGTCACGAATACGCTTATAACCCTACGGGAGTGACAGGTCTACCCACCAGGGCACCGTTTGCTACTGCATGCGACAAGAAAATCATTCGCAGGCCCTCCTGGACACATCCGCTATATCAGACACGGTGACCTTGTGGTCATACAAAACCAGCCTCTTCCGGCTGCTCAGCCTTCCTCCACAGCGGCTTGATACTAGCAGGATCAGTCAAAAGCCCACTACCACCGAATGCAACGGATGCTACAGATATGACAAAAATATTGTTAAATTTTCCCGTTTTCCGCAAAACGCTTCTCAGGCTCATGCCGGCGTTTCTGAGCGATCCGGATTTGGGTGGAGGTTAATCCAGAGATTGGCAGAATCGATCGACCGTGCGTTCAAAGAGGAAGAGTGCCGTATCTTCGAGCGAGGCGGCCAGCGCGGTTCCGCTGTTGCGACGAGATTCGTCGCTCGTCGTTCGTGAAGCGTCGGGATCCGAAAACGAAATACGCTTCACGAGGTGGGCAGTTCAGGCGATGTCGCCACACACGGTCATGAATCATGCGTTTGGCCTACAGTCCTTCGCCATGACCATACCGCAGCGGCGATTTGAAGATTCCCGCCTCTTTTCCGCGAGCTATCGTCACCCACGAAGCCAAAGCCGATGCCTCTCTCCTGCGCGAGGGCGAACGTTGGAGACGCTTGATTGACAGACTCCATGGTATCGCATACGATACCAACAATGGTCGTCCCCCATATCGTGATCGATACCAACGTCTTCGTCTCGGCTCTGCGGTCACAAGCGGGAGCATCCCACAAACTCATGTTGCTCGTGGGGAGCGGAAAATTTGAAATCAGCCTCTCGGCCCCGCTCGTGTTCGAGTATGAAGATGCCGGGAAACGGCTCGTCGGCAAAAAAAGCGGTTTGAAATCCGGTGATATCGACGACATCCTGGATTACGTCTGCTCGGTTGGTCATCGAAGGACCGTCTACTACCTGTGGCGACCGTTTTTGAGTGATCCCAAGGACGATATGGTCTTGGAGTTGGCCGTCGCGGCGGGTTCAAACATTATCGTCACATACAACAAGACTGACTTTGACGGCGTCGAGCAATTTGGTATTCGCGTGATGACCGCGCAAGAATTCCTCCAGGAGATAGGAGAATCGTCATGAGCACGATCAGTCTTCGCCTCCCCGACTCACTCCACAAGCACGTCCGCAAGCTGGCAGAACAAGAGCGCGTATCGATCAATCAACTGATTACGCTGGCTCTGGCTGAGAAACTCTCCGCGCTCGTGACCGAAGAGTATCTCGACGCGCGCGCCAAGCGAGGGAGCCGCAAGAGATTCGAGCGAGCGATGGCGAGAGTCCCCAAAGTGAAACCGGGCGCGCATGACCGGCTTCCGGCATAGGGACATGAGCATGGGCGCCTGTTCTGCGATCATTCGCCCGCTCATGCCGCTACCGTGACGCATCCGGTGTGGCAGCGCTGATGCGACGGCGTTACGCGTACTATCGATCAGGCGCATATCATCCATCAGTGAGGGAGTGTGCCGCTCTCTATGACGTACGATTTGTGATCTGGAATGAGGAGCAGACCCGCCATCCACTCAGCAGAATCCGCTCGGAGGGATCTGAGCGACCCCTCCGAGCACAATCGATGTGACGTTCGGGTTATTTCGCCATCATCTTACGACGAGCCAAGCCGGCCAAGCCGATCAGGCCCGTTCCGAACAGATACGCAGCAGCCGGCACAGGAACCGGTGACACGTCTCCATTGACCGACATGGAGATGTGCATGTTGCGAGCCCCGCGCAGCTTGAAATAGTCATCTGTCGCGGCTGGGTTGCTTGGATTGCTCGGATTGCCAAAGTTCGTGCCGTTGCACAACTCGGATACGTCTGCGCACCCTTGCGGTACGCCTTCCTGCACTTGCTCAAACAGCGACGCCAAATCGGTCTGATTGGCTCCACCGATGAACAGTGAATAGATGCCAGGTCCCAAGGTGCCGGTCCAGGTCACCCGGTTGTCTTGCACATCACCGTCATGGCCGTCCCCAACGGCGACCCCTTCGAAGGTCATCGTGCTCACCTCACCACCGTTGTTTCCCATCGTGACGTTACCGTCTGATTGATACACACCCCAATTGGGCCCACCGGCATCCACCGCGCCGCCGCCCTCTGGGATAATTTCATCCATGGCGTCGAAGAACGGCGACCAGGTGGCAAACGCCGGAGCATTATTCAGATGGCCTCCATCTACAGCGCCAGCGGAGGCGCCGACCATGGCAGTGCTTTGCATGGTACCGACCTGGTTCTGATCGGCTGCGGCTGGATTGGATACAAATGGGGTCAACCCGTTACGATCACCCACACCATCGTGAGATCCTAACGGCACCATGCCGCTGAAGAGTGAGAATCCTGGATTCAGCGTCGACGGCGTGAGACCAAGGCCTGGATTGAATGTGTTCGCCGTGCCGGTCACCGTGATGCTGACGGTGGACGTCTGATCGAGGCTAAAGAACCGGGCGCGGTTGTTATGGCTATCCGCCAGGGTATCGACCGTCCCGGTGCGATTGACACCGTTGTCGCTCATCCCGGAAATCCAACCCGCGTTGCTGGACACGGTGGGATTGAACCCGTTGGACCCTATAGCCCCCCATGTATTGGTGCTCTGGTCGTAGAGGGAATTGCCATAGCCCACATGGGCCGAGGCAGTCCCAGCAGCCAGCATGAAAGCTACGGCAGAAAGAGATCCTATTATGAGAGTTTTATTCATAATACTCCTTGTTGGTTGTTGATGATGAATGTTTCGACAACACCACCCAATTACCAAAGTCGACGCTCGACCTCCACAGACACGTGCACCAGATGCAACAGATGCTACGGAAAGCGTCCGGAGTTCATAAGTATTTCGCTTAATCGACCGCCTCGTCGTGTCTCATACATGCTAAATATAGGCGTGTGATCCAGACATCGGTTCAAGCCTGATACGAGACGGTTAGAACGCCCCCAAGTCAGTGAATAGAAGAGAGGAACTCCTGTGCTCTACTTGACCGTGACAATGACCGGTGCGGCGGTGATGATCTTGGAATTGCTCGGCACGAGGATCATCGGACCATTCTATGGGGTAAGCCTCTATGTATGGGCTTCTCTGATTGCGGTCACGTTAATCGCCTTGGCCCTCGGGTATTTCCTGGGTGGCTACCTGGCCGACCGGGTACCGGCATTGCGCTTAAGCCATGTGATTCTGTGCTCAGCCCTCGGGACGGCGGCAATCCCCTTTCTAACCGGTCCGATTCTTCGACTGACGGATCCGCTTGGCCTTCGCGCGGGAGCCTTCACCAGTGCGCTGTTGCTGTTCACGCTTCCGCTGACCGCGCTGGCGATGGTCGGCCCGTATGTGATCAAGCGCTCGACTCGCGACCTCAATGGGGTTGGGACGGTGGCCGGTTCAGTCTATGCCGTCAGCACGGTCGGCAGCGTGGCCGGCACGCTCTTACTGGGGTTTTTTCTCTTACCGCTCTTCGGAACAAGAACGATTCTCACGGCCCTCAGTCTGCTGCTAGCCGGCCTTGCTCTTCTCGTGCTCCGGCAGGAGCGGTCGGCAGGCATGAAGGCGCGATGGGCCGGATCGCTCGCAGCGGCCATAGCCATCACCATGCTGACGACGTCCGGACTCGCCGCTTCCCATAAGCCGGTCGAGGGATTCACGGTTCAATCTGAAGCGGAGAGCCTCTACGGGTGGGTGCGCGTGGTGGACGATGAACGGCGAGGATTTCGCCTGATGCTGTCGGACGCCTCCACGATCAGCGCGGTCGAGATCACATCAGACCGGAGCGTGCTGGGCTATCAACAAGTACTAGGCCTGCTGCCCTTGCTTCGCCCTCAGGCGGCTCAAGCGCTGCTGATCGGTCTGGGTGGAGGACATGTCGCGCGCGATCTCATGTCAAAGGGTATTGCCACGGATACGATCGAAATCGATCCGGCCGTCGCCGATGCCGCACAGAAGTATTTCCATTTCACGCCGACCGGCCGCTTCATCGTCGGCGACGCGCGGTATGAGATCAAGAAACTCAACGGACCCTATGACCTGATCATTCATGATTGCTTCACCGGCGGAACGGAACCGACCCACCTCCTCACGCAAGAGATGCTCAGCGAACTGCGCAGCCTCTTGAGCGAGGGTGGGATTCTTGCGCTCAACTATGTCGGATTCATGACCGGAGAAGGATCCGACGCCGTTGCGGCGGTCCACCGGACGCTCAAGAGCCTCTTCCCTCATCTTCGAGTGTTGATCACAGAAAAGGCTGACTTCACGGACTTTGTCTTCTTGGCCTCGGGGCAGCCGATCCTGTTCGATGCTTCAGGTGAAGATCGGCGCGTTCGTTGGCTCATCGAGCATGAACACACGATATCGGAGACGGACGGCTTTCTCATCACCGACGACTACAACCCGATGGAAAGCCGCCAAGTGCGAAAGTCCGAAGCCTACCGCAAGCTCTTTCTCGACCGGATCGCCTTTGAACTGTTGCTGCGGTAACCTGCATGAGATTCATGACGATTCTTCGCGAAATCGCCCTGCTGTACGTTTCGTGAAGCGTCGCGCGTGAAGTGTGAAGCGTCCGACTTCGGAAACGAGATACGCTTCACGTTTCACGAATAACGAGCGACAAGCTGGACGTAGCGGTATATCAGCCTGCCTGCACAGCTGAGCTTATTTCGCTTGCCGATAGAGGGTAGCGACTCCTTGCACTCCTTGTTCTCTGCCGCCACGAGTGAACTGCACGACGATCTCCTCATCGGTCACCGTGCCAACGAATCGCGAGGCAATCCCATAGGTGACATTTTCAACGATTCCTTGAGAGCGGCCCTTCTCAACGGTTCCTGAAATCTTCAGCCGCTCTCCTGTGCTCATTTCTCCAGAGCCAGTCACAGTGGTGCCTGCCTGCTGCAGGTTCACTCGAAGGAATCGACCCAGAGCAACCATGTTGGCATCCTTCGCGCCGGACTCTTGCACCAGCACTCCCCGCCACTCTCCTGATAGGCCTTCGCCCCGCCGAGGGGTCATCGCAATGGTCCTGGCCTGCTCAGGATCGGCCGGTACGGCCATCCGTTCCGTCATGACATCGTTCCCAGGCATGATGGATCGGGTCGTCTCCGCTGCGCGCACAGAAAGCGGCTCGAGAATTGGAAGAGGATTCAGCTCCGTCACGGGTGCCTTCCCGTACGGGATGCCGGTGCAGGCACAGAGGAGAGATGATGCGAAGAGAGCAAGAAAAAGACCTTGCTTTACGCGTGTCCTGCGAGGTGTCCTCTCCAACTCGACAGAAATGAGATGTATACGCGCGGTGGTGATGTGGCTGAGCAGCTGTTCGCAGAATGTCTTCATGATGGTAGCCTCCAGTCATGTCTGGGTTTCGGCAGGCTGCGACTCTCGGAGAAGCCGTGCCGCATATGTTTCTGCATGATGCCGCACGACCTCACGTATGACTACTGAATCTGCAATTCCGGTACTCGCCTGACGCCGCCGGCAGAGGGTGCACATCCGGCTTCGCTCTTCTACCGACCGATGCCGACGTTTGCAACAGATGTGACAATAGGAATATGCTTAGCGCGGGATACAAAGGTCGGTAGATGTGATGATTGTGAAATGTAATGACACAGATTGTACCGTCAACCAACTTTCGGTTTAGGCCAGATGCGGCTGCATCGTAGGGAACCTATCTACTCTCCCAACCCCAAATCTTTAAGGAGGATCCCATGACAATGAGAAGTTATCGCGGAACAATGGTTGTAGCGGCGGTTGCCGCGCTCACCGCTTTCCCGCTGTTCACTGGCCTTGCCCTTGCCGAGAACAAGCATGTGAGTGAAACCTTGGAGCATGCCAAGGAAGCGGTTAGCCATGGCAAACAGGGGCATGCCGATGCCCTGGCGAAGCATGATGCCGAAGCGCTCAAGCATGCCAGGATGGCGCAGAAGGATATGAAGAATCCGCATCTGGATGAAGGCGCCAAGCATCTCGAGGAAGCCGTCGCCTATGGCAAACAAGGGCATGCCGATGTGGCGACAGAACACGCCGAACAGGCCGTCACCCATTTGAATGAAGTGAAGTAAGTCTTTCGATCAGAGCGCTTCTAATACGGGCAGGGGCAACCCTGCCCGTGTTGTTCTGGAGACAGGCCAAGCAGGTCTTTCAGGGTTGTTCAGTTCCTCCTCCAGCAGCCGAGGGGTCGCACGACCAATCGGCCTTCAGCCACCACGCAACAGGGTCCCGCCTTGGTTCCCAAAAGAATGTGTCGGCGTACAGCCGGTGTGAGCTGAAGCGAATTGGTCTGGCGTGCATGATTCACGACGGTTCGTGACCGACTTGTGCCGGCGGCCAGGAACAGGCTGAGCGACACGGTCTGCGCCGTCCCGTTAGAGCGTGAAGGCCGGCGTGAGGGGGAAGTGGTCTCAAGACTCAAGTGGATTCGATGCGGGCTTGAGAGAGATTCTGGTTTGCGTGTCGCATGAATCAACCAAGCATCGGCTGTATTCAGCATGTCCCCCGCTGTCGGCATCCCTTCTGATTCATTGCGTTGTTGAAGACTGGTCGATACATTAATCTACAGAGCGGCCGAACGAGAGGAGCGCCTCATGAAAATCGAAATCGGTTCGTATGAAGCGAAAACAAAACTCCCAGAGTTGCTGCGGCAGGTCAAAGCCGGTAAAAGCTTTACCATCACCAAACGCGGGGAAGCCATTGCGGATCTGGTGCCGAGCACGGGTCTGAGGACAAAGGACCCCGTTGCGGCAGCAAAAAAATTGAAGGCATTTATGCTGGCTGCTCCGGTGCGTGGGGTCAACATCAAAGCACTCATTGAAGAAGGGCGCGCGTGAGCTTCGTCCTTGACAACTCGGTAACCATGCGTTGGTTGTTTGGAGACGGCACGCCACAGGAACGTGCCTATGCGGGCAGAGTGCTCGACGCGATGCAAAATGTCACAGCGCTCGTCCCCATGACCTGGGGACGAGCAGTGGCCAATGTCATCGCCAAGGCAGAAGAACACGCCTTGGTGACGGAAGCGCGGAGCGGGGCATTTCTTGAGATGCTGGAAGACGTCGAGATTGAGGTGGACGCAGCCACATCCGCACACGGGCGGTCCGACACTCTTCAGCTGGCGAGACGATACAAGCTCTCCGCATACGATGCCTCGTACCTCGAGCTGGCCTTACGAGCAGGCCTACCACTGGCCACGCTCGACGAAGATTTGCAGAAGGCCGCAAAGAAAGCAGGTGTGAAAAAGTTTGCGTGAGGAAGCCACGGTGCGGGCATCCATTGATGTCGAGACGAGGCCTTACGGGGTGAGGGGGCACATTCCCGCTTGCGTGTCGCGTGATGCCATCAGTCTCCTGCAACAATTCAACATGTCCCTTTTCCGTTTTGAACATGCCCCTCTCCCGTGATGGGAGAGGGGCGTCCGTGCCTGTCTATGGTCAGGAGTTATACCTTATGCCTTCGACCGACGCCGTCTCAGCACCCCCACCAATCCGGCGAGGCCGCTGCCGAACAGCCAGACGGCGGCAGGAACGGGGACCGGAGTCAATTGAAAGGAAGCCCCCAGAGTCTGGGTTGGGTCAACATGGTTCATCCAGCCGACGATCACCCCATGCTCATTGATGGACTGAGCCGATTGCAGATACCATCCAGCAGCCCTTAATTCTGAAGGCAGATACTCATTCAAATCGATCAGAAGACCGTCCTGCCAGAGCGTCGCATGGGTGCTGCCGTCAGCCAATGCGCTTTCACCGACAATGGTTCCGGCATTGTTGATGAACCAGGCAATACTGTCGCCCCCGAGAGAGCCAAGATCAACCGGGTCGGCATCAAGCCCATTCCACAAGACTGCGTGGTTCGCTTCATCACCGGATAAGGCACTGGCACCGATAATTTGATGACTATCGTTCATGATCAATGAGTAGCTGTTAGTTCCCCCTAACGTGCCGAGATCGTGAATCCCAACATTATCCCAATATACGGCACGCTCAGCTTCGTCATTGGTGGTTTGGGCTCTCCCGACAACTATGTCGCCAGATTCGCTGATATCATCCGCGGAACTGGACGTGCCCCCTAGGGTACCGAGATCAGTGATCGTCGTACCGTCCCAACGAACCGCATGATCGCTGGTGCCGGTCCAACTTTGGCCGACGATCTGCGCCTGATTATTCATGTGATAGGCGGATGAGAACCCTGCGTCTACCAGCGTGTCCAATGGGACCGGGGTAATCCCATCCCACCGGACAGGAACGGAGAAGCCAAACTCTGAACTGCCGCTACTTCCCGCGCTTTGCCCTGCATCATTGAAAGACCAACTATAGGACTCCGGCAAGCCCAGATAGGGGTCAAGTTGGGTCAAGGTGTTTCCGTTCAGCACAACCGGTATCGAAACCACCGTCGATTCACCATCATGAACAGGACCAGGAATATTTCGATTTCCAGCGACATTCCCGTGAATGTTCACTCGATAGGCAAGAAAGCCTTGGTTAGGCCCGTTGATCGTGCCCAGATTACTGAACGAGTACTCGGTCGCGTCGGATTGCCGGCCGACGCATAAGAGCATCCCGATCGCACAGAGAACGATCGAGAAGGTCTGAACAGGCGTGAGGCGTGGTGCGGTGTTCGTTGTGTTCATCTTGCCCTCCTGTCTGAAGCGATTGTTCATTATCTTTATGGTATGCCGGTATTAGTCTCCAGTCTGTCACCCCATACCAGACGCATCATTTGTTCACTACTGCCGCTTGCACCTGGCGCAACAGATGCGAGAGAAAATCAATTCGATGAGGTTCGCCGGAGGTCCTACTGAAGCTTCAGACTGCGGAGCAATTCGTCACTGAACACACCACGCCGGAAAGCCGAGGTAAAATGCCGGACATTTGCCGTGATACGGCACGATAGGTGACCAACGTTGTCCACACCTGCCTTGAACGTCCCTGCAGTTCACAAATTTCATCGACCACCTCAGGCTTGAGGACGCAGCGAGGCGACCGACCTTCGTCGGGCATGGCAACGCTCACCTTCTGTTGCACCAGTTGCATAGATAAGCGTCGATGTGTAGCCATGCTGAGGCAGAACGAGTATTCCATGACATCATCACTACAACGAGTACCACCCCTGCGATTCAGAGGAAAGGGAGAGAATCGTGATGAAGTTCATGAGGATTTGTTCTGTCGCCGCTGCTCTGTCTGTATCCGTGTCTCCTGCCGCCGTGGCGAGCTCCCTCACCGACATCGGCTACCGGGAGCTTCAGGCTGAGTTAGGCACTCGGACCCCGACGGGCGCCGGAGTGAGGGTGACGCAAGTAGAGGCTCCGAGCAACGACACCAGCGGCGGCGCGGCCCCGATCTTCATGCCTAATCCTGGCGATACCGAATTTTCAGGGAAGGTCATCACGCCGATCGGCGGAAACCCCTCCGGCAGTTTTTCTGATCACGCCACCGGAGTCGGTCGGCTCTTCTATGGGAACACCAACTCGATCGCACCAGGCATCACGCAGATCGACGTGTACGATGCCAATACCTGGATCACGAGCCTGTCGGACTCGTCCGGTACAGGAACGAGCTCCCCACCCCGCATGATCAACCATAGCTGGATTGGAGCAGCGGATACGCCGTCTGAATCCGGGCGAGTTCTGCGCATGGTTGATCGTCAGGTCCACTCGAACGAGTCTTTTCACGTCGTCGGTCTGGCGAACAGTGCCGCCGACAGTCCCTTGCTGGGCAGCGCCTATAACGTGATCTCCGTCGGACGGACCGATGGCGGTCAACAACGGAACACGGTCTCCATCACGGGCGACAGTCTCTATGAACCGATCCGCACGGCCCCGCTCCTCGTGGCGCCGGAGTCCACGACCAGCAACGCCACGCCGGTAGTCTCTGCCGCTGCGGCCTTACTCGTACAAGTGGGCCATGAAGTTGGTCCCTCTCTCTCAGAAGGCTCCACAACTATCTCCGGAGTCGGAACCATCTACAACGCTGAACGGTCCGAAACCATCAAGGCCGTGCTCATGGCCGGGGCCGATCGTGAAACCGCCAACAGCAGCACCTCAGCCGACATCACCGACTACCGCCACGGCGGGCATGCGACGGCGAACGGATTGGACGACCGTTACGGCGCCGGGCAGGTAAATATCCTGAACAGCTATCATATCCTTGCCGGTGGTGAGCAGCCGAGTCTCCAGTTGGGAGGCGACGACATCGGCCGCTTCGGACTCGACTATGGCGCCCTCGAACGGTCCGGTGTCAACCAAACGTCGGCTTCTTACTTTTTCAATGCGACCAGCGATGCCACGACGCTATTCGCCTCGCTGGCGTGGAACCTGGACGTGTCGAACGACACTCAGCTCACCGCTCAACTCTCCAACCTTGATTTGGCCTTGTTCGATGTCACGAGCGATCGGCTCGTGGCCTCCTCAAACAGTCTCCTCGACAATACGGAAAATGTGTTCTTCAAGCTGCTCGTGGGGAATCGCTATGAGATCCGCGTGACCGGATATTCGCCCATCGATGCGGTGACGGACTACGCCCTGGCCTGGCGCATGGATCTCTCCCCCTCGCCGGTCCTGGTGCCCCCCACGGTCTGGTTGTTCGGCAGCGGGTTGGCAGGAGTCGCGGCCCTTATCCGTCGACATCGTTCACAGCAGAGGGGTGACGCGCGCATGATACAAGAGTCGCGATGACACCATGATAATTCACCCCGCATCAGCAAGTATCGTCAAAACTGTTGCAGAGATAGGTATTGATCTGTAGCCCTCCCCAGGAGGAGTTGCTATGGTCGGTTGTACGAAAGGCGCACTGCTAAGGAAATTTGGTTGATCCATAAAGTGAGCGATGGCCGACGCGCTGGTATCGGCTGGAAAGGATAGGAAGATGAAAAAAGAGACTTCATGGAGAATCACCCCAAGACTGGCCGTTGCGGTACTGCTGTCGGCCTTCTGGGTTCTGCCTGGACAGTCGGACGCCTCGACGGTGACCGAGCTGGATTTCACCGGTGGGTCGGTGGCCTTGAAGAACAGTAGCGGGGCTACCATCTTGTCCAGCAACTTCACGACGAACGGACAAATCGTGATGGGGCAATACCAACCCTTGCCGAACATCATCGCCCCCGTTCCACTTGGCCCCTATACCTTCTCCTTATTCACCGGCGGACCAAACCCGGTTCCCACCAGCAGCACGAGCGGCTCGACCATCACCGCCGACTTGACCGCGCTGGGGGCTAAACTAACGGGGCCGCTACTTCCTTCAGCGGGTGTGTCCCTCAACATCGGCGGCAACGCGACCGGCACCTTCAACGACACGACGGACGCGTTCACCGGCCTCAGTTGGACTCGCAGCTTGAGCGGACTCGCGGGCCTGCCGACGGGATGGAATCGGCTCTCGCTCCAGTTCACATTGAACGGTACGGCCCAACTGGCTGCTGTTCCCCTCCCGGCTGCCGCGCTGTTGTTTGGTTCCGGATTGGCGGGGCTCTTGGCATCGCGGCTCAGGAAACGGACTGCCTGAGCCTGACCTGAATCAAGCAGATCGCACTTTATAGTACTCGGTAGCTGAGGATCGAGAGAGCAACGACAAACGGTGAGACCTGACGCCCCCTCCCTATAGAAAGGGAAGAAGTCAGGTGGATCGCGAAGCCCACTGGAACACCGGACCCGTTCCAGTGGGTTTCGTGCGTTGAGGGGATATCACTCGGGCACGTATGTACTACCAATCGTCGAGTAGTTCGTCGTAACGACTGTCGTGGGCGAACGCCGCCACGAGACCGATGACCGGCGCGATAATCAGAAAGAACAGAGCCAGCGTGAGGGAACGAATCGTTTCAACAATCTGCATGTCCGTCCGAATCGCCTCCGATATGAACATCTCATCGTAAGTCAGTAACTTCGTCTGTAGCTGCCTACATAGCATACGCCTCTCCCTCCCCGACTCGCCAGTGCAGTCCGCTCCAGATGCGACAAATGTGACGAAACTCAGACCGTACGCGTGTGCTTCTGATTGATCCGAACGAAGATGTATACCTGCGTCAAGAACTCATACCCTCCCGATCTTCCGTACCAGCCCTGTGTCATTCTTGTTGCGTGAGTTGCACCCATACGTATTGATCAGTATCCGGCTCGAGACAAACGGGCTATAGTCCGCCCGCTCGTGTGCGTCGTCGCACCGTTCAGCCATTCCAATATTTCATACAAAGGAGACTTCTGATGATGAGTCATACAATTCTTCTCGCCGGCGCAGTCCTCAGCGTAGGCATCGCGGGGCCCCTCCCGGCTTCTGCGGCGGAATTCTTTTCCGCTGATTTCAATGCGAACAATGGTGGCTTTACGCAAAGCACCGTCAACCCTCTGGGCGCTTCTCCGGGCGCCCCATGGAGTCATGGTGCCACGGTTGGTGTCGGTGGGAGCGGTGGATGGACCGCAGGGCCTGAGGAAGGCCAAGGGAACCCCGTCGAACATTTGCTGACATCTCCAACCCTGTCACTTCCTAGCGCAGGTGCCGTCAGCTTGAGTTTCGACCATCGGTACAGCTTTGAAGACGGATGGGATGGCGGACAAGTATTGGTCAGCATCAACGGGGGAAGCTTCGCGGCCGTACCGCTCGGCAGCTTTACCCAGAACGGCTATTCGGGAACAGTCCAAACTCGAGACGATTGGGGATACACCGATGACATGAACGGTCTCGACGTCTTTACGGGAGAGGCTGCGACCTTTGGCCCCAGCCTGGCCAATCTCGGCTCGTTGAACGCCGGGGATACGGTGCAAGTCCGATTCCGTGGTGGTTGGGACTGGAATGGGATAGGAGCCGATCCGACCCTTGGTTGGCAGATCGACAATGTAGCGTTGTCCGTTAACCCGGTCCCGCTGCCTGCGGCCCTGTGGCTCTTTGGCAGCGGCCTGGTTGGCCTTGGTGCGATCGCACGCAGAAAAATGGCGGCATCGGCATAATCACATGGTAGAGACTGGCCGACGCAGTGGCAGCCACATTCGCTGCGGCGGCCGGTCGTCGGAAAGTCCGACCTTGACCATCCATTCTCATTTCTCATTCTCATTCACACGAGAGGACGCCATGAATACGACCCATTCTCTTTTGAGGCGCGATACCCATTCCTCTTTTCCATTTGACGCACGCGCGGTGCTCATCGGAGCCGGGTTTGTCATCTGTCTTGTCATGACCTCGGCAAAGGCCGACGCCCATGTCGCCTATACCGGTACCACCATGACCAACGGCAACGGCTCATTCTTGGATCGGGAAACCCTGCGCAAAGATCTCGCATTGACCGTCACCGGCCATGCCGCTCAGAATGCCCCCAGCTCGGGGATCGGTGTGGCGTCGGGACTGCCGGCTGACAATGGAGCATTTTCCTCCTACAGCCACGTCAACGGAGTCGTCTCAAGCCGGCTGGATACGACGATCCAGTCGAATAGCGGTTGGATCAACGGGCTCAACCACGGTGCAGACAGTCATTTCGTGAAGTTCTTTGGTTTCCAATTGAACACAGCATCCTCGGTGAGTATTTTCTCAGAGGCGCTGTCCGGTATCGGCACTTCTTCCAACGCCCTGATTCCGTCCATCTCTCTCTATAGCGGAAAGGCGCCGTTTCAAGCCCACGACGACGCGCCTATTCCACTGGATTACAATGGGGATGGCCAGCCAGACCCTTTCGACCCAAGTCGAACTGATGGAACGCCCCTCTACACGTTTGCGCCGGGACAGGAAGGGATGTATTTCGCGACCCAGGACTCGACGCTGTGGAACGAACCGGTGGATCGCTTTAGTGTGGCCGGATTGCAGGCAGACTTCACGGCTGGAAACCTGAGCGTCGACCGGAACGGCGACGGGATCATCACCCAGGCGGATGTGACGCTGATGGCCCCAGAGATTGAAACCTTGTCCTACCTGGGCCATACGCTCAACACGAGTAATTCGTCGGTCGAATGGGAGGGGGCATTGGGTCCAGGGTTCTACACCTTTCTGGTCGGTGGATCCGATGCGAGTTCTGTAAACCTCGACAACCATGGTTTGCGGGTCAACTTTACCGCGGCACCCGTCCCCCTCCCAGCCGCCGTCTGGCTCTTCGGGAGCGGCGTGGTTGGGATTGCCGCATGGGCAAGGAGACGCATGACCGCATAACTCGCCCGATCCTGAATTCTTGGTGTGTGACGGACATGGGCTCGGCCAACGTAGCGGTCGAGCCCATGTCCGTTCATACCGAACGGGCAGACCAGTTTCTACCCATCATTCACGCCTCTTTTTTCGCCATATCTGGTGCATGGAGTAGCGCCACTCGGTAGCCTGGCCTCCCCGTTACATGGTTCACTGCTACGAAATCATACGAACAGAAACCTTCACCGAACTATGTTCAGACTTAGAACAGAATCAGCCGGATCGCGTGAGGTTGGCTGAGACCCACAAGGGAGGAGAGCAATCATGGCGAACCAAGCGAACAGGAAAAGAGCGTGCGTGATGCTCGTGACGCAAGACTTCGGTTTTGGAATTAATCTCGCGGATTGGCTCGCGGCGCACGGCTACCAGGCGGTGCTGGTGCGGTCGGTCGAAAGCGCGATCGATGAATGCCGAGAACTCAAGCCGCAGGGAGTTTTCATCGGACTTGGTCGATCAGAACCGACCACGCCGATCACACTACGCCGATTGCTGCGCACGATCGAACAGGTCTGTCCCGGAATTTCTGTGATCACGATGGGCGATCAGGCCAACGAGAAGCTGATTCGCCTTTCGACCGGAAGAGGCATCCGGCAAGTCCTTGTCCACCCCATTGCCTTCACGCACATCGGCCGACTGCTCCAGGCTGAGCTCAACAGAGCATTCGCATCGCCCGCGTCATCCAGTGCAAGATCAAACCATCCCGATGGATGTGCGATTCTGACCGGCTTCCACACACGCGCAATACACAGTGAGGCGGCACCATGGATCGGATAACCTGTCGACGCTGTGAGGGGCTCATGTACCCCGTCGATCCGCTCGATCCGCTGGACGTCATACAAGGCGGCAAGCTCGACGCCATCCGAGCGTGGCGCTGCCTCACCTGTGGCGATCTCATCGACCAGGTCATCATGCAGAATCGTGTTCGCCCCCCAAGGTCTCGACGAGTTCGGCAACGACCGAGCCCCCGACACCCGGTGTTCAAGGATCCAGATCTGGAATGGCCGGCATGGGGATAGCTGCGTCGTTCGTTATTCGTGAAGCGCATCAACCAACGGATTCACGTTTCATGTTTCAGGTTCAGGGTTCTGCACAACTTGAAACGTTAAACGTGAAACTCGAAACTTAAGTCAGGTTCTTTTCCATCACACCTGTTGCATCGAGTAGCAGCCATTGCTGGCTTCGGCTTTGTCACTCCTGTTACCACTCTTGTCCTCAAGGGATAGTTTTCGAAACACTTTCAAAAGGAGTCGTGCCATGAAGCGTATGTTGTTGTCGACCGCCGTTGTGTCGCTCGTCCTCTGCAGCCAGGCTCAGGCATTCTTCGAGGAAGAAGGCCGGTGCCAAAAGCGGGACCTACGCGGGAACTGGATTTCCTACCAGGCAGAAGTGAAGGCGAACCCCCATACCGGAGTCTGCAAATTCTCGATCGAAAACGGAAAAGCCGAAGGGGCCTGTGACTTTTCGCTCACGGACGATCAGGGCAAGCCCCTCACCGATCTTCGATTCAGCGGCGAGGCCACGGTCAAGGAGGACTGTTCCGCAGAATTGACGATGGACTTCACGCCCTTCGGGCGACCCTTTGTCTCCAGCTTCCATCTGCAAATGCACCGCAACAAGAAGTCGTTTATCGGCCGCTGGGACAACACGTTCGGCGCGCTCGGCACAGCGAACGGCGTGAAACAGTAGCTCGACGTACAGTCACAGAGGCTCAAGGCAGCGAGCACGGGAACACGGGCTGAATGGGGGATCTGCACCGATCCTTTCGTTCAGCCCGCTTTGCTTGGACAGCACGACCTGAGAAGACCGGACGATTGATGGGACGTACGGTCTCTATCGATTACGTCCTGTTGTTGTCGCAATTTTGAGCGCTCGATCACCACGGCGACAATTTCTTTCACATCTGGTGCATGCGTAGGCACGGGGTCTGGCGAATAACCGAATCTCCATGATAGCCATGGGCCAGTGAATCATCGTGCTCTTCACACCCATCGGTGGCAACCATTGGCAGCGTCGGCCGGAGCGCAGATACCCGAATGCAGGAGGATATATGAAAACCGCGCATGTCTCACTCGGTCTGGTCACGCTGTTCGTCCTGTCCACATCCACACTACAGGCCCTCACCGGTGACGGTACGATTCCACGCGTGCTGAACCCGCCTGCAGCAAGCGACCTCTCGAATCTGCCCGGTGATCTGCGCGCAGTGCCGGTGCCTGGCCCAGGCGATCAGGCACTCGCGGAGTATGTGAAGGACAAGCAGATGGCGATCGCTTTGGGCAAGGCCTTTTTCTGGGATATGCAGATCGGCAGCGACGGAATCCAGGCCTGTGCCAGTTGCCACTTTCGCGCCGGGGCTGACCCGCGCTCGAAAAACCAGCTTTCACCGGGGCTCAAGCACGTACCACAGCAAGACTTGAATTTTAAGATCGGCGGTCCAAATTACCAGCTGACTGGCTCGGAGTTCCCGCTGACCCGCCTTGCGATTGCCGGACAGCGGGGTGCGCTCGACCAAGGCTCCGATAATAATGACGTGGTGAGTTCCCAAGGCGTCCCGTTTCTGGACCGAGGCCAAGACCCGCTGGGGTACCAGGTCGGTCGACTCAAGACCAGACGGGTCGAGCCGCGCAACACCCCTTCCATGATCAACGCGGTGTTCAACCACCGACAGTTCTGGGACGGCCGGGCTGAGAACGTCTTCAACGGGGTGAACCCGTTCGGTGCCCGTGACCCCGAAGCGCGCGTGATGGCCTCGGTGGGCGGCACCCTGACTGAAGTACAGGTGGCGCTCGTGAACTCCAGCCTCGCGTCGCAAGCGGTGGGCCCGATCGTGAGCGAAATTGAGATGGCCGCCCCTGGCCGCACCCATCAAGATATCGCGCGCGATTTGCGGAAGGGAAAGCACTCGCGTCGACTCGGAAAGCGCGTTCATGGATCGCGACCGCTTCAAGGGCAACTCGTTGATCCATCCGATAGTGTGCTGGGCCCGCTGAGCCGATATCCACAACGAGGCCTTCGAGTGAACTCCTACAACCACATGATCCGGACCGCCTTCCAGGAGAAGTACTGGCAAAGCGAGAAACTGGTTCAGGTGGCGGAGGACGGGACGGTGTCGATCATCGATCAACGTGATCGAAATCCGAACACCGAAGAATTCACACTCCTCGAGTATAACTTCGCCCTGTTCTTCGGTTTGTCCGTCCAGCTCTATGAAGCGACCTTGGTCTCAGACGACACCCCCTGGGACCGATTCCGCCGGGATCATCCGAGCGCCTCCGATCCGGCACTCAATCCCTGGACCAACGACAATCCAAACCACATCAGCCGCTTCGCGCTCTTTGGGGCCCATCTGTTCAACGACCGAACTCGTGGTCCCAACAATTTGCGCTGCAGCAATTGCCACGAAAGCGCTGAGCTCACGGATGCCTCGGTCCGGCGCATCGGCCTGGCCGCCAACGGACCAGTCCGCAACCGCGACGGGAACGTGATCGACAAAGGATTCAACAACATCGGTGTGAGGCCGACGGACGACGACTTAGGTGTCGGGGCCAGCGATGCCTTTGGCCCTCTCTCGCACAGCAAGCGTCTCTTCCCGGATGGGCCACCGGCCAGTTTTGATGGAGCGGCGGTCACCAAGGGATTCGGCCTCGAAGGCGCGTTCAAGATACCTTCGCTGCGCAATGTCGCGCTGACGGCTCCCTATTTCCATAACGGCGACACCCATTCACTCCGCGAGGCGGTCCTGTTCTACAGCCGAGGCGGGAATGTCGCGCCGATCACGGAACGGGATGGCACGCCGATCGAACCGCTCGGAATCGCCAACATGACGTCGGATGAGGTCGATGCGGTCGTGGCCTGGTTAGAATCGCTCACCGACGAACGGGTACGGATCGCCGCGGCGCCGTTCGACCACCCGCAACTGTTCGTCCCGAACGGCCATCCGGGCAACCAGCATCAGGTCGAACGCGGCGGTCAAGGCTTGGCGAAGGATGACATGGTGGAAATTCCTATGACGGGCACCGCCGGCGGTCCGCCGCTACCGGGGTTCCTGGAAGGAGTCTTCGGGCCGCACTGAAAAAGGAATCAAGAGCAGAGTGGTTGAAATGGCGACTAGAAGTTGGGCAAATTGCACGACTTCCACACGACCTCGCTGCATGTGCTCATATTGTTTCTTCGAGTAGCCGGAGGAATTCTCTGGCTGTTACTATGCTGATTCCTCGATATTCACGCATGTTGAGAAGATCCGAGTCCCCACTGACGACATATTCTGCATGCCCTTCGAGCGCGGCCGCCAGATATTTGTCATCCTCCGGATCTTTCTCAACTGCCCGGAGTTTCAAACGGCCTTCGGTGGGTTCGGCAATAAGGGCCAAGGCTATCATCCAGCGATCGATCTCTTCCGGTCGCAAAGTCAGATACCGCCGCACGCGCGGATACTTCACACTCCGTCGGACTTCGTCCAAGATGACATTGGAGCCAATGAGCTGAAACGCTCGATTCTCAACCAGCAAGCGAAGGATGCGGCCCGGAGGTCCTTGCGGACGAATCAGCGCGCTAACGTAAATGTTGGCATCAAGGACGGCTCGAATCACACCTTACTTCCGGCGCACTCGGCGAGTTCGATGTTTGGCCTCGTCCGCCAGCTCATCGGCCAGTCCCTGAGCAATCGTTTTCGGTTTCCGATCAAGAATCGACAGCAAGTGCACCCTCGCCGCTTCTTGCATTTGCTCAAGCCGTTCGACGGGGACCATGGCCGCCAACGGCTTCCCTTTACGCTCGATGACGAATTCATCATGCCGAAGCGCTACCCGATTCAAAAGATCACCCAGACGCTGACGGATCTCCAACGTTGATACTGTTTCAATCATGTGTCACCTCATCCTTCACAACTATCATAGTTGTGAAGGATGAAACAGTCAACCATGCGATAGTATCCGCAAACCGGCGGTCCGCCGCTACCGGGGTTCCTGGAAGGAGTCTTCGGGCCGCACTGACCGGGGACCAAGACGGGGACAGCCTACACTATTTCCAAAAATCTGCTCGAGCCGTGCGACAAGAACGCCGGCACAGCGGCGTTCTTGTCCCGGAGTTGTCACTCCACCCAGATGACAGTGAAACCCAGCATGTGGGCGGCGGCGCGCTGCTTCGCGTCGCCGGTAATGAAGGGAATCATCAACCCCGTTTCGGACTGAAATACGATCGCCGATGCCAAATGGATCGCATCGAGTGTACGCACATTCGTCTTTTCAACCAGGTCCTCGGCTTCCAGGAGAACCGTTTCGCTCACCTCCACGAGTTCCCAATATGCTTGGTCTTTGTGTAGCCTCGACCGAATAGCGAGGAAATCGCGCTGCGTGAGATCGCCGGATGCTCGTCGCCGACTGAAGGCCGACATGGCCTCAACCGGCATGATCGAAGAAGAGAGAAGCTGAACCCCCCGCAAAAGTCGGCGTGTGATGAGTGAACCCGCCTCTTTGACATACCGTTTGACAAGTACGCTGATATCGAAGTAGGCCCATTGACGGAGAGTCACCGCTCCTCTCTGTCCTTCATCACAGTGTAGGATACCGGCACGCCACGAACGGATCGGGCACTCGATGCGGGAAGCATTCGACGTTTCGATGCCGTGCGCAACAGTCCGGCGGTTTCCAGTCTTCGTACGACTGCCAGTGTATCGTTGCGTCTCTCTATCAGTTTCACAACGGCCAGCGGTTTCCCACCCTCAGTCAAGAGCACTTCTTTGCCCTGCTTGACGGCTTTCACCAACCGGGAAAACTTCTGGTTCGCTTCACGCAGTCCCATCTGCATACAGCCTCTCCATAATGTAGTGACATGCCTACATTACGACAACCAGAAGAGGGTTGCCCACGCCTATCTGTTTTGTCTACCACCCCCGCTGCTCCAGGCCGCTCGCAACTATTCCCCCTATCACTTGGGCCCAGGATGATCATTTTTCATCACATCAGTAGTACGCCCATGATTGAAGCGGTAAATCGTCCAGGGTTACTCCGGTCCCTACTCGTCGGCATGAGATTTGGTCATCACAAAGCACTCCAGTATTACCTGCAACAACAGGACTGCGTCGTCTCACGTGACTGACTGAACCCCCTAGCCTCTTCTTGGCTACCCACAGACAATTTTCCTTCTCCGCTAGAATTTTCTGTCACATCTGTAGCAAGAGAGAGGGCCGATTGGTAGATCGGCCAGTATGGCTCTGGTACAAATCCGGAGTATCGGAGATGGCCCCTATTCGTTTTCTTCTAACCAAAGGAGTGTTTGTATGAAGTCTCTTATCACCAGAAAGCGGTCGGTCGGGCTCGGCCTGGCCGCGCTCGGACTGTGGCTGGCCGGAGCCGCTCCGTCTCACGCCCACATCAACTTCGGATTGACACCCGATCAAACCGGGCTCACCTATGAGTTTAAGGGGTCTACCAATCATGGCGGCGCCGGCAGCATTTCCGGCGAGGTCGGCGCGAAGAGCTGGGCCGAGCCAAACAACCTAGTTGACGCAAAGGGCTGGACACATACCAGCAACTGGGTACAGTTGGATCTCAGTGGCATGCACGTGCCGGGTGTGCTGACCATTACGATGGACCGAGGCACGACCGGGTCTCTGTTTCCGGCCTTCAGTCTCTATTCCGGCTGGGAAAACGATACTCCTGACGCAGCCAATCACACGTTCAACAATACGGGAGCGATCAGCTGGGCCGATGACCTCACCTACATCGGTCACGTCGCCAACGCCGGCGGACAGAATGGTACCGACAACGGAACAGGCTTGACGTCGGTCTCCCAGCAGTTCTATCTCAATCCTGGGCTCTACTCCATCGCGCTCGGGGGAAATCCTAGTTTCTCACTCGGGCAAACCGGCATCCATGCGTTCAATGCCACGTTCGATGTCGCAGCAGTGCCGGTCCCGGCCGCTGCGTACCTGTTCGGCACCGGATTGATCGGCTTGGCGGGCTTCGCGCGGCGTAAGTTCTCAGCCTAAACGCTGCCGCTATTTCCCTGGGTTGAACATCGGAGACCGGCTCCGCCATGGCGGAGCCGGTCTCCCTGCTCAGTGCGAACAGGAATTGTGTCGAGCCACTCTGTCAGGTCTTAAAGCTGATCGACCCGATCCTTGTCTACAGTGAAACCTCTTCTTGAGCCCAACGGAGTGTTGTATGGACATTTTACGAGTCGTTGGTTTTCTGGCGATCGGTGTCCTCCTCTATTTCTTTTCTCATCCCTCATCGGCTTCTGCTGCCGCCATCGATCTGACTCAGATCGACTTTGAATACGACAGCTCGGCCTGGACGTTGGGGTGGAAATTCTCGGTCACGGCCCCGACCTCTCTCGAAGCGCTGGGGGTCTACGATTCCAACCAGGACGGGCTCGCCGGACCCGCTCAAGTCGCTTTGTGGCTTGCCTCAGGTGGGGCACCGCTCGTCCAGACCACGGTCCCAGCCGGAACCGATGCCGTATTGGACGGCTATTTCCGATTTGCACCGGTGACCAGCACCGCCCTCACGCCGGGAACCGAATACATCGTAGGCGCGCATCTGGACGGCGATCTCGCTACGGCCCTTTTCGGCGGGAACGGGATCGTCGATCCTCGTATCTCCGTGATCGATGTCCGGTATTCGTCCTTCGGCAGCGGCTTTGGATTTCCGGACCAGACGGATCTCGGCACGGACGGCGCCGCTTTCCTCGGTGGAAACTTTCAACTCACAACCGTGCCTCTTCCCGCCGCAGCCTGGCTGTTCGGGAGCGGGCTTCTCGGTTTGGGATCATTGGCAAGGGGCAGAATGCGAAAGAGCAACGTCGTTGCCCATAGGCAGTAGCTGTTGCTCAACGGGACGTACGCGCTCACGGCCCGGCCGATCCGGGAGCCGGTCCCTCCCTGAACATCGGAAGGAGTTGTTATGCGCACGAGTATTGTTCATTTTCTCGCCGTGGCTGCGATCGGGCTCGGGATCACCGGCCCAACGGGCGCACTCTCTCAGGTCAATAGTCCGACCGATCCTCCCCGTCCGCCGTCGCTTAAAACGGTCGCGGTGCCGGAACCGACCAACCTTTCTGATTTTATCAGCGATCGCCAAGCCGCCATCCGCCTGGGCAAGGCGCTATTCTGGGAGATGCAGGTCGGCAGCGACGGCGTGACTGCCTGCGCCAGCTGCCATTTCAGTTCGGGCATGGCCGACACGCGATCGAAGAATCAACTCTCGCCTGGGCTGAAACGGATCACCGCGACCGGAGCGCCCAATCCCGATCGAACCTTCCACAGAAATCTCGGCCCGGTGGGGCAAGTCACGGGATCAGACTTTCCCTTCTTCTCCGCAAGCAACGATGTGCTGTCCTCCCAAGGTGTCCGCAACTCGGTCTTCCTCGGCATTGGAAACGGCCCCGCGGACCGTACGCGTCAAGAACCGGACCCGGATGGATTTCGGGTGGGGTCAACAAACACACGTCGCGTCGAGCCACGCAATACCCCCACGGTCGTCAACGCCGTGTTCAATCACCGCCAGTTCTGGGACGGGCGGGCAGACAATGTGTTCAATGGGGTCAACGAGATGGGGGATCGGGATCCCAACGCCCGCATCTTCCGCGCAGACAATCCTACGAGCCCCATTCCCGTCCAGGTTCGTCTCGAGGACTCCAGCCTCGCCTCTCAGGCAGTCGGCCCACCCGTCAGTCCTGACGAAATGTCCGCACGAGGTCGAACGATGCGGGATATCGGCAAGAAGTTCGCCCGCTGGGCGCCTGCCGGGCAACCGGTGACTAACCTGCGCCCACTCGCCTTGCAACTCGTGCATACGGAAGACAGCGTCCTTGGATCCCTGAGCCGGTGGCCTCAGAAAGGCTTGAACATGAGCGGGTATCCTGAGCTGATTCAGGCGGCGTTCCACCGTCAATGGTGGGACTCGCCAAAATTGATTCGGATCGATGCCAACGGAACCTCGACCGTGATCGATCCACCGTCCGTGGCGCCGGCGGCAAACGAGTATTCGTTGATGCAGCATAATTTCTCCCTCTTCTTCGGCCTTGCGATTCAACTGTATGAATCGACCCTCGTGGCCGACAATTCGCCCTACGACCAGTTCATGGACGGCAATCCCAACGCGATCAGCCCGGAAGCCCAACTCGGTGTCGACCTCTTCCGTAGCCAGACTCGCGGGAACTGCAGCAGTTGCCACGAAGGCGCCGAACTGACGGGCGCCTCGGTTCGTCAAGTGCGGGCCAGCCCGACCCGCATCCGGGACGGGCAAGCCATGGACCGTGGCTTCAACAACATCGGCGTGCTGGAGACGCTCCAAGATCTCAGCCTGGGCGCAAAGGATGATCTGGGGAACTGGCTCTCCACCGTCAAGCGCCTCACCCCACCGCCGGCGGAACCGATCGTCGTCGATGGGGCCTTCAAAGTGCCCGGCCTCCGGAACGTGGAGCTGACAGCGCCTTATTTCCATAACGGCGGCCAGGTCGATCTCTCCGCCGTGTTGGATTTCTACGACCGGGCCGGCGATGCCCATGAAGGGATGGTGACTCTCGACGGCACGCAGATCGAGCTGATGTCTATCATCGGATTCACCCCGGAAGAAAAGGCGGCGATGTCGACGTTTCTCCTGTCGCTCACCGACGAGCGGGTGCGTTTCCAGCAGGCTCCGTTCGATCACCCGCAACTGTTCATCCCGAACGGACCGGGATTGCCGCGCACGATCATGCCTGGCGAGCAGCTGATGGAAATTCCGGCGATCGGCCGCTTCGGCGGCGCACCGCAGAAGAAGTTCTTGGAGCCATAACCAAACGTACACACGCGATGCACTGCGATTCAACCATACGGGCTGCCGCCGACTCGTCGGCGACGGCCCTGAGCTTTGATCTCCCTCCTGATACTGCCAATCCCATTAACCACCCACTTTCTGTTGCAACCAGTGCGTTCATCAGCATCAATCAGTAGCTGTCCATGATGTACCTCGGTACAAATTGCTAGTCAGGAGAGCCTGTCTTTTCGCCCACGCACCAAGGGGCCTAAACCGGCTTTCCTCTGAAGGACAGACGTTTCGTGAATATTATTCTTCATTTCAATCGAAGGGACACATCATGTGTAACAGAACACCGCTGCTCACGGTCGTATTGTTGTTCGTCGCCGGCATCCTTCCGGTCAACTCTCAAGCCAGCCTGATCAACGTCGGCAATGGATTGATCTATGACAATGTTTCCGATGTCACCTGGATCTCCAATGGGTTGACCTTTCCCAACGACATTGCCGCAACCACAGCCAACCCCACCGCGAACCCCTACACGGGGCCGCTCCTGGGAACGGTCGTGACGCCTTCCTTGGGGACTCCTCACACCATTGCCGCCAACGACCTGAGCTATGAGGCCTCACTTGGCCGCTGGGTAGGCAGTTGGTGGGCGGCGACCGCCTGGGCTGATGGGTTCACGTCCCAACACAGCAGCCAGGCTGTTTCCGATTGGCGATTACCGACCAGCGCTGAGGCCCAAACCTTGATCACACAGCTGAATCAACTTGGTACCGGCAGAACGGGTGCGGCGCCTCCGTTTGACTACATTCCTCCTTTCTTCTGGACCTCGACCCTCACCAGCGAAACGAATGTGAACTTTTCCAACATGCTCAGCGGAACGATCGCCAATAGAACCCTCTTTGATGCTGCAGCAGGACGCCCTGCCTACAGCAATGTGATGATCGTGGCACCAGGCAACATCGCTCCCGTCCCCCTGCCCGCCGCGGCCTGGCTGTTCGGCAGTGGAGTGGCAGGATTGATCGGATTGGCCAGACGACGTAGATGCGCTCAAGAAGAATGACGATATTGGAAACACTCAATCATTAGATAATTCGCTCACTCTGCATACGAAAGGAGCCTAGAAGATGAAGTCCTCTATTCGTACATTGGCCATATTTACCGCCATACTCTTGTTCTCACCTTCCGTCTCGCCTGCCGCCTCTGTGACGAGCGGTGCATTCACGATGAATCTTGACCGTGATGCCTTGGCTCAAATGATCGTCAACCCATCCGGAACACCACCAACGCTGTACCTCGAAGAGTTTTGGAATAGTCCCGCCTCGGCGTCGTTGACCTCCATACAGATCAATACGGCAGGAGTCGCGGACCTCGTTCCGGGGACCGGTGAGATCCCGGCTGCCGGTCTTGTGTATGGTGTCACTGGCTCAACGGTCACCAACCCAACGGGCCGAGCGATTCAAGCGACCAATTTTACCTACGACCCGAGCGATTTGACCGGCACGGCCAGCGGCCAGATCGGATTAGGCGGCGTGATGCGGTTTCTCGGGAACTTCCCCGGCATTTTCGTCACCGGTGATTTTGCGCTGAAATACGATGCAACGCGGGTCGGCAATGCGGCGGACGGTTCCGGCTGGTATCTCCTCAATAATTACTCATTTCCGATCCCGGTCTTCGAGCTCACCGACGTGACGGCCGGCAGCGACCCCTTCTCCCTCGCGCTCTCCGGCAATCTGAAATGGAGCCCTGAGGTCACCTCGGCATTTTTCTCCCCAAGCGATCTCGGGACGACGGTCGGGACCTTTGCCTTCGCCTCGCCTGTCCCAGTGCCGGCCGCTGCCTGGCTGTTCGGGAGCGGATTGATCGGGCTGGCCGGGGTGGCCAGACGCCGAGGATTCTGGAAGGCCTAACTCATGGTACAGTTCCGTCGATTCTTGATTGTGCTGCTGTCCGCCGCCGCTCTCTTCCAGGGAGCGGCGGTCAACGCGTCGTACGTCCCTCTTACCTCAGTGCCGATCGGCAACACAGGCAACCTCGCCGACCCACTGACCGGCCGCGGCGCCGTTGCGTATCCGTATTACATCACCTCAACAGAAGTGACCAACGCACAATACGCCGCCTTTCTGAACGTGATCGACCCCAATGGGGTCAATCCTCACGATCTGTACAATCCCAACATGACCAACGCGACCGGCTTTGCCGTGGTGAAGGGCGGGATCAACTTCGACCCGACTGCATCACCGGGCACGATGTACAGCCCAAAACCCAACTATGCTGATAAACCGGTCAACTACGTGAGCTTCCACGACGCGGCACGCTATGCCAATTGGGTGATGACCGGCGACACGGAGAACGGATTCTACACTTTCACCGACACTGATACCTTGGCTGGTCAAGGCATCCATGGACCGGATCAGCTCAACGGGAACAATTGGGTGGCCCTCCCCAGCCATGACGAATGGTATAAAGCCGCCTTTCACAAGAACGACGGCACCACGGGCAACTACTGTCTCTACCCGACAAGCAGCGATGACACGCCCGTCGTCGCCACCGCCACACCCACCGGCGACATTGCCAACCCCGGCGAGAACGTCGCCAATTACAACTTCGGCGCGAATTGGGACGGGACGGGCACGCTCGGCCATGTCACGACGGTGAGCAGCGCCGGCCAGGACAGCGCCAGTCCTTATGGCACGTTTGATCAAGGCGGCAATGTTCTAGAGTGGATCGATGAGCCGACAGGCTCAAATCGTGTAATGCGCGGGGGCTCTCTCTGGCTTGGGGAGGAGTCGCTGCGATCCACTTATAGCAGCTTTTTCAATCCACTCGTCGGAGGCAGCAGCCTCGGCTTCCGCCTCACCAGCCTTGAACCGATTACCGCTGTGCCGATTCCCGCAGCCGCGTGGCTCTTCGGGAGCGGCCTAGTCGGGCTTATCGGATTCGTTCGTCGGCGAAGGAGCATGGCACCTTAACGAATGCCCTGCGTGGCTCAATCGGAACGAGAACGAGCAGCGTCTGACACCGTATCGTCCGCTGAGTTGGTTCAAGTCAGCGCGTCGCCTCCATCTCACATTCACGCGCCGTCTCTTTGTTCTTGATCTCACCTGCGCTACAGTGTGTCATTAGCTCATGACTCGCACGTTTCGCATCCTCTCGCTCGCTTGCCTCCTCGCACCGATCGGCCATGCTTCGGGGGCACAAGCCGAGTTACGGCCACAGCACGTCGCCATTCTCGCCAATGCCAAGAGTCCGGAAAGCCTGGATGTCGCCGCACATTATGCAGCACAACGTGGAGTGCCCCCGTCCCACATCATTGAACTCGACCTCCCATTTCGTGACAGGCTGACCCGCCGGGAGTATGAAACCCTCATCGTCACTCCGTTGCGACGCGCCTTGGAGGACCGCAAACTCTCCTCATCCATTCGCGTCATCGTCACCACCTACGGCATCCCGTTGCGTGTGGACGCGCCCGAGCTCTCAGCGGATGAGCACCGCTGGCTCTCAGATGCGCACAGTGTGATCAAAAAGAGTCGAGCAAGATTGGAACAATTGGATGCTGAGTTCGGTAGGCTGGCGCTTGGAACTCCCATCCGACCGGAGAATCAGCCGTTTCCGGCACAGGACATCCTTGAAATGGCTAGGACAGGGGCTCTATTGGCACAAGTCGATCGGACTTGGCAGGCCGCACGTGAGCAGGTCCGAAAAGCAAGCAGCTCAGACTCCGAACGATCCGTGCAAGAGTTTCTTCGTTTCACCCAGCAATACAGTGGCTGGAGCATGTTGCTTCAAAAGCCAACGGGATCGGAACAACCGACTGCCGCGCCGGATACGCCTCAGGCGGCGGCCTGGCGCAGGCTGCTCGAACGATCGAGCCCTTTGTGGAGCGGGTTTGCCCGTCGACCGATCTCCTCCCAACGAACGTTGATCTATCGTTGGGCCGAACGGCTGTTCGGGGTGAAGGGTGCGCTCGAACTGGCGAGCGCGCAAGCCGATCGACTGACCTATCGCTATGCCGATGCCAGTGTGGACAGTGAATTGAGCCTGCTCTGGTGGGACCGCGATCTCTACTCTGCAGCCTGGCGCTGGAACAATCCTCTCTTCCCGGAAACCGTTCCAATTGAAGAAGATATCCCCATCCTGATGGTCAGCCGGTTGGATGCCCCGACCGCTGAGCTGGCGAAGGGCCTCGTCGACAAGGCACTGCAAGCCGAGCGAGCCGGATTGCAGGGCACCATCTACTTCGACGCACGTGGATTACAGCTCAAGAACCAGGTCGACGCCTACGGTGTCTATGATCAGAGCTTGAGAGAAGCTGCCACACTGGCCACGAGCCATTCTCCTTACCCTGTCGTGCTGGACGACGCCGAACCAACGATGTCAGCAATCCCCAACGTAGCCCTGTATATTGGGTGGTACCGACTCCGGGCGTACGACGACGTCTTTTCGTTCAACCCGGGAGCCATCGGCTATCACATGGCGTCGGCTGAAGCCGTCACGGTGCACGATCGTGGCGAGCGTGGTTGGTGCAAGAACGCCTTGGAACGAGGGATTACGGCTACACTAGGCTCAGTCGGAGAGCCATATCTCGATGCGTTTCCTGAACCGGCGCGCTTTACAACTCTGCTGTTGACGGGGAAATACTCTCTCGTCGAGGTCTATTACTTGACCAGCCGTTATGTGAGTTGGCGCATGGTGCTCTTCGGCGATCCCCTCTACAACCCGATGAAGGGGCGTCTATCTGTGCCGTTACCGACTTCGTCGCCGATTCCGCCATCGCATCGCCGATTGGGCAACCCGAGTGCACAACTGGCGCGCGCACACGACCTTGCAGGTGATACTCAGAAACGGTTAGTCACTCTGCTCCAACAAGCTGAGCGAGGCTTCACGCCTGAACCAACTCCGCCATCCCGGCAACGGGCGCAATGAATGCGACCAACGAGTGACCGAGCACGGCACTCTTGCGCAAAGTACCCCTCTGTTTGAGCAGATCCGGATGATGCGCCGCCGATTACACGGCAGCGGAAGAGGTACTGCCTCGAAATTTAGTCAAAGGCACAATCGCACCGTTCGTGCATCAGGACGACACATAGGAGTGAAATTTCAGATCCTTGTCCGACGAATCGGCCCTGGACCATCGTGGCGCAACTCGTTTTCTTTCCCGAATCCAGCTCAAGACCTGGCTGGTCAAACCGGGATCAATCACCGCCCGTCCAATAGCGACGGCTTCAATGCTCTTCAGGAGTGCCTCGCACGACGCCGCCTTCAACAGATAGCCCTGCGCTCCGGCAGCGATCGCGGCGCGCAGAAGGTGTGCGTCATCCACGGCGGTAAAAAACAGCACTCCGACATGCGGATGAGACTCGCGAATGGTTTGACAGAGGCTGATCCCGCTTGCACCTCCGATGACGACTTCCAGGACGACCACGTGCGGCTGCCATGCCCGGATCGCGGCATGCGCGCCGTCGGCACTGCAAGCAGTGCCGACGACCATCGTCCGATTCTGCGCTGCAAGTGCGGCCTTCACTCCCTGGAGCGCAACGCTGGATTCATCAACCAGCAGCACGCGGACGGAGCCGCTCCCTTTCTGTTCTCTCTTCATCATCATTGGCCTGTTGACCGAATAGCTCATTCCCTTGCCGGACATCGTGGATACAACGGACTGACGGCGTTGCGCCGCCTTGTCACCGTTGGAATTGGAGGCGAAACAATCTGTGCCTATTTAAGTAAAAGCAGCGTTCCGCCTCCGTCTTTGGGATGGAGATGGTCTCGGTACACAAACGTGGCCCCAGCGGCATAGAGCAAATCGCTGGTCGGGATACCGATATATTTGCTCTCTCCCGGTTTGAGTACAAGCTGGACGTTCAACACCGTGGGGGCTGCTTGGTTCGCTGCCGTCGTCATGAGAAACCCTCGCTCAATGGTGGACCGATTGGTCACCCGCACCAAGACCGGGGTTCCCGGCCGCGACTTCAGATCCAACACCGACATGGGAGGATAGAGCACCTTGAGCCCTCCGATCTCTATGGCATGGATATCGAGATCAACCGACAATTCCTTGAACCGTTGACCGACCACCGATCCAGTCTCCAAATCACCGGTTTCCACTCCCCCCGCTTGCAATGCCCAAGCCGCCGCACCCATCATGAGCACACTCGCGGATACCGCCATGCTGATCGCACAAGACCTTACCCTCATTCGCTCGCCTCCAAGGTTATGCCACATTACAACGATTCCTCACGCGGCTGAACAGACAAGAGACAGGGAGGAAGCCCTTGTTCCTCAAGTACCCGCCCTCCGACCAGTGTCTCGCCGGCGATAAGAAACAATACCTTGACCCGCCGTGTCTGATCGAGGAACTTTCCCCTGGCCACCGCCGTGACTTCATGCGTGCCGTCGGGTCCGATGATGTCGCTCTCAATCTTCACGTAGTAGTAGTCGAACCCGTCAAACATCTTATTGAACGCCTGCGCGCGCAGAATCGTGACCAACGACGCGTCTTCGGCGAACGACGGGCTAGAGAGGAGTAGGAACACCGCCATCATGCATGCAGACAAGAAATACATCTTGGATTCCTCCTGACGTCGCGGATCGTCAACATCCCAGCTGCCAAGCATCCCCCACGGAGCCGTCATCTACTGCATGAGCCTGGATGGGCACCCTTTGTCTTGATGACAGTCCTACAGTCACGCTATCAGTATGCGCTGCGTTTCTCGAAGTATTCATCGTAGCGATGGACGAAGTCTTTAGCCGCCAGCGGCACGTGACATGCCCGGCATTTTCCGAAGTCCTCTGCCAAGGGCTTTCGATCCGGGCCGTAGGCCGCAAAGACCCAATTGCCGGTTCTGAGGTTCTCGGGCACCTCTTGCCCCCAACCCTCGCCCTTTTCCATGACGAAGATTTTAGCGAGATCCTCCTTCATCAATTTTCCGTCCGGACCGGTCACCGGCGTTTCTCCGTCGAGCTTGACTTTATAGAGCTCCATCACCATCACGGTGCCGTTGGGAAACGACTGTCCCGCGCTGGTCTTGGCGCCGACCTGGTTGATGAACAACTCACGAACTTGTTTCGTGTCCGGACGCTGCACCTCGGACAAGAACTTCGGCCCATTCTGATATCCGACCGGCAACGCCGGCTCCCCATCTTTCAGCTTTGCCGGTGCCGACGCAGTCTGTGTCAGCCCCATTTCGGCACAGCCCCATATCGCGACGGCACAGAGCATCAGTCCCCAGTGCTTGTTCATCATATACACCCCTTTCTCCATGAGTGTCTGTCGTATACTCGGTCGCGATCCCCTCGTCTACCGATTCCTGCTCAGCGGCGCTCCTGATGCTACACATTTATCTGACAATGAGATGGTTCTGTCCTCACCTGCCTGTGGGCTAAGGGGTATCGAGGCAGAATACGTACCCCGACGATCATGGAGCGGTCCACACTAGGGTCTTGGGAACACCGTGAGGAGAACGACAAGTCTAAGAGGATCCGTGACTGCTGGAGCAACGCAACCTGAACCAGCACCGCGGTCGGCACGATAGAAGAATTTCTATTTTGGAGCAGGCTTCCTCAATGGATGGGAAGACCCCTACGACTTCGCGTGGCGGCTCAGATACCGCGTGATCGCGTCACGCTCCGGATCGGTCAGAGGCGGAAGGCCCTTTTCTCGCATGAGGCTCTCCATGCGTGAGATTTCCTTCTGCCACTCCTCCATCGTCCGGAACCGAGGATCCGGCACTCCGTGCGTGATACCATGACTTCCAAACGGCTTGCCGTGGCAAGCGCCACAGCGTTGGGCGAACACTCGTCCATCTTCGGTATCCAATTCTGGAATGTCAGTAAACACACCACCACATCCGCTGATCCACAGCAGCGCCGCTACGCTGAAGGCGCACGTGCACAGACGACGGCCTGAACGGATTGTTCCCACACCGCCTCTCTCTATGCTCCACATCCCAGCGCTCCTTATCATCGGGTGTTCCCAACGTCCACCGCCTGCGCAAGTCCGTTGGCCCCTAGGGGTATTGGTGGCTGCGGCCCTTGTGGTAGCGCACCGCGACGGAATTCACCCTCGAGGGTCCGGAGTAGCCCGGCATAGCGATCACGCAACGTCGCAACCATCGGATGCCGGCCTCCCAATGTCTGTTGCTGAAGGACAAGCGCGCGTTCATACCGCAACTTGGCCTCTTCCAACAACCCACGCTCGTGTGCCAGCAGCGCCCAGTTCCCAAGAATACTGCCCATGAGCCGACTCGGCGGATCCTGCATCGCCTCCAGCACGGCGAAGGCCTCTCGATATCGTCGATCCGCCAGTTCGGACAACCCCTGGGCATGGTACAAATTCGCCAAATTATTCAGACTCATCGCGACACCAGGATGAGACGCTCCCAGGATGGTCCGGCGAAGGTTCAGAGCTCGCTGATACAGCGGCTCGGCAAACGCATACAACTCCTTCTCTTTGTAGAGCGAGGCCAGGTTGTTCAAAATTACCGCCGTATCGGCAACCTCGGCCCCTTCAGAATTCCCTGCCATGGTCAGGGCCAGATGGAAACTCGCTTCCGCGTGAACCTGACGTCCTTGTCTTCGATAGAGCATGCCCAGCCCGTTATAGCCGACAGCTAATTTCGGATGGCCCGGACCGAATACACGTTCCCCGATCGACAACGAGCGTCCGTAGTAGTCCTCCGCCTGCTCCAACTTCCCCTGTTCCTGATAGATTTCCGCAAGATTGTGCAGGGCCACCGCAGCGTCCTCGTGGATCGGACCGAATGCGCGCTCCCAGAGGAGGAGTGCCTCCTCGTAGCAGGCCTGTGCGCGCTCGTACTGCCCCTGGTCATGAAACACCAACCCTAAATTATTCAGCGAACTCCCCCGACGCCCGTCGGTTGAGCTGAATCCTTGGGCCTCCTGGTCTGCCATCACGAAGAACTGTTCAGCCTCCTTGTACCTCGCTTGTTCACGAGCGACGTTGCCTGCGTCCGTCAAGGTTTGCCATCGATCAGCCGAATCGGCGGTAGCCGGATCAGACAGTAGAAAGACAGAGAGAACTATCGCCAGAAGCGGCACCGCATAGTCCCACCTGCGATTCATCCACACGTGTGCCAGCACAACGAGGTGGCTCGTCACGCGCGAGATGAAGCGTGAGACCCGAATCGGTTGCTGGGCTTCGGCATCGGGGGAGAGTCCTTCGTGCATTCAATACACCTCACATCGTGATGTGAAGAACAGAGAACGACAGAACGGTTCTGCGTCGATCTCACAGGCGGTCACTGGGTCGGTGTCGCCTGGTTGTCGCTCGCCGCTAGGCCTGCATAGTAGACCGTGACTTGCTTTGGGTTTCGTCCTACAGGAATCGTCGCGGTCACCGCATGGGTCGAGGCATTCACCAGAGAGACCGACCCGTTCCCTCCATGGGAAGCATTCGTCACCACAATGCCCTTGGCTGATCCGGCCCCCTTGGAACCCGTCACCCACAGATCCAGGGCATGGACACCGAGCGGGCCGACGGAGGGGAGATCAACCGTGGTGAGCAACGGGAAAGAGGACGGCCATGCCGTCGCATCAAAGACGAACAGTTTGTCCCTCAACATGACACCGGATTGCTGTGGTGTGAGCCCGATCGTGGCATTCGTTTGAGTCATGTACAGTCGTCGACCATCAGGGGTGAATCGGAACTGAGCAGGCCGAACATGATCGATGGTACGATGACCCACAACGGTGAGCAACGGTTGAGTCACGTCGACGAAGCCGAATCGTCCGATCACCTTAGCCGGATCTGAGGTACTATCCTCGCCGACTAGGAACAGAAATCGACCATCCGGTGTGATTGCCGCTTGTTGGAATTGCGCCACATCAACGCGCCTGGTAATGGTGAAGGTCGTCGGATCGATTTCGACCACCGATCGATATCCCGCCAGATGACTGTAGATCTTTCCCGTGACCTTGGACCAAAAGATTCCGGCGGGCAGTGAGTGATTGGCAGTTGTCGCGCTACCGTCACAGACCGGATGTCCTAGGGATGTCTCTTTGGCACTGTCACAGAGGTCAATCTTCTGAAAGAACTCACTCCAGGCGATGTCTCCACCGGCTGTTGGAACCGGAAGCAGGATGCTGATCAGCCCTGTTGTTTGACTGGAGACAAACGCCAGTTCCTGTGTCGTGATCGGCGGCTGAGAGAACGCGATGAAGTGGGCGCCCTTCCCGGACAGACAGACGATCGAGGTAACTCGAGGCTTTTCTCCACCCACGCCGAGATGTGAATTATGGAGAACCGAGACGGATCCACCTTGCGTGCAGTTGGCAACGGTATCAAGTCCGGTGCTGGGATCCCCATCGTTCATCGTCCACAGCACTTCCTTATCGACCGGGTCCCGATAGATGCGTGTCGGCCGTTGCCCGATCTTAATTCTTGGATCCAGCGGGTTCGCTGTCAGGAGGTCCTCGAGCACCGGACTTGTGGCTCCGATCGGATCAATCGTGGCCACTTGGTTCGTCGCCTGGTTGGTGACAAAGATCCATTCGCCGAGCGAAAACGCGACACCGCCGATAGCGTCGGCCTGTACCGGGCCGAGCGACAAGGTACTGATCACAGGAGAGGCTTGTCCGTCCAGGCGAACCGTGGTCAGCGTCGTATCGCCTTGATTCACGACCAAGGCCATGGGAATCGACAGAGGCGTGTTCGGCGGGGGGTCGCCGTCTTCACCTCCGCTACAGGCACTGAGTAAGAGAACGGTTGGAAGGATCGCGAGCCTCCCCCACCACCGGATCATCTCTGTCCAGCTATTCAACTGTGTCGCGTCGGCCATGATGTGTTACCTCACAGCGCTTTCTCTGCGGTTGTTCTTCACTGCTTAAACAGGGAAGGGGTCGTAAAGTATTTCGTGACGCCTCCCACAAAACTGACTTCTTGCTGAAGATTTCCGTTGAAATCTCGATAGATTGGAACCTGGGCGATGAAATAGACTTGGGCAAAATCAAAGACGTTGACCACGGCCCCGGTGGAAAAGGCAACATAGGTATGGTCGGTCGTCGGCACCGGACGTCCGATGATGTTTCCATCCAACAGGACAGCTCGATTGAATGGAGCCGGCCGGAACTCCAACAGCGCGGCTTCGATATTGTCTCGGCCCTTGTAGCGAAAATTGATTTGGTTGGTGAGGGTCAACCAGGGGAACGTCACAAGATTCAGTCCCGTGTTCACGGAAAACTCCTCGCCAAACCGATAGCCATCTGAGTTTCGGAACGTGTATCGAATGTTCCCCGAGAGGAATTGATTCAGTCGATGCGGAATGAGTTCGTAGGTCTGATAGAACCCAGGTTGCACTCCGAAGGTCCCTCGGCCGACTTGTAGCGTCGACTCGGCGAGCTGACCGCCGATCGGTTCGTACCCGTAGTCTCCAACGGGAAACCAGACCCCCATCTCTAAGACGACCATACTGCGCAGGCTCGGCAACAGATTGTACTTCACCTTCCCAAGGATGTCCCCGAATCCGCGGTCAAACGTGTTGGAGACCGCTCCGGAACCGATCTGTCCGACCGCGTCGATGATGCGATAGGGCACCTGCAGTTGGAGGCCGATTCGTTCCGTCAGTCCATAATTGAGATCCAACACCCCGGTTTGAACCAGCGTGCTGAGTTGATTGACCTGACTATTCGCCAGAATCAACTGCTTGGTCTGCTGGTTGGCGAAAGGGATGGTGTTGGCGCCTTCGGGAGGAATCTCGTTTGGTGTGTGGGCGAAGCTGAGGTTCACGGTCAGCACGCCGGCCGGCGACACCGCCTGCTGCGAACCGATCACGACGAAACAACTCACCGATCCGCAGGATGCGTCGACGACAGAAGGCACTCCCCACAGGCTCAGCAAGACAAGACACAGGTATCTCCAGGCACAGGACATCTTCCGAGGGGCCTTCATGGCTAGACGGCGACGGGATGTCTGTCCCGACCTCGGTCACCGCCCAGATACCGATGCTTGACGCCTCGCTGCTTTAGCGGGACCGACGTGATCGGACGCTCAGCAGGCGTTCCCGGAGTCACACCAACGCAATGGTGATCGATCAGGGCCGCTACCGTCTCACTGAAGATTCTCAAGCTCCCCACGCCCAGTCGAGTACCACCAAGCCGCCCGGCTTCCACCCAGCGATACACGGTCCAGCGGCTGACGTTGAGAATCTGCGCTGCTTCGTCGACGCGCAGGAGTTTTTTTTGCTGCAAGGGATGAGTCGTATCCATAATCCATTCCTCCCTACTCTGTACGCGCTGTGTTTCCACAGCGTTCGAGAAAAAGCTGACCGACCTCGTTGTGCGCTTCGTTGCTCCAGATGGCGGGGAGAAGGCCGAGGAAGAAGCACCTTCTCCCCTCGTCTGAGCCAACGGCTGCTTGACTCAGACCGATTCCCTCTATGTCACGGTTGAATTGAAGCAGGAATGAGATTCAGCGGAGACTACGTCCCCAGACTAGGCGCGAGCGTCTCAGCTAATTCTTATCCCTGTCGGAGAAATTCACTGCCGGGAGGCGCACGAGGTTGAAGGACCGGAGAAGCAGACGACAAACGACGAGAATCAGGTGCTACGACTTGCGGTTCGACTACGATCCAAGCAACCGCTAAAGGCGGCTGCGCGACCGTGACGAGATCAGACGTCGCTTGACAGACCCAGGAGCAAAATACGCTTTGAGGAGACGACTTTCCTCCGCTGTGGTGATGATGGGCTTGAATTTTTTCGGCATGGGCCAGTGTGCAGCCCGCACTCAGCACAACCAGCACCGCATAAATCGCGACTGCACATACGGCGATGGAACGGTGATTGAATATCCGACCGAATCGCTTCACTTAATCTAACCTCTATCTCGGCCTAGTATCGTACCCATCTGGCCCTACGCATACTGGTTAAGCTTGTACACCAATGCTCAGATGCTGTCTACCTACAGATGCCTACGCATGCTACAAATGTGACATCCTGCGAATCGGGGATTCCCCACTCTGCTGCACCAGTTTCACCCCACGTATTCCTCTGCAAACAATAAAGTACGGGGCGAAGGAGGAGGCAGCAACCTTCGCCCCGCGCTTGGTCCGAGCTGGAGGGTCGCCTACTCGGACAATACAACCGACTGTTCGTATCGGATCACGTCACATCAGGCACCTACGGAGCGGCGTGACCCCTCAATGCAGGCCGACTCCAGCGTTGAGCAACCGCACTCCCGCGCGACTCCTTGATACTGTGTGACTTGTTTGCTTACTTCTTCTTCGCCGGATGATGGGCCTCTTCGGCATGTGCCAGGGCTTCCTCCGCATGCTTCATCGATTCCTTCGCATGCTCAAGCGCTTCTTTGGCGTGAGCATTGTCGCTTCCCTGGATAGCTTCCTCCAGGTGCTTGATCGCTTCCTTCTCGTGCGCAATCCCTTCTTTCGCGTGTTTGATGACTTCCTTGACGTGGCCGTCTCCTCCGGCACATGCCGAATCGGCAAGACCCCCACCAAGCAATCCACACACCGCAGCCATCACCATCGCAGCTCTGATCTGGTTCATAACCCCTCCCCTGTATAACGGTTAAATACATGTGACACAATTTCAGGAGTATACACCTTCGCGCGATCGATCTTGGGAACAGACACCATCTTCCATGGGCCCCGAAGGGCCGGGGAATCGGAGGGAGGCACCACCGACTCCCCAGGCAGGTCTGGGAGAAGAGTGCGCAACTGCCAGACCTGTTCTTCACGCTTCTGCTGGATCCACGTTAAGAGACCGGGGCGGAGGTCGACGGAGGGAAGACCTGCGCCCCGGATCGTCCGAGCGAGGGGGCAACTCGACCGGACAGTACTCAATCGCCGATGTTCAACTGACCTTCGATCACTCATAATCGCCCGCCGCCACCGCGTATTGATGAAATACCGAAGCGGGGCTCAAACTGGGGAGGGAAAGCCCCGCTCCGATCAATCCGAGAGGGGATGGGCAACCGCTCTCGGAACGTTCCTCACTGTTTCAGCGTATGATTCGACGAACTGGGACGACTTCGGAAGACTGCCTTCCAGAGGGTTACAGGAATCAGACCGGCACGATGACCGGAGATCCTACCTGCCTAAGGAAGCAAGTCCAGCTGAATTATCCGAGTGAAACAACCGGCGGAGCGCGAGAGGATCGTAAAGCGAAAGGAGTATGTGAGTAGGTTGAGACGTGAGGGAGCAACACCGTGGTCGCAACGAAATTGACAACCACCGGCGAGACCGATGTCACTGGTCCCGTCTGCGAAATCATCTGACAGGACCAGGCGCAGAGAGAAGAATGGGCAGACTTGCCGGCGTCATGATGATCGTGCCCTTCAGATGAACCGACCGGCATGGATATACAACCAGCAGCCAGCAAGACGAGGGCGACATACACAACGACCGTCATGCATGCGACAGAACCGACCCCATGAGTTGAACGACGAGTAGTCATATACGTTTAGTCTCAGGATCTATACATACGCCGATCTCATTCATTCGTCTACCCCGCCTGCTCAGGTTGCAACAAAAAGTGTTGCCTTCCCCGATGTCCCCCTGCCGGCCACGGCGGCGGGATAGTTCCTGTCCCCCTGACTCGTTAAGCACATGCGCATTGCCCAGGACGGTGTCTTTCCTGGCAAGCATCAAGCTGCAGAACGACGTGTCATTCGCAATATGAATTGACTCCCTCTATCTCTTCCTCTGGGCACACGTGCCTTGTCCGATAGGGGTCTTTCTGATAGGCTACCCCTAGCTCGTGCAACCGCTCTCCCGTGTTGAGGAGGCAATCCGATGGCCAAAGTGATCCAAGCCGTTTATGAAGATGGCGTGTTCAAGCCGGTCGACAAGATTGATTTACCGGAACACCAACGGGTCGAGATCGTATTGCAGGAGACCGCGAGTACGACGCGAAAGATCCAGGGAATCGTAAAAGGCCTGGACAGCCGCACCATCGACGATCTCGCATTGTCTCCTGAATTCCTGCCTGAAGAATCGTGACGCGCTCGCTCGCAGATCTAGCGCAAGGCACGCGCGTGTTCATCGATGCCAATATCTTTGTGTATCATGTCAGTGCCGACTCACGGCTGAACCAAGTCTGTGCTGATTTTCTCCGCCGCGTCGAACAAGGCCTGCTAGCTGGCATCACCTCCGCAGCCGTGGTTCAAGAAATCTCCCACCGTGTGATGATGGCGGAAGCTCTGCTGGCTTGTCCGCACGTCAAAAGCAAGGACCTCGTTAGACATTTGAAAACCCATCCCAACATCGTCAAGACTCTGCTGATCAATCAGGGCATTGCGTCAACCATCGCGTCGATGAACATCGAAATTCTTCCTGTCAGCGCATCGCTCATTGCGCGAAGCCAACAGATGAAAACCCGATATGGGTTTCTTTCCAACGACGCACTCACCTTGCAGATCATGAGCGAGCTTGAAGTCCGCGCCATCGCGACCAACGACTCGGATTTTGAGCGGGTCGACGCCGTCACCGTCTATAAGCCGTAAGCTGCCTCCACCGAAGATACGAGACTCATGCTCGCTCCGCGCTCGACGGCGCTTCTGCTGCCGCCGTCTTGTTACGCGCAATCAAGCCGATGACGGATTGACGAAAGATGCGCAAACTCCCCTTACCAATTTTCGTACCGCGAAGCCGGCCATCTTCCACCCACCGATAGACCGTCCACCGGCTGACAGCGAGCAGTTCGGCCGCCTCTCCGACCGAAGCCGTCGAAGATGGTTTTAATCACTGACCTTCGAGTGACCCATCGAGCATTGGATGCTATGCCCACGACTCTTACGTTCGATGCCGTCCTACTTTCATGGACGTATCAATTCGCGAGGCGATACACAATCGGCAAACTCACCACGATTTGAGGCTTCCCGATCGCCTGCTTCATACGAAGCGGACAGGCGAGCCTGACCGCTTCCATTGCCGCTTCATCGAGCGCGCTGTAGCCCGAGCTCTTCTGGACAGACACGGTCGCAAGCTGTCCATCAGATCGAATCACGGCCTTCAAGATGACCTTCCCTTGCTCCCCATTCATCCGCGATGTGTTTGGATAGCGTTTGAGTTCTGCCACCCGTCGCCACAGCGATTCAGCCAACCAGCGGTTATCCGCTTTCGTCTCCGAACCGGAGATCTGTGATTCTGGCATGCTCACCGAAGCGGCATCCATATGGCTGGTGTGCGGCTCAGCCGGAACAGGGCCCTCTTGGAATGCAGCAATATTTGAGGACGATGCGACGGTAACCGACTCTTGTTCTATAGGTTGCGATTCGACCGACTCTTGGGCCGCCGCAGCGATCACAGGTTCATGTCGCTCGGGTTCAACCAGCGGTTCGGTAGCTTCGACGTCTCGTGGCTCTGCCGGCTCTTCGGGAAGCTGAGGAGCCTCTACCTTCTGTTCAACCGGCGGTGCCTGCTCGATCGTCGGTGGCAGGGAGACCATCTTCTGCCGCATCGGGGTGACCGGATGGGAAGACTCCGTTCGAGCTTCAGTTCGTGACGAAAGGAGTTTCTCTACCGAGGGTTGGGCCGATGCCTCGACTGATTGAGCCCGCTCCGATTGGGAATCGGGCCTCGCCTCTTCTACCAACGCCACATCCCATTGGAACGTGTCGCCTTGGGGGATAGATTTGATCTGCGCGACAAAAAGGAACGCCAAGCCGACGACCGCCCCATGCAGGACCAGTGAAATGCCCCAAGCAGGGAACCAGAACTGATTATGGTCCTTTGAGGCCATTCTCCCCAATCGCACTCACTCAGCAAACTGCAAACTCTAACCTTCTTACTGCTGACCTTAAAAAAAGTGCGGGGCGGAGGTCAAGCGAAACTCCTCCGCTCCGCGCTGGTCCGAGCCGGAGGCAGCCGGCCTGGACTGAACACAGCTCACAACATATCGTGATATGTTGTGAGACAGCTGATGGGACACCCATCGGAGTGTATGGAAACTCCGAAGGGGCACTCCATCCACGAGTGAACTAATTGCTCGCCTGATTACCGGCCGGTGCCGCTCCGGACTCGTACACCATCACGCCACCAGGATTTCCCCCGACAGGGACCGTCTGCTTTTCCTGATTGTCGGTTGCATTGATGATCGTGAGTGAATTCGCCGGCGCTGCATTCGACACCGCTAAGTACTTGGCTTGGCCAGCCCCTTGCGCCAACACGTCGAAGCCGTGTCCGCCGGTGGACACTAACGGAATCTCCCTCAGTAGCGTGACTGACGGGGGTGCCACGGTGGTCCAGTCAAACGCAAACAATCGGTCTTTCTTTGTTGCCGTTGCTCCATTCCCGGCTAGAATGTAGAACCGTCCGGAATTCGGAGCAAACTTGTACGCCCCCGCCGAGGTTCCATCCAGTTCCGGAATCGTCAAGTCAGCGATAGCCGGTGATGCAGCACTCAGATCGATGACTCCGAGTTTCGTTGCTTGTGGCGCGGTTGTTTCGCCACGGAGCAGGAGATACTTCCCGTCCGGTGAAATCCCATAGGATGTATATGGGGTTCCTGCGAGGTCAAACGTCTTGGTAATGGCCAATGTTGCTGGGTCGATCTCTGCGATCTCGCCATACCCTTCTTGGATACTGTAGACCTTCTTAGTCAGCGTTGACCAGCGGATCCCGTGCGGAGCTGAGGCATTGGGCGTAAATGCTGTCGTGATTGGCGTTGCGGACTCGTCATTGCAAGGCGTCGTTTCCTTGGCCGACTTACAGAGATCGATCCGCGCAATCATCTTCCGATAGTTTGCAGAGGTTTCATCACCGTCAAGAACGGCAATCTCGCCGCCGGTTTCACTGGAAACAAAGACTCGCTTATTCTCTGCAAAGGCTGCGACCTTGTGTCCATCAGCTAAGACGCAGGTCGTTCCGAGGACACTGGGTGGAGTTCCTCCAGGCCCGAGATGAGAATTATGGACCACTGTTACCGACCCCCCACCCGACGTGGCACAATTGATCAAATCGTCGCCGGGCGTCGTCGTCCCTGCGGCATTGTCACCGTCGTTCATGATCCAAATCACCTCGCCATCGTTCCTATCCCGGTAGAGGTGAACAGGACGTGTGCCTGTCGCCAGATTCGCCTCATGAACCGGGGTTGCCGCTGTAAGTGGATCGATCGTCGCGACCTTGTTCGCGGCTGCAAGATTCATGAACACCCAATCCCCATTTGAAAACTGCATATCCCCAAGTGCAGCGTTTTCGAATTCTGCCGCCTCGATGGTGTTGACGACCGCGTTACCAGAGTCTCCCTTCAGGGCTACACTGGTCAGAGTCTTGTCAGCCGTATTATTCACAAACACCAGCGCACTGCTGGCTCCAGCGCTGCCACTGGGCGCAGGTGTTCCCGTAGTGGATGTAGATTCCCCTGAGCTACAGGCCGCAAGGCTAATCAGCGCAAGTCCTAGTACGCTCGTTGTGACACTCGATACCATGTTGTTTCTCTTCATCGTTTCCATGGAACGTTCCTTCCTCGTGAATGATCGTCTTCAACGCTAGTATTAATGGGAGTTCAGCCGACTTCCCGAACGATTTTTTTCATGCAATCTCATGAGCACACTGCGGCGGGCCACGGGGTGGATATTGACCATCAACAGCTACGTGCCGTAAGGAAATATTGCCAAGACTCCAGACAAGGCTCACCTTAAGGTCTGCAGAGGTTTGGCTTTGTCCGCCACTACTCTGAATATCGAACCCACTGCAGTGCCAGGCACAATGATTGTGGCCCTGTTGACTGCTTTCCGTCTGCCCCTGCGGACAGTGTGGCATTGTCCATTGTGCCGTCAGATTCCCCTGTCCGACCGACAGAAATCCGGTGAGCCATAGCAGGGCGCAACAGCCGGTCAGGACCCTAGATACGTATTGTCGTATCTTTCTCAACATGGTCGCTTTGTTTCCGTGGTCCTCAGTTCTGCCCTACGAAGATCCGCCGAATAGCTGGAACGACTTCGTTATGCCGAAGATATAGCTGATCTGTTGCTCCAGGTTGCCGTTGAAGTCCCGATGAATAGGGATCTGCGCGATGAAATAAGCCGATGCGATGTTGAACACATTGAACATGACACCGGGCGAATACGCGACATACGTCGAGCCAGTTGTCGGCACTTCTCGGAACTTGACGGTTGGATCGAGCAGGATGGGGGCTCCGCCTGGATTGAACAGAAACAGTGACGCGTCCATGGCGTCGTTCTGCATCCATCGAAAATTGAACTGCTGCGTCAACACCAACCAAGGGGCCTGTTCAAGCGGAATGACATTGAGCCCTAGGGCCCCACTCACTTCATCGCCGAACTTGTATCCGTCGCTGTTCTTTGCCGTGTAGCGATAACTCACCGACGCGAACTGATTTACTCGATGGGGAATCAGTTCATAGGTTTGATAGAGCATCGGGACGACACCGAAGTTTCCTCGACCGATCTGCAATGTCGATTCCGCTAAGGTCGTTCCTTGCGCAAACCGCCCATAGCTGCCGGTCGGAAAATCGACCCCCACGCCAAGCACGACCATGCTACGCAGAGTAGGCAGCACGTTGTACTTGAGCGTCGCCCGAATGTCGCCAAGCCCTCCCTCGCTATAGGGCACAGGATTGAGACCGCCGATCTGGGCATTCGACTCGACGTGTTTGTACGGAATCGCGACCTGGATGCCGAGGCGCTCAGTCAAGCCGTAATTGAGGTCCAGGGTCGCGGTGCGTGTCGTGGTTTCAATGCGGTTCACGTTTAAATTAGCTAACGTGAGGGTCTTCCCGCCCTGATCAGCAAAGGGGATGCGCCCACCTTCCCCGGGAGGCGCCTCCATCGGGGTCCAGTTGTAGATGGCATTGATGGTCAGAAGACCCTTCATCGGCACCTGTTGCTGAGACCCGATCACGACGAAGCAGCTAACCGAGCCGCAGGAGGCTTCGACCTGTGTCGGGCTGACCGTCGGGACCACGATTCCGATAACACCACCGATGAAGAGCACAGAGGACCAGATCGTACGCAGCATGATTCCACACTCTTTCTGTTGAGCAACACGACAGGTTCCGAGCATCGGACCTTGCCGCAAGGCACGGTTGTTGAGAAGACGCTCTTTAATTGCGAGCGCTACGCTGAGATGGAGGACCGCGGAAGAAGTATGGGAGTGAGACTGCACTGAGGGCCACGCCAAACGAGAGGAGGCTCACCGTTTCACGGAGTTGAAGCCAAGATGTGAACGGAACGACGGACGACTCAATTCCTACACCGCCCGCACACAGCCAAGCGCAGAGGCCTGTTGAGTGCGTGCCGGCTTGATGATCAGCATGATGCGCAGCATGACCGACACTCGGAGCAGCCATAAAGCCGTTCACGAGTACGATACACAGTAACAGCGCCCAAATGAGTGCTGATCGTTTCACGTTCGATGCCCTCAAAATCGTTTACTGTAGCGACGCAGCCTTTACCGGCTCCGCGTTCTGAATACGGGCTATGGTGTCACGAATCACCTGCTCCGTGAGAAGGCCGCCTTTGATGTATTCGCGAACGACGCCCTTTTCGTCGATGAACACACTGACCGGCAGGCCGAACACTCCAAATTGGTTGGCGACTTTGTTGTCGCTGTCCAATAGCACCGGGAAGGTATGGCCATGTTGCTGGATATGTTCGCGGACTTTCGCCTCGTCTTCCAATTCGTTGACGGCCAAGACGACGAATCCCTGATCCCGCAACTTGTCGTACATGGCCTGCATAGCCGGCATTTCCGTCGTGCAGGGCTTGCACCAGGTGGCCCAGAAGTTGACCAGCACGACCTTGCCTCGATACTGGCTCAGACTCTGCTGCTTGCCCGCTAGGTCAGTAAGCTGAAAATCTTCCGCTGCCGTCCCCACAGTGGGAACACGAGAACCCATTGCCCATACCCCACCAGTACCGGTGAGAACCATGGCACTAAGCAACAGCAAGCCCAGAAGAAAGTTATGATTGGTTTGCTTCATCATTGATGGTCCTCCACTCTGATCGATGCATGGATTCAACTAGAAAATTTTCGACCTGGAACCTGTTGCTCGTTGCAACGGAGTTCGGTCAAACGGAAGGTTCCCCTAGCTTGCGGTCTCGCAGGGCAACCAATTAGGAGCAGAAATACGGAGGAGCGCGGCTGGAAGAAACACGGGCTTGTTCAAAACCTGATCGCTTCGCTTGAGGAAGCTGGACAAGGGCCACGGGGCTACGTTCGGCCTGAATCAACAGGACTTGGGTATCGAGAACTGTGCCGGCCGCACACATCCATGAACAGAGTAGCGTCCCATGCGTGGCTGCCTGATGCTTGGCATGGTGCCCAGCATGTTCAGCTGCTTGAACCTGAGCCAACCCTCCAACAACGAGAAGACAGGCTACAAGAGAAATTGTGAGCAGTTTCCGGGATACGTTCTGCATTTTCAGATACCAACGAACCCCGACCAAAGACCATGGCATGCGAACATGATCCATGCAACGAAACACGACAGATGCAACAGATGCTACAAGTAGAGCCGAATGGTAGGCGACGATGAAGACACTTGTCAAGGCCGCAGTTGTCCAGCCGGAGGATCGAGTAGGATTCAGGGAGAGGATGCTGTATACTGCCGAGGTTAACGAGACAACAACCCTCATTTACAACGACCACTCTTACTTCATCTTATTGCTATGGTTACACAAGTCCTCAATCTGATTTTTGGCAGCAAGAACGACCGCGAAATCAAGGCCATACGTCCTATCGTCGACCAAATCAATGGCCTGGAAGCCGGCCTCACCCCGCTTTCCGATGAAGCCCTTGCCGACAAAACGCAAGACTTCAAAAAGCGACTGGAAGCCGGCCAGACACTGGACGACATCCTACCCGAAGCCTTTGCCGTCTGCCGTGAGATGTCCCGGCGAAAACTCAACATGCGGCATTTCGACGTGCAGCTGATCGGCGGCATGATCCTTCACCGAGGCCGTATCGCCGAAATGAAGACAGGGGAAGGAAAAACCCTGGTCGCCACGCTCCCCGTCTATCTGAACGCCTTGGAAGGCAAGGGCGTCCACCTCGTCACCGTCAACGATTACCTTGCGAAACGAGACGCCCAATGGATGGCGCAGCTGTATCATGCACTCGGCTTATCCACAGGGGTCATTCAACACGACGCCTCGTTCATCTACGACCCGACCTACGAGGCTTCGGATAAACGGCTGCAACACCTGCGTCCCTGCACGAGGCCTGAGGCCTATCGCGCCGACATTACCTACGGTACGAACAACGAGTACGGGTTTGACTATCTGCGTGACAACTTGGTCGTCACGGATTTAAATCAATGCGTCCAACGCGAGCTGAACTTTGCGATCGTCGACGAGGTCGACAGCATCTTGATCGACGAAGCCCGGACACCGTTGATCATCTCGGGCCCCACCGACCAGACGACCGACCTGTATTATCGCATCAATGCGATCATCCCCCAACTGAAGGCCGAACAGGACTACACCATCGAAGAAAAGACAAAGACCGCGTCGTTGACCGAGGACGGGAACGCGCGGGTCGAGAAACTGCTCGGCGTGGATAACTTGTACGATCCGGCCCACATGGACATGGTTCATCACGTCGTCAAGGCCCTACAGGCCTACGCCCTGTATAAGCGTGATGTGGACTACGTGGTCAAAGACGGCGAGGTCATCATCGTCGATGAGTTTACCGGGCGATTGATGCCGGGGCGCCGGTGGAGCGATGGGTTGCATCAGGCGGTCGAGGCGAAGGAAGGCGTCAAAATCGCGAATGAGAACCAGACGCTTGCCTCCGTGACCTTTCAAAATTACTTCCGTATGTACAACAAGCTCAGCGGCATGACCGGTACCGCCGACACGGAAGCCGCGGAGTTCGCCAAAATCTACAATCTTGATGTCAATGTCGTGCCGACCAACCGTCAAATGATCCGTCAAGATTATGCGGATGTCGTCTACCGGACGGAGAAGGAAAAATTCTTGGCGATCGTCGAGGAAATCAAGGAATGCCATGAGCGTGGGCAACCGGTGCTCGTCGGCACCATTTCGATTGAAAAGTCAGAAAAACTGGCCGGCTTGTTGAATCGAAACGGGGTGAAGCACAACGTCCTGAACGCCAAACAACACGAGCGCGAAGCGGAAATCGTCGCGCAAGCCGGCCGCAAAGGTTCTGTAACCATCGCCACCAATATGGCCGGCCGCGGCACCGACATCTTGCTGGGCGGTAGTCCGGACTTCATGTACAAGCAGGTCCTCTATCGCGACGAGAGCATCCCGGAGGCCCGCAAGCTCGAAATCTTTGAAGAAATCCGGTCGGATTGCGAGAAGAACAAACAGGAAGTGCTCACGGCCGGAGGCCTCCACATTCTGGGCACGGAACGCCACGAAAGCCGCCGGATCGACAATCAGTTGCGCGGACGAGCCGGCCGCCAAGGCGACCCCGGCACCTCCAGATTTTACCTCTCGCTCGAAGACGATCTGATGCGGATCTTCGCCTCGGAGCGGGTTTCCCAATTGATGCTCAAACTCGGGATGGAAGAAGGCGTTCCGATCGAACACGGGATGGTCACCCGCGCGATCGCGAACGCGCAAAAGAAGGTCGAAGCCCACAATTTTGAGATTCGCAAACAGCTGCTCGAATACGACGATGTCATGAACAAGCAGCGTGAAGTGATCTATCGTCACCGGCGCGCGGTCCTCGACGGAGACAACCTCACCAGCGACCTCCATGACATGATCGACAGTTCGGTCGAATCGACGCTGAATGTCTATTGCCCCCCCGACCAATACCCGGAAGATTGGGACGTCAAGGGCCTGACCGAAGTCATGCACAGCCAGTTCGGGTTGGACCTTGTTCAGGGAAAAGACGACGCTGGAGATTCACTGCGCGATGTCGGACGGGATGCCTTGCTGGAAGACCTCCGGACCCAAGCTCGAGAAGGCTATGCCAAAAAGGAGCAAGAACTGGGACCGGAGTTGATGCGCTTTCTGGAGAAGACCTTCATGCTGCAGGTGATCGACCACCACTGGAAAGATCATCTGCTGGGAATGGATCACCTGCGAGACGGCATCGGCCTTCGCGGGTACGGCCAGAAAGATCCGTTGATCGAGTATAAGCGAGAGGGCTTTGATCTCTTCGCCGGCATGATGGAACGGATTAAATCCGACACGCTCGATCGACTCTTCCATGTCCAGGCCGTCCGCCAGGAAGGAGAACCGTCAGCCTCCTCACCCCAATCGATCCAGTCACGTCCGCAACCCAGAATGATCTTGAATCGAGGCGAGGAACCGGTCGCGGCACAGGCACCGGCTCAACGAGCCGAGAACAAGGTCGGCCGCAACGATCCCTGCCCCTGCGGCAGCGGAAAAAAATACAAGAAGTGCCATGGGGCGTGAGAAGCGGCTCGGCAATTGACGTACTAGCCTGACGAGCCACCTGCAAGGCCATTTTCGACTCGGGTGTGGTTTGCCGCTTCAGCTACAGCAGACGTAGCCCTCCTCGGCCGATTCCTCCTGATCTCGCCTTGACTTATACGGGTTCCGAACGCTACTCTACCCCCCTTTCCACACCAGGAGATGGGTCCATTTGGCCCAGTCTTATGGGTGTCTCTTTTTTTAGATACGACAGAAATTTGGAGCTGTCTGTGAGTACAGGGCATCCGGAACTCGTCGCTGTCATGGCCGATGAAATCTCCGCTTCCGGCCCAATTCCATTCGTTCAGTTCATGGAAGTAGCCCTATACCACCCTCAGCTCGGCTATTACATGCGCGCACCGGAAGGAACTTTTGAAAAGATCGGCCCGCGTGGCGATTTTTATACCAGTTCCGATGTGCATCCGATTCTGGGACAAGCCTTAGCAAAGCAAGCTGCGCAAATGTATCGCCTGCTCGGACACCCAGACCAATTTACCGTCGTAGAACTGGGGCCAGGGAAGGGATTATTGGCCGGCCACTTCCTATCGGCCTGCCGACGCGACTTCCCCCTATTGTACCAACATCTTCGGTACGTCCTCATTGATCGTAGCCCCGCGATGCGCGACCTACAGCACAAGCACCTTGCGGCTTGGCTGGATCAGCCCCATCTCCTCACCTGGGCTGATGATCTTGAGAATCTAGCATCAGAAAGTGTGACCGGACTCGTCTTGAGCAATGAACTCATCGATTCATTTCCCGTTCACCGGATTCAAGTCACGGCTGACGGGGCAGAGGAACTCTGGGTGGACTATCGAGATGGGCGCTTCGTGGAGTGCCTGCGGCCACTGTCCTCAGAATCCTTAACCGATCATGTGCGCCGCATAAAGGCAGATTGGCCAGTCGGCTACCGAACCGAAATCAATCTTCATGCATTGAGCTGGATGAAGCAGGTGGCTCACATCCTCAATCGCGGGTTTGTATTGACCATCGACTACGGCCATACCGCCCAAGATCTCTATCGATCAGATCGAAAAGGCGGCACCTTCCTCTGCTACTCACGACAATCGGTTAACGAGGAGCCGTTCCTGCGCGTGGGAGATCAAGACATGACGGCCCATGTGGATTTCACTAGCCTGGCCCTCGCCGGAGAAAAACATGGCCTACGAACAACCGGTTTCACCAATCAACTAAGCTTTCTGATGGGACTCGGCGTCGAACACATGATCGAGCAGCTGGAACAGGACAGTCCTCAATTCAAGGCTGCGGTGCACTTACTGAAGCCACAGGGCATGGGAACCACGTTTAAGGTCCTCGCCCAGCATAAGGGAATCGTGAATCCGGAACTCGATGGGTTGAAGTACAAGCCGTTTTTTGGTTCTGCGCTCACGACGCAGTCGGCTGCGTGAGGGATAGATGAACGGGACTTCTCTGATGGTCGACGACGTTTCACGTTTCCTGCTTCACATCTCACGGGGTCCCCATGGCTGATGTGACCGCTCCTGAAAGCTATATCCCGATCCTCATCTTTATCGGAGTCGGTATCACCCTGGGGACGTTGGGCCTTTTCGTGGGTCGCTTTGTCCGTCCGGACCAGCCCTATCGCGCCAAGTTGGCTCCGTATGAAAGCGGAAGCCCCCTGTTTCAGGATGCTCGCATCCAGTTCCCGATCCGCTACTACGTTATTGCGATGTTGTTCGTGATCTTCGACATCGAGACCGCCTTCATGTTCCCATGGGCCGTGGCCTTTACCCATCTTGGGATTGTTGGCCTCGTCGAAATGCTCGTCTTCGTTGCTATCTTGGTGGTGGGGTTTTGGTATGCCTGGAAAAAGGGGGCGTTAGAGTGGGATTGAAGGGCGGCGGGCCTACCCTTCTTGCTCGCCCACCGCGCACTCAAGATCGATTGGGAATAGATAGCGGGCGGTGCTCGGTGGATGCGCGCAGTGACGGCCAGGCCCACCGCCCTTCATCCGGGAAAGGGTGTGAGAACACGTGAGTGTGTTGGAACGACAGTTTGACGCAAATGTGATGACGACCACCCTGGATTCCATCGTCAATTGGGCCAGGAAGTCCGCACTCTGGCCGATGACATTCGGGCTGGCCTGTTGCGCGATCGAAATGATCGCGAGCGTCTCCTCTCGCTATGACCTCGACCGGTTCGGCGCCGGCGTCTTTCGCGCGTCGCCCCGACAGTCGGACCTCATGATCGTCGCAGGAACGGTGTCCCGGAAGATGGCCCCGGTGATTCGACGGATCTACGACCAGATGCCAGAACCTCGCTATGTGATCTGCATGGGCTCCTGCGCGACATCGGGCAATCACTACAACAGTTATGCCGTCGTGCAAGGCGTCGATCAGATCGTGCCGGTCGACGTGTATGTTCCCGGTTGCCCACCCAGGCCGGAAGCACTGTTGGATGGGCTGTTGAAATTACAGGAAAAGATTCAACGCGAACGGGTCTTCGTGAAATAGCGACCCAGCCCCCGCCACGGTGGAGAGGGGGTGACGAATGGGCGAGGTCGATCTGAGAGACGGATAATCGCTGATGATTGACGACCACATGCAATCGCTCACTGATACCATGCTGGCGCGGTTCCCGGAGGGGGTGCTCTCCGTCGACCTCGACTCGACTCGATCAGAAGTCACTGTTCACGTCGCCGCGTCGAGTATCTTGGAGGTCGCGCGCTTTCTGCATGATGATCCACAGGCTTGTTTTGACCACATCACCGATATTTGCTCCGCCGACTACCCTGCCGATCAAGAACGGTTTGAAGTCATCTATCTCCTGTTGTCGCTTCCTTACGGGAAACGCATTCGCCTCAAGGCCAGAGTGACAGAAGACAATCCGATCCTCAATTCCGTCACAAGCGTGTGGCAGGGAGCGACCTTCTTGGAGCGAGAAGTCTACGACATGATGGGGATCCGATTCGCCGGCCACCCGGATCTCCGTCGCATCCTCCTCCCGGAGGATTACGCGGAAGGCTATCCGTTGCGTAAGGATTTCCCGACGGAAGGTCGTGGCTGGCGCAGTCAGTTCGACTTTATCCCCCGGCTTGATGAGCCGCCGGTCGAACAAATAGAGGGTGAGGTTCCTGAGGAAGAAAAGAAACCGTTTCTGTCCGAACCCTCCGCGCGCCGACGAGAAGAGCTCTTGCTCAACATGGGCCCACAGCACCCAAGCACCCACGGAGTGGTGCGGGTCGTCCTTGAACTTGACGGGGAACGGATCGTCAAAGCCACCCCAGATCTCGGCTATCTGCATCGAGGCGTTGAGAAGCTGGCCGAAGGGCTGGCCTATATGCAGATTATCCCGCATACGGACAGGCTCGATTATGTCTGTGCGATGGCGAATAACTATGCTTATGTCCGTGCCGTTGAAAAGCTGCTCGACATCACCATACCCGAACGGGCCGAGTATATCCGCACCATCGTGGCCGAGATGCAGCGCATCGTCGGGCACCTTTTCTGGTTGGGGGCCCAGGCCTTGGATATCGGGGCGATGACGGTCTTCTTTTGGACATTTCGCGAGCGCGAGATCTTGCTCGATCTGTTCGAACAGTTGTGCGGCGCTCGATTGACGCTGAATTACTACCGAATCGGCGGTGTGGACAGCGACTTCACTCCGGAATTGGTGAGTCGTCTCAAAACGTTCTTGGAAACCTTTCCGGAAAAAGTCGATGAATACGATTCTCTGCTGGCCAGCAACCGAATCTGGTTGGGACGGACCAAACATATCGCGGTGATCTCCGGCCAAGATGCCATCAATTTCGGCATGACCGGCCCTTCGTTGCGTGGATCAGGCGTCGCCTACGATGTCCGCAAACTCGAGCCGTACGGCGTTTACCACAAAGTCGATTGGGAGGTACCCGTCGGGAAGAACGGCGACACCTATGATCGCTACTGGATCCGTGTCGAAGAGATGCGTCAAAGTGCAAGGATCATCAAGCAGTGCCTGGACCAGATGCCGCCCGGGCAAATCATCGCCGAAGTGCCCCAATACATTCCGCCGCCCAAGCAACAGGTGATGCGGGATATGGAGAGCTTGATTCACCACTTCATCATCTTCACGCAGGGTTTCAAACCGCCGAAGGGCGAAACCTATTGCGCGACCGAAGCGCCGAAGGGTGAACTGGGGTTTTTTATCATCAGCGACGGAAGTCCTCGTCCATACCGGCTGAAGATTCGATCTCCATCCTTCATTCATATGGGGGCATTCGATTACATGGCCCGTGGGTACTTGATTTCCGACATCATCACGATTTTCGGTACCTACGACGTCGTGATGGGAGAGTGCGACCGGTGATACATCAGAGACTTTGCGCACCAGGATTATGAACGCATGAAGTTAGCCGAAAAATATAAGGATGAAATCGGCGACATCTTGTCGCGCTATCCGGTCAAACGGTCGGCCTTAATTCCGCTTCTCTATGTCGCCCAGCGCGATCAAGGCTACGTGACCGAAGCTGCGATGCATGAGATTGCGGCACTCCTCAGACTGACACCTCCCCAAGTCTATGAGACGGTCACGTTCTACACAATGTTCAATCTCAAGCCGATCGGCAAGTTCCACCTCCAGGTCTGCAAATCCCTCATGTGCGCCCTCGTGGGATCAGACACAGTGATCGGATGGATCAAGGCGAAGCTAGGAATTGCGCCGGGCGAAACGACGGCAGACGGCCTCTTCAGCCTCACCGCGGTGGAATGTTTGGCGGCCTGCGGGACCGGCCCGATGATGCAGATCAATGATGATTACTATGAGCAACTGACTGAAGACAAGCTGGATCGGATTCTATCCGACCTCCGCTCAACGGGAACCAGTTCCCTCAGGAGCGGGCCTTTTATGTGGCCGGAACCAGTGAACGGTAAGGGGTGAACGGTGAGAAGTGAGGGGATGTCTGGCGGTCGACTCTTTGCATCAACCCCTTACCCCTTACCCTTCACTCCTCACGCGTGGGATTAAGATGCCTCAACACGAGCTGATCTTGTTAAGAAATATGATGCAACCCGGCTACCGCGGGTCCTTGGCTGAGTACGAGAAGACCGGAGGATATCAAGCCCTGCGCAAGACGCTCGGCACGATCGCTCCGGCCGATGTCACAACCACCGTCCGAAATTCAGGCTTACGCGGTCGTGGCGGGGCAGGCTTTCCGACCGGCGTGAAGTGGGGATTCTTACCGAAAGATTATCACGGTCCTCGCTACCTCTGCTGCAACGCGGACGAGAGCGAGCCTGGGACCTTCAAGGACCGACAATTGATGGAACGCGATCCCCACCAAGTCCTGGAAGGAATTGTACTGGCCTGCTACGCGATCGGCGCAGAGACCGCCTACATCTACATCCGCGGTGAAATGGTCTTGGGATCGAAGATTTTGGAGCATGCCATCGCCGAAGCGCGAGCTGCCGGATATATCGGGAAGAATATTCTCGGGACGGGTGTCCATGTGGATGTGTGGGTCCATCGAGGAGCGGGCGCCTACATCTGCGGAGAGGAAACGGCATTGTTGGAATCGCTCGAAGGGAAACGCGGCCTGCCTCGCATCAAGCCGCCGTTTCCGGCTACGCACGGCCTCTACAATAAGCCGACCGTGGTCAACAATGTCGAGACGCTGGCCAACTTGCCGCACATCATCAACCGAGGCCCCGAGTGGTTTGCCGCGATCGGCTCACCGCCGAAGAGCACGGGGACCAGGGTGTTTTGTGTCAGCGGGCATGTGAAGCGGCCAGGCAATTACGAAGTTCCGATGGGCGTGACGGTACGCGAATTGGTCTACGAACATGCCGGTGGGATGCGTTCTGACAAACCGATTAAAGCGTTCATCCCTGGAGGAGCGTCGGCACCCTTTCTGACACCGGCTCACCTCGACGTGAAGTTGGATTTTGAACATGTCGCCGCGGCGGGGTCGATGCTGGGATCCGGCGGCGTGACCGTGATGGAAGAAGGGACGAGCATGGTCTGGGCAGCCCTCAGGCTGATGGAATTTTTCTATCATGAGTCCTGCGGGAAATGCAGTCCCTGCCGAGAGGGCAGCTCGTGGCTTGTTCAAACCTTGCGCCGAATCCTGGCAAAACGTGGCCACATGCAGGACCTTGAAACGTTGCTGGATCTATGCAAGAACATCGCAGGCCGCACGGTCTGCGCCTTCGGCGATGCAGAGGTCGCTCCCATCCAAAGTACGCTGAAGTATTGGCGACAGGAATATGTCGACCTCATCAATGAAGCAGAAGCGGCGAATCTGATTCAGCTTGAACCGGCAGGACGGCATTAAATGTATCCCCGTGCCATCAGATGATCGTGTGTCATTATGCCTGATTCAACAGTACCGATCGTTCGTCTCACGATTGATGGGATGACCGTCAAGGTCCCAAAAGGGACGTTGGTCATCGAAGCAGCTCGGCGCATCGGCGTCATGATTCCGCACTTCTGCTATCACCCGAAGCTCAAGCCTGATGCTAATTGCCGGATGTGCCTGGTTGAAATCGAAAAAGTGCCTAAACTTCAGACCGCTTGCAGCACGCCGGTGGACGAAGGTATGAACGTGCGCACGGCCACGACCGTCGTCAACGAGGCCCACCGTTCGGTGCTGGAGTTCATCCTCGCGAATCATCCGCTCGATTGTCCGGTCTGCGATCAGGGTGGGAAATGCGATCTCCAGGATTTCTCGCATCAGTACACCGCAACCAGTCGATTCACTGAAACTAAGCGCATCTTTCAGAAGGAGTATTTCAGCCCGCTTATCGAAACGCAGATGAATCGCTGCGTCCAGTGTCTCCGCTGTGTCCGCTACTGTGACGAGGTCATGGACGTGAAGGCGCTGGCGCCGGTCGGTCGCGGGACCATGACTGAGATCAAGCACTTTGGGCCACATCCGCTGAATTGCGAGTTCTGTGGCGGCTGCGTGCAAATCTGCCCGGTCGGAGCGATTACCAGCCGGCTCTCAATGTACGAGTATCGCCCCTGGATGTTGAAACGAGCCGACACGATCTGTGGGTACTGCGGAGACGGCTGCCAGATGACCGTTCAGACAAAGGGCGAGGAACTGATCGAGGTGAACTCCGCGCATGGGGCGGGTCGAAATAATGGAGACCTCTGCGCTCGCGGCTTTTTCGGATTCCATGCGGCCGGCCACCCTGACCGCCTCACCCATCCGCTGATCCGGCGAAACGGCGCACTCGTGCAAACCACCTGGGAAGAAGCCTTAGAATACGTCGCCGGCCGTATCACAGAACTGAAGACCCTGCATGGAGGGCATAGTTTTGGGGGATTGATTTCCGGCCGTTGCACCAACGAAGAGTTGTACCTGTTTCAAAAATTCATGCGGACGACGATCGGCACGAACAACGTCGACAGCAGTGCCCGATACGGCCATGTGAACGGTGTGCAGGCCATGCGACTTGTCCAGGGTACGCATCGGTGGACCGTCACCTTCGAGGACATTGTGGACGCCGACGTCCTGCTGCTCGTCGGTACCAACATCACGGAGACGAATCCCATCACCGGGCTCAAGGTCAAAGAGGCCGTGAAGAAGCGCCGGGCCACTCTCATGACGATGGAATCAATCGAGCCCGTCGTTGATACAATGAGCAACATCACGAATCTGTCACATCACCACTTTCGCATCCCCCCGGACGAAATGCAGCATGGTCTGCTCGGGCTCGTTAAGGCCGTCATCGAGGAAGGGCTGGTCCAGCCGGACATTGCGCAACAGTATCCTTCGTACGTCAACGCCATCACGACGGCCCTGCACACGGTTTCATGGCAGCACCTCCACAAGGCAACCGGCGTTGAAGCCGATTCGTTCAAACAAGCGGCCAAGCAGCTGGCAGCGGGACGCCGCGTGATCGTTCTTGCGGGACCAGTCCTCCTGCGCAGCGAGCGCGGGTACGCCGGTTCGCTCACCATTCTTGATCTGCTCGTTCTGACGGGTAAGTTAGACCAGCCTGGTTGCGGATTTGCACCCCTCGCAGAGGAAAACAATGACCAGGGCGCCGTCGAGATGGGCGCTGTCACTGAGTACCTGCCGGGAGGCAGCGTCACCGACGATGCAGCGGAACGCGACCGATTCATGAACCTATGGAAGAGGGAGATACCGCTCGGAGTCGGAGCCTCTCTCGTTGAAATGCTGAAACGTGCCCAAGCGGGAGCGCTCAAAGCGATGTTCATCGTGGGGGAAAACCCCGTGGCAAGTCTCCCCGCACCTGTCCGCGCAGAGACGGCGTTACGAAAGTTGGAGCTGCTCGTCTGTCAGGAGTTGTTTCTGACTGAGACGGCTGCCCTGGCCCATGTGGTGCTGCCTGCCGCCTCTTCGATGGAAAAAACCGGGACGTTCACCAACACCGAGGGGCATGTGCAGGCGGTTCGCCCGTCGATCGAGCCGATCGGAGAAAGCCGCCCAGATTGGGAGGTCTTTGCCGCCCTGTCGATTCTCTTGGGTGTGCCGGTGGAATATGCTGAGAGCAAAGACATTCTCAAGGAAATCCGAGGAACCATTTCCGGCTATGGGTCGCTCGGACCGACACCCGTGCCTCCGAAAGTCGACCGAACGGCTATGGACAGCTACCTGAGCCAGAGATATCAGTCCAATTTCCCAGAGCGATACCGGTGTATCGCATCAACCGCCAGACCGGATGGCACACTCCAGATACGATTCGGACAGAGCCTCTTCCACTCGGGCAAGTTATCGACCCGGGCAAAAGGCCTGCTTCAGATCGAAGGCAGTGGACGGCTCCGGATCAATCCCGTTGACGCCGCTCGGTTTGCCTTGGTGGATGGGGATCGTGTTCGCCTCTGCAGCGCCTCCGGAGAAATGACGACGGTGATACAGAACACGGAGCGGGTCCCTCAAGGGACCGCGTGGTTTCCTGATCACTTCGGTCAAGCCGCCATTGGCTTGTTTGAGGGCGCGGTGGATCCGACCACGTACGTTCCGTCATTCTTGTCGGCTACGGTATCTATTATGAAAGTCGCGTGATGCGTCACGTATTGATGATTATGCTAATCGAGGAGTCTGATCGTGGGTGAATTCGGGTTACGCCTTGCCATATCTCTCACACAAATCGGCGCCATCATGGGGATCGTCATTGTGACGGTGCTTCTCCTGACGTTGGCTGAGCGAAAAGTGCTTGGATGGATGCAGGACCGCATGGGACCAATGGAAGTCGGACCTTACGGAATCCTCCAACCGTTCGCCGATGCGATCAAACTGTTTTTCAAAGAAGATATCATCCCGGCCGGCGCAAATAAGATCCTGTTCAGCGTGGCCCCGATCCTCTGTTTGATCCCCGCATTTATCGGGTTTGCCGTGATTCCCTGGGGGCCGAACTGGACGGTCGAGATCGGAGGGATCACGGTCAAACCCTTCGTGATCAGCGACATCAATATCGGGATCCTCTATATCTTGGCCTTCGCCTCGCTCGGCGCCTACGGCATCATCCTCGGGGGTTGGGCGTCCAACAGCAAATACTCCCTGCTCGGGGGGTTGCGATCGGCGGCCCAGATCATCAGCTATGAACTCAATGTCGGGCTCTCGATTATCGGCGTGATCATCCTGACCGGCTCGCTCAGTTTGGTCAAGATCACCGACGCCCAAGCAGGTGGGTTTTGGAACTGGTATCTGTTCGCCCTTCCGGCCCCTCAGATCTTTGCTTTTGTCGTCTATGTCATTTCCGTGGTGGCCGAGACGAACCGCGTTCCATTCGATTTACCCGAAGCCGAAAGTGAATTGGTCGCCGGGTTCTTCACCGAGTACAGCGGGCTCCGATTCGCATTCTTCTTCCTCGCCGAATATGCCAACATGGTCCTGGTGTCCTGCGTCGCGGCCGCGCTGTTCCTGGGTGGGTGGAACGCCCCCTATCCAGGGACGATTCTGGAGCTCGTGGGCTTCCCCTCCTTGTCCTGGATCGAAAGCACCATGTGGTTCGCGGTGAAGACCTACTCCTTCTTGTTCCTCTTTTTCTGGCTGAGAGCGACCTTACCGAGGTTGCGATACGATCAGTTGATGCGGTTCGGCTGGAAAGTGCTGTTACCCATTGCATTAGCAAACATTGTCGTCACATCCATTGCTGTATTTATTACCCACTAGAGGGAGCAGCCGACGAGACTGATATGCTACCACCCGCAACCTCCAAACGTCCGAGCCTATCCCAATGGTTCAAGACGATTACGTTCTATGAAATCTTGGTCGGCATGAAAGCCACTCTATCCCACTTGATCAACTACCGACCGATCACGTTGCAATATCCTCACGAGAAGCGCACGCTGCCGGACAACTATCGCGGGATGCTCGCCTTGCTCCGATACGATGATGGAACCGAGAAGTGCGTGGGGTGTGACCTCTGTGAAGCGGCCTGTCCTTCCCGGGTGATTCGTGTCGTGAGCGCCGAGGTGCCGGGAGAACCGACGAAACGCTACTCGAAAGAATATTATATGGACATGACCCGGTGCTTGTTCTGCGGGATGTGCGTCGATGCCTGTCCCGTCGATGCCTTGGGGATGACGAGAGAGTTTGAATGGGCGGTCTTTGACAAGCGACAACTCCATTTGAACAAACAACAGCTCCTCGCGATCGGTGACCGTTCGTTTCCGATCCGTGAGAAGCGCTTAGAACTTCAGCATCCGAACGTCGCGTTCTTCAACATCCCATTCAAACACGTTCCGCCCAAGCCGAACTGATCCGAATGGAATGCATTGGGGGTCTCATGACGGCCACCCGGTGGCAGAAGTCCTGGACTGTCGATCGTTAACTGAGGAATCGTACCGTGGCATACGTCTTTTTTGGATATTTTGCCGGAATGATTGCCATCACCTCCATTCTCGTGGTGGCACTCAGAAACCCTGTGTATAGTACATTGTCTCTCCTGGTCATGTTTTTCCATGTCGCAGGGCTGTATATCACGCTGCATGCCGAATTCCTCGCCGCCGTGCAAATCATCGTCTATGCCGGAGCGATCGTCGTGCTGTATCTGTTCGTGGTTATGTTGCTCAACGTCAATCGCGACGACCGGTTCCACAGCCAATGGCGAATCGCGCTCTTTATCAGCATCCCCTTGTCGATCGAATTTCTTGTGTTACTGTCGGGCGGCATGGGCGCGGTTCGCCGTGACCCTGCCGCGATTGCTGTCGACTCTCAGACCTCCGACAATACCCTCACGATCGGCCAAACGCTGTTCTCAACCTATCTATTCCCGTTTGAAGTGGCCTCTCTGATTCTCCTCGCCGCGATGATCGGAGCCATTCTCCTGGCAAAACCCAACACCGGCGGCAACGAGCCCAAGGACATACCCCAAGCCCCTGGTGCCCAATGAGCGTCCCTGTTTCCTACTACGTGATCTTAAGCGCGATCGTGTTCCTCACGGGTGTTGTGGGTGTGTTGATTCGTCGCAACATCATTGCCATTTTGTTGTCCATCGAATTGATGCTGAATGCGACCAACATCAACTTCGTGGCGTTCTCCGACCATCTACAGGTTATTGGGGGGCAAGTGTTCGTCTTTTTTGCCTTGACGGTGGCAGCGGCAGAAGTCGCAATCGGTTTGGCGATCATCATCGCCTTGCATCGATCGAAATCGACGATCAACGTCGAGGAGTTCAATCTGTTGAAATGGTAATGAGCCCGAATCTCGTGAAGCGTGAAACGTCCCTCGGAAGAAGTCACAGAACATTGCGACTGTTTTGTCCGCTCACGCTGCGCGAACGTCGAACGAAGAGAGACGGGTTCTGGTGATCTACGCACTGATTCCACTCCTTCCCCTGGCCGCCTTTCTCGTCCTCGGTCTCCGTGGGTCACAGTTTAAGGATCGTGCTCATGTCGTCGCGGTACCGGCAGTCTTGCTGTCGCTGCTGCTGGCACTCGCAGCCTTTATCGAGGTCGCCTCCGGCTCAATGATTTCCGTTCCGCTCTACACATGGTTGGTGTCAGGAGAGCTCGACATTCATATCGGGCTGCACATTGATCGGCTGACCGCCGTCATGCTCCTCCTGGTCACAGGAGTCAGTTCGCTCGTTCATATTTATACGATCGGCTACATGCACGGAGATCCGGGCTACGCCAGGTTTTTCAGCTATATCGCCCTCTTTACCTTTTCCATGCTCATGCTCGTGCTCGCCGACAACTTGCTCCAGCTCTTCATATTCTGGGAGGCCGTCGGACTGTGTTCCTATCTCCTGATCGGCCATTGGTATGAGCGCGCATCCGCCTGTGCCGCGGCCACCAAAGCGTTTCTCGTCAATCGCGTCGGTGATTTCGGCTTTATTCTCGGCCTTCTTTTGGTCTGGTATCATTTCGGATCACTGAACTACCTCGACATCTTTCCGGCCATCCATGAAACGCCCGAGTTGACGATGAATCTCCTCGGCCCCTTCGGAGGCATCTGGGAAGTATCTGTCTACACTCTTATCGCGCTCTTGCTGTTCACCGGAGCCGTAGGGAAATCGGCGCAGGTCCCACTTCACGTCTGGTTACCTGATGCCATGGAAGGTCCCACACCCATTTCGGCGCTCATTCACGCCGCCACCATGGTGACCGCCGGTGTATTCATGGTCGCACGGCTCGCTCCCATCTATAACTTATCCCCGACCGCCATGAGTGTCGTTGCCGTCATCGGTGCGGCTACGATGGTCCTCGGCGCGACGATCGCCGTGACACAAAACGACATCAAACGCGTGGTGGCCTACTCGACCGTGAGTCAACTCGGCTACATGATCATGGCCTGCGGTGTCGGTGCCTATGCCTCGGGCATGTACCATCTCCTCACCCATGGTGCATTCAAAGCGTTGCTGTTCCTTGGCTGCGGGTCTGTGATCATCGCCCTTCACCACGAGCAGGACATCCGACAGATGGGGGGTCTGAAAGATAAACTCCCGATTACCTATTGGACGTTTGTTGTCGGTTCACTGGCCCTTGCCGGCTTTCCTCTCACGGCGGGGTTCTTCAGCAAGGATGACATTCTCTTATCCACATGGTCGGCAGGGGAACTTGGTCAGGTCCTGACGATCCTTGGTCTGTTGACCGCGCTGTTGACTGCCTTCTATAGCTTCAGGCTCGTGTTCATCGTGTTTTGGGGAGCCTCGCGGGTCGACCCACACCATGCGTCACACATTCATGAACCTTCACAGACGATGACGAGGCCACTGCTTATTCTGGCCGGTCTCAGCATTCTGACCGGCTACTTCGGCATCCCTTCATTTCTTGAACCCGTCTTTTCAACTCAGCACGAGGCTGTGGTTCACCATGGAGAGGACGCGTCCATGATCATGCTGGCAGCCACAGCCATGGGCTTCGTCGGCATTGCCGCGGCTTATGTTGTCTATGTTCTCAAACCGGATCTGCCTGAGCGCTTCGCCGGGCTATGGACCAGTCTCTATCAAGCGTCTCTGAACAAGTGGTATGTCGATGAATTGTATGACTACCTCTTCGTGCGACCCACGCTGAAAATGGCCTCCGAACTGTGGAGACGGGTCGATGTCAACGTGATCGATGGAGCCGTCAATGGACTCGCTCGAGCCATTACGTGGGGAGGATGGATCTTGCGGCTCATCCAGAGCGGCCAAACTCAACATTACGCGCTCGGCATGGCCCTCGGCATTGTCATCTTAACGGCCTATCTCATTTTATGATGAACATGATGTCAGACAAACGTGGCATACCCCCTCATGAAGGGTGGATGACGTATTTCACATCGGTCGGCTGGGAGTCCTGATGGGCGGTTTCCCCTGGCTTACAATATTGATTTTCCTTCCGCTGATTGGAGCAGCGACGATCTTTGCCGTCAAGGATGCCTCCGTACGGCTCGTTGCGCTGGGCATAACCGTGGCCGACCTCCTGATCTCGCTGCCGCTCTGGTGGCTGTTCGATGCGTCGTCCGATCAGATGCAATTTCTCGAATCGGCCCGATGGATCCCTGCGCTTTCCATCTACTACAAACTTGGCCTGGACGGAATCAGCCTGCCACTCGTCATCATGACGACCATCCTGATGCCGCTCTGCATTCTGATCTCCTGGCGCGCCATAGAGACGAGAGTCCGGAGTTTTATGGCCATGCTGTTGATCATGGAATGCGCCATGATCGGCGTCTTCTCCGCCTTGGACTTCGTCCTGTTCTACGTATTTTGGGAGGCGATGCTGATCCCGATGTATCTGTTGATCGGCATCTGGGGCGGTCCGAACCGTCTCTACGCCGCCATCAAATTCTTCCTGTATACCTTCGCCGGCAGCGTCCTCTTACTGGTCGCGATCATGGTCCTCTATTTCCAGGGCGGCCATACGTTCGACATTCTGGCGCTGAGCCGGCAGACCTACGGACAGGGACTCCAGATCTGGCTCTTTGTCGCTTTCTTCGTCGCGTTTGCCGTCAAGATTCCCATGTTTCCGTTCCATACCTGGCTCCCGGATGCGCATGTGGAAGCCCCCACGGCCGGCAGCGTGATCCTCGCGAGCGTCCTGCTCAAAATGGGAACCTATGGTTTTCTGCGCTTCAGCCTCCCCATGTTGCCCGATGCGTCACGGCTGCTCACTCCATTGATGGTCATGCTGTCGATCGTGGCCATCATCTATGGTGCCTATATGGCCCTGGCTCAGACTGACCTTAAAAAGCTCATTGCCTATTCAAGCGTCAGTCACATGGGATTCGTCACGCTCGGGCTCTTCATGTTCAATATCCAAGGCATCGAAGGGGCCGTCATGCAGATGGTGAACCACGGCATCACCACCGGCGGACTCTTTCTCTGTGTGGGCATGATCTACGAGCGGACCCATAGCCGTCAGATTGCCGACAATATCGGACTCACGAAGCCGATGCCTCGCTATGCCACGTTCCTGGTTATTTTTGCCCTCTCCTCGCTGGGTCTTCCCGGCACAAACAGTTTCGTGGGCGAGTTCCTGGTCCTCGTCGGCACGTTCCTCTGGAGCAAGATCGCCGCCGCGCTGGCATCGTTAGGGATCATTCTCGCCGCCGCCTATCTCCTTTGGATGATTCAACGAGTCGCCTTCGGTGTGCCGGCCGCGCACCTGCTCCCAAAGCTGCGCGATTGCAGTCTCCGCGAGATGGCGGCACTGGTGCCGCTTGTGGTCCTGATTTTTTGGATCGGGTTGTTTCCGAATCCGATTCTGTCCCGTATGCACACCAGTGTGGAGAAAGTGATCGCGCGTGCCATGCCCCCTCCCCAGGAGGAAGCCTCAACCACCGACCATGCGCCCAGAAGAGCGACACACAACGCATCCCGCTTCACGAGTGCCGTGACGGAGATCCACCGCCCATGACCTTCTCACTGGAAGAAATCTTCCTGATCCTACCGGAACTGCTCGTCATCGCGACGGCCTGCATCGTGCTTGTACTGGATCCGGTGTTGGATAAATCCCGCAAGGACGGCCTGGTGTGGTTAAGTCTGGGAACCCTCGTCCTGTGCATGGGACTCACGGCCTTCCAGATCGACACTCAGGCCATGATCTTCAGTGGCCTGGTCGTCATCGACACCTATGGGGCCTTCTGGAAGTTGCTTCTCTACTTCGTCACCGGCCTCACCATCCTGCTTTCTTGTTCGTACCTCAAGGAAGAGCGCCTCTACTACGGTGAATACTACGGGTTCATCCTGCTCGCGCTCACCGGGATGATGGTCATGGTATCGGCCTCTGATCTCCTGACGATTTATCTCGGCACTGAGTTGATGTCCCTCTCCCTGTACACCGTGACCGGACTCAGGCGCGCCGAACCACGTTCTCTTGAAGCCTCCGCAAAATATTTCGTGTTAGGCGCATTTTCATCCGGCATTCTTCTCTATGGCATTTCACTCCTGTATGGAGCAACCGGCAGCACCAGACTTCCACAGATCGCGACCGCCATTGCAGGCCAAGGGCTGAGCGATCCGTTACTCTTAATTTCTACGATCCTGCTCGCGGTCGGGTTCGGATTTAAGCTCGCCGTCGTCCCGTTCCATATGTGGACACCCGATGTCTATCAGGGAGCGCCAACCTCTGTGACGGCGTTCATGGCGGTGGCCGCGAAAGCCGCTAGCTTCGGCGCCTTCCTCCGGGTGTTTGTAGAAGGCCTTGGAGGGCTCAAGACGAACTGGTCGGCAACTTTCCTTTTGCTCTGCCTCGCAACGCTCTTGATCGGAAACATCGTCGCCCTGGTCCAAACCAACATCAAGCGCATGTTGGCCTACTCAAGCATCGCCCATGCAGGCTACGCGCTGATCGGAGTCGTCGCTGCAGGCCGAATCGAACAGTCTTCCGGCATCGCCAGCGTCCTCCTGTATCTCGCGCTGTACACGTTCATGACCTTCGGGGCGTTCGCGATCGTGGCGATGCTGCGCAAAGGCGGTGTGGAAGGGGAAGAGATCGAAGACTTTACGGGTCTCTCCAAACGTCACCCTGTGGCTGCGCTCTTGATGCTGATCTTCATGGTCTCACTGGCTGGAATTCCTCCGACGGCCGGTTTCGTCGGGAAATTGTACATCTTCCTGTCGGCGGTGGAGGCAGGCCTGACCTGGCTGGCCGCTCTTGCCCTGATCTTCGCCGCCATTTCGGCCTATTATTACCTGAGAGTCGTCATGGTCATGTATATGCGGGAACCGAGTGATCACTCGGACAACGCGCCACACTTCGTGCTGTCTCCGACTCTCTCCATCGTCTTGGCCTGCGCCGTCGCCGGGGTCGTCATTTTCGGGGTTTACCCCAACCCACTCGTGAGTTTTGCGACGCAGGCTGTGTCGACACTCAAATAAGTCGTCGTGCCCGTCGATCAATTCATGTGCGGTGCAGCATGAAAGCCCTCCGCTTGCTCCTTGATGCAGTAAACGCATTCTTACGGCAGGGGTGCCCCAGCCTGGCGGCAGCCCTTGCTTTTTTCTCGCTGCTCTCGCTCTTTCCGCTCGTGTTTCTCCTGCTCTATGGACTCAGTTTTCTCATCAGTCAAGACATCATCGGTGAGCAATTCATGCTGAGCTTCCTCAAAGGCTTCCTCCCTTCGCTGGGTGAGCGATTGGCTGAGGAGCTCCATCGGATCAGCTCACTGGAAGGCGTGCGATGGCTTGTGTTCTTATCGTTTTTCTGGTTCGGCGGACTCGTCTTTTACGAACTCGACTATGCGCTCAACGTGGTCTTTGACAGTACCGAAAAGCGGCACCCGCTGGTTTCCACGGCGATCTCGATCGCCCTATTAGGATCGACCGGACTCCTCCTTTTTGTATCGTATGTGGCTACCGAGACCATCACGCTGTTGACGGCCTATGCCCCTCGGCTCTGGGGACTTGACCTGGTCGCTCTGGCCGCACACGAGTTTCATCTGACGTATACCCTTCCCTTTGCCCTCGCATTCTTAGCCGTGAGCCTTCTGTATCGCCTGGTTCCTCGACACCGGCCCCGGTGGCGAGATGCCATGGCCGGCGCACTGATTTTCAGCTTGCTCTGGGTCTCAACGAAAGTCATCTTCGTCAGCTATGGCAGCTATGCCACCGTCTATGCGCGGCTCTACGGATCGCTCTTGGAAGTCGTGCTCTTACTTCTGTGGGTCTATTATTCGGCAGGACTGCTCTTATTCGGTGGAGTGCTGGCACACAAGCTTCAACAGCTCGCCCGCGTCCCGCCGACAATCACCAATGATTGAATTAGCGGCGGTGTAGCTGAAGGAAATGTGCAATGGTCGAGTGGGTCACGAGACCCACAATCTCTCCATCTTGGACCACAACTAATCGATCCCATCCTCCACGAGCCATGCGTTCCATCGCATGAGTAATGGGCATCTCCGGCGTGATCACGAACGACGCTGAGAACGGGCGCATCACCTGCTCCACTCGGCGCAATGGCCAGAGTGTGGGCGACACACTCTGCACATCACGGACCGTTACGAGTCCTACCAGACGTCGATCATCCAAGACTGGAAACCCTCCGTAGCCATAGGCCTGGAAGTACTGATTCACTGCGCCATCAAGCATGCACTGCGCTGGAATGGATACGACGGTGGTTACCATGGCGTCTCGAGTAGGAATGGTCGCCAATGACTGTCTCAGCGCAGCTTGGCGCCGACTGGCTAATGCTGCGGCGAATAGGAACATCCCGATGAAGACGATCCATCCCCCCGTCGATATCATGGAGGCAGGCAGCTCCCCGCTGGCGCTCCGATAGATGACAAAAAGGCCGACAAGACCTAACACCGCCCCGAATGTGAGGCCGACTGCGGCTGCCTGTTTCGTCGCCCGATAAAAGTCTTTTCCCCATGCCCAGAGTCCGGCACGCAACACCCTTCCACCATCAAGTGGAAAACCTGGAATTAAATTGAACAAGCCGAGTTGCATATTGACGATGCCCAACAAAGCGCCGAGCATGATCACCCCCTGAAGCCCCTGTTGCTGCTGAAGTGATTCAGCCAGTATTACGATCAGAAAACAGGCACCCCCTATCGCAAAACTCACGACCGGGCCTGCGACGGCGATGAGAATTTCCGCCTTGGGTGACGGAGCTTCCCTGCGCATGTGAGCGACCCCACCAAAAATGAATAGGGTGATCTGCTCGATCGGGATGCGATAGTACAGCGCGACATAGGAATGTCCCAGTTCGTGGAGCAGCACAGAGAGAAATAGGAGGACCGCCGCGACCGCCCCCATAGCCCAATAGCGCTCAGGCGAGAGGCCGGGCAGGCTATCCGGCAGATACCCGGTCGACAGGCTCCAGGTCACCAACAAGAAGACTAGAAACCAGGATGCGTGAATGCGAATCGGAATTCCTAACGCGCGCCCGATTTCCCACGAAGGTATCCGCATAGAGCACACCGTAACAGCCGGATATCGAGAGGGTCAATTTGTCCTTCCTGGATCAGGTATACTCATTCCTATGCAGCGATCGTGGGTTACCTTTGGTCTCGGAGTCCTTGTAACAATAGGATCGTCACTACTAGGTTCCACGGACAGCCTCGCGCAAGTCATAAAATCCGGCCCACCAACCTGTCCGGCTGTCGCCTTGACGTTTGATCTCTGCCCGGTCCAGAAAGGACCGGGTTATGACCAACCCCTTATCGACTATTTGGTCACCCATCACATCCCGGCCACTTTCTTTATGTCTGGCAACTGGATGGCGAAGCATGAGGCCCAAGTGGATCATCTACTGGGTACGAGGTTTTTCGAAATCGGGACACACGGAGCGATCCACGCGCACCTTCCCATGCACGATGCTGAGTCGCAACGCACAGAGATGCTACGGCCTGTGACATTCTTACGAGAACACTTTGCCCATACCGCCACGTTGTTTCGTCCGCCGTATGGAGAATACGACGGCGTGACCGTCGCAATAGCCAATCTGCTCGGCTTACAGTTTATCCAATGGAATATTGAATCAGGGGATCCAGACCCTACCCTCTCAGCGGAGCAGATACTCGCCAATGTCGCGAAGCGAGCGAAACCAGGCAGCATCATCGTCTTTCACGCGAACGGCAAGGGCAAATACACCAAGCAGGTGATCGAACAACTGACAACCGAGGTCCTTCCCAAGAAAGGTCTCCGACCCATGACCGTGAGCGAACTGCTGAACTGTTCCCCTCCAAGCCCATGACTGAGTCGGTGATCAGAAACATGGAACCGGACGACCGAGCCGCGGTCGTGTACCTGCTCAGCGCGTCCGAGCCCTGGAGAACGCTGGGGTACACAACAACCGATTGGAACCATATCTTCTGTCCGATTCCGCGCGATCGCGACTGCTATGTGGTCGAGCTAGACGGACAGGTGGCGGGGGTGGCTATCGTCAAACAGAAATTTCTCCTCGGCGATTATGTGGAGCTTTTGGCCGTGGCTGAATCCACTCGCCATAAGGGTCTAGGCGGTCAGCTTTTGCACTATGTAGAACAGCTCGTATTTGGACGAACCAAGAATCTGTTTGTCTGCGTATCTGATTTCAACGAGCTGGCGAAGGGGTTTTACAGGAAGCACGGATATCAAGAGATCGGCCCCATGCCGAACTTTCTGATTCCCGGCAGCGCGGAAATATTGCTGCGAAAGACGGTAGGACCAGCTAGAGTAAGGCAATGAAACAAGCCTCACTTTTTTCGTACGATGGATCTTTGGTGGGAGTACTCTATGAGAGTTAAAAAGCTGCTTCACACCCGCATGAGGGTCAGTAATCTGGATGAAACTATTCGATTTTATACGACGGTACTGGGTCTTGAGGTCATTGAGCAAAAGACCTCTCCGCGTGGGTCCCGGTTGGCATTCCTCAAGGTTCCCAATAGCGAGGAGCTGATCGAGCTCACCAGTTTTCCCCCAAGCGGACCAGTCAAGGTGCAAGAGGATCTGGTCCACCTCGCATTCCAAGTCGAAAGCGTTGATGAAACCATCGCGTCGCTCAATGCACAAGGAGTCACCATTACGGATGGTCCGACGACGACCTCCTCCGGCAGCCGGTTCATCTTTATCGACGCACCGGACGGGTACGAGATCGAGCTGATCGAACGTCCCGCAGGGGTAAAGATCGTCTAAGGCTCGTGAAGCGTCGTTCATTCTTTCGATCCTGAGTTTTAGGTTTCATGTTCAAAGTTTCTGGTTATGCAGAAAACAAGAACCTCAAACATGAAACTTGAAACCATTTCACGATATGCTTCACACTCTAGGAACGATGAGATACCAAAGGAGCCAGAGAATGAAGAATGGGTTCTTCCGCGGACACGGACTGGGCAACGACTACCTCGTGATGGATCCGAAAGAGCTGACGTTCAAGCTCACACCGAAGAATATCAAATCCATCTGCGACCGGAACTGGGGACTCGGCAGCGACGGCATTTTGGCTCTGGTCCCATCGAAGAAGGCCGATTTCGGCTTGCGCATTTTCAACCCAGACGGCAGCGAGGCGGAGAAATCCGGAAACGGCCTGCGGATCTTTGCCCGTTATCTCCACGCGACAGGCAAAACCAAGAAAAAGCATTTCACGGTTGAGACCAAGGGCGGGTTGGTCACCATCGAGCTTCACCTCGATCGACATGCAGACGCCGCTGCCGCAACCGTCGAGATGGGGATCGCCACATTTCAGCCGGCTGCACTCCCCTGTTCACTGAACGTGCCCGAACTCATTCAGCAGCCCATCGAGGCAGCAGGACAAACCCACACCTTCACCGGTGTGAGTGTGGGAAATCCCCATTGCGTAGTCTTCAAACCATCCGGCGAATCTTGGTCTCGAGAAGAGCTGCTGAAACTAGGCCCAGCCCTGGAGAACCATCCCATATTCCCAAAGCGGACCAATGTCCAATTGGCCGTCCCTACCGGACCAAAAGAAATCTTCATCCTGATTTGGGAACGAGGCGCCGGAGAGACACAGGCCTCCGGTTCGTCCTCCTGCGCAGCAGCCAGCGCAGCAGTGCGACTGGGGTTGGTGAAGAGCCCTGTGACCGTAAAGATGCCGGGTGGGGTCCTGAATATCCATGTGGCTCCAGACTGTAATCTCACCATGAAAGGGCCGGTGGCCGAAGTCGCGCGAGGGAGCCTAAGCCCGTCGTTTATTCGCGGATTGAAATAGCGTATCGTCGATCGCCATACTCAGCCATACGGACTGTCGAGCCGACTCTTGGTATTCTTATCGTTGATGAATGAGAGTTGATGTATGCCGCTCGATGTTCTCCAGTCAAAACTCGCCCATCTACCCGGTAGCCCAGGCGTCTACCTGTTTAAAAACGACCACGGCGACATCATCTACATCGGGAAAGCCGCAGCCCTAGCGGACCGCGTGCGCTCCTATTTCCAGAAAGGCGCAGACCATAACCCAAAGACCAGCCTCCTCGTCGGTCAGGTCGCTGACTTAGAGATCATGGTGACCCGGTCGGAACTCGAAGCCTTGATCCTCGAAAGCAACCTGGTCAAGCGCCATAAACCCCGCTTCAACATTGTGTTGCGGGACGACAAGCAATATCCCTACGTGCGGCTGCCGATCAAAGATGACTTTCCCCGTCTGTCGATCGTGCGCCGTGTCCAAAAGGATGGCGCCCTCTACTACGGCCCCTATACACCGGCAAACGCCCTGCGCGAGACGTTGAAGGTGATCAAGCACGTCTTTCCCTTGGCGACCTGCACCATCGACATCGACGGGAACGCCGAACGGGCATGCCTTGAATTTGAAATCAAACGATGTATGGCGCCCTGCACAGGAAATCAGTCCAAGGAGGAGTACCATCAGATCGTCAAGCACGTCAGGCAGTTCTTGGAGGGGCGAGACCATGAGCTGCTTGACGACCTTCGCTCCAAAATGGGCGCAGCAGCCGAACGGGAGGAATTTGAGGAAGCCGCGCGCTTACGAGACCGTCTCTTTAAGATCGAACGGATGCTGGAGAAACAGCGCATTACCCAGACCTCAGCCACCGATCAGGATGTGCTCGGGATTGCACGGCGGGGAGCCGCCGTAGACCTCCAGATTCTGTTCGTGCGAGGAGGATTGTTGATAGGACGAAAGGATTTCTTTTGGCCTCAATCGGCAGATGCGTCGGACAATGAACTCGTCCGCTCGGCAATCGAACAGTTTTACAATAAAGATGGGCAACCGCCACGAGAAGTCTTAGTCCCAACCGACCTCGACGATGTTGCGCTGATTGAACAATGGCTATCCGACAAGCGAGGGGAGCCTGTCCGTGTCCTTGCCCCTGAACGCGGTGCAAAGCATCAGCTGGTGCTGTTGGCCGAAGAAAATGCGGCGTCAGCCGTGGCCGAACATCTGCGCGAGGAAGAGCTCGATCGACAGGCCTGTGAGGAACTGAAGCGGCTACTGCGGCTTGCGCAGCCGCCTCGTCGGATCGAAGGATTTGACATCTCCAATACGATGGGAAATCAATCCGTCGCCTCGATGGTGGTGTGGCAAGACGGAGACATGAAAAAATCAGACTACCGCCGATTCAAGATTCAAACTGTTCAGGGGGCCAACGACTTCGCCAGCATGAAGGAGGTTGTAAGACGTCGCTATGGTGCAGCAGGCGAGCAACCGGACCGAACCACGGACGGCTTGGCTCGGGCAGACTTGATCTTGATCGATGGAGGACTCGGGCAACTGGCGGCCGCCATTGAGGGGTTGAAGGAAGCCGGCCAACCGGATCTCCCCATTCTGGGTCTGGCAAAGGCCCGAGGAGAGAAAGAGGAACGGGTGTTCCTCGCGGGGAGAAAAAACCCGATCGCGCTGACCGCGACGTCTCCAGCCACCCATCTGGTCCAGCTCATTCGCGATGAAGCCCATCGCTTTGCGATCACGTTCCACCGAAAGCTGCGCGGTCAAGCCCTGGTCAGTTCCAAGCTGGATCAGGTCATCGGCATCGGGCAAATTCGGCGCAATCGACTCTTGCAGCAGTTCGGCAGTCTCGAAAACCTTGCCACGGCAAGCGATGAAGCCTTACAGAAAGCCGGGCTCAACGCGGAAACCGTCTCGAGTCTTCGTCGGACCTTAGCGAAGTAACCGGGACCTGCTCAAAACAAATAGCGCAAGCTGAACGTCCCGAGATGCACGAATGCATGATAGGTTCCATCTACCGTCGGGTTGAGATTTCCGACCACCGTGCGCGATTCATAAAACCACTCCTGATAGGCAAGATCCAGCCCGATGCCTTTCGGCCACAGGATCGATTCCCCGCTGCAGGGGATCACTCCCAAAAATCGCCCGGCGCCTTTACAGAGAACACCCACGCCCAGCGAGAGCGTATGGGCAGGGAGCGAAATCATACTAGGGGTAAAGGTCCGATCAGGGACGGGATCGCCCGTGTAGGTATACCCGGAACGGACTGAAACATCCCAATGGGGCAGCCATCGCGGATTCAGCCACTTATATTCAGTTCCAACGGCAATCACCGGAACGTTCTTCCACTCTCGCGGCTGAGGGATTATCCCCCCGCCGATCAAGCGGACGTCGAGATTTCTGTGCAGGCTCCATCCCACATATTCGACGTCGAGCTCGACTTTCCACTCTCTCTCACGGTTCCTCACCGGCCAGATGGCCACCGCACCGGTAAAGATTTGCGGCAACACAAGGTCGGCAGAACCATCGGCTACCTTGGCTCCGTTGCCCAGGAGCGAGCCATTTAAGGGCACAATCGCCTGCGAGCGATAGACCAGCCCGATGGACAGGGTTGGTTTACCCGTACCGTTTCTAACCGGTGTATAGAGTGCGCTCACGGTCACACCCGCACCAGTTCCACTGCCATTGAGCTCGATGGAGGCACCGGCTGGAATCCCCAACGCCCCTGCACTGGTCAGCTTCTGTTCCGCATGCCCTTCACCAAGAAAGCTTGCAAAAGTATAAATATCGGCGCTCACACCCACGGACAGGCTTTCATTGAACTTGTACGCGATCGTGGGTTTGATAGCGATCAGCGGGAGTTCGGCTGATGTCACTGCCGTATTGAAGGGACTGTCGACCGGATACCGTGTTCTGAGACCAAATGGCGAGCTTAAGCCCAACCCTATCGTGATCATCGAGAAGCGTGAGGCTCCCAGGGCTCCAAGATTTGCGCTGAGGTAGGTGTGTCCCGGAGGAGGGAAACTGACACTCCCCCCAAAATCACCGCGGCTATCGACTCCGGAGATACTTTTCGTTTTGATCGAACCGCCGAGTAACACGAGTCCGAAACTTCCCTGTAGCCCAGGGACCTGAGTGAGACCCGCAGGGTTGTACTGGATCGCAGAGGGATCATCTGCCTGAGCTGCAAATGCGTTCCCTTGAGCTGCGGCCACAGCGCCCTGCGGTTGAAATCGTAGTGTTTGAGCAGTCGCAAGAACATGCCACAACGGCACAGCCACCACCACGACGACCTGAATAACAGCTCTAAGACCAGACCAGCCAACTGGTGGAGTTCGCCGAAGCATCTCTACTCTGTTTGGTTTTTCGTTTCTAGCGTGGGCCTTTTTTACATCAATACGCCCTTTAAGGCCATACGCATAGGCCCGTATGGCTCTACTAAATTGGCTCTATCAATCACTGTTGCGTTTTTCTATAATACCGTCCGCTTTCACTCGCCCTAGCACTGGAGGTGCCCATGGCACAGTCTGAAACAAAGCGTCCATTCCCTCATCATCTTTTTGAACAACTTACCAAAGGTGAGTGTACGTCTTTCGTCGAAGCCCTTCACCACATGACGGAAGCGAACTCCACATCTGATGTGAAGGACGCCCTCCTTCACTTTCAAAATTTATTTCCTTTTTCACGGGTCATCGGCGGCCTCGCTCGCCTGACCCCAAATGGCAATTTCGACGGGTTTACCAACGTCGTGAATGTAAGCTATCCGGAAGAATGGATTAAACTCTACTGGCAAAACGGCTACTTTGAGGTTGACCCGGTGTTTCAGGCCGCCCTGAATAAACCAGGTACCCAACACTGGGGGACAACGTACCAGGAAGCTACATCTCCAAAGCAGCAGGAGTTCATGGCAGCCGCGAAGGAGTTCGGCCTGGGTGATGGAATTACCACAGGATCGGCCGATCCCTCATGCAAAGTCGCAACTTTTTGTTCTTTTGCTTCAGCGACGAGCGTGGACGCGACTCGGTATGTTCCTCTGATCGAGTACTTTGGGTACTATGTTCACCTGGCGTTATTGCGCACGGCTCCTGCGAAAGCCCAATCCATGGATCGCTGCGTCAAAAAGCTCACCTTGCGGGAACTCACGATCCTGAATTGGGTTAAGAATGGTAAGACCAATTGGGAGATCGCCCAAATTCTGGGTGTCACAGAACGAACAATCCGGTTCCACGTTGAAAGCATCTTTTCCAAGCTCGATGTCACCTCACGGTCTCAGGCAGTCGCCACAGCCATTGAGCACGGTCTGCCGAATGTAGTTTAAGCCTCGGTGGGGCTGGCTCCCGCTGCTCATGAAGAGTCCGGCTTACCTGAGTTATTCATTATTTATCCCGCCACCGAAAGGACTGGAGAGAAACTCGAGGTCCGTCCGGACACTGTCTCGCCCGTACTCATCGTAATCGTGGAGATCCACTCAAGTACCTGAGGCCGCTTCTCCATATTTTCACAGTCAAAGCGAACCATATCGTAGAGTGCTGCGACCGCACCAACCCCCGCCGGCGGAAGCGTGACAACCGGGCCTACCGGTTCACAGGGGAAGCCATACATGCGAAGTGCCCGTAAGAACCGATGCTCAACTTCAAGATAGTAATAGCGGATCTCATTCTCCACGGCCCATTGATAAATACCTTTTAGGGTTGCGAGCATGACCTGTGTTGAACGCTTTGGATCTTGTATGGCCGGATTCACTGCAAGCCTCGTGATTTCAGCGGTGTCCCTCTCTTTTCGGATGGTGTATCCCTGAGGAAGCAGTGCGCCGAATTCATTTTCCAACATGAACTTGGCCGATGGGGGAAGCAGGCGGGCCATTCCGAGCAAGGTCTCGTCACGATCGAAGACCCCAATGGTGACGCCCCATAGATCATACATGTCCATCTCTTGGCCATCTTCTGTTTGTGGCACCCACTTGAGTTTCTCCGCAAACACTTGATGCCGCAATCGATAGGCCTGAGTCAGCTCCTCTCGTGTCTCAAGGGTCTTCACGACAAACTCCCCTTCACAAAACGCAACTCCCCGCTCCTCAGAAACTGCTGAGCCTGGCATGACTACCTCCTTTGGTTAGGGCGATTTAAAGTTCGTCTAGGGCCGAATGGTTGGGCCGAATGTCAAATGAAGGAGGCGGATGGTTCCATTTTGGCGAGCAAACGTCACCTGGCGGACCCGCCAGGTGATTTCCTTGTCACCATGCCGTACAACGGTGACGTTGTTCTTGTTTAGTGAGGATCTGATTTGATTTGTAATGCCAAGTTAGGAGGACTACGAATGGAAGAAACACGCGTGGTGGAGAGGAAAGCACGATTTCAGCTGCTGGATGGTGGGCTCCGGTCCGTATCGGTGCTCTCGGTCGCCTCGCACCGTGCACGCCCGATGGCGGATTCATTCAACCTGCGCCAGTTAGACCCTTGTGCCGGTGAATTGACGACCGCATACAAGGCAACCGAACAACGGCTACACATGCTCCTGGAAGATCGTACCCGCATCGGTCGTGACCTGCATGACTGCGTCTTACAGTCGTTGTATGCCATTGGATTGGGTATTGAAACTGACAATAAACTTAGGCACAATAACAATCATGAACGCAAAGAATCAGACGCAAGGATGATTCTGCAAATTAACCAACTGATCCACGAGGTCCGGAATATGATCCGCGAATTGGAATCCGGCACCGTTCAGGAATTTGATCTGACCGCTGAACTAAACACCTTGCGCGCCACCTATGAAGAAACAGGTCAGCTCCGCATCAAGTTGGATCTTCATCGGAACGCGCTGGAGGTGCTGACGAACGAGGAAGAACGAGAGATCCTTAACATCGTACGAGAGGCCCTCAGTAATTGTGCACGCCATGCCCATGCCTCTCGAGCAACGGTCTCCATTCGTATGAAAGACACGAGAATTCGCGTGATGGTGCAGGATGATGGGATTGGATTTTCTACGGCTGTTGGACAATCAGGTGGATATGGACTCGCCAACATGGACGCGCGTGCAAAAAAACTCGGAGGGGCGTTACGGATTCAGTCCAAACCCGGAGAAGGCACGCAGGTGACGGCAGAGTTTTCATTGGAACCCCTGTTGACGTCAGTATGAAACAGCCACAAACCAGCATCGTTCTAATTGATGACCATGAAATGGTCCGTCGAGGGCTCCGCGCGCTGCTGCACCTCGAACCGGACTTATCCATCGTGGGTGAGGCGGGTACGGTCGCAGAAGGCGTTTCCGTAGTCGAACGTCTCACCCCGCACATGGTGTTGCTTGACGTCAAGCTTCCCGATGCCACGGTCACGGAAGCGTGCCGGCGACTCATCGCGGTAGCACCGAAGCTTCGCATTCTTGTCCTCACCAGTTACGCCGAAGATGCAACGGTGATGGCCGCTGTTCAGAACGGAGCGCACGGCTACGTCCTCAAGGACGTCCGGATGGATGACCTTGTTCGCGCGATTCGCACCGTCGCCTCTGGTCATGGCTATCTGGATCCGCGAGTGACCCAACGGGCACTTCATTGGATTCGCACCAGCTCACACCTGGGAACAAATTCACAGGGCGTCACCCGACTCTCCCCTCAGGAACGCCTCATTCTGCCGTTGCTCGCTGAGGGAAAAACAAACAAGGAGATCGCCGTCCATCTCCGTTTGAGCGACAAAACGATAAAAAACTACCTGGCGAATATTTTTGACAAGCTCCACGTCAAACGCCGGACGGAGGCCGTTGCCTGGTTCATGAAAGAAAGCCATGTGCCTTCCCCTGCCCGGAGTCCAAAGCTGTAGACATCTCACATCTCCCCGCTCGTGCTATTCACTGATTCTTGTTGCCATTTTTTCGTGCTCTCCTGTTGTATTGTGCGGGCCCTTGGATCTATCCTAAGGGCCGTGGTCGTTGTCCGATGCCACCCTCTCTCCGGACAAGCGGCAGGCTCGTTTACAGCGTGGTGCAGGGTAGCACCTAGGATCCACCGGCATGAATTCCCCAATCACAACCGACGCCGTTGCCTCAACCGAATTGACCCGACTACGGCAGCGAGTAATCGAACTCCAACAAGCCTTGGGTCGTGCTGAAGGGCACGATCAGCTCCTACAGACATCGGCGCTTGGAGCCGCTCAAGTGGGGACATGGTCGTGGGAGTCCGAGACGAATCGCGTCAGTTGGTCCCCACAAACTGAGCAGATCTTTGGCCTACGTCCGGGTTCGTTCAATGGAACCTACGAAGGATTCTTTGCACTCGTCCACCCCGACGATCGGCAACGGCTGAGCGACGCCATTACGACCGCCGTCACCGAGCGGACCTTCTACCTCATTGAGCATCGTATTCTCGCACCGGGTGTGGACACACGATGGGTCGCATGCCGTGGCCGCGCCCTTGCCAAGGAAAACGGAACGATATCCGGCATGGTCGGCACGGTAGAAGACATCACCACCCGCAAACAATCGGAGCTGGCTCAACAGGCCATTCAAGAGACCCTCGAAGCCCGGGTGCGCGAGCGAACCGCCGGACTCGAATGTGCCGTTCGTGAGCTCAAGCGAGAAGTTGAGCGGAGGCAACAGGCGGAATCAGCGCTCAAAGCGAGCGAGCAGCGATACCAATCCCTCTATGAGCACAATCCTTTTATGTATTTTACGCTGACTTCCGACGGCACCGTGCTGTCGGTGAATCGTTTTGGAGCCGACCAGCTCGGATACCAAAAGGATGACCTCATTGGCCGATCGATTGCGCAGGTGTTCGATTCCAGTCAGCGACAGACTGTGCTGGAACGGCTCACGGAGTGTGTCACGAGTCCTTACACGCTGTTTGAATGGGAAATTCGAAAGACTCGCAAAGATGGAAGCCGATTATGGGTCAAGGAGAGAGCGAGAGCCATTCATGATCATACGGGCGCGATACTCGTCCTTGTGGTCTGTGAAGATATTACGGAACGGAAGCGCGCTGAAAAACAGCTGCACGAGACATCTCGGCTGCTTCGCACACTTGTGAATGAGTCAGCACTCCCACTCGTCAGCCTCGACCCTGAAGGCCGCGTCGCCAGTTGGAATCAGGCAGCAACCCGCCTCTTCGGCTGGACTGAGGAGGAGGTGCTCGGACGGGAGCTTCCGTATGTGCCAGCAGGCGAAGAGAGCACGGCCGATGTCCTGTGGGAACGGGGAGTCCAGGGTGAGGTGACTGGCCCCATCGCCTTGCGCCGCCGGCGTAAGGATGGTCAACTGCTCGATCTCCTTCTGTGGCCCGTCTTTGTTCGAGATGAGTTCGAGCAGGTCACGCTTGCCGTCGGCCTCTACGTCGATCAGTCAGACCTGAAGCGAGCGGAGGAAGCCAAGCTCAGAAGCGAAGATCGTCTCCGGTCATTCCTAAATGCGCTGGATGACCTCGCCTTCGAATTCGATCAAGATGGACGATACCTCAATATCTGGACCCGTAACGACGACAAGCTGCCCCTCCGCAAACGCGAACTGGTCGGCAAACATGTAGTCGATGTTCTCGGACCTGAGTCCGGCGCCCACTACCTGGAAACAATCCGCCGTGTTATCGCAACAAAGCGTACGGCGACGGTCGACTACAGCGTCACGCTCGGTGGAACTCGGCGGTATTTTTCAGGAATTCTCACGCATATCCCTGGATCCGGAGAAGACATGGGCACCGTGGGCTGCATCATGCGCGATATTACCGAGAGTCGGCTCAGTGAGTCACAGATTCGAGATAATGAGGCCCGATGGAGGGCGCTCTACGAACATGCCGGCGTCGGCATCGCGCAGCTTGCACTCGATGGGCGGTTCCTCCGAGTCAATCCCCACCTTTGTGCCCTCTTAGGCTACACGCCGGAGGCGATGCTCCAGCGAAACTTTCAAGACTTCACGCACCCGGAGGACCTCGAGCCCAATCTGGTCTACCTTGACGAATTGCTCACTGGGAAACGACACTCCTTTTCGATGGAAAAGCGCTATCGCCGGATCGACCACACCTGGGTGTGGGTCGACTTGACCGTCTCACTGGTCCATGCCGGCTCCAGGGATCAGGCCTATCTCATCGCCGTCATTCAGAATATCGACGATCGAAAGCAGTCCCACTCGCTCCTCCAGGCCGCCATGAACTCAGTGACCGATGGGCTGCTCATCGTCGACCGCCAGGGAAAGGTGACCAGCGTCAACCAACGTTTTCTATCCCTTTGGAACATTCCTGCTGAGTTGGCCGACTGTCGAAACGACGATGATTTGCTCGACGCCGTTACCGGCCAGTTAGTCGATCCGCATGCGTTTCTGGACAAGGTGCGTAACCTCTATGCACATCCCGAACAAGAAAGCTTTGATATCGTGCGCTTCAAAGACGGCCGCGTGTTCGAGCGACACTCGGGTCCCCAAATTCTCGAAGGAGACATCGTCGGCCGTGTCTGGACGTTTCGAGACGTGACCGAACGCAAGCGCGCTGAAGAAGCCTTGAGTGCGAGCGAGGGCAGACTCCAACGCTTCGTCGCCGAAGCCCCGGTCGGACTCTGTATCCTCGATGGAAACTGGCGCGCAATCTCGGTCAACCGGGCCCTCTGCGAGTTGACGGGTTATGCGCAACAGGAGATCATCGGAAGCACCTATGCACTCTATACGCACCCGGAGGACCTTTCCGCCTACATCGTCTTGACGGACGAGTTCTTCCGCGGGATCCGATCCACCTATACCTATGAAAAACGCTACATTCGAAAATCCGGAGAAATCATCTGGGTGTTGGTCAGAGGAACACGCATCGAGCTCGCCGGCCATACCGAACCGCTTCTCCTGACAGCAGTGCAAGACATCACTGAACGGAAGCTCGCGATGGAAGAGCGCGAGCAATTGAGTCGGGACCTCCACGACAATCTGCTGCAAGGTCTCTACGCGGTCGGCATGCAACTGGAGGCTGCAAAGCTTGCCATGAAGCATTCCGCCCGCCGTTCGAAAACCCATATGGGTCAAGCCATTCACCAGCTCAACAATCTCATGGTGGACGTGCGCCGATTCATCGCTTTTTTGACGAAGCGCACTCCAACGGAGCTGGACTTTAAACAGGCCCTCACACAACTCACCACTTCCATGACCGGAGCCGTTCAGACCGCGACGGAACTCGAGATTACAAGCCCTGTCCTTTCATTCATCACCCCTCAGCTGGCCGAACAACTTCTGAGTATCGTGCGAGAGGCCCTGAGTAATAGTCTCCGCCATGCTCGGGCTTCTCGTCGTTGGGTGCGGCTGAGTGTGGAAGGCAGCTCCGTTCACTTGGTAGTCGGCGACAACGGAGTCGGGTTTTCCCTCACACGACGGCGTCGGACCGGCCATGGGCTCGGCAACATGGCCACCCGAGCCAGACGCTTATCGGGAACCTTTACCCTTCAAAGCGCGCCAAAACGAGGAACCACGATTACAGTCGATGTTCCCTTACAGAAGGGTACCGTCTATGAGTAAAGACCCCTCGATCCGATTAGTTCTCGTGGATGATCATGAGGTCGTGCGCATCGGCCTTCGGGCCGTACTCGATCTCACACCCGGAATGAACGTGATCGGTGAGGGAAGGCGAATGGTGGATGCCAAGAAATTGTGTGCTCGCCTGAAGCCGGATCTCGTCCTGCTCGACATTCGATTACCGGACGGCAGCGGCGTGGACGCAGCCCGTGAAATCCTCGTGAAATGTCCCCAGACTCGCGTGCTCTTCCTCACGAGCTTCGCCGACGAACATACGGTGCTGGAGGCAATTCTCGCCGGGGCTCATGGGTATGTTCTGAAAGACATCGCGTCGCATGCCCTGATTCGGGCCATCCGCTCGGTTGCTGCCGGCCAGGTGCTCATCGACCCTCGTTTGACGGGCCAAACACTGGGATGGCTGAAGAATACGTATCGTGAACCAGGTCACTCGAAGCGCCCGCTGCTTTCTCCGCAAGAGCAACGCCTGTTACCGTTGGTCGCTCAAGGGCTCACGAACAAAGAAATCGCGCAGGACTTGTGTCTCAGCGAGAAGACCATCAAGAACTACCTCGCGAACATCTACACAAAGTTGAATATCGGACGCCGATCTCAAATCGCAGCCTTCTACGCCGGAAGCTTTAAAGGATCCGGCAAGCGGTTGTGCGCAGATTCGAACTAATCAAGAAAAGCGTGCCGGGTCTTGCCCTGCTCAGGCCTTTACGTTGACACACTGAGGCGGTGCGGCCTTCCTCCGAGCCATCGACTACCGCAGTGCTTTCCTGCCCATTACTCCGACCTTTCGTGACCCTTTGCGGATAACCTGATAGGTTAAGAATTGATGCGCGATCGCCGATAAGAATGAGGCGCATCTATGCTCAGAATCGATGGTCACCTGTTCAGCGATTTTCTTGCTTGATGCCTGACTTCCCCGTCAACACAGTCGGAGTGATCCATGCGAACTTTGGTCCCTAGCCCGACCTCCATTCTTTTGATTGAGCCGAAGAAGTCTCTGGCTTTGCAATTCAGAGACCTTTTCGCAATGTTCGTTCCTACGATACCAAGCCCCCAGGTGGCCTACACACTCCAAGAAGGATCGGACTTCCTTAGCAGTTGCGGAGTCTCGTTGATACTGCTGGATTTGGACTTGCCTGATAGTACTGGACCCGATGCTGTCCGTACCCTTCGCGTGGCTGCCCCACAGAGCGCGGTGATCGCGTTCACTGAATCGGGAAGTATTGACTTGAGACTGGAAGCGATTCAAGCCGGAGCGCACGAACTACTTCACCACATTCCACCGTCCCCACAGGAGCTTACCCTTGCGAGCCAATTCGCCTTGGCCAGAGTCAATTCATCGACAATGCCCTCAGGATCTACACCGTCTTCCTTTTCTTTCGCCTACTCACCAACATCATTACAAAAGCTGACGCATGACTTAAACAATGCGCTGACCTCTATCAATGGATTCACGGACATCCTCCTCGCTCGATTACCGGAAGAAGAACCGCCCCACCGCTGTGCTGAACAAATTAAGGATGCCTGTGATCGAGCCAGTCTGTTGTCGAAAGAGTTGGCTGGTTTGTCGGTGGATCCTTCATCATCTTAACCCCATTGAGCACGGTCGATCTCCCCCATCGAAGCCCCATCATCATTAGAAAACTTGAATTGACAGGCCACCCCTCACTGACTAGGATACGTCGCGCTTCAGTCAGGAGGCCTGGATGTCTGATTCTCACTCACCACACACGCACGCAACCACAGCATCACCAAACGTTGCTCGATCAGCGAGCAATCCCGTCGAAACCTATTTCGAAAATGTTGTCTTTGCCAGCCGATGGATTCAAGCCCCACTTTATGCGGGCCTGATCGTGGCTGAACTGCTCTATGCCTACAAGTTCCTCGCCGAACTTTGGGAAATGGTCCTTCATATCCACAAGATGGATGAAACGGTGTTCATGCTCGGTGTCCTAGGATTGATCGATGTGACGATGGTCGCCAATTTGCTGACCATGGTCGTCATCGGAGGGTACGCGACGTTCGTCAGTAAGTTAGATTTGGAGCATCATCCGGACCGACCTGACTGGCTCACCCACGTGGATCCCGGCACGATCAAGATCAAACTGGCGGCTTCTTTGATCGGCATCTCCAGCATTCATTTGCTGAAAGGGTTTGTGGACGTCGCCAACGAAAATCCGGAGCACCTCAAATGGAAAATCTTCATCCATTTTACCTTCTTGGCGTCCGCCATCCTGCTGGCGTGGACCGACAAACTGATGCAAAAGGATAAGAAACACTGAGTGAGGACAGCTCGAAAGGCAGCGACCAACCCGGATGGGCCACTCACAGCTGAAATGCTACGGTGAGGAACCGTGCACCAGAAGTCATCACGCTGCAAGGTCTGAAACTTTTGTTCCGACAAGACTTTTGATCGCGTCAACAGTCAAAGGTTTTTCCAAATACCCACTGATCCCCAACGAGAGATGCTGATGACCTGTGCTAGCGACAGCCTCGTGTCGGAGCCCAAGAATTCGAAGTTGCGGGAAGCGCTCTTTAAGACTGCGCACTTCCGCTAGGTCTGTGTTAGGTCGCAACAGGTCACTTTCTACAATCAACAGACTCGGAGAGATGTCGGGAGCTAGTCTCAGGAAGTCCTTAGCCTCCGCAATGGTATGAACGCGATACCCAATCCGCTCCAATGTTTTTACAAGAACGGTCTGACTGACCGCTTCTTTCACATAAACCAGTGCACAACAAGGATTCACCGAAGCATATCTGTCCTCGACTTGCACGAGTGAGAGGTCAAACCAAAACGTACTTCCCTTTCCGAGCTGGCTTTCGAAGTCTAGAGTCCCACCCATCAGCTCGACTAGTTGCTTCGCGAGTGCCAACCCTAAACCCGTTCCCCCGTATTTCCGTCGATTGGAACCGTCGACCTGGACAAACGGTTGAAAGAGTCGGCTCGCGTCGGTCTTTCCGATCCCGATCCCGGTATCGGTCACAGTAACTCGGAGACGCGTGGTTCCATTGAGCTTTTGTGCTCCTGAATCACCGGCTGAGTCAGAGGGTACCCCCACATGCACGCGGACCTCTCCCTGTTCCGTAAACCTGACGGCATTACTGAGCAGGATCGAGAAGAGACGGCCTAGGCTTGCCGGATCACCATAGAGAGTGGTCGGGACCATCGGTTCAATTTCATCATGAATGAGAATACCTTTTTCTTGAGCTCGCGCTCGAAATCCGGCCAGATTGTCTCTCAGAAGGGAGCGAACGTCGAATTCCTCTCGATTGAGAACCATGCGTCCCGATTCCATTTTAGAAAAGTCCAAGATGTCATTGACGATGTCCAATAAGGCCTTGGCGGACATTTTGATCGTTTCAGCGCAGTCACGTTGCTCCGATGTCAGGTCCGTATCAAGCAAGAGTTCATCCATCCCAATAATGCCGTTCATCGGGGTGCGGATCTCATGACTGATGGTCGCCAGAAATTCAGATTTCAATCGCGCGCCCTCAAGCGCCGCATCGCGAGCCTGAACCAACTTGACCTGGCTCTCTCGCAGCTCTTGCATCGCCTGACCGGCACGCAACATGTACCGAACCCGATGTCCCAGCAAAAGGCCATTGATTGGTTTGACGATGAAGTCGGTGGCTCCGGCATCATAGGCTTGCGTAATCGACTGATAGTCCTCCAGGCCTGTCATGATCAGCACCGGCGTGTGCTTCCCTTCCGGCAGACGCCGCAGTTCGATGCAGGTGGCGAATCCATCCATTTCCGGCATCATGATATCCAACAAGACCAGGTCCGGCTGGTACTTGGTAAATGCCTCCAGGCCAAGTCGACCGTTTTCGGCTTCTTCAACCACACAGCCGGATACCTCAAGCGCTTCGCGCGCCAGTAACCGGGCGACCGTATCATCGTCGACGAGCAGGACAGTTGGACGGCGTTCATCCGTCATGCTGCCAATCTCCCTTTCGTCAACTCTTCCTTGAGCGCGGCACATGCAGCCTCGTAGCGCTGCTCGAACCGAGTTAAAACCTCGCCCACTTGATCGAGCTCCTGGCGCGCCCCTATCATTTCCAACTCGCGACAGTCTGCAGCCAAAGCCGACGCCCCAAGCTGAGCGCTGCTCGATTTCAATCGGTGCGCCGCGGCTCGCAACTCAGCCGCATCTTTGGCAAGGATTGCCTGACGTATGCGCCCGACCATCTCCTCGGACGTCTCGACATACTGAGACAAGATTCGAGCGAGGATGTCCGGATGTCCGGGGCGCTGTAGCGCACGAATGGCAGCCAAGGCTGATTGATCAAGAGTCGTCGACTCGACCGTGGAGCCATTTTTGCTCACTCCACTCGAAGAATCACTTGGCGCATGACCACCATGTTCTTGTTCGCTGGAGACCTGCGATGCCTCATTCGCCTGATACTTCGCTTCATCTTTCCCAGGAATCCATCTGCTCAACACCTGCTCAAGCTGTGACAAGGTAAAGGGTTTTGTGAGGTAATCATCCATGCCGGCCGCAAGACAGAGTTCCCGATCTCCCTGCATGGCATGGGCCGTCAGAGCCACAATCGGTATCCTATGGACGCTGTTCGCTGAAGAGGCCTCCGATTCACGCTCCCTGATCAACCGAGTCGCTGTGAGGCCATCCATCTCAGGCATCTGACAATCCATGAAGACCAGGTCGTACTCCCGTGCCTCTACTGCCGTCAGCGCTTCTCGCCCGTTTTCTGCGGTATCGATTCGACACGTAAGCGTTTCAAGCATGCCACACGCGACTTCACGATTCACCGGATTGTCTTCAACCAACAAAATGCGCATCTCGGTCGGCTCCTTCCCTTGGTGATCGGATGGGGCCATCTTGGCACTGCTCGTCAAACCCGTGGCAAGTCCCGGTCTCTGGCCATGGTCACAGTGTTTGAAATATGCTGTAAACGTGAATGTGGAACCTTTGCCAAGCGCACTGTGCAGCTCGATGTGCCCGCCCATGAGCGCGACGAGTTGCCTGACAATTGCGAGCCCCAGGCCGGTCCCACCATACTTTCTGGTTGTCGACCCGTCAGCTTGGGAAAACGCATCAAAGATATGGGCCTGCACGTCGTCAGAGATGCCGATGCCGGTGTCCCGCACCGACACTGATACTCCATACAGGTCGTCTCGCTGACCTTCGAGTGACACCGCCACCTCAATGGCGCCTTGCTCCGTAAATTTGACTGCGTTGCCGACCAGATTGACGATGACCTGCTTCAGTCTTGTCTGGTCCCCAAGCAGGTAGGCGGGAATCGCGTCGTCAATGCTCCATGAAAGATCCAGGTGCTTTTTCTGTGCAGCCGGTCCTGAGAGATCGACAGCTTCTTGAATCGTTCGCCGAATCTCAAATGGAATCGCTTCGAGGTGTAACTTGCCGGCTTCGATCTTCGAGAAGTCCAGAATGTCGTTGATGACCGCGAGCAAGGCCGTCCCGGAACGCTGAATCGATTCAGTCAGCCGTCGTTCCTTTTCACCGAGAGGGCATCGAAGGAGAAGTTCCGCCATACCCAAGACCCCATTCATGGGTGTGCGAATCTCGTGACTCATGTTCGCGAGAAATTGGCTCTTGGCCAAGCTGGCGGCTTCAGCGGCTTCTTTTGCCTGACGCAGTAATTCCTCCGCAGCCTTACGGTCGGTGACATCGATATGGATACCCACAATTCGAGACGTCAGGTCGGCCTCGTTCTTGATCATGGTTCCGCGAGCAAGTATCCATCGATACGAGCCGTCCTTGTGTCGGAGACGATGCTCAATCTCAAGCCCAGCGGTCCATCCACTCAGGTACGCCTCGATGGCACCCATTGCTCGATCATGATCCTCGGGATGAACTCGGCTTTTCCACTCTTGAAAGGTATTGTCGAGTTCATCCTCGTCATACCCCAGCTGGCGTTTCCATTCCGCTGATAAATAGACAACGTTCGAATTGAGATCCCAGTCCCAAATCCCGATGTTCGTGCTTTGGACCGTCGTCGTCAGACGCCCTTCACTGGTACGCAGCGCCTGTTCCACTTTCCGTCGATCCGCCGCTTCGATGGCTAAGGTTACAGTATTGGCAACGGAAGCCGCGAAGTGCTGTTCTTCAAGGGTCCAACGTCGGATGGGGCCGATATGCTCATGACATATCACCCCAATCATCTTGCCTTCAGCACGGATCGGAACGTCGAGCATGGACGTAATGCCAAGTGGCCGAAGGTAACCAGCGGTAAATTCGGCAGTTCTTGGATCTATCTGCGCATCATCGGCCGCGACAATGCGTTCAGTGTCGAGCTCACTAAAATATTTCGGGTAATCGACCCCGCTCAACGCCATGCCCTGGGAATGTTGTCGAGTCGTGAGCTGATACAGATCCGCACATTGAATGGCGGATCGATCTCCGGTGAAAAACCAGATACTCACCCGCTCCGCATGAAGACACTCCCCCGCTACTCGTGTAACCGCCTGAAAGGCTTCTTGAAGATTTCCTCCATACACCTGTGGGCTTTTGGCTAGCTCAGACAGACCCGCTTGGATCCGCCGAAGGACGCCTTCCGTCTGTTGGCGCTCTCGCTCGATTTGCTTTTGCCTGGTGATATCTCGGAACACGAGCACCGCACCGATGACCACCCCCTCGGACAACATGGGCGTTACGACCAGGGAAATCGCCACCAGCTGTCCATCCGCCGTTACCATGAGCCCATCTTCCGTACGGTATGGCTCACCGGAGGCAAGAGGCGGCAAGGTACTGTCGGTGATCAGACAGTCCTCTCGGTACTCCTCAGGGCCCGGGGAGATCATTCTGTAGACGGGACAATCCACGAGGGTCTGAGCAGCCTTTCCGAACAAGAGTTCTGCTTGATGATTGACCATCTGGATCTTCCAATCCGAATCGACAACACAGAGCCCGTCTCCCATCACGTGCAAGACGGCCTGGAGCTTGTTTCGTTCCTGACCCAGTTGAGTCTCACTCGTTTGCTTGAGTTGCGCATAGAGATTCCGCATCTCCTCAGATGAGAGAGCCAGAGATCGCTCCAACAGCGCATGACCTTGCTCGGATTCCAAATAGCTTTGGCTGATCCGGTCAAGGATCTCACCCCACGCCTCCGGCGTCGGTGGAGGGTGTTCCTGATCAAGACCCACCCGTTTTAATTGTCTGGCCAACAGGGGATGCATAGGCAATCAGGCGGCCTCACTCAACGTTGTCAGTGTCATCGTCTGGTTGTGCAGATCGCACGTGCCCGTCGCATACGGAGATATTTCCCCATAGGAATAGAAGCCGACCTGCTGAGTCCCTTTGGGAAGGACCTCCAGCGTGGCTTCTGTTTCTTCCTCCGTCCGTTCTCCCAGAACCAGTCGACGTCCCACACAGCTGATCGCAATAGCGAGGGTACAGGAATCACCATCGGCCGAGAGTTTCGTCGTGGTGGCCGCCTCGGATGCTCCGTGAACCAAGCGATCAAAATTGGCCTTCATCAGCTGCGCAAACGCTCCTTCCGGAATATCGCCGGCGAAGGTGAGGGATTGCTCTCCCTCGTTCACGGCCAGAATCGTTCTGACCAGGCTCTTGGTATCCGATTGATCAGCGCGCAGCGCAAGGGGAAATAGCAACCCCGTGGCGGGAAGGCCGGCGGCCCGATCACCGAGGTATTCCTTATATAATTGAAGGGCAGGCCGACCATCGAGCTCGAACAGCACATTGCCCTTAGACTTCGTGATGCGTCGCTCAGGGCCAAACCGATCCCATCCGCCTTTCGAGCCATGCCCGATCCGAATGTGATCGCCATAGAAGCCCACCGCCGTCACGAAACCTGGCTGAGGTCTCCGGTCCTGCAGCACCCACGTACGACGGAAGCGATCCCCATCCCCAGCGAGTCCGCCGGTGACCACCACAGAAGACGGAACCCGTGAATTCAAACCTCGGACCAGGTCGCTCCCATTGACCTTGAGTCCGTCCGAGAGAACAAGGATGCCTCTTAATGTAGGGTCCTGTAGCTGTCGGGCAATCTCTTGGCCGGCGTTGAACGAGTCGTCGACCGACTGTACGGATGCACAGGCTAGTCGAAGATCCGTATGGTCAAATCGAGCGATCGCCGCACTGACACTGTCATCATGAATCTGTGTCCCCAAGATCTCCCCGGCCGTCGAACACCCGACAACCACGGATTCGCCATACCCATCGAGTAACTCGCTGATCGGTCCAGGAGAGTCGAGAAGGCTGGAAGATCCGAACAAGAGCACCAACGTTCGGGGTGAGTCAATCCGTGGCCGGCTCTTCACAGACCAGCCTTTTTTGTGGTCATAGCCTAGTGCATGAAGCTCCATCGTGCATTCTCCTTTCGAGCTCGACCTACGCCGCAAGCCGATTTCCACGAGCAGCGTCCGATTGTAATGAGGCCCCTTCTCTGTCTTGTTTGAGGAACTGAACCGTAAACCAAAACCGAGAGCCGACTCCGAGCTCTCCTTCCATACCGATGGTCCCCTGCATCATTTCAACCAGTCGCTTGGAGATGGCCAACCCCAGGCCGGTTCCTCCATATTTGCGTGTGGTCGAGCCGTCGGCTTGCGAAAACTCTTTGAACAATGCCGAACGAGCCTCCTCTGAGATCCCAATTCCAGTGTCTTCTACCGAGATCTCGAACCCACCGGCCACTCCAGCAACGGCCCGTACGGTGACAGAAACACGACCGGATGCCGTGAATTTAATGGCATTCCCGATCAGATTGTTGAGCACTTGCCGTAGGCGGTGAACATCGCCTACCACTCTGGTGTCCATCCCGTCAGCAATTGCAGAGGAGAGCGTCAATCCCTTTTTGCGAGCGGTTTCTGCAAAGAACTCCATCGTCTCATTGATCGCGTCGGAAAGTTCGAACGGAGTCTGCTCCAGCACGATCTTTCCCGCCTCAATCTTTGAGAAATCCAAGATGTCATTGATGATATAGAGCAGTTGCGTGCCGGATCCTCGAATCTGCTCCACGTAGCGTCGTTGCTTATCCGTGAGATTCGTCAGCAAGAGCAACTCCGCCATACCCAACACCCCGTTCATGGGTGTTCGGATCTCATGGCTCATGTTGGCCAGGAACTGCGACTTCGCTTGGCTGGCGGCTTCAGCCCGCTCCTTTTCTCGGGACAGATCGATTTGGACTGTTTCATTCACTCGCCAATAGATGAGAAGTGCCGCGGACTCAGCTAAGATGAATCCGCCATGGATGAGTGCCCAGTGCCAGGGATGGTGCTGCGCTGACATATGGTTGTAGACCATCGTCGGAACGAGTGTACCGATGACGCCGTGATCTACCACGACTGCAACGAGTGCCAACAGAAAGGGCATCCAATCTTGGTACAAGACGATCACGACCATCATGACGAAAAAATGGAAATGCGCTTCGATAAACCCGCCGGAGAGGTGCACAAATAGCGTCGAAGCGAATATCAAACCACCCGTGGCGACCGCCGCACGAAATCGAGTGGCTAAGCTTTGGTTCGAGGCCACAATGGCCAGGCCCGCGAGGACTCCTCCTCCTATTAGACCAAGAGAAATATATCGTCCCGTGAAAAGGCCAAAGAGAGGCACTCCCACGGCATGTGCCCATAAGAGCCACACAATCCCTCGATGGCGTCGCGACCACTCTTCGCCTTCCAGTGTGTGGCCTTTGGGTAACGCCTCCCAGAACCGGCAAGCCCGATTGACTGGTTCCCGTTCCACGAGTCGTGAGGATTGAGGCGTAGTCATTCGTCGGATACGGCGATCACAAGAAGCATAGTACACATACCAAGTCGTTACTTTTTCGGCACTTAGGGCAAGAAACTTGATAGGGATTCAGGGAAGGCTCTGAAGGGGAAACACCACTAGGCTGCAGCACACCTCGCTTGGCCCAAACCGAAGCAGCCGATCATCGGCCGCTTCGGTTCATTCCCAAGCCGGAGTCAACTGCCCACGGCCGCTCCGCCAATGGGGCGTCCAGGCAAGGGCCACCAATTTGACGGCGATGTTGGCTTTCGTGGGCTTAATAGAAATCGTGTCAAGTTTCTCATTCAAGGGGTCCGTCGCCGCTGCCAAAGCATCGCTTTCGGACTTGAATTGGGCTTCAAGATCCGCCAGCTGCTGTTGGAGAGCCGCAACATTCTCTTCTGCAACTCCAACATCCTTTGACTCTTTCATGACCCGGCCTGCGCTCCGGATCGCCGTCGTCGCGCGACCAATGTTCGATGCGCTGATCGTCTTCCGTCCCATAAAGGCCCCAAGGATGGACGCCCCGACTGAGATCGCGGCTTGCATTTGACTGGTCCGCGATTCAGTCTGCTGCTTTTCTTTGGCCAGTTCAGCCCGTCTGATCCGGTCTTCAAGGGTCGTAATCTTCGAGGCATATTTCTGGCGTAGTTCCTCCACGGCTTTATCGCGAACTTCTCGCCCAACCTGCTGCAATCGCACACGGAAGTCACGCTCAGACTCACCAAGATTGGACACTGCTTTCGTGCTGGGGCTCTTGAATAATTCCACCTTTTGGGTCCTGTAAACCCACCCGCCGAAGTCCTTGTTCCAGTCGACATAGTTCTTCGCCTTACCGGCGCTTCCTGGTAGCGCAAGAAACTGCGCACCAGCTTCCGGATCTTGTTCAAGATCATCCACAGACAAGCCTACCGAACCGGCCTTATCCCAATCGACCGCCACGGGACCATCCGCAATCGGCACCAGTATCGTCAGGTCTTGTGGGCTGTCGATCCCACTTTTTGAATCGGAAAAGCGGATTCGTGCCGAGCCCAACAACATCGGTGCATAGACCAATTCGCTTCCGTCAGGTTTTGAGCCGCGCAACGGCACGAAGTGCTGAGGAATATCTGGTGGCAGCATGGGACGTGCCCCACTGGTTTGACCGCCCACAACTTTGACGGTTGGTGCAGCCGTTGCCGTTGAAGGATGGGCATCACGCAGCGGATCCATCAACGTCCTAATCTGCGTCCTTGTGAGCGGCCCGCGAAGATACGACAGGCACCAGCGCGTTTCAAAGACAACCGGTTCGTCTTCATGCACATTGTTCATGAGAAATATCCGATTGCCGAGGCCCGCGAGTGTTTGCTCCATACGGCCACGATCGAACTTCTTCCCTGCGCTGCTGGAGGCCCCTTCCAATCCTTCTAAGACACGCGCTTTATCTCGCTCGGTCTGCAGCCGTCCGATGAACCAAGTCCCCGTGTTGGCGAGCCCCTTGTAATCGAGATCGACGGGATTTTGCGTGGCAAGCACGACTCCTAAACCGAACGCGCGCGCCTGCTTGAGCAACGTCATCAGTGGGAGTTTGGATGGTGGATTCGACACCGGCGGGAAATAGCCGAAGATCTCGTCCATGTACAGAAGTGCACGCAGACTCGTCGTGCCCGATTGCGCCCTCATCCACCCGACCATCTGACTCAGCAGCAACGTCACAAAGAACATGCGCTCAGCATCGTTCAGATGCGCGATCGAGAAAATAGCCAACCGTGGCTTACCCCCCGTCGTATACATCATGGATTGGATGTCCAGCGCCTCTCCTTCAAGCCAGGCCTGAAATCCTGGCGCGGCCAGTAAATTGTTCAGTTTCATCGCGAGGGCAAAACGATCTTTCGATGGGAAGAAGGAATCGACGTCCATGACACCGATCTTGGACACAGGAGGCGATTGAATCGCATGGATCAGTGCGGCCAAATCCAGATCTTCTCCTCTCTTCCAGGTCTGGTCAAGAATCGTGGAGAGGAGGATGTGCTCGCGGCTTTGGATTGGGTCGGCCTCGATACCGAGCAAGCCAAGCAAGCTGGTCACCGTGGTGCTAATACGCTCGCGCAGCAACTCCGCATCGTTCAAGACATCAGCCGAGGGAGCGGCAAACGATTTCAAAATCGACACCGGCAACCCGGCGCTGCTGCCGGGCGTGTAAATGGCGATATCGGTCGCATCTCTGAACCGCTGTATGCGCGCACCGTCCTGCTGCCACCCAGCCAATCCCTTCGTCCATAATTCAGCCTGTGCGGTGGCATAGTCGGCGGGAGACAACCCCTTTTTGCGGGCATCATCTTCATTGATCCAGGGTTGGAAGTCTTCACACTTCAAGTTTGGAAATGTCAGCATCAAATTGCCGAGATCACCCTTGGGATCGATGATGATGGCTGGAATGTTATCGATCGCCGCTTCTTCGAGAAGCGCGAGACATAAGCCCGTCTTGCCGCTACCCGTCATTCCGACACAGACGGCATGGGTCACTAAATCTTTCGAGTCGTACAGAAGCCACCCCGGCTTAGCCTGTTTGGCAGCGAGGTCATACGGCCGGCCCATGTAAAAGACACCGAGCTTTTCGAAGTCCTCAGCCGTAGATGGAGCAGGTGCTGGGGTAGCATTCTTCACGGTGCTCTCGGCCTTTCCTTTCGAGTCGGTCTTCTTCCCCTTTGGCATATAAATCTCTCCCTTCGCTCATCGACCGGGATAAATATTTCGATATTTTAGTGAGCTAGAGAATGAGCTGCAAGCGGTGTGTTGGACGCTCTTTCTCTTCCCGGTGGGAGGAAGGGATGAGCATGGAGGTTCGCCGTAGCGTCAATTATCATTCATGGGCATCAACAGTGCTGGGTGCCGTTCTGTCAGTTCTTCCGATAAGGCGCACAGCCAAAGTAACGATGAGGCAATGGCACCTGAATCCATCGCATTACGGCGAACCCAGAACTGCTCTCCCTTCGGCCCGCCTCACCCCACCCCCGCTTCCTTCAGCACCTGCCCCGTATACGATCGCTTCGCTTTGGCGATTTCTCTCGGTGGGCCTTCCGCAACAATTTCGCCGCCGCGATCGCCACCTTCCGGTCCGAGATCGATGATCCAATCGGCATTTTTGATGACATCGAGATTGTGCTCGATGACCAGCACAGTGTTCCCTGCTTCAACCAGTCGATCCAGCACATCGAGCAATCGCTGCACATCGGCGAAATGCAGCCCGGTCGTCGGCTCATCTAAGATGTACATCGTGCGCCCGGTCGCCCGCTTGGACAGCTCGCGTGACAGCTTCACTCGCTGCGCTTCGCCTCCGGAAAGGGTTGTCGCCGATTGCCCCAACTTCACATAGTGCAGACCGACATCGTGCAGCGTCTGGAGCTTTGCCTTGATCAGCGGAATGTGTTCGAAGAACTCCAACGCATCGTCCACCGTCATACTGAGCACGTCGGCAATACTCTTGCCCTTGTGGTGGATCTCCAACGTTTCACGATTATACCGCTGACCCTTGCAGACTTCGCAGGTCACATAGACATCGGGCAGGAAATGCATCTCGATCTTGATGAGCCCATCACCCTGGCAGGCTTCACACCGCCCGCCCTTGACGTTGAAGCTGTATCGGCCTGGCTTATAGCCACGGACCCGTGACTCCGGTAGATTAGAATAGAGATCACGAATGTACCCGAATAGGCCTGTATAGGTGGCAGGGTTGGACCGAGGTGTCCGGCCGATCGGGGACTGATCGATGTCGATGACCTTGTCGAGTGCGTCGACACCATTGAGTTCTTTGCATCCATCGATCTTCGGCTTCTTGTGGTAGAGCAGTTGCGAAAGCGAATGGAAAAGCACCTCCAGTACCAACGTACTTTTCCCTGATCCGGAAACTCCCGTCACACAGGTGAACAGACCGAGGGGAATTTTCGCGGTCACATTTTTCAGGTTATGCTTCTGGGCGCCCACCACCGAGAGCGTCCCTCTGGGCTTCCGTTGACGCTGGGGTACCGACACCGCCTGAACACCACGCAGATACTGGCCGGTCAACGAATTGGGATCGCCCATCACCTGCTGCGGCGTGCCTTGCGCGATGACATGTCCGCCTTGTGAGCCAGCTCCGGGACCCATGTCGAGAATGTGATCCGCCGCAATCATGGTTTCTGCGTCATGTTCGACCACCACGACGGTATTCCCCAGGTCTCGCAGCCTGAGCAACGTTTGCAACAACCGCCGATTGTCTCGCTGGTGCAGCCCGATCGACGGTTCGTCGAGGATGTACAGCACCCCGACCAGACCGGACCCAATCTGCGTCGCCAACCGGATGCGCTGCCCTTCACCACCGGAGAGCGTCGCCGCCGCCCTGTCGAGCGTCAGGTAGTCCAAGCCGACATTGACGAGAAAGCCGAGTCGTTCGCGAATTTCTTTCAGGATGCGATGGGCGATGACGAGCTCACGGTCGGAAAATTTGAGACTGTGAAAGAAATCGGCAGCCGCGCGCACCGAGAGGCTGGTGACTTCGGCAATCGACTTCTTCGCAAGTTTGATCGATAAGCTTTCGGGCCTTAGACGCGCACCATGGCAAACCTCGCAAGGCTCCAGCAGGGTGAAGTCCTCTTCTTCCGGACAACCAGGCGTGACGGCATAGCCGATGCCGTCACAAGCCGGACAGGCCCCATGCGGGCTATTGAAGGAAAACACTCTGGGGGTCACTTCGGGATAGCTGACGCCGCACTTGATACAGGCTAGTCGGTCACTGTAGAGCTTGGTCTGCCCATCCTCCGTGAGGACGCCCACCAATCCGCCGGTCAGCTTGACTGAGGTTTCAACCGAATCAGCCAGCCGGCGCATGAGCGCATCGCCTGGTTTCATAACCAAGCGGTCGACGATGATCTCAATCGTATGCTTCTTCTGTTTGTCGAGCGTGATGTCATCGCCAAGATCCACGACCTTGCCGTCGATACGGGCACGCACATAGCCCGCCTTGCGCATCTCCAACAATTCTTTGCGATATTCGCCCTTCCGGCCACGGACGATCGGCGCCAGAATCTGAAACTTCTCGCCTTCCGGCAGCAAGGCGATCGCATCGACCATCTGCTGCACAGTCTGCGCAGCGATCTCTTGCCCACATTGAAAGCAGTAGGGATGTCCGACGCGGGCGAAGAGGAGCCTGAGATAGTCGTAGATCTCCGTGACGGTGCCAACGGTGGAGCGAGGATTGTGGCTCGTGCTCTTTTGCTCGATGGAGATCGCTGGAGACAAGCCTTCGATCGAATCGACATCCGGCTTCCCCATCTGTTCGAGGAACTGCCGGGCATAGGCCGACAACGATTCAACATACCGCCGCTGACCTTCCGCATAGATGGTGTCGAAGGCGAGCGACGACTTGCCGGACCCGCTCAAGCCGGTGATGACGACCAGCTTGTCCCGTGGAATCTCCACGTCGATATTTTTAAGGTTATGCTCCCGCGCACCTTTGATGACGATCGAATTACCCATAGTGTTCCTATCTTTCCATTAGTGAACTGAGTCGCGCGGTAGTATTTCTCGGAGCGAGATTATACCATCCCCATTCCCCGCCTTGACAAAGCGTGAAAGCGGGTGCTACCACCGTCAAATGGTGAAAACTGAACGCCCTCAGTTAGCGCGGGATTCCCAAGCCCCGGCGAAGGTGGTCTCCACCTGGTCTGGGCAAGCGCGTGAGGATGCCGTTCAGCGGATGTTCACTTCCATCGCAGGGACCTACGACCTTAACAACACTCTGTTAAGCTTCGGCCTCCATTACTATTGGAAAAAGATCACCGCCTCATTCATCGCCCCCCTCGGACGAGGGACCGCGCTTGATGTGGGGGCCGGTACGGCCGACCTTGCGCTTCTGATCGAGTCTCGGATGGGTCCGAAGGGACGCGTGATTGCCTCAGACCTGAACCATGCGATGCTGGCGAAGGGTCTCAAGAAAGTCGGGAAGAAGAGGCTGTCCGAGAAGATCACCTGTCTCCAAGCCAGTGCCGAGCATTTAGGATTCAGCGATAATACGTTTGATGCGGTGACGACCGGGTTCTGCATGCGCAACGTTGGCGATTTGCCCCAAGCGGTCAAAGAGATCCGCCGCGTGATGAAACCTGGGGGACGCTTTGTGTGTTTGGAGTTCTCGCGCCCGGTGTTCGGCTGGTTGCGGACGCTCTACGATTGGTATTCGTTCAAACTGTTGCCTTGGATCGGCACGATCGTCGCTCGTGACCGTACCGGCGTATATGAATATCTGCCGGCGTCGATTCGGACATTTCCCGATCAAGAACGATTGTGCCAAATCTTGCGCGATGCGGGATTTCGCCAGGTGTCGTATAAAAATCTCAGCGGCGGCATCGTCGCCATCCATATAGCCACAAAGTAATCTGACGCCGTGAACTCCATTCTTTATATCTTCCTTCCCTGCAAGAAGGTGTACCCCATCGGCATCACCTACTTGGCGGACTTTGTTCATCGCCGGAAGCCGGACGTTCGACAACGCATCTTGGACTTGTCTTTGTTTCCGATCAACCGGCGCAGCCAAGCCATTCGCGATGCCGCGACGGAGTTCAAACCGGATTTAGTCTGCTTTTCATGGCGCGATATTCAGATCTTCTCGCCGCATGAAGGAGACTCTTCGCTCGAACACGCCTTCAATTTTTATTTTGCGAGCAACCCCCTCAAGCGTATCGCCGCCTCGGTCGCGGGTGTGAAGCAACTCTATCGTTACTACAGCCATATCTACACGATCCTGTCCTACCCGACCCTGGTTCGCAAGGAGTTCCCCAAGGCACAGATCATGATCGGAGGCGGAGCCTTCACCGCGTTTGCCGATCAACTCATCGAAAAGCTTCCGGAAGGGACGATCGGGATATTGGGTGAGGGTGAGGATGCTATCCTAAAACTCCTGGAAGGGCGATCGATCGATGACGAACGCTATATCATCAAAGAAGGGGGACGGATCCGCAAAGGCTCCCACGGTTCCCCTCCGCTGCTCGATGCCCCGGCCGTCGATCTCCCCTATTTGACCTCCATTTTCCCACAGTGGCAGGAGTACCAGGGCGAATCGATTGGCGTGCAGTCGAAACGGGGCTGCCCCTATGATTGCGCCTTCTGCCTATATCCCTACATTGAGGGCAAGCGAGTGCGGTATCGGCCACCGGACATGGTCGTAAAAGACATCTCCCAGCATTATCACCAGTGGGGCGCCCGTCGCTTTTGGTTTACCGACGCGCAATTTATTACGGGCAAGGAAGCCTATCCGCAATGTACGGAGATCATGGAACGCATCATCAGCGAGAAGCTGGAGATTGAGTGGTCCGGCTATATCCGCACTTCCTTGATCACACCGGATTTCGCCAAGCTGATGGTACGATCTGGCGTCGGAGATCTTGAGGTGGCCATCACCTCCGGCTCGCAAGAAGTCCTGAACAACCTTCACATGGGATTCAAGCTGGAGCGGCTCTATGACGGCTGTCGCTATCTGGCTGAGGCCGGCTTCAAGGGCAAGGTCATCCTCAATTACTCCCTGAATAGCCCCAAAGAGACCGAAGAAACCCTGTTGCAAAGCGTCGAGGCGTACAAGATGGTGGCCTCGATTCTCGGAGAGGAGCGTGTCTTCCCACTGATGTTCTTCCTCGGGATCCAACCGAACACCGATTTGGAGCAGCGGCTTTTAGAGGAAGGATACCTGTCTGCCGGCTACAATCCCTTGATGCTGACTCCGTCGAGCATCCGAAAGTTGCTCTATAACCCTGCGCCACTGAACAAGATTATCGCCAAGGCTTGTCTCAAGGCATGGGAACGAAAACAAGGCAGCACCGACCCCCGTCGATGGACCGGCTCGCTTTCTCAGTCGTCCAATCCATCACCGACCTATGCCGATCAAAATCTCAGCCGAGGCATTGAGGGTAACTCCGGTCGAGACGCCCTCTTATCGCTTGAAGAGATTCTTCGCACACGTCGACCGATTGCCTCTCCCTCCCAGACAACCGAGCCAAGGGCAAGTTCGGCCGGATAACGGTTCTTCAGCTGTTTGAAGCGTCGTCGGTGAGCTCCTTCCCTGCATTTACCCCTCGCAACGCCTTGCATTCCAGTTTCAGCCGGTGCTATCATCCAACCGCTCTTAGGTATCGATTTCATACGTTAATCATTTGGTTTTTCATATAATTACACCCATTGCCCATGTCTCTGGTTAGCGCCTTAAGGAGGCGCCCCTGATGTATAAGACTATCTGCATTCCGGTTGATAATTCAGACCATTCCAATACAGCCGTGGACGTCGGCGTCCATTTGGCAAAGACCTTCGGTTCCAAGATCGTGGGAAGCCATGTCTATGCGGCCAAAATGCATGACAAGCGGTTTAAACAGATGGAAGCCGGCTTGCCCGAGGAATACCACGATGAAAAGGAGCTCGACCGTCAACGGCAGGTTCACGACTCCTTGATTACCCGCGGGTTGCAAATCATTACCGACTCCTATCTCGACTATGTCGATAAAAAATGCACGGAAGCGAACCTTCCGATCGAACGCCGATCGCTCGAAGGGCGAAACTGGAAGGTTTTAGCGGAAGATATCAACACCAGCGGGTACGATCTGGTGATCATGGGAGCCTTGGGAGTCGGCGCGGTCAAAGACAGCGTGATCGGGAGCAACACCGAACGCGTCGTCCGGCGAGTCCGTAACTCCGACATGCTGATCATCAAGAATATTCAGCCGTTGACCGGCGGCAAGATCGTCGTGGCGGTCGACGGAAGTCCCTACTCGTTCGGCGGGCTCATGACCGGGCTGGCGCTCGGGAAAGCCTTTAACATGCCGGTTGAGGCGATCTCAGCCTTCGATCCCTATTTCCATTATGCCGCCTTCCATAGCATTTCCGGAGTGCTCAATGAGGAAGCCGGTAAGGTCTTCCGGTTTAAAGAACAGGAAAAGCTGCACGAAGAGATTATCGATAGCGGCTTGGCAAAAATCTACCAATCCCATCTCGATATCTCTCGCGAAATTGCCCAAGCCGAGCAAACGGACATCAAAACCACCTTGCTCGATGGGAAGGCATTCGAAAAAATTATTCAGTATGTTCGCAAGGATGTTCCTGCCCTGTTGATTGTGGGACGGATCGGCGTCCATAGCGACGACGACATGGACGTAGGCAGCAACACCGAGAATCTTTTGAGGAGCGCGCCCTGCAATGTGCTGGTGTCCAACCGCAAATATGTTCCCCCGATCGATACCCAAGCGGAATACACCATCGCCTGGACGGAAGAGGCGCTGAGACGCATGGAAAAGATCCCGGTATTTGCGCGAGGGGTTGCCAAGACCGCCATCCATCGCTACGCGATCGAAAAGGGCCATACCATCATCAGCAACACCGTCGTGGATTCGGCGGTCGGGCACATTCTTCCCAAAGGCGCGATGGAAGCCATGCGGGCCCTCGGTGGAAATCTTGATGCGGCCGGTATCGATCGAGATCGCATGCAAGCCGACGAGGCCGTGACCAAAGATCTCATGGGTCCGACGTTGAGCGGAATCATGACCCAGATCGTCGAAGAAAAGCCAAAAGAGGTCAATGCCACCACTCAGGCCTATTTAGACCGCATGGGCCAAACCTATTTCGTCTGCGATGGCTGCGGCTACATCGGCAAGGGAGACACTCCGGTTCGATGCCCTGTGTGCAGCGCCGACGGAAGCAAGTTTAAGCAGGTCGACAAGCAGATATTTGAGGTCGCGGCGACCTCTGAAGGCGAATTGGAAACGGACGTGGCCTACGATGACGTACCGATGCAGTGGACGAAGGATGCAAAAGAAGCCATCCGAGCCGTGCCGGCCGGCTTCCAACGAAGACGCGCGAAGGCAAAGATTGAGAAGAGTGCGCGCAAATTGGGCATGACCACGATCACGCTTGAATACGCCGCACCGATGATCAAGGACGCCGCGTCAGAAGACTACACCCCGATCTTTTCGAATAAGGGGACCGGTACGGCAGCGGCAGCCGCTGCGACACTGGAGGCTCCAGGAACGAACGGGAATGGCGCAAACGACCAGACTGAAGCTCCCTCACGCTATACCTGGACGGATGACGCACAGGCCAGACTGGATCGGGCTCCTGAAGGGTTCATGCGCGACTGTACCAAGGCGCTGATTCTCAAGCATGCTGAAAAAATTGGCGCGACCGTGATCACGATCGAGGTCGCGAATGAAGGCATCGAGCAGGCTAAGGGTTATATGGCGGAAGCCATGAAGACCGGCAATCTGAAGGATATGATCGCCGACCTCACGGGTAAGACCAGTACCTAGGCACCTCGTGCTAGGTGCTGCGTGACCTCGTAATTGACCGGCAGACGCTCTAAACTCAACGCGCAATACTCGCTATTAGATCTGATGGGAAAGTCCTTACCTATTTTCAGCGGCTCGTCGCTCCCTGAGGCCCTTGGAACGTTTCAACAACAGGTTACGCAGTTCTTAAATCCAATCCCGAAATCGGACAGCCCTTTCGACGGACGAACCGTCGATGACTTTAAACCCTACCTCGTTGCGCTGAACTTAACCAAGCGTTGTAATCTCAAGTGTGACCATTGCTACCTCGATGCCACAACCAAAGCGGCCGGTGGGGATGATGAGCTAAGCACTGATGAATGCTATCGCCTCATCGATCAGATCGCGGAGGTTAACAAAGGGTGCCTTCTGGTCATCACGGGTGGAGAACCTCTGGTCCGTCCTGACATCCTCGACATCGCCCGCTATGCCGTTAAGCAGGGATTTATGGTGGTCTTCGGTACGAACGGCATGCTGATCAACGATCAACTCGCCAAGACGCTCGTCGAAATCGGCGTGATGGGTGTCGGCATCAGCATCGATTCGTTGGAGTCGGCCAAGCATGACGCATTTAGGGGTGTACCGGGAGCCTGGGAAGCAGCAGTGGCAGGGATTGAGGCGAGCAAACGCAATGGCCTTCAGTTCCAGGTCCACTTCAGTGTTCAGCCGATGAACTATAAGGAACTCCCGGAGGTGATCACCTGGGCACACCAGCTCGGCGCTCGCGTCTTGAATGTTTTTTTCATGGTATGCACGGGACGAGGTGAAGAACTCACGGATATTACACCTGCCCAGTATGAAGAGGTGCTCGGTTACCTCGTGGAATGCCAAGATAATTATCAAGGCATGTTGGTTCGTGCTCGCTGCGCTCCACACTTCAAACGATTGGCCTATGAGAAAGATCCCAATTCCCCGATCACGAAGGCCACCGGATACATGGGAGGTGGATGCTTGGCTGGAACGAACTACGCCCGCGTAACCCCGAACGGTGAACTGACCCCCTGTCCTTACATGCCACTATCCGCAGGGAATGTCCGCCAGCATAGTTTCGTCGATCTCTGGGAACAGTCGGATATCTTCAACTCCTTCCGGTATCCCCACCTCAAAGGCAAATGTGGCGACTGTGAATACAGCGATATCTGCGGTGGCTGCCGCGCTCGCCCCTATGTGGACCATGGGGACTGGCTGGATGAGGATCAGTGGTGTCTCTACACGCCGAAGGGCGGTGAAAAGATCAAGGTCGCGTTCAACGTCTCCGACGAGGCCGAGGTGACATGGGATGAGGCTTCAGCACTTCGACTGAGTCGAATCCCCTATTTCCTGCGCGCCATGGTCAAGAAAGGCGTGGAGAAGCACGCCCGTGAACACAACATCCCGCTCATTACCGTGGAATTGATGGACGAATTACGGAAGAAACGTTTTGGTAACGATATGCCCATCTTCAAGCCTAGTACGGAGTAATCTCGATCGGGGACCGAAGCAGTCTTTCCCACGATCCAGCCCGTCTTGCTCGGGCACCCCACAAACATCATGGATACGTTTGAGAGCATTTCCACCGACCTCAATATCCTTATTCCGATCGTCAATCACTGGTTTCATCTTCTCTCGGCGATCATTTGGATCGGTGGCTTGGCCTTTCTTGTGATGGCAGTCACGCCGGGATTGCAGCAGGCCGTCCCCAAGGATCAGATCAAGCCCATCACAGACATTTTTTATCGGCATTACAAGAAAGTCGCCGGCATTCTATTAGTCGTTCTGCTGTTCACCGGAGGCGTGAATCTGCACTACGTCAATCAAGTCCTGGTTTCTCAAACCGGGGCCGGCGTTCAACACCATGCCAAGTACCTCATCATCTTCATGATCAAGCTTCTTCTGGTGCTGGGCCTCCTCACCTTATTTCTATACACGGTCATCTTTCGGTCGGAGGAGGATGCCGACGAGGAAGAGTCCTATGAGGCGATCCCCTTCCAACGCGCCGCCCTGTGGATGGGATTCTTCATCATCCTCTGCGCCGCCGCCATGAAACATCTGCACCAGTAACCTTCCGTTACACTTCGGAACATGCTTTACGCCTCTCCTCCTGTCTCACGTGAGACAGGATCTTGTTTCAGTTGACACAACCACTTTCTGTCACTGCCGTTTCCCATCCTCGAGGTTTCGATAGTTCAAGCACTTAGAGTTTTTGACCTGGCATGCCACCATGGAATGGTCTTTGCTGTTTAGACAGACCTGTTCCATGGTTCGCATGTCCACAAAATCACACGACGGAAAGGGAGAGCGACATGGCAGAGCTGACTCTCAGTTATACCGAAAGCACCACGTCCGTTTCACCGTCAGTACGAACTCAGCTCTTCCACGCCGGATGCGTCGACGTGAACGCTGGAACAACTCATCTGCAGCCGGTACCAAGCGAGACTGACAAACCCCTTACGGGTACGAACACCAGAAGCCAGCTTCGACTAGCCGCTTCCATCCTCGTCGTCGAGGATGATCCGGATATTTCGATGGGCCTGCAAGACTTACTCGAATTTCAAGGCTTCCTGGTCGACTGTGTAGCGACCTGTACGCAGGCTTTTTCCTCCCTCGATCAACATACCTACGACGCGGTCCTCCTCGATCTAGGATTGCCCGACGGGGATGGGCGCTCCGTTCTGGCTAGACTCCGGATCTCAAACCCCGCTCTTCCCGTCATCGTCCTCACGGCTTCGAATAATGATCTGGGGCCGCTACGCCCCTATGCGCGGTTGACCAAACCGTGGGAACGAGAAGAGTTGTGCGCGATCCTTCTTCGTGCGATTGGTACGGCCTCATCTTTGGCTGTGAAGTGAATCAGGGAGGACGCCGAAACAGGAAGAGAACGTTCCTGCCTTGGACGGCTATTTGGATCGGTTCAAACCCAGCGCGCGCTTGAAGACCGTGGCGAAGCCGAAATAGCCGAAGGAATCTTTCAGGTTTGAATAGAGCCGCTTGACCGTCCCCATCTCCGGATTCGTGACGTATTCCATCGTCAGTGCAATCCTCTCTTCACCTTCTCCAAGAGGCGTCACGGCGTGCCAGAGCTTATCCCCGTTGAAAATCACCAGATCACCCGGTTCCGTCACCAGCTCAAGATGACGCGGCTGTTGAGTTGGATGATCCTTAAACAGCTCGCACACTAATTTGCACTGGGTCGAGCGATCGACAAGCCCCATGAGGATCGTATACCGAGCGCCTTTGTAGTACGACGTATCGTAGTGAAAGCCGATATGGTCACCCGGTTCCGTATAGTAGTAGAGAGCACAGGAATGTGGATCGTTGTCAGGACAGAACATCAGCTTGGCTTCAACGAGCCGGTTCAGAAACTCTCTGAATGACTGTGAGCGATAAAGATCGAGAAAAAGCGGGGCTTTCTCCTGCACTGTGTAATAGCTGACACTTCCTCCTTTTTTATGCCCGGGAATGTAATTGCGATTCAGCTGCGCTTTAACTCCCTGGGCCTGGGGAACGAGCATGTCTTCGACAAAAGAACGGGGCAAGAACTGTTTGATCACCAAAAACTCGTTCTGCTCCCAGTACTCCTTATGGAGTCGTTCAATATCCAACCCGGCGACGGCTCGATCGACCGCCTCCGTCATCGTGCTTCCTTGAGTCGCTACTGCTCCGCTCATGCTCTGTCCCTGCTCAACCGACCCCATCCATCAATTTGTTCTTGGTTCTGACAGGCTGACACCGGTTACACCACTCTACGGTCCATTCAACACCGGAGCCCGGACAACTTCCGTATCTGGTGGTGTACTAAAATCAAATATCTCATTACCTAATCCGACGTTGGGTTTCAAGTTTGAAAAGACGAAGACGGAGACATTCCCGCTGACCTCATAGAGTGAGACCGTGCGGATGTAATAGACCTTGGGGAAGACTTCGACCACGATCTTCTGGAGATTCTGAGTCGCCTCATTCTGTTTATCTTTTGGAGTCAGCGTAATGAGCGGAATGCCGCCGACCCCACGAGCATTTCCCGTAGTCGGTTCGATGTGAAACGACGCATCCAATTTGGCGGCACCCTGTAGCAGTTCCAGCGGCGCCTTGGAGGCGGCCATCTGTGTCAGCTTTCCAACCAACACCTGCTTATGCTCTGGAACGTACATCTTGACATCATCCTGGTTCACATAGATCTGCTCGGTCGACGGATCCAGGTAGTCCCAACGCAAACGGCCTGGCTTCTTTATGTACACCTTGCCGGCTGACGTGACCGAGCGTTCGAACCCTTCGATCTGAGTCTTTTGTGAAAAGTCGGCTTGGAGATCCTTCGTTTTCTCATACCGTGCTTGCAGCTGTTTGACGACGCCGCGAACTTCGCGTACCTGCTTTTCATCGACCGACGCATCTCCGCCCCAGACCGGCAACACACAGGCCACGATCCACAGCACTGTCAGACCTACGCGTTTCATGCCTCAGCTGCCCCCACGGGACCGCGCCGTCCAAGAACTTCTCGACGCCCATCTCGTCCCGCCGCTCCCACGATTCCCTCCGACTCCATCTGTTCGATTATTCTCGCCGCCCTGGGATAGCCAACCCGAAGACGACGTTGAATCAACGAGGCCGACGCCTGTCCGGTCGAGAGCACCAGGTCCTTGGCCTGTTCATACACTTCATCCTTCGCCTCTTCCTCCGCCGCTTCGTCTAATTTAAGCGACTGCAGTTCCTGATTGTAGATAGGCATGGCCTGTTTTTTCACAAACTCCACGACTGAGCGGACATCGTCGTCCGAAACAAAGGATCCATGCAGGCGGGCGAGACGACCGGTTCCGGAAGCGAGGTAGAGCATATCACCTCGACCGAGCAACGCTTCAGCCCCATTGGCATCCAGAATAGTCCGCGAATCGGTCTTCGACGACACTTGGAAGGCGATGCGCGCGGGAAAATTCGCCTTGATCAGACCGGTCAGCACATCCACGGATGGACGTTGTGTGGCCAACACCAAATGAATGCCTGACGCCCGCGCCATCTGTGCCAGACGGGCGATCTTATCTTCTACATCTTTCGGAGCGACCATCATGAGATCAGCCAGCTCATCGATCATCACCACGATAAACGGCAGTGGTTCCGGTGGCGTCGACTTCGGCTGCATACATCCGCGCTCACCCTCCGGGATCGAGCTTTCCCCGGCCGAAAGACGTTCCTCCTCAGAGAGAAACGGCATCGGGGCCTCGGCTGGTTCGATCACAGGCGTGCTGCTTTCGGCAAACTCCTCGTGAAGTCCGGCGACCATGCGATTGTAGGTTTCGATATTTCTTACCCCCGCTTCCGCCAACAACTTGTATCGCCGTTCCATTTCGGCCACGACCCATCCAAGCCCCCTCGCCGCAGATTTAGGGTCCGTAATGACCGGGCGGAGTAAATGCGGGATCCCCTCGTACGACTGAAACTCCAGCATCTTTGGATCGATGAGCAAGAGCTTCACCTCGCTGGGCTTCGCGGAAAACAGAATGCTCAGCAGCATGGTATTCAAGCTGACGCTCTTCCCGGCCCCCGTGGCACCCGCGACTAAGAGATGGGGCATGGTCTTGAGATCGGCGGTGATCGGAGCGCCGAAAATATCCTTGCCGAGCGCCAACGTCAGTCTGGATTTGGCTCGACGAAAGGCCTCGCTCATGATGACTTCTTTCAGGGATACCGTCTCTCGCGACCTGTTCGGCACTTCTATGCCCACAACGGACTTGCCTGGGATCGGCGCGACGATACGAATGCTTGTGGCTTTGAGCGCCAAGGCCAAGTCATCGGCTAAATTCACAATACGCGCCACCTTGGTACCAGGTGCCGGCTCAAACTCATACATCGTCACGACCGGACCAGGCCTAACTTCGGTGACCGTCCCCTCGATCCCGAAACTTCCCAGTGCGCGCGAGAGGACTTCCGATTGGGCTTTCAGCTCGTCATCCGACATGCGGTCCAATGAACCAGAGGGCTCACACAGCAAGAGTTCTGGGTCTGGTAAACAGTAGTCCTCGGAACCTGCCCCTGACGTGATCACGTCAGCATCGATCTCATCTGGCTCAATCGCGGGCACGGACGTCGGGAACGGTTGGATGATTGGAGCGGGTGGGGGCATGGACGATTCAAACTCATGAAGCCTCCCGGCAAGACGCTCTTCTTCTAGATCGGACTGAGCAGGCTTTGGTGTTTTCGCCTTCACCCGTCGATTGGCAGTCTCCTTGGGAGTCTCGACGGATCGCTCAGGCATCGCCGCAGACACCCCTTCACGGAAGGCGGCCCAATGTTCCGGGATCTGACGAATGGCCTCGGCCAGGGATCGAGGGGTCGTCAGTAGGAGGGAGACCAGGAATCCAGCGATGACCAGAATATGGGCTCCCGTTCCAGCAAATACGGCCCGGAGCCCTTCGGCGATCGACTGCCCGATGACTCCTCCGCCCATCCCACGAGAAATCATCCCGCTGGTGACAGTCGGAACACCTGTTGTCTCAAGGTGGAGAAAGGCACTCAAGAAGAAAAGAGCAACCAAGGAACTGACAGCCGTTCGAAAGCGAAGCCCAACCGGGGTCTGAGAGAAGCACCGAATTCCGAGACGACCCAATAAAATGGGGAAAAGATAGGCCGCACCACCGATCGCGTAAAAACATCCGCCGGCCAACAACGCGCCGAACGAACCAATAAGATTCCGGGGCGGACTCGTGGTCGGTAGTCCGCTTGCGACCATTTCCGCCTCTCCCGGCACAAACGACAACAGGCTCAACAGCGTGAGCAGACTCAACGCGATCAAGATCACGCCGATCACTTCACGCTGAATGTGAGAAGGCGGAGGAGAGACGCGACGGGCTTCTCCCCGCCTCGCCGAGGTGGTAGCACCCATGATCTGGATGCTAGCATAGGGGGGAAGTCATTTCAAACGAACGGAGATACCGATCACAGGCGGGTCTACTGAATAAACGCCCCTTCACTCCCTCACGATTGGGCGATCGGCGAGGTGTGGCGGATAATCTTCCCTTCCACTAAGTAGACGACTAACTCGGCGATGTTCGTCGCATGGTCGGCCACTCGCTCGAGAGATTTTGCGACAAAGCTCAACCGAATGGCACGGGAGATCGTCTGGGGGTTTTCCATCATGAACGAGAGTAACTCTCGGAACAATTGTTCCATGAGGTCATCGACAAAATCATCGTCCACGATCACTTTCCGCGCCAGCGCAGCATCTTCCTTGACGAAGGCGTCGATACTTTCCTTTACCATCACCCGCGCGAGACTCCCCATCCGTGGAATGTCGATGTAGGGTTTGAGTTGCGGCTCTTCGTTTAATTCGATCGCTCGCTCACAAATACTCTCGGCCAGGTCACTGATCCGTTCCAGTTCGGTGGACAGCTTCATCGCCGTCGTGACCAGGCGCAGATCATGCGCGGCCGGTTGGTTGAGGGCCAACAATTCGATGCAGTATTCATCGATCTCCACATCCATGGAGTTCACTTTATGGTCTCGTTCGATGACCTCACAGGCGAGAGCCGCATCGCGTGTGACCAGCGCGTCCAACGCCTTGTCGATCTGATCCTCGGCAAGACCGGCCATCCGCACCAGTTTGGTCTTCAATTCAGCCAGTTCGTCGTCGAAATGTCGTTGTTGAACCATAGGGTCACCCAAATCGTCCGGTGATGTAGTCTTCCGTTTGCTTCTTTGAAGGATTCGTGAACAGCTGCTTCGTGCGACCGAACTCGACCAATTGGCCAAGATACATGAATGCTGTCTGATCCGATACCCGCGCCGCTTGCTGCATGTTGTGCGTGACGATGACAACCGTCAACTCTTTCTTTAGTGAGAACAACAACTCTTCGATGACCCCGGTGGCAATCGGGTCGAGCGCAGAGCAAGGCTCATCCATCAACAGGACGTCCGGCTTCACGGCCAGAGCTCGTGCAATGCAGAGCCGTTGTTGCTGCCCGCCGGATAAGCCAAGCGCGCTCTTGTGAAGTCGGTCCTTCACTTCCTCCCAGAGACCTGCTCCACGGAGACTTCGTTCGACAATCTCGTCCAAGACAGCCCGGTTTTTCAACCCCTGTAGGCGTGGGCCGTACGCGACATTTTCATGGATTGATTTAGGGAAGGGATTGGACTTTTGAAAGACCATCCCTACCCGCTTCCGAAGATCGGTGATATCGATCAGTGGGTCAAAGATATCAATGTTATCAATGAGGATATTCCCCTCATGCCTTGCGCCCTCGATGAGGTCATTCAGCCGGTTCATGCAGCGAAGCAATGTGGACTTTCCGCACCCGGAGGGCCCGATAAAAGCCGTCACTTGATTTTCTGGAATGTCCATGTCGATCTTGAACAGCGATTGGACCGGCCCGTAGAAGAAGTTGAAGCCCTGCACTCGAAGCTTGGGGTCCGCTTGCCCACTGGTTTGAGTCGATTCCTCGGAGGCACTCGGTTCCATAGTCTTTACCTTTTGCGAGGGAGAAGCGGGTGCCAAAGGAGGCACGCGAGACAACACCTCAAACTGTTGATCCAGCATATTTCCTCCTCATTCGATTTCGCAAGACAATTCCCGTCAAGTTAAGGGTGACGACCACGGCAATCAACACCAACGTGGTGACAAAGACCATAGGCTTGGCGGCCTCCACATTCGGAGATTGAAAGCCGACATCATAGATATGAAACCCCAAATGCATGAATTTTCGATCTAAGTGCAGGAATGGCCACGTCCCGTCGATCGGCATCGCCGGCGCCAGCTTGACCACACCGGTCAACATCAAGGGAGCGACCTCGCCTGCCGCACGAGCCATGGCAAGGATCAGACCCGTCAGAATGCCTGGCAGTGCCGTAGGAAGGACGACCTTCCACATCGTTTCCCATTTGGTCGCACCCAACCCTATCGAACCTTCCCGGTATTCTCGCGGCACTGCCGACAACCCTTCCTCCGTGGCAACGATCACGACCGGTACGGTCAAGAGGGCCAACGTCAATGAAGCCCAGAGGATACCACCGGTGCCGAACGTAGGATTCGGAAGCTTTTCGGAGAACCACAGGGCATCGATCGTTCCACCGACTCCATAGACAAAAAACCCCAATCCAAAGACACCGAAGACGATCGAGGGAACACCAGCGAGATTGTTGACGGCAATACGGACCGTCCGCACGATGACTCCCTGTCTGGCATATTCCCTCAGGTACAAGGCCCCGATCACCCCGAATGGGGTCACGACAAAGCTCATGATCATGACCATCATGACCGTGCCGAAGATGGCCGGGAAAATACCCCCTTCCGTATTGGCCTCTCTCGGTTCCGTCGTTAATACTGTCCAAACGTTGCCTCCATAGATCCAGACCTTTTCCAAGGCCGAGAGATCGTTCGGTCGCAAAACTCGCAAAACTTGGCCGAGTGCCAGCGACTTTTCTTTGCCGTTGGCATCGACGAGGAGGACAGCGTAGGGACTGTCCGTTTCGTCGGCCTCCACATGGCGAAGAAGCGGGGACAAGGCTTTCCAGACCGCTTCGGCGCCTTCAGCCACGATCTGGTCTTCCTTCGAGAGAGCCCGCAGACGCCCATAGAAATTACCCCACTCGCGTCGCTCGACCATGACGAGATCCGCCGGCTTCGTTCGCTCGACGATCTGATCGCTGTTGATCCAACGATAGTCCAACCCATAGAGGTCGCGATTCCCGATCTTCACCCTGATTCGCTGGCCCCCTTTGGGGCTGACATCCTCTCCGGCCAATTGACCGATCACATGTTTATTATCCTTGAGGGTCAACTCCACGAGATCAGCGGGCCAAAAGTACCCTAACCCATTGATGAGGATGAGGACCATGAGGCCGGCGATCATGAGCAGCGAGAGGGACAGCCCAGCCCCGCAGGCCCAAATAAAGAGCTCCCCGCTCGCCATGAAATGTCTGACCCACAGTTTCATTGAGTTCCTGTTGTATACGTTCGGTCTACCGTCGTTTCAACTCGTTTGCCGATGTCCACCGATCTGACACTGCTTCCCGTTCAAGGACGCAACGCTAAAATTGGCTGTATTTCTCTCTCAGCCGCTGTCGAACCAGTTCAGCGACCGTATTGATAAGAAACGTAGCCACAAAAAGGAGCAGGCCGGCTAAAAACAGTGTACGGTACAAGGTCCCGCCATGCGGCGCTTCGGGAATCTCAACCGCAATATTAGCGGAGAGCGTTCGAAACCCGTTGAAGAGGCTCCAATCCATGATCGGCGTGTTGCCGGTCGCCATCAACACGATCATCGTTTCTCCGATGGCCCGCCCCAGCCCGATCATCAAGGCTGAGAAGATGCCCGGGCTGGCTGAGATCAGGACCAGATGCGCGAGCGTTTGCCATCTGGTCGCACCGAGCGCCAAGGAACCGGCAATCAGGTTCTTGGGAACGTTTGAGAGCGACTCTTCCGAGATACTGTAGATGATGGGAATGATGGCAAATCCCATTGCCATGCCCACGACGATGGCGTTGCGCTGGTCATAGTTCAGGCCGAGATGGGCCTCCAACCATGGCTTATACGGGCCGCTGAATAAGAATGATTCCCACCAGGCGTTCGTTTCGAGGCAGAACCAGACCACGGCCACGATCATCGGCATGATGAGCAACGTCTCGATTCCAGGCCGGACTCGATGCCGAAGCGCCGCGGGAAGCAGGAGATACAGTCCAGCAAACACAGCGATCGCGAGAGGGAGTACCAGCACCATCGCGGTGATCGCGGGAAAGTTTCGTTCCAGAACCGGCGCAAGCCACAGCCCGGCGAGAAATCCAAGCACCACCGTCGGAAGCGCCGCCATGATTTCAACGAGGGGTTTGATCTTCGATCGAAGATTCGGATGCATGAACATTGCGGTGTAGATTGCCCCACACACGGCTAACGGCACTGCGAGCAGGACGGCGTAGAACGTGCCTTTGATGGTGCCGAAGATGAGCGGCGTGAGACTGAACTTGGGCTCGAAGTCATCTGACCCGCTGGATGATTGCCATACATATTGAGGTCGATCATACCCCTCGTACCAGATCGGAGAGAACAGGGTGCCCCAGGTGATTTCCGGATGGGGATTGCGAATGTCGTAACGGACCAACCGATCCTGTTCCGACAAGCCGACTAGTCCGTCGGCTTTGGGCGAAAAATACGTGCTGCGGAGAGCGCCCTGCTGTGGGTTCAGCACTAACAGTGTTTGTTCCGATGTCGAATGATGCAGTCTGATTTCCCCGGTAGCATCCGCAGTAATGAATCCCTTATCGCGCTGAGAAATCGTGATGTCCGTGACCGCGCTGGGATGGGGCCGAAAGCGATGGACGAGCTTCATGTGGGTCGAATTCGTCTCCGCATGCTCTCGAATCGGCATCCACACGCCAATGTCTCCAGACGCTGTGCCGACTATCAGACTTCTATCGCCCATCAAATATGCAAGTGCCGTCACCGCTTGCCCTTTTTCAGCAGCCTGTGTGGTCTCAAGGAGGACCGGCTGTCCTGCCTCTCGCAAGTCAAAATGATAGACAGTCCCTTCCCCGGTTCCGACCGCGAGGAGTTCTGCACGGCTGCCGAGCGCGAGCGCCGTGATTCGGCCTTGAATATGAGGCGTCAGGTTGGCTTGTACGGTGGAGGCCTCCGTCTCTCCGTCTGGGCGAGTTCGGCTTTCGTTCGTCGTCAGACAGAGTTGATCATTCTGCAAGAGTGCGGCAATCCGGACGTTGGATTCATCCTTCTGATAGGCAATTTGTGTAATCGCTTGTGAATTGGGTGCGACAACGATCGGGGTCTTGACCGCAACGGAAGGAGAGATCGATCGCTCATCACCGTGAAATTCCTGGGTAAATTCGATCGTGACTGGAACCGCTCGCCCGTCGGCCGTGCCCATGACAAGATAGTGCCCCTTTCCGAGGGCACGCGCGAGGGCCGTCACCGATCCGTCAGGAAAGAGCCCACGCGAAGGGACTTTTGCAGTAGATGACGTGCCTTCTCCTAGAAAAACAAACTCCAGCGAGTCCCCACGCAGCGCGTACGCAACTTCTTGCTGCTCATCGATACCGACAAGAGCGGTCGGCGAGGAATGATCCAGCTGCGTGAGGGAAATCGGCTCAGCAAGAGTCGCACTGGTCGACTGAAAGAGCGGCAAGACCTCTTTGACCAGAAACACGCACATCCCGATAATACAGAGGATAATCGCGATCCCGCCGGTCTTGATGGTGCCGCTTGCCAGATGATCGATGATGGTCCTAACCTGACGACGGCTGAAGACGCCATCGGCGAGGGCCGGGGGTGGGAACGCCCCCCGGCCCACCGAAGACTCGGTCTCAACTGCTGGTAGCGGAGTGAATGGAGGAATTTTCATCGCCTAGGCGCCATCTTTCAGTACGACGCACCCACCGTCGTCGCAATTGATCAACGAATCAACGCTCGGGATATCCCCGAACGCCTTAGTCGACTTTTGTGATTTCCTTCTCAATCAATGTTTGCGACAATGGAAAGAATCCGTCCTTGATCACGACGGCTTGCCCTTCCTTACTATAGATATACTTGATGAATTCTTTCACGAGTGGATCCAGCGGCTTGTTCGGCGCCTTATTGACATAGACCAATAGGTGTCGCCAGAGCGGATAAGAGCCGTTCATCGCATTTTCCTGCGTCGGAGCTGCAAAGGATCGGCCATCTTTCTCAGCCAAGGGAAGCGCCCGAATACCGGACGTCAAGTACCCGATTCCGCTATATCCGATTCCTGAAGGATCTTCCGTTACTCCTTGCACCACGGAGGCGGAGCCGGGCTGCTCCTTGACTTCATCCTTGTAGTCGCCGTTTTTCAGCGCATGTTCCTTGAAGAATCCGTACGTCCCAGATGCGGAGTTGCGGCCATACAAGCTGATGGGAGAGCCGGCCAATTCATCCGTGACGCCCACCTGACCCCACCGGTCGATATTTTGGGAGGCTCCCCACCTGCGGGTTTTCGAAAAGATCGCATCGACCTGGGCCATCGTCATCCCAGGAATGGGATTATCCTTGTGCACATACACTGCCAAGGCATCAATGGCGACTGGGAACGCGGTTGGCTTGTACTTATATTTTCCTTCAAACGAATCGATTTCAGTGGATTTCATCGGTCGCGACATGGGCCCCAATTGCGCGGTCCCTTCAATCAAGGCCGGTGGGGCCGTGCTCGACCCCTTCCCTTCGATTTGGATTTTCACATTCGGATACTGCTTACGAAACCCCTCAGCCCAGAGCGTCATGAGGTTATTGAGAGTGTCCGAGCCGATACTGTTGAGGTTGCCCGAAACTCCGCTGACCTTGACGTAACCCTTTATATTCGGGTCGACCTGAATCGCCTCATCGGCGATCGCATGGGATGTCGCCTGTGATGCGACCAGAAGGCTGGCGAAACCAAGGACGAGTGAGCGGACCAACGCCATCCGTTGCGGAGCTCTAGTCTTTCGATTTGTCATGTGCTGTTCCTTTTTCTATAAACGACGCCTACTGCTTCCGGCATACCATGACGCCGTTCTTCCATTGTTACAAATCTGTTACGTGCGTGTTAATTCCATGGTCTCGATCGATATTTCGTACCGATCGATGAGTTTTCCATGCCTCTAAAAGGACACATCCCATTGAAGTCTGACTCGATCTTCCGGCGTAAAGCCAGGCTGTGTCAAATGGGAATAGTCCAATGTGAGCTTGTTGCGATGCATCGCGAAGAACCAGTTGGCCGCGACTGTATGCTCTCTCAGCACATCGCTACGAAGCGCTTCGTTTGGATCGACGAAGGCGTATCGGTACGCAATTTCGAGCTCCTTGGGAATGAAATCGATCAAAGCGTGCGGAAGATACCCGACTTGGGCATAAGCTCCGTAACTGGTGGTTTTCTGCTGATTGGTTTCGTTAGTCACATGTTTGACATGGAACTCTTCCTGGATCGAAAGTCCGTTCCATTTAAAGGCGAATTCCTGCACGCCCTGATCGATCTCAAATTGACCGTCTACGACGGTATTGTTTCTGCTTCCAGGGAAAATAATCCGATCGGTTCGGTTATGGGCACCAGCGAATGCGATACTGGCGATCGGTTGGGGTGTGTATCCCGGATCAGACTGTGTGAAAGGCACATCGCGCCCCAAAAAGTTCCATTGAATTCGCCCTAAATAGAGCATTTTCTTGTCGTCGTTACGAGGATTGTTGATCCCTGTACCTGTGAAAACCCCAATATTGTAGACCAAATAGGCATAGGTCCCTTCGAAGAGGTGCCCACCTAATCGAGCACCGATCTGTCGATCCAGCGTAAAGGGGGCGTTGACAATCGACCGTTCGACAAACTGTTGATTGCCGGATGAGTCCACCCGTTCTCGGTTGTACTCGACCTTCCATTGCCCAATGCGTAGGGTAGCCCATTTGAATTTGGCAACGTCCAGTCGATAGTCGAGCATGGTATTGCTCACCCAATCATATTCCACAAAGTACTTCAGCCAAGGGTAGAAGCCATGCCCACCGACTTTGATACGAGCACGTCGAACACGGAACGAGCTCACATCCTTATCGTCGGCAACTGCAGCATCGGCCGGTGCGAGGGAGTCACCTTCCTGTGGATAGGAGAACCGGAACTGGAGTCGATTTTGTATCAGCATCTCGAACTTTCCGTCCCGGGATTGCAGATCGAACCCATCCTTGTACCGAAGGGAGATCGGAAATTCCTGGTCTCTGGACTTTTTTTGCTCCGCCTCCAATTTTTCCTCGTCTGCCTTCGCCCTCAGCCACTCTTCCTTAGTAATCTGTCCCTTTTCATAGAGAATGTCCGCAAGGTCGTGCGCAGCTTGGGCGGCGCTGGCACCGAGGACCAGTCCAAGCCCTACCACGCCCATAATCATCGCCAACCACAATCGCCTCATCAAAATACCTCCCTCTGGTTAGTCCTGTTATCAAACCGAGACGAGGTATAGTGGGCGAGCGTTAAGATGGTGCTACAGAGTTGTTACTGAATTGTTAATTCTGGCGTGATCAAGCGCCTGAGGACGAGGGACTTAGGTTACATGGCCGATCAGATGAACTTTACTCTTACTACTTGAGAGGGGTAATGTAGCGGGCGCTCCAACAAACCAATTGGTCGTACGTATGAAACACACTGGCCTCATCGGTCTCTCGGGGATTGCGCTATTGGTTGAGTTAACGGCCTGTCAGAGCCGACCTGTTCTCACCGAATCCATTTATCAGGATCAAGCATTAGTCGTGCGACTTGCCGTAGATCATACCGTGGGTGCAGCTCATTCGCATCCGGTCATTGTGACGAGTGAGGAGATGACCGCCGTTTTGTCCGGCATCGTGGTTGAGGAACCCAGCGCCATCATTCCGTCCGTGCCTCTCCCCAACCAGAGGAACGAGCCCCCACGACACCCAGCATTCACCTCGGCAGAAATCGAGCTCCTGGCTCCTCTACTGATCAAGGGGTTGAACTCCGCCAAGCCCGAGGAAGTCGTCACGTTTTATTGGATCACCCAACAGCTGCCACCGAACGAGCAGGTGACTTCCGGTGGAGTCTTCGTCCAGGATGGAGCGCTGCACTTCATACTCGGCAACTATCGCTCGCCCACTCGCTACCCGCCGGATGCCGAAACCATACAATCCCTTGATGGTCGCTCGACCCCCTTGCAGCCCCTCGTTCCGCAAGAGGCATGGCTGACCTTCACCCCGATAACCGCGCTGGTTTCCTCTGAACCAGGGACATTGAAAAATCCGTTTCGCTCCAAGCGGCGTGAGATCGCTGTGCTCATTAAGCAACTGCTATCGAACACACCAGACACAGTTCACGAACCGCAGTAAGAGGCCTTTCCCATTCCGGACCAGACCCAATCCGAGCCTCCGCTATGGTCGATCGGGATCGTTGCAGCCATTATTTTGATCGCGCCTCTTGTGTTGTATTCACTCGCGCCGACCGGGCCATTGCGCGAGGGGGACACGGTATTTTCTGACGGAGAGCAGCGGGTACGGATCAGCAAGCTCGATCATGCCACAATAGGCCAGACTGATGAGACCTGCGTATTGGATCCAGACAGTCCTCTGATGATCGTGCACCTCTCAGAGACTGATGCCAACGACTCGTTTATCGCCCAAGTCCAGGGAAATCCCTCTACAGAATGGCCGTTCTGCCCAGTTCTCATCGAAGTAACGGTAAAGCCGTTTCAAGTCTTCCAAAAACCAGGCGTGTTCAGTGGGATGCAAAGTCTACTGATCAGATTGTTCGGGCCATGACTCGGGAAAGCACTACGCCTTCAGTCGCGCGGCAAATTGTTTTCTGAACTTCGCGACCTTCGGACCGACGACAACCTGGCAATAGCCCTGAAGCGGATTTCGCGCAAAGTACTCCTGATGATAGGACTCCGCTTCGTACCATCTCGTGGCAGGGACTATCTGCGTCACGATAGGCGCGTCGTACAGCTTCTCAACGGTGAGTGTTTTAATCACCGACTCAGCCGTATCACGCTGTGCCGGGTTGCAATAGAAGATCGCGGAGCGGTATTGCGTCCCCCTATCGTTTCCCTGACGATTAGGCGTGGTGGGATCGTGAATGGCAAAAAAGATTTCGAGGAGCGCTTGGTAGGAAATTACCTGTGGATTGAACGTAATTCGGACGGCTTCCGCATGCTCAGTCTGGCCTCCACATACCGCATCGTACGTGGGGTTTTCTACAGTGCCGCCGATGTAGCCGGACTCAACGGAATCCACGCCGACGACCTGGTCATAGACCGCTTCAAGGCACCAGAAGCACCCTCCCGCTAGAACGGCCACTTCCTTTTCGGATGAAGTTGCTGGCGAGTCATTTCCCATGGTGCGGTGTGTCGAGCGAATGGACGCATTCCTTTACTGAACTGAAGCCACTACTCCTCTTCTTCCTCTTCGATGTCTTCAATGCCTTCGTAACTCATTTCTGGGAACGACGCCGACGCTTTTTCACAGGCGGTCTCCACCATCTCTTCAGCATCTTCTGCAGAATCAGCATCGACCAAGAACTTCACGGTAATGGCATACCTCTGTTCCACCCCACCACTCCTTTCTCTATCTACCTGTTACGATTGTCCGCTTGCGTTACTACCCACCTGTACTTTGTGACAGTTGTGGTGGCCCTGTCAACCTCGTTCACGCGGCGATCGATTGGAGGCATCGATGCCGCGCTAGAGAGAAGACAACGTTCTCAGGTGATACCGCTGCAACGATAAGGAGGACTGTCGGAAGATGGCGGTCGAGGAAGAGTTACTTGCCTCCGTCAAGATCGGAGAGAACTGTTTCGAGCTTCGCAAGTTCCTCAGGGGCTATGCGAGAAAAGGCGATTCCAAAGCTGTTGGCACCCACCCACCGTACAGTCGCTTCATCAATCCGCAGTGGCCAATCCAGCCCGGGAACATGGAGCCTACATTCAAACTTCGATCCTGCCTCGACCTTCATGTCGCTTTCGATCTTACAACCACCGGCAGAAATATCCACTGTTCGGCCTTGCCCCTCCTGCTTGTTGCCGGAAAAGGTACTGCGAAATTGCGTGGTAAACCTCGGTTGAACCCGCCGTTCATCCGGCTGAGTCGCGACCGGAGTCGGCTTGGTCGTCTCAGTCTTAAAGAGAGAACTCAATTTTTTCAACGTCGGCCCCCTTGTTGGTAGACGCTCGTAGAGCCAGGGCTATTTCGTTGAGAGAAGCATGTGACCCCGACGATTCTGCTGATAGCAGGATTCATCATGATCGAAGCAGAACGGACGTTCTTTTCCATACGATACGATGGCGACCTGTTTGTGACTTACGCCGGCTGCCGCCAGATAGTTGCGAGCGGCTTTTGCGCGTTTATCCCCCAACACCATGTTGTAGTCAGCAGTCCCTCTCTCATCACAATGCCCTTCGATCCTCAGCACCGCTCCCGGATGATCCTTCAAATAGGCTGCGTCATGATTGAGAGCTTCCATACCTTCGTCAGATATCGTCCATTGGTCATACCCAAAGAAGACGTCCTGCAACCCTGCATCGACCGCCGCCTTCTCGTCTTTCGTCAACTCGACCCGCTGGCGAGAGTTCGTCCCCGATGGGTTCAGGGCTGTCGAGTATCGTTCCTGTCCAAGGCGTTCCTCGGCAGGATTCCGAGAAAACCCACTCAGTTCCCCACTTGAACTACCCCCTGAGATATTTGGCAACTTGGAGCTGGCGCTCCCTGTTGCGTTGTCATTGTCAGACTGAACCCATTTCTTGCCACAGCCTTGGGTCGACAACACAGCTACTGCTACCGCGATCACGACTACAGATTTCACTCTCGCTTGGTTCATGACTTTTCCCTCCATCATGGCATCCCGCTCGGCTGTTGGATGATCCAAAAAGATTGTCTCGCGAGAACCTTGTCCAGATTGCTGCTCTCTTTCCGAACAAATATATCACCGATACTAAAAATAGCTTTAGCAGCAAGATGTTAACGTATGAATAGGAGGAGTCCTAATACTTTCTAAAATCTTGTGATGGGATTGCGGGAGGCGAACCAGAAGTGATAATCGTATTAGCTAGCGGGCTTATCCGGGAAAGCTGTTGATATCGATGAACAACACGAAACCTGTTGAATACACGAGGAGAAGAATCTGCTTCCTGTCAGTTCTTCCTTATCGGTACCCTTGTCGATCAGCCCAACGGACTGGTCGTAAGACGGTTCCTAGACCAGCGAGCGCACAAATCAGCACTAACATCGCCAATGCGACAGCAAGGAAAAATGCGGCCCGTACGTCGTGCAAAACGGGGATCATGGTACCACCCTCCTCTTGCTCGATTCATTCGCTGCGCCATCCGCATTCACAAGCCCAAGGGCTCATGGGATCAATTTTCTGAAGTGGACGCCCACAGCAGGGACATTGTCTGGTCCAGACAGATTGAGTCCGCTGTGTAGAGTATACACCTCCAAAAAGTCCATGTTTTCTATATCGGCAACACCGCAGCACAGGATGACCTCTTTCAGGTTCGGTTCGTAGTCTAGATTACTTTTCATGATCACGATACCCAGCTTTCGCACAAGGTTCGATTCACTAGGCTGAACTAAGTTGCTGTATACGAATGAAAACTCATCACTTACTATGGTGCGCCGGGCAGAACTTGAACCTGCGACCTACGGGTTCGAAGTCACAGCCTGGGGATTCCAAATCCACGGAAACCGCCAGTAAGTGCGACGTTACACAGGCAGACGAGTGAAAATCAAGGCAGGATTTCCGCAACCCCGCAACCATTGCGCAACCAGTCTCAGGAGAAGATTGCCCGTTCCGATTTAACGGCTGCGGCTTTCTCCATCGCTCCCAACGCCTCTTACCATCTCGCAACTGCCATCAGACACAATCCCTTCTGACCGAGTGTGTTGAAAGTTCAGGAGTTGTGAGTGGTCAACCGAGCAAAGAGCACGATCGCCTGCTTGTATTCGCCGACCCTTGCGGACTTCGCATAGACATCTCAAGGGCTGAAGAGCCCTCACGAACGCCCGCGAGCATTCTCCCTGGGTCCTTTGATCCATAACATTCCTGTAACATACGCAGCGTATGCTCGTCCCACCGTTGCTGTGCGCCGAACCGCGGTGATGAGAGGACTCGATTATGGCCTCGCCACGCCCCAAGACCATCCTGATCGTCGAAGATGAGCCGGAGATCGCGCAACTAGTTAAACACTACCTGGAGAAGGAAGGCTTTCGCTCCTGCCTGGCTCACACCGGCCTCGAAGCCCAGAAACTGGTGGCCAGCGAACACCCCGACCTCGTCATCCTGGATCTCATGCTCCCAGAAATGGACGGCCTGGAAGTGTGCAAATCCATCCGGCAGAAGCCGGACACTGCCTTGCTGCCGATCCTCATGTTGACCGCGAAGAACGAAGAGTCCGATACCATCGTCGGGTTAGAGCTGGGCGCCGATGACTATGTGACGAAACCGTTCAGTCCCAAAACCTTAGTGGCTCGGGTGAAGGCGCTCTTCCGCCGCTTGGAGCGAACGAGCGAGCATAAGCCGACGTCCATGAGCTACGGGCCGCTCCAGATGGACCTGATTCGCCATGAGGTCACGGTGAAGGGGAAGGAAGTGCCCCTGACGGCGAAAGAATTCGGGTTGCTGGAGCACTTCTTACGGCACCCCGGCCGGGTGCTGACGCGCGACATGCTGCTCAATGCCGTCTGGGGCTATGATTATTACGGGACGACTCGCACGGTCGATGTCCACGTGCGCCGGCTGAAAGTGAAAATGCCGTTCCTCGACGACTCGATCGTGTCCGTGAAATCCCTCGGCTACAAACTGTCGGACCAGCCGCTGGTCCGGTAGCTGCAGACCGTGCGTCGATCCACCATCTCATCCTTGTTAGCCCTGGCCTTTCTTGGTCTTCTCGTAGCTTCGTGTCGGCATCAACCACACGTCGAAGAGTTCGAGACGAGCATCGGTCGCATGGGCCAGGACGAACTCGTGCATCGGTTCGGATATCCACAGCGACTGAAGCGGCTTGGGTCGGGAACGGAGGTATGGGACTTCGAATTCCTCTCGGGTGATTCCCGCTGTGTCGGATACCGTGTCTTCTTCGATGAAGACCAGCAATCGCAGAGCTGGGAACGCATCCCCTGCCGGTAGACACCTTCCCCGCAGTCAATTACCGAGCATCCTGGCCGAATCCCGATCTTACCTGCCATGGTTTTATATAAATTTGATCTCATCGTGAACATCCGTTGTCATGCGACTTATATACATGCCCCCATAAGGAGGTGGCAAATGGCACTCACGATTCACAAAAAATCGCGATCCCATCAGCTCAATGGGAACCACCCTCTCATGCAGGGGCAGTTCCCTGAAGTAACGCGCACCCGATTGCGAGAGGAACTGACCCGCCAGCGTGAGCTATTGCTGGCCGACTGGGACCTGTCCTTCAATCCGCTCACCGAGCCGGCACACTTTTCCGATCCTACCGATCGAGCATCGAGTGATCTTGATCAAGACGTGGCCTTTCGGATTAGAAAGCGGGTGATCACGAAACTGAAGCGTATCGAGCGCGCGCTGCTCCTATTGCGGATCAAGCACTATGGAACTTGCCGCCGCTGCCGTAAGGCGATTCCCGACGCACGGCTGGCCGTTCAGCCGGATGCGCGATTCTGTGTGCCTTGCCTCGCATTGATGGAGAGTCGAGCATCTCGGAATTAGATGAGGGTGAAGGTTGCCGGATGACACGAACTTCGCTCGTACTTGCGGATCCATCTCCTGTTGAACACGACGAGGATACATTCCACTCGCTCTTGGACCTCGAACATCGCCGCTGCATGCAAGGCGGAAAGGCCTTTCATGTCTTCTTCTGTCGTCTCTCCACTTCAGATGGGGCGCGGTTCCCGATGACTGCGTCGGTCAAGCAACTCCTCCTCTCGGCCCTGAGGGAATCACTCGACGAGACGGATCAGCTGGGCTGGTTTGTCCAAGATCTTGTCCTGGGAGCCCTGCTGTCGAGCGTAAACGCAAAACAGTCGGGAGTGTCCAACAGCACCGAAAGAAGTCGAATTCAGCGACATATCGAGAGTCGACTCCTGCACACACATCCGTCTTTAGTCGTACAGCTATACGACTTCCTTGACTTCCCCCGCGTGAGAGGAGCCGTGCAGGTCAACACTTTTGCAGGGCCTTATTAAGGAGGACCATATGCGATGTGCCCGGTGCACCGGCATGATAGTTCCGGAGCTGATCACGGACGGAGGAATGAGGTCATGGGCCCTGCGGTGCGTTCACTGCGGAGACCTCACTGATGGCGTCATCACGCGCAATCGTCAACAGCCACGGGTCGTCAGAGAGGGACGCGCGCGTCCGCCCGTCTACGGTCGCAACCCGTATAAATCGGATTGGTCCACGTTCGGTTAAGGATATCGCCTCATCTTCTGAGGGGATCTCTCCATTTCGGTGAAACTTACTCCCATTTCATCGATTGAGCGTTCGTTCGATCATTTCTGACACAAGTGACTAACACTGATCGCAAGCCCTGACAAAATGATACGCGGTGACGGCCTGCCTTGGGTCGACAATCACTACCGGGCGAGCAGGCACTGTCTTAACGATCGCTCGCCGACAACCCCCATTTCACGATTCGCTTCTTGAGTTTTCCCATTATCGACTCCTTTTGCCGACATCTCCGTACGGCTCCTGACGAGATCAACAACATCGGTCGAGGCGTCAGGGACACCTGCCCGGAGGGTTGACTGATTTCACGTGCTTTACCTTGAGAGCCCATCAGCACTTTTTCCTCCTGAAGGGTGGAAGCGGATCTTTGTCTGCCCCTTTTTAATCTTGAACAGGCACCACAAGCGGATGAGTGAAGCTGCAGTCTTCCATCACACCGCTTGTGCGATCTCCACGCCCCCACTCTCACAGCCAAGCGTTACAACCGAGTGTCATGATCTTTAATAATCCGTAACGAATCTTTGCCGATGATATTGTTGTTGATGGAGCGTGTGAGGATCTTGGACCATGAAGATTAGGAGGGTGGTCGTACAACGTACGACCGGAGTGGAGGGGGGCTGACACAATGCGGGCCTCGTAGAAGAAGTTCCACAAGGCCCGCAAAACAGGCCGGTTCAGCTACCGATCTTCCCGCCGTCGTCCTTTGTGATGACAATCAACGAAGAGCGTGGTCGTCCACCGGCCGCACCGTCCGGCCAAGAGCTGAACTGCTTCGGGTTATTCGGATCGCCGGGTTGGTCGTCGGGCCGCTCACCTGGATGCTGGATCCCGACGAACATCGTCCGCCGATCCGGTGTCATGAAGACACCGGTGATTTCGCATTGACTCGGACCGACGAGGAACCGCCGGGTCTCTCTCGTCTCCGGGTGAGCCGCCAGCATTTGATTGTTGCCGAAGCCCACATAGGCACCGGCATTGATCGTGGAGGTCGATACATCGGTCTGAATCCAGAGCAAGCCGCTTGGATCCACGTAAATACCGTCCGGTGACCCGTACTTGTCGCCGGAAATCGTGGAGCCGTGAGCCGAGTTTGCCGGATCTCCGCACAGCGCGAAAATATCCCACCCGAACATCGGTTCCGTCCAATCCTGGCGATAGTACCATCGGATGATGTGGCCATAGTTATTGACAGCGCGAGGATTCGCCGCGTCCACCGGTGGCCGGGCGGAACCGGCGGCGGTAGATCCGTCCGGATTATTAACGGACTCCGGGGTAGTGCCCCGTCGGCTGTTGTTGGTCAAGGTCGCGATTGCCGTCAGATCCTTTGAGAACGTATCGATCCATTCTGGCCGATCCATCATCGTCGCACCTGCGGCATCGGCAGCGCCGCGCGTGTTGATGAGAATGTCGTTAAGCGACCAGCCCGCCAAGCGCGGGTTGTCCGGAACGAGTGGGAGCCACTCACCGGTCCCGTCCGCATGAAACTTCGCGACGTAGAGAATGCCGTCATCGAGGGGATTGATCCCCTGGTGGCGAGCCTGACGCCAAGGCAAATTGGAGACATAGCGGTAGATATATTCGTTCCGTTCATCGTCACCCATATAGACGACGACGCGGCCGCTCCGAGCCTCTTGCACCCAGGCCCCTTCATGCTTGAGGCGTCCAAGCGCAGTCCGTTTCACAGGGGTTGAATGGGGCTTGAACGGATCAATCTCCACCACCCAGCCGAAGCGGTTGGGTTCGTTCGGCTCTTCGTCCGTGCGGAAACGCTTGTCGGTCGTGTGCCAGAGATAGCCAAACCCGGCCGCGTTGATGCCATAGCGACTCTCCAGCGTCGTCTGCGGACCGTTCTTGCGGAAGTACCCGTTGAAATTCTCCTCGCAAGCCAGGTACGTACCCCATGGGGTATAGCCCATGGCGCAGTTATTGAGTGTGCCCAGCACACGCTTACCGGTCGGATCCTCGCTCGTCATCAGCCGGGGATCGCCGGCTGCCGGGCCGCCAATGTCGATCGGCGTCATGCCGGTGATGCGACGGCCAAATGGGGAAGGCCGAACGACGTCCCACTTGCCACGGCGCCGCCGCCAGTCCCAAGGAAACCCAGTCCGCTTGGTGACTTCGATGATCGACACCCCGTGGGCATTGAGCGACTTGTTGGTCTTCTCTTGATTCCAGTTATTCACCCCGTCAGGGAAGAGCAGTCCGTCATCGGTATATTCATTGTTCTGTACGATGAGACCGCGCTGCGAGCCCACGATCGGGAAATACACGATTCCATCATTATGCATGCCCCACTGGCGTGCCTGTTCGGCAGCGCTGTTGCTGGCATCCTGCTTAAACGCCGGTCCGTTCGACACTGGATCGCCCCACGAAATCAGCACGTCAGCCGTATAGCCTTTCGGCACGACGACCTCGTCGGCGGATGAAACCGGCACACTCTCGAACCCCAGGACCGGGCGACGGCCCCCTCGACTTGTCTCGCCTTGATCCGTCTCTTCGGCTTCTTCAACTCCACCTGCCGCTGCAGGTACGGCTTTGAGCAGCGCCTCGACGCCACCCAACGATACGGCCGCTGCCGTCGCGAGCCCGCCGGTCAAAAAGTTGCGGCGCGACAGGCGCGTGTCCACGATGTCCTGAAAATGTTCGTTGTCAGACCTGTTACTCACGTTCTCGTCATCGATATTCGACATGGAACCTCCTCCCGTTTGGTTGTCCACCGTACCCATTTAGGCTGAGCGTCAGAGCTCTCGGCGATGGCTGAAATAATACTGCCGTCTCGTTTCACACTACCCGTCTGACTCTCCCAACGCCCTCTTCCAACGCTGTCAGTTTCTCAGCTCCTCGTTACAGCCGAGTCTTACGAACCTTAATAATTCGTTACGAATTTATTGAGAGCGGCTGAGATGAACCATCTGCCGGGATGGAGCGTGGTCGCCGTGAGGACGGCACAGAGTGTCTCGCGTGACGGTTTCACGAAAGGCACAGCGGGGAGATGACCGAAGAGGGCTACGTACCGGACAGATGACCAGGATTTTGGGTTGGTTCACTGAGCGGGATAAGACTCGGTGAGGTATCTGTCCCGGTCTTACTGGGTGTGGACAACCAGGGAATTCGACTGGTATCGGGAAGCGGCCTGATAATCTTGGCCTCTTCCCGCCTAAAGTCCCCTACTCTCGTAAGGCCCTTCCACAATTGACTGATGGACGGCCGTTGCTTTGGGCGTTTCCTTGAACGCATGAGCAACAGGCTATCATTGGTGCATTACGAGGACGTTACCCCCGTGTTAAAAGTGACTACATGCCCATGGGGCGTACCCGTGCGGACTGGAAGCATGCCGTTTACCGCCGAGAACGACCCGCGACATTGTCCGGTGGGATAAACACGGCCAGCGCGATGACCGTCGTCCACTTACCCTTCTTCCCGACGGCCGACTGGGTCATATTCAGCGTCTGCACGATTTTTCCGCCCATCTTAAAGACTTGTTCCCGCTCTTTCCAGGCGACATTGGGATCAAACTCCACGCCCAATGTCGTCGCAAGCATTTGTGCCGCGAGGTCTTCGGTATATTCTCCGGTCTCTTCATCCGTCTCCCCGTGCGCATGATGCTCGGAGAGATACCCATAGGCACCATGATCGGTGGGCTTCGCCACTCCGACCGAAGCCGACACCAATTGGTTCCGCTCATTGGTTTCCGATCGAGCCATCACACAAAACGTAATTTCTCCGGGCTTCAGCAGCTTCTGCCCATGTTTCCGGGGAATGATTTTGCAGTGCGGTGGAAGAATCGAGGACACACTGACCAGGTTGCAGTAGGCCACACCGGCGCTGCGCAAGGCCTCTTCGAAGGATGTCAGCTTTTCTTTGTGGACTCCCACTCCCCGGGTGAGAAACATATGCGTCGGAACCATCATTTCCCCTTTCGTTTGGTAATCGGGCTTGCTGTTTGCTTGGAACCCCTGTCGCGGCGAATTCTACGAGGTCGGTCTGGCCGACACACTGGACCAGCTCCTCGACGGTATCGATCGCTCCTTGTAGCAAGATTGAACCGGCTTCGCAATATTTTCTAGACGCTTTTCTTCACTCACGGGAACGGGATGGGCGTTTTTTGACAGACCCTACGATTGTTTACCCTCCGGTTACACTCCCGTAACAGATCTGTAATGTGTTCCGCTCTACAAATACTCTTTTGATTGTCCGGGCTGGAGTCCGGTTCCACAGACATTTGAAAACGAGTGTACTGTCATGACGTACCGTCGCGAGAGAATCGTGACAGAAGGAGTTGAATATGAAACCGGCCTCTATTTCGCAATTCATCGACCATCATTATCGGCATTTCAATGCGGCGGCGATGAAAGATGCAGCGCATGCCTACCGAGCTCACTTGGACCGTGGCGGCACAATGCTGGTGACGCTAGCCGGCGCGATGAGCACAGCGGAGTTAGGCCTATCGTTGGCCGAAATGATCCGACGCGACAAGGTTCATGCGATCTGCTGCACCGGAGCCAATCTGGAAGAGGACTTGTTCAATCTGGTGGCGCAAAAGCATTATGAGCGCATCCCGCACTATCGGGAGTTGACGGTCCAGGATGAACAGAACCTCCTGCATCGACATCTGAATCGAGTCACCGACACCTGCATCCCTGAAGCCGAAGCAATGCGGCGCATTGAGGCAGCGGTTGCGACCGAATGGATGGCAGCAGATCGCGCAGGTACCAACGCATTTCCACATCAGTTCCTTTACACACTGTTGGTCAACGGCACGCTGAAGGAGCATTACCAGATCGATCCAGCCGACAGTTGGATGTGCGCAGCAGCAGAGCGGAATCTCCCGATGTTTGTTCCGGGATGGGAAGATTCGACCTTGGGGAATATGTTTGCGGCACATTGCATCACAGGGGCCATTCGAAACGTGCACACCGTGCGGTCCGGTGTCGAATACATGATGCAGTTGGCCAAGTGGTATCCGGAAACAGCAGAGGCACATTCGATCGGATTTTTTCAAATCGGCGGCGGGATTGCCGGTGATTTTCCGATCTGTGTGGTGCCGATGCTGAGCCAGGACCTTCGAAAAGAACAGGTGCCTCTCTGGGGATATTTCTGTCAGATCGGCGATTCGACTACGAGCTATGGGTCATATTCCGGAGCGGTTCCGAATGAAAAGATCACGTGGGGAAAGCTCGGTGTCGACACGCCGAAATTCATCATCGAGTCCGACGCCACGATCGTGGCTCCATTGATTTTTGCCTATGTTCTCGGTTGGTAACCGGACTGTATTGGAGTTGTGTATCAGGGGAAGGGAACATTACGGAAGGACTTTGAGACCATCCCATCTCAGTAGTTCTTCCAAACGATATGGCAACCTCTCGCGAGACATGGCTGGCTGAACACGAGCCATCAGACTGGTACAATGTTGCCGTGCCGGAGGCGACCATGTTGGACCATGTCACCATTACAAAAGGGACCTGCTTTGCCCTTTTTGCCTACGATATTGGTCTCTCCATCAACCTGACGGAGGCGCAGCAACGAATCCTTGAAGGGACCGAGCGCAGCCACCTTCGGCATAAGACGAGAGCCCCTCAGTACTTTGAATATCGGCCGGCTCCGCTCCGGCTCGTTCGGGAAGGGAACGCGTTCGAGATCAGTCACTACCAGGCCAGTCCTACTGTCGAGGTGATGGTGTACGATTTTGGTGCCGTCACCATTACCTATCGCTTGCTCATCAATGGCCCCTTCCATCAACTGTTGGAGCTGAGTGAGTCGCTGTATGAGAATGAGCGATTGCTGACCGAATCCCGCACCCGTGTCGAACAGTTAGTCCAAACCCTGGGCCCAGCCATCGAGCGTCCGGCCATTGCAGATGATGTGGAGGATTACATTATTTTTTCGATCGAGTCCGCGGTCCCGGAAGTCCCTCCGTTATGGAAAAGCAACGAGACCGATTTGGCTCAGATTCTGCGGGCTGAACGGACGCCGTTCTCTGAGCAGGAAGTCGCCGACGCCCTGTCTTGCCGGATCTCGTTCGGGCGAGAAGACATGACCTTCGTCGATTGGCATTCCGCCGTGCTGTTCGGGAAAGAGATGGACGATGTCCGTGCCGTCCTGGAATTCGCCAATGTCGAGTTGCTGGAAATGCGGATCCTGGACGAACAACTCGATCGTGCGCTGGATGAGGGCTACGAAGCTTTGTCTAGAAAACCACGACTCTTGTCGCTGCCCGGCTCACACGAAAAAGATATGACGCACATCGCCCAGCTCCAAGTCGACAACGCCCTGATCTTCGAACGTGTGACGAATACCCTGAAGTTGCTCGGGGATCAATACCTGGCGCGAGTCTCTCGCCTCGTTTCACAACGTTTCCATCTGGAAGCCTGGGATGCGAGCATCCTCCGTAAACTTCAGACCCTCGAAAGCATCTACAGCAAGATGTCGGACCGGGCCGGCACCAGACGCATGGAAGTCCTGGAATGGATCATCATCGTTCTGATCGCCCTTTCAATCGCTGTGTCATTTTTCCCTGTGAGCCAGCGTTGACGAGATCCGTCAGGGAGTCTCGCCGCGTTCACCCGCGCGGCGAATGCCCAGGAGAGATTTAGGTCCCCCGCTTTCGGAGGTCTCCCTGCTCGACTTTCGCGCGCTTCAGCGCAAGCGATCTTGCTTGGCTTTCCAGACATCAAGAAATGCGGCAAGCTTTGCCTTCCCCAATGTACGCTCGTCGGATAGCTTTTCGAGAAATTCCGAGAGGCGCCTGGATTTTAGAACCGTGTACGTGGTCACGGCTGTGGTGGAGATCAGCACGGAGAGAAAAATGACCAGCTTTTTTGTCATCGAGGCATCAGCTTCGTCGAGTAAGTTCATCCCGAGAAAACCGGTCGTAGCCATCCCGATCAGCCCGACCGTGGTCACGACGGTCAACCGCACCATGGTCTCACCCTGGCGACGCAGGACATCACTGTCTAAATATTGACTCATATCCTCAATTGCTTCCCGAACTTCAGTATACAGCTGGGCGGTCCCAAGATGCCTGTTCGTCATGCGAAACAATTCCTTCACTTGGGTATGCTCTGAGACTTCCTGGAACCAATACCGATGGGTAAACCGTAGGAACACGCCAAGGATCTGCCTGATCACGCGCCGGAAATGCCTGACTGACTCATGACGTCCAGGCTCCAGCCGGTTGAGCGCATCAACGAGACGATCGGACAACATGAGCATGGCCGCTTTATGAAAGTGCGCAATGAGGAACAGGATAAAGTATTCATGACGAAACTGTTCAAGACCGGTCTTTCTCGTGGCCTGAAATCGGTCGCGACCGTCGCTGACGACTGTAAATACTCGCCCACTGCAGATGAAGCGGGTTCCGGAACGATCCCGATGGTGTTCGTGCCAGTACCGATCATAGAAGTAGCGCTGTTCAAAACCGCGTAAGTGTCGCTCCGAATAGGGAAGAGAGTCCGATGGGTCCGGTGGAGCGGCCAAGCCGAGTCGGATGAAATCTCCTCGAGTCAGCATGGCGGGGTTTTCGACCGTCACATAGGCCATCAGCGGCAAGAGGTGGGATTCGATCAACCGGTAACGGACGAGGCCGGGCTTGCCTGAATGGTGATGCGCCAACGGCATGAGCAGAAACTCCCAGTGGGAGGCGATCGACGGCGCTCGATACTGGCACACGAACGACAAGTATTTCTCCTTGCGCTCGTAGTCGGAGGACGCTAACACCGTGCCGTCCCGTGCCAGCCATTCCACCTGCTTCAGACAATGCCCGCCGCGTCCTTCAGGCTCCCAGTAGGTCGGATACCCTCTGGCAAAGCGGAGCATCGTGTCTTCGACACAGGCCAATGGGAGATCGTCGGCAAAGATCTCCATGGCCAGAATGACGATGTCCATATCGTAGAAAAAATACAAATCCACATGGGCGACTTCAAACGTGACCGGGACGGACCCTGGATCAGGGTAGGTCATCCGCACCCGCGCCACATCCGTTCGGCGGAACACGCGAATGGGGGATTCCTGGTTCACACCGGGTCCACGGCCGGTGCTCTCTCCATAAAGAAACCGCTGGACCGAGGGAAGAAAGGTGATGAATTCGCTGTAGTGTCGTTCCTGAAACTGCGATGGATCTCCGGTAAATTCATCTTCGACTTCTCGCCAGAGACTGTTGAAACCCTCCGTCTGAAGAACGTCGCAGTGTTTCTGGACCGGCATCTCATCGTCGATCGGCATTAACTGGAGCGGCCAGAGCACAATCTGTCGGAACTGTTTCACGACGAGTCCACGATCCAGAGCCATCGCGGCGCCTACGTCACTCGGTTGAGAGGTTGTCGCCTGTTCCATGTCTTCGCTAACAATGTGAGAAGGTTGCCCGAGCGCCTGCATTCGTTACGATCGAGATTTCCAGTGCTCCAACAGCCATTGCTGTGAATTCACGGCCGCTTCACCGGTTGCGGCCTGGACTCGTTCATACGCGCCATCAGCGAGCAATCGTCTGGCCTGCACATTGTCGCGTAGCCCGACACCGAGAATGTCGTTGACAATGGCCTTACGCCAGTGCGCGTCCTGCACAGGGACAAGAATTTCCACTCTGAGGTCGAGGTTGCGTGGCATCAGATCTGCGCTCCCGATCAACACCTCGCGCTCTCCACCATGACGAAAATAGTAGATCCGCGCGTGCTCGAGAAACCGCCCTACCACCGACGTGACAGTGATGTTCTCGCTGATCCCTGGAATCCCTGGCCTCAGACAACAAATGCCCCGTACTTGCAGATCAATCCTGACGCCGGCTTGCGAGGCGCGGTAGAACGCGAGAATGCACTGCTTATCGACCAATGAATTCATCTTACACGCAATATACCCATCACCGTGTTGCCGGTGGTGGTCCGTCTCACGCTCGATCTGATCCAGAAGTTGTTGTCTCAACATCGTCGGCGCCACGAGGAGCTTTGAATAGGCGTGCTTTCGGGCGTACCCCGTGAGCGAGTTGAACAGATCGGACACATCCTGGCTGATAGCGGGGTCGCAGGTGAAATAGCTCAAATCCGTATAGATTCGACTGGTCACCACATTGTAGTTCCCCGTGCCGAGATGGACATAGCGACGGATACCATCGGGCTCCCGTCGCACGACGAGACAGACCTTCGCATGGGTTTTCAGCCCGCGAACGCCGTACACTACATGCACGCCCTCATCTTCGAGTTTTCGGGCCCATTCAATGTTGTTTTCCTCGTCGAATCGTGCCTTCAGTTCGACTAAGACCGCCACTTGCTTACCGTTGACGCGCGCCTCCATCAACGCCTCGACAATGGGAGATTTCGGGTTGACCCGATAGAGAGTCTGCTTAATGGCAAGGACGTCCGGGTCGCTCGCGGCTTCTCGCAGAAATTCCACGACCGGCATGAAGCTGTCGTAGGGATGATACAAGAGCACATCCTGTTCTCGGATGGTGGTAAAGAAGCTGGTCGACTTGTGCAGACCGGACGGCACAGACGGCAAAAATGGGGCATCCTTCATGTCCGGGCGATCGAGTGCATACAACTCACGGACTCCCGCCAATCCCATTGGGCCGTCCCCTGCATAGACCAAGTAGGGGGGCAACTGAAGATTGCGTGTCAGAATCTCGCGGATGTGATCCGGCGTCGTCGCGTCCAGTTCCAGTCGAACGGCCGAGGTGAAATCTCGTTGATCGAGCTGCTCCTCCATCGCCTCGATCAGATCCGAGGCTTCGTCCTCCTCAATGGCCACATCCGCATCCCGCGTCACACGGAATGGGTACGAGGCCACCACTTCCAGCCCCGGAAAGAGACCATCCAGGTTGTTGGCGATTACCTCCTCCAACCACACGAATTGCTGCGCTTTGGCGACCCCACTCAATCCCATCTGCTGCAGGACAGCCTCCTCACCGGTGGGGATCGCCAGTAGTCGAGGGAAGACACCGGGAACCTTGACGCGCGCAAAACACTCACCACGCTCTGGGTCTTTGACCACCACAGCAAGATTAAAACTCAGACTGGAGATGTGCGGAAACGGATGGGTCGGATCAAACGCGAGGGGGGTCAGCACCGGAAAGATGTCTCGCTGAAAATATTGTTGGATCGCCTTGCGCTCCTTGGCAGTCAAATCCACATAGTGCCGCACGCGAATACCCGCCTCCCGCAAACTGGGGAGAAGGTCCTGTTTCCAGCATCGATGGTATCGTGCAAGCTGGACGGTCAGCTCTTGGTTAATCGCCAAGATCTGCTCGGATGGTGTCATACCGTCCGGCGTGATCCCTCCGGTTCCAGCCGCCACTTGCCGGCGAAGACCGGACACTCGAATCATGAAGAACTCGTCCAGATTTGTGGCGAAAATGGTCAGGAACTTTACCCGCTCCAGAAGCGGATGTCGTCGATCTTCTGCTTCTTCGAGAACGCGGAGATTGAATCGCAACCAGCTCGTCTCACGATTCAAGAAGTAGCTGGAGTGCTCAATGCCATCCGGCACTTCGGTGGTTGGATCGCGGGGCTCAGCGGAATGATCCATCATGACAATCATTCACCATAGTCAGGTGATAGCGTGAGTCCTAATTTGGAGATTTTCCCGATCGATTTATCGACCAACGAAACCGCGTAACTCTATGCCTTCAAGGTCACAACTCTGTTGCCGAACTGTTACAGATGTGTAACATCCATCTTGGTTTTCAATCAGGGATCTACCCATCCACCTGTTGGGAACCCCCGATTACATCGTACCGATTCACGATTACAGTCAAAGGCTGGGAGCGTCTTCATGTCAGCCGATTCTCTGATCCTCGCGTAAGGCTTTCTGCCTCCGGAGCGGCACCGCTGATAGGTCCTAAACCGATGGGCAAAACGTGCCGCACTGTTTACGCACACGTAACCTCTGCTTAACATCAGACAGTCACAGTCCGGCCTGCCACCATGCACATAATCCTAAATGGAGGTAGAGCCATGATTCCAGACACTTCTAATTCTCGCCCCTTTTGCTCATCAACGTTCCCGGTGGGCAGGGCCTTGGTTGAGACACGTGTATCGAAGAACTGGATCCTCTTCAAAGGCTGGCGCCCGCGCCAGAAGAATCGACGCGCTGCCCAAATCGGAAACGGAACGCGAATGGCACTCGCCCTGTTGAAACGACTTCAAGCGGGCAAAGGTGCTTAACATCGAGTGAGCGTACTGGCTCTCTGCCGCTTCCCGGACAATTCCGAGTATGCAGAGACCCCAGCTCCCAACAAGTGGACCTCATCGAATTCGCGGTGAAAGCGGATCCGGATCGAATCCTGGGTTGCTCCGCAAGAAGAACTTCACTTCTCTTAAAGCCTCTACAACTTCCTATACCTAACTTGTTTACATCGAATTGGCACAAGCGTAACGAGGCCGCAACAGTGCCACGGTAGGATTGTGTCAAATCAATAGGAAATAGGATACCAACTCCGAATAGAACTACATGGAAGGAGGTGAAGAGGAATGACGACAGGATTGATCGAGGTGATGCTGCTGAGCGCCATTGCGACTGTAACCTATACAATAGTCACTGCCTGGCGAGAGAAATAGGCCGGCGTATTCTCGATTTCAGAAAGGAAGGTATTCGACCGTGCCTGGCAACAGACAAGCGAGAGCCGAGAGTGGGCAGAAATGCCCACCGGTTCTCGCATGGAACCCGCATTCCTCGCGCACCGTTGTTATCCCCCCACACACCATCGTGTTCCAACACACATAGCGCTCGTGATCCTGAACTGCTTTTCTGCCGCTTCGCACAGAGGTTGGTACGCTTTGCTGATCCAGCAGAGCGTGGGCGCGTCATCGGGGCGGCCTGACTCTGACAAACAAGCCGCAGATGCTGATCAGGATGAGGGCCACGCGGACCAGGAAAGGTCTTCCCTGTGCATGCTCGCTCTGGAGTTCGGCAACCACCATGGGGCACCTCCTCTCACGTCAGGGCATGGGAACGCCCCGGAAAATCTGAAGAGAGAGATACCATGCATCGGTCACAGTCCCATTGCCGAATCGTTACCACCGTGTGACAGAGCCTGCTCGCCTGAAAAGTTTACTGCCCTGTAATGGCCCCCTAACGTCGGGGCAATGGGCCCGTAGTAGTGTGCTGCCACTACAAACATCAAAGAGGAGGATCTCATGGTGACAGTCGGAAACTTGATGCAGAAGGAGATGGTGACGGTAGAGGTCGGGACTTCGGTCGTCGAAGCGGCCAAGGTGATGCGGGCCTGCAATGTGGAGAGCGTGCTCGTGACGTATCAGGCGCAGATCATCGGCCTGGTGACCGAGTCGGATATCGTCAAGAAATTCGTCGGCGCGGAGAAAGCCGTGTACTTCGTGGCGGTGGAAGACATTATGAGCAGCCCGATTCCAGGCATCGAAGAGCGCCGACCTTTGACGGAGGCGGCGGACCTCATGGACAAGCATCGCACACTTCATCTCGGTGTCACGAAAGGTGGGGCGCTTGTCGGAATGGTCTCGGTCCGCGACTTTCTCCGCCCGGTCTCCATCGACGAATTCTAACTGCTCCTGGTTTTTCTCATCACCTCCTCCATTCTCCTTTTATCCCGCATTCCATGGGCCTCCAGCCCATGCCTTCCCTTTCATTCGGCACGAGTTGCAATCTCTGCTCGCCTGGGTTTAGAAAGAGAATTATTTCTTCCATGTATAGGTCACATCATGTCCCAATCCCACGAGATGCCTTCTCAACGGTCTTCCGTAATCTCAGCTCACACCGAGCGAGAACTCAAGCTGAACATTGATGAGGCGTTTCGGCTGCCTCGGTTGGCAGGGACTCCGCTCCCCAGACGGCAGCTGATCTCGACCTATTACGACACGGCTGCCTATGACTTGGCCCATGCCAGGATTACCCTGCGCTATCGTGTCGAGCGAGGGAAGAAGACCTGGCAGCTCAAAATTCCGTTGGGCCACGATCGTCTTGAGGTTGAGGTACCCGACGACCAGGCAGAACCACCGGCGTCATTACGCCGCCTGCTCGTGCTGCATCTCAGACATCGGAAACTGGCCCCGGTCGTCACGCTGCGGGTCTGGCGAACCGGTCTGCAGATTCATCATGGTCAAGTTCCGCTCGCGGAGATTGTCCTCGATAGAGTGTCGGTTGAACAACAAGGCCACATCCTTCAGCGTTTTCGTGAGTTGGAGATCGAACGGCAACAGGGTGACGTCGACACGCTTCGCACGCTCGAGCGACAGATGCGCGAAGCCGGGGCGTCCGACCATGATGGACGACCCAAGTTTTTTCGCGCCCTCTCGCTGCAACCTCCTCCCCTTGCACCTCCTCCTGACCGGAAGGCCTCAGTGGTGGCGCATGTGCAGTGGGCGCTCGCCCGGCACGTCGAATGGCTCCTCGCCCATGACCCCGGGACGAGACTCGGAACAGAGATCGAGAGTGTGCATCAGATGCGGGTCGGAGTCAGGCGTATACGCGCCGTGCTCCGTACCGCTCGCCCTATCCTGCTCCCCGCGTGGGAAGCGTCATTGGACCAAGAACTCGAATGGTTGGGTGAGCTGTTGGGGACGGCCCGCGACCTTGACGTTCAGATGGCCTATTTCATCGAAGAATCTACCGGATTGGATGCGCGAGATCGCAAACGGTTGGAGCCATTCGTCACGCACCTTCGATCACAACGGGACGCCGTGCAACAGGTCATTCTGACCGAACTCACCAGCGCTCGCTATTTCGACCTCGTCCGGCGGCTCCAACAAGCCGCGCAGGAACCCTCCGTCATCGAGTCTTCATTGACGGGGCGTGAACTGGCTGAGCGGGCATTCAACAAACTACGCAAGGCGATCAAGAGCCTGAGAGCCACTCCTTCCGACAGCGTCCTTCATGAAATCAGGGTTAAGACCAAACGGGCCCGCTATGCAGCTGAATTGGCGAAAGGGTCGATGGGTAAACCAGCAACGCGTTTCATCAGGGTAGCTCGCGCCGTCCAAGATTTGTTGGGTCTCCACCAGGATGCCCTCCAAGCCGAACGGTTCCTCCGACAGTTCCTCAAGGACTCACCCAGCACGAGCATAGGGTTTGTGGCCGGTCGGATGGTTGAGCGGCAGTACCAACGCCGCCAGACCGTGCGACAAGGCATGCAGCGGCTCTTCGAGACGTTGTTGAAACGAGGCAAGAGAGCCTGGGGATGAACGGGACCAGATACCGTAACTGGATTCTGCACATTGGAATGAACTTGTCGAGGTCTAACTGAAGGTGTCACGAAATCACTGGATACCCTCTTCTCAAACACACAAATCTTGAGTTGGCCATCACGCGAACTGTACACACTATTTTTTGAGGATGCTCCGCATACCAACCGGTATATTCGAGAGGTTCACAGCCACTCATGGTGCACGGTGATTCATGGCCAATAGCTTCTGCCGCGCGTGGTTCGCGTGCCTCCTTGCAGTAGTTGTCTCTTTATTCCTGCCTATATAGCTGGCTAAACCGTATTCCGGCACACCGTGGGACTCGATACCTGATGCTCAGGCTGCCGCGTGGAGATCGCCACTACATTAAAGCGCCAACTTCCTCACCTATCAAGCGTCACATCGGCCTGATTACTTGGCAGGGTCATTCGAGGTGCCATCGTTCAACGGTCCCACGTAGGACATCGGACACCCTCTTCGTATGGGTCTGGATCACGCGTGCGAGTTCGGCGATGACCTCGACCCGAAAGCCCGTTCTGTTCTGAGGATCGGTATTCAAGGCTTTGGCAATCTGGTTCAGGTTCCTGCCCAAGGCAAGGAGTTGCTGATTCGACCGGGCCAAGGTCTCCAATTCCGGCTGTCCGATCTTTTGAGCTCACCCAAGTCCACCGTGACCGTGGTCGTCCGTTTCGCCGCCTGCCCCATCAGTTCACCTCCGCCAACCCACGTCGAGACGCCCCGTTCCCCGCACCAACCGGTATCTGATTCTGACCATCCGAAGGAGGTCCGGGGGAGGGTGATCGGAGGGCCAAAGAACATGGGAAGACCGATACGCCAAACCTAGAATGTAAGATAACTGCGGGCAACAGCCCTATCTCAACCTCTCCAAATCGGGATATGCGGGATACGCGGTTGGAACGAAGGGAGTTTGATAAGCGCTCCCTATTGGAAGGGTTTCCCCATTGGTGGCCGCACTAGTCAGAGGTTTCGGCACGGCGCAGGTGACTAAGAGTAGCGAAGACGAGGGCTCTGATCAGAGATTAGCTATTCTTCTTTACCTCGATCGTCTCCATAATGGGTCTTGCGAGGTAGAGCTTTCCCCACGTTCTTCCCGTAATCTCTTCCAGCATCCCCTTTTTCTGCAGCATCACGACGGCTTGACGAGCGGTGGGATTCGTGACCTTCAGGACTCGTTCGGCTCGCGCCACTGACATATAGGGATTGAGAAAGAGTTCATCGAGCAGGGCCAGTGCCTTCGCTTTGTCTCGCAGGCGGGCTCGGTACTTTTCACGCAAATCCATCAGACGTCCTGCTTGGCCTACGGCCTCGAGTGCGATCTCGGTCACTCCGGCAAGAAAGAACTGAATCCATCTGATCCAGTCTCCATGTGTTCGCACTCGTTGGAGCAGAGCATAATAGTCTTGCCGGTGAGCCTCGATATAGGCTGAGAGATAGAGCAACGGCTGAGCCAAACGCTTCCGTTCGATCAGAAACAACGTGATCAGCAGCCGCCCCAGTCGCCCATTGCCGTCTAAGAAGGGGTGAATCGCTTCAAACTGTTCGTGCATGATCGCGCATTGAATCAGGTCCGGGAAGGTCTCGCGGTCACGAAGGAATCGCTCCCAATCTCCGAGCAGGTCCGTCATCTCAGCGGGTGGCGGGGGAACATAGGGTGCGGTTGCGATGGTGCTGCCAGAAGGACCGATCCAATTCTGACTGCGCCGGGATTCTCCCGGTGTCGCACGATCCCCCCGCACTCCCTTCATGAGATGTGCATGGATTTCCCGGACGAGGCGAAGGGACAACGGCAACTTCTCCAGTCGATCGAGTCCGTGTTGCATGGCCCTGACGTAGTTTCGAACTTCTAGTACATCGTCATCTTCGGTTCGATCCTTGGGATACTCCATCTCCTCGATTAACAGATCCGAGAGGCTGGCTTTTGTCCCCTCAATTCGCGATGACAAGACGGCTTCGCGTCGAACGTAGGGGGCGATCAGAAGGTGAGGGTTCGGCAGATGTCGGCCTAATCCAGACAGTTCACTCAGAGCCGCATCGGCGCGTGAGAGTGAAAGGACAAGCTCAGTATCGTATGTAAGCGCCGGCGGTAATTTTGCGGGCACAAATGCTGCGTATCCTGTTGGAGCGGTGATAACCTTCCCTGCAGTGGTGGACTGGAAATCTTTAGCATTCATGGCGTGTGTGCTCAGAATGAAAGACCACTTTCAAAGCGGCGATGTCTTTGAAAGAATCGTTGCATATTCTTTCAAAGCTTGAAAAGCTTTACAAGGACTCTTTTGAAGCTCACGTGGAAAACCTGAGAGACAAAAAAGTGGAAGGCAGGAGAGAGAAGAATGCCCCCATCACGTACGTACTGCACATGACGTTCTCAGTCAGAACGACGCGACACTGGCCGTTGTTCCTCCTCCGATGGTCTCCCTAACCCTGCTCTTCGGCTGGTCAACCGCTTTTTTTAAAAAATTACAGTGACTTAACATAGTCCGCATTGGTCGAGTTAATTCTATTAGGTTCAGTCCTGTTGAATGGTTGAAAGCACAAAAATGGCACAGTCGCGTCCTTGATCGCTGCACTCGGCAGGACAATAACCTCATACAAGATGGGCTCAGTCTACGCAGACGGTGACACCACCACAGTCCACGCAGACTAAGCAGCATCTTCGTGATCATTGCGCCCTATGCTGTCCCCGTGGACCTCATCCGCATGTATTGCGCGGTCCTCGGTTGGGACTTCATGCGGTCTGCGCGGGCAGTACGTGCTCGCCAGTCTTGTCCGTGGACAGACACAGCGAGCAGATGTAGCCGTGGTGCACAGCAGCCTTAATCATGTCCGGGCGCTCGTAATCATGGTGGCACACATGGCATTTCAGATGCGCTCCAGACGGGTTGCCGTAATCATCGTACATCGGCAGAGCGATGCCATCGTCGGTGCGCCGGAGGTAGTACTTACCCTTCGTCGCAATCGCAATGATCGGTGGCAGCACCAACCCGAGGACGATTGCAACCAGTGGTGAGTACGGCCGCAGGGTTTCGCCGAGCCCGCCGAAGAAAGCGATGACCGACAGACCGGCGGCGATCAGCATCGACCCGAAGCCTACGGGATTAAAGTTATATAGCATCCCACGACGAAACTCGGGCGTTTTTGGTGAAAGCTTCAGCAGGTATTTGTTGAAGACGATGTCCGAGGCCACCACCACGACCCAGGCCATACCGCAGTTAGCGTAGAACCCAAGGATGGTGTTCAGGAAGTCGAACATGTTCGCTTCCATCAGGATCAGCGCGATCGTGAGGTTCACCGCGAGAAATACGATGCGGCCCGGATAGTGCTTGGTCACGCGGGTGAATGCGTTGGTCCATGCCAACGAGCCTGAATACGCATTGGTCACGTTGATTTTGATTTGGCTGATCACCACAAGCACGACCGCCAGTGTCATGGCGAGCCAACCCGGCAGAAAGTTCTGGTAGATCTCCAGGAACTGGTGCACCGGCTGATTGGCGATGCCGGCGCTGCCCGCGACATTGGTGATCAGGTACACGGCCAGAAACAGCCCGACGACCTGTTTGATCGCGCCGAAGAACACCCAGCCTGGCCCGGCCAGAATCAACCAGGTCCACCAGTTGCGCTTGTTCTCCGGGGTCATCGGTGGCATGAAGCGCAGGTAGTCGTTTTGTTCGGCGATCTGTGCAATAAGCGACAAGCAGACGCCTGCGGCCAACAATGTCGAGCCGAGGTCAAAACCGGACTTGCCGTTCTCACCGGCATACGCAAAGAACTGGCCAACCGACTCCGGGTGACTGACGACCAGATAGCCAAACGGTGCGACCATCAGGATGAGCCACAGAGGAGTCGTCCAGACCTGCAGGGTCGACAGCACTTTCATGCCGTAGATCACCAACGGGAAGATGATGAGCGTCGACACGGCATATCCCATCCAGAGCGGGATGCCAAGGCCCAGTTCGAGTCCCTGGGCCATGATAGAGCCCTCAAGCGCGAAGAAGATAAAGGTGAACGTTGCAAATATGACGTTAGTGACGACCGAGCCGTAATAGCCGAACCCGCTGCCGCGCGTGACGAGGTCAAGGTCGATGTTGTACCGCGCCGAGTAGTAGGCGACGGGAAAGCCGGTAGCGAGGATGACGATCGCGAAGATAAGAATCCCCCACAGTGCGTTTGTCGTGCCGTACGAGATACCGACGTTGGCGCCGATCGCGAAGTCGGCAAGGTAGGCGATGCCGCCCAGTGCCGAGATACCGACGACCCCCGTCGACCACCTGCGATAGCTACGCGGCGCGAACCGCAGCGTGTAGTCCTCCATGGTTTCCTTGCTGGCCGTCATGGTGTCAAGGTCTGCCTCGTCTTCCCCTGAGCTCTGGGTACCCTCTTGCTTCAGGAGTTCCTTGCTTGCCGTTAAGGTATCAAGATCGGTCTCGTCCCCCTCTGGTTTGTGGCGGAAGTCTTTCTTCATGATTGACTAGAACCTCCTTGTGGTGCTCGCCGCGCAAGCGACGTGTGATGAGATCGAATAAACGGCCCAAAGATCTTAAGCGTCGATTACTCGACCCCTGGTGGCTTTGCACCATAACTGTTGGAACAGTAAAACATCATGAAGACATCATGAAGAGAAGATGAACTTTTCTTCATGAATGTACGTAACAGCTCGCTTTTACGAGCATATTCGCACCGTGCGGAATGGGCGCTTTATGAATGCTGGTTTCAAGTTCCAAGTGCAACGGGTGAATGATGGCGCAGGTGCGCATAAACTTCCAGCGGCGTGGCAAAGCCGAGACATTTTCTTGGTCGTGTATTGAGCCGATGGGCGATGGCATTCAACT
>JBFWZD010000005.1:0-213944 GCA_050185705.1 Nitrospira sp. | reverse complement strand
GGGTGGCGGCGCAGATCGTGAGCCGCATGTCGAACCTGGCGGACGTGGTCTGGAACAATGCGCCGAAGAGCATTCTGGATCCGTTCCCCAGCCAGGTGAACCCGAACGCCAAGGCCGGGTACTAAGCGAGACGGACCGGTCGGAGTGTGAGACATGGCCCGGGGCTCCAGCAATGGGGCTCCGGGCCGACTTTTTTCTGCAGTAAAATTTACAACTGAGACCCTCGCTGGTTCACCAAATGGTTCTTTTATGGATACATGTTCGTAGCGAATGCAAATGGTTTCATGGGAGTGTGGATCTTGGTGACTGTGTGAGGAAGGAGGAACCAGATGGGCCTAGAACGAACATGTCCCACATGTAGTACAGAGCACGCTCAACGGATCGGTGACATCCTCCGTCAAGTGAATCCGTCGAAAGATGACGTGAACAAGATACCGGAATCCTATTATCCTCCAAAGGCTCCGTGGGCCTATCTTCAGGGTTTCTTGCTTGGTATAGCCGTGAATGCCGCGGTCATGTTGAGTTTGGGATCTCCCCAAGCCTCGGAATCGGAGATGGCGGCTGCTGAGTGGACTTCCTCTGCCGCCTTTTTAGGGGTCTGGGTCGGCTATGGCATATTAAAAAGCAAGAACTACACGAAGAAGCTGGATGAGTGGAAGGAGACCATTGCGTCGAAGTTCTTCTGCAGAAACTGTAGTCACGCCTTCGAGGGATAGCTGGTATCCCCAACGGAACGCACAACAAATGAGGACGAGCAGGTATTTACATTTCTAGCAACACTACGCGTCTCGGTTACTCCATATAATATAGTTTCTGAAAACCAGGTATAGGTTGCAAAGGATTTGAATTCCATCCTGACTTACGTTCCACTCTATTGGGAGTAGACGAGGAGCAGCAGGCCAAAAAGGATTTCAGATCCCGCCCAGGCGACTTCCCACCGGTTCGCCACGTAAGGCGATGCACTGGGTCGCCAGGATGCCAAACCTTTGGACAAGGCTGCGCCAGTACCAACGATCCCCAACAAGGAATGCTGAAATTGGATCTTCGCAATGGCGGGGTGATCTCCATGTGAATGGACGAATAGCCACAGGGATCCGGCCAAGGTCAAAAGGACGAGTGGTGCTGCCCACACGGGCTGCCGGCTTCTCCCGCTTCGACGGACAAACTCAAAAAAGGCGATGACCAGGGCAAGGACTCCGTAGAGTTTATGTTCAATCAATTCTTGGTCCGGGCTCCCGAATAGATCATCAAAGTTCTGCATGCCAATCGGCCATGCGCCATGATCATTCCCCAATAGCACAAATCCTCCGACAAGGGTGAGCGCGCCAGGGAGCACGAACCTGGTCCAGAACGGTAGCGGGTATTGAAGCGCATGTCCCAACTCCACCAGGCCGAACGCCAGAATGAAAAAACCAGCGACGTGATGGTGGAACACTGAAAAATCCGTCTCTTCCGGTGATTCCTTCCAGTGTTCACTGGCATGCGCTCCTTGAGAATCGTTCGTAACGTTTGCCTCGGTCGAGACATGCGAATAATTTGAGCGGGCCTGCGCCTGCACATCCGAAGTGATTGCAAAGGAAACAGTGAGATACAGGAGGACAAACAGCAGCCTATAAGGCCATGGTTTCATATATGAAGAACACATCGATTACGATGCGTCAGGACAAAAGGGTGGGGCACCGCATCACTGATCTTTCGATACACCTATTCTTCTGATCGTCACCGATAAAGTCAACGTTGAGTCACAGATACAGAAGGAAAAGAAGGAGCACGCGGGACACTCGTTGCACAAGGATTCTCTTGTTCATTGCGATCCTTGGGATCGTGGCTGACAGCATGCTACGCTTTTGGATCTGCGAAAGGGAGATCGAGAACGATCACCACAAGTGGGGGCTTCCTCTTGAGACAAGGCCGGTGTCCCCAATCGGAATGTCAGCCTTTCAGTGTCGCCGTTGGCCCACCTGATCCTTTTCCGTTTGTAGGAGAATGTCCGGCCCAAGCCGCGTAGTGCCTGGGCTGGAGCATCCTGTTCAGGGTCGCGGCTTACCAGCGATCGCGCTTTCCACCACCTCCGCCGCCGAATCCACCACGGCCGCCACCGCCGGAACGCTCCATCGGTTTTGCCTCATTAACGGTTAACGTGCGACCACCCATGTCCGAACCATTGAGCGCCGTGATCGCGGCTTGTGCTTCAGCATCCGATGACATCTCGACGAAGCCGAAGCCACGCGACTGTCCCGTGAACTTATCGGCGATGATCTTGGCCGAGGCTACCGTGCCGTGCGCCCCGAATGTGTCAGTCAATTGCTGCTCGGTCGCCGAATACGGCAACCCACCGACGTACAACTTTGAACCCATAATGGGGTCCTCCTGTGATGATGACATTGTCCATGACGCGAGAGGGTTTCGCAAAAGGAAGGATGGGCCCAAGAAGGTACTGCGTAACGGGACTCAGGGTAGACTTCCGATCACATTCTCGGCAGGCGCAATATCGGTAATAGGCCGTCTTTCGTGCGTTTCATCCGAGGCCTGACGCGATGAAACATTTCCAGTATATCAAGCTGCAATAATAATAGATAGTGTTCCTCGCAGCTCGGGATTTCATTTACCCTAGCAGGGTGAACAGCGGGCAAGCACGTGGAAGGCACGGCTTAATCTGCACTGAACGGTGTGGTGTCCCCAACGGGATTTGAACCCGTGTTACTGCCTTGAAAGGGCAATGTCCTAGGCCAGGCTAGACGATGGGGACGTGCCGATTCCGGTAAGAGAACAACCGCACTCATACCATACTCGGAGTTGTGCTGTCACTAGGAACGATAGCGATTCAGTAATGCCTTTCCTCCAGCGCATCACAATGTCCACGCGGTAAAACGACGGGGAGGATAGGAGATGTTAGTCTAGCGAACTATAGACCGGCAGATCTTGGTCGATGGCGTTGAGCGTACGGAGATTCTCGTCTTTTCGTGAGAGGATAGGTTGGCTGATAGGCCACGGAATACCCAATGCTGGGTCGTTCCATCGAACGCCTCGATCATGTTCAGGTGAATAATAGGCGGTGCACTTGTACAGGAATGAGGCACTGGCACTCGTCACGCAAAAGCCATGGGCACAGCCTGGTGGAATGTACATCTGTCGAAGGTTGTCCCCCGATAGTTCGACGCCGTACCACTTGCCGAATGTCGGCGAGCCTTTGCGTATATCCACAACCACATCAAATACGGTTCCCTCAAGGGCCATGACGAGTTTGCCCTGTGCCTGCGGCTCTTGGAAATGGAGTCCTCTGAGGGTATGACGAATCGATCGTGAATAGTTATCTTGAACGAAGCGCTCCCGGATGCCGGCGTTGCGGTAACGATCTTCATGATAGGTTTCCACGAAAGCCCCTCGGTGATCGGAAAGAAGAACCGGTTCAAACAAGAGCACACCAGAAATATCAATCTGCGTTACACGCATGGCATCCTCGAGTTAGGAGGGTGGGTTTGAGCCGCTCGAAGGCTGATTGGAAGGATCGACGATATCTGGTGGATCGGGGTACAATTTCCCCAATCGATCGATGAGAGGACTTGCCTCAGGTGAGCTGTTCATGCTTGGTTCGCTTACAGGGTGGTCCCACACCACGGTCGTGATATTAGCCTCACGAAGGAGGGATCGGATGGTCGCTGCGCATGCTTCTAGGGTGAGTTCCGTTCCACTGCGAAGGTCCAACACCCTGTCTTTCGGGTTGAGCGGTGGTGGCTCGGTATGGATGAGCGACCAGCATCGGTCAAAAATAGTGTGTCGAAGATCCGGTGAGAGGTTGATGGTCTCCACGTTTGATGTGCAGAGAGCCGCCACGAAGAGTACAAATTGAAGGTCAGGCATCTCAGGGTTCTGAACATTGAGAGACGGCATACGCCGGTATTATCCGGAGTGATGAATGGCGAGTCAACTAGGGACTATCGATGAAACATGGCCTTTGTATAGGTGAGGAGTATTGAGCATGGTAACGATCGTACTAACCGGACAATTGCAGACTCTTGATGGCGAACGCGATCTCGCATGTGAGATCGACCAATCGATGTCCATTCGGCAGCTTATTCAGCGGCAGGGAGTTCAGCTTCGCCATCTTCTTCAGCTGCTTCGAGAAAAAAAGGTGCTGGTGACGATTAATAAGAGAATCGCCAGCGATGATTCAATCGTTCAGGATGGAGACACCATCCGCCTCATCGGGCATGACGGCATGGGAGGCAGTGGACTTGGCCCGTCTCACGGGTAACCCTGGTTGAAAAAACTGCGGGGTCGAGCACCTCTGGAGGTCTCGACCCCGTGCGCGTTCTAACGTGATACGGTGAGTTGCCAGTCTCGACGAATCAGTGCGAGTCGAGTGCTGGATGCAACTCAGCGTTTACTTCTTTCCGAGAATCGCATCCTTGGCGGCTTTTGCCACGCGGAACTTGACGACGCGCTTAGCTGGAATCTTGATCTCTTCACCGGTTTGAGGGTTACGGCCGATGCGCGCCTTGCGGTTGGCGAGCTTGAGCTTTCCGATCCCTGGGACGGTGAACACATTCTTCGCCTCGCGATAGGCCAGAGCGGCCAGATCATCAAGGATCTGCACGGCACCTTTCTTTGTAATGCCCGCCTTGCCGGCGAGATAATCTGCAATCTGTGACTTCGTCATTGATTTTGCCATTCGGGAACCTCCTTGGGGGTAAGGAATGAATTGAGTTTAGAATCTTGCCTGGCGTCCCTGGTGCAGAAACATCCTCGCTCGCATTGGAGTACCGCGATACGACCTTGTTGCTACATTGAAAACCCGCGAGAGTGTAGCCAAGAGTCTAGAATGTGTCAACGAGAAAAACTGCGTCTGGCGTGGAGAAAATGCGTCCAGGGGCCTCTTGCGGTGCAAGCAAATGGAAGGGTAGAGTAGAGCCGGATGGTCCATCTTGCAAGTCAGGCACGGCGAACAATCCTAAGAGAACCCTGTGGGTAAAGACCTGCCAATTTTATCCGTAAGTACATCTCAGCCACATGCTGAGCACGCGGAAGATTTTATCTATGCGCGGGTCTTCTGTCAGAAGGAAAATTCTCCGCCTCTCAAGTTGCTGATTGAATTCCTACAATCTCGTGGGCAAAGTCCAATTCTTCCTCCAGGAGTGGATGATGCGACTCTTCAGGAATGGGCATGGGTTCAAATTGCCTTAGGATATCATCGCGATCGCAAACCCATCCAACTCTTTTGCGTACGTGATCGCGGCAGCTATCGCGATGTGTATGATCAGGAACGGACACTCTTCACGGACATCCTTTCGGCTCATACGGACGTTGAGGCGCAACTCGCGCTTGAATACGTGACACGGTGCCGATTTATCCTGACGACGCGCATCGTGGAAAAGGATGTGAGCGACGAAGGGTATGATTTCAACGGATGGATTCTCGAGTTTTATCAGGAGCAGTGCGACGGGATCGTGCAGATCGACAACAAGGGTTTTTATTCCCCTAAAGGCGACCTGATTGTAGATCTATCGATATCAGGCGAACCCTGATCAGTTGGAGGTCTCTTCTTGGCATCAGCCGTTCTCTTTCGAAAGACTACTCAGTGGTTTGATCGCGCCAAGGCCAATCTCCTCGACAATCTTCCTTGTCGTCAAGGTTGCTCCCATTGCTGCATCGGTCTTTTTCCCGTCACGCTCCTCGACTGCCTGGAACTTCAGCGCGGGCTTGAGTCGTTGCCCACAGAAGACCGACAGCGTGTCGAAGGCAAGGCGAGGGAACAAGTCAGTCTGCTGCAAATGGCTGCTTCTCGTCTCACCGCGGATCCATTCATCGACGTGTGGTCGGATGAAGAAATTGACAAGGTGATCGACCAGTTTGGATCGCTGCCCTGTCCCGCTTTAGACAAGGATGGACGTTGTGGCCTGTATGAGTTTCGACCGCTTGCATGTCGGTCCATGGGTATTCCGCCGGATGATGGCCGAAGCGTCGTGGGCGCCTGCGCCGTGCAAACCTCCGTCCCTCTGGTTCGCCTCTCACCAAGCCTTCGCGATGAAGAGCATGCGCTTGCTCGCCTGGAGGCCGACCAATTAGAGAAGTTGCGGGTGTCTTCGGACAGTGTGGGCGAAGAGGTATTTCTGCCCTATGCATTCTCATCTGAGTTCCGGATTCGAAGTGGCAAAGGCATGAGCTAGACAGTATCTTTCAGCCTATGTTAATCTGAATTTCCTTGGTTAAGGGAGCGCCTGTAGCTCAGCTGGATAGAGCATCAGCCTCCGGAGCTGAGGGCCACAGGTTCAAATCCTGTCAGGCGCACCAAACCGCCTCTTGTGGTCGACTGCGACAATTCAATACCCGGTGGGGCCGTTAGCTCAGTTGGTAGAGCAGCTGACTCTTAATCAGCGGGCCGTAGGTTCGACCCCTACACGGCCCACCAAACCAAGCTCGCTCGTACCGTGCGTTACCTCTTTCATTGATACGCACGGATAAAGCCTTCCAGTGTTCTCTCCTCAAACTACCAAACCTCGCTTGCGCGTACCGTCGCCTATTCATTGCTTTATCGTAATTGCTGGCGGCGGATAGACACCTCCAGTATCTTCGCTTCAAGCTACAACGCCAAGCTCGCTCGTACTGTGCGCTATCCTTCCATTGATGCGCACTGATAAAACCTTCCAGCTGGCCGTCTCTTCTCATGAAATCACAATCTCTCGGTCAGGCCTGCTGTCGAATTCTTTGGAAGGTTAGCGGGCTGCCATTGGCCCTATACAGTGGATGCGACGGCAATCTTTCGTGGCTGAAGCGTCATGCGTATGCCACCTTTGGGTCGCAAGGTGACCATGAGATGAGGTTCAACCTTTTCTTGGGCAAGCTGGAGATCATACCGACGCCCGATCAGGGCTAATAGAAGTGGCCCTTCAACCGATGCGAAATGGAGTCCCACGCAGGTGCGTGGCCCTGCTCCGAACGGCATGTAGGCATAGCGGGAATCTGGGCGTTCGCCATTCAGCCATCGCTCCGGCCGAAATTGTTCAGGGTCCGGCCAAAAGTCTGGGTGTCTATGCAGATTGTAGGTGCCGACTAACACGAACGCGCCTTCCGGGAGTGACACACCACCGACGGTTGTGCGAGTTGCGGCCTTACGCTGGACGGCTGGGGCCGGCGGATAGAGCCGGAGTGATTCATCGAATAGTGCGCGCGTATAGGGGAGGTGAGGGAGATCGTCGGCACTGGGCGTTCGTCCCTGCAGTACTCGATCAACTTCCTCGTGAAATCGGGCCCTCGCCTCTGGGTGAGTGGCCAGGAGGTACCAGGTCCAGGCGAGCGCGTTGGCGGTAGTCTCGTGCCCTGCGGCAAAGATGGTCAATGCTTCATCACGCAGCTCCTGATCGCTCAGTCCTTCGCCGGTCTCTTCGTCGCGAGCCTGAAGGAGGAGATCCAGAAGGTCGTCTTGGTGTACTCCGCTGCGACGCCGTTCGGCGAGTAATCCATACATGAGCCCGTCCATGAATCTCATGACCGAGTGAAATTCACGATTGCGTGCCGTAGGGACCCACAGGGGAAGAAACCAGGGGCTACTAAATGAATCGAAGGCATACTTAATACTGACCTGCAACGCATGACTGATTCGATCGATGTGCCGGGTCATGCTGGTCGTGAACATTGTTTGTGAGATCACTTCAAGGGCGAGTTGCATCATCTCTGCTGCGATGTCGATCGTGCCTCCCGCTTGGTTGTCCCAGGTTGCCAGACGTTGCTCGCCGACCTGGGCCATGCGGTCGGCCATCGCCGCCATGCGAGAGCGGTGAAAGATCGGCTGGATGATACGGCGATGCCGCTTCCAAACTTCGCCCGAGCTCGTCACTAATCCATTACCGAGCACGAGGGCCAAGCCGGTCGGCCGCTGAGGATCGTAGACCTTCACAAATCGGTCGGATTGTTTGACCAGGATTTCTTCCGCGAGATCAGGATGGCTGAACAGATACAGCGTCCTTCGGCCCAGACGAAATCGGAGGGCATCTCCATGTTGGCGCCACCAGGTCGTCAACATCTCCAGAGGTTGCTTTCTGAACGCACTGAGGTGGCCCAGCAGAGGCACCGCGCCAGGAACATCGGCTAATATGAAGGAATAAACTGGGTTGGGCATGAGGAACACGACCGTATCACACTACCTATGTCCAAGCCACTCACCCTGTCGGTGGAATACACGGACGCACACGAGGAGTCACGTTTTTTGGCTTGACTGGTCCATCAACAAATTGATGTTATTGATCGTAGAGCGTGGCTGTGACGGGTGACAGCTTATTGTGTGTGTCAGTGTGAGGAAGTTCTTGGAGCGTGGCATCAGACGTGGGAAGGTAGGTCTTGAATTTAGTAGACTCTACTCTGAACTCTAGTATCGATGGCTGATTCCACAGGCATGTCTCAATTCTCGAAACAGGATCTCTGGACCAAGGATCTCTCAACCATGGCATGGCCTCAACGCGTGAGTACTCAAGTGATTCGGTTGGCCACTGCGGTGGGGATGGAGTTCCGACATCGTTTGCTCGATGCTAGGGCAGCTGGACTTGTCTTTACGACGCTCCTTTCCCTCGTGCCGTTTCTGGCCGTTATGTTTTCGGTCCTGAAAGGGTTTGGCGTTCACCATGTGATCGAGCCATCGTTAGCTCAGGCGCTGGACCCTCTCGGTCCAAAGGGACAAGAGATTACGAAGATCATCGTCGGTTTCGTGGATAATATTAAGATTGGTGTGTTAGGCGCCGTCGGCATCGGTGGTTTATTTTACACGACCTACTCCTTGATCGATAAAATCGAGCAGGCTCTTAACGCGATCTGGCAGGTCAAACAGGGGCGCACGTGGGAAAGGAAATTTAGCGACTATTTGAGTGCCGTTCTCGTCGGGCCGGTGCTCATCGCAAGCGCATTCGGCCTGCTGGCCACACTGCAGAGCCATACCATGGTCCAATATCTCGTAGAATTGGAACCGTTTGGGACTCTGGTGGCCTGGTGCGGCGAAGTTCTGCCATTTTTGATGCTCTGTGGAGTGTTCACATTCCTTTACAAGATGATCCCCAATACCTCGGTTCAGCTGCGCTCGGCCATGGTTGGTGGGGTGTCGGCAGCCACGCTCTGGATCATCGCAGAAGAAGTCTTTGCCACTTTCGTTGTGACGTCCACCAAGCATAGCGCGATCTATTCGAGCTTCGCGGTCCTCATGTTGTTCCTATTGTGGTTATATGCGGCTTGGATGATTGTGCTCATCGGGGCGCAGTTTTCTTTCTTCCACCAATATCCGACCGCCTACTTGTCACGCCTGTTGTGGGAACAAGGGACCTCCGTCTTCCGTGAGCAGTTGGCTCTTAAGGTATTACGAGTCCTCGGGCACCGCTACCTGAAGGGGGACCGTCCGTTGAAGTTGACCGAGCTGTCGGGTGAACTCAATATACCCTTATCGTTGGTGGAGGAAGAGGTGGAGCGTCTGGTTGACAATGGATTTGTGGGACGCTTGCAGGAACCAGAAGGGGTAAGCCTTCTCAAGGCGCCGGATCTGATTTTTGTGAAAGACGTTCTGGATAGCGTTCGCAACGGAACCCCACCATGGGTCGTGCCGCACCTTGAGACCAATGATCCAGTATCTGCTCTCTTGCGACGGCGAGACAAAGCAGTGCAGAAGGAGTTAGCCGGCGAGACAGTCCAGTCCCTCCTGCAGGACAAAGAACGCGCAGGATCCTCCGGTTTGTGACATGAGGTGATCCCTTAGGGTTGGTCCTGCGTGTGGCCGAACGATCGTACGTAGCGTAGCACCTGCCACGCTTCCTCTTCTGTCAGAATAAGCGGGATAAACGGTGCCATGGCAGTGCCCTTACTTCCGTTCTTCAAGATCCAGAGTAATTCACCGTCTGTGCGAGCCGCTTGCCATTCCTTGTCCGTGAAGTTTCTCGGTAGCGGTCCTCTGAGTGTCCCAGGCTCAATATCACCGCCTAGCCCTTTGCCGTCCTTCCCATGGCAGGTTACACAGAAGGCCTTTCCCTGGAAGAGGCTCTTGCCCTTCTCAACGGTTTCCTGTGTTGCAGGAAGGGGATTCGTCCAGGTCCTAACGGTTTCGATCTGGTCGAGCGGCACTCGGGGTTTAAGCACGGCTTCGTCGGCCCCGTAGGCGGTGACACCCCATAAGGCGAAGACTGCCAGTGCGAATGGAGCTAAGACCTGAGGGCGGCTGAGTTGAGATTCACGCATATCTTGTCCTGTTTACTTCGTGAACAGTCGCCGGGATCCTCCCCCTGCAACGGGGGAAGACCCGGTTTCCGTCCTGTTCTGTCTATTTATCTGAGTATCCAGGGAATTTATGTCCAAGGGACTGTGGGTAGCTCACAGTGCCATCGGGGAATTCCTGTCCATGTTGCCAGAGATGGTAAATCACGCCGTCCGTCTCTCCAGCGGCTTCAGCAAGCTTTGCCGCTTGGTCGGGGGTTACGTCAAGGATTTGTACTCTCCCGGTCGCGACTTCGACCTTGTGGTCATGAAAATACCGATGCCACTGAACGGCTGGAAGCTTTCTGGTGAGGTCTTTGGCAACGAAGTATTCGATGGCGACCAACGGTGCCTTTGGATCTGTGGATTCGAAAAGGAGACATTGGAGAATCTTTTCGGAAATCCCCTTGCAATAGTGATGGAATGGACCACCTGGAGTTCCATCCGGCATCATGTGAGGTGCCTGAATATGTATATCGTAGCCGATGGCTGGACCGGCCGGTTCCCCACTCACCGCCTTTTGTGTGGCCACCCCGCTGCACCCAACCGCCGCCATCGCGACAATAGCCAATAGTCCCTTTCTCATTACTGTAATCCTCCTACGTGTGAGGAGCGCTCGCCCCAGCCCATCCAGGTCGAGTCAGCGTCCTCTAATCGATTAACCTGTTAGAGCAATGGTGAAGAAAAAGGATTCTTGATATCTAATGCCTTGTTTTGCAAACGGAATGATGGTCGCACGTGGTGAAAGCTAGGACTCCCGGGTGGACGAGGAAGAGGAATTGGGCTTCGTTGGCGTGATGAGTTGTTGAGCTTGGGGTGCAATCCTTCCATGTTCGTCCATCATCTCAAACAGCAAACAGCATTTGAGCCGGCCGCAGACCCCTAACAAGCGGGGATCATCGATCGGGATCTCAAGTTTTCTTGCCTGTTTAGCGGTGATGGGTTTCACATCCGTCAAAAAGCTTGCGCAACATAACACCAGGCCGCAGGTATCGATACCTCCAAGCCGCCTGGCTTCTTCCCGTACGCCGACTTGGTGCATTTCAATACGCCCACCGAATCGACGTGCCAGGTCTCGAACCAGTTCTCTGAAATCAATCCGTTCGTCGGCCGTATAGACAAAGGTGAGTTGGCGGCGACTCATGGCCCCATAGACTTCGACCAGCTTGAGGTGAAGGCCACGTTCAGCGGCTTTTCCTCGGCAATAAGCAGCCGCTTCTCGAGAAAGGTGCTCGAGCCTATCGATCAAGGCTCTTTCTTCTGGATTAGGTGATCGGAGGACGGATTTCATGGCTCGCATAGGAGGAAGAAACGGGGTTGTATAGGGTTCGGTATAGACGATGCCGTAGGTCAGCTCGCCATCAACTTCCAGTAACACTGGGTCTCCGGTGCGCAGCCGCAGTGCTCCGGCGCCAAGTTTCTTGACCTCTCCACGGTTCCTGACCTTCACTCCCGTGAGGCGAACACTGCTTGGGTACGTGTTAGAGAGGGCTTCGCAAGGGATCGCATCCATGAGGCGATCATACACAAATTGTGTCATTAGGGGAAAGGGGGAGAAGATTGTGAGCAAGGCGGGGACACCCCGGCAAGAAACACCGTAACATACTGATATAGAAAGATAAAAATACCGCCACTCAGCCCATCCAGTTGTGGTAGGCTAAATCCACAGTGCGGCTAGATGGAGTGAATGATGTCAACGATGCTCAGAGAACGAAAGAAAATGTTACGCATTCCCAACCAGGTGGTTCTTCCATTCGGATACCGGATTTCGGTACGGCAGCTCTCAGATTCTGAAATGGATAAGCGGGATTCGAATGCTGATGGGATTTGGGATGATGATTCCAAGACCATTTATGTACGAAAGAGTCTCCCTGTGACGCGCCGCCGATATATCCTCGCGCACGAGCTGGGCCACGCCTGGCTGGATTGGCAACATCGGTATATGGACGAAGGAAAAGCCAGCACCTAGCCGGTCCTGACGAAGTCCTACCCCAGATTAAGAATATGTTGCCATTCGATCGGACTGACCGGCTGAACTGAGAGTCGGGAGCCTTTCTGCAACAAAACCATTTCCTTGAGCTTCGCCTCTCCGCGCAATTCATCCAGGGTTAGCGGCCGGCGTAATTTCCGAACATACTTGATATCGACTACATCCCATCTGGGGTGAGCGGGTGTGCTTGCCGGGTCATAGTGGGTATCCTTCTTATCGAATTGGGTCGGGTCAGGATAGGCAGTCTTGACCACCTTTGCGATACCAACAATGGCCGGTGGGTCGGCATTGCTATGGTAGAACAGGACGTGGTCACCGACGGTCATCGTACGCATGAAATTCCGCGCTTGATAATTGCGGACTCCATCCCAACAGGTGGTCTTCTTAGGAGCTCGCTGCAAGTCATCTATTGAGAATGTCGAGGGCTCTGACTTCATCAACCAGAATCGTTTGGGGGTCATTCGTTGTTCTCCTGGTATCTGTCGCTTGGCGCTACGCCTCATGGTGGTTATGCCACTGATGTGATTAGAATACTCTCTTGAGAATATAGGACTCCATCAGCCTCTTCTCTCTGCGCGGGAATCGATGAACTCGATCAGGACCCGATAGGTGAGTTCCCTTGTGTGTGCTTTGCTAAGGGTCTGACCGTTAAGATTTCCCTCCATCCAGATGCGGTCGGACACAAACGGGTTCGCCTCGTTACAAAGACTCCACATGGCATGGAGAAAACCATCAGGTAACCCCACCTGGAGGCCTTCTGATTCGATGCGGTCATCCAGCAGGGCGAGAAGATCTGAGATGGCTTGGTCGGGCCGGTATGTGGACTGAGTGAATCCAAACTGCTCTTGTGACTGGGCTTCTTGTTTGGCCTGGTCAACAAGGTCCTGCATATATTCTTTCAGGAGGCCGATGACGTGACCAGAGAAGACAACGCGTGGTTCCATATGCCATTATCGGGTTTCTTAATGCGCTGAGCAAGATCAGCTGTGAAGTTGACGTGGGCGCGAAGAGAGGGTGTTCTGTGTGTGGACCGTTCGGAAAATGCTCTTGAGGGGGATAAGAATTAAGCGGGGGTACACCGTGCTGCCAGGCTATGAAGTTGCGCCTGCAAGGGCTACGTGAACAGAGGCAGGGACGATGTACCCGCGCGGTTATTACTGTACACGTTTTTCTGTGTCCTACAATGACGAAGATGGCCTTAGATGTGAGGCCGTTTGGAGGTAGGCAGGAACAGGAGCAAGTGGTGCTGTGTGTGGGTTAGCGACCATCACCGGCTCTCGACGGTGGGAAGCGTAGAGCAGCTCGAGGTGATACTGGGAAACCTACTTTGAAAGAGCGATTTGAAATAGCGCTGAATACTCCGGCCGGGCAGATCACGAGCGCTGTGGATGTTCCCATCGGGTTTGTCCCAGTCAGTGCGATCGTACCGTTGATGCGGCGCCTTGGTGAGGAGGCGCAGGCGCTTGAGGTAGTGCGTTCAATCGATTCAGGACGGTTGACCTCTTGTCATAAGGGCTGTGCGGCCTGTTGTCGAATGCTGGTTCCCCTGTCGGCGCCGGAAGCCCTAACCCTACGAGATTGGGTGCGTTCCCGTCCTGAGGCAGAACAAGAGGACATCGCGCGTCGTTTTTCTGAATCGAAGACGCGCTTGCTGGAACAGGGTGTCTGGCAACAACTTGTCTCTCTGTGCGATGCGTCTCTGGAGCCTGACGAAGCCGTCGTGGAGACCGTGAATCGGAACTACTATGCCTTGCGTCTGCCATGTCCATTCCTTGATGCCGAGATGTGTACGATCTATGACGAACGGCCGGCTGCGTGCCGAGAGCTACTTGTCACCTCACCCCCTGAGCAGTGTGCAGACCTGACGAAGAATCCGATTGACCCCGTTCCTGTGCCGATACAGGTGAGCACGGTCTTAGGGCTCGTGTGGCAGGATTTAACGAAGGATCGTACACGGTTGATCCCGCTTCCGTTGGCGTTGGAATGGGCAGAACGACACGAGGAGCAGAGCCGACGCACCTGGAAGGGAGGAGAATTGTTTGATCAAGCATTGGATAAGACCTGGCGCTTCTTGAGTCAGGCTCTAGGCGGAAATGATACGAGTCCTGCTCGATAAAGGAGTAGTGCTGGCTAGGTAAGCTACTACACGGATGAAGGAGTGACACCATGCAGAAGCCGGTGTTGGTATGTTTGGACCTTGAAGGGGTGTTGGTTCCGGAGATCTGGATCAATGTGGCGTTGAAGACAGGTATTGAAGAGTTGAGAATCACAACGCGCGAAATGCCGGACTACGATAAGCTGATGGCGATGCGGCTGAAGATCCTTGATCGGCACCATCTCAAGATCAACGATATCCAAGATGTCATCAGCAAAATGGGGCCATTGGATGGGGCGTTGGAGTTCATCGCGTGGCTCCGGGAACAGTGCCAGGTCGTGATCTTGTCCGACACGTTCTACCAGTTTGCCGAACCGCTCATGCGGCAACTGTCTTTTCCGACTCTGTTCTGTAATCAGCTAGAAATTGATACAACTGGACGGATTATTGCCTATCACATGAGAATGGCGGATCCAAAGAGGCATGCCGTGGCGGCGTTCAAGTCCTTGAATTTTCTGACCATGGCGGCAGGGGATTCGTATAACGATACGGCAATGCTCGGTGAAGCGGACGCGGGGTTCTTCTTTTGCCCCCCCGAACAGTTACCGAAGGAATTTCCGCAGTTTCCCGTCACCCAGACCTATACTGAACTTCGGGGCCGATTTGCAGGCGCGGGCAACTTTGATCGCTCCTGAATGGAGTGTCGCGCGAGCCAAGGCCTAAAAGTTTATCCAGAGCTGCGCATAGGCCCAATCTTGACCGACGGCTCGGCGCCCCAGGTTGTGGGACACATAGGAGCCAGGCCAGAAATGGCCATATCCTGTCTGAAACGCAACCATGCCGCTCATGAAAAAATGCGTCCAGACGAGATTGATTTCGTCGCCCACGTGCGTCTTGTCGTTGTCCGGCCGTGAGTAGACGTACACACCTTGACTTGCGCGATACCAATTGTCTTTGGAGTTGGCGAGATGCAAGTTCGTGTACCAGATTTCAATGTGATCATTCTGGGTCGCGCGCGCCTGGAAATTGCCTGAGAAACTCATCATGTTCTTCCATGCCATGACATCCATGTAGCCCATGTGAATGTGATTGGTCGGGAAAAGGTTCTCGAACGTGTTGGCGGTTTTGCAGGCGCCGTAGGCACCATTTAACGTGCAATTTGCGCGACCGTCTCCTGATGCATAGTCGAAGTTGAAGGCGAGGCGAGGTTTCCCCGGCAAGTTAAACGCGGTGTAGCCGATCCAGTTTCTGGTCGCCCAGGCGTTGATGTGGAGACATTTCCCCTCGCCTCCGGGGTTGCCGCACAAGCTGCTCGCACTATCGGCGCTGTCTCCCATTTGGCCGAATTGGTAGACGACTTCGTTTGAGAAGTCGAAGCCTCCCTTTTTCACAGCAATACGGTTTCCAATCATGTGGCGGGTCTGATTGCCGTGTTTCGGTGTGCCGAGCCCTTGGGCACTATTGCCCGCTGCTCCAAGATTGTTCTTGTAATAGATGTAGAAGGGTTCGACCAAAGCCCATGGGATGGTTTTGATTTGGTTGTAGAACACCAACATGTCGACTTCGCCCTGTGCGTTCTTGGCCTGACCTGTTCCGGAGAGATTCGGCCCTCCGCTGCCGAGCGGGGCACCTTGAGGGAGATCGGTCTCGGCAAGTCGATACCAACCGAACGATGAATCCATAAAGTCGGTATTATAGTCGGTGCGTATTCCGTCGAAGGAGAAGCCCGTGTTGGCCCAGTCGAAGTGCCCGAGCAAGCTTTGGTCTCCGAAGACGAGGTATTGACGGCCTGCCTTGAGGCCGAGGCCTTTGATGCCGGCAAAGTTGCGGATGAGCATGTAGCCTGCGCGGATTCCCAGTGAACAATTTGATTTACCGCTACTGAGAGCGGGGCCGCAGGTTTGGGTGATCGGGTCTTGATTACCCCCCCAGGTGCGAGAATCGATGAACTCGAGGTAGAAATTGACATCCGGAGACAGGTCATACCCAATGCCAAAGCGGGTGAGTTGTTGAACGAATTGATCGTTGGCTTTGCCGATCAGACTATTGGGGCTCCCCAGGGGAGCATTGCATTCTCCGGCACCTCCGATACCACCACCGAAACAGACATTATTGCGGTATTCTGGGCGGACCCTCATGTCGGCGCGAATCCAGAGATTGCGGATGTCGAAATTCCGACCAATTTTTGGATCAAACAGTTCATAGGCCTCTTTTTGAGGAATTCCACGACCGATGACGATAGGATTCGTGATCTTTTCGCCCTCTGGCAGCTGGAACGCTGCGTTGGCTGTTGCGGCAATCAGAAGGAGACAACCGATGAGGCTGAGATTGGTGAACGTCTTGCTCAGACTGCTCGACATGATGTGCGCTCCGATAGAAGTTGCAAAAGGTTCATAGTTGGCGACGCTGACATGGGCACGAGCTATTCTCCTAGGGTTTGGAACAACGCCGCAGATGCTCAACTTTATCTACGATCCGATGTGAAGGGTGGATCGACCTGAGCGAGCGAGCAACTGGTTATGAACGACGCGGTTGTCGCAAAAGGAGGTCCGTGCTGGGTAGACTGTAGTAAAGCGGATCGATCGTCGGTATCGAGATCATTTGCGTTCAGGATAGCGCGTTCGGCCATCTTGTCAAGCAGGGCCCGATTTACCGGTTTGTTCGTTACCCTCCTCTTCGGATCGACTTGCGGCGGTAATTTCTTCTTCTGCTTCCTTCATCGATGCCCGGAAGTCTTGTTCGACCATTTTGACTTCCTGTTGGATAAGATTGAGTTCGGGTTCCACTGATTTGCGAAGGTCGTCAGCAGTATCCTTAAAACCTTTAATCGCCTTTCCGACTTGTCGTCCAACTTCGGGCAGCTGTTTAGGGCCGAAGAGAAGGAAAGCGATTATCAATATGATTAAGATCTCGCTGGTACCCAGTCCGAACATGGTTCACAGTGGGATGCCGATTCCGATGGTTGTCGATGTTTCAGGCGCCACCGTTCAGCTCGACCGTCATCCTTGCTTCATCTGACCGGGCGGTGCTGATTGCTGTGCCGGTGACGGCCTCGATTCTGATTCGGCGGTGGTATGAGCGGTCGGAGGAGCCTGAGGTTGGGCATGCTGTCCCTCATCTCCAGGTGTGATGTCGATGGCGTCGGCCTCGTGAACCGATTTCTTGAAACCTTTGATCGCCTTGCCGAGGCCTTCTCCAAGTTGTGGGAGCTTGCCGGCGCCGAAAATGATCAACACGATGATCAAAATCAGCAATAACTCCATCCACCCAAATGAACCGAACATCAATCCCTCATACCCATGTTTGGAATTTTCGTCCACGCACGCCGAGGCTCCGATCATGCGCCCCGGTCGCGTCGTAGTCGTACGGCTGCGAGGCTATAAAAGATTGTGGGGCAATGTCAAGCAGAAGGGGGGTGAGAAAACGGATCAGAACGGTTCGATAATACCCCCTCCCAGGACCGCATCACCGTCGTAGAACACAGCAGATTGTCCGGGGCTGATGGCTCGCTGCGGAGTGTGGAATCGGATCTCAAGCTTGGATGTACCCAGGGGTGAGACTGTCGCAGGCGTTGCAGGTGTTGCATAGCGAAGTTTGACGTAGACTTCTGCTTTTCCTTGGGTCAGGCGTGGATCGAACAGATTGAGATCGGATACCACACAGTCCTTTTGGAGGAGTGCGTCTTCTGTTCCGAGCAGGACGGTACGGGTTGATGGATCGACTCGATGAACGTACAGACGTCGGCCGGTGGCAATACCAAGGCCTCGGCGCTGGCCGGGGGTGTAGAAGGCAATACCCTCGTGTTGGCCTAAGGGATGCCCCGCCTCGTCCACAAATAATCCCGGGTTTTTTGATTCTGGGCGCTCCGTTTCGATAAACGTCCGATAATCCCCCTGGGTCACGAAACAGATTTCCTGGCTTTCCTTAAGCTCATCGGGCGGAAGGCCCAGAGCCTCTGCCTCCTCCCACACCGCTGATTTCTGAAGTTCGCCTACTGGGAAGAGGAGCTTGGGTAGCCATGATGGGTGAAGTCTATACAGAAAATAGGTTTGATCCTTACGCTGATCGGCAGCGCGAACAAGGGCCAGAAAGGGGCCATGCATCTGGAGGCGGGCATAGTGGCCCGTGGCAACATACTCAAAGCCTCGTGAGGCGGCGATGTCGATCAGCATGTGGAGCTTGACGCGTTCATTACAGCGAACGCAGGGATTGGGCGTGGTGCCATTGGTATAGCCATGGAGGAAGTCATCGATGACGCTTGTCCGAAAACGGCCGCGAGCATCGAGGACCTCATGGGGAATGGAGAGAAGTTTGGCGACGTGTTTGGCAAGACCTACCTTACAGCAACCCCGTTCCTGCCATTTTTTCGAGGTCGTGACTGAGTCATCTTCGTGTTCCCATACTTGGAGTGTAAGACCATGAACGTCATAGCCTTGGCGAACCAACAAGGCTGCTGCGACGGAGCTGTCCACTCCACCGCTCATTCCGAGAAGAACAGAAGGGCGAGTCATCGTCGCCCATTGTAGCGGGAGGTGTGGGTCAAGAGCTAGAGGTCGGAGGCCCGCATCCTGGACCGATAGCCGGTGAGGTCCTGGGTATGCTTGGAGTTAGACGGCTGATCGTCAACCCATTTATGGGCTCCCATATCACACATGCCGTGGAAGTGCGCTCCGTCTTCTATTGAAATGCCGGGGGTTCGAATATCGCCGATCAACACCCCATGTTTCAAAATTTGTATCTTGGCTGTGGCGGTGACTGTTCCGTTGATCTTCCCGCTGGTCATCAGGGTGCCAGCGGAGATAATACCTTTGACGGTCGCCTGTTCTCCGACGATCAGCGTCCCCGTGGTATGGACTTCGCCTTCGACTCGACCATCGATACGTATCGTTCCATCAAAGTTGACGACCCCTTTGAAATCCACCCCTTTTCCGAGGAACGTGAAATTTTCATTGCTGCCTGGGTCTTGAGTTTGTCTTTCGCCTAGGGCCCACATCAGGTTTTCCAGCTCCTTGTGACAAACAACCGCCGAGATAGGGTCCTCATTGCATCACAGGCTGCACGAGTGGATGCTGCGTGCACTGGAGACGGACACAAACCGTACCTGGCTATCCGTTCACTTTTCTCAGCGTAGTGTCCCCGGTTGGCCCGACCGGATGAAGCACCGTCTCTCGTTGGAGTGCGCGTACTGGTTGTTCCATTTCCAATGTTCCGTTAAACAGAACTCCTTCTTCCATGGACAGCATCGGAGTGGTGACTCCACCATTGATCATGGCTGGAGCCCGAAGTTTCATCTTCTCTTTGGCATGAATATCTCCGGTGATCTTGCCCTTACAGACAATCGTGCCAGCGGTGACCTTGGCTGTGATCACGGCTTCTTCCCCGACTAATAGGACGCCCTCGGTGTTGATTTCACCGTCGAGGGTTCCATCAATCCGAACCGTGCCGTGATAGGTTATGGTGCCTTTAAACACGACGCCCTTTCCGACAAAGGCACTGACGTCTTGTCCTGGTTCTGGCCGTGAGGATTCGAACCCTCCTCCAGGGCCGTCAATCTCTACTTCGTCGGAGCGTCTACCATCTTGCTTATCCTTCCACATACGATCGCCTCCTCTCCCAATGCGGGAACGCGGTTACCAGTCACCTCACGAGTTTGTCCTCGTTAGGTGTCGTATCGGTTGGTCTCAGTAAGATATTAAGCGTTCATAAGTGTCAAAAAGCAATGAGATGTAATTTTTTGACGTGTGGGTCTACTGAAAGGGACCAGAGCGGGGAGGTCAGCCAAGGAGGATGTCGACTACCCCGTCAAGCTCCTCCTTTGAAAAGCAGTGGATCACGAGCTTTCCACCCTGTTTTTGAGGCTGAACGGTCACTTTGGTACCGAGACGCTTTTGTAGGCGGGCTTCCAGATCGGCCCATAGGGAGTGGCGTCCAGGTATGGGACGGTGCTTTTTTCCTGCCGGAGGACGAGCGATAAGTTTTTCAGTTTCTCGAACGGATAGGGAGGTAGAGACAACCAGTTTACTGAGTCGGAGCTGTTCTTCCTGGGAAGGCAGGCCAAGAATGACCTTGGCATGCCCAGCCGATAGGCGTCCAGCCTCAATAAATTCCTGGATCTCAGTAGGAAGTTGGGTGAGACGGACAAAATTGGCCACTGACGATCGATCGCAGCCGACCCTGAGGGCAACGGCGTCCTGTGTCAGGCCAAACTCCTTCATCATTCGTGAGTAGGCGCGGGCAGTTTCCATCGGATTCAAGTCTTCCCGCTGGAGATTTTCTACCAAAGCCAGCAATAACGATTCTTGATCCGAGCAGTTCTTGATAATTACAGGGATGGTGTCGAGTCCAGCCTCCTTAGATGCCCGCCATCGTCGCTCTCCCGCGATGAGTTCATAGGTGCCGTCCCCCTTTCGCCTCACTACGATCGGCTGAAGGACTCCGCTTTCCTTGATCGATGCAGCAAGTTGAGCCAGTTCCTCATGCGGAAAGTGGTGACGGGGTTGATAACGGTTGGGTACAATGCTGTCAATCCGTATCCGCTGAACATCAGCCGCATCTGCAGATACGGTGGCCCTGGCCGGGGCCAAAAGAGCGCCGAGCCCTTTACCGAGAGCTTTTTTCTCCATGAGCAATAAACTCCTTAGCTAGAAGCACGTATGATTGGGAGCCGGCTGATGCGGCATTGTACAAGATTCCTGGACGGCCATAACTGGGCGCCTCTGCGAGGGCCACGTTGCGCGGGACAATTGCCTGGTAAACCTTTTGACCGAAGTGCGATCGGATCTGTTCCACGACCTGTCTGGATAAGCTGTTACGCGAGTCATACATCGTTAGGACAATCCCTTGAACTTCCAGACTTGAATTAACGGATTGCCGCACCAGATCAATGCTATCAATCAGGCGTGATAATCCCTCCATGGCGTAGTATTCACACTGAACCGGAATCAGAACAGAATCCGCGGCTGCAAGGGCATTGATGGTAAGGATGCCGAGTGCTGGTGGGCAATCCAGAAATATCAAGTCATACTTATCCCTGACACCAGCCATCATTGATCGCAGATGCTCTTCACGACCTTCAACATTCGCGAGTTCGACCTCTGCTCCAGCTAGATCTGCATTGGTTGGTAGAAGCGAGAGCCCTTGGATGGATGTTTCGATTGCGGTGTCCTGGATCGAGCTGATTTTGACGAGGCAGGTATAGGTGCTCCTTGTCAATGACCGCTGATCTATTCCCAATCCGCTTGTGGCATTCCCCTGAGGATCCATATCGACGAGCAGGACGGATTTTCCCTCCAGTGCAATTGCGGCAGCAAGATTGATGGCGGTTGTTGTTTTTCCAACACCACCCTTTTGATTCGCTATTGCGATGACTTTTCCCATGACACTTCTCCAGCGGAATATTTATGTTCCACGTGGAACATCACAAGTTCTCATCCGTATGATAGCGGTGAGCAGATAGAAATATGCCTTTTCCCAAATCCTCTTGGAAGTTCGAACGAATGGTCATGCACCAATTTCCACGAATTAGCCGAGACAAACTTGTCTAGAGATTGGGATGAATAGAAGATCGCAGCACCTCCTTGACGGAGAATGCTAGCGCCCATCTGCATAATCAATTGTGGGGTTAGTGCTCGTGTCGTGATGTAGTCGTACGAGCCGATGCCTAGCTGATTTGACACAAACTGCTCGAGAGTTCCTTCGAATATCTCGGTGCGGTCCAGTCGAAGCAATCCCACGAGAAAGCGTAGAAAGGATGTTTTCTTGTGTGCCGGCTCGACGAGAGTCATGGTCAGATCGGGACGGACAATCTTCAACGGAATCCCTGGAAACCCCGCGCCTGATCCAATATCGAGTATTCTGGATCCTGGACCAATCTCGAGTGCCATTAATGCGGCAAATGAGTCCACGAAATGCTTAATAACGATTTCCTCATCTGAGGTGATACGTGTGAGATTGATCGACCGATTCCATGCTTGCAGATGTTTGAGATAATCCACGAACATCTGAGCTTGGCGGTTATTGAGGCTGGCTCCTATTGAACTCGCACATTCTTGGATTAAGAACGGAAGACCACCCGCATGTTCCACGTGGAACAATTACGCTGATGCACGTTGAAGGTCAATAGCTAAGCCGACGAGCCAATGTATTTTACGGAACTGCTGGTCGAACGGATTGGAATGATCGCTGGTTCTTTTCGATTGTGACGAGAAGGAGGGATATCGCAGCAGGAGTTACGCCAGAGATACGAGCAGCCTGACCGATCGTCTCAGGTCGGACCCTGTTCAATCGTTCTCTAACTTCATTGGAAAAGCCAGTAACCATATCGTAGCTAAAATTGAGTGGAATTACCTTCTCTTCGAGTCGTCTGAATTTATCGACCTGTTGAAGCTGCCTCCTGACATACCCTTCGTATTTGATTTGAAGTTCAACCTCATCAGCGCTTTCATGATCGCCAATGGTTGTCTCACCGAGGAACGTAAGGAGGCTCTGATAGGTTGCCTCTTGCCTTCGAAGGAGTTGAGCCAACGTCAGGTTAGTCGATGCGCCCTCTAAATATGTTCCCTTCGCCTTTACATTCATTGCCTCATTGAACCGTAGTCTCGTTGCGTTTAATCGTTCGATTTCTGTTTCAATTGTTCGCTTTTTCTGCGCCAACTTTTGATAGGCCCAATCTGGAATAAGACCAACATCATACCCAATACTGGTCAGGCGGAGGTCGGCGTTACTATGCCGCAGCAACAGTCGATACTCGGCTCGCGATGTAAACATTCGGTAAGGCTCATTGGCATCTTTCGTAATGAGATCATCGATAAGAACTCCGATATAGGCCTGAGATCGATCCAGGATCAGCGCAGGCTGTTGCCGAATCTTCAGCACCGCGTTGATCCCTGCAAGCAAACCCTGCGCAGCAGCCTCTTCGTACCCAGAGGTGCCATTGATTTGTCCAGCGTGATAAAGCCCAGCGACCAATTTCGTTTCAAGTGTTCGGTACAGTTGACGTGGAGGAAAGTAGTCGTACTCAATGGCATACCCAGGTTTGAGTATCTTGGCATACTCTAATCCTGGGATCGTCCTCAACATAGCCGCTTGGACATCGACTGGCAAACTGGTGGAAATTCCATTCGGGTAAAATTCGTTAGAGTTGAGACCTTCGGGTTCGATAAAAATCTGATGCCGACCCCTTTCAGCAAAACGAACAACCTTGTCCTCAATAGAAGGACAGTATCGAGGTCCGACCGATTCAATAGTGCCACTGTAGAGTGGAGAGCGGTCGAGGTTCTTTCGAATAACCTCATGGGTCTCCGGACTTGTATAGGTCAAATGACAGAGGATTTGTTTTGTGGTGATGTGCTGAGTTCGATATGAGAACGGAGGAGGAGGAGAATCTCCGGACTGAGGAATCATGGCTGAGAAATCGATCGTGTCTTTATCCAATCGAGGTGGCGTACCGGTCTTGAGTCTTCCCGTGTCAAACCCCAGATCACGCATACAATCGGTCAAATGTTCGGCTGCAGCTTCTCCAGCGCGACCAGCTGGAAAATGGTTGAGTCCGATATGGATAAGACCCCTAAGAAAAGTACCTGATGTAAGAATAACGGCCTTCGCATGAATGGTCTCGCCACCACCGGTCACGATACCGACGACCGATCCACCACGCACGAGTAATCTGTCGACAACGCCGTTGGCCAACGTCAGGCCTGTCTCCTGGGAGAGGGTTTCCTGCATGGCTGTTCGATACAGTGCTTTGTCACATTGGGCCCGCAATGCACGCACAGCCGGACCCTTGCTGGTATTGATGAATCGGAACTGAATACCGGCACGATCGGTATTTCGCCCCATTTCACCACCAAGCGCATCGATTTCTTTTACCAAGTGCCCCTTGGCGATCCCTCCGATCGCAGGATTGCATGACATCTGCGCGATCCGGCTCAACTCCATGGTCAAGAGCAACGTCTTCGCGCCCATCCGAGCAGCCGCGAGGGCAGCTTCGCAACCGGCATGGCCACCACCGACCACGATCACATCATAGGTTGATAGCAAGGCATTCCCTACTTTCCGATGCAGAACTCGGAGAATATACGGTTCAAAATGTCATCCGAAGTAATGTCGCCAACAATCTCACCGAGCGCCTCCGATGCGCCGCGAAGATCCAGCGCGACAAACTCCGGCTGGGCTCCGCCACGCACCGAAGCCAGTGCCTGATCGAGGCACGTCATCGCCCGTTCCAAAGCCATGCGGTGTCGTACATTCGTAATCATCAACCCGGTACTGGCTTCTAGCGAAGGGCCCAAAAACTGAGATACAATCTCACGCTTCAGCTTGTCCAAACCCTCTCCGGTTCGAACCGAGATTGGGGCCACCCTGACCGATGACTGTTGAGAGAAGGACTCACAGAACCTGGCGACTGCTGGGGGGTTGACGAGGTCAATCTTGTTGATCACGATGAAACCGTTACGAGCAAGACGTGAAGCAATATGTCCAACGTCACCATCACCTGTTTTGGCCAGCTCGTTTGCATCGATAACATACAGAATCAGATCACTCTCTTCCTGAACCATTCTGGATCGTTTGATGCCTTCCTGCTCAACCAGGTCGGAGGTTTCACGAATCCCAGCCGTATCGATAAATGTAATCCGAATCCCATGCCAATCGACAGATTCTTCAATCAAATCTCGTGTCGTTCCAGGAACATCCGTCACAATGGCCCGGTCCTCTTGAAGGAAGGTATTCAGCAAACTAGATTTCCCCACATTCGGATTTCCGACGATGGCGACCCGTCCCCCCTCTCGTAAGAGGCGACCCGTCTTAGCTGTCGTTAACATCTGCTGGATCTGCAGGTGAGAGTCTTGGAGCCGTACAAGCAATTCCTCTCGTCCAACGAATGAAATATCTTCTTCAGAAAAATCAATGCCGGCTTCAACGTGGGCCAGCAGAGCCATCAATGCATGTCGCAATCCGGTGACCTGTTGGCCGAGCGCACCACGGAGATGTCGGTGGGCCATTTTCAACCCGAGATCAGACGTAGCTTTGATCGTATCCAATACGGCTTCAGCCTGAGACAGGTCCAGACGCCCGTTGAGGAAAGCCCGCTTTGTGAACTCACCCGGTGCAGCTAAGCGCGCACCTGCATGAACGCAGGCCTCGCACACGAGTTTGAGCACGATTGCACTTCCGTGACAATGAATCTCTACCACATCTTCGGCAGTGAAGGATCGAGGTCCTTTCATATAGACCACTAGCCCTTCGTCGATACGGCGCTCATCGCCAGATGAGTCAGATGGGAGTGATTCGATACGTCGAGTCGGGATACGAGGCCCTAAAACATCAGCGATATGCAGCGTGTGTGAGGGAAGAGTACGGAGTGGCTGACCGGAGCGCAATCTCACAACAGTGCCGGCCACATCAAGAGCGTTCAATCCACTGATCCGAACGATCCCGATCCCGCCTTCGCCCATGGGCGTGGCGATAGCGCAGATGGTATCGTCCGGTGATCCGTCAAGAGACATGACCCCCGCACCTCGTCGTACCTAGGTGTGCCTGAACCAATTGAGCGGTATCATTTCTTTGCGGCCGCGGCCGCTGTGGTGGGCACAACGGGACCACCCTTGAAGAAGAAACGATCGGTGACAAACTGCTGAACGATGCTCAAGACATTGTTGGTAAGCCAGTACAGGACCAAACCAGCCGGAAAATTGATAAAGAGAAAGGTCATGAACACAGGCAGCAGCAGCATGATTCTCGCTTGATTCGGATCCATCGTCGTGGGCTGGATCTTTTGCATCACGAACATGCTGACGCCCATGATAATGGGGAGGATGTAGTAAGGGTCCTGCATGGACAGATCGGTGATCCACAGCCCCAGGGGTGCTTGGCGCAAGTCGATGGTCATGTATAGGATATTGAACAGCGCCACGAATACCGGCATCTGTAGCACCATCGGTAGGCACCCACCCACGGGATTCACTTTCTGATCGCGGTAGAGTTTGATCAACTCCTTGTTCAGGCGCTCTCGATCGTCCTTGAGCTTTTCCTGGAGCGCCAACACCTTGGGTTGGATACCCTGCATCTGCTTCATAGACTTGTAGCTCTTGTACTGCAGGGGCACGAACAACACTTTGATCCCCACGGTGAGGAGGATGATGGTCAGCCCATAGTTATGCGTATATTCATTGATCCAGCGGAGAATATGGAAAATAGGCTTCGCGATTGCTCGAACAGTGTCCCAGCTCCCGAAAAGAAACCATCCGAAATCAATGGTATCCTCCAAACCGACGTGCAGACTCTCAAGGATGTCATGCTCTTTGGGACCAGCATAGAGCTGCAGCAAATGGGGTGTTTCAGGCCCAGTCGTGGATAGGCGAACAGCGGTCGAGACGAGTTTTTCACCCTGGTTGTTGGCAACCGTCGAAGACGCGGTCTTTGGCATCAGCGCGGAAATAAAATACTTGTCTTGTAGAGCGACCCATCGTACGGACCCCTTGCGTTCCAACTCCGAGTCCGGCATACCCTTTTCAATCTTGTCATCGACGAGTGATGCCGCACCGACGGAACCGATGAACCCCTCTCCCCAGTCGACAATGCCGAAGTTCGTCCCCAATTCAAGGCTGACCGTCCCTGGTACACCACTCTGGACCAGTTCTATATCTACGAGATAGCTGTCGGCGTGGAAGGTCAACCGTTTTTCCAGCCGTGCTCCTGTACCGGCGCTCTCATACGAGAAGGTGACATGCCCGGTTGGATGATCCTGATCCAGGGTCGTAAAGTCCTTCGCAACATGATAGAGGCCCTGCCCCAACTCCTTGGCGAGAGCGGGGTCGTCTGTCGTCGTAGCCAAGGGTTGGGCAAATTTGCTTCCTTGACGGACGAGCTGAACCAGTGTTTCCGCGCCAGAGGCGGTACGATATTGCTTGAGTTCCCAGCTCGTGAGGGCCGCGCCTCGGCTAATGAATTTCGCGCGATACAACTCAGTTTCCACTTCGACAATCTCAGCGGCGATCGGTTCCGCCCGTGCCGTCTGCGCAGGTGTCTCAGTCGTGGTTGGTTTGGATGAAGAGTCGCCGCCATCTGTGCGGAGCGGAGAAGGTGGAGCAGTTCCACTCTGGGTCTCGGCCTCAGGAGAAGGTGATTCCCCGGTGGTAGTTGGCTGATTAGCCGACTCAGATACGGTTTCTGGAGGGAGTAGCCCAAGCTCATTGAGCAGGTACTCATATCCAACGATAATCAAGACCGAAAGCGCTAGAAATACTACGACTCGCTTGTCCATGCGATGGTTATGCTTTCTTTAAAGATAGAATGGCCACTACTTGACCGGGTCTTCCCCTCCGGGATGGAAAGGATGACACTTCATGAGCCGGACAAAGGCCAACCCAATGCCGTGCAAGACGCCGTACCTCGTAATCGCGTCTGATGCATATTGGGAGCAGCTCGGCTCGAACCGGCAGGTCGGCCCAAGAAATGGGGAGATCACCATCTGGTAGCCTCGAATGAGCCCGAGACACAGGCGTTGCATATCAATCTGTGTCCTCTATCCTGCGACGAAGAAGATGCATACGTTCCAGCGACGACTTCCACATGCGGATCAGATCTTCCCTCGATTGCAAGAGCGCGTCCCGTTTTGGAAACACGAGCAGTCCATGCCCGTGAACTAAGTCCGGCCAGTACTGCCTCGCCAATTCTCGAAACACTCGTTTGGCCCGATTCCTCCTGACCGCATTTCCCAATCGCTTTCCGACAATGATCCCGATTCTGGTGGGGGCATCGTCCAGTTTGCATGCCAGAAGATTGAACAGCGTGGTCGAAACCCGCCGACCACGGCATTTGACGGTTTGGATATCCTGGGTACTGCGCAGGAACATCGTTGTCCGTCGAGGTGCCTTCGGCATCATCTAGATGAAGAGAAATCTCTTCGCCATATCCCACCCGGTATGACCCATATGGAAGCTACAAGGTGGAAGGTGGTCGTACGCGGCAGCAGCACGAAGAGACTGGACAGGCACTCCGAAGAACACCGCTGATCAAGCACCCCGAGCCTAGACCGTCAATCGAGCTCGCCCTTTCGCCCGTCGACGGGCCAGAACTTTACGACCGTTCTTGGTGCTCATGCGCTTTCGAAACCCATGCTCCCGTTTCTTTTTTAAGTTCGACGGTTGTTGAAATGTAAAAGACATGGCACTCCTTCCGATCTAATGGACGGTCCGCCTTCTCATGAAAATGAACGTGGAATTATAAGTGAGGCACCGGGAGGAGTCAATTTTACCGTGCACCTGACAAACTCTATAATTTTGGATACCATACTACCAGGCAAACCACTGATGGTGTGATGTTTGAGGCATTTTTGCTGACCTTGGCCAGAATGCCACAAAATAGGCTACCAACCCATGCCTGACTTCCTCTATAAATATGCACAATAGACGGTATAATGACCGGACAACAACCATGTGTGCTGGCATCGAGCTTGCTGACCTTTTTGGGGTTGTGATCAATCGTATGGCCGTCGTGTCGGTTCTTGCAGGGGCTTCCACTTTCATCCCAAGGTCACAGCGCGGTGGATCATAGACAGCCTGGCGACAGAATCCTTAAGGAGGACCTTTCGTATGCGTATGCAGCGTAGAATATCACTGATCCCTCTCGGAATGGCGTTCGCGATGCTGGCTGGCTGTGCGGATCCACCGACGGACCAAATCCAGCAAGCTGAAAAAGCGCTCACTGATGCTCGAGAAAGCGGAGCCTCCACCTATTCTCCGGACGAATATGCCAAGCTCGAGGGGACCCTCGATGCCATGAGGAAGGAAGTCTCAGAGCAAGACGGGAAGTTCGCCCTGTTCCGCGACTATGGGAAGGCACAGCAATTGTCTATCTCGGCAAAAGCCGACAGCGAACGGATAAAAGTCGGTGCTGCTCAGAAGAAAGAGGAGGGCCGCGTCGCCGCCATGCAGGCCCAGCAGGTCGCTGAAGAAGCGGTGAGGGCAGCTCAAGACCTGGTCGCCAAAGCGCCGGTGGGGAAAGATCGTGCAGCCGTAGAAGCCATCAAGAACGATGTGGAAGGGCTGAAGTCTCTACTGAGCCAGGTGCAGGAATCCATCAACAAAGAGGATTATCCGGCCGCGCAAACACAGGCCAAAGCCATCAACGAAATGAGCCAGGGGGTACAAGCCGAAATACAAACCGCCTTAGCGAAAGTTGGACGAGGCAAGCCCTCGAAACGCTAGACTCCAGTATGCAGGTAGGTCACATGAATCGAGTACTTTCAACGGTGTTCGGCCTCCTCGCCCTCAGTGGGTGCGTCCAGGCTGTTCCGCCAGACCTCATTGCGGACCTGGAATCCATCGATCAGGACTTGATTGCATTGCACGCCGCGGAAACAGCACCGGAAGAATACCGGCAATTTGTCCGACAATGGATCGCGCTGAAATCGCGCGCGGAGTTGGATGACGATCTGATCCGATGGCCGTGGGAGACCAGCGAGCTGGAGACCGAGCTCAGAGGTCTGTATACCCTGGGAGAGCGGACCGTCGCCCGGCTTCATGATCAGCAAGCCGTTCGGCAACGCACGGCGCAAGCGAAGGTGGAGAGCATCGAAGACCGGTTTCACCTGATGACGTCCCACGTTGCGTCGATCGATGGCCGCATTGTCCTGGGAGAACGGCTCGTGCACACAGATCTCCTGGTCAAGCAGGCGCGCTCATACTTCGACCAAAAGGACTACCGGCGAGCGATTCAAATCGCGGCCGACGCGGATCAATCGCTCCTGAATCAGACATCATTGTTAGCGCGAGAACTGGGACGATACGCCGATAGGAACAAAATTGGGTCCTGGCAGGCGATGGCCAAACAGACCATCGCCTGGTCGAGAAATCACGAATCCCCGGCCATTCTGGTCAGTAAGGCTGATCGGGAACTGACCCTCTACAAGAACGGGCGGAAGGTGCTATCATACGCCGTTCGACTGGGGTTTAACGGCATACGAGAAAAGCAGTTCCAAGGTGACGGGGCGACCCCCGAAGGCCGCTATCGTGTGACCGATAAGCGTGGCCCAGGGCAAACGCAGTTCTATCGAGCGCTTGTGCTGGACTATCCCAATGCCGAAGACCGACGCCGGTTCACCCTGGCGCAAAAAACCGGCCACATTGCGCTCGGCAAAGGCATTGGTGGACTGATCGAAATCCACGGTGTCGGGAACGAATCGACGGAACAGACACTAGGTTGCGTGATGCTGGATAACCCCAATATGGCAACGCTCTTCGACAGTGTGCCCGTCGGTACGCCGATCACCATCGTCGGCGCCTTAACCGAAGAGAATGCCGTGGCACGCGCCCTTTCCGCACTGGCAAACAAGAGAGACGAAACGTAAGAAAACGATCATGGGACGAGTCATTCTGGCTGGTACTGTCGTCGCGCTCCTTCTCGTCTGGGTTGCCTTTGCTCCGGACACGCGGCCGGTCGCGTCCACTCCAGCCCCCATGCCATCAAAGGTGGTTCCCCGACCCGTCGTTCACGACGAACCGAACCTGCGCGCCTTACAAGCCAGATACAAGGTCCTCTCGAGACAGTTGTCCAACCTCAAGCCGAGCCAGCCGTACATATTAGTCGACACGGCGCGCAACCGACTCTACGTCAAACGCCAAGGCGAGGTCGTGTTGGATGCCATCGCGTCAACCGGCAGTGGGACCATACTCGACAAACCCGACGACGCAGACAGCCAGTGGATCTTCGACACACCGCGTGGGGAATTCCATGTTCTGTCGAAGTTGACCAAGCCGACGTGGATCAAACCAGATTGGGCGTTTATCGAAGAAGGACTCGGCGTACCGACAAATGTCGCCGATCGTGCGGAGGATGGGGTCCTTGGCGACTACGCCCTGGGGTTCGGCAAAGGGTACTTCATCCATGGGACCCTCTACACCAGGTTGTTGGGAAAAAACGTGACCCATGGCTGTATCCGTCTAAACGACAGCGACCTGAAGGGCGTCTACACCCTCGCTCGTGTGGGAACGCCGATCATGATCTTTTGATCCCTCATCCCGCGCAGATCCCACTTCTGAGCCGCTGCGCCATTCTCTTGTTCCTGGCCCTGGTGACCCCAAGTTGGGCCAAAGACCTCGACACCTTTCCTAACCTCAATCTGAGCGACCCCGGCAGCGTGAAAGAAGCCGCTCGGGTCCTTGAGGACGAACTCAAACTCGCCGCCCGCCCCCAGACCTACGTCCTGATCGATCTCGTCGAACACACGATTCACATCAAGGGGCGGGGCGTGGAGCTGCATCAGATGCCCATCGAGCGCTGGTCTGCCGGAGAGCGAAAGGCGTTAGCCGGCATTCATCGATTAGTTTCTCGCCCGCCTGTCGTCCGTCGCAAAATCGAACCAGGCGCGGCGGCTGAACAAGAACCGATTTCGTTATCTGATATGCCGCTGGACTATACCCTGTCGTTTACATCTGGGCTCGCCATTAACGTCGTCCCCATGGCCTCGAAAGGCAATCTCTTGCAAGGACTGGCCTTCATGGGAAAAGGCTGGTGGCGTCGATTTGCAAACTGGAGCAACACGATCTGGTCAGACCAATCGTCGCCATCGGCTGCCCACCTTGAACTCACCATCTCGGTCGATCACGCCCAATCGTTGGCCTGGTCGCTAGTAAACGGAATGGCTGTCGTTATCCGGCGCGCCGCCGATAGTTGAGTATTCCAATAGGTGTTGGAGTCTGATTGGAAACCGGCAAGACGGAGAAGTTTCGGTTGCTGACACTGCTGCCGGCATTGTGATCCACTCGCCTGACAGAGACAAGGAAATTGCGTCAGGATATCTCTCCCGGTTTTGCACAGACTTGAAGAAGCGTTGCCTTTTCTTGACTAGCTCCATAAGATACGGATCACTACTTAGCATGGCACCACCTAGAATGAGTCGAAAGGGGATATCGATGCCCACAAGGCTGTCCGAACAGCTCCCGCCGTCATTTGCACCGACCATCAATTCAACCCTTGAATGTCTCGCTCGTGATCGGGTTGTGGATCGCCTATGGGACAAGGATCATCGCCTGTGGAAGAACGATCCGACGGAGATCAGCAATCGTCTCGGCTGGTTAACGGTGCAGGACCAGATGCGGCAACAACTTCTTCAGCTGCACCACTGTGTATCGGTGGCGAAGGAGATGAAAATAAAGGATGTCGTCCTTCTGGGCATGGGAGGCAGCAGCCTCGGACCGGAGGTATTCCGAACAGTTTGTGGCTCGCAGAAGGCGGCTCCGCGCCTCTGGGTCCTGGACTCGACCGTTCCTGGCTGGGTTCAACAGGTGACCAAGGCCATTTCTCCGGCGAAGACACTCTTTCTCGTGGCCAGCAAGTCCGGAGGAACCATCGAGGTCATGTCGCTGTTCAGCCACTTTTGGCTCCTCGTCTCAAAGTCCAAGGGCAATCATGGCGGCAAACAATTCGTTGCAATCACTGATCCAGGTACTGGCTTGGAGCAGATGGCAAAGGAGTACGGATTTGGCCAGATTTTTACAAATCCACCAGACATCGGGGGGCGGTATTCCGTCCTGTCCCTGTTCGGACTTGTGCCGGCCGCACTCCTCGGCCTCGATATTACCAAGCTCTTGGACCGGGCAGCCGAGATGGCGGAGCGATGTCGAGAGCAGGACAACGTGGCGGCGAATCCTGGCGCCTATCTAGGAGCCGCGATGGGAAGCCTTGCGAAAAGTGGGCGCGACAAGGTGACGATCATTGCTTCTCCATCCCTCTCAACATTCGGTCTGTGGGTCGAACAGCTTCTTGCGGAAAGCACGGGGAAACAAGGGACCGGTCTGATTCCCATCGCACAAGAACCGGTCGTGACACCCAAGGCGTACGGAAAGGATCGCTGCTTTGTCTATCTGAAGCTCAAGGGGGATAAGAACGGGGCTCTGGATCGAGCAGTTCAAGCGTTGACCAAGGCACAACATCCGGTCCTTCAGCTGGATCTCAAAGATCGGTATGATTTGGGCGCAGAGTTTTTCCGTTGGGAGTTTGCCACGGCCGTCGCCGGCCACGTGCTGGGGATTCATCCATTTGACCAACCGAATGTTCAAGAGAGTAAAGACAATACCAATCGTGTCCTCGATGCCTATCAATCGACGGGGCGATTACCGGACCAAGCCGCTACTGATCCCAAAGGCGTCGCGCAGGCGATTGCCGGCCATCTCCAGCCCGGTACCTATGTCTCCGTGCTGGCCTATACGACGCCATCGCGCTCTTTGGAAACGGCGATGGCCCGACTTCGTAAGGCTCTGATGGGCACACACCGAGTCGCCACGACATATGGATATGGGCCCAGATATCTCCACTCAACCGGACAGCTTCATAAAGGCGGGCCCAACACGGGAGTCTTTGTAGAACTCGTGGATCGCATGAAGCCGGACCTCGCCATTCCCGGCAAACCCTTCTCTTTTGGAACACTGGCTCAGGCCCAGGCTGCCGGTGATCTTGAATCGCTGCGCGCGCACGATCGCCATGCGATCCGAATTCTCCTGGGTCCAGATCCGGCCGCCACGGTGAACCGCATCACCGCTGGCTTTCAGCCATCCACGACGGCTCGTCGACGAGCCGTCACAAAGAAATCTCGTCGCACCTCTCGTCGTTGATATGGCCGCCACTCCGGAAATTTATGTCACTCGTCATGAAGACTGGGCCCAGAAGGCGGCCGCATTCATCCTGACCATCAGTGAGCAGGCCATTCAATCCACCGGTCAATGCGTGATTGCCCTCTCCGGTGGGTCGACGCCAAAGACGCTCTACCAGACCATCAGAACACCAGAATGGAGCACCCGCTTCAATTGGTCGCGTATCGTCTTTCTATTCGGAGATGAACGGTGCGTCGCACCGGATCGTACCGACAGTAATTATGGAATGGCGCAGCGCGAACTGTTTCAACCGTTGAACTTGCCCCAAGATCGAATTCATCGCATGAAGGGGGAATATTCGAATCCAGCTGTGGCTGCTGAGGAGTATGAGCAAACACTCCGAGACGTGACGACCTGTCGGACGCCAGCGGTACCTCGTATCGATCTGGTCCTGCTCGGTCTCGGAGACGATGGCCATACCGCATCCCTCTTTCCCGGCACCGCGGCGTTGCATGAGCGATCTAAGCTTGTGACTGTCGGTCAGGCTCCCACTGGTATTCGTTCGCGCCTCACCCTCACCCTAGGTGTGTTGAACCATGCGGCTGTGGTACTGTTCATCGTCACGGGGGCTGGGAAATCAGAAATGGTCCACAGAGTCATCGAGTCGGACGCAGAACATTCGCTGCCAGCATCGAGAGTCTCGCCTCATAATGGCCGACTTGTGTGGATTCTCGACCATGCTGCCGCACAACACCTGACAACGCGACCAACGAACTGAGACGACACATGATTTTAGCGGGCGACATCGGCGGAACGAAAACGAACCTCGCCCTCTATGAGTGGACCAAGGAGAGAGTGGAACCGATACGTCTGGAAAGTTTCCACAGTGGTGATTACACCTCTCTCGAAGACATCCTTGTGGAGTTTCTGACACCGCCTCAACCGCCTCGGCCACTAGAGTCAGATGGGGCCGAAGGTGGTGACAAGGACACACCAGCCGATAGCCAACCTTTGGAACGGCTGAAGCTCGCGGCAGCTTGCTTCGGTATCGCCGGACCAGTGATCGACAATCGCTGCGAGACCACCAATCTTCCCTGGATCGTTGACGGTCGGGCGATCGCGAAACGGTTCGAGATTCCGCGTGTGCAACTCCTCAACGACCTGGAATCAACGGCCTATGGACTTCTGTGGTTGCGTGCAGATGAGCTGGATGTGCTCAATGCGGGCAGTCCACCAAAGAAGCGCCAGGCGCTGGCGCTGATCGCCGCCGGGACCGGGCTGGGCGAAGCGATCTTGTTCTGGGACGGGAAATCCTACCGTCCGATGCCGTCCGAAGGAGGCCATGCCGATTTTGCTCCGAACAATGACCAAGAAATCGAACTGCTTCGCTATCTCCGCAGCCAGTATCTCCACGTGAGCTATGAGCGAATTGTCTCGGGTCCTGGCCTCCACGCCGTATACGAGTTTCTTCGCGATACAAAAAAGAATGAGCCGACGTGGTTGGCGGAGAAGATCAAGGCAGGGAATCCTCCCGCGGAAATCGCTCAGGCTGGATTGCAAGGTCAAGCGGAGATCGCCCAGCAATCGCTCGATCTGTTTGCGTCGATTTATGGGGCCGAAGCAGGAAATCTCGCCTTGAAAGCCCTCTCACTGGATGGTGTATACGTCGGCGGTGGCATTGCGCCCAAGCTCATCACCAAACTCAAAGATGGCACCTTCATGAAGGCATTTACCAACAAGGGTCGGTACAAAAAACTGATGACTCAGATGCCGGTGAAAGTCATCATGAACTCGCAGACTGCCCTCCTGGGCGCCGCCTCGGTTGCGGCGGCTCTCTCACACGCTTCCACACCATGACCATCCACGATCTCGATGGCTTGAAGAAAGCCGCCGCGTTCAAGGCCGTCGAATTTGTCCGTGACGGTATGATCGTCGGGCTGGGAACCGGGTCGACCGCCAAGTATGTGGTGATTGCCCTCGGCGAACGAGTCCGCGCCGGTATGAAGCTGCGAGGCGTGCCGACATCTCAAGAAACTGCCGCGCTCGCCAGGGAGTATAGGATTCCCCTTCTCGATTCCGAAAATTGTTGGGAGATCGATGTCGCCCTCGACGGAGCCGATCAGGTGGATCCGAATTTCAATTTGATCAAAGGCGGCGGTGGCGCACTCCTTAAAGAAAAGATTGTGGCAGCCTCAGCGAAGCAATTCATCGTCATGGTGGACCATACCAAGCAAGTTCCCGTGCTTGGAGGTTCCTTCCCTCTGCCGATCGAAGTCATTCCCTTCGGCTGGGGCAGCACGGCTCGCGAAATCGAAGCGCTGACCAATGGTCGTGTGGTCCTCAGAGAGCGAACCGGCAGTCCATTCAAAACCGAGGCAGGGCACCTGATTCTCGATGTCCATATCGATCGCATCAACCGGCCGAGTGAACTCGAAGCGGCATTGAATCTGATCCCCGGCGTTGTGGAAACCGGCCTATTTGTCGGTCGAACGAATATCTTGATCGTCGGCACGCCTCACGGGGTCCAGACCCTTCATGTCTCACAGAAACAATGAGGCCATCAACCGCAGAGAGATGTTGTGGCGGTTGGCAAGGCAGGCCCGCTTCTTCCTGTGCGTTCCCCTCGCCCACGCGGTAATCGTACGATCAGCGCCACCAAGTGCGGCAGGCACTACAATCGAACCCTATGGAGTTGAGATGAATGACGACGAGATTCCCCAAGGCACCGATCCTTACCGCCTCCCACGCCATGTGATTCCCACCCGCTATGACCTGAGACTTGTGCCGGACCTCACAGCAGCCGCGTTCACCGGGCAGGTCGCCATTACCTTGACGGTGAGGACGAAGACGCAGACGATTCTTTTAAACGCAACCGATCTCGTTATCACATCCGATGGAATCGAAGGACAAAACGGCCAGAAAATCACTGCGACAGTCGAATTGGATCCGGCGCTGCAACGTGTGCGGATCTCGTGCCATCAGCCTCTTGATCCAGGCGAATGGCGGCTCAACCTTTCGTTTCAGGGCACACTCAATGATCAGCTGAGAGGTTTCTATCGCAGTACTTATAAAGATACGTCAGGCGCTCTGCAGACCCTAGCTGCCACGCAGTTTGAAGCCACCGATGCCCGCCGAGCCTTCCCCTGCTGGGATGAGCCAAATTTTAAAGCAGTCTTCTCCACGACGCTTGTCGTCGATCGACCACTTACGGCAATCTCGAACACTTCGATCGTGTCCGAGTCTACGGAACAGAACAAGAAGGTGGTGCGGTTTGCCGAGACGATCAACATGTCGACGTACCTCGTGGCCTTCGTGATCGGTCAGATGCAACCAACCAAGCCGACCTTCGTCGGGCAGACGCCGCTTCGAATTTGGACCGTGCCGGGCAAGCAGCACCTTGCACCATTCGGCCAGGAGATTGCGGTGGCGTCGCTGAAGTTCTTTGAGGACTACTACGGCATCCGTTATCCAGGCGACAAGCTGGATCTGGTGGCGATCCCCGACTTTGCTTCGGGCGCGATGGAGAATTTCGGCGCCATCACGTTCCGAGAGACGGCGCTCCTTGTTGATCCGCACGCAGGCACCCACGCCGAGCTCGGACGAGTTGCCGATGTGGTCGCCCATGAAAATGCCCACATGTGGTTCGGAGACTTGGTCACGATGTCCTGGTGGAACGGCTTGTGGCTGAACGAAGCCTTCGCGACATTCATGGAAATACTCGCGGTCGATGCCTGGAAGCCGGAATGGAAACGATGGGAGACCTTCAGCGTGGCCCGCGCGGCGGCGTTTTCGGTCGATGGCTTGATGAACACAAGGCCGATCGAATACGAAGTTCAGGCTCCGAAAGATGCAGATGCCATGTTCGACGTCTTGACCTATGAGAAAGGGGCGTCGGTCCTTCGGATGTTAGAGCAATACATCGGGCCGACCGTGTTCCGTGATGGGGTGCGGCAGTACCTCCGCACCCATGCCTATGGCAATGCCGATACGAAAGACTTGTGGACTGCCATCGGCGCGGTCGCACGGCAACCGGTTCCGGAGCTGATGAACGGCTGGATTTTTCAGCCTGGCTTTCCTCTGGTCACGGCTGAGATGCATGGCCAAACCCTCCAGCTCTCACAGCAACGGTTCACTTATCTCAGACAAGAAACACCAGCACAACAGCTCTGGCACATTCCCATCCAGATTCGCTTCTGGCTCGGTGAGCGCACCGAACAGCGTCAAATTCTTCTGACGAAGAGGGAGGAGACGGTGCCGTTGCCGAATGGCGTGACGGCTGTGTTAGTCAATACGGGAGGACATGGTTTTTACCGTACCCACCATCGTGGGCCCCTTCTCCAGCCACTGCTCGATCAGGAGCGCGATCGTCTTGTGCCCATTGAACGGTTCAACCTGGTCAGTGACGCCTGGGCCACGACCGTGGCCGGATTCATGCCGCTTGGGGACTATCTGGCGCACACCGTGCGGTTCAAGGGCGAGCGGGACAAGAATGTCTGGGCGGTTCTCCTGGACTCATTCTCCCTTCTAAACAGAATCATCGAACCGAACGACAGGCCTTCGCTGGAAGCCTTGATACGAGATCGAGTGAGCCAAGTCGTGAAGGAGTTGGGCTGGGATCCCAAGCCTGGAGAATCGGATCTCATCCGGCAATTGCGTGGAGATCTCCTCGGTGCTCTTGGCCGGAAAGGGAACGATCACGCGACTCAACTGCAAGCTGTGGAACGGTTTCGGCAATATCGAAAAGACCCCTCGGCGGTGGATCCCAATATCGTGCCGGCTCTCGTGAGCATTCTGGCGTATGTCGGTGATGAGACCCGCTACGAGGAGTTCTCTGAGCTGTATCGAACGGCTTCCACTCCTCAAGAAGAACGACGCTACCTCTTCTCACTGGCCATGTTCCGCTCTCCAGCTCTCATCGCACGAACATTGACCAAAACCATCAACGGGGAAATCCGCACCCAAGATGCTCCGTTTATCGTCTCAGCCACGATGACGAATGTGTATGCTCGCGAGCTGGCCTGGGAGTTTGTGAAGACGAACTGGGAACAAATGGACCGGTTGTTCCCGAAACAGGGTCTCCGTCGGATGTGCGGCGGGATCGTGGGCCTCGCCACACCGGAGCTTGAGCAGGATGTGCGGGAGTTCTTTACGTCCCGTAAAATCGATCTAGGCGGGAAAACGCTGGACCAGTATTTAGAACAGCTTCGTATAGTGGTCTCATTCCGAGAACGAGAAGGTCGCACGATGCAGACGACTCTTACGAGCGCCATGCAATCCTGAGACGGTCATGTGTGCGATGATGTTGAACGGCACGCCGCTAGATGGCGCAGGTTGCACTCATTGACCCCATAGCCGCTTTCTCACGACGCAGGCCCATTGATCTTTTGAGCTTCATAGTAATTGTTTTCACCTTCATCGATGTGTGTACGGATCAGGCGAAAACCAGCGCGTTCGAGCGCACGCGTGTAGGCGATTCGACCCAGTGACCGGCATTCAAGACTGGTCGTGACATCCTGCCAGGTCCCAATTTCGACAGGAGCGGTGAAGAGAAACCGTCCTCGTGGTACGAGGATCTCCGATGCACGGCGGAAGAAGGCTAGCTGCTCGTCTTCATGAAGAAGAAACACCAGGCCGATCGAGATGACGGCGTCGAAGGTACGCCCAAAGTAGTCGCTCTTCAGGGCTGACGCACATTGGGTGGGAATCGTAGGAAAGCGTAATCGAAATTGTTTGAGCAATGTGGGAGATGAATCGATCACCCATACCACGAGCCCAGCGTCCACAAGAGTCTTTGTGATGGGATATCCTCCGCCACAGGCGATATCGACGATGGTACTGCCGGAAGGGAGAGATTTTGCCCAATTCCGAACAATTTCCACTCCTACGCCGGATCGGTCTCGAGTATCGAGATAGTTCAGTGCCTGCGCTTCATAGAAACTGGCCGCATCCATCGGTAGGTGGCTTCCTCCATCTTGGTTGGATCATGCCGCTCGCCAGGAGCAAAGTATATATAATGGATCACCTCAAACCATACGTCAAATGTAGGGTTATTCATACGCCCGTGCACATGAGGACTTGTTCAAAAACGCTCATGACGCAGCCTGAAGAGATGAGCTATTCGATGCGTTGTCGTCGAGTGAGGGATTGCTCACCGCTCGTAACCGATCTGAGAATCTCTCTAGCCCTTTCCGTAGCGTAGAAGTAGCGCTTCTTTACTACGTATGTTCACTCAGTTGCTCCAAGGTGTTACGCTCGATAAAATTCTCAACGAGTGGATATCCGATGGGACGAAAGACAACCAGTATTAGCTGTCCGACTTGTCACGCGGTAAAAGTCCGTTTAGCGGCAAGAAAAGGCCTTTCAGATGCCCTGCTCAGCGGGTTCACCATTTATCCGTTCCGCTGTCAGCTCTGTGCCGAGCGGTTTCGAAAATTTCTCGGACACCGCACGCTCAGTCCTCGAAGGAGTTTCGATCGGGTGGAGGTGTCGTTTCCGGCTTGGTTTCGAATACCACGGACTCCAGGTTCGCCACGAGTCGGTCAGGAAGGTGTGATCGAGAATCTCTCGATTCGTGGGTGTCGCATCCGCACGACCGCTCCAGTCATCATCGGCTCCCGCTTGGAAATGGAATTTCAGTATTCCAACGATTCGCTCCCGATTACGATTGCCGAAGCGGTAGTTCGTTCTTCAGCAGGGAATGGTACGATCGGCTTGCGATTCACCCGCCTCTATCGTGGAGAGGAGCGGCGGATCAGGCGCATCATCGACGTGTGGCTGCCAGAAGTCGTGCCGTCACGCATGTAAATCGACCCAAGGACCATGAGCGCGAGGGCTATTCCTGACGAAGTACGGCCAGCGGGGGTTGCCCAAGGATTCGGTAGGTGCTGAGAAAACCGACCAGTAAGGTCAGCGTGACAGTGGCCACAAAGCCAATGGCCAGCACGCCAGGCTGAAGACTCCAGGAGAGATCGAATACGGTCTCCAGGACCGCCCAGGATAACGCGCTGGCCAGCGCGATTCCGAGAAGCCCGCCTAAAGCTCCCAACATAGCGTACTCGAGGGCGAACGAACGGGCGATGACCCCGCGTGTCGCACCCAAGGCTTTAAGAATCACGGATTCGTACAGCCGACGATACCGAGTCGCAGCTAATGCCGCCGCCATCACCAATCCACCCGATAAGACACAGAACAAAGCCACCGCGCGAATGGCGAGAGACAAGCGATCCAGTACCCGCGCAAAACTGTCGAGCACGTCTCCGATATTGATCGCGGTGACATTCGGGAACGCCGCCACGACCGCCTGCTGGAGAGGCACTTCGTCCGACGGATCCACACGAGCGGTGGCCACATAGGTATGCGGGGCCCCGTCGAGCGAGCCCGGCGAAAAAATCATGAAGAAGTTGGTCGACATATTTCCCCATTCGACCGACCGAATGCTGCTGATCTCGCCGGTGATAGGGACCCCTTGGATATCAAGTTCAAGCGTATCGCCGATGGTGACTCCGAGTTGCTTCGCGGCATCTTCTTCTATCGAGATCAGTGGTTTGGACAACGGTTGTCCCGATGTCCACCATTCACCTTGAACCACCTTGTTATCTTTGGGCAGGTCTTGAAGAAACGTCAGGACGTATTCTCTCGTCAAAAACCACTTCCTCCGACGTTCTTCCTTCTGGGCAGCTTTCTCCCGCTGATCTTCCTCCTCTGACATCGGCTCAAATGTCACAGGTTCGTCCTTCACGGCGGAGAGCCGCGAGCGGACCAACGGCGTCAAATGAGGGTTTAGGTCGCCGGAACGATCTCGAAGGAGATTTACCATTCCTTCTGCTTGGTCAGGCTGAATGTCGATGAAGAAAAAGGTCGGTGAGTCTGTCGGCCGATTCTCGCCCACCTGCGCGAGCAACGATCGTTCAACCAATGAAACGGTTGTCACGACCATGACACCGATACCGATCGCAATCGTCATGCTCACAGCTTGGCTCCCTGGACGCGTCACGTTCCCCACGGCCTGGCGCAGTGCCAGCGGCTCGGGCCGAGGCCATTTCTTGACAGCCATAAGGGAGACGCTGGCGGCGGCACCCAGCAACATCACTGCCGTGGAAAACGCGAAGATAAAGAGGAGTCCCACCCTCCACGACCCGGCCTGCCAGATGGATAAGAGTGCCAATCCCAGGCCTATTCCCATCGCCACAAGCAGTTTGATCCAGTCGAGCTTCTGCCAAGCAATTCGCCATCGACTCTCTCGAGAGCTGGGCAATGAAGAGGAAGTCGCCACCTCGCGACGAAAGATCCGCGCGGGTTTGACGTCCCGAATTGTCAGCAATGGCCACAAAGTAAAGAGCATGGTTGAGAGTGTGCCCATGGACAATCCCTTCACGAGCGGAAGGAAAGCCAGGTTCATTCCACCCTGCGCGAAACCCAGCTGGTCAAGAATGTCGGAAGCCATGACCGCCGCAATGACCCATGGAAGTCCCAAGTGGAGGGCTATGCCGATGATCAAGCCGACCAGGCTGCCGACCAAGCCTAACATCAATGCTTGCCATCCATAGGTCAGGACGATGGTGCGGGAATCCGCACCGACCGTTTTCAGGATGGCGATGGTGTTGAGTTTCTCCCGAACAAAGGCATGAACCGATGTTGCGACGCCGAGGCCGCCTACGAACAGGGCGGTCAGCCCGATAAGGCCCAGATAGCGAGTCAGCTGTTCCAGGGACTGTTTCAGTTGCGGTTGTGCATCACGGTAGCTGGAGACGAGAGCCGAGTCCGATGCGAGGCGTCCGCGCAATTCGTACAACAGAGGATTGGGGGGCATCGTAGGTGGAATCTTTAAGAGGAACCGCTCTCGGATCCTGCTCCCGACCTTGATGAGCTCAGCTGAGTGAAGCCCCTCTTGTGACATCAGAACACGCGGACCCAAGCTGAAGGCATTGGCCATGCGATCCGGTTCAGTCCTGAGCACGCCGGTAATAACGAACTGGCCTTGTCCGATCTTGAGTCGATCGCCGATTCCCATACCCATTCTGATCAATAAAGACTCTTGCACGACTACGCCGTGACACGTCGCGTGAGGCGTGAAATGGGAAGCGTGAATCGTTGGTGAAGATGCGGTAGGCGGCGCCTCGGACATCCCGCAGGCGGCAACAGGAGGAGCCAACAAATCCAACAGCGGCAGGTTCGGTTCGACCTTCACCGCTCCGTACAACGGATAACCGGATTCTACGGCCTTGAGCTCCACGATCTGTGTTGGTTGGCCACCACCGGAGAGTTTAGCCTGTGCCGCCATCGCCACCAGCTCGCTGACATGAGTGAGCGCGATCCCGCGCTCTGCTAGCGAGTTCAAGACATCACGGCCTTGGGGGCTGATACGCCGGGTCAGCCGAATTTCAACGTCACCGCCCAGCAATCCACGCGCTTCTTTGGTGACTGTGTGCTCGACCTGCGTGCCGAATAGCGACACGCCTGTCAGCGCACCGACTCCAATGGCAATACAAACCATGAAATAGAGAAAGTGTCGCCAGGCGGCACGTGTCTCGCGCCAGGCCATCTTGACCATAAACCAGGTCATGAGCTGAGCGGAAGCTGAGACCCCAAGGATGAAGGTCGGCTTACCCTTCCTGGGTCAGATGTGGAGACAGAAAACGATGCTGGGGTTGAGGGTAGACTATCAGACTCAAGACGTCCGTCACGGAGCGCGAGCACGCGTTGCATCTGAGTGGCCAACATGGAGTCATGGGTCACGAGGACGAGGGTGGTTCCGTAATCACGATGGAGCGCAAGCAGGAGCTCGACGATGTGGGCTCCGGTTGAGCTATCGAGGTTACCCGTCGGTTCATCGGCCAACAAGATCGGGGGGCGACAGGCAAACGCACGGGCGATCGCCACCCGCTGTTGCTCTCCTCCGGACAATTGGACCGGGTAGTGCCCCATCCGGTCGGCTAATCCAACGGCCGCGAGCAAATCCGCAGCGCGTTCGTCAGCCTGGCGCTCTCCGCTCAGCTCAAGCGGCACTGCTACGTTCTCTATGGCGGTGAGCGTGGGAATGAGATGAAACGACTGAAAAATATAGCCGACCTTTTCCCGTCGGAAGCGAGCCATCCGGCTTTCAGCCATCGTCGTAATGTCTGTCCCGTCCAACTCGATCAAACCATTGGTCGGTCGATCAAGACCTGCCATCAAGCCCAGCAACGTTGATTTGCCGCTCCCGGACGGTCCCACGATCGCAACGGTCTGTTTTGCGGGGATGTCAAAGCTCAGGCGGTCGAGAATCGTGACGGAACGACCTCCGGCAACCAGGACCATGGAAACCTGTGTTACGCTAATCATCGAACCCCTATTCCATTCCGACGGATCATACGTCTAGAGAATGATATTATACAGGAGGGCGAGCGTGAGCAAACGTTGAGTGACATCATGCGACAGGGGAACGCATTTTGTGAACTTCTATTGACGACCTTGGTGGTCGCGCTTATGCCCTTCGCGGTCGAGGCTGTCTCTTCATCGCCACCGGACAGCCGACCACGAATCGTGGCCTTCGGAGACAGTCTCACGGCTGGGCTTGGTGTGCAAGCCGATGAGTCATATCCCGCCCTATTGCAGCGGAAACTCGATGACCTACAGTACCCCTACCGAGTGATCAATGCCGGTGTCAGTGGCGATACAACCGCGGGCGGCCTGAGACGCGTGCCATGGATCCTCAATAATAAACCAGAAGTGGTGATCCTCGAGTTAGGCGCGAACGATGGACTTCGTGGGTTGGAGATCGAGCAAACGAAGAACAATCTTCGGCAGATCGTCGAGGGATTACGAGCAGCCGGCGCAACCGTGGTGTTGGCCGGCATGAAGCTGCCACCAAACTATGGCCAAGAGTACACGACGCGCTTCGAAGCTATCTATCCCTCGCTGGCACAAGAATACAGTCTCTCCCTCATTCCCTTCTTTCTGGAAGGGGTGGGGGGGACTTCCTCGCTGAATCAGGCCGACGGTATTCATCCAACGAAGGATGGCTACAAGATCATCGTCGAGCAGGTGCTCAAAACTCTCCAGCCCGTACTCAGCAAGTCCCCACACAAGCACTAAGCCTTGCGGGGATGTGCACCATACTCGGTCATTGGCTGAAATCGTCCAGAGATCAGGCCGGGAGAGGTGCGGTAGGTAAACGTTACGACTTTTTGAAAAATGTGTCGTACACGCCGTATGCGAGGATCCCACCGATCAACACGTAATACAGGCCCGTGATCCCACTATAATCCGGTGGTCCCTCTGAGACATTGGCCAACACCGGCAACGCCTGGGCCAGCAGGAGACCCGTGATCGCACTCGCATGTGACAGTAGCCGTTTCATCGTTACTCCCTCCATGATCGAATAACCTAAAAGAAGGCCGCATTTTACTGGAGCCTAATCAGCAGGCGCAAGGGGGATCAGAAGGGGTGACGAGGGAATGCGACGAACAGAGTTGTCTTCACGACGGATCCGTCGGCTTGACGGCGGCCTGGAGGGCTTGAGCCATGTCCTTGATAGCGCTCGCGAGCTTGTCGAACTGCGAGCCTTTCTGAAGCAGATCGCTCGCTGCGACCCGCAGCTGTGCCTCGTACGTGACGATGCTGGTGGCTAACTCGGCCACACGGGCAAGCTTCTCGTTCTGCACCTCGACTTCGAGCCGCAACTCCTCGCTCCTAGCCTGTGCGGTCTTTGCGTCGTCCATCGACGTTTGAAGCTCCTGAGTCAACCTTCGCACGTGCGTCTCACGGTCCCGCAGTTCCGCTTTCAGCCTGACAGCGGCCTGATCGCTCTCCCGGCGGCTTTCCACCAAATGACTGATCGAACGAACCCAGGATGAAACTTCGGTCGAGTCGAATTGAGGAGGATCCGGAAGCTGCCCCTGTGTCTGGACCGATTTGGTGGCTGACGGGAGCCATTCCATGAACTGCAAGACGTCCCGAAGCTTCACATCGGTTACTGTTGATTCTCTAACAGATGTCTTCCCGTTCACCGAAGGGACGGCCTGAGCGGGAGCAGTGGATTCTTTCGAAGGGCTGGGTTTTCTCGATTGCTTGGGATTGGCCCACCGATGGTATTCCAATAAGATCGCGATGCAATGGCGGCACATGGGTTCTTCGTGAAGGGTACAGGAGCACTTGGAGACAAGATGACCGTCTTTCAGACGGATCGCCTGCTCGTACAGCCCGGAATTGCCAATGACGGTCGCCGTGATTTGAGCGTCATCGGCCTCGACGATTCGGACTCGATTCTCGGTCACGTATTGCTGGGAAAACTGAAAGGCAGAAGCGTCTGAGACGGCTTGAATCATCTGAGGGTCAAGCAAGCTGAGCCGTTCAGCGCTGCAAGGAATTTTGTGTCGCATCGTTGATACTCACAAAGTTCTAGGGTCTTACGCGTATCAGTCTGACGGGGGAGATCAAATGTGTCAAGCATTGAGCGGATAAAAGACAGGCCGCAACCCTCCGCTCCATGAACGAGTGAAAACAGCGCGAGGTCTAGCGGCAGGGCTTGACTTGGCGGGCCTTGTCCATCGGCGTGAGCCAAATATAATCCGCGATGGATTCTTGGATGAGCTCACGAACATGCTCGACCTTGCTCGAATCGAACGAGAGCAGATAGATCGCGGCCTGCTTGACCTGCTCTCCCAGGCGCCTGGCCACCCGCTTTGGCACTGGCAGCTTGTATTGAACATGCCCTCCGCCTGTGTAGCTCACGATCATCCGACGAGAGTCACCTTCCTCACGGCGTAGTTCATCGTTTCTCAGGGCCAGTGTTCTAGCCATTCCTTCATCGCGAACCATTGAGGCTTCATACATCGTGCGGTAATGTTCCGCGGATCCTCCATGGCACCGTTGGAGCTGATCAACAATTTTTTCACGATAGGCGGGATCATCGACAATTTCCTCTCGATCCAGCCCCCACGAAACCCATTCCGGGTCCTGTTTGGCTTGGGCGAGTCCCTCTTTTACAACACGCCGAATCAGTGGTTTAGGAGGATTCATGGCACGAACGGTGAGGTGATGATCACGAGCGAACGTGACCAAGGGTGCATAGTCGTCGAATGACCCGCCCCAATTCTGTTTCCAGCGCACCTGCTCTAGAAACTCATCGCTAACCGGTTGAGTGGTTGAGACATAGGTGTCCAGAGCCGGTTGGCCATCCCATCCGAACATCTCCATGCCAATGGTCGGTTCAATCCTATCCTTAACCAATTGCGACAAAATCTTGAGGGCGGCTTCGATGTGATGGGGGTTGTGATGCTCTTCTCCGAGATAGACGATGTCCTGCGCTTCCAAGTCCTTGATTACATCGGAAAATGAGATGACAAAGCCGGTGCGGGTGTCGAGAATTTGACCGGCCTGCCACTCAGTCGTGAGGTTGGTACGGGATCCTGCACGCTCCGTTGCGCAGCCCATAGGGAACACTAGGAGTAGGATGAGGAGTCCCAATGTCGCGAGGGACTGCCATCGTCGAAACACGAGAAAGGTGAATGGCGCCTGCATAAGATCACTCCTACCATACCGGTCCGAGTGCGAACAAGCCGCTTGACCATGAAGATTTCGGGCGACTATGCTCTGATCTTAGTAATAATTCATGCTCTGACACACGCATCTACCCACGCTCCATGACTCCCGATCCACTCGCCGAGTTCCGCCGACTTGTGAGTCATCGTGCGCACCGCTTCCCTAAACAATGGGAAGCATCAAAAAAGTTGATAGACCAGACCAGCTTCTCCTCCACGGTCGCCAGGCTGCATCGCGCTGTTCAAGACAAAGATCTTCCGGCTGCCGTGAAGGAGTCCCTGCTCCGCCTGTTTGAGCGAGAGCCACTGCGCTGTGTCCAGGATCTTGACGGAGCTTGCCTTGCCAGTCTCACCGGCCTCCCTCCGGCAAAGGCCCTTCGCGCTCTGAGCGTCTTTTTTGATGTGGTCCCCTCACCAGGGAGCAAGTGGCCGACGACCAGTTTGACCAGCGAAGAGCTCGAACGATTGGTTCGTCAATCTGACAATCCATTCGACCTTCTTCGCCACGCGGATGTGGCCTCTCTATTGGATATCGGTGCCGGCGACCTCTCGTTTGCAGAAGAGTTGGTCGGTCTCTATGGACCTGAGTTCAGACAACAGAATCGACGATTGATCGTCCATTGTTTGGACCGACTCGACCCTCGTTCGCGATTGGGTGGTCCACTCCATGCCAAGGAGGACCGGCTCCAGCGCTTGCGGCAGACACCAGGGGTGTCGTTTGCATTCTTCGGCAACCAGGACATGTTTGACCTGGGACATCTGGATGAGCAGGAATTACTCGCTCCCCGATATACTATTGCTGCCTGCTGGGCCCCTGCCACGCCGACGTTCGCCTATGAACCGACGAGGCTCTCACAATCCCTGATCGAGCAGGAGCTCATCCGGACCAAAGGAGCCTTTCGCCAGACACGCTTCGAGCGAGAATCGGCACTTGAAGTCCAACACGGCGACCGTGCCCTGCTGTTCCCGCCATGGAAGTTCGAGATCCTTGGTCCACGAGCGCTTCTGAGCCTGCTCGCCCACCGCGGAGCGGTCGGTGTCTTAGGAGCAGTCGATGACCAAGTATTTTGGGAACTCCTTGCGCAATTGCTCGAGGAGCCGCGCTATCGCCCGCAAGAAGAACTCTTTACTGCGACAACCCTCCCAAAGATATTCGGAGAACTGTACGATGCGCTCGTCGGTCTACCGATCGGCGAATCCCTCGATCTATCGAGCCTCGCGACTCTGCGGCGTCAACATCCCTCTTCAACAGATGGCGTTGCCGCTGCCTTCCGATTTGTCCGGATCCACCGAGGAGCCGCCTTCCCTGGCAGTCCTGTAAGCAGTACCGCACGGATGTTTTCCTCGATGAGCGAAGAAGCTCCCCCCTGGATGGTTACGCTTGTTCCTGCCTAGAGAAGGTCTGATTCATTCTTCTTGCGTGGTGTGCTAGGTGTAGCGCAGCAGCAATAACGAGGCGCTTCCATGCAGCAACAGACCTTTGCGGAGGTCACATTTGAGCAGATCTCAAGGCCTCTCGCCGCGAGCGATTTCTTGCCGAGATGAACCGCATCGTGCCGTGGGCTGAGCTGGTGGCGACAATTGAGCCCGTCTATCCCAAGGCCGACGGGCCGGAGCGTCCTCCGGACGGGATCGAACGCACGCTGCGCCTCCATTATCTGCAACAGTGGTTCACTCTGTCGGATCCGGCGTTCTAAGAGGCGCTGTATGACTCCCGCGCCATGCGACAGTTTATAGGCATTACTCTGGGCCGCGAATCCATGCCGGATGAGACGACCATCTGCAAGTTTCGGTATCTGCTGGTGGCGCAGATGAAGCGCATCTTTGGCTAGACGAAAGTCCGCTACCCCGGCTTAGCGAAGTATATCCACCGGCTGTTCACTCGCTGTGGGTTGGCGAACCTGTACATGGAAGGCCGCCACCTGTTGGCGGGAACGTAGAGCGCGTCGGTCTGCAAAGCCACAGTGGGCCATCTGACGTGGATGAGCCCCTCAAAATGCGCCCCCGGTCCAGCAGATACTTACCGGACTTCCTCTGGTGGCTACCCCAGAAACAGATGGTTGCGTCGATGCTGCATCGCCTTCTTGCATGATATTGTGAGATAACTGAGCGGCCATGCGAACACACCTTTCTGGTCCAACTCGTCTCGCCATCGCTACTGTGTTTGATCACCTCAACTACAAGCGTCTGGAGTCCGTCTATTGTTATGAAGGCGGCGATGAATTCTGGAAGGCGAAGCGAGAACCTTGCCGGAGACTGGGAATAAAGGTCGCCGAAGCCCTTCTAAAAAAGCTACTTCCTCAAGGGCGAAGTCTGTATGTCGGCGCAGGCGTGACGGAGCTCCCAGTTTTACTCGCGGAAGTACTTGATCGTGATCGCCAGGTTGAACCGTACAATCTCCGCCGAACGGAGGTGCTCGTCCTCAATCGCACTTGCCGATCAACGCCGGTGAAGTTCAGAGCTCAAGATGCCTCCTTGGCACAAGGTCGGTTCGATCATCTCTGGATGGTCAGCGTCTTGAACGACCCTGAACGGTTCCCCCATCTGGCACCGTTATCGTACGGACGAGCTGATCCGATCACCTTCGATCCGGCCCGCTTTCAGGCAGAACGGCGAATTGTACAAACAATCGTGAATCGCTGCATGGCTAAATTGACTGTGCCGGGATTGGTCACGACGTCAACGGAGGAAGTGGTGTGGATTGCAGACTGGTGCCACCGGCACATCATTCCCTACCAGGTGGAGCGGAAACAGTACGCCACGGCCCTTGTCGGTGATCCGATCTGTTTTATGAGAATTGGAACGCACCAAGGTTAGCGAGTCTTACACCTTGAAACCGGCATTCTTTCCTGAATCAGACATGTACTGGCCGGCATACCGCACATAATTCTCCGCCGATTCTTTGATCCACGCCAACTCCTTGTCCGTGACTGGGCGCTTGACCTTCGCCGGTGAGCCAAGAACCAGGCTCTTTGGTGGGACCATCGTTCCCTCCGTCACCAACGCGCCGGCTCCTACCACCGAATCTTCCCCGATCACGGCGCCGTCCATGATGATGGCGCCCATACCGACCAACACACAATCGTGAATCGTACATCCGTGTAAGACCACACTGTGGCCGATCGTGACGTTGTTCCCAATGACCAGCGGGTGGGTGTCATGTGTGACATGCAGCATGCAGAGGTCCTGTACGTTTGTGCGCGCTCCAATCCGAATATAGTGCACATCTCCCCTGATCACAGCGTTGAACCAAACGCTACACTCTTCACCCATCACGACATCGCCGATCACGACGGCCGTCGCCTCGATAAAGCAGGATGTGGGAATCGTTGGCTTGATCCCCTGAAAGGTACGAATCATGCGAGGCACAATAGGGGAAATGATCGATCTCCCGCAAGGGTCTAATTGACAGTCTTTTCGACCCTCCCGTAGACTGCCTGCATGTCGCAACCACTGATCATCCCCCGTCGTGCCAAGTCCACGAAACCGACGAAGATCCGTCATTCGACGACCACCATCGGCTTCGTGAATCTCGGCTGTTCAAAGAACCAGGTGGATTCTGAAATTATGCTGGGCGCGCTGGTCACGGAAGGCTTCCAGCTCACCGACGATCCTCAAAAGGCTGAGGTCGTCATCGTCAACACCTGTGGCTTCATTGAGGAAGCGAAACAAGAATCGATCAACACGATTCTCGAACACGGTGACTTGAAGAAAGAAGGTTCCTGTCGCGTGCTGATCGCCGCCGGTTGTTTGGCTCAGCGCTATCAAGGGGACTTGCTGAAGGAACTGCCTGAATTGGACGCGGTGGTCGGAACCGGCGAGTTCGGCAAGATTGCCGAGATTTGCCGAGATCTCCTCACGCCAAAGAAACGGCATCGGCGGCTCTGGATGAGTCAACCGCCCTATCTCTATGATGAATTGGCGCCCCGAGTTCGGCTTGGGAATTCCCACAGCGCCTATGTGAAGATCGCCGAAGGCTGTAATCGGAATTGCGCCTTTTGTGCCATTCCACTCATGCGAGGGAAGCAGCGCAGCCGCCCAGTGGAATCCATTGTCGCGGAGGCGAAGCGGCTGGCGCATGAAGGGGTGAAAGAGATCAACCTCATTTCACAAGATACCATCAACTATGGTGTCGATCTTGGCCTTCGCCAAGGCTTGGTTCAGCTCCTCCGTGAATTAGTGACAGTCGATGGCCTACGATGGATCCGCCCCTTCTATCTCTACCCCCAGCAAGTCACGGATGACTTGCTCGATCTGTATGCCGGCGAAGAAAAGATCACCAAGTACATTGATATGCCTCTGCAACACATCAATGACCACATGCTCAAACGCATGCATCGCCTCGGTAACCGCGCGGCGATCGAATCACTAGTCCATCGGATTCGTACGCGTATTCCAGGTGTCTCGTTCAGAACAGCCTTCATCGTTGGCTTTCCTGGAGAAACCGACGCGGCGTACAACGAGCTGTACGAATATGTGGAACAATCCCAGTTCGATCGGGTCGCAGCCTTTCTCTATTCCGACGAAGAAGGAACCTCAGCCGTTGAATTTGAAAACAAGGTCGAGCGGCAGGTCATGGATGAGCGCCGCAACGCGCTCCTCTCGCTTCAGGAATCGATTGCGGGCGCCAAGGGAAGGGCCAAGATCGGCTCCGTTCTTGACGTGCTCATCGATGGCCGATCCGAAGAATCGGACGGTGTCCTAGAAGGGCGTCATGAGGGGCTCGCCCCGGAGATCGACGGTGTTGTCTACATCGACGAGGAATCGACCGCTGCTACGCCGCAGGCCTCCTCTGAGCAGGCGGTTCCTCTCGTTACGACTGGAACCTTCTGCAAGATCAAAATCACGGATGCGGCATCGTTCGACCTTGTCGGTCGCCTTGTCACACATCCTGCCGATTGAGTGTGAGTTCTGAGCCTTCCTGATAGACTGTTCACGAACACCAACAGGAGAGAGAACCGATGGCGGCCCGAAAACAAGATTCGATCGTGCTCCTGATCCATTGCAAGGACCGCCCGGGCATCGTCGCGCGGGTGTCAGGATTTATTCATGATTTCGGCGGCAACATCCTTGACTCCGACCACCACACCGATGAGGAGACCAATGATTTCCTCATGCGGATGGAATTCGCTACCGAAGGGTTTGAAATCCCTCCTGATGAGATCCCAGCGGCCTTCAAGCCCATCGCGCGGGTCTACGACATGCGGTACGAGGTGCATCCTTCCAGCCGGCGCACGCGCGTCGGCATGATGGTGTCGAAACAAGATCACTGTCTCGCTGATTTGTTGCAGCGCCATCGCCGAGACGAACTGCAGATCGACATTCCCATCATTATTTCGAATCACGACGCCTGCGGAAGTTGGGCCGAGCTCTTCAAAATCCCCTTTACCGTCTACCCCATGACCAAGGAGACCAAACCGCAGCAGGAACAACAGGTCCTCTCGCTATTGAAAGAGCATCGTGTGGAACTCGTCGTGATGGCGCGTTACATGCAAATTCTTTCCGCGGACTTTCTGGCTCAAGTCGGCTGTCCGGTCATCAATATTCACCATTCATTTTTGCCAGCCTTTATCGGTGCCAACCCATACCGACAGGCCTATGAGCGGGGCGTGAAAATCATCGGAGCTACGGCCCACTACGCGACCCAGGATCTGGACGAGGGTCCCATCATCGAGCAAGATGTGATTCGAATAGGACACCGCGACACGGTTGAGGATCTCGTACGGAAGGGACGGGATCTTGAGGAGATTGTCCTCGCACGAGCTGTTCGCCGCCATATCGAACGACGTGTCCTCGTGTATGGGAGAAAGACTGTGGTGTTCGATTGACCCGCTTCTCAAGAAGCGAAGCCGAAGTCATGGCACAAGTAGCAGGTTCTTTCCTGCCGCTTGTGCCGCAACTCAGATCGCACGCTCTACACTTTGACGGAAAGAAATAGGGCACTCCCGCGTCGGCTGATCAGCATCAAGACATTGGCTCCCGTCTTCAGATCCGATGACGCCCTCTTAAAATCCTGTACCGACTTGATGGGTCGCCGATTCATCTCCTGAATGATGTCACCTGCGAGCAGGCCAGCCTTTTCAGCTTCGCTACCGGGTTTCACATTCGTCACGACCACACCCCGTTTTCCATCGAATCCAAGAACTCTGGCGGTGTCCTGATCGAGGTCCTCGAGCTCAATGCCGGAGAAGGCATGGTTACCTTCTGACTTTCCCACGTTGGCAATCTTCAAATCATCCGGCTGCTCACCGATCCGGACCGTCACGTCATGCTCGCGACCATCCCGAATCACCCGCACCAGCACCTTCGTTCGGACAGGCGTCCTGGTGACCATTCGCTGCAAGGCCACGCCGTCCTCAACCGCTACGCCGTTATACTCGACGATCACGTCGCCCTGTTTCAGGCCAGCCTCGGCCGCTGGACTGTCGGGTTTCACGTCGCTGATCAACGCACCCTTGGAATCTTTAACCGCGAACGACATGGCGAGGTCCTGATTGAGATCCTGAATGCCGATCCCGACGTATCCTCGAACGACCTTTCCCGTGGTGATCAGACTCTCGTAAATCGGCTTTGCCATCGTCGCCGACACGGCAAACCCGACACCCTGATATCCCCCGGTCTGTGAGAAGATGGCCGTATTAATGCCCACCAGCTCACCGTTGGTATTGACCAGCGCCCCGCCAGAGTTCCCAGGGTTGATGGCCGCATCGGTCTGAATAAAATCCTCATACTGCGTAATGCCCATATGACCACGGCCGACGGCACTGACGATCCCCAGCGTCACGGTTGAATTCAACCCGAAGGGATTGCCAACAGCCAAGACGTATTCCCCGACTTGTAGCTTCGTGGCATCCCCCCACGCGACCGCCGGAAGTCCCTTCGCATTGATTTTGATGACGGCGAGATCACTTTTCGGATCAACCCCGACGATCTTCCCCTTGAATTCCCGCTTGTCCGTCAGGATGACCGTCACGTCACGAGCCCCGTCGATCACATGGTTGTTGGTCAGGATAACCCCGTCCGGCGAGACGATGACACCAGAACCTTGACCTCTCCGTGACCCGCGAGGCTCCCATGGGCGTTCGGATCCACGACGTCGAGGGTTAAATGGATGCCCGAAGAATTCTTCTAGTCCGTCGCGTAAATCCTCCTGACCCGATCCCGGACCAGAGATCTTTTCCGTAATCACGGTGGTGATATTGACGACCGCTGGAGTCACACGCTTGGCGACTTGGGTGAAGCCGTTTGCCGGAGTCGTCAGCGTGGTGCCCCCAACATTCGCACTTGGAGGACTGGATGCCTGGGACAGGTTCAGCCAATACCCACCCCAACCCACGACACCACTAACGAGACCGATCCCGATGATACAACCTATTCTTCTTTTTGTGAGATGTGCCGACATAGGTCCTCCTGCTCAACTACGCCATGAACCGCCAGAAGAAACCTACCAACCAGGGATGAGAGAAGGATTAATCGGGTATTAGAGTTCGTTAAGAGACAGGGGGAGCTAGCGGAAGGACCACGGTGAAGGTGGACCCTTGTCCAAGCTCACTTTGGACCTCGACCCGGCCCTTATGTAGATCTGCAATCCATGCACAAATGGCGAGACCAAGACCGGTTCCTTTTTTGGTATGGGCGCGAGCCACATCGGTCCGGAAGAATCGTTGGAAAATCCGTTTATGGTCGTCAGGAGCGATGCCGATGCCATGGTCGGTGATGGAAAGTCTGGCTTCCTGTCGTGCCCTTAACAACGAAATTTCCACTTTTCCGCCTGGATGAGAATACTTCATCGCATTTTCGACGAGATTGAGCAACAGCTCGCGCAGGCGCAAGTCGTCACCCTGTACGATGACTGGTACGACGGTTCCCAGCACAACTTCGATGTTTCGATCCTGTCCGAGTACCCGGGCCTGCCGATGGACGTCTTCCACGAGCGCTTCCAGTGCGACCGGTAAAGCGTCCATCTTCACCTCACCCATGTCGGCGCGAGAGAGGAACAGCAGCTCATCGACGATGCGGGTCATCCGATCGATCTCTTCCAGATTGCTTTCCAGCACTGTCTTATAGTCTTCCAGCGGACGAGGTCGGCGAAGAATCAAATCCGTTTCACCTTTCATGACGGTTAGGGGAGTCCTCAACTCATGTGACGCATCGCTGGTGAATTGACGAATCTGGCGAAACGACGCATCCAGCCGGCCGATCATGTTGTTGAATGTCGCCGCCAGACGACCGATCTCGTCGTGAGCCGTCGGCATACCAAGGCGCTGGGTGAGATCGCCCGCGGCAATGCGCTGTGCGGCCAGGGTGATCGCATCAACCGGCCTCAATGCTCGCCCGGCCAAGAACCACCCCCCTGCCAATGAGACAGCCAAGGCAATCGGCATCGCGACAACCAGTAGGATCAAGAACCGATGCAAGGTCTCTCCGACGGTTTCCATCGAGGTTCCGACCTGTACGATGTACAAGAGATTGCCCCGATACATGATCGGCACCGATATGACCCGCAGCGGCGGCTCATTCGGATACTTGGCCGATTCATAGATACTCTGCCCGGCAAAGGCGGTCTCCAGTGCCGTTCGGCTGAGAGGCACATCGTGTTGTTTGATGTTCGGAGAGCTGATGGTAATCGTGCCGGAAGGACTAAAAATCTGGAAGAATTTGTCGATACGCGCAAGCTCGGGAAATTGAGAGAGCAATTCCCTTTCGTTGAGGAGCGGCAGGAAGCCTCGCTCTTCAAGTGAGCGCACGGCAATAGTGGCCGTATCCTCCAGCGATTCATCGACAGCATCACGGAGGTTTCTGGCCGTCATCGCGTACAGAACAACGGAGAAAATAATTAAGACTAGGGCAAGGGCGCTCCCGTACCAGAGAGTCAGCCTGACACGTAACGGCATGAGTCGGCTCCTACTCACTGAAGACGCGACGGAATCACCGCGACTTCGTCCTAGTCAACCTTCAGCATATATCCGCTCCCGCGGATGGTGTGGATTAATTTCTTCGTCCGCCCTCGGTCGATCTTGTTCCGGAGATAGTTCACATAGACATCGATGACGTTCGTGAAGGTATCAAAGTCTTGGTTCCAGACGTGCTCGGAGATCATAGGCCTGGTCAGCACACGCCCCGTATGGCGCATCAAATACTCCAGCAAGGCATATTCTTTCAGCGTGAGCTCAATGCGTTGCCCTCCTCGTGTCACATCCCGTGTCGCCGGGTTCAAGACCAAGTCATCAACTTGGAGAATCCCCGGACTTTCCGTTGCGCCCCGCCGCAACAACGCCCGCACACGGGCCAGAAGCTCGTCGATGGCAAACGGTTTGGTGAGGTAATCATCCGCTCCGGCGTCCAGTCCCTTCACTCGCTGATCGATCTGAGACTGTGCGGAGAGGATCAACACGGGTGTGAGGATTCGCTCGCGACGGAGGTTCTTCAACACATCCAAGCCGGACATGGACGGCAACATCACGTCCACGACCAGGAGGTCATAGTTGGTCGCCAAGGCCATATCCAGACCTTTGACTCCGTCCTCACAGAGATCAACGGCATAGCTCTCCTCTTCGAGCGCCCGCTTGATAAAACAGCCGACTTTGGTTTCATCCTCGATGACAAGAACCCGCATATCTACGTGCTCCAACTGAGGTTGATAAACGGGGTGATTATACCAAACGAAGAGCGGTGAGTTTCAGCCATCCTGTCGGGGGCGAAGCAATAGCCGTCACGACCTCGCCTTGGCCCGACATGATCGCGGTTACCGGAGTCTTTCACGCGAGGCTGAGCGTTTGGTCGAAGGATGGCCTAAGTCGAATCGCCAGGGAAGGTCTGTTCGAGAGAGGTGATCATGGGCCTGCCGTTACGAACACCGAAAACGAGCGTTTCCTCGCCTTCGGTCTTGAATTCTCGATTGGCTTGGAGAAGTGTCTCGGTCGACTTAAAGGAGACTTTGGCGCTTCGCTCATCGGCGGCCAACGAAACCGACGTATTGGTGCGCGTGTAATCGTTGGCACTGGGGAAGGCGAAAGCCATCGCCAGGGTCTTACGATACTCCTCCCGCGTCAGGGCGGCCATTTGTTGTTGTGAGCCTTGCTTCAAGTGAATGGTGATGCTGGCATCGGATGCGATGTGCCGCAGGACATCGTCGACGTTCTTTCGGCGAATCGCGTCGTCGAGCGTATTGAGCAACCCATCGATCTCTTCACGCTTCAGCCGCACATCGGAAGCGTCAGGCTTTGCCTCGGAGTCCGTGGAGAGAGCACCAGACTGAGTGGGAGACGATCGAGAAGCCAAGACACTCGTCGGCACACCCTGGGCTTTGAAGATCAGGTATCCGACACTACCCACGACACCGACGACAAGAACAAGGATCATCACCTTCCACGTCGAGAACCCCGAGGAAGGTACCCACGCTGTCCGCCGATCAGGGTCCTGATTCATGGTCGCCATGTGGTTCGCTCTGAGGGTTCAAGATATGCCTAACCATAGCCTGATTTCCATCAAAAGCAACAAAGAAAGAATGAGCCTTTGCAGACACACGCATGTTCCGGTCCAGATGGCCTCGTCCAAACCGGCCTGTTATACGCGCGATCACCGCCAAAGTTCGTATCACGCTATTCGTTTTGGATAGGGAAATCCTGTCTCTTGGAAATGCCTTGATCCCGTGGTACGCTGCGCGGCTGGTAGAATGATCTTACTGTTTTTGGAATGAGCGAGAGGGCTGGCCGATCCATGACGATCCAAAATTGGCTACAACCGACTGATGAGTTTCTTCATCGACATGTAGGTCCTTCACAAGCCGATCTTCAAGAAATGCTCGCGACGCTCGGCCTTCAGTCCCTCGACACATTGGCCGATTCCGCTATTCCCACAGACATTCGTCATAACCAACCGCTCGCTATCCCACTCGGTGAAGGCGAGCAGGCTGTCCTCGCACGGCTCAAAGGAATCGCGTCACAAAACCAGGTTTATCGGTCGTTGATCGGCATGGGCTACTACGACTGCGTCACGCCCGGTGTGATCCAGCGGAACATCCTGGAGAACCCAGCATGGTATACGCAATACACCCCCTACCAAGCCGAGATTTCCCAAGGCCGATTGGAAGCGCTCGTCAATTTTCAGACCATGGTGGTGGACCTCACCGGTCTCTCCCTGGCCAACGCCTCCTTGTTGGACGAAGCGACCGCTGCCGCGGAAGCGATGGCGATGTGTTTCACAATCGCTCGCAATGCCGGTCAGGAACGGAAAGAATTTTTCGTCTCGCGCGACTGTCATCCACAGACCATCGCAGTATTGCAAACCCGGGCTGAGCCGTTCGGCATCACGATCCGAACCGGTGTTCCCTCATCGGTTGAGTGTTCGCGTCCTCAGCTCTGCGGCATCCTGCTTCAATACCCGACGACTGACGGCTATGTGGGGGACTTCAGCGCCTTGGTTGCAGAAGCCCACGATGCGGGGGTTCTCGTGGCGGTTGCCACGGATCTGCTCGCATTAACCCTGCTTCGCTCGCCCGGAGAATTTGGAGCCGACATCGCCGTCGGATCAACACAGCGGTTCGGCGTACCGGTCGGATTCGGTGGACCCCATGCCGCGTTTCTGGCCACCAAAGAGGAGTATAAACGGCAGGTGCCTGGCCGTCTCGTTGGGGTGTCGAAGGATGTGACGGGGAAACCAGCTATACGACTCTCGCTTCAGACGCGAGAACAACACATTCGCCGAGAAAAAGCGACGAGCAACATCTGCACAGCCCAGGTCCTGCTTGCCGTGATGGCCGGGATGTTTGCCGTCTACCACGGACCAGAAGGGCTTCGCCGTATTGCTACCCGTGTACACGGCCTCACGTTGCTCTTGGCTGAAGGACTCCGTCGCCTTGGCTTCGACGTCCTCCCTAAGGTCTTCTTTGATACGGTTCGAATTCCGGTCTCCAAGACCCAAGCGGATCAAATTACGGCACGGGCCAACGCACAGCTGATCAATCTACGACACTATGAGGACGGCTCACTCGGAATCGCTCTCGACGAAGTGAGCTCCCTAGAAGAAGTTCATCGCCTTTTGCAGATGTTTGTCGGGCATGATCAGTTGCCGTTCAGTCTTTCCGATCTTGCTGGTTCTATCGATCCTCACTTCCCGTCTCCCTTGGCAAGGACCAGTCCCTATCTGACGCACGAGGTGTTCCATCGGTATCACTCCGAGCACGAGATGCTTCGCTACCTCCATCGATTGCAGGCGAAAGATCTCTCGCTCGTGCACTCCATGATTCCGTTGGGATCCTGCACGATGAAACTCAACGCCACGGCTGAAATGCTGCCGGTGACCTGGCCGGAATTTTCCCGCCTGCATCCGTTCGCACCGGCTGAGCAAACGCAAGGCTACCGGACCCTGTTCGGACAACTTGAAACGTGGCTCGCCGAGATCGCCGGGTTTGCCGCATTTTCACTTCAACCAAACGCGGGCTCGCAAGGTGAATACTCCGGCCTCATGGTCATACGGGCGTACCATCGGTCGAAGGGCGAGTCACATCGGGATGTCTGTTTGATTCCTGTGTCGGCCCACGGGACAAATCCGGCCAGTGCTGCCATGGTCGGCATGACCGTCGTGGTGGTGGCCTGTGATCGGCACGGCAATGTGGATGTCGCTGATCTGGAGGCCAAGGCGGCTCAATATCGAGACCGGCTCTCCGCCCTCATGCTCACCTATCCCTCTACCCACGGAGTGTTTGAGGGCAGCGTGAAGCGTGTTTGCCAGATCATCCATACTCACGGAGGACAGGTCTATATCGACGGGGCCAACATGAACGCCATGGTCGGCCTTTGCCGTCTCGGCGACATCGGGGCCGACGTGTGCCACCTCAACCTCCACAAGACGTTTTGCATTCCGCATGGAGGTGGAGGTCCAGGCGTTGGGCCGATCGGTGTGGCGCGGCACCTCGTGCCGTTTCTCCCAGGACATCCTGTGGTCAAGATCGGCGGACCGGAAGCCATTGGTCCGGTGTCAGCCGCCCCGTACGGCAGTCCGAGCATTCTGCCGATTTCCTGGGTCTACATCGCCTTGATGGGTCGCGATGGCTTGACCAAAGCCACGCAGGTAGCCATCCTGAATGCCAACTACATGGCTAAGCGGATGGAGAAGCACTACTCCATCCTCTATCGAGGCGATTCCGGGTTGGTCGCCCATGAGTTCATTCTGGATCTCCGTGAGTTTAAGGAGAGTGCCGGCGTTGAAGCGATGGATGTCGCCAAGCGACTGATGGACTATGGCTTCCATGCGCCGACCGTGTCGTTCCCTGTGGCTGGAACGCTCATGATCGAGCCGACGGAAAGCGAGACCAAGAGCGAACTCGACCGACTGTGCGAGGCCCTCATTTTGATTCGCGCCGAGATTCAAGAGATCGTCGACGGTCGCCAACCGAGGACAAACAATCTGCTGAAGAATGCACCGCATACGGCCGCCATCGTGACAGCGACGGAATGGAATCGCCCCTATAGCCGCGAACAGGCCGCGTTTCCCGCGCCTTGGGTGAAACAGAGCAAGTTCTGGCCGAGCGTGAGCCGCATCGACGAGGCCTACGGCGACCGCCATCTCATCTGCAGCTGTCCTCCGATCGAAAGTTACCAGTCCTAACAGGATGCGGAAAAAGCCCGCCAGCGGCGTTCTCGCATCGCTCAAAGCCTCAACGTACCGAAGCGCGTACGCCTCGCCTTTTCGCTCACTGCGGCCTTGCTGGACAGCCTTTTTGCGCATCCTGAGGGTATGCTTGGCGTGAGCACCTAATGAGAAGGGTCTGCCCTATGCTGGAACGATACACCTTGTGGAGAAGGAACCTATGAGTGCCATCGGCCGTCGAGGTTTTCTGGTGCGGACCGGCTTGGCCCTGAGCACAGCCGCTCTGGCAGAGGCCTGCTCCCGAACGATGGCTTCCCAATACCGCCCGCAGAACCCGTTCACGAACTGGGAAGACCTCCGGGCACAGTTTCCGCTTTCCCCTCATCTCATTCACCTCGCGTCGTTCTTCCTGGCGTCCCATCCTACACCGGTGCGCGAGGCCATCGAACGGTATCGCGCCGGTCTCGATGCCGACCCCATCGGCTATTGGAATGAACATGAAGAACAGCAGGAGGCGAATGTCCTCCAGGCGGCGGCTGATTATCTTGGTGCCGACCCGACCGACATCGCCCTGACCGACAGCACCACGATGGGACTCGGGCTCCTCTACGGCGGATTACGGCTTCGAAGCGGGCAAAAAATCCTGACGACGATTCATGACCACTATTCGACAGAAACGTCGCTGCGCCTTCGTGCCGAGCGGACAGGCACTGTGGTCAATCCAATCCCCCTCTACCGTTCACTCAAGACGGTATCCCGTGACGAGATCGTCGACTCCTTGCGAAAAGGGATCACCCCTGCCACCCGTATCATCGCCGTCACCTGGGTCCATTCCAGCACGGGGTTGAAGCTGCCGATCCATGAGATGGCGCTGGCGATCGAAGCCATCAATCGCTCACGGGATGAGCAGGACCGGGTCATCTTCTGCGTGGACGGACTCCACGGCTTAGGCGTCGAAGATTTCCGCGTGAGCGAGCTTGGCTGCGACTTCTTCGTCGCTGGAACGCATAAATGGATGTTTGGCCCGCGTGGGACCGGCCTCGTTTGGGGCCACCCCAACGCCTGGCCGATCGCGCAAGCCACGATTCCAACTTTTAGTGGGCAGGCCTACGACCTCTGGATGGAGAACAAATCGTCGAAGGATCTCCCACCTTCCGTCCACATGACCCCGGGCGGGTTCCACTCTTTCGAACATCGGTGGGCACTGGACGAGGCTTTCAAATTTCACCAAGCCATCGGGAAGTCCAGGGTGACGCAGCGCATCTATGAACTGAACCAGCAGTTGAAACAGGGATTGGCAGCCATGGCTCATGTCACGTTACATACACCAATGTCGCAGGATCTCTCGGCGGGAATCGTCTGTTTTGACGTAAACGGCTTGCAGCCTCGCCAGATCGTGGAGAAGCTCCGTCAGCGAGGCATCGTCGGCAGCGTGACTCCCTACGCGACTAAGTATGTCAGACTCGCGCCGAGCCTTATCAATTCACCGAAGGAAATCGAGACTGCGTTGGAAGAGATCAGAAACCTTCGCGCGGCCTAGACCGCAGCGGGAAGACTCCATCGGATGCATTAGATCGGAAGCAAAGAATCAAAGAACAAAGGGCACAGCGTCAAGCCGTCATCCTGGACGTCTAGTCTTCTGCTGTTTTCTCATCGATTGGTGCAAAGCGCGGAACGGATACACCGCCTTTGTCGACGCGCTCCGTAAACATGGCAACGGGCCGTATCCAGAGGCCTCGATCGCCATACAACGCCCGGTACACGACAAACTCCTCTTCCGTTTCTGAGTGTTTGGCGAGCCTCAACACCTCATAGTGCTGACCTTTATGGTGACGGTAAACCCCGGGTGAGACCATGATAGACGGCTCCTCATGAAGGTGGATAACTGCGAGCTCACGTGATAGTCACTGAGCAATTCGGCCAAGAGCCAGCCCGCAACAGGTGTCGGCAGGTGTCAGAGTTTCGCCTTCTACCGCTGCCAGAGCAATCGGAGGCAAAGGGTCAAAGAACAAAGGGCACAGGGTTAGGAAATGTCCTGGGCCAGACGGAACCCGATGCCGTAGGTCCGGTCGTCAGCGTAGCCCCAGTACCGCTCTGATGCACGCAGGGACACCGGTAAGCTGTACCAGGAGCCGCCCCGGAGTACACGGTCGCCGACGTTCTTGTCGTACCAGTCATCACACCATTCCCATACGTTTCCTGCCATGTCATAGCAGCCATAGGGGCTGACTCCCTTGGGATACTGGGTCACGGGGGTGGTATGCCCAATACCGGACGATGAACTGTTACATCGATTCTGGTCGAACTCCTCGCCCCAAGGATACTGACGCCCATCCTCACCCCGCGCCGCCTTTTCCCATTTCCGTTCGGTGGGTAGACGCTTGCCGGCCCATTTGGCATAGGCTTCTGCCTCGTAGTAACTCACACCGACAACGGGATGATCCGGCTTGTTCCATTCAGAATCATTCCAATATTCGGGGCCTGTGATGTCATTTTCCGTTTTCCAGCTCCACCCATCATCTGACCAGTACTGCTGATTCTTGTAGCCATCTGCCTCAATGAAGGCTCGATACTTCTCATTCGTAACAGGGTATTTGTCAATCCAATGGTCATGGTCAATCGTTTCACGGGTTTTCACGTCGCCGTACAGGAACGGCCCTTTGGGCACTCTCACCATGTCAACTGGCTCGCTGAGGCCACGAATCTGTAGCTTGAGATAGGCGATCAACCGATCCAGGTCCCGGTGAAAATCGGTACCGGAGCGAACGTCCAGCCCATGCCGAAAGGACAAATCTTGTATGCTGGCTGGCAGTCGTTCTGGGTCTGGGATTTTGGCACCTCGGACCAGCACTGGAATGATCGGAATTTCACGTTTTAGGGCAGACTCGATTTCGATCCGCACGAAATCGCGGGAGTCATCAAGCCTGGACTTCCCCTCACCGTCCTTTGTTCCCACCCAGTCTGGCCCGATCACGGCGAGGAACACATCGCACTTGGCGACCTGCTCATCCAGATAAGTCGACACCAAAGGGGATGGAATCTACATCAACAAATACCGCCTCGCGCCCAAACTGCTGGACCAGCCGGTCATCGATGCGACCAGTGACATCGGCGCTATCCTCACGTCGATACGAAATCAGAATCTTGCTCATGGGTCACATCTTATTGGGGACGCGAAGATTTTACGCATTTGTCCGAGGAACGCAAGGACGGAAACTGACCCTGGATTAAGAGGCTTCTATTGCCTTACGGAGTTGGAGATCTGTTGGGAGAAGTACTGTGTGGAGGTCTCTATTTCTCGCCGCACTTCTTGAAGTTCGACTCCAGGCACTGCTGGGCTAGCTCCTCTGCTTTCTTGATCTGAGCTGGCGCCATGCGTGAGGCGAGATTGTCACGATCCTTCATTAGCTCATCTTTTGACCCCGCCATAGAGGACTCAATCGCCACGCTGTACCACATGTGCGCGCGCACGGAGTCCACTGGAACACCCTGCCCCTTCGCATACATCTGCGCGAGTGCGTTCTGGGCCCCTGCATGGCCCTGCCCCGCCGCCAGGCGATGCCATTTTAGAGCCGACTGGTAGCTATGCGTCACGCCAAGGCCGCTGGCGTAGAGGAGGCCCAGATTGTATTGCGCCCGGTCATCTCCTTTTTCCGCCAATGGAACAAAGAGTGCCGCCGCGACCCGGAAGTCACCACGCCGTAAGGCCGCGTACGGTTCCTCCCCTGACAACGGTATCGACGATGGTACCGTTTTCTTCGATTCACCCCTGAGCGGTTCTGCTGCAATTGCGATGGAGGCACTGGTCAAGATCACCATACCGAGGAGCACGACGAGCATCATCTTCTACCTGCCTTTCAGCACTGTACAAGCTTCGGAACTTACAACGCCTCACGATGAATTACAATACAACCATTGCCAGCTTTTCCACCACTTGCAGAGCAACACAACGCAGCCTCATCGGCCATGTACAGAGATGGAAGAAATATCCGCCGCTAAACGCTATAGCTAGCAGAGGAAAGAGAATTGGTTGGTGCCGAAGCCGGGAGTTGAACCCGGACGCCCTTGCGAGCACCAGCTCCTGAGGCTGGCGTGTCTGCCATTCCACCACTTCGGCTCGAGGGGATGTTGAAAAAACCCCGCATGCGATGAACTACGGGGGAGCTGGATTATCCTGAATTCTACTCGCTCACGTCAAGCAAGTGCTGGATCGGCCATTCACTCTGCGTTCTGGGTGGCGACCTGAGGAATGGTCCATTGGCCGGTGTTGGTGAGCTGATTCGGATCGCCGCAGAGGATGATCCGCTCACGGATGAGGCCTGCCGCCGCAAGCAGCGAGGGAGCTGCGATCCTCGGTGCCTCGTCAACGATGAGGACATCGAAGCGCACCTGGTTGAACAAGGGGTCGCTCGCCACCCGCGTGGGGGTCGCGGCGACCAGTCGTCGGTTTTGGAGAAAGGCCTGGCGGTTTGGGTGTTCTTCCGCTGCCATCAGTTCGCGGACCTTCTTTGCGCCTCCCAGTTTCGTGATGAACTCTTTCAGTTCCTCAAACTCGGCACGCGCCCCCCTGGGCACTGCCGCCTCGGGAACAAGCTGTTGGATGCGCGCCTTGGCGACATCGATTTCTTGGTCGAGCTGATCCATCTGGCTTTGGTACAGCTCACAGTACTGTTTGAGCGACTCTGCATTCTTCCCCACGGCCTGCATCGACAACCGTTGAAACAGCGACAGATTCTCAAATTGCTTAAGGGTGTTCTCGGCATCGGCCATCCGCACCTGCAGCTCTCTCAACTGTGTCACAAGGCGCCACTCGAGTGAACGGACTTCATCCAAGTCCTTCTGTTTCGCTTCCTTTTGAGCCAGGAGAGGTACCAACGTTCGGAAGCGATCATATTTGCTCTTTAAGGACACTTTGTCGGCTTGTGACTTCGCAAGGAATTGGTGTACTTGCGCCTCGAACCCCAATTCATGAAGGGAGATCCCACCGGCTTGCGTGGTCATGGCGAGTTCATACCGGGTGACCCACATTTTGTAGTTCAACCCGCCGGCTTTAATCGTCCGGGCGACGTGGCCCACAGCCTCATCGCAGTCATGGTGGCTCGGACTGAGTAAGAGAATGCGCTTGTTGGCGCGAATGAGTTCCACCGCGAGCGTCGCCAACTTCTGAAGACGTTGAGACCGGTCGTCCATCCACAGAGTCGCAAAGACGGATGAGGCAACAGAAACCGACTGGGCGTCGACATCCTGCCTCTGCACCAGCGACGCCAATCGCTCGGTGGGCCCAAAGTGATACAGGTCGGGTTTGGACAACATCTCCCTCAGACGAGCGGCGGATGTGCTGAGCAGACCTACCCGGTCTGGAACGAGCGTGACAGAAGGAACCTCGCTTCCCAGGCTGTCTACAAGCTGCACAAGGACGTTGTGACCGGTCTGATGGAGCACGATGCCCTCTGTCGTTTCCGCCTCATCTGGTGGAACGACGGACACCGGAAGATCCGCGACGAGCACGACGTCGGAAGGCAGAGCAAATTCATACAGATGGAGCCCGCTGATGGTCTGCAGCAATCGCCCTCTCGAAGCCGAGATGGGAGTCTCCTGTCCTGATTCCATCAGGCGGACCTGTTGGGCTTCGAGTTCAATGTTCCAGGCTTCTATGAGTTCATGTGCGGTCATGACGACAGCGATCTCCTACGGCACAAGCCCCGAACGTCTCATGATCATAAATGTCCATCAGGAACACTGTCCACCGCACAAGCCCGGAAGTTGCCCTTGTCTTCGCGACTAGATCTTGTCTAGAATGAGCGGCTTGCAGGGAGGAAAATCGTGAAAGGATTACGGTTTGAGCGAATCGCCACTGGCCGTCACTACAATGTGGTTTTCCACATAGGCAGTACCTATGTGCCGGTGAGTGACGAGACCATCGAGGAGCTCAAGGAACAAAGCCTGCTACCGGCTGAGCGGTTCTTGGATCTCCTCCTCGACCGTGTCGGCTATTCCTCGTACCTCAAAGACCAGATGCGCAACGAACTGAAAGTGACCGGCGATCCCACCACGCAGATCACCGTGCTCCAGGGGGCGATTCGGGAGCTCTAGAAGCCGTTCCTGTCTTGTCTTCATTCACAAAGCATAGCTAACCGATCACGTCGGCTTATGACTGGGGTCGAGACCCTCGCGCCTTTCGAAAGAAAGACCACCTCGTTGATCGAGCGCTAGCCTTCCTGTGGTATTGAAGACCGGCGACTTGCGAATGTACTGCCGAAATCCTGTGCTGTTGAAAGAAATGCAGCCATTAAAGAAGTCGAGGGTCCACGTCCAATTGGGTGAAGCCGGGGAGCTACCGGAGGTGTCCAATTTTCGTATTTCCTCCCGCGAGATTGCATCCAGTTCAAACGCTAGAAAAGGTTCAAGACTGATTTTCAGATTCTCCACCTCAGAGAAAACCAGAGTAGCAGGAGCCGACCAGAAGCTAAAGTGTTTCTCTTCCGAACCTGGATTGATCCATTTCAGTAGGGAGTCGAGGTCGAAAAGCAATTCGGCTGCTTCAGGGTCGAATGCAAGCGCATGTACCCAACAGTCGTGCCATCTCATTTGTTCGAAATCGTTTTCGGTCCACACCCATTTTCCAACGACGAAACCATCGGTCATGCCAACTTACTCCTCGATTACCTCACATACACCACGCCGGGCAGCTCCTTTAGGTCGGCATCGCCGGTCACCACTTCGACTTGATGATCTTGTGCCGTAGCATAGACAATTGCGTCGGCCATGGCGAGTCCGTGGCGGAGACTCAAATCTGCGGCTAGATAGGCAACCGATTCCGTGAGTGGCACTACTTCTGTTGTCTGCATCCGTCCGGAGAGCAGTAGGGCGGTTTCTTCGCCCCGTTCTCTCTTGATCTTCTTATACACCTCGTAGAGGACAATGGTCGGTGTGAGGATAGAATACCGTGGAGCAAAATATGGCGCGTAGCGCTCAGCCAGCGGCCCATCTGTGAAATACTCGATCCAGCCACTGGAATCGAGCAGGACCTTCATATCCGGTCCTTCTTTTCCCTGATATCCGTCTTCGACATGCCTTTCAGCAGCCCTCGCAGCGACTTCAGAGGCACCTCGGGTACTAGCGTGATGACCCCACCCTTCTCAATCACCTGCAACCGCTGTTGAGGCGTCAGGTGGAGCTTATCCCGCACTTCCTTGGGAATCACGATCTGAAACTTCGGCGAAATGGTTGTCGTGGCCATATTGAGCCTCCTACACATTTCTGATCGATCATCATATCGTCATACCAGTCTATCGTCAACCACGATCCACTGGTCTGCCCAAGGGCATCAATCCCCCACCTGCCCCTCCTGGAAAAGCTGATTCATGATCTGGTTCTTCTTCTCCGGATCGCGGTAGTATTTCAACGCCTTGGAATAGTTTTCCATCGCACTTTGGCGCTTGCCTCGGAGGGCATAGATTTCAGCGATGCCATGATAGGCCCGCGCATCTTCCTCGTTGCACTTGAGGGCCCGGCTGAAGATGTCCGCCGCTTGTTGCAGTCGATGTTTGCCTAACGCGAGCCAGCCAAGAGCGGAGTGAGCGGCGCCAAAGTCCGGATCGGCGTTGAGCGCAGCCTGATAGCTCTGTTGCGCCAAGTCCAGACGACCGCGTGTTTCGTACAATCCACCAAGAGCAAAGTGCACTTCGGCATCTTGTGGATTCAGTTTCAAGGCGGTCTTATAGGATTGCACCGCCGGTTCCAGCTTCCCCTGTTCACCAAGCGCGCAAGCGAGGTTGGAGTGAGCCGCGGAATCGTTCGGTGTGAGCTTGATTACCTCACGATATTCCTTGATTGCCATTTCCAGCCGCCCTTGATCTTGATAGGCCACACCAAGATTCATCCGTGCCGGGGCAAAATCGGGAGCGAGCCGAACCGCTTCGCGATACTCCTTGATCGCCAACTCAGGATGACCGGCCCGTTCATGAATCTGCGCTAAAAAATAATGGGGATGGGCGGACTGTGGAAGTAATCGTGCGGCTTCCGCGTAGGGTTTGAGGGATTGTTCCGCTTGACCAGACTGCGCCAGATATAAGCCATTGATCAGATGAACGTAGCCACACTCCGCCTGTCGTTCGAGTAGATTATGTACCCAACTCCCCACCGCGGCAATGTGCTCCTGAGACTCAAGACAGAGCGCATGGGCTTTCCAAGCATCGGCAAACCGACCTTGCAAGAGATACACGACATTGCGGGCGAATAACGGTCGTGGATCTTTCGCCCCGTCCGGATCGCGGCTCCAGGCCATCGACTCGGCGAACAAGGTCTCCCACGCGCCCGCGACGATGGCCGCTTCGCATTGTTGCTGATGGGTGCTCATGAGCAATGCAGGGATGCTATCGAGTCAGCGCGTCTTCAACATCAGGCGGTGTTGCGTGGATCCCTTGCCCGAGGAAGGGAAATTTCTTGGATATCTGCTGTTTCATGTGCCAGGCAACCGTTCGGTAGGACCAGTGACCTTTCACCCCGGACCGCAGCTTGCTGATGTATTCCGCCTCCGCATAGTCCATCTTGAAGAGACAGCGCACCTTGAAGCCGAACGGAATGGCGTAGAGTGAAGCTTCCTGGTCCTTTTTCTTGAGTAGTTCGATGTCGGTGCGCACCGCATCCATCGCCTGTCGATACTCGGTATCCAACCCGGCCTCGACCAACGGAGGGGGAACATCATAGCCGTGAACCGTCGTGAAGTTTTGTTGCACCTGCTGGCACCGCCGGTGTCGGTGCATGTCCCGCCAAGCGCCGATGTCCATCAGGATGTCGAAGGTGAACGCATAGCCGCAGCGGAATTCCTTGATGAGCTCGTCATAAGGTCCACGCTGCCTCGTGGCTACTTCGATGGTCGCCTGTTTCTCTTTTTCAGACCAGTCTCGGACGACATCGAGGATGTTTCGGTACGGGGCTTGTGACACACGGTAGAGCAGTGTCGCAACGAGCTCATCGAGCGGATGGTGTGGATCAATTAATTCGACCGTCTCTGCGGTGCCCCAGGTGCTGGGCTGGTCTAATCCCGTCCCTCGCAACACCTCTTTTGCATGCCGAGCCAAGTCGGAATAGACCGATTCTTGATAGACATTCGCCTTCGCATGCCGAGCCAGTGTCGGCGCCAGCGGATCGTTCACACCCGACGTTTGCCCGCAGAGCTCGCTCCACAGATTGACCGGCGCTCGTTGGCAGGCATCCTTCAAGTCGTCGCCGATCGCCCGCAGCTCGGGGAGTTGGGATGAGAGTAGGCGCGTAATCTGTTTTTCCAATGTCCGAATGCTGACGACCTGGCCGACGTTGGTCTTGGCCGCAAGGGGAAGCAGGTACCGGGTGACATCGAAGGCTCGGGCTGCGATCGTCCGTTGATAGTCGGCCGCTTTCATGGATTCTGGACGTGGTTCACGTTCAGAGAGATACGTAATCAAGGGCTCGTGCAGCAGTCGATAGATTTCCGACAGGCTGCGGAGAATGCCTTCATATACCGCTTCTGTTTCGCTCCCTCGAATCTGGCCTGGGACAAACCACCGGCTCGAGGCAAAATTTTGATAGCGACTCGATTTGGCCTGGCCATCCCAAAGCGGCTCATCTTCTAAGCGAATAGCGGCAAGTTCCGAGATCTCTTCAAAACAGATGATGACATGGCCGAGATCGGCGATCGATGCATGACCATAATCGAAATAGAACTGGTCCCAGAACTTTTCCGAAGAATGCCCGTGAACCCACCGGATGCTGTCCTCGATGGAGTCCGGCGATCGGCTATAGCGTGCCAGCGCATAGGCGGACTTCTCCGGCGGCATGGGAGCGATGGCGACAACCCGGCGGCCTGACTGATCCTGACTCATAGAGGAACGCTCATACCATTCTGAACTAGAAGCTGGGCACTATACCTCCCATGCCCGAATGGCGCAAGGTCGGCTCCGTTGACTTGCTGCAGAACGCGCCGTTATAGTCCGCCGCACCGTGAGACAAGACCGATCTTACAAGAGTTAAGAGGTTCATTTCCTGATGATCAAGGGCATTAAAGGGGTAAAGGATCTGTTGCCGGAGGAGACGCCCCGGTGGCGTTTGGTCGAAGAGACCGCCAGGCAGTGGGCAGACCGGTATGGGTTTCATGAAATTCGTATTCCGATCTTTGAGGTCACAACCTTGTTTGCGCGAAGTATCGGGGCATCGACCGATATCGTTGAGAAAGAAATGTACACGTTCCAAGACCGGGACGGCACCTCCTTGACTCTTCGGCCTGAAGGGACTGCTGGAACAGTCCGAGCCTATATCGAGCATAATCGAGCTGCGGTACCGGTCCCTCAGAAATATTTCTACTTCGGTCCAATGTTTCGCCATGAGCGCCCGCAAGCTGGCCGGCTCAGACAATTTCACCAGTTCGGTGTGGAGTCGCTGGGGACGGCGGATCCGCGCGCCGATGTCGAGGTGATGGCGCTCTTATGGAGGTTTTTAAGCGATCTTGGTCTGCAGGGGCTCACGCTGGAGATCAACAATCTGGGCTATATTGAGGATCGAGAGACGTATCGCCCGCAACTCGTCACCTATCTCACGCAGTATCAATCCGGCCTTTGCGGAAATTGCCAGCGTCGGATTGATACGAATCCGCTCCGTGTTCTGGACTGCAAGGTTTCAGAGTGTCGCACAATCACAGAAGCGGCTCCACGACTCGCCGATTCTCTGTCAGACAAGGCTCGTGACTACTTTGCAGGAATCTTACAAGGCCTTGACCAGATCCAAATTCCATACTCATTGAATCATCGACTCGTACGAGGACTGGATTACTACAACCTCACCACCTTCGAGGTCACCGCAACAAATCTTGGGGCACAGAACGCTGTAGGAGCCGGAGGACGGTACGACGGTCTTGTTGAAACGCTCTCAGGTCCTGCGACGCCGGCTGTCGGTTTTGCAGTGGGCCTTGAACGTATCGCCATGCTGCTTCCGGAGTCGACACTACAATCTTCACCGGCCAAGGTTGTTGTCTATGTCGCTGCTTTCGGTGAGAAGGGAGCCATTGCCGGACTCTCAGCTCTAGAGAGCCTCCGTGTTGCCGGCATTTCGGCTGTCTCAGACTTTCGTTCTTCTACATTAAAGGCTCACTTACGGCAGGCCGATCGCCTCGGCTGCGGTTTCGCTCTGATACTCGGAGACGACGAGGTACAGGCAGACACTGCGATCCTTCGCAATATGGTAACAAAGAGTCAATCCAACCTCCCCTTATCATCACTCTCTACCGCCATTTGCCCGCTTCTCAAGGGTTCATAAAGGGCCATTTTTCACGTTGACTTTCCCTTTCAAACCCCTTACTCTCTCATAAGTACACTCATCATAACTTACTGAATATACAGTATAAATTCCTGTGGATTCACAAACAAAACGGAAGGTTGGTTTTCTCCTAGCCTTACCTCCATCACATACAAGCGCATCAACGGTATACGGGTTAGCACAGGCCGCGCTCGCAGCCGGCCATGACGTCTACCTCTACCTCATTGATGAAGGTGTAAAAAACATGCCCACCGACCAGTATCGAGGACTTGCTCAAACCGGGGCAAAGGTTTTTGTCTGTGCTTATGGTTGTCAGCAACATGACGTTTCAACCACCGATGCAGATCCACACATGTCTCTCTGTGGTCTCGTGGTTCTGTCAGGACTTATTGACACCTGTAAGCCGTTCCTTTCGTTTACGTGACACGATTACGAATCTCCTGTGGCCAAGAATATCGCGGTTATCATTCAAGAAGATCCTCGTAAAACGCACAGGCCTGTGGAAGCATTGCGGATCGCGCTCGGCCTTGTTGCGGGATCGCATCACACGACTGTCATTCTTCTTGGTGAAGCCTTCCGCCTCCTCACAGAAGAGACAGAAGACATCGTCGACGTCGATATCCTTGAAAAATATCTTCCATCGATTGCCCAGTTGGAAATGCCGTTTCTTCTCCAGCCCATATCGAATCAGCAAGCAGTACGGACTGACTTTCATGTCGAATACAAGACCGATGACCGTATTGCCGATGTCGTCCGATCGATGGATTGCACACTTGTTTTCTAGTTGAGGTTTCGCGCTATGTGCCCAATCGTGTACCTCATTCGTCCTTCCGAACAATCAATCGCCCGCTCAGTGTGTTTGAAGGACGCTTCGGGAATGGCCCTTTCTCTGGCCGACACACATCCTCCAGGAAAGGTTCATGATCTTGGAGAACAGTCTTCGTATCAACGAGATGAACCGTTGTCGTATGACCAAGTGTTGTCATTGCTACTCACGGCTGACAAAATTATCACTCTGTAACTCCGAGGCTCTTACATAAAGAAAATTCGTAGCCGTCGGATTAGGAGTAGTAGTGTGAAGATTGAGGGTAGTAGATAAGATATTGAATTTAAATTGAGAAATAGGGTTGGATGGATCTGGATAAGTTTGGGGATACCTTGGTTTTTATAAGGTGAAACATGTGGAGAATCAGTGTAAGGATCTTGTGAAGCTATCGGCTATCGGATTTGAACCATGAGAAGGTACTGAGTTATGCACAGGGATTCCTGAGCTTGAGAGACTGAGGTCAGAAAAGGAATGGTTATTCACAGGTGTTGATAACCTTGTGTATAGGTAATTGAGCAATGTATGAGTGTTGATCGAGTTTGGGAAGAGGCGCTCCAGTATATTCACGGTCGGGTACCGAAGCAGGTGTATGATACCTGGTTCATGCCGGTGCATCTCGATAAGATTGAAAACACGACTGCCTATATCGGGGTTCCGAATAAATTCTTTGGGGAATGGCTGGATACACACTACGCATCTCTCCTTGCAGAAGCCGTGTCGACGGCCCGTGGCGGAGGACAGATGACTGTCGTTTTTACGGTTCGTGAGAAGGCCACGCTAGAGCAAAGCGAGGTGCCAACTCCCAGTCAGATACAGAGGACAGGAAATCAACCAAAGAGCCGTCGCGGGATACAGCTGAACCCGAAATACACCTTCAAGAACTTTGTTGTAGGTGCCGGAAATCAATTTGCCCATGCAGCCTGTATGGCGGTGGCCGAACAACCTGGACAGACTTATAACCCACTATTCATCTACGGCGGAGTGGGACTTGGAAAAACGCATCTCTTGAACGCAATCGGGAATCATGTCGGGGAACAGAGTGACATGCGCATCGCGTATCTCACGACAGAGCAATTTACGAACGAGGTCATCAATTCGATCAGATACGACAAGATGACGGATCTCCGGAAGCGGTATCGACATATCGATATGCTCATGATCGATGACATTCAATTCCTCGTGGGAAAAGAACGGACACAAGAAGAGTTCTTTCACACCTTTAACTCGTTGTATGAGGGCCATAAACAGATCGTCCTCTCCAGCGATCGGTTTCCCAAGGATATGCCGGACATCGAAGAGCGCTTGCGGTCCCGCTTTGAATGGGGACTCATCGCGGATTTGCAGCCTCCGGACGTCGAAACGCGCATCGCTATCTTGCGGAAAAAATCAGAGGATGAAGGAGTAAAATTACCGGAAGACGTCATTCAATTTCTCTCTGTGACAATGAAAAGCAACGTCCGGGAGCTCGAAGGGAGTCTCGTCCGTCTGGGAGCCTATGCCTCGTTGACGGGACAAGTCATCACATTAGAGCTCGCCAAAAACCTCCTTCGAGACTTGATCGGTGACAAGAAGAAAGTTGTCGCCATGGATGACATTCAGGAAGCGGTCTGCACGCAATTTCACGTCAAACTAGCTGAGCTAAAATCGCGCCGGCGTAGTAAAACACTCGTCCACCCCAGGCAGATTGCCATGTATCTGTGTCGAGAGCTGACCGATGCCTCGTACCCGGAGATCGGACGACAATTCGGAGGGAAGGATCATACTACTATCATTCATGCCTGCCGACAGGTGACTAAAGCCAAAGAGACGGACACAGCCTTGCAGACAACCATTGAAACGTTGAAAGAGCAGATCCTTCGAAGTTAACGACTTGGCTGGGAGACCACGCTATGAAAGTACGCATCGGGCGAGACGAATTGTTGACCGGGCTCCAACGCGTACAGGGTGTCGTAGAAAAACGAAACACGATGCCCATTCTGTCGAACATTTTGTTAGAGGCCAAACAGGACGGGGTCGAGATCGTCGCCACAGATCTCGAAATCGGCATGAGAGGCCTATACAAGGCCACGGTGTTGACGCCCGGCGGCGTGACCATCTCGGCTCGAAAAGTATTCGAGATCGTGAAGGAATTGCCACCGGGGGACATTGAACTGATGTCCGCTGAAAACAACTGGACGACCATCCAAGCCGGAAAGAGTCAATTCAAAGTCGTCGGACTTCCCAGTCATGACTACCCGGCGCTGCCGACGATCGATCGTGAAGGATTGACCCCGCTCTCTGGTGACGGCCTGCTGGAATTGATTCGAAAAACGCTCTTCGCAGCCGGTGATAACGATGCCCGCTATATCTTAAACGGCCTCCTGGTCACCTTGCTGGCGACGGAAAAGAAAACATCGCTTCGCTTGGTCGGCACCGACGGTCATCGTCTGGCTGTTGCGGAACAGGAAGTCGGAAGCACCGGTGAGAAAGGGATGCCGTTGGAGATGAAGGCCATCATTCCGAAAAAAGCGGCCCTCGAGATCCGACACCTCCTGGAGGAGGGCGGGGACGGCGAACCGCTGATCGGTTTCTCAAAGAATTTGATGATCTTTCGGAAAAGCGGCCTGCTCCTGACTTCCCGGCTGATGGAAGGCAACTATCCGAACTATCAACAGGTCATTCCCAAGGAAAGCGGGAAACCTATTAGTGTCAATCGAGCCGAACTGGAGAGTGCGCTCCGTCGGGTGTCGGTCTTGTCGAAGGACAAGTCCAGCGCGGTCAAAGTGTCCTTTTCATCCGGTCGGATGACACTCTATTCCAGTAGTCCTGATTATGGGGAAGCGACGGAAGAGCTGTCGGCACAATACGAGGGAGAGGCGTTGAACACCGGTTTCAACGCCAGGTACCTGTTGGATGTGTTCAATGTCATGGATGGGGACACACTCTCACTTCAGATGGAGACGCCGTTGAGTCCCTGTCTGATTCAGGAGCCGGAAAGTCCTGGGTTCAAATGTGTGGTGATGCCCATCAAGATTTAGCGGACGAAGCGCAGCCTTTTACGAGACGATTAGGATACGATGCCCACAGAAGATCCATCTCAGCCCAAATCAGACAGTTATCGCCCAGATCAAATCAAAGTTCTTGAAGGACTCGATGCGGTCCGGAAGAGACCTGCGATGTACATCGGCAGTACCGGCGTCGACGGTCTTCACCATCTGGTCTATGAAGTCGTCGACAACAGTGTCGATGAACATATGGCGGGATTCGGAGAGACGATCGAGGTCACCATCCACATCGATGGGAGCGTCACGGTCATCGACAACGGCCGCGGGATCCCGACGGGGATGCACCCCACGCAGAACAAATCGGCCGCTGAGGTGGCCTTAACGGTCCTTCATGCGGGCGGGAAGTTCGAGCAGGGGGCCTACACGGTGTCGGGCGGTCTCCACGGAGTCGGCATTTCCGTCGTGAATGCCCTGTCGGAGTGGCTTGAGCTGGAGATCTGGCAAGATGCCCAAGTATTCGAGCAGCGGTATGAGCGCGGGAAGCCCGACGCACCGCTGCAGGTAATGGGGAAGACCAAGCGCCGAGGCACCAAGGTCCGCTTCAAACCGGACGGGCAAGTCTTTGAGACGCTCGAGTTCAGCTTCGATGTGTTGGCTCAACGCCTTCGTGAGCTGGCATTTCTCAACAAGGGCCTGTCCATTACGCTCAGAGATGAACGGAAGGAACCGGCCAAAGAACAGGTCTTTTTGTACAAGGGTGGTATAGTCTCCTTCGTCGAGCATCTGAACGAAGCGAAAACGCCCCTACATAAACCGATTTACGTGAAGGTCGAAAAGCCGGACATGGTTCTCGAGGTCGCGCTGCAGTACAACGATAGTTACGCTGAAAATCTATTTTCCTTCGCGAACAATATCAATACCAAAGAGGGCGGCACGCACCTGGTAGGATTCAAAGCCGCCCTGACCAGGACGATCAACAATTTTGCGAATGCGAACGATCTCCTCAAGAAAGATATGGAGTCGCTGACAGGAGACGATGTACGGGAAGGGTTGACCGCGGTCGTCAGCGTCAAGGTACGCAATCCGCAGTTCGAGGGCCAGACCAAAGCCAAGCTGGGGAACAGTGAAGTGAAAGGGGTGGTTGAAGCGGCCGTCAACGAGGCCTTGGGCAACTATTTCGAGGAAAATCATCCGGTCGCCAGAAAAATCATCGGTAAGGCTGTCGACGCTGCACGCGCTCGCGAAGCAGCTCGGAAGGCCAAGGACTTGATCCGACGAAAGAGCGCACTCGACGGAGGCTCCTTACCAGGGAAATTGGCCGATTGTTCAGAGAAAGACCCGGCGTTGAGCGAGCTCTACATCGTCGAGGGTGACTCGGCCGGCGGCTCCGCGAAACAAGGGCGCGACCGGAAATTCCAAGCTATTTTGCCGTTGAAAGGCAAGATCCTCAACGTCGAGAAGGCCCGTTTCGACAAGATGCTCTCGAGCGATGAAATCAGGACCCTCATCATGGCGCTAGGAACAGGGATCGGTCGAAGGCGCGAAGAAAGCGATAAGTCGGAAAAGGATGCCTTTGATATCGCGAAGGCGCGCTATCACAAAATTATTCTCATGACCGACGCTGACGTCGACGGCAGCCACATCCGGACCCTGCTCTTAACCTTCTTCTTCCGTCAAATGCCCGAACTGATCGAGCGAGGCTATATCTATATCGCCCAGCCGCCGCTGTTCAAAGTGAAGAAGGGCAAAGCGGAACGCTACCTGAAGGACGAAGCGTCTTTGAACGAGCATCTGGCCGACCTCGCGGTCGAAGATGTTGAGCTCTATCTGGAAGGCGTCCAAGAGTATGTGACCGGTCGCCGACTCCTGCCGATCCTCAAAAAGATGATCACGTTTGAAACCTTGCTCGGTCGCTTGACCAAGAAACCGAATGAGGCGGCCCTCTTGCGGGCGTTTGTCGATGAACCAGGATTGGATCGCGATCGTCTCAAAGATCGTGCGGCACTCCAACAGTCGGTCGAAAACATTCAACAATCCCTGGCGGTGGTCTTTCCAAAAGCGACTCCGGCCTTCGACATGTTGGTCGACGAAGAGCATCAGTCGAACAAAGTAGTCTGCCGAGTGCAGACGAACGGTGTCGCCCACGAGGTAGCCATCACGCATGAACTCGTCGGTTCGGCAGACTTTCGTGAACTCCAAAAGCTGACCCCGGCTGCGATCGGATTGGGACGTACTCCCTACAAACTCAAAGCGAAGAATCAGGAAACCCAGTATCGGGCTACCGATGAGTTGGTGAGAGCCATTTTAGACATGGGCAAGCAGGGGCTTAGCATTCAGCGATACAAGGGCTTGGGGGAAATGAACCCTGGGCAGCTGTGGGAAACCACCATGAATCCTGACGCGCGGACTCTCCTGCGAGTCACACTCGAGGACCTTACCGGCGTCGACGAAATCTTTACGATCTTGATGGGTGACGAAGTCGAGCCACGACGGAATTTCATTCAAACGCACGCACTTGAGGTCAGAAATTTGGATGTGTAGGTTGGTAACGGTACTTGTTTAGTATGCTGCATCGGCCTGTCGGATGCTCAAAATGGTCATCCGGCAAGGCCGCAGGCAAGAAAAGACCGGAGGCGTACCCTCTGGGGTACGTTGAGGATCTTTTCGAACCGAGAACGAAGCCGGTGATCATTTTCAGCATCCGAGGTCAGCATGCCGCCAGATGAGCGTTTAGGCCATATCGCGATCGAAGACGAAATGAAGTCGTCGTACCTCGACTACGCCATGAGCGTGATCGTCGGACGCGCACTTCCCGACGTCCGCGACGGACTCAAACCGGTCCATCGCCGCATCTTATTCGGCATGAATGAGATGGGGCTCGCCTCCAATCGGGCCTACCGCAAGTCCGCCAAGATCGTCGGCGAAATCATGGGGAACTATCACCCCCATGGGGATTCCGCCATTTATGACACCCTTGTCCGGATGGCGCAGAATTTTAACATGCGCTATCTCCTGGTGGATGGCCAGGGGAACTATGGCTCGATGGACGGCGATTCACCGGCGGCCATGCGCTACACCGAAGCGCGCATGACGAAGCTGGCGGAAGAAATGCTGGCCGACATCGACAAGGAAACGGTCGACTTCGGGCCAAACTATGACGAATCCCGAGAAGAACCGCTGGTGTTGCCGACCAGGGTCCCGAATCTGTTGATCAATGGTGCGGGTGGGATCGCGGTCGGCTATGCGACCAACATCCCGACCCACAACATCACCGAAGTCATCGATGGATTGTTGCTGCTGTTGGAGAATCCCGAAGTCACCATCCCAGAGTTGATGAAGAAAATACCAGGCCCTGATTTTCCGACGGCCGGCTTCATTTATGGCGTCAGTGGCATCAAAGACGCGTACGAGACGGGGCGAGGCCTTCTCACCTTGCGCGCGAAAGTCGTCGTTGAGACCGATGAACGGACCGACCGAGAACGACTGATCGTCACGGAGATTCCCTACCAAGTCAACAAGGTAAGCCTGATCAAGAAGATCGCCGAGTTGGTTCAGGACGACCGGATCAGAGGCATCTCGGACTTACGCGATGAGTCCTCCGATCGCGAAGGTGTGCGGGTGGTGATCGAGCTGAAACGGGGTGAAATCCCGTTGGTGGTTCTGAATAATTTGTACAAACATACCCCGCTTGAAACGACGTTCGGCGTCATCATGCTGGCGCTCGTCGACAATCGACCAGAGATCCTAACTCTCAAGCAGATCCTCCACTATTTCCTCGAACATCGGCGGGAAGTCGTCGTGCGTCGGACGGCGTTCGAACTGAGGAAAGCGGAGGAGCGGGCGCACATTCTCGAAGGGCTCAAGATTGCGCTCGACAATCTGGATGCCGTGATCGCCCTCATCCGAGGCTCGCAATCGCCGGACGAGGCACGGGCGGGTTTGATGCGACAGTTCGGCCTCACTGAAATCCAAGCGACCGCGATCCTCGAGATGCGGCTCCAGCGCCTGACCCAGCTAGAACGCACCAAGCTCGTCGAGGAGTACCAGGACGTGCTGAAACAGATCGAATACTTGAAGTCCGTGCTCGCCAGTCAAGCACTGGTGCGAACCATCATCAAAGATGAGCTCACCGAAATTCGGGAAGCCTACAAGGATGAGCGCCGGACACAGATCGTCAAGGAAGAGGCGGAGATCAGCCTGGAAGACCTGATCGCGGACCAAGAAGTCATCGTGAGCATCTCGCATGCTGGATACATCAAACGAAATGCCGTGTCGCTGTACCGCGCCCAACGCCGAGGGGGGAAGGGCAAGATCGGCATGGGCATCAAGGAAGAAGACTTCGTCGAGAATCTCTTCACCGCCTCCACGCACGATTCGCTGCTCTTTTTTACCGATGCAGGAAAAGTATATTGGTTGAAGGTCCATGAAATTCCGGAGGCCAGCCGAGCTGCGAAGGGCAAGGCGCTGGTGAATCTCCTGGCTCTATCGAGCCACGAGAAGGTGACGGCGACGTTGCCGGTCAAGGAGTTCCGGGAAGACCGCTACATCGTGATGGGAACCAAAAAGGGTATCATCAAGAAAACGGAACTCTCCGCGTTCAGCAATCCACGCCAGGGTGGGATCATCGCCTTAGGGCTGGAGAGCGGCGACAAGCTGATCGGGGTTCAGCTGACGGATGGACAACGAGAAATTCTGCTCGGAACCAGACAGGGCATGACCATTCGATTTAAGGAAGACGAAGTTCGGCCGATGGGGCGAACCGCCTACGGTGTGAAAGGCATCACCCTCGAAGAGGGGAACGACGTCATCGGGATGGAAACCATCACCCCCGATTCCACCACGTCCATTTTGACCGTTACGGAGGGCGGGTATGGGAAACGCACGCCTGTCGGCGAATATCGCGTGCAAGGCCGTGGAGGGAAGGGGATCATCAGTGTGAAGACGACTGAGCGAAACGGTCTCGCCATCGGCTTTCTGCAAGTTCGAGACGACGACGAGATCATGTTGATGGCCGCGCAAGGGAAAGTGCTCCGGTGCAAAGTCGACGACATCCGCGAGATCGGTCGCAATACGCAAGGGGTTCGGATCCTCGACCTCGATGGAGAAGGGGATCGAGTGGTCGGTGTGGCCAGGCTTGCGGAAGCCGTCGAACGAGACGAGGCGCCGTCGGACGACACCCCTGAGGCGTAACACTGTTCGGGCAAGCTGGCTCTGTATCCAATCGTAGTAGTTGCTCCCATGCCTCCCGTTAATCCCACGACCAAGAAGCCGCTGGATATCGTCGTCAAATTTGCCCTTGCCGTGTTTGTGGGGTCTTTCGCGCTGATTTGGGGAGGGATGTACCTTAGTCGTCCCGACCGCTCGATTCCGCCCTACACGGTCGGTTCTCAGTCCGGACATGTCGTCGCTACCTATGTCCCCCGAGACACGCAAGATGATCAGGTCGAACAACTCGTGAAGCGGTTTCGGAAAGTCGCCCATGAAACGCGGGATTTCGGCCCTATGAAGATCTACCCCACCACCGCTGGTCATCCCGACGGACGGTATCGACAAATCGTGATTTATGTGTTCGACGACCATCTCAAGACGGAGCCTGCCGTGCTGGAAAAGTATATGGCGGGAGACGCGGCAGTGACGAAAGACTATGAACAATCAATGCGCGGATACTATCGATTGCTGGATCAGGATGAGGAAGGGGGCACAGGTCCAATTCCGCATGATGGAAACAGTTCCAACGATACACAGATTCTGTTCAAGGGGCTTGTGACGGATCCTTTGCCGGTCGAAGCGGAGCCTCCGCCAGGTATCTCGATATCACCTCTCTAAATCGCTCGCGCAGCGACGGGTCTTGGATCGTCGTGGTATTGGAGACCACTTCAGGTGTGGGTACTGCGGGATGCGAGGACGGAAGGTCGGCGGTGAGACGGTCGGAGCCGGATCGGGCAGTATCAGGAATGTCTCCAATGCGAAAGGCAATGTCGGTCACACAGTCCGGTCCTAGCTCTGCTTCAACCTTGGTCAGGAGTGCCGGCTTGAGGAAGGTCAGTTGTTGCAGCCAAACCGGATTTCTGACGAGGAGGTACAGTTTCTTGAAGCGAATCTGAGTCGGCCAAGTATGGCCGGCCATGGGCTCGCCGACAAGACTGTGCCACCGACGCTGTAAGCGAAGTTCGATCAACCGCGGTTCCAGACCAAGACGTTTGGAGACCCCAGAAAGGATACTGCCGAAGGAATCAAGTGCCCGAGAGCTCATACGGGGCATGATAGGCGGTATTCACGAAAGAGACAAGGTACTGGGTCCCTCTATGGCCAAAGAGACAGACGATCAATCCAAAGTCGTGGCGACCAATCGAAAGGCCTATCACGACTACTTTATCGAGGAAAAATTCGAGGCCGGGATGGTTTTGAGGGGAACCGAGGTGAAATCGCTGCGCGATCGCCGGGTGAACTTACAAGACAGCTATGCCAGCGTGAAAGACGGAGAAGTCTTTCTTCATCACTGCCACATCAGTCCGTACAGTCACGGCAATATCATGAACCATGATCCGATCAGAACCCGCAAGTTGCTGCTGCATCGCAAAGAGATCAATAAGTTGCTTGGCAAGACCCAGCAAAAAGGTCTCACGCTGGTTCCGCTCCGCATATATTTCTCAGCACGAGGCCAGGCGAAGATCGAATTGGGATTGGCGAAAGGGAAGAAGCAACATGATCGTCGCTCGTCGATCAAGGCTCGCGAGGCGGGACGAGAGGTCGAACGGGCTATGAAAGAAAGAAAATAGACCAGCCCGTTTTAGGCACGTACAGCTTCTCTGTAACGCCTATCACCCCATCGTCCTTCGCCTCATATCCAAACACCGGTGTCCATACTCAGGCACCCTCCCCGGCAGGTCATTCCTGACTGATGAAGGAGTCGCTCAATTACCGACTCGCGGTCTGCATCATCACGAACAACACGCTGAAAATCGCAAACAACAAGAACCCTTCAATAAAGGAAATCATAATATGTGTTCACCCCCTTTCGCTTTCCTACATGTATACATCTCCAATATGAAGCGACCATGAGGGGATCATGAAGAGTTCTTCATGCACGCCTATACAACTACAACGTCGAAGGAATCATACGGAAGTAGGTGTTGGGAAAGGGAAATGGTGTGTGCTATCAAAACGCTTACGCAGAAACTGTCGGCTGACTGAGGGCGGGTAAACGCAAGGTAAATATAGAGCCCTTATTGACCTCACTTGTGACGACGATGCTTCCACCATGGGCTTCCATGATTTCTTTCACGATGGGGAGCCCCAATCCAGTTCCGGCAGTATCCTTCGCTCTCGCCCAATCGGTTCGGTAGAATCGCTCGAACAGATGGGGAATATGCTCAGGCTCGATGCCATGGCCGGTATCCTCAACCGCAACCGAGACCTCTCGACCGACCGACTGGAGCCGAACCGTAACGGACCCACCGGCCGGGGTGTACTGCAGGGCATTATCGAGCAGATTGATCAGCGCTTGCTTGAGCCATTGCGCGTCGCCGAGCACAGAGGGCACCGGTTGAGCTTCAAACCTCAACGCAATCTCGCGGTCGTCGGCCAGTAGGGCCAGCTCATCCACGATCTCTTGAATGAGCGGCTCCAGCGCAAGAGGCACAAGATTCACGGGTGGTTTACTGCTGGTGAATTTGGCGAGGGTCAATAGGGGACGGGTGAGCGAAATGAGGCGTTCGACTTGCTGGAGATTGTTGAGGAGGACCTCGTGGTATTCCTCCACTGTCCGCGCCTTCATGAGCGCGACCTCTAAATTCCCCTGCAGAATCGTGAGCGGCGTCTTCATCTCGTGAGCGGCGATTTCGCAAAAATTCCGTTGGACCTCGCTTCCCCGTTGGAATTGATCCAGCACCGCATTCACGGCTTGGGTGAGCCGACGAAATTCCTGATAGGGTGAGTCCATCGGCAATCGTTTCCCCAGATCGGCTTCCGACATCGTTTCCGCACCGGTGCACAGGGCGTCGATTGGGGCCAGGACCTTCTTCGATAGCCAGTGACTGCCGATCCAGGAGACAAACAGGGTCGCTCCGGATCCGAGTGCGAGGAGAAACACAAGACCATTCAGTGTTTCCTGGTAGTGCAGTAAGGACGTTTCTGCCTGCAAGACATACTGGGCTCCCCCCTTGCCGGAGAAAAAGAGAAACAAGTGACGCGCGGGGATGCCGTCGGGTGCTTTGAAGGTCTCGAATAAGATGGTCTTGAGGCGGACTTGGTCGAGAATCCGCGGGGGAAGCGATTCCAGCCTGGCGGCATGACGGCTCCTCCAGAGGAGCGATCCTCCAGAGGAAAAAACACGGAGCGCATGTGTAACGTCGGGCAAGACGTGCTGGTCCGTGGCGCTGTCGGTTAATTCGCTCGTTGGTGCAATGTCTCGGTCGCGGTGTTCGAAGAGCTCGGGCTTCCGTTCCACGAATTCGGCCAGGGTCTCCCCCAGGACGAGCAGGCGACCATCCACAAACCGTTGAAGCAATACCTCACTCGCGGCGTACACGAGTGCGGAGAACAAGAGCAGTCCCGCCATCAACACAAAGGCGGACCAGCTGATCAAGTTGCGCAGCGATTTCATGCGGGAGCGTCCGGCTCTTCGAGCATATACCCGGCGCCACGTACCGTGGCGATCAAAGGCGGGGAAAAGTCTCGGTCGATCTTGGCCCGGAGGGCCCGAATATGGGCATCGACGATGTTTGTCATGGGGTCATAGCTGATATCCCACACATGTTCGATGATGGCCGTGCGCGTCAGTACTCGATTCTTGTTGCGTAACAGAAACTCAAGGAGGGCGTACTCTTTATTCGTCAGCGCAATTTCCTGTCCGGCGCGCCAGACGCGATGCGAAGCCGGATCCAATTTCAGATCGGCCGCCTGCAGTTGGACGATTTGTTGTGTGCTGCCACGCCGGAGCAGTGCCCGTATCTGGGCCAGTAGCTCCACGAAGGCGAAGGGCTTCGGCAGGAATTGATCCGCCCCGGTATCAAACCCCGAGACCTTGTCCTCCACCGTGTTCCTCGCGGTCAAGAGCAGGACCGGCGTCATGTTCCCCTTGGCTCGGATACGGCGGCACAGGGTAAGGCCATCGAGCTTGGGAAGCCCGATGTCGAGAATCAACAGGTCGTACGCATTGTTCACCGCAAGTTCCAGCCCCGCTTCACCGTCGGCGGCGACATCGACCGCGTAGTGTTCCTCTTTCAACCCTTTTCTGATGAATTGCGCAAGATCTGCGTCGTCTTCAACTAAGAGAATTCGCATGGCCCTCCCTCCGCCTCACGGATAAACTCTACCAGATTAGACGGCGACCTGAGTTCTGTGGCTCAACAGAGTCCGCTCTTGCAGTCGGTGACGACCAAGTTTGAGGCCTTCTCGCCGACATCCAGATCAACCGTGGCCCAGGCGATGCCACCGGCACGCTCATCCTGGTGAGTCCCGCTCCCTCCTTCGAGCAGGCTGACGAGATAATAGCGCCCAGAGGGAATTTTCGTGAACCAAAAGTGACCGGTTGGATTTGCTCGTGTGGTACGGAGATAAGGGGCCAGCCGCTGTTCCGTCAAGAGTTGGGACAGGGCGCCCCGAATGCAGTCCATGACCGACAGGCGGGCACCATCGTGATCGGGAGACGGTGCGTCGGTCTTTGATGTGCAGGCATAACCTCGTACATTCCCGTCGAACCAATGACGGGTGTACTGAACCCTGGGAATCAGATGGACTGGGACGCCCGCCTGTGTGAAGGCTTTGCCTGAAGGTGTGCTGAGAAACACCTGGCCGCTGACCGTTCCCCGGCCTTTCGGCTTATAGGGGAAGAGGTCCTTCTCGTTCAAGGTCGGAGCAATCGACGGAGGCTGTTCAGCTGCCACTACTGGCGGATACGAAGATGCGCTGATCAGCATACAACAAACCAACCAGCAGTGGAGCTTGGTCTGACGCCAGGCCATGTTGCTCAAGTTGGAGATGCGGCAGGCTCGTTCGGAATACTCGAAGGCTGGTCGGCCTTGTGTTTCAACGCACGGCCTTTGCCCGGTGTCGGATCACTGACGACGCCATAGACCTCGCGCCCTTCGTGGCCTTCCGGCAAATACTCTGTGATCGGCATCCCGTCGTCACGAACAAACAGGAGACAGTGGCAGTACTTGTACTTTTGCATTTCGTCGCAGGCGCAAATCCACCTCCGGAGCTTGGCTTCCGCTTGTTTGTCTTTGTAGAAGTTGCACGGACACAGTGGCTTCCCCAGTTCATCGATGTGCGTCGCCAACCCCTTGACGACTGCGTCGGTCACGGAAGGATTGGGATGCATGGCGGTCCCGCTCTTCTCAGCAAACCCCTGCACGAATTTCCGTATCTTCTCAAGGCTTTCCTCTGTCGGTTCAGCCATGGGCCTCCTCCTCCCGTCAAATAAAGGCAGAACGGCTAGTTTACAGGGATAATTCGCTGCTTTACAATCCGACCCCTCTATCGATCTCTATAACCAAGTCTTATGAACAGTACGATTCGACAGATGTTGCAACAGCGGCTGGTGCCCGAATTAGGGACCACGGTTGCCGACATGCTCATGACTCGCATCCCGCAGGCCACGGGCCACCCCGATGCGGAAGCACGGGTGCTCGCCTTGTTGAACGAACTCCAAGCATTATCGGAGAAAACGGCCCGTGCGGCGGTCGAAGCGCTGCCGGAACTAGACCGGCGCGTCGGGGTGGGAGAGATCATGCTGTGGCTCGACCTTGGGGTTGCGCTCACCCAATCTTCCGGCGCATCCGCACTCAAATATTTTAAGGATAGTCCCCTGGTGCTCGGATTGATCGAGCAGCCTTCGACGCGACGCGAGGTCTTGACCATCGGGTTGGACATTGCCGAGGAAGATGCCAATGTAGCGCTCGAATACATTCGGTATGCGCCGCAGCTTCTCTCGGAAGTTCCCGCGACCCACTTGCGCCCTTGGCTCGATATCGGCATTGAACTCACGCAGGTCAACGTCGTCGTCGGCCTTGAAGTCATTCGGCAAATCGCCAAACTTGCCCCGGTGCTGCCGATAGAGAGTGTGCGGGACTGGGCGACCGTGGGGATGAAATTGATTGTGCCGAACAGCCTCGGGAAGCCGGACTATGTCGCGACGATGGAGTTTCTCAGAACCAGCCCCTCCATTCTCGAGCGGATTGAGGGCCAGGCCATTCGTGCGCACGTCGTGTCCCTGTGCCGCTCGTTGGCTGAGCAATCTCCAGAGGCCAGCATCACGTGGCTTTCAGACTCGCCCGATCTCCTGCGCGCGGTGCCCTCGACGGAATGGCGGATCAAGCTGTTGCAGTACGGCGCCTTGCTGGTCGAGCGGCATGCGGAGGCCACACTCGCGTATCTGCGCCGCGCGTCTGAACTCATCCAACTACTCGGGGACGGCCCTACAGCAGTCTCACGGTTTGAGAATTGGTTTAAAGCAGGAATGGACGTGTTGGCCTACAGCCCAGACGGCGCCCTGGCGTTTTTCTCAGTGGAATCTCAGAAGGCGTTGGCCTCCGTCGAGGAAGCGATCAGCGGGGTGCCGTTTCGCCACATGGCGCGGCGGGTAACTCTCTTTGTCCATGGGCTTTGTGGCACCAAGGTCGCGGTGACGGCGTTGCCGGATTCAGTGGCGTCTCAGGCCCGTGCGACGGTCAGCGCGGACGGGCGAACCATTTCATTGCCGGCGCTGCTTCGTCGGTATCCGACGGCTGCGGAAAACGAGCGTCTCTATCTGGTCATGGCGGCCCATGAAGCCGGCCACTTGGAGTTCGGCACGTATCGGCTCACACTCGAATCGCTTACCGATCTGATCGATACCCTACGACAGCGTTATGCCCGATCCAACGATGCGAGACTCACGACATTGGCCGATGTGTTTCAGCTCTATCCACATCCGTCCTTGGTACGCGATCTTTGGGTTGTACTCGAAGATACACGGATCGAATTCTTACTCCAGGCTGAATACCCTGGGCTTCAACCAGACTTGGCACGATTGGCTGCAGAATGCATCACCCCGCGCGATCCTGCTCGCGGTGTGACTGTCAAGGAACTGATCATCGACTGCCTCTTGAGGCTCTCGACGGGTGAGGCGGAAGGGGCGGCGGTGCCCAAGGCGGTGAAGGAAGAAGTCGCCATCCTCTGGGATATGAGTCAAGCCGTACTGAAGACGACGGCCACGGCAGAAGACGTCGTACGCGTGACCGACGCCGTCTATGTGCGACTGGAGGAACTCCTGGCAGCCCGCGGTGACATGATTACTGTGGTAGAGCACGAGCAACAGAAGAACCAGGAATCGGCACCGGCACAGCCAGATGACCAGTACCGCGCTGTGACAGAATTGGCCTACCGCGGCTCGATGAATCCGGAGTTTGTTACGTGGAGCCAGGAACAACCCCAACAGACATCTCATGATGCGACACAGTCGGATGGTGACATGCCGCAGAATGCCGTGCGTCGTGAGCAGGAACACCGACACAAAGAACGGTTGGGCGAAGGGCGTTCATTGCCGTCGATTGTCGAAGAATGCCTGACCCTTGAATCTGACGTGCGACCGATGCAAGAGTCAGCCGAGCACCGAGGCCAAACCGTATCCTATCCCGAGTGGGACCACCGGATCGGTGATTACCGGATGCAGTGGTGTCGTGTCTGGGAACGCCCTGCAGACAGTGGATCCGATGAGTTCGTCACGGTGACACTGACGACTCAGCACAGCACGGTTCAGGCCCTGCGCCGGTTTTTCGAAGGGTTGCGTCCTCCAGCGTTTCGACGCGTCGTGGGGCAACCAGATGGGGATGAGGTGGATCTGGATGCGGTTGTCCGGCAGATGGGCGAACAACGGGCCGGCATGGAGGGCGATGAGCGTCTCTACATCCGTCGAGAAAAAAAGGAGCGCGATGTGGCGGCGGCGTTCCTTGTCGATGTCAGTGGGTCGACAAGCAGGGAACTCGGGAACGGGCGGCGAGTGATCGATATTGAAAAAGAGGGACTGGTGCTGCTCTGTGAAGCACTCGAGGCCGTCGGCGATCAATATGGCCTGTACGCTTACTCCGGCCAAGGACGTGGTCTGGTCGACTTTCTCACGATCAAAGATTTTGACGAACGGTTGGGCGCATCAACCGCGCATCGGTTGGGAGGCCTTGCTCCTCGTCATCAGAATCGCGACGGAGCGGCGATCCGACATACCACCACCAAGTTGCTGAAACGCGACGTCAAAGACCGCATTCTCGTGCTCTTGAGTGACGGACGGCCTTTGGATGATCACTATAAGGACGACTATGCGGTGGAAGACACAAGGGCGGCCTTGCGTGAGGCGAGACAACGGGGAATCGCGACCTTTTGTGTCACGATCGATCGGGAAGCGGAGAGCTATCTTCGCCGCATGTATGCGGAGTCACAGTACTGCGTTATCAGCAGCATCGAGGCGCTTCCAACCAAGTTGCCCCGTATTTATAGACAATTAACGGCCTAGCTATTTCTTGCGTATGACGGATTCAACTGGGAAACCCACAGTTCCCGCATGGCTGTACAAGCTCTTTACAGGCCATCAATATCCCTATGTCCGTCGCCTCGCGAAGTTTGGACAAACGGTCAAACCCGGAGAAGACCGTCCAGAGCCGACAAAGGATATGATCGAGGCCAAATTCTGGGAGGTCTATCCTCGATGTCGAGTCAAGGTATTACAGGAAGTGAAGGAAGGAATGATCGTGGTCTTTCATGATCTGGGCGAGTATCCTCCCGGTGGGTATCAAGAGTTGGTCGACAATCCGGAGGAGTTTCTGGCACATACATTCGGCAAGAAGAAGATCAAGGTCAATTTCTACGACGACGAGAACTTTGTCTGTACGATTAACTTCAAGGTTGGGGGCTGGACTGAACATGAACATGCGTGAGGAGCCAAGGGTGAGGCGTCGGAGGATTGAGCGCTTCATGCGTCACGTCTCACGCTTCACGAGGTGGCAATGATGGCACGACCGAAAATTACAGTAGTAGGAGCGGGGAATGTAGGAGGGACGACGGCGCAGCGGTTGGCGGAAACGGATCGCTACGACGTGGTGCTGGTGGATATCGCCAAAGGCGTTCCGCAGGGCAAGGCGCTCGACATTTCCCAAGCCGGGCCGGTCTGCGGCTACAACACACGAGTGGTCGGCACGAATGGGTATGAGGAAACCGCCGGATCGTCCATCGCTGTGATCACCTCCGGCATGCCGCGAAAGCCAGGCATGAGTCGCGACGAGCTATTGGCGACGAATGCCAAGATCGTGAAGGCGGTCGTCACGGAGCTGGTGTCTCGATCACCGGAGATTATCCTGATCCTTGTGACCAATCCCTTGGATGCCATGGTCCATGTCGCACGGACGGTCAGCGGCCTCCCCAAATCGAGAATCATCGGCATGGCCGGTGTGTTGGATTCCGCGAGAATGCGGACCTTCATCGCCGGCGAACTGAATGTGCCGGTGACCGACGTGGAGGCCATGGTCTTGGGAGGGCATGGGGATACGATGGTGCCATTACCGCGGTATACGACCGTCAAGGGTCGGCCCGTGTCGGAACTCATGTCGAAGGAGAAATTGGATGCCATCGTCAAGCGTACACGCGACGGGGGGGCTGAAATCGTGGGCCTCTTGAAAACAGGCAGTGCGTTTTATGCACCGTCGGCGTCGGCCGTCGCCATGGTGGAGGCGATCTACAAGGACCAGAAGCAGGTGATGCCCTGCGCGGTGCTGTGTGAAGGGGAATATGGACTCAAGAACGTGATCGTCGGCGTGCCGGTGAAGATCGGCCGTGGCGGTGCCGAGCAGATCATGGAATATGAGCTGACGAGCGACGAGCGGGCAGCGTTGGACACGTCGGCGGAGGCGGTGAGGGAACTCTGTGGTGCTGTCGATCGGCTGATGGCTTAGGGACATCCAGTTATCCTCGTCATTGGAATGGACGAAGATGTTCTCCATCGTGGGGACGCTGGGCGATTCGTCCCGCTTGACATTCTGAGAAACGCTGCAGTACAGACATCAGTTCAGGCAATCAACCGTTTTTGAAGAGAGGGGAGTTATGAAATTTCTTGAAGATCCAATGCAGACGATGTGGGCAGGATTTGCCCTCACCGTTGTGTTGATAATGATATATCTGGGGTTAACGGGCATTGGCGCTGGTGAAGCCGACTGGGGCCAGATGATCCTTCGCTGGGTGCACTTCCTGGCCGGGATCACGTGGATCGGGCTTTTGTACTTCTTCAACCTCATCAATGCCGCCTTCTTGAAAAGCCTGGATGGGCCGACCAAGAACATCGTGATCCCGAAGCTCATGCCGGCGGCGCTCAACTGGTTCCGACACGGAGCCACTGTGACCGTCGTGGCGGGGGTGTTGTTGTATGGCCACATGTATCACAAAGGCGGCACAGGGGCTGTGGCCTTGGCGATCGGAGGGTTGCTCGGGATCATCATGATGGGCAACGTCCATGGCATCATCTGGCCGAACCAGAAAAAGATCATTGCCGCCGTCACCGCGGCTGGGCAGGGAACCCCTGCGCCGCCGGAAATGGCGCAATGGGGACGCACAGCATTGCTGGCTTCCCGTGTGAATTTCCTGCTCTCGATTCCCATGCTGTTCTTCATGGGAGCCGGCAGCCACTTCAGATAGACTCTTCTTTGCTGCGCCGGTGGGGTTATCTCTGCCGGCGCATGCCTCCTCGTCTTCTACCTCCCAATCGAACTCTGAGCCTAGGTCACCCAGCGATTTCGAGATCGCGCAAGGGGTGCAGGTTACGAGGAACCAGTGTATACTTTAATCTTATGAACGCGGGTAAGAAGAGCGCTATACATTCTCCCAAGCGACGTCAGAGTAAGCTCGGGCAACGACTCGCCGATGAAAAGGTCGAGCGAGCAAGGCGTCAGACGCCAGAAGAACGCTTGGCCATCGCACTGCACCTCTCTGATTTCTGCTACAAATTGACCCAGTGTTCTCCGAAGCCTTAAGCCAAGTTATTGAACGACTGGAGCGAGCGCAGAAAGCCAACCTGCTTCGTTCCTACGCGTTGATCGGCGAGTTTGCCGTGTCCGCGTGGGGGGTCGCTCGAGCCACACAGGACATTGACCTTGCCGTAGCGCTAGGACCTCCGAGCCGCAGGCGCTCGCGTCGTATCTTGAGGCTATGTATGAACCGGGCGATATCGATGACCCGTTACGCGGTGTCTTTAGGCTGGCGCTCACCTGTGATGGCCAATCAGTGCCTGTTCAACTGATCCTGCTGCCCTCGAAGTGGGTGGACATTGCGTTCAGAGGGGTTACGACGGTGAAGGCACTTGGCTGTTCAGTGCCAGTTGTCAGTTGGCAAGCGCTCGTGCTCTTGAAACTCTATGCCGGAGGGCCAGTTGATTGGCAGGATGCCCGCCAGTATTGTGGCAGTGCGAAATCCTAACGTACTGGAACGAGAAGCCCTACTCGCACAAGCGGAGGGAGTGAGAATCGCCCATGAAATGCGGACCTTACTCAATTCGACCATGTGAGAGAATCATGGAAGCCAGCAGCCACTTCAGATAACTCATTCTTTAGCGCTCTACCCTGCCTTCACTCAGCCCCACAACGGCGTTAACTCCAGAGATGTAGTAGTCTGTCATTTGCCACACCATGGACTTTCATCGTGCTACGGTATGCTTCCCGGTTCTTACAGCAAGATCCTGTGGGTGTGTTTGTAGATGATTTATCTTTTATTTATCACCTTGGCGATTTGTGGGTTCGCAGTCTCGTACTTCATATTGACAGGTTATCACCTCGACATTCTTGCTGAAAGCATATTCGGGTTCACTTTGCCCACTACCGCGTTGCCGTGTCTTGTCCCGTTCGGCATTCCCATTTATTTAGCAGAACGGCGCTTAAAGATCTCGGTGATGGCCAGAACGCTTATGCCGTTCTGCTACGGTCTGTTCTCGCTTCCGGGCCTACTATAAGGAGCGACCGGAAGATGAGCGATAAAGGTAGTTGTCATCGTCGGCCAGCCTGACAGAAAGGGAGGGGCAGACAGCTTGTATAAATCACACCTTCTCAACTCTCTGCCCGTTCCTGCCCCTCTTTACCCACTCTCTCACTAGGCCCCCTGGTCCTAACTGATTGAGATTCAGGCCCATTTACAACCAGTTGCCTTGACGGAGGAAGAGAAGGGGCCGTATAGTACGGGCTCAACCTTGAGAGAATATAAACGGGATAACTATGTCTACGGCTGCTGAACCACGCCTTGTTCAACAGATTGAGGGAGCCCCTTGGGAGATCGAGGGGTATCTCAAAGTTGGCGGCTATGAGGCCTGGAAGCGTTGTGTGAAGGAGCGGAACGCTGGTCAAGTGATTGATGAGCTGAAGAAATCCGGCCTTCGAGGTCGTGGTGGTGCAGGGTTTCCGACAGGAATCAAGTGGGACAAGGTGCTCAACCACAGGGTGAAAGAGCGGTATTTTGTCTGTAATGCCGGGGAACATGAACCAGGTACATTCAAGGACCGCCATTTGTTGAAGACCTTGCCTCACCAATTGATCGAGGGCTGTTTGATCGCGTCGTTTACAGTACAGGCGAAAGCCTCCTTCATTTACGTCAATCATGAGTACCATGAGGAACAGCAAAATCTAAAGAAAGCGCTGGCCCAAGCAAAGGAACGGGGACTCCTGGGGAAAAACGTGCTTGGCAGTGGGGTTGACATTGAGCTGGAAATCTTTGACGGCCATGGCAGCTACGTGGCGGGCGAAGAGACCGCGATGCTTGAGTCGATGCAGGGCCGTCCGGCGATGCCGAGGCAGAAGCCCCCGTTCTATCCGACAGACTTTGGCCTCTATGGAAAGCCAACTCTCGTCAATAACGTGGAGACGCTCTGTAACATCCCTCGAGTTCTCCATAAGGGCGCCTCGTGGTTTACGCAGGTGGGGACGGAGAAGTGTCCCGGCACGATGATGTTTTCACTCAGTGGCTCGGTCAATCGTCCGGGGGTGTATGAAATGCCGATGGGGGTGACAATCCGAGACTTGATCGAGCAATGCGGTGGCGGCGTACCCAACGGTCGCAAGATCAAGGCAGTCTTTCCAGGCGGCCCGGCGTTTTCTATGGTCACGGCAGATCAGCTGGATTTGCCCATGGACTTTGATTCGTTGAAAAAGGCCGGCACAGGGTTGGGATCGGCTGGGGTGATTGTCATCGATGATGCGAGCTGCATGGTGGCCAAGACGTTGCACTACTCAAATTTTTTCAAGAACGAGAGTTGCGGTCAGTGTCCTCCCTGTCGGATGGGAACGATGAACCTCGCCGGGTTGATGACGAAAATTGAAGCGGGAGAGGGTACACACAAAGATCTCGACAGCATGCTTCAGCTGTGTGGGTTTGTGAAAGGGACCGGGTATTGCACGCTGGTTACCGGCGCATCGGTCTTGGTGCAAAGCAGTTTGAAATTATTCCGGCACGAATATGAAGATCATATTCGGCAGCAGCGCTGTCCCTTTCAGAATGTACCGGCCGGAGTCGCCGCACAGTCATAGGGGACACGAATGCCACGAGTGACTTTCCTCCATTCGAATGGGCGCAGCGGAGAGGTAGAGGAGAACATTTCGCTGCTTGCTGCGGCGAAAGAAGTAGGTTTTCGATTGAACCACGACTGTGGGGGGAATGCCTCCTGCACGACCTGCCGTGTGGAAGTTCAGGCTGGACACGAACATCTCTCGGAAATCGATTTCGACGAGCAAGACCTGCTGGATCGCGAAGCATTGACGGACCGGCAGCATCGACTGGCCTGTCAGGCACGTGTGTTGGGCGATGTCATCGTACGTGTTCCGGAAGCCAAATGGGAGAACCAAAAGACGGCAACAACTGAGGCGTGGGGTTGATATTCGAGGAAGAGGTGTTAGACTAACAACTTAGCTAGCCGGCTTGTGCGGGCTAGACCGACCCATAGAGGAGGGTGACAACAATGGTTACTATTACACAGGTGGCGGAACAGAAAATCAAGGAACTAATGGCCGAAGAGAAAGATGTGGTCGGGTTGCGCGTGTACGTGCGCGGCGGTGGCTGCCACGGCTATCAATACGGCATGGCGTTTGAGTCAAAGATGGCTGAGGACGATACGATCATTGAAAAGGGGGACGTGAAGCTCATCATGGATTCACAGAGCGCCCCCTTGCTCCAAGGTGCAGAAGTTGATTATGTGGATAGCGTGCAAGGCTCCGGCTTTTCGATCAAGAATCCTCAAGCCAAAACAACGTGCGGCTGCGGCAGCTCGTTTAGCGCCTAAGCGTCGCGACCTGATTGTCGTCAGTACGCCGTCAAATGACCTCCAGACTGGGATCGCGTGAAACACAAGCGGTCCCAGCAGCTTATTTCAATCCAAGAGAACGAGCTTGCATGTCACAGGTACATGTGACCAGGCGCTATCGTTTTTGCGCCGCCCATAGGCTCCACACTGATCAGCTCTCTCCCGAAGAGAATTGGGCTGCCTTCGGCAAATGTAATAATCCAAACGGGCATGGGCACAATTATGTGGTCCTAGTGACGATCAAAAGCGGATCGGCACAGGGCACGTGCGATCTCGAACGCCTTGATCAGGTGGTCAATGAGAAGATCGTCGAGCGATTCGATCATCTTGACCTCAATCATGACCCCGCCTTCGCCGAACTGACCACGACAGGGGAAAATCTTGTCAAAGTGATCTGGGATATCTTAGAGCCAGTCCTGCCGTCCGACTGTCTGGAAAAGATCGGCGTGATCGAGACGAGGGATAACTACTTCGAGTACGGCGGCGATCATTAGAGGAAAGGAACTCCGGTGAGAAATCAACGGATGAAAGAACGAAGAAGAGAATCGAAAGAGGAGACGAGTGGGAGTGGGAAGCCTGCAGATCTGCCGGTTCTTCAATCACTGGTCACCGAAATGCTACTCGCGCTCGGTGAAAAACCAAGTCGCAATGGTTTACTCAAGACACCTGAGCGTGTCGCCAAGGCCCTGGCGTTCATGACGCAGGGCTATCAGCGCGATATCGACCACCTCTTGAACGGAGCTCTTTTCCCGATCGAATACGACGAAATGGTGATCGTGAAGGACATCGATTTCTTCAGCATGTGTGAACACCATATGCTTCCCTTCTTCGGACGGGTTCATGTCGGCTATTTGCCGAACAAGAAGGTCGTTGGCCTGAGCAAGATACCAAGGATCGTTGATACGTTTTCCAGGCGACTGCAAGTTCAGGAACGGCTGACGGTTCAGATTGCGGAGACCTTACGGTCTAAGTTAAACGCGCATGGCGTCGGGGTGGTAGTCGAAGCACGACATCTCTGCATGATGATGCGCGGAGTGGAGAAACAGAATACCGTCGCTGTGACCAGCTCCATGCTCGGGGCCTTCCGCAGTCAATCACAGACTCGCGAGGAGTTTTTGAAGCTAATTCGACGCGGCAGCGTCGGTGATCCCGAGTGAGGTTCCTGCGCGTTTCCCTTCGTCTGCTTACGGCATGTGTATAGTCGAGACAAACGTGCGGATTGCTTCGTTGAACTGATCCGGCTGCTCCAGGTTCGAGAGATGGCCGGCCTCGGAAATGATGGTCATGCGGGCGCCGGGAATTCTATCGGCCATCAGCATGACGTCTGAAGGCGGAGTGGGAACGTCGAGCTCGCCGCCGATGATATGCGTAGGGCAGGTAATCTGGTTCAACAGCGAGACGGAATCGGGTCGCTCTGCCATTGCCATCAGATCTCCTGTAATCCCGCTGATTTGATTCCCTTCGATCATCGCACGCACACGCCTCACCAGTTCCGGTTTCGTTTGAATAGTTGCAGGGCTTAATAATTTCGGAATCATGATATCGGCGATGGCAGATGGTCCGTTCTTGTAAGCGGTCTGCGCCATCTGGAATCGCCCTTCCTTCCCCTCTACGGTGTCAGCCTGCGCGCGCGTGTTCGCAAGCACTAAGGCCTGTACGCGGTCCGCATATCGCCGATAGAGCGCGAATAAGATGTACCCTCCCATAGACAGGCCGACGAACACGGCTTGTCTGATCGAGAGGTGATCGAGTAGTCCAATCACGTCGTCAGCGGCTTGATCAAGGGTATAACGCCAGAGTGGTGCGTCGGATTCCCCATGGCCACGCAGATCGATCGTAATAACGCGAAATTGGGATGACAGCGTCTGTTCCTGCTCGACCCACATGGTGCGGTTGAGTGGAAAGGCATGGAGAAACACGAGTGGGAACCCACTTCCCTGATCGTGATACGCGATTGAGATACCGTTAATCTTGGCGAGCAAAGTCTGCTCCGTTTTCTCCAGAGTTCGTACCATCGGTGGCCGGCATGGTCAAGAGGCTGTTTGCGATCAGGAGAAACGGCGTATACAATTCCCACTATTCTCAAGGAGTAAGATGCCACGCGCTCGAGATCAGACTCCAGACTTATTCGCCCCTCCCGACCGCGAGGATAGTGCCACGGCCCCGCTCGCTGAACGGATGCGGCCAGGTGCGTTCGCTGACTTTGTGGGACAAGAGGTTATCACTGCGCCGGATCGGCCGCTCCGACGGGCGATTGAGGCCGACCAACTCTCGTCCGTGATCTTCTGGGGGCCGCCGGGTTCCGGGAAGACCACGCTGGCCCACCTGATTGCCCAGCATACGAAAGCACAGTTTGTTTCATTCTCAGCCGTGACCAGCGGTGTTCCCGAGCTTCGGACGATCATCAAAGCGGCCGAACAGCGCCGTGCGGTGAACGGGCAACGGACAATTCTCTTCGTCGATGAAATCCATCGCTTCAACAAAGCGCAGCAAGATGCGTTTCTCCCACATGTCGAACGAGGCACGATCATTCTCATCGGAGCGACCACCGAAAACCCGTCGTTCGAAGTGATCAGCCCGCTTCTGTCACGTTCGTTGGTCGTGGTGCTCAAACCCCTTCCTGACGAGGCATTGGGGCAGATCCTGGATCGCGCGCTCAACGACGTCGAGCGGGGATTGGGGAAATGGAGGACGCGCGTCTCGCCGGAAGCGAGGCGACGATTGATTTCCTTCGGGAATGGTGATGCCCGTGCGCTCCTCACCGCGTTGGAATTCGTCGTGATGCAGGTACCGGCCGGACCTGATGACATACGTGTGATCGACGAAGCGACGCTGGAAGCATCACTGGGGAAGAAGGCGCTTCGCTATGACAAGACGGGGGAGGAGCATTACAACGTCATCTCAGCGTATATTAAAAGCCTTCGTGATTCCGATCCGAACGGGGCCCTCTATTGGTTGGCGCGCATGCTCGACGCCGGAGAGGATCCGAAGTTCATTGCCCGCCGGATGGTCATCTTTGCCTCGGAGGATATCGGTAATGCCGATCCTATGGCGCTGGTTGTCGCAACCGCCGCGGCACAGGCAGTCCAGTTTGTGGGGCTGCCGGAAGCACAAATCAACCTGGCTCATGGCACCACCTATCTGGCGTCGCGGCCAAAAGACAACGCATCCTATGTCGGACTCTTGGAGGCCCTCAAGGATGCAAGAACTCATGGCAATCTTGGGGTCCCCCTGCATCTCCGGAACGCCGTGACCTCGTTGATGAAGGACATGGGGTACGGAACGGATTATCGCTATGTTCACGACGATCCGTCGGCTCGCGTCGAGCAAACCCACCTCCCTCCCGAGCTGAAGGATCGCCGATACTACCGTCCAAAGCCCCTATAATTTAGGGCCGATTGTCCTATTTTACATTCTCGTCTAATCGGTTATACTTAGAGAGTTATGAAACGAGGAGAAACCAAATCGTCGGCAAGCATGGCCGCCCTCAGCGAGCGAAGAAAATTCGTGCGGGCGACCTTGGTCGGCTCTGCCTTGATCGCGCCGAAGAGCGGCGGGCGCGCCTGCACCGCGGTCCTCGACAATGTGAACAAGATCGGAGCTGGGCTCCACACCAAAGATCGATTCCCACCGAATGAGCGAGTCACGGTCTCTCTGGCATTCCTGGATTCCGACCGGGTCGAGCAACAGGAAAAACTCGATGGGACCGTCGCCTGGGTCAAGCCCTGGGACAAAAAAGGGTTTTTAGTCGGTGTGGTGTGGGATGATCTAGTGACGAAAGAAAGGAATCGCTGGTTGTACTACTATCTGGAAGAAACCCTCAAAGCCACCGTCTAGACCCTATCCCAAGGCCACGAGCTGCTGCTTCACATTCTCCAATTCAGCCGAGAGTGACTCCCACCGCGCAGTGAGTCGCTCAAGACCCCGCTTCCAATCATCCTGCTCTTGATGGAGGACGGTCCACCGGTCGAACTCTTCGTAAAGTTTTGGGTCAGCCAGTTCCGCCTCGCGTGCCTTGATCTTCGCTTCGGCCTCCGTAATCTCCGCCTCCGCTCGGGACACCTGCTTCTCTAACCGCGCCTGCGTTTTGGTCAAGTCACGTCGCTCACCTCCGCGGCCTTTCTTCTGGACCTGCTGCGTCATCGCGCGGGTGGGGCCTGATGTAGGGGCTTTCGATGCACCATCAAGCTCCTCGCTCGTTCCCTTGATCGATTCGAACTCCTGCGCCTTCTTCCAGAGATAGTACTCGTAGTCTCCGATGAAGTTCCGAGCCTGGCCCTCCTCGATTTCAACGACTCTCGTGGCGATGCGTGTCAAAAACGTTGGGTCATGCGAAATGAAAATGATGGTGCCGGGAAACTCGGCAAGCGCGTCCGTGAGTACGTCCACTGAGGCTGGATCCAGGTGGTTGGTTGGCTCGTCAAGCAGCAAAGTATTCGCAGGCTCCACGAGCATGCGGGCCAAGGCGACCCGGTTCCGCTCACCGCCGCTCAAAGCCTTGATGGGTTTTTTCTGGTCTTGGCCGGAAAATAAGAAGGCACCGGCGATACCACGCAGGAAATTCATTTCCGCATGTTTGGTGACTTCTTCGAGGGATTCGAGAATCGAATGCTCAGGATTCAAAGTTTCTGCCTGATGCTGGGCGAAGTAGTGGAGCGATACACCGTGCCCAACGGATCTGGTGCCGGTATCAGGAGGAAGCACGCCGGCGAGCATCTTGAGGAGCGTACTCTTCCCCGCGCCGTTTTCTCCCACCAGCGCGATACGCTGACCTCGCTCCACAGAGAAGTCGAGCGTCTTATAGACTACTTTTTCGCCGTAGCGCTTACTGGCTCCGGCGAGATCCAACACCTGTCGACCGCTGACCGAGGGGAGTGGAAACCGGAACTTGACGCGTTTCGGATCCCGCTGGATCTCAATCCGCTTGACCTTATCGAGTTGCTTCAGACGCGATTGCACCTGGCTGGCCTTGTTGGCTTGGTACCGGAAACGATCGACGAACTTTTGAACCCGCGCGATCTCCTTAGACTGGCGAGCAGCCGAGGCTTGTAGTTGAGCGTCTTTTTCCGCTTTCAGTTCGCAGAACAGTGAATAGTTGCCACGATACTCCTCGATGGTGTGATGTCGCAGTTCCCAGATGTGGGTGACCACTCGATCCAGGAAGGCAGTGTCGTGACTGATGATCAAGAGCGTCATGCCGGATTGGAGGAGAAATTGTTCGAACCAACGCTGAGTGGGCTTGTCCAAATGGTTCGTCGGCTCGTCGAGCATCAGCACGTCAGGGTTCGACAAGAGCAGATGCGCAAGGGCTACCCGCATCCGATACCCGCCTGACAGCTTCTCCACAGGGCGGTCGAAATCCCCTTCCGTAAAACCCAATCCCATCAGGATGCGCTTAGCCTCGTATTCAGGATATTCATCGCGATGGGCCGCATCGAGTGCCGTCCTGCCGGTGATGGTTTCGAGTTCCTGAGGCAGATAGCCGATCCGAAGCCGCGGGCGCTTCCGAATCGAACCCTTGTCCGGTGACTCCTCGCCAAGAATCATGCGGAAGAGCGTGGTCTTTCCGGCCCCATTGGGACCGACCAGGCCGACCCGTGAATTTGGGCGTAGATGCGCCGAGGCCTCCGTGAGAAGCACTTTCGTCGAATATTGCTTATCGATCGATTCAATTTGGAGCATGGACACAAACCTTCCGTGCGAAATGAACGAATTGAAGTATCCGAGACGAACTCGAACAGAGGAAATGATTAGGAGGTTGGGAGTCGTGGCAGAGTGAGGATATTGAAAACGCCGAACATGCTAAATCCTAATACACGTGAGGTATTTCTCCATCAGCTCAAGTTCCCAAAAACATTAAATAGCCGACGGTACGCACGAGCAACAATAAAAAAACACCAAACATGGGTTGAAGCCTCTATCCGATCACGCCGATTACGACACGACAAAAAATAGCGATCGGTTCAACCGAAGGTTGGTATGGTGGAGCTGGCCGGGATTGAACCGGCGACCTCGTGAATGCCATTCACGCGCGCTCCCAACTGCGCCACAGCCCCACTCTGGGAGATTCTCAAGTCGAAATGAATCAGGAAAATTGCGACGTTAAAACGAGACGCATGCTAACACGTGGGTATGGACCAGTCAAGAAAGCGCCGGAACGTCTTGCCGAACAACACAAAAGGAAAACAAACAGTTCGCATTACAACAGTGTGAGAGAACAGCTTGACAAAATAAGAGGTCATACCTACCATAGGCGCTCTTGGCTCTGATCTCTTCATCCGGTCAGAGCCATTTTTTCGTTTCCATACGGGTTGGGGACCAACTTCGATTATGGGGAATCTCGTTATCATCGGGGCGCAGTGGGGCGATGAAGGCAAGGGCAAGATCGTCGATATCTTGGCTCGCGGTGCAGATTGCGTCGTGCGGTATCAAGGTGGCTCCAATGCCGGGCATACCGTCATCAACGAACGGGGAACCTATATTTTTCATCTCATCCCCTCGGGCATCCTCTACCGGGGCACCACCTGTGTGATTGGGAACGGCGTCGTCGTGGATCCCGGGTCCTTGATCGAGGAGATGGATCAGCTACAGGCCAAGGGCATCTCCATCGGTAAGAACTTCGCCATCAGTCAGCGGGCGCACTTGATCCTCCCCTACCATAAGGCGATCGACCGGGCGTCGGAGCAGTCCAAGGGGTCACGAAAGATTGGGACAACTGGTCGAGGGATTGGTCCTTCCTATGCCGATAAGATGGCGCGGATCGGGATTCTCATGGGCGATCTGCTGAATCCTCCATTGTTCAAGAAGAAACTCGAAGAAAATCTTGTTGAGATGAATTGGTTCTTAGAGAGACTGCATAAGGTTGAGACCTTTCAAGTCGACAAAGTGTTCGATCAATACATGGGCTATGCCGATCGGCTCAAAAGCCATATCGTTGACACGACGATGCTGCTGAATCGCGCGATCGAAAAAAACAAGACGGTCATTTTTGAGGGGGCTCAGGGTACGAACCTCGATGTGGATTTCGGCACCTATCCCTATGTCACCTCGTCCAGCGCTGCGGCGGGGGGAGCCTGCACTGGGACCGGCGTGGGGCCCACAATGATCGATGCGGTGATGGGTATTGCCAAGGCCTATTCCACCAGAGTGGGTAGTGGACCGTTTCCCACCGAACTGACTGATGAGGAGGGGCGTGGTCTCCAAGAGCGAGGACGGGAGTTTGGATCAACCACCGGACGGCCGAGACGGTGTGGGTGGTTTGATGCCGTCGTGGTTCGACATGCCACCGTGGTAAATGGGCTCAGCTCGTTGGCCGTGACCAAGCTCGATGTGCTCGACGGCTGTAAGGAACTCAAGCTCTGCACGGGCTATAGACATGGAAACACACTGTATAAGACCATGCCGGCCGATCTTGAGGTCTTGACCAACTGCGTGCCGGTCTACCAGCGGATGAAGGGGTGGACCACCGGCACCACCGGGACCACCAGCTATCGGAAGCTCCCGGCAGAAGCGAAGCAGTACCTGGCTCGCATCGAAGAGTTGGCGCAATGCCGAATCGATATGATCTCAACCGGGTCCAAGCGCGCTGAAACGATCATGCTTCGCAATCCCTTGGATTGTTCCCGCCGCCGCCCCACACGCTCTTGAAAATAGTCGATGGTCATTCACCGGGCGGGGATGCTAGGATGGGCCGTCTTTTTCGCTGTTCGTCTTGTTCACAGAATGGTGAGATGATTTCATATGCAGGATGTTAAAAATGGTTGGCAACAAGGCCGCAGTGAGCGAAACCCGAGTCGTATAGTGGTTGGTACGTCGCAGGGTTGGAGCGACGCGAGAGTGCCGTTGGCGACCATTTTCAACATCCTGTCGTGAGCCGGTAGCTCAGTCGGTAGAGCATCGCCCTTTTAAGGCGAGGGCCCTGGGTTCGAGTCCCAGCCGGCTCACCACTTTTAACTCTCTCCCTCTGACTCCTGTTTCCTCCGTGATCTGCGCAGACCGGCGATGATGCTGCGACATGGCAACATCAAGGCCACGATCTGGCAGAACGTCAGCGAGAAGGGCCCGTTCTACTCAGGGACGCTTTCGGGTGGGCTCAAAGATCAGGCCGGTGCCTGGCACAATGGCAACCCACTCAGTCTCAACGACCTCGAGGCCCTCATGAATGTCGGCCGTGAGGCCAAGGAGTGGATGACCGCTCACACACCGAAGCCCACGCCAGGTGAAGCCATGGCAGCCTGTGACGGCGTCGCCTTGACATCTCCTCAGGGATGGCCTAGCTTTGCGATCATAATAACCGATTCATCGTGGATGACATAGGAAGGGACTCGTGAAATCGAAGAAGGCAATCAAGCCGAAGACCCCGACCAAATCGAAGACAACGCGCCGGAGACCTACCCGTCGAACAACACCTGAGGCTCCCCCCTCTTCCGTTTCGGCAACACTCCATGAATGGATCGCCGCCCGAGCCTTCGAGAACTACGAACGACGTATTCGTCAAGGTCCACTTGATGACTGGCTTCAGGCGGAGCAGGAGATCCTCGGATCACGGTAAACACGACATGTTGACCTGCCTCGGTTGTAGTGGGTCTGCACATTCCACGCGATGACTCAAGCCATCACCTATAAAGGCTTCACGATACAACCCGCTCCTCGGCAGCTTGTGGATACCGGCCAGTGGGAGTTGAACGTCTTCATTTCCTGGGGCGCAGAGGACGAGGAGGACAGCAGTCATTTCGTAAAGACCGGTCGGTATACGACCTCCGAGGAAGCCACGGCCCAATGCATTGCCTATGGCCGGCAGATCGTGGATGGCCAGATTCCCGGTTCCTCGGTTGGTTCGCGTCAATGACTATCCGAACAGTCAGCACGCGTGCCGGAGGTGTGTCGTGCGACTGGCTCTGCTCATTACCGTAGTGAGCGCCTGTGCCGACCTAAAACCAGGCAAGACTTCTGAGCCAGCCGGCCGTCTATCAGCCGAGGAACGAGAGGCATGGTTGCTGCAAGCCCCTGAGGGTACGAGACAGGCACCCGTCCCGCCCTTCAAGGGGAGTTTCGACACGAATACCCCACGATGCCTGAAGCGGAAATCGAGACGTTGGCCAATGATGTGTTGGAGAAAGGCTCGCACCCAGAGGCCAAACGCCGACCGGATGGGCCAATCAGGCAACATCAAAGAGATTGCCCATCCTATCCATGGAGAAATTCTCCCTTTGTCTCAGTTAAGGAGGAATCTATGGCCAGTGGGGCAGGGGATATTCATCCAGATACAATTCGGACCATACGTGAATGTCTCGAGAAGCAATTTATCGAGATCAAGTTCAGTCAGACTATCAGACCGACGTTCAGCTTTCGCCACGGCGTCGAGAAACATTCGTGGCAGGTGGTCTTTAACGAACAGTTTTTAGTTGACCACTCGTCAAGCGAGGAGTTGCAGCATTTCGTCGAACACAAGGTGATTCCGAAGGCCCTCAAACATCCCGGTAAGCGCATTCAGATTTCGAAATGGTCAGACATCACTGTCGAAGAGAGAATCTGAAACGTGCGACCAACGCAGGTCTGCTTTGAATTGAAGCGGCGAACACTGATGTCGTATCAGTGTAAATCGAACCGTGTGGTGGATACGGGCCATTCCTGCAGCCCTCGCTAGATCAGGGACAGGCCGTCCTGAGAACTCATTCAACCTATCGTGGAGATAGAGCGATGCCCAAAGCCCGCAGTGCCGGCCAGTGTGATCGATGTGAAGCTCAAGATCGAGTCAGGATGACCTTCATGACATGCAACCGGTGCCGCCGGTATTTCTGTAGTGAGCACGGCACTTCTGAAATGGACCAATGCGAAGCATGCATTGAAGGCGCAGAAGAGACGGAATAGCGAAATGACCAATCAGATCGAACCGGCGTGGAGAAAGATCGGCGTATCCTTATAGGTGTCGAAGGACTTCTCCTACGGCTCAACCCCGCAATCAATTTGCCCCACGGTATCCGTAGACGCGGCTGTCTGTAAGACCTGTGGAACATGTAGGTTCGCCTCACTGGTGACCCGTTCACTGGAATGCGATAATCACACGCGCATCGGAAGGGTCTGTACATTCATGCCATGATGAATACCCTGTTACTCTTTGCGATCATCTTTGTGCTCAATAGCTTGCCTGCATTCGCCCCACCGACGTGGATGGTTTTGTCAGCAGTCGGGTTCTCCAACCCTGATGCGAATCCGTGGTTCACCGCTCTTGTGGCAGCTGCAGCGGCTACTGCCGGGAGACTTGTTCTCGCGAAGCTGGCGTTTGTTATAGTCAGACAACGCTGGTTAAGCACACGCACCAAAGAGAATATCGATCTTGTGAAAGACCGCCTCGGAAACCAACGCGCGATGACTTTCGGCGCTTTCCTTGCCTATACCTGTAGCCCTTTTCCGTCGAACTCACTGTTTATCGCCTATGGGCTCACATCGTTGCCTCTGATACCGGTTGCTGCTGCAGCCTTTCTAGGGCGGTTGCTGACCTATAGTTTTTGGATGGTAGTGGCGACGGAGGTCGCCCATCAGGCCGTTTTCGATGGTGAAATGGTCATAGCCTATTTCGGTGGGTATTTTATCTTGACGCAAGTTTTCCTCCTCGCGTTGGTTGTTCTATTTACGAAGTTGGACTGGAAAGCCTGGTTTGCTACCAAAACACTCAGACTGATGAGCCGCACAGCACGCGCTCATCAGAAATGACGCATCGTCAACGCGCAGGCGGCGGGTGGGGCGAAGCTCGAAAGAGGTTCAACGGGCCATGGTCTAATTGTTCGTAATCTGATCCTGACCGGTCCGTGCACGAACCGCATTAAGGGCGAGCATCGTTCGAACGATGCGGCGTGCCTCCGGGATAGTCGTATTGAGTAATGGGCTCAGACCATCACTCTGCTGAACGGAGTCATCGTTCCAGCATGCTTCGGTGGGTGTCTCAGTCGAATCGATGTGAGCAACAGAGAATCGTCGTTGAATATCCTCAATGGATAGCATGGGAGATGGTGAGAGGGCTGTTACTAAATGTGGGGCCACGGTTGTGTCAATTAGCGGTTCCTGATCCGGAGCCGGTGACATCCACATAAGGCCGAGTTTGTGCCGAAGGAACGCTTCGACCCAGGCCTGGTCGATAGGCGCCATTTCGTTGGCTTCAATCGCAAATTCGTGATCTTTGACCCAGAGCACGGTCGCTCGCTGGATATGGAGCGGGGCAGACCGTTCGGGGATAGAGATTTTCAGAGTCAACGGCATCCCGGGAACAACCGGCATCGATCCCGAGAGTCGCCAGCCAAGGGAGGTCACATCCAAGACAGTCCCTTCTGCGACAAGCTCGTCACTGCCATACAGCATGGTCCACCTGACTGGAAACCGACTATAGCGGCGCACGGGATTCGGTCTGTTCGTCATAGGTACTCCTTCTGCTTTGGTCCATCCTTCCTGATAGATAAAGCGTAGCGGGGAGACGAGCCGAGCGCATTCCCCAAAATATCTGCTACGAAAGAGGGGGGGCCTCGTGCTGAATACAGAACTGAATGGCAGGCTGGTGTTGCAGACTATCTCGCCGAAAGGGAATTCCGTGCAGCAGGCGACGGAGACCCTGTGTTATCTTAACCACATAGTACGGCAGCCAGACGTGATTGTGGGGGAGGAGGGGAGGCGATGAAGCTGACACGACCAGCGATCGAACGGTTGAAGGCGTTGATCGTGGAGCATCCGGAGGATCCCATCGTGAGAGTGCAGGTGACGGATATAGACGATCAGCGAATTGTCTTTGGTATCACATTAGAAGATCAAGTTCAGCCGGATGACCAGGCCCAGACGATTGAAGGGGTGACGGTTGCCATCCCCGCGACCAAGGCTGCGCGCATGGACGGCATCACTATGGACTACGAGGACGTGGGGGGATTTAAATTCCACCATGCCGATCCGCTAGATGAAGTCCCAGCGGATCTTATCAAGCTGAACTGAGCCTCAGTAATCTCTTGGTGCGCATTGCGCCGTCCTTCGAATCCCTTCTAAAATATCGAGATACCAGTTTGTGGACTCTGCATGATACCGTCCAAGGAGAGCAAAAAAGCTGAAGCTCGCGCGAACACGCGCCGGATTATCGAGCAGGCACCAAAGATATTACTTGGTTTGTTTGCGATCAGTGGTGCGGCCTATCTGGCAGGATCGGTGTATACGCGGTCCTATTTTTCAGAATTTGGAGCCTCATGGATCTTAGACGAAGTTCCGGCAGCGGTCTACTTTAGCCAAAGCTGGATTCCACTACTCTTAATTCTTTTCTTGGGCTATCTGGCGACCACAAACCTTGTGTCCCTGGCTTCCAGCGAGGGCCAACTCCTTGTCACAGGAACCACCCGTTTCAAGGTATCCGTTGCCGTGGTTCACTATGGCCCATGGCTGCTGGTTGGGTTGCTCGCCCTGATTCCCCTGCTCAGTGGATTCGGCTGGGTTATCCCCACTATCGTCCTGTCGGTTACGGCGATCGTCTTTATTTTGCTCTTGTTTGCCTCGACACTTGAGCTTCTGGCCGTGCGATTTACCAAGGCCGTGGAGCACATTGATCTCTCGATGGCGTATCTTTCCCTCATCATCATCGCCGTCGGCTTGTACATTGTACCGATGCAACTTGGTCTGAATTGGGCGCGAGTCGATAAACAAACATCATCCAATCTGTTCAAGGTGTACCTTCGCGATGACGAAGCAAGGGAATACAAGGTTCTGTTCGCGACCGGTGACCGACTGTATGTATTCCCAAGCACCTACGAAGGGGAATCTCCTCCCGTCGCTGCCGCAGCGGTCTCGGAAGTTATGTTCATTTCGTCTGATGCCAAAACAGACTAAGGCATAGCCTGCTACTTCTTTTGACTCTGCACTTCCCTGGTCTCTTCTTTGCAAATCTGCTATTGCTGTATAGCTTTGGGTGCATAGAGTGCCCCATTATGCCACACCTTACCGGGTCAGCTGTCGCGTGGTGGGACAGTCCATGGTGATCGAGGCTTGAGGAGACAAGGAGATGACAGAAGATTGGGGTGGAATTCTCGTTGTCGATGATGATGCCGACATGCGTGAACTCGCGTACGACATGTTGAAAGATCGTGGGCACCAAGTCACGACGGCCGGTAATGGGCAGGAGGCCCTGAGATTGCTGGCCGAGGAGGACTATGCGGTCGTCCTCACCGATCTTCGGATGAAAGGGATGGAGGGTTTGGAATTATTGATCCAAATCAAGCAGACCTATCCCGACATCAATGTCATCCTCATGACGGCCTTCGGTTCCGTAGAGACAGCCGTCGAGGCGATGAAGCACGGAGCCAGCGACTACCTCACCAAGCCGGTCAAGAAGGATGAGTTGGTTCGAGTTATCGAGCGGGTCGTTCGAGAAGCATCCCTACGCCGGGAAGTCAGCCGGCTCAGGAAAGAAGTGCATAAGGAATACAGCTTTCATCACATCTTGGGCAAGAGCAAGGCGATCCAAGCAGTCTTCGACCTCATTCGGCGAGTCGCCGATAGTCCAACCAATGTCCTTATCACAGGGGAGAGTGGGACCGGAAAGGAATTGGTGGCGAAGGCGATTCATTACAATAGTGACCGGAAAGACGCCCCCTTTATTCCAGTGAACTGCGCGGCGATTCCGGAACAGCTATTGGAGAGCGAACTATTCGGCCACATGCGCGGGGCGTTCACTGATGCAAAGCTGGACAAGCGTGGATTATTCGAGGAAGCGCAGAAAGGCACGCTGTTTCTCGATGAAATTAGTGAATTACCGCTCATGCTCCAGGCCAAGATTCTGCGGGCGATTCAAGAAAAAGAAATCAGGCGCGTGGGAGCGACCAAGCCGATTTCCGTCGATGTGCGGATCATCGCGGCTACCAATCTGAATCTCAGTGAGGAAGTGAAAGAAAAGCGATTCCGTGAGGATCTCTATTATCGACTGAATGTGATCGAGTTGAAGTTGCCGCCGCTGCGGGAACGCCGAGAGGATATTCCGCTCTTGGTCGAAGCCTTTTTGAAAAAGTGCGGCGAGTCCCGCGGAAAAGAGATCAAGGGCGTCAGCGAAGCGGCCCTTGCCATGCTCATGGACTATGCCTGGCCCGGGAATGTCCGGGAATTGGAGAATGTCATCGAACGGGCGGTCACATTGAGTCGGAGCGAGAAAGTCACACCGGACGATTTGCCTGCGGCTGTCCAAGGGGCCCGTGGTGACCGTCGTGTGCTGGACGAAGCTGCCGAGAAGGCCCTCCCCTTACATGAGCTCGAGAAAGAGTACATCAAGAAAATCCTTGAAAAGTCTGGCGGCAATAAGTACCAGGCCGCCCACGCCCTTGGTATTGACCGGAAGACCCTGTATCGTAAACTCGCCGAAATCGAAGGCAAGCCGCAGTTAGAAGAATAACAAGCTGTTTCTGATCATCACATCAGGATTGGCTCAGGCCAATGCTGAGCGAGGCCGGGATGGATCACGTGAAGCTCGTGGACGGGCGTATTACGCGCGTGGTGCCGTGGGTGATTCCCTTTCTCACGATCGCCATTTTTGTTGGCGACCTGCTCGCCCCGGTCGGCATTGCCGTGTCGATTCTGTATCTCATTCCGATGCTCCTGACACTGCTCTCACCCCGCACGCGTGACCCTCTCTATTTTTCTGTTGTCGCCACTGTGCTGACCTGGATCGACCTTCTGATAAAACCAACTGGTGGCCCGATTTCCTACGCGGTTTCCAATCGCGCATTGGGCACACTGGTGTTGTGGGGCATTGCCATAGGGATGATGCGGTATCGACGGATTCAGCAGGAGCTGATGTCCGCACGAGTGGAACAAGCGCATGCCGAAGGCTTGATGATGGTGGCGCAAGAGGCCCGCGAGCGAGCAGATAAGGATGTCGTGCGCGCCGTCGTCGATCGCGAAAAGGCTGAAGAGCAACTCGTCGTCAGTCAGCTCCGGCTAGAAGGTATCATCGAATCCGCGATGGATGCGATCATCACCGTGGATGAGGACCAGCGGGTGGTGTTGTTCAATCGAGCTGCGGAGGAGATGTTCGGCTACGCCGATCGAGAAGCCATCGGGCAGCAGCTGGATCGATTCCTGCCCGCGCGTTTCCACAAAGCTCACCGTCACCACATTCACACGTTCGGACAATCTGGGGTGACAAGTCGAAAGATGGGCAAACTCGGAACGGTGATGGGGCTCCGCATGAACGGAGAAGAGTTTCCGATCGAAGCCGCTATTTCGCATATTGCTGTAGAAAGGAGGAAATACTATACCGTCATTCTCCGTGACATCACCGAGCGAAGGCGGGTGACCGAGGAGTTACAGCGGCAACATGAGTTCATTGAGGCAGTCTTGGAGACTGCAGGAGCGCTTGTCGTAGTCTTGGATCATCAAGGCCGGATTCTCCGATTCAATCGTGCATGTGAACAGGCCACCGGCTATAGCTCAGAGGAGGTCATGGACAAAACCGTATGGGATTTTCTGCTCCTCCCTGAAGAGATCGAACCTGTCAAGGCAGTGTTCAACCGTCTCAGAGACGGAGAGTCCCACAATGAGCACGAGAATGTGTGGATCTCGAAGGACGGGCGGCACAGGCGTATCACCTGGTCTAACGGCGTGATCATAAACCAGCAGGGGGTTGTGGATTATATTGTCGCGACGGGGATCGACGTGACGCTCTTGAAGCAAATTCAGGATCAGCTGAGGAAAACCGAACGAGTTGCGGAACTGGGCACGCTGGCCTCCGGCATGGCCCACGAAATCGGAACGCCCATGAACGTCATCCTTGGCCGAGCCGAGTATTTGATGGATCGGGTGACGGAGGAACCGATCAGAAAAGGGCTCCAGACCATCATTACCCAAGTCGAACGGATCACGAAGGTGATGAATCAGCTGCTCGCATTCGCGCGGCGCAAGCCTCCTGAGCGCAAGCCGCTTATACTAAAAGACATCGTCGAAGAGAGCCTGGAACTGTTTCGGGAACGATTCCGACACAGTCATATCACGATCGAACTTACTTTGGACGAGAACTGTCCCAGCGTGTTGGCCGATTCGGATCAGATCAGCCAGGTCATGATCAACTTGATCGTGAATGCGCTGCATGCAATGGAGGACGGTGGCGGAAGGTTGCGCATAGGCCTGGCACCAGAAAAGGACATGGTGACGCTCACGGTGGCTGATTCAGGCCATGGGATTCCCTGTGACGTGGTCAAGAAAGTCTTTGATCCATTTTTCACGACGAAGGAATTCGGCAAAGGGACCGGATTGGGGCTGACCGTCGTCAAGGGCATCATCGAAGAACATCAGGGTTCCATCGCCGTTGAGAGTGAAGAAGGGAAGGGTACGACGTTTAGAGTGTTGCTGCCGGTGGCAGATCGTCAGATGTGAAAGAACCGGTTTTTCGCGGGCATTCGTACTCTCTGTTTCCCATCATCTTACCTTGTACGGTTCAATCCCCCTGTCCAATGCTGTCGCATTCCGCAACAGCAGATAGGCCCGGGATTGTGGTTTTTCTCGCCACTCGAGGTTCCCACATCCAGATACTGCCGTGATTTCTTCTGAATTTGACCATCTTCGTATGCCTTTTGAGGCACGCGCCTTGCCAGGTAGTCTTTCAGATCCCCACGATTGAACGGATGGGAGCCGAGGAAGATCATGACTCTCCCGGAACGAAAGACAGCTGTTCTGCTGATCGTCGAAGATGACCGGGACATGCGGAGTCTCCTCTGTGATGAATTTTGGGGAACCGGGTATCAGCTTCGTGAGGCAAGGGATGGAGATGAAGCGTTTCTGTCGGTGTTGCAATCCGTGCCGGATCTGATCCTGACCGATTTGCGGATGCCGGCAGGGGGAGATGATTACGTCAGTCGGCTCCGGACGGTGGCACCGCACTGTCCTATTGTCGTTATGACGGGATTCGGCGATGCGGCGTTGAAAACCAGAGTGTTACAAGCAGGAGCGAACGCCTACTTCGACAAGCCCGTCCGTATTGCTGATCTCAAGGCATGTGTGCAACAATTGCTCGACCACCCCCCCGGTCCTGATAACTGATAGCCCATGGCTGCCGGCAGGAACTAGGGAATGCAAAGATTGGGCTAGGTACCTTCGTATTCGCACCATAAGCTATCGGCCATGGAGTGGGGCGTTGTCTCGAGAAACGAGATGTCTTTGCCTGACGCAGAAAATCCCAGCGCACGACTCCCGGATGATCCTATCATTACGGCCCGCATAGAAGCGATCAAGCAGTTGGCTCGTGGGCTGTCCAACCGAGTGGCCGTCATGGATCGAGCATTCAATATCGTCTATGCAAACGAAGCGGCCTGGGCAGTGGATGAGGGACAAGACCGTCACCAGCATCCCGCCAAGTGCTACGAAGCCTTCGCGCAACGGACAGACCCTTGTGGAACCTGTCCCGCCGTTAAAGTGTTCGAGACGCCTGATGTGCAGTGTGTGTCCTGTTCAGGAAACGGCAATGGGACGGCGTGCGGGATGCACCAAGCCTTTCCCTTGGCGGATCAGAACGGCACCGTGGCATCGATGCTCGTGCTCTTCGACCCGGCCTCGAATATGAAGCGCAGAGACCCATCTCCCGACACCTCAACTGTACCAGTCACAGATCGACTGGGCGATCTGATCGGCCGAAGTCCGATCATGCAACAGCTCTTTGACATGACCCGGTTGGTGGCGGACAGCTCATCCACGGTTCTCATACAAGGGGAGAGTGGGACGGGGAAGGAACTGCTGGCGAGGACCGTGCACACATTGAGTAATCGGAGAGACCAACCGTTCGTCGTTGTCGATTGTGGCGCACTCCCTGAAACACTGCTTGAAAGTGAGCTCTTTGGCCACGTGCGAGGAGCCTTCACTGGAGCGGTCACAAACAAACGCGGGTTGTTTGAGGAAGCCGACGGGGGAACGATCTTCCTGGATGAAATTGCCGATACGACGCCGACCTTTCAGGCGAAACTGCTTCGTGTCTTGCAGGAGGGCGAGATCAAGCCGGTCGGTGGCACACGAGCGATGAAGATCCATACACGCGTCATCTCGGCTTCGAACCGAGATCTCGCCGAGCTCGTGAAGGCAAAAGCGTTTCGGCAGGATCTCTACTACCGATTGGCCGTCCTTCCCCTCTACTTACCGGCGCTCCGGGAGCGGCGAGAAGACATCCCGCTCTTGGTCCAACATTTTGTCGCTGCTGCCTGCGCGCGACATCATCAACCGGTTCGAGAGGTTCCCGAGAAGACCAGACGAGCCTTGCGTGACGCTCCCTGGCCAGGCAATGTCCGACAACTGCAGCATTATGTCGAGCGGCTCGTGGTGACGACGGTAGGTCCATCGCTCCTGTGCGATGATCTTCTCCACATGGGCTCGGACTCAGAAGACGAGAGCCTACGGTCGGCCTCACGAGAAGCAGTTATTCAGACAGAGCGCGTCAAAATCGTCGACGCCTTATCAAAGACCGCTGGAAACCGATTGAAAGCAGCCAAGTTGCTCAAGATCAGCCGTGCGAGTCTCTACAACAAGCTTCGTGCCTATTGCATCGAATAGCCTTTCGCTGTCCTCCTTCCCTACCCATTCATGGATTCCTCATAGTCTATGGGGTTCAATAGCCTAGCTCATTACCCTTTTTCGATAGTGGTCCGTTCCTCAGGTGCCCCATTTCGCCCTGTGTCCGAGATACCTCGTCTATCAACCTAGACAGGACAAGCGAATGATATTCCAGCGATCGAGCGAGACCTCCTTCTGACTGTCCAAGTCGATGGATTTAGTTCGGCGCGACAACAGAATTTCGCGTGCCGAATATATTCATATTCATTGCTTCAGATGCGTGAATGAGTCGGTCAAGAGAACGCGAGCTATTATGGCATGCACGTTGCTCAGTAGTCGTAGGTAGTACGGAGAGCTTCGGCTCTCTGGGTGCTGGATGGTGATTCGCCCTGTCGCTATCCAGCACAGTCCACCCAGTTGTGAGCGGTTGTCCCGACCGCTACGTATGAGTGGTGAGGGGGGCCACAGGTGAGGGTGGCCCCCTCGTTTTTTGACGTAGAAGGTTTTAGTGATTCTTCGAGGGGCGAGCGGTCATGCTGTCGGTTTATTGCTTCAGGACTAAGAGACGACAAGGATGTGGCTTAAGTCTGAATGGAGATAGAAGCAGTCGAGTATTCACTACGATGACGCATCGGATGGGCCGGTGTGTCTCAACAGATGAATCGAAGGAGGGCCGTGCTCCTCGACGTGTAACAAGAAGGGGGAGTTTCATGCATGTGAGAAATGTCTATCGAAGCACCGAGGTTTGGTCCGTCGCATTTGTACTTGCTGCGGCGCTTGCTGGAGGAGCTGTAGGATCTGCTTGTGCAGAGGACACGACGGAGACGACGTCGACGGGAAACCGTGTGTTCTTTCGCGGGGGCTATGGCGAACTGTTAAGCGATCGTGCTGGAGAATTAATCACCGATGGCCACGGTGCTGCCGGCAAGAACGATGGGAGCGGCGGCTATTACATCGGTGGTGGAACGGATCTCATGCTCACCAAGGACCTGTTTGGGATGTTGCCTGGTGTGGCGCTCGTCGGCGAGATCGGTTTGGAATTTAAGAGATGGGCATCCGCCAACGTCGCGAATGGGGATACCGCCACTGTCACGGGGGTGAGTAACGGCGGTCTAAGCAAAGTGCAACTGACCATGCTGACCGTGAGTGTAGCGCCAAAAGTAAAGTTCAGGCAGGGGACCGATTTTCAACCCTGGATTATTCCAGCTGGATTGGACTTTCATGTGATCAGCCCGACATCCAGTCAGATCAATTACCTGGATATCGGCGTGCAGTTTGGTGGTGGCGCTGAGGTTCGCGTGTGGAAAGAGTTGTGGCTGGGTCTCGACAGCCGATTTCATCTGGCTTCCAATCAAACGAACACCGTGAACAATTACTGGACTGCCGGTGTCTACGGAGCCATCGGCTTCTAGGGGTAAGGGGAAGACACTCGTGGTACCGGTGAGTGGTTCGAAGACACGAACCTCTCCAAAGTCAGTCGAGAAAGCCATTGTTGTAGACGTCATGCGCACGGCATGCACGTATGCGGATAGATTGATCCGCATACGTGCCGCCGATGCGGAAGAAAATCCCACCAGATGATCTCCTCGCTTGTACAGGTAGTCCGCTCCGAAGAGTCGAAGACACAAACTGTTACTTAGCCTCGCAAGTCCTAGAATGCCCCATCATGCCCCAATTTTCCCATAGAGACCGTCCAAGATATTAGACAGCACAACTCTCTGATTTATAAAGGTAGACGTGGGAAACGTGCTCGACCTGCCTTACTCTGTAGACTGGTTCCCCAACTCGTCTACCAGCGATCATCCGAATAACATTCGTCTAACTTGTTTAGATATCAGGAGAAAATCTTTTGATGTGAAGATCTCATCAACAAAGCATGACGATTGCATCAAATGTATCCCGCTGGTGGGGGTTTGGGTGATTTTGGACCGGCCTCCGAATGACCCTTTCCTTCGCAAGAAGGAGCCTCTCACCAGCTCTTTCCGCACAGATTGCAAGGGAGGCCGGGGGTCATGCGGGAGGCCGGTTACGCCAGGATATAAGCAGAATTGAGAATCGTTGGCTCGCGACGTTTGGTTTCTCCTCGACGCAGCCGTGACGAGGTATTGAACAGGACAGCGAAATCGGAAACCGCGCATACACCAGTTGTCGTAGGTCATACAACCGTTCGGCCCCTAAGCCGGACTTACGTGAGGGAGGCAGGTCTATGAGAACTTCTATTTTTAAACGGATGAGGCGGAGGCTCAGTAGAGCTTCGCTGATACTCCAGTCCGTCGTGCTGACCGGCGGTCTGGTTGTCACGCCCGCATTGTTTGCGGCGGAATCGGGAGGCGGTCAGCACGGTGGGCATGCGACACCGGTGGCCATGCCGGGCTGGACCCAACAGCTGAAGGGCCAGACGGTCGTGGAGAATGCCATGGAGGGGCACCCCGACAACGCACAAAAGATGGAGATGCAGCACCATCGGTTGATGGAGAAGTTGGGCCGGCAGGCTCAACAGGATGCGCAGGCTCAGCAGACGTCCGGCATGTTTAACAACATGTCGATGATGCACCAGTACATGGGGCAGGACGGGAGCAGCTTCCTCCTCATGACGGATTCCGGTAAAGGCGAACCGGTCATGAGTTCAGGGGGTCGGTGTCCTGCCGGTGTGCCGACGAAACAATTCGATGTGTCGATGATCAACGTCGAGATTACACTGAATCGCTGGCTCGATTTCTATCCGGGGTACATGTATGTGCTGACGGAAGATGTCGCGAAAGCCCGCGCAGAAGAAACGCAGAACAAGGAAGCCCGTGAAAAAGATGGATTCGATCCGGGGGCTGTGACCACCGGTCTTCAGGGCGATGTGATCCAGCCATTGGTTCTCCGGGCGAATCAGGGTGATTGCGTCAAGATGACCCTGCGCAATCAGATGGAGGGTGAGGACGGCAGTCTGTTCATTCAGGCCTCCAGCATGGTCGTCAGCGCAACCGGAAAGCCGGCGACGACGACCAACCCAGAGTCCATTGTCGCGCCGGGCAAAACACAAGAATTTGAGTGGTACATTCATCCGCACATGCAGGAAGGCGTGCGGCAATTCCACTCCTACAGCCATGACCGCGAACTGACGGTCTTGGGCCTCTTTGGCGCCTTCATCGTGGAACCGAAGGGTTCCAAGTATCTCGATTCGATCGGGAGTGGAGGACCTGCGCCTGAGGTAAAAAGCGGATGGCAGGTCAATATTGATAACGGCTCAGGGCCGGATTTCCGAGAGTTCGTGCTTTTCTACCATGAAATTGGTGACGAAGCCTTTCGCCCATTAAACAAGAAGGGTGACTTCCTTCCTCAGCGCGATCCGTTGACCGACGCCTATCGTCCGGGTGGGCGCGCGATCAATTACCGCAGTGAACCGTTCGGCATCGACCAAATGCATCTTCAGCACGAGTACTTCGGATTTGAGGACGAATCACTTGCCTACAGTTCCTATACGTTCGGTGATACACCGACCACCATTGCCCGTGGCTACTTGGGGGATCCGGTCAAGTGGCGGTTGGTCCATGGCGGGTCGGAAGTGTTCCACTCGCACCATCCGCATAGCGGATCGATCCGCTGGCAGCGGAGCCCTGGGACCGAGCCGAACAACCTCTGGGCGGCTGGGCAGGATGGTCCGGTGAAGTATCCGATCGTGCGGACCAAGTCAGATCGCGTGGACGTGGAAGTCATCGGCCCGTCTGAATCATTGGACCTCGAGCCGGAGTGCGGCGGTGGTGGGTGCCAACACCTGGCCGGTGAGTTTCTCTATCACTGCCACGTCGCCCATCACTATGTTGCCGGTATGTGGGGCTATGGTCGGTTCTACAACACGCTCCAGGTCGGAGATGCGCATACGGATAGCATGCCTGACCTTCGGGAATTGCCCGATCGTGCAGGCCGTATGAAGCTCGGTGTGTCGTCCGACAAACTGATCGGGACGACGGTCGACTGGTTCGGCAAGACCTTCAAGATTGTCGACAAAAAGCAGAAGACCAACTGGAAATCCGATCCGGTGATCGTGAATATTAAGGACTGGGTCGAGATGTTCGTGCCGGCGCAAGGGAAACCAGGTCATACGGAGGATGAGAAGGGCCAAATCATGGCCTATGACGCGACCGTGTGGGATTGGAAGTGGGACGGGAACATTGCGCGCGGTGAACGGGAGAGTACCGCACAGAATCCAAAGTATGTCTGGGCGGCCAAGTGGGATGACAGCACTCGACCTGCCATTTTGTTCGACCCAACCACGGGGAAAATGGCCTGGCCGTTGTTCAAGCCACACTTTGGGAAGCGGGTGCCTTTCTCCGCCAATCACAGTGGGGCTCCATGGCTTGAGCCGATCCACCAAGATGAGAACGGAGAACGGACCTCCGAACCGGCGAAGCCGGGAGAACAGGGCCGATGGAGTCTCTGCCCGGACAATGCCAATCAGAAGTTCTACAACATTCACTTCGTGCGCATGCCGATCACTCTGTCGAAAAAGCAGGGGAACGAGCCACCGATCGTGGATAAGGACGGCTTGATCTACCTGTTGCATGAGGAAGAACGACTCACGAGAGCGAATGATGACCTGAAACTTCCGGCCGTCATTCGTGCCAACGTGTATGACTGTGTCGATCTAGTGCTGACCAGTGAGTGGGACGACGATGATTACACGAATTTCCAGTCGTCCAAGATCAATATCCACCCGCACTTCTTTCAATTCGATACCGGGAACTCAGATGGTGTGATTTCCGGGTTCGAATACGAAATGTCGGTGCGGCCATTCACCATGTGGGGCAAGAAGACCAAGCACGGACTCCCTGCGCCGATGGTGGCCAAGCTCGTGGGTGGAGCAAAGGCCGGTGCGAAGTCGGTCAAGATTCAGATGGCCCCCGGGGCCACCAAATTCCATGTGAACACCGAAGTCATGGTGGGCATGGATTGTTTACAGAAAGGGAACGATCCGACGGCCTCGCTTCCTCGGGATAAGAGCTGTTCGGAAATTGCCCGTATCAAGGAGATCAAGGGCGATCAGATCACGTTCTTCAAGCCCTTGAAGCAAAACCACCCAGCCAATGATCTGGTCTCGCCGGAATTTGTCCGGTACCGGTGGTGGGTGGACGTCGACATGGGGACCGTCTTCTGGCATGACCATGCCTTCGGCGCGACGACTTGGCCTCACGGCGGGTTCGGCGTGACGCTGGTGGAGCCCTATGGCTCGACCTATCATGATCCGAAGAACGGCAAGCTGGTTTACAGTGGCCCGATCGCGGATATTCACAGCAACGAGCCGATCGGTGCCGGTGTCAGCGGAAGCTTCCGTGAGCTGATGGTCTCCATCCATGACACGGTGCCCCATACCGTCAACGTGATCGAAGCCGGGAATCCGCCTGGACAACCAGTCGAGGTGGCGTTGGAAGCGGGAAAGACGGTCTCGTTCCAAATGCCCGAGAAAATCCTAAAGTCACCGAACCCCTACATCAACGGGGGAACGCATACGACCGGCAGCGGGTTTAATTTCCGCGCCGAACCGTTTGCGCAACGGCTGGCAAATAATCCGGATACGTCGCAGTTATTCAGCAGCGCGATCCACGGAGACCCGGACACGCCTCTCTTGCGGGCGTACACGGGCGATACCATGGTGTTCCGTCTGCTGCACCAGTTGATGAACGAATCGCATGTGTGGACGATCGCCGGGCATACCTTCCTCACGGAGCGGTACGCGGCTGACGCCAACCGGAAGAACTCGATCCACGTCGGAATCGCCGAGCGGTACGACCTTGTGACCAAGGCCGGCGGTTTCCAGGGGATGCCGGGAGATTACATCCACTTTAACGGACGGACGTCACACTTCGCCGAAGGTGGGTGGGGGATCGTGCGAGTGCTCGATAAGGAAGTGTCCGATCTGAAGCCCTTGCCGAAGGGCACCAATCCCAAGGGTATTCCGGCCACACCGGGTTCGGTATGCCCGGCGGATTCTCCGATGAAGAACTTCAACGTCGTGGCAGTCGATCGGCCGATGAAGCTCAATCCCAAGGCACCGGACGCGATCGAAGTGGACTTCGAGCGAAAGATCGAAATGACCATGCCGGAAGGCAAGATCTTCGCGCTGGAAGAGGAAGCGACGAAGGTTGCCACAGGGGCCACGCCGCATCCCTTGACGTTGCGCGTGAACCTTGGCGACTGCATCAAAGTGAATCTGAAGAATAAGATGAAAGCGAGTCGGGCATCCTTCTTCGCGCCTGGCTTGGCCTTTGACCCGAGGGACAGCCAAGGGCTGAACGTCGGCAAGAACGGCGGCGATCAGACCGTCGCTCCGGGAGAAGCCCGCACCTACACCTACTACGCGCATCCTGACAACAAGGAGACGACGTCGCTGGTGTGGGACGGTGGGAACATCGTGGTCAATCCGCGGAACGGATTGTACGGCGCGATCATCGTCGGTCCGCGAGGATCGCAATATCGTGATCCGATCACCGGCGCGGATCTCTCGCAGAAGAATTCCTGGAGAGCCGATGTCATCGTCGATGCGAGCTTGCCTGAGAACGTAGGCAAGCGGAACTACCGTGATGTGGCCCTTTTCTTCCAGGATGAGGACAACATCATCGGAACCGCCTTTATGCCGTACGTGCAGAATGTGGCGGGGTTAACGTCGGTGAACTACCGCGCCGAGCCGTATTTGTTCCGCGAGGAGCAAGGCTGCTCGTTGGGCAAGATTTTCCAGCCCTGCGTGGTGGACAAGCCTGAAGATCCGGTCACACCGCTGATCGAAGCCCATGCCGGTGATCCGGTTCGGATTCACCTGATCGGGGCCAACAGCGAGCAGAACGGGATGTTCGGTGTCGAGGGTCACGAATGGCCGATCGAACCGTATATGCCTGGAGCGGACATGATCAGTGTGGTCGAGTATGCAGGTTCTGAAATACTCGACGTCTTCCTGCGAGGCGGTGCAGGTGGACCCTATCGCCAGGTTGGTGACTTTGTCTGGTCCAACCAGCGGCTGCCGTACACGCAGTCGGGGCAGTGGGGATACCTCCGGGTCTTGCCGGTTGGTGATAACAGAATCCAGCCGTTGGGCAGTGCTTCAGCCGGGAGCAAGCGGGCTGAAGAAGAACCAGCGGTGAAAGCCGTTCCGACCGCGATGAAATAAGCGGACGGGAGAGGGTTCACATTCAGGTGGGGGAGCCGTCTGATTTATACGGCTCCCCCACTTGTGTTTTTGATCGGGACGCCTCTATCGTGTATACCGTGAATACACGATAGATCAGGTTTACGAAGGAGGCGATCATGAGTGTCACACGGATCACGCGAGTGATGACTGGCTTGGCCATGCTGCTCTTGAGCGGTCAGGCAGTGGCGTATGAGGAAATCACGGTGTCTGAAGGCGGAACCATCACGGGTACCGTGAGTTTGCACGGTCAAGTGCCGAAACCGAAGGGCTACAACCTGACCACCTTGCCCGATGCGTTCTATTGCGGCCGTATTTCAGACGGACAGGGGTGGCGCATCTTGCAGCCGTTCAACGTCGGACCGAAGGGGGAATTTCGTGACGTCGTGGTCTATCTTGAAGGGGTCGAAAAGGGAAAGCGGTTCGAAGATGGAGGCGTTCCGCAGATTGAAGCAAAGGATTGCCTGTTTCTCCCCTTTACGACGGTGGTGAGGGACGACCAATCGGTGACGGTCGTCAACATGGATCCGGTCATGCACGATATTCAAGCCTATGAAACGTCTCATCTGGGTGCACGAGTACTGTTCAATGTTCCGTTGCCGATGAACCCACAGCATCCTCGCAACTTTAAAGACCGCAGCGATGCCGCGATGTACCACAAGCATATGGCTGGGGCGCCGATGAAGCAATTGGTGAATCTCAGCAAGGACCGCCGGATCTTTGTCATGCAGTGCGGCTTCCATGCGTATATGGAGAGTTGGGGTGTGGCGGTGAAGAATCCCTACTTTGCCAAGGCAGACGAGGAGGGTCGGTTTAGCATCACGGATGTGCCGCCGGGCACCTATAAGTTGGTAATCTGGCATCCCTATGTGAGGACTGCCAATGAACGGACGGTGGTTGTCGGTAAGAACGAGACCGTTGAAGCAAATATTGCAGTTCAGGCTCCGACGGGGCGGCTCTATGCCAACGAGGTGTTGGAACACGACTATATCCGTTACAACGTGACGGAGGAGGCGCAGAAAGAGATCGAGCCTATGATCGAAAAGCAGCAACGGTGAGGCGAAAGAACCATCAGACACAAGAGTGCATCCGAAAGGGATGATCGACCTCGATGCGCGTGAGGAGCTCACGGTTGCATGTCACGGCAGCTGTCTTCACCATGGCCTTGTGCGCGATCGTAGGGCTCATCCCTGCAACTGCCTCGGCCGACCATGAAAGCTCGAAGCAGCCACCGCTCTGGACGCCGCTCGATGAACCGGAACGGTTGGCAACGATGGATATCCCAGGCGGGATGGTGGTCGTTGCCGCCGGGGAATTCATCATGGGGAGCGATCCACGTAAGGATCGCGCTGCCGGTCCCCAAGAGCTGCCGCAACATTTGATCTACCTCGATGCATTTTTGATGGACCGTTACGAAGTCTCAAACGTCGAGTATCTGCGGTTTGTGCTCGGGACGGGAGCGGAGTGGCCGATGTTTTGGCGGGAGAGTCCCTTCCCGGAAAAAAACGCGCTCCATCCTGTGATCAATGTCAGCTGGCAAGAGGCAGATGCCTACTGTCGCTGGGCAGGGAAGCGCTTGCCGACCGAAGCTGAATGGGAGAAGGCGGCGCGCGGAGTGGATGGACGTATTTTCCCCTGGGGCAATGAGCCTGCCGGGTGGATGAGGAGCAACATCGCCCATTCCGGATCCAAGCGCGGATTCAAGTATCCACCGCTGGCCAATATCAACCGCTATGACAAGGGAGCAAGTCCCTATGGCGTCTATCAAATGGCGGGCAATGTCAGTGAATGGGTGTCGGATTGGTTCGATCCAGAGTACTACCGACATACTCAAGACAGAAATCCCCAAGGGCCACAAACAGGAGAACTGAAAGTCTTTCGGGGTGGGTCATGGAATGAGGACCCGGAGGTCGCTCGATCCGCCGGTCGCAACGCCGGCCTTCCCGACCGGAAGAGTTACTTGACCGGATTCCGCTGCGCCAAATCTGGAGAGGGTATGACCGGTCAAGCGTCACGTTCCGATCGGGAAGATGGCTTGGTGAATGTGAACGTTCGCGCCGAATGAATGATGGATCAGGAGCGATAGAGCTGACTCAAACCAGAGATCAAAGACATTTCGAACACCGTAAGAAAAATCGGATGATGAGATGAACATGATCCCTTCGATTGAGTATGATGCGGCATGTACTCAACCCTGGTGATTTTCCACATACTCGCCGCCGTGACCTGGATAGGAGGGATGATTTTCCTCTCCTTGGTCCTGGCCCCCTTGGTGAGGGGACGGAAAGCGGCGCCGGAGTTTATGGCGTTGTTTCGTTCTGCGGCACTGCGGTTTCGCCCTATTGTCTGGGTTGCGATTGCGGTATTGCTGACAACAGGTCCGCTCTTATTGTCTCAACGAGGGATCCACCTGACGAGCCCGTCTTCATGGTCTGGCATCGTGACGGTGAAATTGACGCTGGTCGGCCTGCTGGTGGTCCTGACGCTGCTCCATGATCTTGTCTTCGGCCCGCAGGTCAGCCGAGTCAGCGCCATAGCGGAGTCCCAACGGACGACGGGAGAGCGGGTCGTCTTCAAGAGCGCACGTTTGCTGCCGAGACTCTCATTGCTCATCGCGCTGGCCGTGGTGATTGCAGGAGCGATGCTGGCGCGGTCATAACAGGATGTGCATCGAGCCAGCGAAGTGTCGTCAGCTCAACGCCGTCGCTTGAACATTTGCGCGTCTCCACTGCTCATCACATGAGCGCTGATCAAGCCAGCAAAGGTTATGGAGTTTTTGCGCAGCGAAACCCGTAGCCGAACTGTCGACCGGATGGCTCGGCATTGAAACGAAAGGAAGAACGAAGAAACTCCTGGATATAAAGCCAGTTACCACCTCGTACGACTTTAGACTTGCCCTTCGCCGGTCCTTGAGGATTCTTGCCTGGGCTCTTCTTGTAATAGTCATGGTCATACCAGTCGTTGACCCATTCCCAGGCATTGCCGGCCATGTCATAGATGCCGTAGGGGCTCTTGCCCATCTCGAACATCCCCACCGGAACCAACGCCATATGGTTCGCCCACTGCTTCTTGCCGAAATTCGCGTGGAGCCTCGTGGGAGCCTCGTTGCCCCAGGGATAGAGGCGGCCATCTGTCCCTCGCGCCGCCTTTTCCCACTCCGCCTCGGTGGGCAGCCGCTTGCCGGCCCATTTACAGTACGTGGCGGCATCAAACCAACTGACATTGACAACGGGGCGTTTCTGATGTCGAGGTTGGTTCATGATATCCCACTCCGGCGGCGCCTCCTGGTCCGTGGCCTCCAGATACTTGGAGTACTGCCCCACCGTCACGTGGTACTTGTCCATTTGGAAAGCGTCGAGGTAGACGCGATGCACGGGCTGTTCGTCGGCGCTCATGGTGCTCCCCATCGTGAACTCCCCTGCCGGCACCAGCGCCATCGGCGAGTCAGCTGGGTTCAGACTATCCAGCAAGCTGCTTGAACGTCTACCAGGGAGTTTGGCTCCCAGCTGTTGATAGACAGCCAATTGCTCTTGGTTGAGCCCTAGCTCATTGGCGCCGTCCAGGGATTCCTCCGCCTGCTTGATTTGGTCTGGATGAGTCTGCCCAGCCACAATCAGACTTTTCGCTTCCTCCAGCAACCGCCACGCCGTGACTTCCTCCAGCGACCGCCACACCTCCATTTTGCGTAACCGTAGTTCCCTTGTGCCCGCTGTCCTGGATTTCGCATCCAGATGCAACGCGATTTCATAATGTTCTTCCGCGCAGGCCCAGGCTTTCAAACCACGACAGGCTTCAGCCAAGTTAAAATGCGCCTGCACATTCGAGGAGTTCTTCACGATGCTGGCTTCCAACGCGGCGCGCGCTTCCGCATATTGTTTATTCATGAGCAGGTTCTCCCCTTTCGCTAAGTCCTGCTCACCATTTTCGGCTGTCGGCGCCGCCAGGGAGACCGCAGTCATGTTCAAACATATGACAAAACCCAGCACCGCAAGCGTCTGTCTCATAACCACGTCCCTCCCACTTATGACTGCCCTATGGCAGTGGGTCTCGCCTCTCGGTAAAGAGCACCGGCCGCTGTCATGAACGCAGCCTTCATGATCGGAAACATAACATAACGTAGCCTGAGCATAAAGAAGCTTAAGCCGACGACCATATTTTGTCTGGTTAATGAACTCGTCTTCGCGCCAGGTCTCCGGCAAGTGGCGGATGGTATTGTCTTGGATGCAGCGCGATGAAAGCGGAGATGTGGACTCAAGTAGCCTAAGCCGGCATTAAACCTAACTCAGACTGTCGCCTTCTGCGACAGAGGTTCGGTGGCTCCTGTAGCAAAGAGCGATCATTGTCGATCGTTGTTCTTGTCGTTGCGCGGAACCAGTGAATTTCAAGGCTAAACGCTAGGTTTTCTTGCCCACCCCGCGGTTTTCTCCTTGCAACTTTCACGGACTGATTGGTCCAAGAGCTGGCCTATCTGTGTAAAGAGATGATGGCCAAGTTGCCGCTGGCGTTTATATAGATGGGGATGTCGATCCACAAAGACATGGATGCCCTGGCCGAAGCGGTCGTGCAGGGCGAGACACCGAAGCAGATCTCGCGACGGTTGTCGAGCACGACGGCTCTCTGCACGGCCTGTCACGACATGCATAGTTTCAAAGCAAGTGAATAGCTGTTTGCCATGAGCAACAAGCAGTAGGGGGGAGAAGAACCGAAAGTCAAACGAGGGTGAATCCATTTCCGATGTGGTGACTCCCACAGAGCTGAGAGCTCCTGTCATGGCCGGATGGCACAAGCCTCACAAGGCGGGAAATCCGCCACAACCGAGAGCAATGTCGCTCCGGTACGGTCATTACGGAGGTGTTTATGAAATCCAGAGTTATCATAAGTGCGGCTCTGACTGCAGCCATGCTGTTGCCGGTTGGTTTCGTGGCGATCGGGTCGGCACAAGATCTCGACCGTGACCGCGATCAACTCAAGACACAGCAGCAACTCAGAGATAAGGACCAGTTGCGGACCAAAGATCAGCTGAAAGACAAAGAGCAGCTCAAAGAGCAGGAACGGACACGTGAGCGTGAACAGGTGAGGGAACATATGCAGATGGAGCGCCCCGAAAGACCGCAACATGAAAGACCAGAGCGGCCTGAGCGGGGTGGTGCAGCACGTGGCCGATGATAATAAGGGGAATTCAGAGTGTTGTCAGTTGAGTGCTAAGTTGTCGACTCGACTCAGCACTCGGCATGGGAGGTAAACGATGGCACGGATCGTCATCATAGGCGCATCGATCGGCGGCTTGCCCGCTGCGTACGAGGCACGAGCGTTATTGGACCAGAAGCATAAGGTGACGGTGATCTCGAACGTCGACTATTTTCACTTTGTCCCGTCCAACCCATGGGTCGCCGTGGGCTGGCGGAAGCGAAAGGACATCAGCTTCGCGGTGGGGCCGGTGTTGGAGAAAAAAGGGATCGAGTTTGTCTACGAAGCGGCCCAGCGCATCGAACCTGAGCGGAATCGAATCATCACGGCAAAAGGCGAGGTGCCGTACGACTATCTCATCATCGCCACCGGCCCGAAACTGAATTTCACCGCCGTGCCGGGACTCGGCCCCAGTGGACATACCCATTCCATCTGTACGGTGGACCATGCGGAGCAGACCTGGGGGGCTTACCAGAGCTTCCTCAAGGATCCAGGTCCGATCGTGGTCGGGGCGGCGCAAGGCGCCTCCTGCTTCGGTCCGGCGTACGAGATGGCGTTTATTCTGGATACCGATCTACGCAAAAAAAGACTGCGACGGAAAGTGCCGATCTATTTCGTGACGCCTGAACCCTACATCGGTCATATGGGCCTCGCCGGTGTCGGGAAATCGCGGCGTTTGATGGAGGACGAGTTCGCAGACCATTCCATCAAGCCGATCGTCAACGCCTCGATCAAAGAAGTGCAGCCCGGCAAGTTACTGATGGAAGATGGGCAGGAGATTCCCTTCCGCTATTCGATGTTCATTCCACCCTTCAGCGGGGTCGATGCTGTGGCCGGAACGCCGGGCCTGTGCAATCCCAAAGGATTCGTCAACATCGATGCGTATCAGGCCAACCCCAAGTACAAGAACATTTATGCTGTGGGCGTCTGTGTCGCCATTCCACCAGTGGAGCAGACCACGGTGCCGACTGGAGCGCCCAAGACGGGCTATATGATCGAGTCGATGGTGCGGGCGGCCGTGCACAACATTCAGGCTGATATTGAAAACAAGACCCAGCGAGAGACTGCCACGTGGAATGCCGTCTGCCTGGCAGATATGGGTGACACAGGCGTGGCCTTCGTAGCGCTGCCGCAAATGGCACCTCGAGACGTAACCTGGGCCAAGAAAGGCCGCTGGGTGCACTTGGGTAAAATCGCACTGGAGAAGTATTTCCTTCGTAAGATGAAAAAGGGCGAAAGCGAACCTTTTTATGAACGCGTGGTCATGAACGCGTTGGGGATTACGAAGTTGGAGCAACGCCGATGAGTCGGCTGACGCCTCCTTTTTTGGTGATAGGTCAGGTCGAAAACGGGGCTAGTCGGTCATTCCCATCGCCGACTCCATCAGTACGCCTGGTCGACTGCCAAAAACGAGGGAGACGGTCATGGCATTGATCTTCGGCGCAGAATCAAGCGGTCTGCGTGTACGGGCCTTCGGAGTACTCCTCGCCGTCATGCTCCTTTGTGTAATGAGCTCAGAACGTGTTGTTGCGGAGGAACAAGAGGCTGTCACACCGGAGCTCAAGTTGAGCCTGCATGATGCCATTCAAGCCGCAGTCGACAACAACGTCAATGTGCGGCTGCTGAAGGAACGCATTGCCGCGGCGCAGGCCCAGGCCAATATAAGCTTGGGTGCGCTGTTGCCAAATGTCGGCGGGTACCTCAATGGCCGACACCAAACCGTCAATCTGGCGGCCTTCGGGCTTCCCGCCGACCGACTGTCTGGCCTGGGCCTCACCCGGAGTGTGACGGATCCGTTTGAAGTCTACGACGCGCGCGCCACCCTGGTGCAAAACGTGTTCAGCCTCAGCCTCATTCAACGATGGCGTGCCGCAAAACATGGTGTTGAGGTCGCGGGTCTCGAAGCCGAAGTGACGAAACGCGATGTCATGGCCACGGTCGGGCTCCTGTATATCGAGGCATTGCGAGCCGATGAAGCGGTGAAGGCACGGGAGGCCGATATCGAGCTCAGTCAGCAATTGCTGAAATTGGCCAGAGATCGGAAGGCAGCGGGGGTGGCGACGGGATTGGATGTCACACGGCAAGAAGTCGAGTTGGAAAACCATACCCAACGGTTGCTTGTCTCGCAGAATGAGCGCGAGAGTGCGCGCCTCAATCTGATTCGGGCTCTGGGGATCGCCTTCGACGTGCGGCTGATATTGACCGATGAGTTGAAATTCGTCCGGCCCGTGGCACAACCTGTGGAAGAGGCCCTCCTCGCCGCGCGTGAACAACGGTTGGAGCTGAGAGTCCAGGAGAATCGCCAGCGACTGGCGGCGCTGAGCTTGAGTTCCGTCACCAGCGAACGAATACCGACCGTCTCCTTGAACGGGGATTACGGTTGGATCGGCCTCAAACCGGATGAGGGGTTGGCTACCCGTTCAATCGGTCTGACACTGGCGGTCCCCATTTTCGACGGTGGCCAACGGGAAAGTCGGATTTCTGAAAACCGCAGCCGTGTCCGGCAGGAATCGATCCGTATGAAGGATGTATCGGATCAAGTCACGCTGGAGGTGCGAAACGCCCTGCTCACGCTTGAGTCCACGACACAACAGGTCGCGGTGGCTGAGAAAGGCTTGGCGTTGGCATTGAAGGAATTGACCTTTGCCAAAGATCGGTTTGCAGCCGGTTTGGTGACTAATATCGAAGTCACAAACGCTCAAGCCTCAGTCGCGAGGGCTCGCGACAATCATATCGAAGCCCTGTTCCGCTTTAATGCTTCGCAAATCAATTTGGCCAGAGCCAAAGGAGAAATCACCACGCTGTTTTAACAGCCGGCGGAACAACTCAATGATGTGGTTCGGTACGCCTGTCCTGAGCTTCTCGAAGGGCTCAGTACCAACGGACAACCCTAATCGTTTCAACGCCAGCCACGCTCCTCTTGAGGCTCTCGAAGGAAGCAGGAAAGGCCGCTCGGGCTCCCATAGCAGCCTCCTTGAAATACGTTTGTGCGCCTTCCCGTATGCCACTCATTTTAGAAAGAGGACTATATTGTGATGTTTTGATAGGTCGGGGTGATTTGGTCGGCTCTAGTCGTCCGGTACGCGAGGGTCATGCCTCGGCACCGATGTGGCCACGGCCTAGGCCACTGTGCGAGAGCCTAGAAAACGTTCATGGGAGGTAGCATGCAGAGGGGCGATCCGCTGAGACAGCTTGTCTATGTCAGCGGCATACTGTTTCTGGTCATGGTCGTCGGTACGGTCGGGTATGTGCTGATCGAGGGGTGGTCGTGGTTCGACAGTCTCTATATGACGGTGACCACACTGACGACGGTCGGGTACAGCGAGATTCACCCGTTGTCGTCGGCTGGCCGGCTCTTCACCATCGCGCTGATCCTGCTGGGAGTGGGGACCCTTTTCTACGTGGTGGGGAATCTTGCCCGGTTTGTCTTGGAGGGAGAGCTCCAACAGGCGTTTGGCCGATATCGACAGGGAGGCAAAGTGAAAACCGTGAATGAGCATTACATCGTGTGTGGGTATGGTCGGATGGGAAGGCATGTGTGTAAGGAACTGCAAGCCAAGCCGGTCACCGTGGTCATCGTCGAAAAGAACCCAACGGTCGTAGCTGCTGCACAGGGAGAAGGATTTGTGGTGATCGAAGGGGATGCGACGCAGGACCAGGTGTTGGTGCGTGCTGGGATCGAACGGGCGAAGGGCTTGGTGTCCTTGGTGAATACCGACACCGAAAACCTCTATATCGTCTTGACCGCACGGGGACTCAACAAAAACCTCTTCATCATGGCACGAGCCGGAGAGGAGGGCTCCGAACAAAAGTTGCTTCGAGCCGGGGCCAACAGGGTCACGTCCCCGTATCTTATTGGGGCGAGCCAAATCGCTCAGGTGCTGATCAGGCCCAACGTCGTGGAGTTTCTGGATCTGGCCACAAAACGTGAACATCTCGGGTTGCAAATCGAAGAAATCACGATTGAACAGGGGTCACGTTTTGATGGAAAGACACCCTGCGAATGCGGACTTGGTGAGGATCGGAGTTTGATCGTGGTCGGCGTCAAACGGCAGTCCGGGCACCTGGAGTTTAACCCGGGCGCCGAGGTGGAATTAGTCGCAGGAGATACGTTGATTGTGCTCGGACAGGTAGAAAGCCTCAGAAAACTGGAATCGATCATTCGTTCGGCCGGAGAGAGCACGTAGTCATACCCTCGGCGTTCTGTCTGCCATCGATAGCGGCTACGGTAAGCAGGTGCGGCCGGCGAGTGCGGATCCGTCGAAACTTTTCATCTCGGAGATTTATGGGAATTCAGGTTCATCATGGTCGCGTGGCTCCGCATGTGGATCGGTTATCCTGAGTCTTCCTGCATCACATCGGCACCCTCCTGCTGGATCGAGTTCCGCGCAAGTCGTTGTTTCTCCTCGTATCCGTCGCGTCTCTCTCACTCCGATTGCGGCGCATCTCAGTCGCACTCTACATTTCTGAATCCAATCTGATCGCAGCGACTCTCAATCAATAGCGTATACAGTCAATTGAACGGTTCATCGTCTCGCCGTCATCGACGAGGTCAGCGTTGAGGAAGCCGTTGAGCGACTTGATCGACTACGTGCGATCAATGGGATCACAAACCTCGGAGTACAATCATGAGCCGTCACAAAAGTTCTCACACGATCATACCCGTCAGGATGGGATTGGCAGCGCTCGTGAGTCTCTCCTTCGTCGGTGAGGTTCAGTCTCAGCACGGCCATCCTACGGCCAAGGGGCGGTCTTCTGTCCAGAGTCAGCTGGACGAGCGTGTGCCACTTGCAATTGGTTCTGCGGCAGAAGCCGGTTTGAAGCTGACCATGCGGGAACATCTGGAGGCGATCCACGGCATCGTCGCTGCATTAGGACGGCAAGATTTCGAGCAGGCGGCCAAAGTCGCGCACGATGAACTGGGCTTTCTTAAGCATCACCAGGCCATGCAGCGTGAAGGCGGGGCGACGTTCCCTTCAAAGTATCACGAGCTCGCGATGGCCCATCATCAGGCAGCTGAGGACTTAGCCAAGGTGATTCCCTCGAGGGATCTCAGGATCATCCTGTCGCAGCTCGACCGAACGATTGAGGCCTGTGTAGCCTGTCACCGGGCCTATCAGTTGTGACGGCTCATCATGATCGCGGAACACATAAAGGTCATAGTCCTCGAATCCCTCAACGACGAGTACAAAGCTTGGGCGTTCTATCGGGTGATGATCAACATGGATCCACCATAAGGCCGGTGTCTCTCACGGAACAGATGGAGTTGGACGAGAGCCATTCGATCCGGAGCACGGAGCCGGTAACCATAAGGGAGGTGTTCAGTGAACCGCAGATATACGTCGATGGCGGGGCTTCTAAGAATCATTACGGTGACGAGTTCGATCGTGTTCATCGCTCAACTGTCGGCACCGAATCCGACCAACGCGAATGCACCAGGGGGAACGGTCACCGTGGACGGTATCACCGTGCCGGACATCGGTCCGTTGCCGACCGTGGTGCCGATCCCTGCCACGAACTTGAACTACACAGCCAAGGTCGACTTGGGCAAGCAGCTTTATTTCGACGGCCGGCTCTCAAAGAGCAACGCAATCTCCTGTGCCTTTTGCCATAACCCCTTTACGGGTTTTGCCGATCCGCGCCAGACCTCGATCGGTGTCGGTGGCGGGGTCGGAGGCCGTCAATCACCGACCGTCTTCAACACGGGCTTCAATCCGCTTCAATTCTGGGATGGCCGCGCCGGTTCGCTCGAAGAACAAGCGCTTGGGCCGATCGTCAACCCCGTCGAAATGGCCGAGACCCACGAGAACGTCGTCAAAAAACTCAGCAAGATCAAAGGCTATCAGCAGCAATTTCGTTTCGTGTTCGGCACGGATGTGAACATGCAGGGAATCGCCGAGGCCATTGCCGCCTATGAACGCACCGTCGTCTCGACGAACTCCGCGTTTGATAAGTATATGTTGGGCGATACCAAGGCGATGGACGAGGCCGCGATCCGCGGAATGGCGCTGTTTAAGGGGAAAGCGCGCTGCATGCTCTGCCACAACGGACCGAATTTCACTGATAACCAGTTCCACAACCTGGGTGTGCCGCAGGTCGGGCCGCGAAAGGAAGATTTAGGTCGCTACGATGTGACATTGATGGAGCGGGACAAGGGGGCCTTCAAGACGCCGACGCTGCGCAGCATCGCGGAGACCGCTCCCTACATGCACGATGGTGCATTCAAAACGCTTGAAGAGGTCGTGGACTTTCTTGATCAGGGTGGAGGGCAAAACCCGAACTTGAGCCAGATGGTAAAGCCTCTTGGATTGACTCAACAAGAAAATGCCGATCTAATCGCGTTCCTGAAGGCGCTGACCGGTGAGAAGATCAAGTTTGAAATGCCTAAACTGCCAAAGTAGACAAGCTGATCACAGTTTCTGTCTAACTACATAGGAGGAAGTCATCATGATGCAGCGATTACGTGTCGGGTTCTGGGCAATAGGGGTCCTCATCATGCTGATCGCGTTTCCTGCTTTCGCCGACGAGGGCCATGGGAAGAAGGGGCATGGCGGTCACGGTCAGGAGGAACAGAATGATCATAGTGGACATTATCTGAAACATCTGTTGAAGCATGCCAACGAGTTTGGGTTGACACAGGAACAAATCGGTAAGCTCAAAGCACTGCAGTTGGACTTCAAGCGCACAGAAGCCCGGTTAGAAGCCGATGTGAAGATCGCCAAGCTTGAACTGCACGCCATGCTGGAGGATGAGCAGGCCGACCTCAATACCATTCAGGCCAAAGTCGAGCAGTTGAAAAAGTCGGAAGCGGCCTGTCTGTTCTCGGCCGTCAAGAGTAAGCGCACCGCTATGGCCCTATTGACTCCTGATCAACGGGAGAAGGACCGAGCCCATCGCGAACTCATGAAGAGTCAGGGTGAGAGTCAACATAGCGGTGGGATGGGTGGAGGAATGGGTGGGATGGGTCGCGGGGGCAAGGGTGGCGGCATGAGTGGAGGTGGCCATGGTGGGCACGGCGGTGGTGATCATGGAGGCGGCCAGGGAGGACATGACGGTGGAGATCATGAGAGCGGAGAGTCCAGCGGAGGTCAGCAGCACCAGCATTGAACTTTGAAGATTGAAATCATCGGGAGGTGTCACGATGGTCTGGAACCATGAGCGACGAATAGGAATGGCGGTGTGCATGGCACTCCTCATGCCTGTATCAGGCACGTCACTTGCCGAGTCGACCGAGCGAGACAACGCCGCGTCCGAAGTGGCGATGGGATTTGTGAGGGAACTGGGTGCGGCCATGACACGAGAGATGGCCAAGGGAGGGCCGGCAGAGGCGATCAGGGTTTGTGCCGAACTGGCGCCGGAGATCGCAGGCCGGTTGTCTCGGGAACATGGTTGGCGGGTGACGCGCGTGGGGACACGTGTGCGCAACCCCTTGCTCGGCATGCCGGATGCGTGGGAGCAGCAAGTGTTGGCAGAGTTTGTCGAACGTGCCGCAAAAGGGGAGGCCTTCGCGGGCATGACCCAGAGTGAGGTGGTGACGGAACCGAGCGGGCGATACTATCGGTTCATGAAAGCGATCCCCGTGCAGCCGCAATGTCTCCTGTGCCATGGACCTGGGGCAACGATTCCGGGAGAGATTCAACAGCGCTTGAAGGCGCAATACCCGTTCGATACGGCGACCGGGTACCAGGCGGGGGAGCTTCGCGGCGCCGTGAGCATCAAACAGCCGTTCGACGAGCCCACCCAGTAACAAGTGAAGGCGGATCTAGCGGGAGAAATCTGGTTGAAATTGAGAGGACATGCGCATGACGAGTGGACTATTCTAGGATTGCTGCCATTCTGAAGTCATTGCGGGTCACGAATGTGGAGTAACACGAATGCCGAGCCTCAATACGATCTCTCTGCGCCAGGGTTTTCGGAGCATGGACGGAAAAGCGACGCTCGGTTCAATAGGGTTAATCGCGTTGGTGCTGTGGGTCATGACCATTGCCGCATTGAGCTGGGTTTTCGTTAAAGGTTGGACGACGGAAGGGAGTGATGGGCGGGTGGAAATACTGTTGGCCCCGGCTGAGCGCGATCAGATTCTCGCGGAGATGCGGCATCTTTTGAAAGCAGTAGACGGCGTCATCAGGGGATTGGGAGAACCGAAACCTGATCTAAAAGCGATGGAAGCAGCAGCCCGAGGAGCCGGAATGGATATGGCTGCGGACGTGGAGCCCGCGATGATGGCCAAGCTGCCGCTCCCGTTTAAGCAGATGGGGATGTCGATTCACCATGATATGGATGCCTTGGCCGATGCGATCGTTCAGAACGAGACGCCGCAACAACTCTTACAACGCTTGGCGAACATGACGGCTCGCTGTACGGCCTGTCATGACATGTATCGGTTCTCTGCAAGCCAATAAGCGGTGAAGATGAGGGGGTCGTTGAATTCAATCCCCGTGCTGTGCTTCCCTCCAAGTCGGAGGTTCTCTTAGGAGGAGTAGTGCCGGCCTCTGGTCCTGGGTGTTCTTTCTGCCGGTGAATCGAATCGCAGCTAAGAGAGGAGGAATGATCACAGCCATGAGTCGACGAACCCGCATCATCATTGTGGGAGGGGTCGCAGGCGGAGCCAGCGCCGCAGCCAGAGCGCGGCGACTTGATGAATCGGCCCACATCGTATTATTCGAGCGTAGCTCACACGCCAGTTTTGCCAACTGTGGCCTCCCGTACTACATGGGGGGCGAAATTTCAGATCGCGATGACCTCTTGGTGGCAGATCCGGAGACTCTTAAGGGATCACTTGCTCTCGACGTTCGGACAAAGACCGAGGTGGTCGCGATTGATCGGGTCGCGAAAGAGGTCGAGGTGCACGAGCTCACGACGGATAGGAAGTATCGTGAGCCATTCGACTTCTTGATCCTTTCAACCGGAGCTGCTCCGCTTCGGCCGGCGAATCTACTGGCCAAGGTCGGATTGAAACATCCGCGCGTCGTAAGCCTCCGTAACCTGGAAGATGTCGACCAGCTCAAGGGGGTTGTGGACAGTGGCATTCAGAAAGCAATTGTCCTAGGGGGCGGGTTTATCGGGGTGGAAGTCGCCGAGCAACTCGTCCACCGAGGTGTGGCCACGACGTTGGTCGAGAAGAATCCGCACGTCCTCCCTCCATTCGACGCAGAAATGGTCGCCCCGCTCGAGCAGGCGTTGGTCGAGCGGGGTATTGCCCTGCACCTTAGCGACGCGGTGGTTGATCTGGAACCGGGCGGCCGGGGTCAGGGTGTGCGAGCCATTCTCACAGACGGTCGGGTCTTGGAAGGCGACGTGGTCGTTCTGGCCATCGGGGTGCAGCCGGAAAACCTGTTGGCCCGAACAGCCGGCCTCGAAACCAACGATCGCGGTGCGGTCAAGGTCAACGAACATCTGCAAACCAATGACCCACACATTTATGCGGTCGGCGATGTCATCGAGGTGCCGGATCCGATACTGGGAGGGTCGATTCACATTCCACTCGCCGGTCCTGCGAATCGCCAGGGCCGGTTGGCAGCAGATCACATCATAGCCGGGGTACAGGGAAGGGGTGACTCGGTCCCGCCGTATCGAGGGAGTCATGGAAGCGCGATCGTGCGAGTCTTCGACTGGACCGCCGCGATCACCGGGAAGTCCGAGAAGGCGCTCCAGCGGGCCGGCAAGGAGCCGCATCGCGACTACGAGGTGATCTATGTGCATCCCTATCACCATGCCCACTATTACCCTGGAGCGAAGCGGCTCACGATCAAGCTGATCTTCGAAACGTCTTCAGGGCGAATCCTTGGCGCCCAAGCTGTGGGCGAAGAGTCGGTCGATAAGCGGATCGACGTGTTGGCCATGGCGATTCAAATGGGAGCTACCGTCTTTGATTTGGAGGAGGCCGAGCTCTGTTATTCCCCACAATACGGCAGTGCGAAAGATGCCATAAACCTCGCGGGATTCCAGGGGGCCAATGTGCTGCGCGGCGGCACCATGCCGATCACTCCGGTTGAACTGCGTGCCGCATTGGAGACGGCCACCCCACCGATGGTCGTCGACGTGCGCAGTCCCGCTGAGTTCGACGAGGACCATATTCCTGGTTCCATCAATATTCCATTGCCGGAATTGCGTAGGCGGTTCGGTGAGATGAAAACTGATCGTCCGGTCGTGACCTACTGCACGGTTGGTCAGCGGGGATATTTCGCTGAGCGACTGTTGCGCCAACAGGGGGTGGCTGCGGTTCGTAACCTGACCGGAGGGTTCACCAGCTGGCGGAGCTTCGTCTCAGGGTCTGTGTGAATCCTTTGCGTTGGGTCGGTCTCTCATGAGCATGAGGCGAAGGAGGGACTCATCATGAGACTCAACGAACGGTTACGATTAATTGCCGGAGTATTCGTGCTCGCCGCCGTCATTCTTGGCGCGACGGTTCATCCGTACTGGAACTATTTTTCCGCCTTTGTGGCGGTGAATCTCATCCAATCAGCCTTTACCGGCTGGTGCCCCATGATGGCACTGTTACGCAAGCTTGGTGTGCAGGAATGAAAAGACATAGAGGGTTCAGATCGGGATATTCATGTCTGATGATCGGGAGCCAGCTATGACTATCCCCCTGAATCTCGAAGGTGCATTCGACAGCCAGGAGGCCCTTCGGGGTATGATTGTGAGTCGAAAGGTCTGTTTTGATCACAATCCCTTCTACGTGAGAGATGGGTCAGGGCGGATCGTCCAAATCGGGTTTCAACTGAACCTCTACTCAGCCTTTCAGGATCCTCGGCATCTGCCGTCGGGTGAAGACCCGGAGCTGCGCGAGTTAGTCGGGGAGCTGCGCCGCCTCTGTCGTGTGTTCTTTCAGTCATTGGACCTTCTGAAGCCTTGCGAACACCCCGAACCACCGATGCATCGGATCATGTATTCTCCGGAACGCCGGAATCGTGCCGAGGTGTGCCTTCAGATCCCTATTTTCGATCGCGGGCATTACGGTGCGACACCGGATCGCAAGATTGAAGAGCTGCTGGCGACGGCCGAATGTCTCCTTCGCCAATTGGGGGCCAGGCGTGGGGTATGGGACGATCAGAAGGGGGCTCATCCACGACCGGAGGATCGCTGTGAGGACCATGCTCGCGCGGCCACTGGTGGACAGTGAGCCAAGACGACCGTACGTCACCGATGACGGGCAGATCCGTGATACGGCTATTCGTTGCCATCGTGCTTCTGGCTGGTTGTGGGGCTCCGGAGGAACCGCCCACAACGGCGGTGTCGGCTGCTTCAGCAAAGACCATTCAGGCTTCGCTGGTCGAGGTGAAGTCGACCACGGTGCCGATCCGCGTTGAAGTAACCGGCGAAGTTGCTGCGATCTTTCAAGCCACACTCTCCAGTCGCATCCAAGGCACGATCGACAAACTCCTGGTCAGGGAAGGCACGAAGGTTTCCAAAGGTCAGGTGCTGGTCCGGCTGGATAGTCGTGACCTTCAAGCGGACTTGGCCCGTGCCAATGCCGACATCGAAAATGCCAAAGCTCACCTCGATCGTATGGACCAGCTGTACACCCAAGATGCGGTGTCAAAGCAGGAGATGGAGAACGCGACGAGAGCCTACCGAGTCGCAGAGGCCAATCGCAAAGCAGTGGAAGCACAGCTCAGCTACACGGTGGTGAAAGCGCCGTTCGATGGTGTCATCACAGAAAAAGACGTGGAGGCAGGAGAATTAGCCTCGCCGGGCCAACCGTTACTCAAAATGGAAGATCCTCGGCGCCTCAGGCTGGAGGCCACCGTGGCGGAGGGTGATCTGAAGTCTGTTTCGAATGGGGACAACATTCCTGTGGTCATCGATGCGTTAGAAGGTGATGTCTTGACCGGTACGGTCAGCCAAGTACTTCCGGCCGGCGATCCGCGAACCCACACCTTTATGGTCAAGGTTGATTTGCCGAACACGCCCGGGTTGAAGACCGGTATGTTTGGTCGGTTCCAGCTCGATAAAGGTACCACGCTAACCCTGCTCGTTCCTTCGGCAACCGTCGTCGAACGGGGCGAACTGACCAGTCTTTATGCGGTAGGAACGGATCGGGTGGCGAGACTCCGTTGGGTCAAACTCGGTCGGCGTTTCGAGAATCAGGTGGAAATCCTTTCAGGTCTCAACGAGGGCGAACGAGTCTTGGCAGACGGGAGCCGCGGTGTCGATGGAGCCGTAGTCCAGATCGCCGAGACGGTGGCAACTCCGCCAGCGAAAACCCCGTGAAGCGTATCTCGTCCTTCGACATATGGATTGGTTCAGTGAGCCTGTCACACCATGGTCCATCCTGCGCTTCACGAGATACGAATGACTGGTGACACATGACGAACTACCGCCCAGGACTTAGTGGCCGCATCGCTGCCCTCTTCATTGACAGTAAGCTCACGCCACTCATCATGGTCGGTGTGTTAGTGTTGGGCCTGTTTGCGGTGATCGGCACTCCTCGTGAGGAAGAACCGCAGATCGTAGTCCCGATGGCCGATGTCTGGCTTCCGTTCCCCGGTGCCTCGGCCAAAGTCGTCGAAGAGCAACTCACTAAGCCGTTTGAGCGGAAACTCTCTGAGATCAAAGGCGTCGAATACGTCTATTCCATTTCACGCCCCGGCGGTGCGCTGATCATCGTCCGCTTCTACGTCGGCCAGCCGATGGAGCAGAGTCTGGTCGATCTCTACGACAAACTCATGTCGAACCAAGATCTGTTACCGCCGGGTGCCGAGCCGTTTCTGGTCAAGCCGAAGGACGTGAATGACGTTCCGATCGTCACATTCACCATCTCCAGTGAGCGGTATGGAGACGTTGAGCTTCATAGCCTCGCCGAACAGGTCCTAGAGGAAGTCAAGAAGGTCTCCGGTACGTCGGCCGGGTTTATCGTCGGCGGGCGGCCGCGTGAACTCGGGATTCAAATCGACCCGACTCGCCTGAAGGCGTATGGACTCACTCCCTTGCAAGTCGCGAACGTGGTCCGTGGGGAGCATCGCGCCTTATCGACGGGTCGCTTTGACAGCCGCAATCAAAGTGTCCTCGTGGAGACCGGCCGCTTCATCCGGTCGCGGGACGATCTGGAAAGCTTGGTGGTCGGTGTCAACGACCGGCGACCGGTCTATCTTCGTCAAGTGGCGGAGGTGACTGATGGCCCAGCGGAAGCGACGAACTATGTCTGGCATGGAGTTGGTAAGGGGCTAGGGGCAAGGGGTGCGGCGCAGGGCAGCGATTCCTCCCCTCACCCCTCACCCCTCCCTCCTCACGAATCACCTGCCGTGACCGTGGCGATTGCGAAGCAGGCCGGTGTGAATGCCGTGACGGTTGCCGCCGATGTGATCCGCAAGGTCGATGACATGAAAGGTCTCATCATTCCGTCGGACGTGCGCGTGACCGTTACGCGAGACTATGGTGAGACGGCCCAGGAAAAGGCCAATGAATTGCTGTGGCATCTGCTTATCGCCATCGTCGCGGTGGTGTTCTTTCTCGGCATCGCGTTGGGGCTACGGCCGGCCTTGGTCGTGTCGATCGCGATCCCTCTGACCCTTGCGCTCACGTTGTTCACTTCGATGATGATCGGCTACACGATCAATCGGGTTACCTTGTTTGCCTTGATCTTTTCAATCGGCATTCTCGTGGATGACGCGATCGTCGTCGTAGAAAACACGTACCGGCATCTGAAATTGCGCCACGCGTCGCATCACGAAGCCTCCATTCTGGCGGTGGATGAAGTCGGGAATCCTACCATCCTGGCGACATTTACCGTCATCGCCGCACTCTTGCCGATGGCCTTCGTCTCCGGGTTAATGGGTCCCTACATGAGACCGATTCCTGTCAACGCCTCCATCGCCATGTTTTTTTCCCTCCTCGTCGCGTTCGTCGTGATTCCCTGGTTCTGCAGGACCTGTTATCGTCCCGGAGCTGCCGTGGCCGGCGTCGACCATGAGGGCAACGAACGAGGACTCACCGCTCGCACCTATCGACGCATCCTGTCTCCCTTACTGGCCCATCCCGTCTTGGCCTACGCGTTTCTCGCGGTAGTGGGTCTGTTGCTCGTGGGATCGACCCTGTTGTTCTATTCGCGTCATGTCGTCGTCAAAATGCTTCCGTTCGACAACAAGAGCGAAATCCAGCTGGTGGTTGATATGCCGGAGGGGACGACGCTTGAAGAAACCGCACGGGTGACGCAGGCACTGACCCGTTACGTCAGGACTATTCCCGAGGTTCGGGACTATCAGGCCTATGTCGGCACCGCGTCACCGTTTAATTTCAGCGGGCTGGTCCGCCACTATTATTTGCGGGAACTCCCTCATGAGGCTGATATCCAGATCAATCTCGTCGCGAAACACGAGCGGAACGCCCAAAGTCACGAGATCGCGCAGCGGATTCGACTTCCCGTGCAAGAGATCGCTAGAGAATTTAATGCGAACGTGAAGATCGTCGAAGTCCCTCCCGGCCCTCCCGTGCAATCGGTGCTGGTGGCGGAGGTGTACGGTCCCGATTACAACAGGCAGCTCGCGGTAGCTCGTGAGGTGCGGACCTTGTTCGAAACCACGTCGGGAGTGGTGGATGTTGATGACTATATCGAAGAGGATCAGGCGAAATATGTCTTTACGGTGGATCGGGCAAAGGCTGCCCTCGCCGGGATTCCAAGCCAGGACATTGTCCATACCCTCCGCATGGCGCTCCAGGGAGCCAAGGTTGGGCTGGTCCATATTCCTCAAGAGAGGAGCCCGGTTCAAATCGTGTTGCGCTTGCCGCTTGCCGAGCGGACGGGCTTGGAGCACCTGGGGGAGATCGGGATGCGCACGAGTACCGGCGGCATCGTCCAACTATCCGAACTACTCAACATCGAGAAGACTGTTCAGGAAAAAGCAATCTACCACAAGAATCAGAAGCCGGTGGTTTATGTGCTCGCGGATGTCGGCGGTCCCGGAGCGGAACAAGCCGAGAGTCCCGTCTATGGCGTGCTCGGAATCGGAAAAAAGTTGGAAGAGTTTCGCCCTGCCGAAGGGTATCAGATCGAGCAATACTACGCGGTTCAGCCCTGGTCGGAAGAGAAGTTTGCCATGAAATGGGATGGGGAGTGGCACATTACCTATGAAACGTTCCGTGACATGGGGATCGCTTTTGCGGTGGCCATGTTGCTGATCTATCTATTGATCGTCGGACAGTTCCAATCCTTCATCACCCCGCTGATCATTATGGCTCCCATCCCGCTGACGTTGATCGGCATCCTGCCGGGTCATTGGCTGACCGGATCGTATTTCACTGCCACCTCGATGATCGGATTCATCGCGCTGGCGGGCATCATCGTGAGGAATTCCATCCTTCTCGTCGACTTCATCCAACTTCAAGAACGAGCAGGGATATCCTTGTCGGAAGCCGTGATCAAGGCCGGTGCCATCCGAACCCGCCCCATCCTCCTGACCGCCGCAGCCCTGATGGTGGGCGCGTTTGTCATCATTCTCGACCCCATCTTCCAAGGGTTGGCCGTCTCCTTGCTGTTCGGGGTCGGGGCGTCCACGCTGCTGACCCTCGTCGTCATTCCTGTGCTCTACTACCATATGATGAGAGGACCGGCCGGTCCGAACCTGGCTGATGGTCAAGAAGTCATAGAAAATCAAGACGTCGTTCCTGATCACGAACCCTCACGGGTCGTCCCTACCTAAGTCCATTTTGCCCTCTGTCTACGTTTTGCCGATCCAAATCGGTACAAGGGTCATCAATTCATGATGGCGCATGTCACTCTAGCCGACGATTCCACTCTATGACGCTAACCCAAGCAATGTTCACATGAAAACCAGAGCGAAACCCTAGTTTTACCCGATTCGTTTCATCGTTATGCTGACTCGCATGGTGAGGAACAAGAATAAGGATCGAATATGGCTCTAACGACCGCTGTTCACCAAGTCCGAAGCGTGCTGGAACAACGGGGTACAGGCTGTTCGCTGAAAGAGATTGTAGATCTCTGTCCTGAGTTTACCTGGCATCAAGTCTTTCTGGCCATCGACGACCTAAGCCAGAAAGGGCTAGTCCAGGTGACGTTGGATGCTGGCGGGACCTATACGGTGCATACGTATCTCTCTGATAGAGGCTCGTGTTGCGACCTAGGTATCGGTCAACGAGTCAACTATAAAATTGGGGCAGAAACAAGAGGGAAATAGTGGCGTCATGGTACTGCCATGGGGTTGTCGTGCGTTTGGGCCTGGACTCCAAACTCAATAGGATATTCCTATGCCGGCGCACTCAGCCGTGTATGCACGGAGCTCAAGACATCACCGATCGCCCGTGAGGCGCATTCGCCTGTTGCTCGTCGACGACCACAACATGGTTCGAAAAGCCCTGCGCGATCATATTACCCAATGGCCTGAAATTGAGTTAGTGGGTGAGGCAGCAGATGGTAAGGAGGCGGTCCGGCTAGCCGACCAATTGAGCCCCGATGTGGTTGTGATGGACATCCGAATGCCGAGAATGAACGGTATCGAAGCAACGGAGTTGATCCTGCAGAAGCATCCCACTCTATGCATCATCGGTCTCTCGTTTGAGGCGGGAACAAGCAGGTCTGAAGCACTATTGAGAGCCGGCGCATGTGCGGTGCTTGACAAGGGGATATCATCCGAACAGTTGCATAATATCATCTCTCAGGCCGTCGATCGGTACCGTGGCGTGTGTCTGCCCAGTCGTGGGTAATCGAGACAGGGGTTCTTGAGGTGCCAGATTGCTGCCCGCCCTTGCGAGAGATTTACTCTGACATTTAGAATGAATTGATGGGATTTTTCTCCATTCAGAACCCGACCAAGGGGTTTCCTTCCTCTACACGTAGTGATCGTCCTACACGTATTCCAACGTTTCAAGGAGAGACCAGGCCAGAGCAGGAAAAGGAACCTTACCTGGTAGTGAGCAGCTGGGTCGCTTCTGCTGGGATTGTCGTCGCTCTGTTTGTGATCGATTTACTGTCTCCCCTCGGCTACGCGGTCTGTATGCTCTATGCGGTACCGATCCTCCTCACTCGATTGACACCGGATCTGCAGAGCACCATGGTCATGGCCGGGGCAACCGTCTCGCTGACCTGGGCAGGAGCGGAACTGTCTCCTGGCGCGATCGCCCAACACGATAGCTCGAATCGAGTCATGGCCACGGTGCTGTTGCTCGGTATCACCTGGATCCTGGTCACCCAAAAGCAGTCGGCACGCCAGGTCAGGGCGGCGCAACAAGCCCTGCATGAAAGTGAAGAGCGTCTGCGTCTGTTCATTGAGCATGCCCCGGTAGCCCTCGCCATGTTCGATCGTGATATGCGGTATCTTGCGGTGAGTCGCCGATGGATCACGGACTATGGGCTGAATGAGACCGACGTGATCGGTCACTCACACTATGCAATCTTCCCCGAGGTCACAGATCGGTGGAAAGCGGTTCATCAGCAGGGGCTGGCCGGTGCGATTGTGAGAGAAGACCAAGACCTCTTCCAACGAGCCGATGGTTCTGAACGGTGGTTGTGTTGGGAAGTGAGGCCATGGAAAACGGACGAGGGAGGTGTGGGCGGTATCGTAATCTTCACAGAGGACATTACCGAACGCAAAAAGGTCGAGCAGGAGTTACGCAACCATCGGACGCAGTTGGAGGACTTGACTGCTAAACTGCTTACGGCGCAAGAAGAAGAGCGGAAGAGAATCGCCCGCGACCTCCATGATGATTTTACCCAACAGCTTGCAGCCCTGACGATCGATCTTCAAAGACAGGCTCGACTCGCGTCTGAATCGGGTACACCCCCTGCGAGCCACCTGGTGCAAATGGGGAAAAAGACGGAGCAGCTCACGACCGACCTCCAACGGTTGGCCCATCAGCTGCATCCATCCCTGCTCGAGCACGTAGGTCTGGAAGCCGCGATCCGCGAATGTGTGGATGAATTTTCCACACGCAACGGATTGATGACAGAGATTGTGGTGCGAGAGTTACCGAGCGGAATCTCGCTCGAGCAGGCGACGTGTCTCTATCGCGTGTTACAGGAAAGTCTCCAGAACGTGAAGAAGCACGCCAGGGCCGCCAACATCCTCGTCCGCCTTCAGCGCAACAGGGATGGGTTAGAACTGTCTATTCGGGATGACGGGCTCGGGTTGAACCAGCCGGAGGAAGGCACACGTCCAAAGGGGTTGGGTTTGACCAGCATGGCGGAACGTGTGAAGGCACTCCATGGCACGTTCTGCGTGAAGAGCACAGCCGGATTCGGTACGGAAATCCAGGCCTGGGTTCCGCTTTCAGGGCGAAGTCATGACCGGTGATATCCTGCTTCTCCGGTGTGATCACGCATTGGGATGAGGGTTCGTGTTTTATGAAGGGGAGGAGAATGAACGTAAGAGGACGACCATGACAAAAAAAAGGCCTCGCGTGCTCATGGCGGATGATCATTCCATTCTGCTGGCAGGTGTGCGCAGGTTACTCGAAGACCAGTATGAAGTGGTGGGAATGGTGGAGGATGGCCGGGCGATGCTCGAGGCGGCGGAGCGCTTGGTGCCAGACCTGGTCTTATTGGATATCTCCATGCCGCTTCTAAACGGCTTTGAGGCAGCCCGCCAACTCAAGAAACTGCTGCCGGAGACTAAGATCCTCTTTCTTACGATGCACGCGAGTCCACAGTATGCTACGGAAGCCTTCAAAGCCGGAGGCAACGGCTACCTATTAAAACAATCGGCCGTCTCGGAATTACCGCAGGCGATCCAGGCCGTCTTGGAAGGGAAGTACTATCTGACTCCGTCGATTGCGAAACCGGTCATAGAAAAAGCCTTGAAGGCCGAAGAGCAACCGGCGGTGAGAGGATCCGTTGAGCACTTGACCCCTCGACAACGCGAAGTCTTGCAATTGATCGGGGAAGGGAAGGCCACGAAGGAGATTGCCGAAATGCTTGGGCTCTCCGTGAAAACCGTCGAGTTCCATAAGAACTGCTTGATGAAGGACTTGGATATTCATACGACAGCTGAATTAGTCCGCTACGCCATTGTACAAGGACTTTCGACCGAGCACACTCAACCTTCTCCTCCCCAGTCCGCCTAACATTCCACATAACGGTCCCGTTGGTGTTAGCTTTGTTCTTGAGGTCTCAGCCCGGATCGGGAAATGACGACTCAGTTGAGTTCCGTGGATCGAGATCGTCGATGCGACCTGGTTGGTGCCAAGGTATCTGAATCACTCCCAGGTAGACTTGAAGTCGTAATTAAAGCTAATCCCCAGTTGTCAGAACGCCTCACTCTTTATACATTCCCGTCGCACCCACAGGCTGACCTTGTGGGTCGTTCCGCAATTAGGGAGATTTCATCATGGTTGCTCTCCTCTGGAGCCTCATTCTTTTCTTTCCCGTCGCCTCCCTTGCGGCACCGGTGATCGACTCGAGTGCCGTTCAAGCCCAGGCTACACGCACTGAACCCTTGACGATTGGCGAAGTGCTGGCGCGTATTGAGTTGACCCATCCCCTGCTGCGGGCCACAGGGGTCGAGCGGATGCAGGCCCGGGCGAAAATCTTGAAGGCGCTCGGGGCCTGGGAACCGAAGTTCAATAACTTTACCGAAGTCGATCGGTATCAGGATTGGAATTTTCTGTCTGTTAATCATGAGCACACGGTGGGGTTTAACGACAGTAAGCTCAATGTCGGGCATCCCTGGGGCTTCGAGGTCCATGGCGGGATCCGTAACGGCTTCGGAGATCGTCTCTTTCATAATTTTTCTGGCGTCATCCCTGATGTCAACCTCTTCTATGAACAGCAGCAAATGATCTTCGGTGGAAAGTTCAAGCTGCTGCGCGGCTTCATGATCAACGACGAATATGCGGAGTACCAGAAGGCTGAGCTTGCGGGTCCGATGGCGGAGATCACGGTGGCGAAGAAACGGCAGGATCTCTATCTCGCCGGGGCCGTGCAGTACTGGGATTGGCAGGTAGCCGTCAAGCAGGCAGAAGTGCAGAAGCGCACCTTGGCCGTCGCGGAAGATCGGCTTGCGCAGGTCCAGGGACTCGCCAAGGGAGGGAAGGTCGCGCCGCTGGATGTGATCGAGGCCAACCAAGAGGTGCAGGCCAGACGAGAGGCGGCGATTGCGGCGCAACGGAAGGTGGAGTATGAGCAATACAACCTGTCCCTCTTTCTGTGGGAGCACGGGGAGCCGGTAATCCCACGGCCGGAATGGGCCCCGGAATTCCAGGGGGAGACGCCGCTGCCGACCAAGGAGGAAATCGCGGCCTATAAAGTGGAGGCGAAAGAAGACCGGCCGGAAGTGCGCAACTACTACATCGAAGCCAAGATGAACAATGTCGATCTCAAGCTGGCCAAAAACTACCTCCTCCCTAAGTTGAACTTAGAGGGGGGCCGGATGACTACACCTGGCGACTGGGCGGTGGGCGTGGGCTATCGGATGGCTGCACAGTTTGAGATGCCGCTGTTGCAGCGGACAGGACGTGGGAAAGTTCTGTACGCGGAGGCGGAGCAGCAACAATTGGTCATGAGTCAGTTGTATGCCGAGCAACAAGTCAGCGTCGATGTGGATAACTGGCTTTCAGCCCAAGTGCGGGCCCGGGACCGGGTGAAGGCGGCGACGGAAGCACTGCGCCTAGCCAAGACCTTAGAAGAAGGAGAACGCAAGCGATATAACCTGGGCGCCAGCACCGTGCTCTTTGTGAACCTCCGGGAACGCAACGTGGTGGAGTCGGCGTACCAGCTGTATCGGGCCCAGGCCGACTATGCGGTGGCGCGCGGAGGCATGCTGTGGGCGAGGGGCGTGTTGGCGAAGCCCTGGCCGACCGAGTCGTTGGCGAAGTATGGGGATCCGAAAACGGCGGCCGGTCTCTCAGGTCTGCCGGTGGCTGGACGCGACTAGGCTGCCCGAGGAGTGTTGCGTACCTTACCGAATTGCTCAGCCCTCTGCTTCAAACAGTGTGATCGTAGTGTAGGGCCAATATTCACATCGAGTGAGGGTTCTGTGCGAAGGGCAGCGGTCGGCCTGTTGCCTTCTGCAACAGTAGCGGTATCCTCCCTGTCGCAACTTTCCCCTGTGCCTGTCCTCTCCTCGTTCCCGCTCTTGTATAAGTTATGAATTTCACAACCGAATGCTGCTCCATTTGACCGGGTTCTCTGACCGGCTCTCTCCTTGCAGTTCAGCGATCTCTATCGGCATGGAATCTGTTCATGTGGCTTTCCACAAGCATACAACGACGACGCGCGGTGACAGGGCCTATCCTTTTTCTCGTCTTCACCACAGTCTTCTGCCTGCTGGGTGTCGGAATTGTGGCTGCAGATTCGTCTGACTCAAGCCCACCCGAACTCAGGCTGAGCCTTCGTGATGCCATTCAGGCCGCTATCGATAACAACGTCAATGTCAGGCTGCTGAAAGAGCGAATTGCGGCTGCACAAGCACAGGCCAATACGAGCTTCGGCACACTCCTGCCGAATGTGTCCGGCTACGTCAGTGGCCGAAACCAGACCGTCAACCTCGGCGCGTTCGGATTGCCGTCGGACCGGCTCACTGCTCTGGGCCTCAGGCGCAGCGTCACGGATCCGTTCGAAGTGTATGACGCGCGCGCGACCCTCGTGCAGAACATTTTCAGTCTCAGTCTGATTCAACGGTGGCGGGCGGCGAAAAGCGGGGTGGACGTAGCGAGTCTAGAGGCGGAAGTCACCAAGCGCGATGTGATGGCGACCGTCGGATTGCTCTACATCGAAGTGCTACGGGCGGATGAGGCGGTCAAAGCACGACAGGCTGATATCGACCTGGCCCAACAATTGGTCAAGCTGGCCAAAGATCGGAAGGCAGCCGGAGTTGCCACAGGTCTCGATGTGACGAGAGAAGAGGTCCAGTTGGAGAATCATCGACAGCAAGTGTTGGTCGCGCAGAATGAGCAAGAGAGTGCGAGACTCAACTTGATCCGTGCACTCGGGATCGACTTCGAGGTGCGGGTAGTCCTCACCGACGAACTCAAGTTTGTGCCGGAGCAAGTGCAGCGACCGGAGCAGGTCCTCACGATCGCGCGTCAACAGCGGCTTGAGTTGAGGGCGCAAGAACAGCGACAGAAGCTGGCGGCGCTCAGCTTGAGTTCCGTGACCAGCGAACGGATTCCGACCCTCTCGCTTGCCGGCGACTATGGTTGGATCGGTCTGAAACCGGAAGATGCGCTGGCTACGCGTTCGATCGGACTGACCTTTTCAATCCCGATCTTCGACGGAGGGCAACGGGAAGGTCGGATCTCAGAAACTCGCAGTCGTGTTCGGCAAGAATCCATCCGCATGAAGGACGTGTCCGATCAGGTCAACTTGGAAGTCCGGAGCGCCCTCCTGACGCTCGAATCGTCTCAGCAACAGGTTGCAGTGGCGCAAAAGGGAATCGATCTGGCTGAGAAGGAATTAACCTTTGCGCGTGATCGGTTCGAAGCCGGGATCACGACCAACATTGAAGTCACGAACGCCCAGACGTCCATGGCACGCGCGCGCGACAATCTGATCGAGGCCCTGTTCCGCTTCAACGCCTCACGGATCAACCTGGCCCGTGCCAAGGGCGAAATCGACACACTCTTCTGAAGATCACGGCACATCCTGCCAAAGCGGGATGCTCTGAATGGTGGATGCCGGCCTGTGGGAACGGAGATGATGCGTAGTCTATGAAATTCGGTTGGAAACAATTTGCTCTGATCGCGCTCCTCATTGTCGTGGCGATCGGCGGCTATGTCGCCTTCAAACGTGTAGTTCTGAACAGCGGATTGCCGGAAGGCTTGATCCAAGTGAACGGGCGGATCGAGGGAGACCACGTAGCGATCGCCGGAAAATACCCCGGGCGTATTCAGAAGTTGCTGGTGCGCGAAGGAGATCAGGTTACGAAGGGACAAGTCCTTCTCAAGCTGGACGACGCACAGACGACCGCACGGGTCGAGCAAGCACGGCGCGCATCCGAAGCCGTTGAGGCGGAGGTGCAGGCCGCCCACGCCAACCTAGCGGTATTGAAACTGGATGTTCCGTTGGCGATCGAATCAGCCGGTGCCGAGGTTCTCGAGTACCACGCGAAGGTGGCCAAAGCGAATGCGGTGGAGAAGGAAGCAAGAAGCGATGCGCAGCGGTTTCGTGAATTGGTCGAGAAGGACGAAGCGACGAGACAACAGTGGGAACAGGCCGAAATGCGATGGAACGTGGCCAAGAGAGACATTGTGATCGCCCATGCTGGACAGGCCCAGGCAAAAAAGAAATCGGCACAGGCCGAGCTGGGCTGGAAACGTATCAGGGCAAAGGAGGCAGAGGTCGCGGCCTTGGAACGTCGGCGGGACCAGGCCTATGCAGCCTTCGAGGAGGCCCAGAGCATGTTGACGGACCTTACGATTACTGCCCCGTCCGACGGCACGATCACGACGCGCATGGTCGATGTCGGTGAAGTCGTCTCAACCGGTGTGCCTCTCCTGGAATTGGTGAATCTCGATCGATTGTACCTCAAGGTGTATGTGCCGGAGGTGCAGGTCGGAAAGGTGCGGCTGGATCTTCCCGCGAAGGTCTATACGGATGCGTTTCCCGACCACCCGTTTGACGCGATGGTCCGATATATCGCGTCGAAGGCCGAGTTCACCCCGAAGGAGGTTCAAACGCCGGATGAGCGGGTGAAATTGATCTATCCGGTCAAACTGTATCTCAACGAGAACCCGGATCATCGCCTGACACCGGGACTTCCCGCCGATGCGATCATTCGCTGGAAAGACGATGTGGAGTGGGTCAAGCCGAAAATGTGAAAGGTGAGAAGTTGGAGGGCAAACAGGCATTGCAGACTCAGTATTCGGACGCGATCGTCAGGGTGTCCGGATTCGTCAAGCGTTACAAGAAAGAGGTGGCGGTCGACGGGGTCGATCTTGAGATCAGGAAGGGTGAAATCTACGGCCTGATCGGTCCGGATGGCTCGGGCAAGAGCAGCCTCATGAAGGCGATCGCCGGGGTGTTGACGTATGACGGGGGCGCCGTCGACGTATTCGGGACCAGGATCGACTCCGAGCGTGCCGCCGAGCGAATCAAACCGAAAATTGGCTTTCTGCCGCAAGGACTCGGGTTGAATCTCTATCCCGAACTGTCCATCGAAGAGAACATCGATTTCTTTGCACATCTTCGTCTGGTTCCGGACAAGGACCTGGCTGAGCGCAAGGCCAAATTGCTGGCCATGACCAGGCTGGAGCCATTCCGCGACCGGCCGATGAAGAATCTTTCGGGGGGGATGAAGCAGAAGCTCGGATTGATCTGCACCCTCATCCATGAACCGGATCTCGCGATTCTCGACGAACCGACGACCGGTGTTGATCCGGTCTCGCGCCGTGATTTCTGGTCGATCCTGGCTGAGCTGCTTCAAGAAAAGGGCATGACGGCGCTGATTTCCACGGCGTACATGGATGAAGCGGCTCGGTTCCACCGGCTCTCGTTCCTTTCAGGAGGGAAGGTGCTGGTCTCCGGGACTCCCATGGACGTGCAGACACTGGTTCCTGGCTCTGCAGTGACGTTCGAAGCCACGCCCCAGGCCGAGGCGATCGCCCGGTTGAAACAGTCGTTCAGGCAGGTCGAATCGTTAGGACCGCTCTTGCATGTCTTTGCCCATACGGTCAATCAGTCTGAGGCGCGACTCCAAATCGAAACCGCTCTGGGCGATCTGGTTCCTACCGCAGTCAGGGTGGACGAGCCGGAGTTGGAAGATGTGTTCGTGGCGTTGCTCCTTCGAGGTGCTGAGTCTAACCCGGCAACCGGTGAGCTGCCGCGATCCGCAGCGGTGCGCGACCACGATGGTCTGGCGATCGAAGCCGAAGGACTCATCAGAGATTTTGGGTCCTTCCGCGCGGTCGATCAAGTAAGTTTTGAGGTGAAACGAGGGGAAATTTTCGGTCTGTTGGGCGCCAATGGCGCTGGCAAGACGACAGTCATCAAGATGCTGAACGGGATCCTCTTGCCGACGGGAGGTGCCGGACGCGTGGCGGGGGCCGATATGCGGACGGCGGCGGGTACCATCAAGGAACGAATTGGGTATATGTCCCAGGCATTTTCGCTCTATCTGGATTTGACCGTTGAAGAGAACATCAGACTCTTCGCCGGAATTTACGGAATCAATAAGCGCGCCATGATCGAACGGTATCGGTGGATCATTACCATGGCAGGACTATCAGGATACGAATCGAGCCTGACCAGCCGATTACCGATGGGAGTCCGTCAAAGGCTGGCGCTTGGCTGTGCCTTGGTTCACAGCCCCCGAGTCTTGTTTTTGGATGAACCGACCTCCGGGGTCGATCCGATCGGACGCCGCCACTTCTGGGAAATCTTGTCACGACTGGCGCGTGAGGACGGCGTCGCGATTCTGATCACCACCCACTCCATGAGTGAAGCCGAACATTGCGACAACCTGGCTCTCATGTATGCGGGACGGATCGTGGCGGAAGGTTCTCCCGTGGATATGAAACGCCAAGTCCAGCATGAGGCAGGTCGGCTGTTCGAAGTCGTCGCCGACCAACCGGCCAAGGCGTTGGTGCATCTGCAGCAAGCCGGGTTTCATGGGGCGGCGCTCTTCGGGAATAAACTCCATGTCTTTTGTCGTGACCCTCTCCGAGACAAGGCCTGCGCGTGCCAAGCTCTGGAAAGCAGTGGGGTGCGGGTGACCTCGGTTAACGAACGGCCTCTGAGTTTGGAAGACGTGTTTGTCTACCGAGTCATGGAGCTGGAACAGGCAGCCAAGCGAGAGGCGGCGGCATGAATGTGAGGCGAATCACTGCCGTGGCGACGAAGGAGTTCAAGGAGACGATCCGTGACCGATTGTTCCTGCTCATGGCCTTTTTGCTGCCGCCACTCTGGATGGTGGTGTTCGGGTATGGGTTGGTCTTGGACGTCGAGCATGTGCCGTTCGCGCTGTTGGATCGAGACCAGTCGTCGCTGAGCCGCGATTACCTCCATCGCTTCATGGAATCCCGCTATTTCGACTACCGCGGATCGGTCTACGATGAACAGGACATCGATCGTTTGCTGGGTCGCACGGCGATTCGTATGGCAATCGTCGTGCCCGAACGGTTCGAAGAACAACTGTTGGCAGGCAAGCCCGTCACCGTTCAAACTCTGCTGGACGGCACCTTCCCGCTTTACGCCGATACCTTGAAGGGCTATGTGATCGCGGTCAACCGCGCATTCACACAAGAGCGGCTCATCGAATTCCTGGCGCGCACGAGAGGCTTTGGTCCGCAGGAGGCGACCCGATTCGCGGAGCCTGTGTCCCTCGAGACGAGGTATCTGTACAACCAAGAAGTTCGGAGCACGTGGTCGATGGTGCCAGCCCTGATTATGTTCTCGTTGATGGTGGCGTCGCCTTTGCTCACCGCCCTGGGAGTGGTGCGAGAAAAGGAAACCGGCTCAATCTACAACATCTATAGCGCGACGGTCAGCAAGGCTGAATTTTTGATCGGGAAACTCGTTCCCTATTTTGTCATCTCGACGATCAACGTCGTCGTGCTCTGGTCTCTGGCTGTCTGGCTCTTTCGCGTGCCGTTCAAAGGGAGTTTCACGGCTTTTTTTATGGCCTCGGTGCTCTTTGTGCTGTGCGCCACCGGTATCGGGCTCATCATTTCCCTGTTGGTGCGAACGCAAATGGCGGCGCTGATCATCACGATCATCATTGCAATGGTTCCGACCATTCTCTTTTCTGGCCTGTTGGTACCGGTGTCCTCGTTGAGCCCCGGCGCTCAGGTGCAGGCTCATTTGTTCCCGTCCATGTACTACACCGATGTGGTGCGCGGAAGTTTTCTGAAGGGGCTGGATTTGAACGCCATGTGGACGGACCTATTGGCGCTGGGGGGATTCGCTGTGGCGTTGCGGCTGGTTGCCTACGGCCTTTTCACAAAACGACCGAAAACCTGACTGGTATCGGTCGGGAGTTCGTGTGAGGGGGTGGGTGAATAGGAACGATGGTTCGAGTTTCGAAGTCGTGCGCTTGTGGGCACTCCGTCTGTTCGTCATGACACGGAAGGAGTTGCTGCAGCTGGGGCGCGACGTCCCGTTGCTGTTATTCCTGCTGTATTCATTCTCGCTCTCCGTGTACATCAGCGGCGCGGGAATCGCGATGCAATTGAGCAACGCCAGCCTGGTGGTTCATGACGGCGACCACAGCGAATCCTCACGCGAGTTGATCCATCGGTTCCGCGAGCCTTATTTTCGGTTCGACGGAGAAGTATCGGACCCGAAGGAAGGTATGGCACGACTCGATCAAGGAACCGCCATGGTGCTGCTGGATATCCCTCCACGGTTTCATGAGTCGATCCTTGGGCAGGAAGCGGTTGCCGTCCAATTGCAGGTCGACACCACGAATGCGCCGCAGGGGCTGTCGGCAGCTGCCTATGCCGCCCGTATCGTCGGGGGATTTTCCTTTGACCTCACCCAGTCTAGACTCGGCGTCGTCTCGGGTGATGACAGGCTGATGCCGGTGGTCAACAGCGCCCATCGAGTCTGGTTCAACCAGGATCAGGACGAAACCTGGTTCCAATCCATCTCCCATATCCTGCGCATGATCACGCTGTTCGGCTTTCTCCTGCCGGCGGCGGCGCTGGTGCGAGAAAAAGAGCATGGAACCGTGGAGCAGCTGCTCGTCTCCCCCGTCACGCCGCTTCAGATCATGCTGTCGAAGGTGCTGGCCATGACGCTGGTGATACTGGCCGCCACGACACTGGCGATGGTGACCGTGCTCAAGCCGATCTTCGGTGTGCCGATCAAGGGCAGCATATTTCTGTTCTTCCTGGTGACGATGCTGTACAGCTTCACGATCGCTGGGCTCGGCCTGTTCGCCGCCACCGTCACCAAGAACCAGGCGCAGGTCGGGATGCTCGCCTTGCTGGTGATTTCGCCGATGCTATTGCTGTCGGGGATCACGACACCGTTTGAAGCCATGCCTCCCTGGGTCCAGTCCCTCATGGCGCTGTCTCCACTCCGGTACTATATCAACGTAACCTATGGAGTGTTGCTCAAGGGAGTCGGGATCGAGTTGCTGTGGGATTCCGTCTTGGCGATGGCCCTGCTGGGCGGGGTGTTGTTCGGCTTGGGGATGTGGCGGTTTCGGAGACAATTGGACTAGAGGGTACCGTGTTGCGGGTGACAGGGTTGAAACCTCTTCGCCGACTACTTAGAATCAACCGACGGGGTCATTGATTCGGAACCGTAGTCAGCCGACAGGCCGTGTGACGTAGCGGCTGGTCCATGCAGGAGCACGGTATGACAAGACACCTTCAAACGGATGAACCGGCTGGAGATGGTCAGCGGCCTGGAGAGGAAGGCGCATCGCTGTTGAATCGTCGGAACCTCCTGGCGGGAGCAGCCGGCATGGTGGGCACGATCGTGCTCCAGTCCGTGACAGGATCTGCTGATGCGGCCACGCCGGTGGCGCCGGACGATCCGACCCGCGTGCCGGGCAAGGTTCCCTCCACGTATGGGCAACGGTCAACCTTTGAAACGGCCGCCCGTATGCTTCGTGCCCAGTCTGCTTCGCTGACACCCCTGCAAGACTCTCACGGGATTCTGACTCCCTCGGCGTTGCACTTCGAACGGCATCACAATGGGGTGCCGACGATCAACCCGGCGCACCACCGGCTTCTTGTTCATGGGTTGGTCGACCAGCCCTGGACCTTCACCCTAGACGACCTGAAGCGGTTCCCCGCCGTTTCACGGCTGGCCTTCATCGAATGTTCAGGTAATTCGGCCACCGAATGGCGCGGGCCGACCGGAAAAACCGTGCAAGAGACCCATGGACTGACGAGTACGAGTGAATGGACGGGCGTGGCCTTGAAGACCCTCCTGCGCGAAGTCGGCGTGAGCCCCGAGGCCTCATGGATGTTGGCAGAGGGGAGCGATGCGGCTGCCATGACGCGCAGTCTTCCGCTGGACTCTGTCCTGGATGAGGCGCTGGTGTGCTACGCCCAGAACGGCGAACCGCTTCGTCCCGAACAGGGCTATCCACTTCGCCTGGTCATCCCAGGATGGGAAGGGAACACCTGCATTAAATGGCTTCGACGATTGAAACTCGGCCGGGTACCGTTCATGACGCGTGAAGAGACGTCGCACTATACGGACTTGATGCCGGACGGCACGGCGCGCCAATTCACCATGGTCATGGAGGCGAAGTCCGTCATCACCTTTCCCTCGGGAGGACAACGTATCCAACCGGGTTTCCTCGAGATCCGTGGATTGGCGTGGAGCGGTAGGGGCCGTATCACAGAGGTCGAGGTGAGCGTGGACGGAGGACGATCCTGGCAGCGAGCGGCGTTACAGGATCCGGTGTTGCCCAAGTGCCATACGCGATTTTCTCTGCCATGGCGGTGGAGCGGAGAGGACGTGGTTCTACAAAGCCGCTGTCAGGATGAGACCGGGTACCGGCAGCCGGATCACGCCGCCTTGGTGGCGGTACGGGGAACGAACTCCTTCTACCATTATAATGCGATCCAGAGTTGGCAGATTGCCGCAGATGGGAACGTGAGCCATGCGCATCCGTAACATCCTTTCAGTGGGACTGACCGCTATCCTGAGCCTGGGTTGCGGGAACCTCTGGGCTGGCGAGACAACCGAACGACAGGAACCTACACACAGCTATGGAATAGGACAGGCCGCCACAGAACAGGAAATCCAAGCGTGGAATATCGATGTAGCGCCGACGGGAGAAGGATTGTCTCCTGGGCGGGGGACGGTTCAGGAGGGAGCGACTCTCTTTGCCGCTCGCTGTGCAGCCTGTCATGGTGCCACGGGGCAAGAAGGCCCGATGGATCGCTTGGTCGGTGGCGACGGTACCTTGGCGAGCAAACAACCGATCAAGACTATCGGCAGTTACTGGCCCTATGCCACCACGCTCTACGATTATATTCATCGCGCGATGCCCTTTTCCGCTCCGCAAAGCCTCTCACCGAACGAGGTCTACTCAGTCGTGGCCTGGCTGCTGCACCAGAACGGCATCATATACAAGGACCTTGTCCTTGATGCCCAGTCATTGCCGGCCATCTCCATGCCGAACCGGCACGGTTTCGTTCAGGATCCCCGGCCGGATGTACCGAAACCCTAACCGGATGACATCCGTGCGTCGGAGCCAGACGACGCCCTGTCTGTCATGATCACGGCGTAATGCTTCTCGGAGCTACCTTGGTTTCATGATCCAAGGAGGTCAGGTGGCAGACTCGCAGCGAGTAATCGCTGCGAGTCGCTTCTAGTATTGGGCGTGCCTGACTCTTGGCATGATCATCCCCACAAGCCTAGAATCACCTGCCGGTGCGGCTAAACCGTACTTCATGATGAGGGCCTAAGGCCGTAAACACACAGTCAGACAAGTGGGTCATTGCAGGCGTGGCAACAACGACGGGGACCGTATTCCTCGCTGATCTACTCACCCCACTAGGCATTGCAGTACCGATGCTGTATGTGTGCCCTCTCTCCCTCACTTGGTTCGCGCCTGGTTCGAGAATCACCACCGTTATTACTGGCTCCTCCTTCGTCTTGATAATACTGGGACTCGTCTTCTCTTCGGGCGAGATCACTTCGCCGTCGCGGTGGACCGGATGGTTGCCACGGGATTGCTCATCATTGTTGCCACCTCTTGGTTGCTCAAAAGCGATCGGCGCATCAGATTACAGAGGCACAACGGGCTAGGAACGAGAGTGAGAAGCGGTTTCGCAAGGTCTTCGAGAATGCTGCGGAAGGTATTGAGATCACCGATATGGCAGGCAATATCGTCATGTGTAACGCGGCGTATAGTAACATGACCGGTTACTCCAAAGACGAGCTGGTCGATCAGGTTTTTTCCTCGTTGATCTATCCCGATGATCGGGCTGCGAATCTAGAATTGACGCGACAGTGGATGGCGACGTTGACGATTGATCTGCAAAGCTTCAGCCGGTCGACGGCAGCATCCGAACCGTCGCTGGACACCCGCCTTCACCGGGCCGGCAAGATGGCAGAGCAAATCACGACGGATCTGCAGCGTTTGGTGCATCAGCTCCATTCCTCATTGCTGGAACATGCTGGGTTAGAGGCGGCCGTCCTGGAGCTTGTGCAGGAATTCGAGACCGGAGCGGTGGTGAAGACCAACGTCGTGGTGAGAAACTTCCCGGCCATCCTGTCCGTCGACCGTGCGTTGTGTCTCTATCGGGTGCTACAGGAATGTCTGCAGAACGTGCGCAAGCATGCCAACGTGAGCAACGTGCTGGTTCGACTCCTTGGGACAAGGGGCGGGGTCGGGCTTTGCGTCAACGATGACGGGCGTAGATTTGATGTTGCGCAGGAGAGCGCGGGGAGGAAGAAAGGGCTCGGGCTCATCAGTCGAGGAGAGCGACTCGGAATGCTGAACGGCACCTTCCGTATCCAATCGAAGCGGGGATACGGGACGGAAGTCCATGTCTGAATACTTCTGAAAGAGGAGAAGGTCTCAACGGAGCTTGGAGCTGAACCATGATGCGCGCGAGCAGGCCTCGCGTGCGTCTGGCAGAAAGACATGGCATCCTAGCGTCCAGCACGTGTTGATTGCCTGCAACGATCTGCCTCGTGCGATATCGCACGCCTGCCAGGTACATTTTTCCGTATACACTAGGAAAACCCTAGGTCACAAGAAGACTCTACCGGACTAGACTTAGCCTCCCGACCGAAGTGGTCATGTGCGGCTGACGGAGGATGCCGACAGAACATACTAGTGGGTATCGTAGCCGAAACGTAATAGAGCGCAAAAAGGGGTTCCCATGCATGAGTCGCTTGTGCCTCCGGAAAGTGGTGAAGCGATAAGGCAACAAGCACTCACGGAACAGCACCATGCCACTCCGCCGCGACACCCGCGAAGCACCGATGCCAAAATGAGGACGTGCCCCCATGGACGGGTCATCTATGAGATCCTAAAGGGCAAAGAGAAACGGACCGGCCACGTTCGCTGCCTGGATTGCGGCGCGATCATTGACGATCCTTGTTATCGGGATGAACGTGCCCACCTACCTACTGCTGTACCGTAATGGTCGGGTGCATCTGACGCGGGACGCCGACAGAACGTATTGGGTCAAGGCGTAGTGTCCGCCGAGGAGGTGTGGAGCGGCTGTCCGTGAACGGCTTCCCGTACCATCACTCTCAAATAGAGGGTCTGCTCTGCTTTCCTGACCAATCGAAGAGGGACCACCGGACCCCTGGCAGGAGGACGTATGGAGCAAGACAATACTGTGTCAGAAGCCGACGTATCGACCTCACATATGGCGGAGGACACCATGGAACCTCTGATCGAACCCATTCCGATTCAACCGTTAAGCCATCCCATCCGGACGAGTCCTTGCATCCATAGTCGAGCAATCGATGATGTCCTCACAAGAAGCAGAAAACGCACAGGGAAGGTCCGCTGTCTTGAGTGCGGCGCAGTTTTCGATGATCCGTACCAGGGTTCGAAGTGACGGTACCCGATGAGCGCAGGATCTCTACCCCACTTCCGGTGCGGTTCTCTAGATAAGCTGCCTCGACGTCAGCGGCACGGAGCGGGATTTCGGTCAGGGTGGTGTTCCGCCACAGGCTTTCCTTTAGCAATGCTGCAAAATTCCTCACGTCACGACGGGAGACTTCAAGCTGATCGGTTGTTGATTTCCGCGCCGGACGCTCACGGTCTCATCACTTTCGCCTCCTTCGTCTTGTCGCCTCATCGGAGACTATGCGTGGCATTCAAGATGCAATTAAAGTTTCGCAGTTCCGAGATCAAAGGAGCGCTGTCAACAAGAAGGGAGAACATATCGTGGAAGTCATCCTTCGTTCCCCAGGTAACCAGCTCGAAGAAGTAGTACTCGAGTGTCCAGACCTGACCTGGAATCAGGTGTTTTGTGAGCTGAACCGCCTGAGTCGAGGGGGACAAGTCCGACTCACCATGAAAGGTTCCAGCCTCTCTGCGATGCTGAACCCTACATCCTACAACCACTCTGCGTGAGAGAAAAAAGGGGGGAGTAAAGCCATGCAAGTACAGACGTCGAAAGAACCGCGTAAACGGAAGAACACTCAATCGATCCAACAACAGCAGTCGGCTGCCTCTGAGAAGAAGCCGGTCCGGAGTCAGTCTGGTTCACCTTGCGAAGACCTCCAGGCTCGCATCACAAATCGAGCTCATGAGCTGTATGTCGATCGCGGGTATCGAGAGGGGCACGCGCTTGATGATTGGTTGGAGGCAGAGCGGGAAATCCTCGGCCTTCCTTCGGTCAGGACCTGAATGGGTCCATAGGTGCCGGATCCAGATAATTGTTTCTTCGCTACCTAGGTAAAGCCTAGTTCACACACCCACAGCGTGTTGTTAGAGTGGATTCCGAACAACAAGGTTCGGAGAGAAGCCAATGCAGCCCTCAGCTATTTCAATTGATCGCGTTCAAGTTCAGCAAGTTCTCACGGTATTGCAGGATGGATTGCATCATCCGGTGGACGAGCTGGTCGAACGCTGTCCTGATCTGACGCAGCAGCAAGTAAGTGTGGTCATCGACCATCTGATCAAGAGCGGCCAAATCTGTACGGCATTCGATGCCGACGGGATGTACTGGGTTTGGGTCTAGCACCTATGGAAGAAGAAGATATGAGGCAACAGCTCATGGGGGTGCCAATGGAACTGCCCGAGGCAAGACAGACCTCTCAGTCTGGCTGCGAGGACGTACCAGTGGCGATCTGTGCGCAGGGGCGGCTCATCAATGATGTGTTGACCAACAGGGGGAGCGAACGGGCCAGGGTTGCTGTCTGGAATGCGGCGGGATCGTGGATGATCCCACCGCGGACTGAACGGCATAGGGGCGGACTATTGGGCACCTTCTCAACGGGCGACTTGGTAAAGGCGCACGTGTGACGAGCAGTACCATGGAAGCACTTTCTCTCACCCTTGAGGTCATCACGAAGCAGTGTTTGGTGGGGTTCGGATTACACCGCATATTTGAACGATCAAAGACGATGAAGGTTGTCTTGCGTGAGCATGCGCAGCTCACGCCTAACGTACTTTCGCTCGTGCCACGAGCCGACGTGTTCATCATCGACCTAGAGACCAATCGCGACACCATCAACTTGGTCCCACAGATTCGGGAATCAGCGCCGACCAGTAAGGTCGTGGTGTTGAGTGGAGGTGAGGACAAGCAGCATCTGCACCAAGTGCTTGTCTCTGGCGTCGATGGGGTGATCTTGAATGTCCAGCCACCTGAAGTCCTGCTGGCCGTGATCGAGACGTTGTACCCCCAGGATACTCGTCAGGCTGAATTCGCCGATGGTCCATCGGTAGAGCGCAGTCAGGCGACCGTGTCTCAACAGAAAGTCGATTCGGCCGCACGTCAGCCCATGTGGGACGCTGGCTTAACCCAGCGAGAGCGGGAGGTGGTTGAACTGGTGCAGCAAGGGCTGTCCAATAAAGAGATCGCGTGCAAGTTGTTCGTTAGCGACAATACGGTTCGCCATCATCTGACGAGCATTTTCGATAAACTTGGTGTGTCCGATCGGAAAAAACTGATGGTCCGTAACCGCCAGTTTCACGCCACTCATGCCTAACCACCCATGAGCCACGGAGGAACCCCCTTCAAGATTGATAGGAGAAGAAAGGGGGGTGGCAGTATCCGTACGACTCTGAGCTCATGTAGTCTTCCGCCACAGTGCTCGTAGATTCTGCTGTAGCAAGATTCCCCCTCCCCTTTCCCCCATGCGTCAGAGCCTGAAAAACCCACGTGCTCTTGTGCTGTTCGAGCCTCATCTGTCCGTATAAAGCAAGGTGTCGTCTTTGCACGGTTGTCCTGAGGTGGACTGCTCCAAGTATGGAACGCCCTTGGTGTTGTGCGCTATACGAAGTCGGCAACCACTTTCCATAAGCGAGGTGCAACGATGGCCGAATCACCTGGGTACAGCGTGTCGAGCGTATCTCCGAGAATCATGAGCGTGATCCTCGCGGTGATGGTGTGTCTGTTGGGGGCCAGTCGCGTAGAGGCTGAAGACTCATCGGAACATGCCGAGTGGAAGAAGCGAGTTGTACTGAGCGCAGGGCAGGAGGTTCAGGGCGATTACTTTACTTTCGGTCAGCATGTGGAGATATCGGGGACCGTGCATGGTGATGTCTATGCGGCAGGCGGTGAAGTGTTGGTGGACGGGGTGGTGGATGGAGACTTGATTGTAGTCGGTGGTGAGGTGCGGGTATCGGGAAAGATCGCACAGGATGTCAGGCTAGCCGGAGGGACGGTGACGCTTAGTGGCAAGATTCACAGGAACGCCACGATTGCCGGCGGAGACGTGCATCTGACGGATTCCTCGCATCTCAAAGGAAATGCCGTGATCGGTGCTGGGAATCTGTTGCTTGGGGGATCGATCGACGGCGATGTCCGGATCGGTGCAGGCAATGTCACGCTGTCAAAGACGATCGGCGGAGATCTCGCAGTTGCGGCGGTTGCTCTTCGTCTCACGTCCAGGGCTTCGGTCGGAAAGAACATCATATATTGGAGCGACGATGAACCGTCGATCGACGAGGGGGCGACCGTACTCGGCACGGTCACCAGGCGTCCCATCCCGGAAGTCTTCAAAGGCGAGGAGGCTAAACGGGGGCTTGCGGGAATGAAGCTTGTCGGCGGAATGGTCAGCTTCGCCTCCACCTTGTTGCTCGGCTTTCTGCTTCTTCGCATCTACCCGGTCTTCACGTCGCGGGTCGCGTCGAAGATTCAAGAACAGCCCTGGGTTGTGCTCGGTGTAGGAGGCGCATTGTTGTTCGGCGTTCCGATGCTGATCGTCGTATGCATGGTCTCTGTACTAGGAATCCCGATCGGACTGATGCTGGGCGCGATGTATGTCGTGACCCTGTACCTGGGGCGGGTGTTCGTCCTGCTGTGGCTTGGTCAACGACTTCTGAGATTGGTCTCGGATTCATCTTCGGCTATAAGGGCGTTCGTCACAGGGCTCGTCACCTATTTCATTCTCGCGCTTGTGCCGCTTATCGGAGGGATGATCACCATGTTGACGATCGCCATAGGCTTTGGAGCCATTCTGATGACGAAAAAGGAGTTGGTGGTGAGCTTGAGGGAGCAGCAGCTGGTGTAGTCCGGTGTCCATGGGCGGTGTTACAAGGACGTTAACATTTCGCACTTGGATTGTCTTAGGGGAGGGACCTCCTTAGAATTAAATTAGAGGGAGGTCGCACGATGCCTGAGGGAGTGGCCGGAGAGATGGTTGGAACAAGAAGCCCGCTGGTCGCCTATTTCTCTATGGAAATCGGCATGGACCCCGCCATGCCGACGTATGCGGGTGGATTGGGTGTGCTGGCCGGAGATACGATTCGATCAGCGGCCGATCTCAAAATTCCTATGGTAGCGGTCACGCTCCTGTACCGGCGCGGGCATTTCTATCAGCGGTTGGACGAACAGGGCTGGCAGCATGAAGACCCGGTGGCCTGGCCGGTCAATGATTTCTGCAATCCTGTGAGTCAGCGTATCACGGTCGAAATCGAAGACCGCACGGTGCACGTCGGAGCCTGGCTATATCGTGTGAAGGGCGAATTGGGTGACGAAGTGCCTATCTATCTGCTGGATACGGATCTCCCTGAAAATCAGCCGTGGGACAGGACGCTCACCGATAGTCTCTATGGGGGAGACGAGTATTATCGACTCTGCCAGGAGATCGTGCTGGGACTCGGTGGGTATCGCCTGCTGCGGGCACTCGGTTACGGACAGCTTCGCCGATTCCATATGAATGAAGGGCATGCAGCCTTGCTCGTGCTCGCCTTGCTGGAAGAAAAACTGACGTCGCGGTCCCACGAAGCGGGAGTCCCTTCCGATCTCATCGATGCCGTTCGCGAACAATGCGTATTTACGACCCATACGCCCGTGCCGGCTGGGCATGATCAATTTCCTCCAGACCTTGCCCATCGGGTGCTCGGCGAGCGACGCTGTACGTGGCTCAAAGCCTATGATCCTGACCACTGTTTGAACATGACGCATTTGGCGCTGCGCGGTTCGCGGTTCGTCAACGGGGTCGCTATGAAACACGGCGACGTGTCGAACAGCCTCTTCCCCGGTTACCCGATTCATTCGATTACCAACGGCATTCACGCCGTGACCTGGACCGCCTCCCCGTTTCAATCGCTCTATGACCGGCATCTGCCGGACTGGCGGCGTGATCACCTCTCGCTTCGATACGCGATCAAGATTCCGGACCAGGAAATCTGGGACGCGCATTCCACCGCCAAACGGACATTGATCGATTATGTGAATCGCGAAACAAATGCCGGGTTCGACCGTGATGTGCTGACGATCGGGTTTGCCAGGCGTGCCGCAGCCTACAAGCGAGGGACTCTGATCTTTCACGATATCGAACGGTTGGCCAAGATAAGCAGTCAGATCGGACCTCTCCAGATCGTCTTTGGCGGTAAGGCCCATCCACGTGACCAGGACGGGAAAAATATCATTCATAGAATCCATGAAATCCGCGACGCCTTGCGTGGCAAGGTTCGGGTCGCGTATCTCGCGAATTACGACATGACGCTCGCCAAGCTGCTCTGCGCCGGTGTGGATGTGTGGCTCAACACGCCGCTCCCTCCGATGGAGGCTTCAGGGACCAGTGGGATGAAGGCGGCGGTCAATGGCGTGCCGAGTCTGAGTGTGCTCGACGGGTGGTGGGTCGAGGGCCATGTAGAGGACGTGACCGGATGGTCCATTGGCGATCGGATCGAATCCTGTTCAGAGCCAAGTGGAGACATGGATGCCTGCCATGCCGCGGCGCTGTATGACAAGCTGGAACGGAAAGTCCTGCCCTGCTACTACAAGGATCGCGAACGCTTCATCGAGATTATGCAGCATGCGATTGCGTTGAACGGTGGGTTCTTCAACACTCAGAGGATGATGGCCCAATATCTTCATAATGCATACCGATTGGTCGGGGAGTATCTCCGACGTGAGTAATGGCTTGATCCTAGTGATCAATGGAGGATCATCGACGCTCAAGTTTGCCCTCGTTCGCATGGAGGCAGCCCCGGTTCGTGAACTGTTCGGTTCGATCGACCGCATCGGATCGCCGGAAGGGACCATGAGATGGACGATCGAGGGGGCAGGCACGATCGGCCCTCAGGCAGTAGCCGCTCCAGACCATGCCGCCTGCATCGAGCCCTTGGTCACCTGTATCACCGGCCAGTTGAGGCACCGTCCACTGGTCGCAATCGGGCATCGGGTCGTGCATGGCGGTCCACGCTATCGTGCTCATCAACCGTTGACTCCTGCTGTGATGGATGAGCTGCAGCGGCTGAGTGTCTTCGACCCGGAACATCTCCCGGGTGAGATCGATTTGGTCAAAGGGTTTGCGCTGCGGTACCCGCACCTCCCACAAGTTGCCTGTTTCGATACTGCTTTTCACCGCGATCTGCCGACTGTGGCTCGTCTCCTGGCGATTCCACGACGGTATGAAAAGCTGGGCCTTCACCGATACGGATTTCATGGCCTCTCCTATGCCTTTCTCATGAGAGAACTGAGACAGGTCGGTACTCCAGGCGAGGTGAATGGTCGCGTCATTCTGGCCCATCTTGGCAATGGTGCGAGCATGACCGCCGTTAAGGGCGGTAAGAGTGTCGACACAACCATGGGGTTTACGCCGACCTCCGGCCTGCCGATGAGCCGGCGCTCCGGAGATCTTGATCCGGGGCTCGTGTCGTACCTGGCTCGGACGGAAGGCATGAGCGTGGATCAGTTCCATCGGATGGTCAACACTGAGTCGGGCCTGCTCGGCATCTCGGAGACCAGTTCGGATATGCGCGATCTCCTCAGGGAGGAATGCAATGATGCGAGGGCAGCTGAGGCGGTCGCACTGTTTTGCTATCACGCCAGAAAGTCCATCGGTTCATTAGCCACGTCGTTGAGTGGGTTGGATACAGTGGTATTCAGTGGAGGCATCGGTGAGCATTCACCGATCATCCGTTCTCGCATCTGCGAGGGGTTGGAATTCCTCGGCGTCATCATTGATCAGGCACGGAACGAGGCTGGTCAGGCCGTGATTTCACAGGAAGACAGCAAGGTGACCGTAAGGGTCATTCATACGGATGAAGAACGTGAGATCGCCCGGTCCGTGGTTGAGGTGATCGGAGCCGAGTCACGACGATGAAAGATGAGGAGACTATGCAGAAAACAAAGCCGAAAACGTTGAGTCCAGAGCACCTGAAGAAGATAGACGCCTATTGGCGTGCGGCAAACTATCTGTCGGTCGGCCAGATCTACCTGTTTGACAATCCCTTATTGAAGAAGCCGCTCACGAGGGCTCACATCAAGCCGCGGTTGCTCGGCCATTGGGGAACGACTCCGGGACTGAACTTCATCTATGTGCACTTGAACCGTCTCATCAAGGAACACGACCTGAATATGATCTATATCACCGGGCCAGGTCACGGCGGGCCCGGGCTCGTGGCGAACGCCTATCTTGAAGGTACCTACAGCGAGGTCTACACCAACATTTCGCAGGACGAGCAGGGACTAAAACGACTATTCAAGCAGTTTTCCTTTCCTGGTGGCATTCCCAGCCATGTGGCGCCGGAGACGCCAGGTTCCATTCATGAAGGAGGAGAATTGGGGTATGCACTTTCCCATGCCTATGGAGCCGTGTTCGACAATCCCGATCTGATTGCGGCCTGTGTGATCGGCGACGGCGAAGCGGAAACCGGTCCGCTCGCAACGAGCTGGCACTCCAACAAGTTTCTCAATCCGGCCACCGACGGCGTTGTCCTGCCGATTCTTCATCTGAACGGCTACAAAATCGCGAATCCAACCGTACTGGCCCGGATCAGTCACGACGAACTGGATCACCTGATGCGCGGCTATGGGTATAGCCCCTACTACGTCGAAGGCAGTGACCCCGGTGAGATGCATGAGCAGATGGCTGTCACGCTCGATGCCATCGTGGGGGACATTGAACGGATCAAGGACGATGCAGGCCGAAGTGGTTCTACGAAGCGGCCACTCTGGCCCATGATCGTCCTCAGGACGCCGAAAGGCTGGACCTGCCCACCGGAGATCGACGGCAAACGGACCGAAGACTACTGGCGATCCCATCAAGTTCCGATGGGCGACATGGATAAACCGGCACATATCAAGATCCTTGAACGGTGGATGAAGAGCTACAAACCCCACGAGCTGTTCGACAAGACGGGCGCTCTTCGCCCTGAATTGGCAGAGGTGGCGCCGACAGGAAACCGTCGTATGAGTGCGAATCCCCACGCGAACGGCGGCCTGTTGCTCAAAGATCTGCGGCTACCTGATTTTCGAGAGTATGCCGTCACAATTCCAGGCCCCGGTGCCCTCGAAGCGGAATCCACCCGCGTGATGGGGGCCTTTTTGCGGGACACGATGAAGCTCAACATGGAGCAACGGAATTTCCGTCTCTTTAGCCCGGACGAAAACAACTCCAACCGATGGCAGGACGTCTTGGATGTCACCAACCGGTCGTGGATGGCAGACCGCCTTCCGTACGACGATCATCTGGCACCGGACGGGCGGGTCATGGAGATGTTGAGTGAACACCAGTGCCAGGGATGGCTGGAGGGGTATCTCCTGACCGGCCGGCACGGGTTCTTCTCCTGCTACGAGGCTTTCATTCACATCATCGATTCCATGTTCAATCAACATGCCAAATGGCTCAAGGTCTGCAACCACATCCCGTGGCGGCGACCGATTGCCTCGCTGAACTATTTGTTGTCGTCCCACGTCTGGCGGCAGGATCACAATGGCTTCAGTCATCAAGATCCGGGTTTTATCGATCACGTGGTCAACAAGAAAGCCGAGGTGATCCGCGTCTATCTGCCGCCCGACGCGAATACGCTCCTGTCCGTCACCGACCATTGTCTCCGCAGCCGTAACAAGGTGAACGTCATCGTGGCGGGTAAGCAGCGGGCCCTGCAGTGGCTCACGATGGAGGAAGCCATCATCCATTGCACGGCCGGTATCGGCATCTGGGAATGGGCCAGTAATGACAAGGAGGGCGAACCGGATGTCGTGATGGCCTGTTGCGGCGATGTCCCCACCATGGAAACGCTGGCGGCCGTGTCCTTGATGCGGACCTATCTGCCGAATATCAGGGTTCGCGTTATCAACGTGGTCGATCTGATGAAGCTGCAGCCGCGCACGGAGCATCCGAACGGGTTGTCGGACCGGGATTTCGACGCTCTGTTCACCACCGATAAGCCGATCATTTTCGTCTTTCACGGCTATCCCTGGCTGATCCACCGCCTCACCTATCGACGGACCAATCACAAGAACTTGCATGTGCGTGGGTACAAGGAAGAAGGCACGACTTCGACCCCGTTCGATATGGCGGTGATGAACGATATCGATCGGTTCCATCTCGTTGCTGACGTCATCGATCGAATCCCACTGCGCGGCTCGCAGGCCGACTATGCCAAGCAAGCCCTGCGAGACAAACGCATCGAGCACAAGCAGTACATTGCGAAACATGGCGAGGATATGCCGGAGATCAGCCGATGGAAATGGAACAACCGAAAAGACTCCTCGCTCCGTCGCTAGATCCAACACTCCAGCCGACGGAAAATCACATGAATTTCCTCCCCGAAATATGCTATCGAAAGGGGCTCTTAAAGGGCCCCCAGGAGGCATCAATCAAGAACATCGGATGGGAGGAAATAGATGGGTCGGCGTGTCTCGAATCAACGATGGATGGTCGGAATATGGGTCACGGTTACCTTACTAACAGGGCAAGCCTATGCTGGCGAACTTGGCGAGAAAAAGTCGGAAGGCGCACCATCGCGAGAGTGGCTCGATTGCCGCTATCACCAAGTCGAGGAGGGCTCGGTCAACCATGAATGGTTTCCCTCGGACGACCTGTTTCGTCCGCTCTTGGCCGATCCCAAACAGCCGCAGTTTTTTGCCCTCTGGCAGTCCCAGCAGTCACGCCTCGAACGGACCAATGCGAATATCGGATCCATCGGGATTGGAGAAAATTTCGGATTCTACTCCAGGCGCAAGGGGTGCAACGGATGGCAGATCAGCCTACTGACCGGTATTTTCGCGCAATTTGATCTCGATACGTCGAATTCCGAACTCATCAATATCGACTTCAATGTTGGGGTGCCGATCACCTGGCGTCAAGGAAACTGGTCTGCACGGTTGCGCTTCTATCACCAGAGCAGTCACATCGGAGATGAGTTTCTGGGGTCTCACCCTGGCTTTCAGACGATCGGGCTCCAGTTCGAAGAGGTGGACCTGATTCTGTCCTATGATCTCCAAAAGTGGCTGCGGCTTTATGGAGGGGCTACGGTGATGGTCAACCGACAACCCTCTACGCTCGACCGTTGGACCGGGCAATGGGGATTTGAGGCACGGACACCGATTCCGTTAGGGAGGTCCTACCTGTTCGGCATGCTCTCCAATCCGCTCCTCTTTTCGCCGATCTTGACGGCGGACTTCAAGTCCGTTGAACACCAACAGTGGCACATCAATACGAATCTCCTGATGGGGTTCGAAGTGTTTCGGTACGGCTCCTTTAAACGCATTCGGATTCTTTTCAACTACTATCATGGGTATAATCCATATGGGCAGTTCTTCTATTCGCAGAAGACCGAATCATTCGGAGCCGGCGCGTATTTCATGTTCTAAACTATCGAGGCGCTGCGCGGACGAGCGTTTCGTTCTGTAGTGACGAGGAGTAAGGGCGATGAACAAGAAAGTCTCCTTTTCGATTTGGTATGTGCTGCTCGCCATCATGGCGGTCGTGATCGTGCATGACTTCATTTTGGCTCTGAACCAGGTCGAAGAACTTCCGTACAGTGAATTCAAGCGGCAGGTTGCGGAGGGGAAGGTCGCTGAGGTTTCTGTGACCAGCCAAATCCTGACCGGGAAATTGAAGCCAGAAGGGGAATCGAAGGAGCAGAAAAATTTCAGGACCGTGCGGGTTGAAGACCCGGACCTTGTCCGTGAGCTCAATCAACATGGTGTCACCTTCACAGGCGTCATAGAATCCACCTTCTTGCGCGATCTCCTCTCATGGATCATTCCGGTCGCGCTCTTTGTCGGCATCTGGTTTTTTATCTTTCGGCGATTAGGACAGGCTCAGGGCGGCTTTATGCAGGTCGGCCAGTCGAAGGCTAAAATCTACATGGAGAAGGACGTCAACGTCACATTCGCGGATGTCGCCGGAGTGGATGAGGCGAAAGAGGAACTGAAAGAGGTGATCGAGTTCCTCAAGACGCCGGAGAAATTCACGAAGCTCGGAGGCAAGATTCCCAAGGGGATCTTGCTCGTTGGACCGCCTGGAACAGGGAAGACACTGCTTGCACGTGCCGTGGCGGGAGAGGCGTCGGTGCCGTTCTTCAGCATCAGTGGGTCCGAATTTGTGGAGATGTTCGTGGGAGTGGGCGCGGCACGGGTTCGCGACCTATTCGAACAGGCGAAGGGCAAAGCCCCCTGCATCATTTTCATCGATGAGCTGGATGCGCTCGGGAAAGCCCGGGGCATGGGGCCGATGGCGCACGAGGAACGGGAACAAACACTCAATCAATTGCTGGTCGAGATGGATGGATTCGATCCTCGCGTCGGCGTCATCCTCATGGCTGCGACCAACCGTCCGGAAATTCTTGATCCGGCCTTGCTCCGAGCCGGACGATTCGATCGTCATGTGACGGTGGATCGGCCAGACAAGAAGGGGCGTCTGGATGTGCTCCGGGTTCATGCGAAGAAGGTGGCGTTACACCCTGACGCAGATCTGGAACAAATTGCGGCAATGACCCCAGGATTCTCAGGAGCGGACCTGGCCAACGTGATCAACGAATCGGCCCTGCTCGCCGTTCGTCGTGGGAAAGACCAGGTGAGCATCGCCGAATTACAGGAGGCGGTGGAGCGGGTCATTGCGGGCTTGGAAAAAAAGAATCGCGTTCTGAACAAGATGGAGAAAGAGCGGGTCGCCTATCACGAAACCGGTCATGCCCTCGTTGCTCTGTCCATTCCGGGGACCGACCAGGTGCAGAAGATCTCTATTATTCCTCGCGGTGTGGCGGCGCTCGGCTATACGTTGCAGCTTCCGACGGAAGACCGGTTTCTGATGACGAAGTCCGAGTTAGAAAATAAAGTGGCCGTCCTATTGGGCGGGCGAATTGCAGAAGAAACCATCTTCGGCGAGGCGTCCACCGGAGCACAGAACGATCTCGTGAAAGCCACGGATATCGCAAAAAGCATGGTCAAGGCCTACGGAATGAGCGACAAGCTCGGCACCATCACCTTGGAGCAAGAGCGACAGCCACAATTTCTCCAGCTTCCTGTCGCTTCCGAAAGAGGGGACTACTCGGAAGAGACTGCTCGCGAGATCGATTGCGAAGTGCGGCGAATCGTCGACGAGCAGTACGGAAGAGTCAAACAGATGTTGGAAGAACGAAAAGCCGCACTCCACGAGGGTGCCAAACTCCTGATAGAACGCGAGGTGATTACCGGGGCTGAGCTGAAGGCGATCCTAGAAGGCGCATAAATCAAAGGTGGGAGACCTCCGTGTGGTCTTGCCCAACGGATTGGACGGAGGTCACACGACGTGTTTTGAGGAGCCAGGTCGGGCGACGAAGTGAGGCTGATGGAACAACAGGCAACCATTTCGGTCGAGGAGAACATGATCCGCTGCGGCGGAGCTTGGACTCTTCCGAATCTAGCCCAGCTGGAGAAGAGCGGTCGAATGGTCCGATGGCCGAACGCCTCGCACGTCCTCTGCGATCTCGGAGCGGTGACCGCGATGGATACCGGAGGCGCACTCGTGTTGCAGCGCTGCATGGACGGTTTGCGTCGCAAGGGCCAACAACCATCCGTCCAGGGGTTGAAGCCGGAATTTGCGGAACTGCTTCGGAAGGTGGACATCGACCGGCCTCGTGCTGAACGCGGGCCTGCTGTCCAAGGAACAAGCTGGGTCGCACAGCTCTCGCATGCTCTACAATCTCGGCAAACTTCTATGATCCGTGGGCTTGCCTTTCTTGGTGAAAGTACCATCGCGATCGGTCGATCCATAATTCAGCCGCGTTCAATCCGGTGGCGGGCGCTCTTACGAATCGTAGAGATGGACGGCGTGAAGGCCTTGCCGATTACCGGCCTGCTGACGTTTCTTGTCGGTGTCGTGATTGCCTATCAGGGCGCAGAGCAACTCCGCAAGTTCGGCACCAACATTTTCATCGTAGATTTGGTGGGCATCTCGTTGTTACGTGAAATCGCACCATTGATCGTGGCCATCTTGATTGCCGGCCGATCTGGATCGGCCTATGCGGCCGAAATCGGCACGATGAAGGTTACGGAAGAATTGGACGCGGTGCGAACATTGGGCGTCTCACCCATGAACCTACTCGTGTTGCCGCGATCGCTTGGTCTGGTTATCGCGCTCCCGCTCTTGACGGTCTACGCGGATATCGTGGGTGTATTCGGTGGAATGCTGATCGCTTTGGGAGAGCTCAACGTGAGTTTCGCCGAGTTTGTTGCTCGATTTGAGGAAGCAGTTCCACTGCGACATTTTCTTATCGGTTTGGCAAAAGCACCGTTCTTTGCGGCGATCATCGCCCTCGTGGGCTGCTATCAAGGATTTCAGATTCGGGGCGGCGTCGACGACGTTGGTCGACATACCACCATCAGTGTCGTACAAGGCATTTTTCTCGTCATCGTGTTTGATGCACTGTGCAGCATCCTACTGAATTGGTGGGATCTGTAGGATGTTGTAGCACCCTGTAGGAGGTAATTCCTGATACCGTCGGCCACGAATATTAAGACGTCGGTGATTGAAGTCAATCGCGTCGCCACGAAGTTTGGACAGGCGATGGTGCATGAGGATGTTAGTCTGTCTATCCACCGAGGCGAAATTTTCGCGATCGCCGGTGGGAACGGGTGCGGCAAAACCACGTTGTTGCGAGAGATTGTCGGTCTGATTACGCCATCAGAAGGAACGATACGGTTGTTCGGTATCGACAGCCGGCGATTGGAAGCGGGGGATGGCCACCCGGTCCACCGCCGATTCGGGGTGATGTTCCAGCATGGTGCCTTGTTTAGCTCGTTCACCCTGGCGGAGAATGTGGCGGTGCCGCTTCGGGAGCATACCACCTTGAGTGCCGACCTGATTCGAGATATTGTGACTACCAAGATCGCCATGGTCGGATTACCGCCGGACAGTGCCGCAAAGTATCCGAACCAACTCAGCGGCGGTATGCGGCGGCGGGCAGCCCTGGCACGAGCGATCGTCATGGACCCGGAGTTGCTGTTTCTTGACGAGCCGACGGCCGGACTCGACCCGATCATTGCCGCAGGGTTCGACGATCTCGTGCTTTCATTGAAGAATCTACTGGGTTTGACGGTTGTGATGGTGACACACGATCTCGATTCCCTGTGGCGCATCGCCAATCGTGTCGCAGTGCTGGGTCGGGGAAGGGTGCTTGGGGTCGGCACGATGCAGGAGTTGTCTGAATCAGACGATCCTGTGATCCGTGAATACTTTCAAGGCCCTCGCGGGCGTGCCGCAAGCGAACAGGCGGCATGGAACAGCGGGAACGTGAAGCGTGAAGCGTGAAGCGTATCGGCCGTTTCAAGTTTCAAGTTTAATGTTTGAGGTTTTTGGTTTCTGCGCGACTTGAAACTTTGAACTTGAAACCTGGAACTCAGGATCAAGATGCTAACGACGAGAGACACGAAAGGTCGCTAATGGAGCCCAAGGTCAACTATGTGCTCGTCGGCTCGTTCGTGGCGTTTCTCGGCGCGGCTGTTTTGGTCGGGGTTTTGTGGCTCGGGAAGACCGACTATCGAGGCTTATACGACCGGTACGAAGCCCACATGAAGGAGTCGGTCGCAGGATTAAGTGTGAATTCAACTGTAAAATATCGCGGCGTCGATGTGGGGAGGGTTAAGGACATTACCTTGCGGCCGGATAATCCGGAAGAAGTCCTCCTCACCCTCGATATCGCCCGTGGAACACCGATCAAGACGGATACGCTTGCGGTGCTCGAAACCCAAGGACTCACCGGTCTTGCGACGGTCAATTTGACGGGAGGAAGCCGAGAGGCACCAGCATTAGTTGCGTTGGAAGGGCAAAATTATCCGGTCATCAAGACCGGTCCCTCGCTGTTCTTTCGCTTGGACGAGGCCGTCTCCCGATTGCTGTCTGAGGAGGGTTTGGCCCAGTTGATCGTTCATCTGGATTCTGCGGCAGTAGGCGTCGCGAAGATGCTCGACGAAGAGAACCAAACGCTGCTCAAACGCACGATCAAGGATCTCTCGGATGTCGCCCAAACCATTGCTTCCCACAAAACCCAGATTGATCAAAGTTTGAACGGAGCAGCAAAGAGTGCCGACAATCTTGTGAAGCTGACGGCCTCGTTGAATGCCCAGGTTCCAACCCTCCTTGCGGGCATCAACAAAAGCGTAGTGGCCTTGGATAGGGCAACAGATGAACTTGCGAAGACCAGTAAGACCGTTGGAACGATCGTCAATGAATCCAAACCGGAGCTGCAGCAATTCACGAAGCGCACGCTGCCTGAAGCCGGCCTATTGGTCACAGAGCTTAGACAGCTCACGGGTACGTTAACTCGTGTGGCACGGGAACTGGAGCGAGAACCAAGCTCGCTGGTGTTTGGACGGAAAACACCACCACGTGGTCCGGGAGAGTAATAGCCGTGAAACAGATCTCGTGAAGCGTATCGGCGGACGGTTTCAAGTTTCATGTTCCTCACAACTTGAAACTCTCGACTCAAGATCGAGATACACCCCACGAATGGTGGGAAGAGGCTGTAGATGAAGTATCGGGTAGTACAGGCAGCGGCTTATGCGTTGTTGGCATTGACGGCAACCGGTTGTCTCTCGCCCAGATCGGACTCGCTGGCAATCCAAACGTATCAGCTGGGTCTTGATGAACAGCGGAGCGACGTCCGGCCTGATTCGATCGATGGTCCGGTGTTGCTCGTGAGTCCGCCTCTAGCGGAGCCTGGATTTGAGACGCAACGCATGGTGTATGTTAAACGTCCATTCCAAATCGAATATTTTGCCGTGAATGAATGGGCCGATACACCGGTGCGCATGTTTGCTCCGTTGATGATCCATGCACTCAATCACAGTGGGACATTTCATGCCGTGATCCCGCTTCCAAGCTCGATCTCAGGGGACTATCGCCTCGATACGTATGGATTTCTCTTGCAGCAGGAGTTTATCCAACGGCCTAGTCAAGTTAGGATCACAGCTCGGCTGCAGCTTGTCGACGTGAAGGAATCGACGATTCTCGGCACCAGGTCTTTCGAGGCGGTCGAGAATGCTCCGAGCGAGAATGCCTATGGGGGGGTGTTGGCCGCCAACCGAGCGGTCGCCGGATTACTTGACCAGATCACGTCATGGCTTCACCAATGTGTTCGACATTCGCCGGAGTGTGGCAGGCCATAGGCTGTTTGCCGTGCGCCATCGAGAGAGGAAGGGGACAGAAGGACGGAGAACCGAGGGAGAGTAAATGGAACAGAAGAGTAAAGTGTACATGTATCAAACCGAGGTGAAATGGACGGAGCAGCGCAAGGGCATCATGTCCTGTGCCGGAAAGCCGGATGTCCAGGTGGCGACGCCTCCGGAGTTCAAAGGACATGAGGATATTTGGTCTCCGGAAGATCTCTTCGTGGCGTCTGCCAATGTCTGTTTAATGACGACGTTTCTGGCCGTGGCGGAGCGAGCGAGCCTCGCCTTCTCTGCATACGAAAGTACGGCGGAAGGTCGGCTGGAACTGGTCGATGGCAAGTTTCAGTTCACCGCCATCACGATCAGGCCGTCTATCACCTTGAAGACTGGGGATGATGCGGCGAAGGCCAGGGAACTGATCGAAAAAGCTGAGCGGAATTGCCTGATTTCTAACTCGATGAAAGCCACGGTGACGTTAGATCCGCTGATTTGCTAATAGTGCAAGAAGACGCTCCTACTCGGAAATCGAACCGTACTGCTTCACTCGCTCTAAGTCTTGGGCGGCCACGGCTGCTTCCCAACCGTCATCGCAGGAGAGAAGCTGGACGTTCATCGTATCCAGCGAGTTGGAATCGACTCGGACTTGAGCAACTTTCCCACGATGATCCGCCTCAAGCGTGATCTCGCATCCGGACAATCCCCGAAGACCGATACCTTGCGCCTTCAGCACCGCCTCTTTTGCAACCCAGTAGCGGAAGAATACGGCTGTGCGCTGTTCTGCGGCTGATTGCAGGACCGCGGTGTGTTCCTGTGGAGCAAAAAAGCGTTTGGATAATTGTTCGACCTGGATATCTGGACGAACGAGTTCAAGGTCGATTCCGATCTCTTGGGCTCGTGAGACTGCGAGGAGGGCTCGGCCGTGAGCATGCGACAAATTGAACGTGATTGCGAATCGGTCGCGCAATTCCCTAGCCAGCATGGGTTTGCCCGATGCGCTGCGATCAAAACATACAGAATCAGGGCCGATGCCCAGATATCGGCTGAGCACCGCTCGGAGGCCTCCATGCGAGAGCACATAGTGTTCTCGGTCTCGCTCCCGAACAAGGCGAGCGGCACGCTCTCGCTCTCGCTCATCCAGCCACCCCCTGCATTCCTTCAGGCAGTGTGATGTTCCGTCGAGTGTGATCCCCCAAATGTGGATGACCTTCGGCTCGAGCTGGATCTGATCCTGCTGTTGGGTGGTGGCAAGATGCTCTATCGGTTGAAATATGATCCGCATAGTGGGTTCAGAATACGCGCATACGACAGCCGGCCGCCAGCCTTACGCCTGACGATCTTCTGCCTGAGTATCCACAGGATGCTCTACGACCTTGCCATCATCTAGTTTAATGACCTGATTGCCAAGGTGAAAATACCGATCGTCGTGGGTGATGACGATGACCGATTTCCCACGAGCACGGAGGTCCGGAAGTAAAGTCTTGTAGAAAATCTCTTTATACTGAGGGTCTTGATCGGCTGCCCATTCATCAAACACGTAGATCGAACGGTCCTCAAGATACGCCGTCACAAGCGCCAGCCGTTTCCGTTGCCCTTGCGAAAGGTTGAGGGTCGAGAACCTGCGATCGCGTACGGTTACTTTTTGATCTAAATGCAGCAATCGAAGGTACTGAGGCGCGAGGGCCTCCACCTGGGCATCAGGGTGCCCGAGCAGTTTGTTGAAGAGGTGAAAATCTGAAAAGATGATCGAGAAGTGTTCGCGATACCACTCACGATTGTCATCGGTGATGGGCGTGCCATTTAATCTCACCTCTCCCCGTAGCGGTTGGTATAACCCGGCAAGCACTTTCACGAGCGTGGATTTCCCGCTTCCATTCCCTCCGATGATAAACATTAACTCCCCTGGATGCAGTTCAAGGCTGACTGGGCCAAGCGTGAATGGTGTGTCGGCCGCGTCTCCTCCCCCATAGGAAAACTCGACCTTGTTCCATTGCACGATAGGGGAGGTCGCAGGCTCTGGGCCGACCACGTCCTTCGTGTGGACGTCATCGTGGTCGGCATCCAGAGAAATACCCAATCGCTCGATATTATCGAGGGCCACTTGGCCTCTCTCAAGAGTCGGTGCGACTTCAATGACGCTGGAGATAGGCCCCATCACATAGATCACGGCGACGATATAGCCTGTCAGTGCCTCGGGAGAACTCGTCGCAAATGATGGGAAGAAAAAAATGAGAAATCCGATGAGAAAGTAAAACGAGACCTGCGTCCATACCCCTAGGATGGCGCGTATCCGCCTCTCTTTAAGCGCGGTCTCTCGATAGTACTCTGCCGCGCCGCGCACTTCCTGATTGACGAATTCATCCCGTCTCGCCCGATGCATCATGAGCTCCTTCAGTCCATCGGTGAGAGAGCGAAAGCGATGAAACAGTTCGGCTCTGGCCTCGCGCGATGCCTCAATGAGCCTGCGGGTACTGGTGTGTAACCACTGATGTCCGAAGAGACTCATGACGGCCACTCCGGCCACTCCGAGAAACACACTCCACGACAACCAGGCAAGAAAGATCCCACACCCTAACACCAGTGCCACGTTCATGAGGAAGCTCGGAAAACATTGGACCGACCAGGTCACCCAGCTGACGTCATCCGTCAAGGTCACCAGAATATTGGCAGGTCCTCGTTCTTCTGAGCGGCGCAGCGGAGCCCGCACGATCTTTGCGCAGAGTGATAGCGAGATATCCACGATTGTGTCTTGGGCGAATCGGACGAGCAGCATTTGGGACACGACGTTCGCCAGAATCTTGCCCACGACCAGGCCGACAAATCCCAATGCGAGAAGGAGCCTGTGCTCGGAGGAATGGTGCAGAACATGATTGATGAGCGCCAAGACGCCGGCACTCAATAGACCAGACAACAGGCCGACGCTGACCATGATCCAGGCCATGGATCTCGACCGCTGCGCGACAAAGCGAAGAAGGCGCCCGAACCGCATCGTCAACTTGCCTCACATTCAACGAGAAAGAAATCGAGTGGCATACCGCTAGATCATCACGCAGCCTTTGGATGCGGTTTGTTGTGCCCGTGCTCGGCAAGGAAGGTCTGGAGATGCTTTGCTACTTCTTCCACATGTGGTGTGGCAAGAAGTTGCCCGGAATTGATAGCCTCAACCGGCACCGTCCTGCCCCCTTGACTCCCAAGCTCCTGCCAGGCATGCCTGGTATCGGTGACCGACTGAGCGACATACCGCCGTGATGCCACGATGTTGAGAATCGGTCCTGGGTATGGGCGAACGTCGTAGCGGGCCACTGCCTGGAGTGTGGCTCGGGTGACTTGCTCGACTTGGAATTCGGCCCTCAGCTCCTCGTTCCCGCCGTTGGTTCCTGACAACGCCATGAGTCGTTTGTATTTGTGCCGGACGAATTGAATCCAGTCTTTGATCGGCAATCGACTGAGCGTGGGAAGGGTGCGTATGAGTCGCCAGAGCAGAAACAGCGGCAGTCCAAAGCTCATCGACAGACGAGAGCGATGTGGGCGATACGTGGACGGATGCCAGGTATCCATCACCACCAGCGTGACAGCCTGCCCCTGCGCGACCAGGAGCTGAGCCATTTCATAAGCGATCAGGCCACCGGTACAGCCCCCAAGGACGGTATACGGCCCGTTCGGGCGAAGGCGACGGATCTGTGCAACATAGTGGCTTGCCATTTCCGGTACCGAGGTGAACGGCGGCTCCTTTCCGTCCAGTCCTCGTGCCTGCAATCCGTAGCAGGGTTGATTCGGTCCCAGTAGCTTGGCCAACTGAGCAAAGACTAAGACATTCCCCCCCACTCCAGGCACCATAAATATCGGGATTGCGTCCCCATTCGGCTGAATCGCGACCAGCGATTGCCATGGCGGTGTCCACTGGTCCTGCGAAAGCACCGACGCGAGTTGGGCAATGGTCGGGGCTTGAAACAGTGTCGCCAGAGGAAGGCGTCGTCCGTACACTTTTTCGAGGAGGAAAAAGAGGTGGGCCGCTTTGAGAGAATGGCCGCCGTGATCAAAAAAGTTATCGTGGATCCCGATTCTTGAGACTTCCAGCACCTGCTGCCACAAGGCGGTCAATTGAACTTCCATTCCGTTTCGCGGACCACTGAGAACCGGTTGATCCGAGGCCAAGGAAGCTGGAGAGGGTAAGGCCTTTCTGTCGATCTTGTTATTGGCCGTCAGTGGCATCGCGGTCAGAAAAACAAAGACTGAAGGCACCATATAATCTGGCATCTCGGATCGCAGAAATGAGCGCAGGTCTGCCTGACTTGGGACGGATCCCTCATGACAGACGACATAGGCAACTAACTGCTTCATCCCTTGCCGATCTTCACGCGCAGTGACGGCTGCCTGGCGAATGGAGACATGTCGGCTCAGCGCAACCTCGATCTCGCCCAATTCGATCCTGAACCCTCGAATCTTGACCTGGTTATCGATTCGTCCGAGATGCACGATGCGTCCATCCGACCGGTATCGTGCCAAGTCTCCCGTTCGATACAGCCTCGTGTTAGGGTCGGGAGAAAACGGATGAGGGATAAACCGCTCCTGTGTTAACTCTGGGCGCCCTCGGTAGCCGCGGGCCAGCCCATGGCCCCCGATGTAGAGTTCACCGGACACGCCGATTGGAACGGGCTGAAGGAATGGATTCAACACATACACGTCCGTATTGGCGATGGGTTTCCCAATCGTAATCTCGTGATCGCTCCGTTCAATTTTCTCGATGGTGGACCAAATCGTCGTTTCGGTGGGTCCATACATGTTCCACAAGGCAAAGCTTCGATCCAACAACGCTGTCGCCAGGTCGGGAGGAAGAGCTTCTCCACCGCAAAGAACCGTTAAGTTTTTCCCGCCCGGCCATCCAGCTTCGATCAACATGCGCCATGTGGCCGGAGTGGCTTGCATGATCGTCGGTTGTACGGCTTCACAGAGGCCACGGAGTTGTCGTCCATCCATTGCAACAGCTCGACTGGCGATCTCGACACGGGCTCCGACCAGCAACGGCACATAGAGCTCCAAACCGAAGATATCAAACGAGATAGTCGTCACAGATAGCAAGACATCCTGAGCGGCACATCCCGGCTCCTGTCGTATCGACCATAAGAAGTTCACCAGAGCACGGTGCGTAATTTCCACGCCTTTGGGCTGTCCCGTTGATCCTGATGTATACAGGACGTACGCCAAGTCGCGTGGCGTGGCGATCGGACCGAGATTGTGGTTGGCCTCTTGCCCGATGCGTTTTTCAGCTCGGTCAAGGCACAGCAAGGGGGAACTCTGCGTATCAAACCGATCGGACAGCTTGCTGGTGGTCAATACAGCTGCGACCGATGCATCCTGGGCCATAAACCGAAGCCGATCTCGCGGAAACTCTGGATCGAGAGGGACGTAGGCCGCGCCGGTTTTCAACACGGCCAGTAGCGCGACAACCATCTCCAGGGATCGATCGAGACCAATCCCCACCGTCGCCCCGGGTTTAGCGCCAAGCGTTTGGAGGTAGCGTGCTAGTTGATTGGCCCGAGCATTGAGTTGACCGTACTGGAGCGTCTTCGCTCCCATCGAGACGGCGACCGCGTCAGGCGTCCTCTCGACTTGGGATTCGAACAACTGAGGAAAACACTCAGATTGCGGATAGTCTCGTTGCGTACGGTTCCAATCAAGCAGCATCTGCTGGCGTTCGGCCTCCGTCACTGTCGGGAGCTCAGACAGCTTGGAGTGCGGATCGGCCAATGCGTGCTGGAGCAAAATCCTATACTGGCCCAACATCCGCTCAGCGGTCTGAGGCTCGAAGAGATTGGTGTTGAACGTGAGATAGGCTTTTCGTGAGAACTCTGTCTCGATCGTCAGGCTCAAGTCGAATTGCGCGGCTTGCGTCTCCACCTCGAAGGGGACCCAACTCAGCCCCTGCACGTTGATCTCCCTGATCGGGGCATTCGGGACGTTGAAGAGGACCTGCACCAGCGGGGCAGAGCTCTGGTCGCGAGAGGAGTGCATCATTTCGACCAACTTGTCGAATGGGAAGTCCTGATGGGCATACGCCTCCAACGCTGTTTCACGCACACGGGCCAGCAATTCGATGAACGTCGGATTGCCTGAGAGATCGGTACGCATGACGAGTGTATTGACGAAGGAGCCGATGATCGATTCGACCGCAGATTGAGTTCGGTTGGCGATGGGAGAGCCGACTGCGACATCAGTTTGGCCGGAATAGCGACTTAAGAGAATGTGGAAACAGGTCAACAGGGTCATGAACACCGTCGCATTGTGTTCCGCACTGAATTGCTTCAGGCGCTCGATCAATGACGTAGGCAACTCCAGCATGCGATGGGCACCATTAAAAGTCTGAGTCACGGGCCGTGGATGATCGGTCGGCAGCGACAGTTTGAACAGTCCGGCCAGCTTCTTCTGCCAGTAGTTCGATTGTTCGCCGAGCCAATCGTCGGTCAGACAACGCCGCTGCCACACCGCGTAGTCGGCATACTGGAGGGGGATCGGCTTAGCTGAAGGGACATCTCCCCGGGAAAACGCGTTGTAGAAGAGGGCAAATTCATAGCCGATGATTCCGAATGACCACTGGTCTCCGATGATATGGTGCATCGTGAGCACCAACACATGGTCCTCGGGTTCAATCTCAATCAAGAGGAACCGCGCAAGCGGACCCTGCTCAAGATCAAATGGCCGGTTCGCTTCCTGCTCAACAAGCCGAGCCGCCTGCTGTTGGCGCTGTGCTGAGGGTAGGTGTGAGAGGGTCACTTCAGTCCAATCAGGAGGGCGAAAAGGCTGAATGATTTGGGCAGGCCCCTCACCCTTCATCATGAACGTCGTTCGAAAAGCTTCATGACGACTGCAAATGGCGTCGATCGTTTTGCGGAGAGCCGCCTTGTTCAGTCGTCCCATCTGCCGCGAGGCAAACGGCATGTTATAGGCCGTACTCTCCGGAGCCAGCTGATACATGAGCCACATGCGTTGCTGAGAATAGGACAGGGGGAGTGGCTGATCTCTCGGCACCTGAATGATCGGTGGCATGGCGGGGGCCTGCCGATCCTTTTGGCGCAACCGCGTCACTTCTTCGGCCAAGGCTGAGATCGTCGGTCGTTCAAACAGCATTGGCAATGAAATCTCCACCTCAAAGAGCTCGCGTATCCGGGAGATGATCTGGGTGGCCAAAAGCGAGTGGCCTCCCGCTTCAAAGAAATGGTCGTGGATACCTGCCTCCGGCACTTCAAGCACGGATTTCCACAGCTCAGCTAAGGCTTCTTCGACCGGATTTCGTGGAGCAATCTTGGCCGCCGATCGACCGGCTGTGTGTTCCGGAGCGGGAAGAGCTCCTCGATTTACTTTGCCGGTTGGGTTAAGCGGCATCGTGTCGAGCCAGACAATGACGGAGGGCACCATGTAGTGTGGTAATTGTGAGACAAGATCGCTGCGGACCTGTTCGAGCTTTTCGCTGAGCGCCGATTCGCCGGTCAGGTAACCAACTAGGCGGTGTTGGTCCCGTTTATCTTCCCGAAGCAGTACTGCGGCGTGATGAACTCCAGGGAAATTGCTCAGCGCATATTCGATTTCTTCGAGTTCAATCCGGTAGCCACGCAGTTTGACCTGTTGGTCTACTCGCCCAAGAAACTCCACATTGCCGTCGGCACGATACCGAGCCAGGTCTCCGGTTCGATACAGTCTGGTACCGGCCACATAGGGATTCGCCAGAAACCGTTCGTGGGTCAGCTGCGGCTGGTTGACATAGCCGCGGGCCAGACATTCCCCCGCGACGTAGAGTTCTCCCGGCACCCCGATCGGGACCGGCTGCAGACGATCATCCAGCACATAGAGCTGCATATGGGCGATGGGTTTACCGATTGGGATTCGAGCCCCTGTTTCTTCTCGTGTCGTTTGATACGCGCTGCACCAGACCGTGGCTTCCGTCGGTCCATATTCGTTGTACAGCGTGGCGCGAGGCAGGAGTTGGTAATGTCGTCGCAGGAGTTCGAGGGGGAGGCTCTCGCCGGCTGTAACGACGATGCGGAGGGATTCCAGCTGAGTGCTCAAAGCCTCACCGAGGACGGCATGGTACAACGAAGGGACCCACACCACGTGCGAGATGTGATGCTGATCGATGAGTGCGGCAAGCTCTGCGGGATCGCGATGGGCGGTCTCAGATGGTATGACTAGTTCTCCCCCCTGCAACAAGGTCCAAAAGATGCCCGTTAGTGACCCATCGAAGGTCAGCGAAAAAGTCATCAAGAACCGGGAGACCGGTTCAGGATAGTACTGAAGCCTGGCGTGAAGAGAGGTCACCAGACTGCGGTGCGTCACAGCGACACCCTTGGGTCGCCCCGTCGATCCCGACGTGTAGATGATATAGGCGAGCTGATCCGGCGAAACGGCTCGTACGATGTTTTGGTCCTCCTCCGTTCCGCCTAAGGAGGATGTAGAGAGGGTCTCCACATCATAGATTCGGCCGCTGTAATTCTGTAATTGGTTGCGAAGGTGCGCCTGTGTCACAACGATGGACACGCCCGCATCCTCCAGCATCAACTGGAGACGGTGACCGGGAAAGGATGGATCCAGGGGAACGTATCCTCCCCCGGCTTTGAGAATGCCTAGAAGGGCTACCAGGGCATCAACCGAGCGCTCGACACAAAGACCCACCGGGACTTCTGCGCCAACCCCTAATTTCAGGAGTGCGTGAGCAACTCGATTCGCTCGTTGGTTCAGCTCGTTATAGCTGATGGATTGGTCTCCACAGGTCAGGGCGACTGCATCAGGAGTCCGCTTGACTTGCGTCTCAATGAGCGTATGGATACCGGAGGCCACGGGAGGTGGTGGGCTCCACGTCAGTTGAACGTTCCGCCTCTCCTCATCGGTCAACAACGAAAGTTGATCAAGACGAGCCTCAGGTGTCTTGAGAAATTCTTCAAGAAGGATGTCCAGCTGCCCCAACATCCGGTCCACCGTCGAGCTCTCAAAAATAGTGGAGTCATGGAGAAACGCCAACTCCAAGCCATCCACCTTGTTCACGACCATCAACACGAGGTCGAATTCCGACGCGGTCGGTTCCCAGGGGAGCTGCGTGACTTCAAGGTCCTTTGCGTTGAACATGGACAAGGGGTCTTCTTCACCCACGATCATCACGTTGAAGAGTGGGGATAAGGAGCGTTCGCGCTGTAGGGACAAGGCCTCGATCACTTCTTCGAACGGGAGGTCCTGATGGTTATACGCATCGACCACCAGGCGGCGCACCAGCTTCAATAGCTCGTGTCCAGTCAGCTCATCTGAAAGTTCGACCCGCAACGCCACGGTATTGACGCAATACCCCATCACGTTTTCGAGTTCTCTCCGACGCCTGCCTGACACGACCGAGCCGATCACAACATCCGACTGTTGCGTGTAACGATGCAGCCAGATTGCAAAAATCGCGTACAGCACCATGAACCTTGTGACGTGCTGCTCTTGGCAGAAGAGCGCGAGGCGGGCCGACTGTTCTGGAGAAAGTGATCGTGATCGCATGCCTCCCTCGAACGTACGCACGCGCGGCCGCTGGCGATCGACCGGAAGTTCCGGGAGAGGGTGGGCGCCCGTCAGCTGCTTGATCCAGTACGATCGATCAACCTCACGAAGGCCTTGAGCGAGCCTGGCTCTTTGCCAATCGACATAGTCCATGTACTGAATGGCTACTGAGGGAAGCTGAGCCTTTCGAACGTCGCCACCGGCATCCCAGAGAAGGGCCAATTCCTTCCAGAACATACCAATCGACCATCCGTCGGCGACCAGACGGTGGAACGTCAACGCCAGGATATGCACACGTTGTTCAAGCGCCAACAAGGCCACACGGAGTAGCGGTCCCTGTCGTAGGTCGAACGGCCTGGTCCTCTCCGTTTGCAGGAATTGCTGTACTCGAATGTCCTGCTCCGCGGCATCAAATTGTTGGAAGTCTTGTTGTACGATCGTGATGATTGGATCAGAAGAGACTTCCGTGAATCCCTCACCTCGCTCCGATCCGAAGCGAGTTCTAAGAACTTCGTGACGACCGACGATTTCTCGCACCGACTGCTTCACTACCTCCAGGTCGACTGATCCTCTGATGCGCACCGCCATGGAAATATGGTTGATCGCGCTCCCGGGGTGAACTTGCTCCAGGAACCAGAGCCGTTGTTGAGCCGGGCTGAGAGGAATCCTACCGGGTCGTGTGGATGCAGAGGGACGTGGAACGAGCAGCGTCCTTGCTGTCTCGTCACCATCTGTATGTTTATCTTGCCGTGCGTCCGAGCCTGCGACTTCGAGATCGAGGTTCAGCTCATCGATTCGAGCTGCGAGAGCGGACAATATCGGGTATTCAAAGAGTGTACTGAGGGGAAGTTCGACGTGGAAGGTCTCGAGAGTGCGCGTGACAATCTGTGTCGCGAGAAGCGAGTTCCCTCCGAGTGCAAAAAAGTTCGCATGGCGATGGGGAAGGTCTCCTCCAAGCACCTCTTGCCAGATCTCAGCTACTTTCTTCTCAACAGTCGTTTGCGGAGGCTCAGCCGCGAGCACATCGGGGCCAGCTCCCACATCCTGGTCCAGCGTATGGACTGCGACGACAGGGAGATGGCCGGATTCAAAGGCGGTTCGGCAGGCACGCCGCTGGATTTTTCCACTGGAGGTTCTCGGGATCGTTCCGGACTTGACCAGCACGACCGTATGAACTTCCAGTTCGTGCTCGTCCGCGACGGCCCGACGGATGCCGCCGATCACATCCATCACGGCCGATTCCGGCAACCGCTTTTCGATTTCATAGACCAGTATCACACGTTCTCCGGTTTCACTCTCGATTGAGAAGGCTGCTCCACCTCCTGACCGCAAACCGATATGAGCATGTCCGGCCGTCCATTCCAAATCATGAGGATAGTAGTTTCGGCCACGCACGATGATCAGATCTTTGAGGCGGCCGGTCAGGAACAATTCTCCGTGGTGAAGAAAACCAAGATCGCCTGTACGCAAGTAAGGCCTCTCACCTGATCCAGCGAGCGTGGCCTTAAATGTGGCCTCAGAGTCTTCAGGCTTGCCCCAGTAGCCAGTACCAATTCCGGCTCCGGCCAGCCATACCTCTCCGACGACGCCTGGCGGACACTCGGCACAAGTCGTAGGGTCGACAATCTTTACGCAAGTCTCTTCGAGAGGCGTCCCGCATCCGATCAAGGTCCGAGTGGTTTCGTCCGGTGTGGGAGATTCTTGAACGGTTGCATGAGTCAGCGCCTCAGCATCGACAGTCAAAAACGTCGGCTCTGCACCGGTCTGCTTCACTGTGACTAAGAGCGTCGCTTCTGCAAGCCCATAGGCTGGTGCGAACGAAGTTCGCCGGAATCCTTGCGGGCCAAAGGTATCGATGAACCGCGCAACCGTATCCGGATGAATGGGTTCTGCGCCGCAACTTGCGACCGCCCATGTGCTCAAGTCGGTATGCCACTCTTGCTGTTGTCGGGCTGCTCGAATGCAAGACTCGTAAGAGAAGTTGGGTCCCCCACTGTGAGTAATGCCATATCGAGCCACTGCTTCGAGCCACCGCAATGGACGTCTGAGAAACGTGAGGGGAGACATCAGATAGGCAGGGATCCCGGCATAGAACGGGGCGATGATTCCGTGGATCAAGCCATAGTCATGGAAATACGGCAGCCAACAGAGTGACCGGCTATCTGCCGACACATCTCCAGCGAGGCTCAGGGCTTTGCAGTGGGCGAGCACGTTGCCGTGACTGATCATGACGCCCCGAGGAGCGGCCGTCGACCCTGATGTGTATTGCAGATAAGCAAGGGCGGTGTTTGTAGAACGTGGCAGCTCATCCGAATTGGTATGATTGTAGGGATGATCCGTCGCCACCCACTTGATCTGACCAATCTCCTTCTCAATCGACAGGTCAGACGCCTGGATCTCGACGTCTGAGGTCGTGAGTACAAGGGATGCCTGAGCGTCGTCTATGATGGAACGGAGTCGCGGCAGGCTGTGCTTCTGCCTGACCAAATCAGGGACTGGGGCAGGGACTGCGACGAGACCGGCGCAAACACAGGCCCAGAAAGCAGAGACCATATCGAGCCCTTGAGGGTAAAGCAGAAGGGCTCTTGCTTCTGGAGGAACTTCGGAAGCGAGGGAGGCGGCAAGTGAACGTACTCTGCGTTCGAGTTGACCATAGGTCAGCTGCCCATCAAGCTCGAGGTTGTCACGAATAAGGGCATAGGCAAGCGTATCTGGCTGTTGCCGGCATCGAAACTGAAAGAGATCAGGAAGGTTGTGGATCGTCCGAGGAGGAAATTTAGACATGAATGTGAGGCGCAGATTGCCTTGTCAGAGCTATGAATAGCCGCTGTCAGTTGATTGTCTACCGATCAGTACAAACCTACGATCCTTGGTCATCAATGGGAAGAAATTCTCACTTTCTGACCAACAACTGAATACCGCGTAAGCGGTAGCAAGACATCAGATTGAAGTAGGCACATAATCCTACGGCCAACACATGTACAGGTCACTCTGCACAACGGAGACTGTGGCATCCTGCGTCAGTGGGTGAGACAGCCCTGAGGCGTTATTCATCAACGAAACCCACATGTCGGGGAACGATCTTAACAAAACATCATAAGCCATTGTTAAATAATGAGAATGCTGTCATCATGTCTTGAGAGAGGCATGGCACATTGATCGCAAAGTCAGACTGATGGGGCAACCTTAAGACATGAATCCATCGGATGAAAGTTGTCTCATACCTGCCTGTCAGGAAGTGAAGCCAACTCAAAACTAGGAGGTATCGACGTGACCTGTAACGTGGGCGGAATCGAACGACCGATACGGATTGGAGCGGGGGTGGTAGCGATCATCGTAGGCCTCTTTGCGGGGCTTTCGACGGGCATAGCAGGGGCCGCGCTGGCGGTCGGGGTTATCTTGCTGCTTACCGGGGCGGTAGGGTATTGCCCGTTGTTCACATTGCTTGGGATTAATACCTGCTCCCCGGCGTACGGTCTGAAGAAATGAGGACCGTGTTATGAGTCGATGGGTCATCGCGGCCGTTGGGCTGGTGAGTATCCTGGTGGGGACGATCAGTTGTGCCCCTCCTCCACGGATGACGGAGAGCGAGGAGGCGACTGGTCGTTCGAGCACGGCCTCGGCGGTCGACGCACTCTTTGCCCCGCCGTCGCCTGAAACGATTCCCGGTGATTTGAGAGGCGAACAAATTCGACTGGGCTACAAGATGATCGTCGATACACAGGAATATGGGAAACGATATGTTGGAAACGCGCTCACCTGCACCAATTGTCATCTAGATGGGGGGCTCAATCCGAACTCTGCATCATTCGTCGGAATCAGTGCGCTCTACCCGTACTATCGCGAACGAGCCGGCCGACAGGTGACGTTGGCTGATCGAATCAATGAGTGTTTCGAACGCAGTATGAACGGGAAGCCTCTCCCGCCCGATAGTGTGAAACTGACGGGCATCGTGGCCTACATCGAATGGCTCTCCCAGAATGTGCCGACAGGTAGTGCCGTGCCGTGGCGAGGAATTCCACGTCTTGCGTCGACCCATCGCCCTGATCCCCTCAATGGCAGGAAGGTGTACGAGCAAAAATGCGTGTTCTGTCATGGATCCGATGGACAGGGAACGATGACGGCGCCGCCGGTATGGGGGCCTCGCTCGTACAACATCGGGGCAGGAATGGCGAGGGTCAGCGTGGCTGCTGCCTTTATCAAGGCCAATATGCCGCGAGGCTGGGGCTGGACGCTGACAGACGAAGACGCCCTCGACGCGGCTGCCTATATTAATACGCAGCCTCGACCGGACTTTCCAGACAAGATTCACGATTGGCCGAAGGGAGGCAAGCCGGCGGATGTGCCGTACTGACGGCGTGAGGCGTATTGGCCAACGGTTTCAGGTTTTTGGTTTCTGCACAACTTGAAACATTGAGCCTGAAACCTGGAACAGAGGGTCGAGATGCGTGCGGACGAACCAATGGAGGAAGAAGAAAGTGGCCACATTTATTATTTCGGGCAGTCGAGGGACCGATGATCCAACCATGGCGACGCTGCCGTTTATTGCGGCGAAGACGGCCAAAGAGCAGGGACATGATGTGGTGCTGTGGCTATGGAACGAAGCCGTCACGTTGGGACGCAAAGGCGTGGCTGATCATATAACTGGTGTGAACCTGACCCCGCTGAAAGAACTGCTCGCTGCTGTGCAGGCTGCGGGAATTCCGATCTGGGTCTGTGGTGCCTGTGCGGTAGCCAGACAAGTGGGTACTGGTGATTTGGTAGCAGGCGCGTCCATCAAAGGCATGCCGGATTACATCAAGGCTGTGGGTGAGCGAGATCGAAGTGTGGCATTCTGATTCCATATCTGATGATGAGGAGGTCCCGCATGGCCGCTGATGGCGAATCGACCGGGAAGTCTAAAGGCCGCAAAGAGCGACATACGTCGGAGAGTGACGCACTCACACGACAGTTCAACGGAGGGAATGAGGACGACCTGGAGGCAATTCCCACACGAGTTCCGGTGGAGGGGGACGGATATATACCGTCGGGCGGTGCTGCCATCGATAGGGTATTGAAGAAAATCGGGGATCCAGGCTCTACGCTGACCGAGGACGATCTGCAAAGAATCAATACGAGAAAAGGCCTCTTTCAGCTGTTGGAGAACCGAGGTGTCGACCTTCAGGATGTCCGCAAAAGGCTCCTGTATGAGTATGAGTTACGGCAATTGCAAGTTGAGTTGGTGAAGTTGCAGCGATGGATCCAAAATACGGGAGAACGCATTGCGATTCTGGTCGAAGGACGGGATGCAGCGGGAAAAGGGGGAACGATTCGTCGTTTCACGGAACATCTGAATCCTCGTGCCATGCGTGTTGTGGCGCTGCCGAAGCCGACGGACGAAGAGCGGGGCCAATGGTATTTCCAGCGGTATATCAGGCAGCTGCCGAACAAGGGTGAGATCGTTTTCTTCGATCGAAGCTGGTACAACCGCGCGGTTGTGGAACCGGTGATGGGATTCTGCACGAAAAAGGAACATCAGCGATTCCTACAACAAGTGCCCGAGTTCGAGCACATGCTGTATGAAGATGGAGTCACGGTCATCAAGTTCTGGTTTTCCATCTCGAAGGACGAGCAGGCCCGGCGTTTTGAAGCCAGGCGGCAGAATCCTTTGAAACAGTGGAAGCTCAGCCCGGTCGATGAGAAGGCGCAGGAACTGTGGGATGGCTACACCCGCACCAAGGAAGAAATGTTCAGCAAGACGCACACGACCTACAGTCCTTGGATCATCGTCAAGGCGAACGACAAACAGGCGGCACGTCTGGAAAGCTTGCGCTATGTCCTCAATCTGCTGCCCTACAAGGGTAAGGAAGAAGCGCAGATCAGATTGACCCCTGACCCGAACATCATCACTCGATTCCACCGCAAGATGGTGGAATTGGATCTGTGACAGCTTCGGCAAGCCGTCTCATGGATTCCATGTGGGTCACATCGATGAAGGAGCAGGGCGATGAAGACGAAGACGTTTTTGCTACTGGCTATTATGATTTGTTTCGGAGTTTCCACGAGCGGGGCAGAGCGACATATGATGCAACCAGTCGTGCCTGCCAATAAGCTGGCCGAAGCTCGAGCGCTCAGGAGCCCGCTCCCGGCATCTCAAGACGTCGTAGAAAAAGGGAAGGCGCTCTATCACGGCAAGGGCACGTGCTTCACTTGTCATGGAGTGAACGGAGACGGCACAGGGCCAGGGGGCGCTCAGCTGAATCCCTCCCCTCGGAATTTTCAACACCATGGGTTTTGGCGGCACCGCACGGAGGGGGAAATTTTCTGGGTCATCAAGCATGGATCTCCCGGAACCGGCATGATTGGGTTTGGCTCGGTCCTGTCGGATGAAGAAATCTGGGCTCTGATTCAGTATGAACAAACCTTCGCGGGTATGCACGGACCAGGAATGAGAGGGCATAGAGGTGGTATGGGTGGAATGAAAGGAATGGGGCATGGAGGAGGGAGGAGTGAAATGGATGAGTAAGCTATGGGTTGGTTACTAAGCGTCCAATTGGGATGGCTCTGCCTATGGCCTTTTGTGGCATTTTTCCCCATCTAACAATCTGATCGTTGAGTATTCCTGCGTCACATCGCCCCGTTCGTGGGTGAGGGATCCAACTTAACCTACTGTTTGGTCAAAGATCTTCCCAACATCTCGTGAGGATGATTTCGGCACCACAATCGCAATGAATCTGAATCCAATCTCAAGAGGAAGGCCCTCAGTGAGTGGAGGACACTGGCACACAGCTTGAGAATGAACCAACACCTGGAGGTACAGCTATGACGAAGTGGATGAAACGATGGATGGTTGCCGTAGGAGGTATCGGGGTGATCGCTGCGATGGTAGTCCCCCCAAGTTTTGCCGACGAAGGGCATGGGAAGAAGGGGCATGGCGGCCACGATCAGGAAGAACAGGTCGATCACAGTGGGCACTACCTGAAACATTTATTGAAGCATGCCAAGGAGTTTGAGTTGACGCAGGAGCAAATCAGCAAGCTCAAGGCCATCCAGCTTGAGTTCAAACGCTCAGAGGCCAGGTTGGCAGCCGACGCCAAAGTTGCAAAACTCGAACTGGACGCACTGTTGGAAGATGAGCAGGCTGACCTTAAGGCGATTCAAGCAAAGCTCGAGCAACTGAAAAAAGCAGAAGCAGCCTGTCTGTTCGAGGGGATCAAAAGTAAGCGCACCGCCACGGCCCTGTTGACTCCCGACCAACGGGAAAAAGACCGTGCTCACCGCGAAGCGATGAAAAGCGAACATGATCATGATGGAGAGCACAGTGGCGGGATGGGCGGCGGTGGAATGATGGGAGGCATGGGCGGTATGGGGGGCGGTGGAAAGGGCGGGCACAGTGGGCATGGTGGCATGGGTATGAAGGGAGGGGGCGGCGACCATGGAGGTGGAGACGCGAGTGGCGGACAACAGCATCAGCGTGGGATGGGCGGTAAGGGCCGTGGTGGAATGAAGGGGGGCGGTGGGCACGGAGGACAGGGCGGCAGTCAGGGCGGACATGACGGTGGTGATCACGGGAGTGGAGGATCCGGCGGAGCTCAGGAACACCAACACTAAAAATCGTGCGTTCGGATCATCTGGGAGGTGTCACGGTCATCATGGAGCCGTGCGACGAGGTTGAGTCTGGTGATGTGCGTCCCTTTCCTAATCCCTTCACCTGGTGCAGCTCTCGACGATACAACCGAGCGCGAAAAAGCCGCTTCCAAAGTGGCAATGGGATTCCTGAAGGAACTGGGTGGCGCCATGACAAGGGAAATGGCCAAGGGTGGTTCGGCGGAGGCAATCAAGGTCTGTGCCGAGCTTGCCCCGGAGATCGCCGGTCTCCTGTCTCGGGAGCATGGCTGGCGCGTAACCCATGTTGGGACGCGTGTACGCAACCCATTGCTCGGCATGCCTGATGAGTGGGAGCAGAAGGTCTTGGCCGAATTTGAGGAGCGCGCGGCAAAAGGGGAAGCGTTCCCTGGCATGGCCCATAGCGAAGCGGTGATGGAGCCGCATGGTCAATACTACCGCTTCATGAAGCCGATCGCGCTACAGACACAGTGTCTGCTCTGTCATGGACCGGGCGATCAAATTCCGGAAAAGATTCCAGATGTATTGAAGCAGTAGTATCCCTTCCATGCGGCGACGGGCTACAAGGCAGGAGAGTTGCGTGGGGCCGTCAGCATCAAGCAGCCGCTCGACGGTTCGCGACAGGTCGATAGAGAAGGCGAAGGCGTCAACGAGAGCGGGCAGGAGGCCAACATGAAGGAGGTGATTCGCCATTCAGGAGACATGATCTGGGAGGAACTGCGAGAGTTTCCAGGCAAAGGAGAGGTGGCGGTGTTGCGTGACGAGGGGAAGGGCAAGGCCAGGACCATCATCGTGCGCTTGCCGGCAGGCGGACAGATTGTCCCTCATAGCCATGTGGGAACCGTCCAACATTATGTGCTGGAAGGAGAATGTGAAACAGAGGGGAAGCTGTTGGGCAAAGGCACCTATCGCTTTTTGCCGAAGCACGCCGATGTCTCGGCGATCTTCACGAAGGAAGGCGTTACCATTCTCATCATCTACGATACAGTGTCGGGTTAGAGAGGATGATGTATCATGGGTTGGGCATCACGTCGACCGCCGCTCTCGATAATGTAACAGCCTGTACCAAACGGGTCGCGCTGTACTCACTTCTGGTCAACCTCTTCCTGCTCGGACTGAATCTTGCCATGGCGGCGTTTTCGGGCAGTCTCGCACTGATGGCCGAGACGGCTCACAACCTGGCGGATCTCGCCGCTTCAGCGACCGTGTGGATCGGTCTTACCCTCTCCCAGCGGAAATCCCACTCCTTCCCGTATGGCTTGTATAAGGTCGAAAATGTGGCGGCGATCATCGTGGGGCTGTTCATTTTTCTCACTGCCTACGAGATTGCGAGGGAGGCTCTGTTCGGCGCCAGCCGAGAAGTCGTCATGCATCCGGCCATTCTAGCCGGAGTCGGTATCGCGGCGCTCGTGCCCTGGCTCTTCAGCCGCTACGAGCTGCGCATTGCGCAGGCCGTCAATTCGCCGAGCCTGATGGCAGACGCGAAAGAATTTCAGGCCCATGTATTGTCATCGGGCGTGGTGCTGGCCTCTCTCCTGGGACAATGGATCGGGTGGCCTCTCGATTGGCCCGCCGCATTAGTGATCGTCCTGTGGATCATCCATGCCGGGTGGGACACGTTGACCTCCGGCATGAGGGTTTTGCTGGATGCCTCCATCGACGCTGAGACGCTGCAGCGGATACGCCGCATTATCGAGCGACAGCCGGCTGTTGTAGAGGTCAGATCGCTGGTGGGCCGGAATGCCGGGCGATATCGCTTCCTTGAAGCGGAAATCGGCGTGCGCGCACAGAGTCTGGATAAAGCGCATCAAGTCAGTCATGCCATTGAGTCTGAAATCTGCAGCCAAATCCCGTTCGTCGAGCGCGTTCTAATCCACATGGAGCCGGTTTCAAGGGAGGCTGTGCGTATCGCAGTGCCGCTCACGGATCAGACAGGGACGGTCAGTCGGCATTTCGGGCTTGCTCCCTATTTTGCATTGACGGACAAGCAAACAGTGACGAACGACATCATCAGGGAGATGATCATCGCGAACCCGTTCGCGGCTCATCCTCGCGGACGGGGTCTGGAAGTGGCCCATTGGTTATTGGAGCAGCACGTCGATATTCTGGTCACACCGGATGATATTCGAGACAAGGGGCCTGGCCACGCGGTGGGTGATGCCGGTGTCACGGTGATCATCAGGGATGCAAGGACACTCGCCGAGGCGATCAGAGAGTTGCCAGCACTTGGTGAGACCGGAGGAGCGCCCAGTGCGGGCTATCCAAAAATTGCTCGGGCATGAAACGAGCTCGATTCGGTCACGCAATTAAGACGGTTTGTCGATGATGGGAATGGGATCTGTGAGTGCTCGACATACAGGCATGGAGTTCGGCACGCGATCATGGTGTTGACCTGGATCCTTGGGTTTGCCCTGCTTGGCAGTGTGGGTGCCATCGTTGGCGCCGCGGCATTCCTGTTACTCCCGAAGGGGACACGAGATCGCACTGTTCCCTTTCTTGTGAGTTACGCCACCGGCACGCTGCTGGGCGCGGCGTTACTCGGGTTGTTACCGCAGGCCATTGAGCAAGGCGGTCTGCAAGCGAGCCTTGCGTCGGTATTGGCAGGCTTGCTTGTCTTCTTCAGCTTGGAGCGGCTCATGATCTGGCGGCATTGTCACCATGGAGGGTCTTGTGAAGTGCATGGGGCCGCAGGGCAATTGATCTTGCTCGGGGATGCACTGCATAATTTCGTGGACGGCATCGTGATTGCCGCGGCGTTTCTTTCGTCGATTCCGCTCGGTATCGCCACAGGGATCGCCGTGATTGCGCACGAGGTGCCCCAAGAGGTTGGAGATTTTGCGGTTCTGCTCGATAACGGATTTTCTCGAGAGCGCGCCCTGAAATGGAATCTGATCTCAGGCAGCACCACGATCCCTGGGGCTCTACTCGGGTATCTTGCGCTCGAAGAATCGAGCAAGCTCATCGGGCCGATCCTGGCGCTGTCTGCCGCCAGCTTCCTCTATATTGGTCTGGCGGATCTGATTCCAGGGCTTCATCGGCGGATCGGCCCGGAAGCAGGCATCGCGCAGTTTCTCCTTCTGTTGGTTGGTGTGGGAACCATCGTGGTCTTACGATGGCAACACAGTGGGTAGGGGAGTATCTGGGACAGAGGTCATTCATCCGGTTGTGAGGAGGGGAGTCGTGAAAACTACTATGTGCTTCGGCATTCTGAGTGTTCTGGTAGTCGGGCTGTTCAGTTCTCTGGTGGAAGCCGAGTTTCTGTCCGGTAATCAAAAGACAGGCGAGGCCCTATACCAACAACACTGTGTCGGATGCCACGGCACCACCGGTGATGGGTTGGGGCCTGATATCAAGGAATTGATCGTTCCGCCTGCGAATTTTCGGGCGCCGAAATCGCGCACCAAGACCGATATGGAACTCTACCTCGCGATCAAACAGGGGGTCCTCTTCAGTCCGATGCATGGCTGGGCTGATCGATTGTCGGATCAGGAGATTCGAGATGTGCTGAACTACATTCGCAATCTGGCGCCGTTCAATCCTGTCGGCTAGTTCCATGAAGAGAGGAAAAACCGCGCTTGGTCATGGAGAAGTCGGAATGATAGGATGATAAGAACATTCTTCACAGAGGGAGGGTCACCATGACACATCACGATGGGAGAAGCTCACCCGAAACGGTTTTCCTCGCATTTCTCGGTGGGGCCATCGGAGGCATGATCGCCGGTATCCTTCTTGCTCCGAAATCCGGTGAAGAAACACGTCGTGTGATACACAGCCATGCGCGCAGGACGGAGGAAGAAGTCATCGAACGAGCCAAGGAGGCACGAGAGGCTCTGGATGAGGTGATTGAGCGGGGTAAGCATTTTGTAGATGAAAAGCGCGCGGACGTCGAATCAGCCGTGAGAGCAGGTCGAGAGGCGGTGAAAGAGAGAATTGATAAGTACCGCGACTGATAGGGAGTGTGCTATCTTCTGGCCGCTGGATGGAGCTATGTTCGGCTATCACGAAGAGGGGAGCGCTACGTCATGTCCATCCTCTTCGGTCATCAATTCATGTTATGAGGACGGGATCATGAGCGAACCACAGACGATCACGACATTCTATGAGAAGGATCACGACCGCCTGGATGAGTTGTTCAAAACCTTTCAAACAGTGAAACGGTCGGATTTTCCCAAGGCGAAGGAAGCATTCAAGGAGTTTAAGATAGGTCTCCAACGCCATATCGTCTGGGAAGAGGAACTGTTGTTTCCGATCTGGGAAGAGAAAACCGGGATGATCGAGGACGGGCCGACGCCCATCATGCGTTTTGAGCATGAACAGATCAAAAAGCTACTCGAAGCCATTCATCAAAAAGTGGAAGGACACAATCTCGAGTCCGATCAGGACGAGCAGGCGCTCCTCAACCTCTTGAGTTCTCACAATAGGAAGGAAGAACGGGCGCTGTATCCCGCAATCGATAACGTTATCGGCCCAGACGAGTGCGCAAAGATCTTCATCGACATGAAGAATATTCCAGAGGATCGGTACAATGCCTGTTGTAGTCAGCATTGACAGTGATCAAAGACGAGGGCGAGGCGATCTCAGGGGATTTGTTTCAGTTGTCAGCCACCGCCGGCTGATCTTGCTCGGTCTCTGTTTGATGGGATGGCTGGGAGTGGAGTCGGTAACTATGACCAGTTACGGTTGGGCCGAGACGTCGTCCTCGCAACCGACCGGAAAGCTCAAAGGCAATATCATTGAAGGCCGTGAGATTTTTAATGGGAAAGGGGTCTGCTACTACTGCCATGGGATCGATGGATATCTGCACAAGATTCCTCGATTGGAAGCGGACACGACGAAGCTCATCGCAAAGCTAGACCCTCCCCCCACCGATTTGCGGAATGCCAACATCCTGCGCCTGAAAACCAACAAAGAGCGGTCTCGTGCGATTCGAGAAGGTCATCCCGGTACCGGCATGTTTCCAGACACCACCATGACCGACCAAGACCTCGCCGACATCCTGCTCTATCTCGCGCTCATCAGAAAAGATCCCAATCCGGAGCAGTAAAGTCTGAGCCACAGGGTTCCTATTCCCTTCACAGGATCCACTATTCTCATCTTCCTAAATTGCGATATACTTCGTTTGCAAGAGGTGTCTAATATGCCAAAACCAATCCCTTCTCCACCTCCCGGATTCGACGAGCTCCCCGTCGAAGAACGAATCGATTTTGTGCAATCTTTGTGGGATCGCATTGCGGCAACTCCTGAGCAGGTTCCTGTCCCTGATTGGCATCGAAACATCATTCGTGAACGACTAGAGTCGTATCGAACACATCCAGACGCAGGCCGATCGTGGACGGACGTTCGCACAGAAATCACAAACAAGCTGCACGATCGTTGAACTGACGGATGGCACGGCGACTTGTCGTCCAACGACAGTCTGACCTCGATATTCAGGCAGCCGCATTGTGGTATGAGGACCAGCGGACTGGGTTGGGCATGCGATTTCTCAGTGAACTCGACGAAGTCTTTCAGCGGATTGAAAGTAGCCCAAAGCAGTTTCCGCAGTTAGAACGCGAAGTCCGTCGAGCGCTTCTCCATCGGTTCCCCTATGGAGTATATTTCGTTGAAGGGCCGGACGAGGTTGTCGTTCTGGCAGTACTCCATCTGCATCGCGAACCGGATATGTGGAAGAGCCGGAACTAAAGGTGAGGATGACAACCAACCCTTGCCCAGTTTCGCTGGTCCGACCTCGTCGAACATCCTCGCACTTCATAGGAAATGACGACATGCGTAGAGGCTTGTTTGGAAAAAGCGAATGAGGATGCCGCGTTCATCGCCAAAGCCTTGAGGGATATTGCCCGTACCAGGAAGTCTAACGATATCAGACTTCTAGATTCTCCAGACCGATTTCAAGCGGTAGCGAACTAGCAAATCGCGTGTCAAGATAGCTTTGGATCTTGCTTGTGCTGCCTTGCCTGAGAAGTCAAATCAAATTGACCTCATGGAATCCGACCCATAGACTCAGAGCGTAATTCGTCGGAGGTTGATTCATGAGGTTGGTCACGAGAGTCGCATCCGCCGTCCTATTAGGCATCCCTGGGCTCTCATTATGCGCGTATGCGGCGAACGAGTTGATTACTGCCGGAGGCCCTCTTTCGACGAGTGCTGCAACACTATTGGCATTTCTCGGTGGTGCCATAATCGCACTCGTCGGATTTGGCAAGGTTCGCCAGCCCTTATATGCGGCCTGCTTTCTGCCGCTACCATTTTTTTCGTGTGGACAATAGAATTGAATCAGACGGGCTCATGGCTACCATGGTTAACACAACCTGCAATCTTCATCTGGCCCTTGGTCACTTATAGCTGGTGCGAGCGATACTATGAGCGAAAGGAATCATTGGATGACATCAACGTCTAAACCTCCTCATTCAATCCTCCTCTGCTACCACGCTGCTACCAGGACAGGCCAAGCTGCCCCCATCTCGCTCATGCGTATGACGATCAGATAAGCCACTCAGGTGCCAGAAGCAAGATAGCTCCCAGACCGGCCATCACCAGGCCGCTGGTCAGCTTCAGCCAGCGTCCAGCCCGTTCTTGTAATTTCCTCCGACTCAGCGTGACCACTGCAATGGTCACCATGAGGCTGTCATCTAGAACGTAAGCAAGGTTGTAGAGGCCAAGATAGCCATAGTAGGTCCATGTCGGCAACTGCTGCATCGTCAGAATTTGTGTGTAGACCGCTGGAAATCCGGCTGTGCAGAGCAATTCAATCGTATTCACCAGCCCAGCCAGAACGATGACGCCCACCAAGGCTCCGGCAAGGTTGTCGGCCTGGATGATGCGGCGGATGCGGGCGTACAGGCCGGGCTTCGCCGATTCGGGGATGCTCAGGGACAGACCGTGATGGAGAGCAAAGAAATCCTTCACATTCACCACTCCAATGAAGAGCGCGATGCCGCCGAACCCGATCTGAACGGCCCGTGACAGCCCTAACACAAGAAACACGTTGAGCCATGCCGCCATGAAGGCAAAATAGACCACTCCGCTCACGAGGACGAACGTTCCGGCGATGAGCGCCATCTTCCGCCGATCTTGGAGATTGACCAGCAGCGACAGGAGAAAAAGCAGAACCCACATCGCACAGGGATTGAAGCCGTCAAGCACACCGATTACGACGGTGAACAGGGGCAGGCCCAGATCGTGGACGCGAAGTGGGCCGAACCATCCTGTCTCGATGCTGTCGACCGATGGACCTGGTACGGTGTCCGGTGCTTTCCGGTCGAGCATGGCGCGGATTTTAGCTCCGGTCGTGTCGGACGACTGGAATCCGAGAATCAGCTCTGTGCCGATGAGAAATGCAGGAACACCGAGGGTGGTAATGCCTCGATCCTTGGCCCATGCCTCGAGTCGCTGTCGCGCCGCGGAGTCCTCAGCGATGTCGTAAAGGGTAATGTGAATCGAAGGCCGCTCACGCCGAAGTTCGTCGAGGAAAATCTTTGCTGCTGCACAATGGGGGCAACCCGCTCTGACAAAAACCTCAATGTCCGGAATGGCCTCCCCAGCCCAAGCGTTGGCCGTGAGAGAAAGCACGATGACGAAGACGTGGATGGCGAGTCGGCGGAAGAATGTGTGCCAAGCTATGCGCTGGAAAGACACCTCTGCTAACTGGTGATGTCCGGTGGTGACATGAATCTGATGTACGACAGCACATCGAGCATTTGTTGATCCGTGAGTTTGCCGCGAAAGCCGTGCATCGGGCTGAACAAGACACCGTTTGAAATCGCCACGAGCAACTCCCAATCCGTCTTGGACCGACTGATCTCAGATCGAAGGTTAGCGGGTCGAACGATGAGATCGTGGCTATCCGGCCCATTCCCGTCCAATTTATCCCCGTGGCAACGGAGACACTGCTGCTCGTACACGCTCTGTCCGGCTTGTGAATTCCCTCGCATTCCTTGAGCGATGGTCACAGCCGTTGAAAAGGCAATGAATAGCAGAGTGAGAGTCATCGTTTTCATCTTCACCTTCGCTCCTTTCACCGTAGTACGAGCACCGGGCAAGTCACATGATGAACAACAGCATGGGATACACTCCCTAAGAGAAAACGGGACAGTCCCTTCCTCCCATGCGAGGTCACGACCACGAGATCCATGGAGTCCGCCTCTTCTTCGATCACCGAAGCAGCCTGACCGGTGACGACTTTCGTGCTCACCGTATATCGAGAGCTCATGAGTTTGCCGGCAGTCGATTGCACGAGTTCCTCTGCATAATGTTGCACATCATTCAGCCACGCACTAATTTCAGGTCCAACATAGGGTTCGCTGACTCCGATCGGGACGACGGCGTGGACCACCCGCAGTTCCACGGGAACGGTGAACGAATGCTGTGTCAGCCATCGGACGACTCGGTCGGCGTCGTCCTGATCCTCGACGGCGACAAGCACCTGTTGTATTTTGCGCGATGCACCCTTGACGATCAAGGTTGGGCGAGAGCCGTGCAAGAGCACCCGGTGCGAGATGCTTCCAAGGACAACTTCCGACAGGCGGCTTTGTCCACGGGCGCCTACGACAACGAGGTCGGCTGAAAGGCTGTCGGCACTGTCGAGGATGAGCTGAGCGGGATTGGCGACTTCGTTGACCTTCCTGATGGATTGAATCTCCGGCGGAACCATAGTTGCGGCATGATCCAGCGCCTTGCACCCAGCATCGACCATCGCGTGACGGAAATCCTCGTAGCCTTGCACATTGCCGGCCTGGGCGATGATCGGACTTTCAAAAATCCCTAAATCGACGCCGTGGACCAGCGTGACGTCCGTCGGATGATAGAGGTTGAAGGTTTGGGCAACCGCTGCGAGGGCCTGATCTGACCAATCAACACCAATGACGACTCTCATTCCATGACCTTTCTCATCTCGCCGTCAAAACAGCGGATGTGGTGCGGTGCCGAACGGAAGCACCAGCGGTGATTCGCCAAGATGGCCGCGAAGACGCCACGCGCCGTTTTCCGGGATGAGGTAATGCACTTCTTCATGCCAACTGTCGATGGGGACATACAGACCGGTGGTCTTTGATCTGGCCCACAAGTGCCCCGTGCAGGTGACCTCCAGCACGGCATCTTTCCCCGTTCCGAGCTTGGTCATCTTCGTGAAGAGATGGGTACTGGCGATCTCCTCGTACTCATCAAAGAGATCTTTCCAGATCTTGCGAATATCGTCCTTCTTAAACCCATGGTAGTTGTACTGGGCGGAATAGATGCCCATGACCTTTTCCAGGTCATGGGCTTTGATCGCTTGTTCCGCCTGCTCAAAGGCTTGGACGACGGTGGTGACCGTCACCTCGTCGACCTCAATCACGGATCCGGATGGGACGACGATTTTCGCCATGGCGGGACCGATGCCCATGGCACATGCGATCAGGAGTGCCAGTGCAACAATCCGCGATGCTGCTCTGATTCGTATTCTCAAGTATGTCTCTCTTTATTGTGGGGGTGAAGCAGTTGAAGAATGTGCCCGCTCTTTCCATTCCAACTGCGACTCTTCCGCCAAGTTTAGATATTCCACCACATCGTGATCGCTGACCTGGTCGAAGTCCAGATAGTGATGACCCACAGCCCAGAACGGATCTGGTGTGGCAATGACGATCAATTCATCCACCTGGTCGTGTGCTTCCCGCACAGTGTCGACCGGACCGACTGGAATAGCTCCGATCAATCGGCGAGGTTTGAAGTGTCTGATAGCCTGCACAGCTGCGAAGAACGTGGAGCCGGTGGCGATCCCGTCATCTACGAGAATGACGCTGTGGTCGGCAAGCGTGGGCATCTGCCGACCTTGGCGGTACATACTCTGCCGTCGGGTGATCTCGTGTTGCTGCATCTGAACCAACCCGGCGATGTCAGTCCGAGAAAAGCCGTAGGCCGCCATTGCCCCAGGGTTCAGATAGACCGTCCCGGTTTCACCCACTGCGCCGAGCGCATACTCGGTGTTATCGGGCGCTCTCAGCTTTCGGGTGATAAAGACGTCCAGCGGAAGATGGAGCCCCAGGCCCAGCTGATAACCGACGGCGACCCCTCCGCGCGGGAGTGCCAAGATAAGGGCTGTGGGGTCATCCCGATACTGGATGAGTCGCTCCACGAGTCGACGCCCAGCCTCTTCACGATTTCGGAACATCACACGTACCCCTTCGCTCGCTCGACGCCCAGCTTCACGAAATTTTCACTTCGATCGCCTTTGGCTTTGCCTTCTCAGACTTTGGAAGATGGACTTTCAAGACGCCATCCTTATACTCCGCGTTGACCTTCGACCCGTCGGCATCTTCGGGAAGGGTAAAGCTCCGCATGAAACTCCCATAGGCTCGCTCAACGCGGTGATACTTTTTGTCCTTTTCTTCCTTCTCATATTTCCGTTCGCCACTGATTGAGAGGACATCGTCATGGACATTGATCTTGATCTCTTCTTTCTTCATTTCTGGCACTTCCGCTTTGATGACGTATTCCTTCTCGTCTTCCGAGATATCCACGAGCGGTGACCATTCAGAGACAGTGATGGCTTCCTTTTTGTCGCCGCCGGTCTGAACCGCGGTCCGTCCGAATAGGGTCGAGAGCCGTTTCTCCATTTCTTCGAGTTCCTTGAACGGATTCCATCGTGTCGTTGGTTCCCATCGTGTCAGTGAACTCATGGCAGTACCTCCTCATGTGATTAATACGGGGTTCGATACTTCGTCGTGGCTTACGGCCTCCGGAAATGTGCACGGCGGTTTGATTGCCAGCAGGCCTCATTGTGCTCGGTGCAGAAGGGCCGGTCCTTTCCATAACTGATGACTTGGATTTGCGACGCGGCCATACCGTGTTTCTCCAGATAGCGCTTGGCGGCTTGAGCGCGCCGTTCTCCCAAGACGAGGTTGTAGGCACTGGTACCTCGCTCGTCGCAGTGGCCCTCGACCACGAGTTTTTGATTCAGCTCCGATTTGAGCAAGCTGGCGACATGGTCCAACGTCGAGCGCGCGTCTGGCCGTATCACATATTGATCAAAATCAAAATACACATTCGAGAGCTCGGCCAGCGGCTCGACCGGTGGAGGGGACGGTGTAACCGGGATTACCGGTGCAACAGTCTCTTCTTCGACACGCAACTCCGGTTCTACAGGTATTGCCGGGGGAGGAACCCTTGATGCTTCCTGGAGAGGGGCGGGAGGCGGACTAGGCGGAGGTGTACGCTCTTCCTCAGAACTCACGATGCTTCGGGCGCTACAGCCCGACAGGGTCATGACGACAAGCAGCCCGAGCACGAGTAAGCCATACTGGCGACCCACCTGGGAGATCGCCAGTTGTTTTCTCTTTACGCTCGTTTTCATAGAACCACCTTTTCTTCCATACCGACGATTCGATGCGGGATCATCCAGCCCTATATGAGACTCTGGCAAGAAGAGCGCCACGGACTGTGACAATAGGAACCTCGCAAGTCCTTGAAACACTGTGCGCGAACGGAGCAGCCTTCATAGGAATTGGAACCTCGGTGAGGAAATCTGCCACAACGCTCCACTCATGTATGTTGCGAAAGGACACAGGGATTCCTAGCACCGGGAATTTGGAGGGGACGAGTGTATGATCGGAAGATAAATTCAAAATGTGTCGAGCGGAAACTTTTGGAGTGGAGCTTGCACTTGAACGCCAGGGAGGAATGACCGCGGTTGGGTCATGGAGAGAGGCGAAAGGAACGAATCGGTTATGTTATGGGTATTGCTGCAGAACTTCAGAGAGAGGACCGACGATGCAGTTCCCTGGTTCCGAAGCGGTCCATGGCGAAGGGTGGGAACATTTCCCGCATGAGGCTGATATCGGTGTGCGAGGGATCGGCTTGACCAGAGAGGGGGCGTTCGAAAACGCAGGGCTGGCTCTGACCGCGGTCATCACAGATCCGGCCTCCGTTGCTCCCCTGGATGCCGTTCCGATCGTATGCGAGGCTCCTGACCAGGAGTTGCTGTTGGTCGATTGGTTGAATGCGCTCGTCTATGAAATGGCGACACGGGATATGCTCTTTAGTCGATTCGCCGTTCGCTTCAACGACCATTCATTGCACGCGACGGCATGGGGAGAGCGAGTCGAGGTAACAAGACATCAACCGGCTGTCGAAGTGAAAGGTGCAACTTACACTGAACTGTCGGTGAAGCAGGATGCGCATGGCCGGTGGATTGCCCAATGTGTAGTCGATGTATGACTCACCGTGAGAAGTGAGTTGCGAGGTAAAATGGACCTCAACCTATTAAAACGCCGCGGACATGACGAATGGCACATTGCTCCGCGTGGCAAGATGCATGTGCCGGGCGTGATCTACGCCACCGAAGCGTTGATTCGCGATATGGATGAGAAAGTGTACGAGCAAGTGACCAACGTAGCCACGTTGCCCGGCATCGTCAACGCGTCCTATGCGATGCCGGATGCCCATTGGGGTTATGGGTTTCCCATCGGCGGGGTCGCCGCATTCGATCCTGATCTCGGCGGCGTGGTGTCAGCAGGCGGTGTGGGCTTCGACATTTCCTGCGGAGTCCGTTTGCTACGCACGGGGTTGACGGTCGAGGAGGTCCAACCGGTGAAAGAACGCTTGGCGGACTTCTTGTCTCACCGCATTCCTGCCGGCGTGGGGAGCACAGGCAAGGTTCGCCTGGATAAACATGATATGGATGCCATGCTCGCCGGAGGAGCGAAATGGGCTGTCGGAAAAGGCTACGGGGCACACGAGGATCTTGAGTTCATCGAAGAGCGGGGCCGTATGGCCGGCGCCAAACCTAAACAGGTCTCAGATCGTGCCAAAAGGCGTCAGCAAGATGAAATGGGGACACTCGGTTCCGGGAATCACTATCTCGAAGTGCAGCAGGTGGTGACGGTACATGATGCAGAGGTCGGCGCAGTCTTTGGAATTCGTGAAGGCGACGTAGTTGTGAGTATCCATTGTGGATCGCGGGGGCTTGGGCATCAAATCGGCACCGAGTTTCTGAAGAGCATGGCCGTCAGTGCGGCTCGATACCGGGTCGAATTGCCGGATCGTGAGTTGGCCTGCGCTCCGATCAATTCCGAGATCGGTCAGGAATACCTTGGGGCGATGCGAGCGGCGATCAACTGTGCGCTGGCTAATCGGCAGATTCTCACGCATCTGCTCAGAGAGGTATTTGCGGACGTGCTGCCGCAGGCGCAGCTCTCGCTCCTGTATGATGTCTCCCACAACACCTGCAAGGTCGAGGAACATGTCCTGGACGGGACACCGACCCGTCTGTTCGTTCATCGCAAGGGAGCGACGCGGGCGTTTGGTCCAGGCCACCCCGACCTTCCACCATCTCTGAGGTCAGTGGGCCAGCCGGTCTTGATCGGTGGCACGATGGGAACTGCATCGTACGTGCTTGTGGGAACCGAGGAGAGCATGGCGCTGGCCTATGGGTCTGCCTGTCATGGAGCCGGTCGGAGTATGAGCCGACATCAAGCGCTACGCCGGTGGCATGGGCGTGACGTGGTCAAGGACTTGGAAAGCCGTGGCATTCTGATTCGCAGTCCGTCCATGCGTGGGATAGCCGAAGAAGCACCGGGTGCCTATAAAGATGTGAGCGAAGTGGTCGACGCGGCGGATGATGCAAAGCTGGCGAAGAAAGTGGCAAGGCTAGAACCGCTCATCTGCATCAAGGGGTAACAAGGTACGCATCGAGCGGAACGAAAGGCGGCCATGGGAACTGCCTCGGAAACACACACTGTCCTACCGGCAACCGACTTCCAACGATTGCTCGATACCTTGAACGCCAAGGGCTATCGAGTGGTCGGGCCCACCGTGCGCGATGGCTCCGTTGTCTGGGAGACGATCGGACGGGCCTCGGATCTTCCGATCGGCTGGCGCGATCAGCAGGAACCGGGACGCTATCGGCTGGAACACACCGGATCCAACGACATCTTCGGTGTCGTCCATGGACCGCAATCGCTGAAGCCCTTCGCCTTCGCACCGCGTGAGCCGCTCTTGCAGATCGAGCGAGCCAAGAACGGATTCAGCGCTCATCCGACACCTCCTCAACAAGAGAAGGTGGCGATCATCGGTACCCGTGCCTGTGATCTCGCTGGGCTAGCTATTCAAGATCGAATCTTTCTTGAGGATGCGTATCGCGATCCCTACTACGCATCTCGCCGCGAAGGGCTCTTTCTGGTTGCTGTGAACTGCACGAGGGCGTTGGAGACCTGTTTTTGCGCATCAATGGAGACCGGCCCTCGTGCTCACCATGGTTTTGATCTCGTGATTACGGAGGTCGACGATCACCTGCTGATTGAGGCAGGGAGCGAGGCCGGGCGTGATCTTCTGTCAGTCCTCTCGCTGCCCGCTGCTTCCGAAGACCTCACTGGTGAGGCCGGCAGGCGTATCGAAGCCTGTGCTCGGAGCCAAGTCCGACGGTTGGATCAGGCACGTTTGCCACACGCTCTCTACGAAGCTCACGAACATCCTCGATGGGACGAGGTTGCGGGGCGCTGTCTTGCCTGCACGAATTGCACGATGGTCTGCCCGACCTGTTTTTGTCATACCGTCGAGGAAACATCGGACCTCTCGCACCAACACAGCACGCATGTCAGGTTGTGGGACTCCTGCTTCACGCAACAGCATGGATATATCCACGGGAAAAATATCCGTCCGACGATCAAGGATCGATACCGGATGTGGCTGACACATAAGCTTGCATCGTGGATTGACCAGTTCGGCACGTCCGGCTGCGTTGGTTGCGGGCGATGTATCACCTGGTGCCCGGTTGGGATTGATTTAACCGAGGAACTACAGGCGTTGCTGGCGCCTGGCGCTCAGCCGTCAATCACTCGTCCACAAGCGGAGCGTCAATAGCTGTGGTGTCAAAGGCTGGTTCAATGGTCAATCCCTATGTGATCCATCCAGCGACGATCGTGGAGAAGATTCGAGAAGCTGAAGACATCAATACGTACCGTTTGCAGCTTGTTGATGAGGAAGCCCGGCGCTGCTTTCGATTCCAGGCCGGACAGTTCAATATGGTCTATCAGTTTGGAGTCGGCGAAGTGGCGATTTCCATCGTGTCCGACCCTGATGAACCGCAGGTCCTGGACCACACGATCAGAACCGTGGGACGAGTCACCAAGGCGATCGCCGATCTTCAGCCTGGTGAGGCGTTAGGCATCCGCGGTCCATTCGGAGAAGGCTGGCCGCTGGAAGAGGCGAAGGGGCGGAACGTTGTGATCATCACCGGTGGTCTGGGCTGTGCACCGGTCGTCGGGGCGATCGAGTACATCTTCCGGCGGCGAGCGCAGTATGGATCGATTAAGATTCTCCACGGCGTCAAGACGCCGCACGATCTCCTCTACCGTGAGCGGTTCGATCATTGGCGCCGTGCTCCCGATACCGAAGTGCTGCTGACCAGCGATCAGCCGGACAAGACCTGGAGCTATCACATCGGTGTGGTGACGGAACTGTTCGAGCAGGTGTCGATCGATCCCAAGAAGAGTACGGTCCTGATGTGTGGGCCTGAAATCATGATGCGCCTTGGCGTGCCAATTCTGATGAGGCGCGGGATTCCAGCGACGGCCGTCTATGTGTCGCTCGAACGGCATATGGAATGCGGTATCGGTCTGTGCGGGCATTGTCAGATGGGTCCGTACTTCCTGTGCAAAGACGGTCCGGTCATGCGCTACGATCGAGTCGAACCGTGGTTGGGCCGAACAGGAGTGTGAGGGGCAACCATGTCTAAGCCGGACGCACAGCGACAGCGGCCGAGGTTGGCAGTGGTCAAGTTTGCCTCCTGCGACGGGTGCCAGCTCAGCATCCTGAATCTTGAGGAGGATCTCCTTGCCATAGGGCAGGCGCTGGATCTTGCCTATTTCCCCGAAGCCTCCAGCGATATGAAGCCGGGCCCGTACGACATCGCGCTGGTCGAAGGGTCGATCACCACCGCAGAGGATGCCCATCGCATTCTCGAGTTGCGGCAACAGACGAAGGTGTTGATCACGATCGGAGCCTGTGCAACGGCCGGTGGGATTCAAGCCTTGCGCAACTGGGTCGATGTCGAATCGTTCAAACAGGCCGTCTACCCAAGCCCGGAATATATTCAAAGCCTGAGTACATCCACTCCTATTTCGGAACATGTCCATGTGGATTTCGAGCTGTGGGGCTGTCCGATCGATAAGCATCAGCTGCTTCGTGTCATTACCGATCTTGTGGTCGGAGTCCAGCCTCGTCTGCCGGGCGATAGTGTGTGCCTGGAGTGTAAGCGGCGGGGACATGTCTGTGTCCTGGTAGCGAAAGGGATCCCATGCCTTGGGCCTGTAACCAGGACCGGTTGTGGGGCCATCTGTCCCAGCATGGGGCGAGATTGTTACGGCTGTTTTGGACCTTGCGAGGGCGAACGGAAAGGACCGGGCCTTCCGCCCAACACTGCCTCGCTCGCAACCCGATTCCATCGGGAACTGCAACTGATCCCGGTCGAGGTCATGCGACGTTTTCGAGGTATCAACGGCTATGTGTCGCCATTTCGCGCAGAGGGTGACGCGTGGGAGAACAAGCGGTAAAAGGTGAGAGCTAAGGGGTGAAGAGTAGAGAAGAGAATAACTCTGAACAGATGAAGAACACGCGGACGATTGCCGTCGATTTGGTCGCCCGTGTGGAAGGGGAAGGTGCGCTCCTGGTCACGGTGAAGGGCGATGTTGTCCAGGACGTCCAACTCAAGATCTTCGAACCCCCCAGGTTTTTTGAAGCGTTTTTGCAGGGGCGGCATTACGACGAAGTGCCAGACATTGTCGCGCGGATCTGTGGGATCTGCCCGACTGCGTACCAGATGAGCGCGGTCCATGCACTCGAGCAGATTTTCGGCCTGCGTGTCGAAGGCGCGTTGCGTGACCTGCGGCGCCTCATCTATTGCGGTGAATGGATCGAGAGCCACGCGTTGCATGTGTATATGCTGCAGGCTCCGGATTTCCTCGGCTACGAGAGCGGCATCGCGATGGCAAAGGATCATGCAGCCATGGTGACCCGCGGCTTGCGGCTCAAGAAAGCCGGTAATGCGATCATGTCGTTGCTCGGCGGCCGCTCCGTGCATCCGGTCTCCGTGAAGGTCGGCGGCTTTTCTCGGGTGCCGTTGCGCCGTGAGCTGGAGGAACTGAAAGACGAACTCTTGTGGGCCCGTGACGCAGCGGTCGAGACCGTGCGCTGGGTCATGGGTTTCGACTATCCGGAGTTCGTTCCCGATTACAATTACGTCGCGCTCCGTCACCCAGATGAGTATCCGTTCAATGAAGGGCAGATAGTTGCCTCCAGTGGTTTGCAACTCACGGTGAACGAGTTTGAGGAACATTTCACCGAACACCAAGTGCCCTATTCCACTGCGCTCCACTGTACCCTGCACGGCTCGCCCTATCTGGTCGGTCCGTTGGCCCGTCTGAATTTGAATCAGGACCATTTGACGCCGTTAGCCAAGCAGGTTTTGGCTGACCAGGAGATTGCGTTCCCTTTAGGGAATCCGTTCCACGGGATCATCGCGCGCTCGATCGAAATTCTCTACGCACTGGAAGAATCGTTACGACTGATCGAGCGGTACGAACCTCCGCCTATGCCGACGGCGCCGGTCGCGGTTCGACCAGGAATCGGCATGGCTTGTACGGAAGCGCCTAGAGGAATTCTTTACCATCGATACGAGGTAGATGGTGACGGCATCGTCCGTGAAGCCAAAATCGTTCCGCCGACCTCACAGAATCAATCTCGCATCGAACAAGATTTGCGTCTCTTCTTGCCGCGTCTTTTGCATTGTTCAGATAAGGAAGCGGCACTTGGGTGCGAGCGAGTCATTCGCTGCTACGATCCCTGTATCTCCTGCGCGACGCATTTTCTGAATCTTGAGATCAAGCGCGAGAGCGGGACGTGAAGAAGGACCACCCCGGCTCTTCCATGCGGATCATCGGCCTCGGAAACTCCATGAGAGGAGATGACGCTGTCGGTCTCCTGGCGGTCAGCCGACTGCGCCGGGAGCTAGGCGACCGTGCTGAGGTGATCGAGTCGGGGATGGCTGGAGTCGACATCGTCGAACTGATGAGGGGAGCAAGTGTTGCCATCATGATCGATGCAGCCCAAAGCGGGCAGCGTCCCGGGACCGTTCATCGTCTCGATGCCTCCACGGAACCGATCGCGGTGCGGATGCATTCTCCGTCCAGTCATGCGCTCGGGGTATCGGAAGCACTGGAGTTGGCTCGTGTCCTCGGTGTGCTCCCTAAGACAGTGATCGTCTACGGAATCGAAGTAGGGCACACGGAAGCGGGACAGCCGTTGTCGCCTCAGGTCGCAAAAGCCTTGGACGAAGTCGTAGGGTTGGTTATCCAGGAATGTGAGGCGTGCCATGCATGAACTCCAATTGATGACGCAAGTCGTGAAGGCCGTGGAAGCGCGGTTGAGTGAAACAGGCAACGCCAAGCTCTCTGCCGTGAGACTGAAGGTCAGCGCGCTGTCACATGTGATGACCCATGACCAGGTCGCGTTGCAGATGATGTTTGACATGGTTGCTCGTGGCACAAAGGCCGAAGGCGCAACACTGGAGATTATCCCTATACCAGGGAATGCCTGGTGTCCCGGTTGTAAACGAGAGACGACGGTTCCAGGACCGAACGATGCCTGTTCCTCCTGCGGAGCCTCGACGGTCGTAGGTTCAGAGGAACCGGAAGTGGTCGTCCACCAACTGGTAGTACAACAATGAAGAGATCCTCTCTTCAGCGTGTGCAGATCACGGTGGAAGGAACGGTGCAAGGCGTCGGGTTTCGGCCATTCGTCTATCGGCTTGCGCGTGAGCTTGTGCTAGTTGGATGGGTGACCAACACTCGGAGCGGTGTTCTGATCGAGGCAGAAGGAGACGCAGGAGATATCGAGTCGTTTCTCGGGCGACTGAAGCGGGAGGGACCGGCTTCCGCCATGATCGAGGCGATGAACACGCGCATTATTCCAGTAGTTGACGAAAAGTACTTCTCCATCGCTCTAAGCACGGAGATTGGTCAGCAGGCTCTTGTGATCCCACCCGACCTTGCCACTTGCTCAGACTGCCGCCGCGAACTCGCCGATCCGGAGGACCGTCGCTTTCGACATCCCTTCATCACCTGCACGCAATGCGGGCCGCGCTATAGCGTGATCACAGCGGTGCCCTACGAACGGTCCAACACGACCATGGCAGAATTCCCACTCTGTGCCGCTTGTCACGCCGAATATTCTGCCGAGTCGGATCGGCGTTTCCATGCAGAACCGATCGCTTGTTCTACCTGCGGTCCACGGGTGTCGTTGTGGAATGAGCAAGGTCAGGAAATGGCAGTCGGAGAGGAAGCCTTACAGCGGGCGGCAGCTTGGCTGAAGCAGGGATTCGTCGTTGCCGTCAAAGGGCTGGGTGGGTTTCAGCTTTGGGTGGACGCAACATCTGATGGGGCCGTCCGGCGGTTACGCGATCGGAAGCGACGGCCGGAAAAGCCCTTTGCCGTGCTGTTTCCTTCCATCGACGCGGTCCGAGACTACTGTGTGTTGTCTTCGGACGAGGAGGCGCTACTCTGCTCACGGCAAGCGCCGATTGTCCTGACACGCAGGCGCCAACAAACACACATCGCCGATGCCGTGGCGCCGGGTAATCCCTATCTCGGTGCGATGTTGCCGACAACGCCACTCCACCATCTCTTGATGGCGTCGCTCCAGAGGCCCATGGTGGCCACGAGCGGCAACCGCTCCGAGGAACCGATCGTGACGGATGAGCGAGAGGCGCTGGTTCGTCTCAAGGGGATTGCCGATGCATGCCTCGTGCATGATCGGCCGATCGCGAGGCCGGTTGATGATTCGGTGGTGTTGGCGATTGAGGGTATCCCGGATCGCAACGACAGGGGCGAGACGGGAAAACCCAAGGGCGATGTGATGATCCTTCGACGGGCGCGAGGCTATGTGCCACAGGCTATTCGCTGGAGCGATAGTCTGATAGAGGGGATGCCAGATCCGATTCTTGCCGTGGGCGGACATCTCAAGAACACGGTGGCCCTGCTGAGAGAGGATCGTGTTGTGCTCAGCCAGCATCTGGGTGACCTTACCACCCTCGAAGCGGACAGGGCCTTCCGGCAGGCGGTTGATGATCTCCAAGAGCTGCTTCAGGTCACACCCAAGGCCATCGCGTGTGACCTGCACCCGGACTATCGCTCGACTACTTTCGCACGTGAACTCGCTGCGACTCTGTCTGTTCCGTTGGTACCCGTGCAACATCACCATGCGCATGTGGCTTCCTGCATGGCCGAACACAAACTCGACGGCGAAGTGCTCGGTGTTGCCTGGGATGGGGCCGGATACGGAGAAGGTGGTCAGGTTTGGGGTGGGGAGTTTCTGATCACGAATTACAAGCAGTTCACGCGATTGGCTTCCCTCAAACCGTTTCGGTTGCTGGGTGGAGAGGCGGCTATGAAAGAACCGAGCCGATCTGCCATTGCGCTGTTATGGGAGCTCATGGGACAAGAGATACTGGGGGATCGGCTTCCATATTGGCAGGTATCGCAGGATCAGCGTGAGAAGTTTGTAAGCCTACTGAGGTCCGGCATTGCGTCACCCTGGACTACGAGTATGGGGCGGCTGTTCGACGCGGTTGCATCCCTCGCAGGGCTATCCCGCGAAACGTCATTTGAAGGCCAGGCGGCGATGGCAGTCCAGTTTCCTGCAGAGCAAGGAATAGAGACATGTGGAGGAAGGGAAGAAGGATATCCGATGGATCTGGTGCCAAGTGAGAGTCCTGGTACCAAATGGATGCTTGATTGGCAGCCCATGATCAATGCCGTGCTCGATGACGTTTGCCGGGGAATCCATCCTGAATTGGTTGCTGCCAGGTTTCATGTCGGCCTCGCTGAAGGGGTTGTTCGCGTGGCGCAGGCGGCTGGTCTTCCGCGCGTCGTCCTAACCGGCGGTTGTTTTCAGAATCGGCTGCTGCTCTCACTCGCGAGGTATCGATTGGAAGCGGCAGGATTCACTGTGTATTGTCATCGTCTGGTCCCGCCCAATGACGGCGGGCTTTCACTTGGGCAGGCGGTGATCGCTGGGCACAGTCTCAATGACGTTCAGTAAGAAAGAGTGAGCCGAGAATGTGTCTCGCAGTCCCAGGACAAGTCCTGAGCATCGAGGAAGATGTGCTCCGGACCGCGACGGTGTCGTTCGGTGGAGTGACCAAATCTGTTTCGCTAGCCTTAGTGCCGGAAGCTGGCGTTGGCGACTACGTGATCGTCCATGTCGGCTTTGCGATCAGCAAACTGAATGAGGAAGCCGCGCGTCGAACGCTGGAAACCTACGCCGATCTGGCAGCCTTGAATTCACCAGATGCAACCAAGGGGTGAGCATCGAGTATTGCGTGGTCAGGAGTTGGCAGATTTGGTTTTGATACGGATCGGACTAAACGACGGGAGGTCTCTTGGATCAGTAGTGGAACCGGAGCTGCACAATTTCTAATGCATCATTTACAACGCGATACACCATGCGATGTTCATCGGTGATCCGCCGTGACCATAACCCCGATAGCGCATGCTTCAATGGTTCTGGTTTGCCTACACCGCCGAAGGGTTCACGTTGTGTTTCGCGGATGAGCTTGTTGATCCGTTCTACCATGCGTTTGTCGTGCTTCTGCCAATACAGGTAATCGTCCCATGCCTCGTCTGCAAACACCAACTTCATTTGACCAGCTTCCGCTCAATGCCTTTGCCTGCGTTCAGTTGCGCAACCGCAGAGAGCAGTCTCTTGGTGTTGGCGGGCGTGCGTAGCAGATAGGCGGTTTCTTCGAGTGCCTTGTAGTCTTCAAGCGAAAGCATTACGACAGACTGTTCGCCGTTGCGGGTAATAATCAAGGCTTCGTGGTCATTGCAAACCCGATCCATTGCGCTGGCGAGATTTGCACGAACGGCAGTGTAGGTCATAGCATCCATGGCGCGCTCCTGTTCTGTACGTTTTACTGTACAGCACAATGTGAGAATTGTCTAGCGCCACCTCAGTCCAACCCATCATTCCGTTCGACGCTTGGTGATAAGACTGCGCAGCGTCGGTTTTGCATGATCCGGGCAGAAATCAGAAGGGTCGCCTTGAGGTGGCCCGGATTTGACAGACACCTTTGAGCGGGGCCAGGATCCCCGAGGAGGTGTCCCATGGGTACACGCAAACAGTTCACGCCGGAATTTAAGCGCGAAGTCGTCCAGTTATTAGAGAGCG
>JBFWZD010000004.1:0-272827 GCA_050185705.1 Nitrospira sp. | reverse complement strand
ATCTCACCAAATCGTCCTTCTAAATGGTTTAGGACCTCTCGGTGTGTCTGGTCGCCTTCCTAGCGGATGATGACGCGCGCAAACTGACCTTCCAACGAGACATACCGGATACTGGTCATCTCAGCTCCGGCAAACAATGACGGCTCTTCTTTACGAAGGTACTCGACGATAGGCGGGCTGGAGGAGATGGTTTCCAGCTCCTGGTGGGAAGATAAAGCAGCTCCCCAAGGCATATCATGAAATCCTTTTGGGTCGTCGATCATGGGGCTTGCCGATGAACAGTCGATGCTGATGAGTATCGCGAGTAGTGCGACCAAGGGACAGGTAAGCATAGGAAGACCGGATAGATAAATCACGTACGTCGATGTATCACAGACCCTGTTGATGGCTTCACGCTACCACGATGATCATCCGGAGACAATCTCTTCCCGATCATCCTTGAGAACACGCCAAATCCTGTCTTATAATGCGCCGTTTTTTGGTGCGCGCCTCGCGAAGTTAAGGAGAAAAGCCCGTGATCGAGAGCGACGTGTTTGTGCAAGCCATGCAGGATATGGGCGTGAACTTTTTCACTGGAGTGCCGGATTCAATCCTGGGTGGGATCATTGCGGAATTGATGAATCGGCGGCTCTACACACCCGCGGTTCGAGAGGATGAAGCCGTCGCCATGGCCGCAGGTGCGTACATGGCTGGAAAAACTCCGGCCGTTCTCATGCAGAATTCCGGCCTTGGCACATCGCTCAATGCACTTATTTCGCTCAACATGATCTATCGACAACCCTGTGTGCTGATCGTCTCGTGGAGAGGACAGGGGGGGAAGGATGCTCCGGAACATCTAGTGATGGGTGACGTGATGCCGCATCTTCTCGATACGGTCAAGATTCCCCACCGAACGCTCACCGAAAAAACTGCCATCGAGGATCTCCGATGGGTGGCCGAGATCTTTAGCAAACAACAAACCCCTGTTGCGCTCGTCATTACGAAGGGCGTGGTGAAAGGGTTGCACCCATGAGGCCTGAAGAGGGAACCTTGATCAGTCGTGCCCAGGCTATGACGGCTTTGTTAGAGTTACTGACGGATCAACCGGTCATCATCTGTAATGGGTTTCCGTCTCGTGAGGCTCATACGATCGCGGATAGACCCACCCATTTCTATATGATCGGTTCGATGGGTAACGCACCGGCAATCGCGCTTGGGGTCGCACTGGCCAAGCCCAACAAACAAGTCATCACGTTTGACGGTGATGGCAATGTTCTGATGGGTATGGGTACGCTCGCGACCGTCGGGGCGTTGAAGCCGAAGAACTTCATCCATGTCGTGTTCGACAACGAGGTGTACGGGACGACCGGGAATCAACCGACGATCTCCAATGTGGTGCCGCTTGAGAAAGTGGCGAAATCGGCTGGGTATGTCAATGTCGAGCGAGTGCTGGATCGCGAAGATCTGGTCTACGAATTCAAGGACATGTTGAAGAAGGACGGGCCCAGTATGCTGCTCATCAAGGTGAATGAATTCGTGGAAGACGCCGGCCGTGTGCTGCATGAGCCGGCAGAGATTACTCGCCGGTTCATGAAAGCCATCGAATAACGTATCTCGTAAAGTGTCGTTTGTTGGACAGGGCAGAGGTGGAGGGGGAATGCCGGACGAGATATCTTTCACGAACAACGAGGTGCGACGGTGATTTTGCTGAATCCTGGGCCGGTAAACGTATCTGAACGAGTGCGACAAGCCCTGCTGCGGCCAGATATCTGCCATCGAGAAGCTGAGTTTTCAGAACTTCTGCACCGTATCCAAACAAAGTTGCTCAAAGCCTTTGTTCCAGGGGCGGAGTCGGACTATGTCGCCGTCGTGATGACTGGGTCGGGGACGGCTGCCGTCGAAGCGGCCTTGATGTCCTCGCTCCCTCACGGTCGACGCATACTCATCCTCAACAACGGGGTCTATGGCGAGCGGATGTCCCAGATCATCGGGCTCCATCGCTTGGGTGTGAGTGAACTGAAATATGAGTGGACGGTCAGGCCGGACCCCGAGAAATTGCTGCTCGCGTTACGCCAGCATCAGGAAGTTCACGTCGTCGGGATGGTGCACCATGAGACGACAACCGGATTGCTCAACCCCGTTCATGAAATCGCGGATATTGTTGACAACCAAAATCGAGTGTTCGTATTAGATGCTGTGAGCGCATTGGCCGGGGAAGCGCTCGATATCGCCAAATCACACATCTACATGGTGGTGGGGACGGCGGGGAAATGCATTCAGGGATTTCCAGGCGTGTCGTTTGTCCTAGTTCGGAAGGGATTTGTTGAGAAGATGCGCTCCTACCCGAAGCGATCCTGGTATCTCCATCTGACTCATTACATCGACAATGAAGGGCAGGGAACCATTCCGTTCACGCCTGCCGTTCAGGTCTACTATGCCTTCGACGAAGCTCTCAATGAGTTACTCGAAGAAGGCGTCTCCAATCGCGTTCAACGTTACCGGAAGATGGCAGCGCTCATCCGAGAACGGATGGCGTCACTCGGCGTAAAGGCGCTCCTGCCGACGGATCGGCAATCAAATACGATTACAGCCTACCATTTGCCCGAAGGAGTGACCTATCAATCACTTCATGACCGTCTCAAACAACAAGGCTATGTGATCTATGCCGGGCAGGGCAACTTGGAAAATAAAATCTTCCGTGTGGCCAATATGGGGGCCTTGACCGAAGCGCAGTTCAGCGGATTTGTGGATGCGTTTGAACAGGCGTGTAAGCCATCATGAAAGCCATCATTTTGGCGGCCGGAGTGGGGAAACGCCTCTGGGAGGTAACGCAACATCGCCCAAAGTGCCTCATCGAGATCGGTGGCCGATCGATTTTGCATCGCTATCTAGCGTCGTTGGTGAGTGTCGGTGTTCGACAAGTGGACCTCGTGGTTGGGTACAAACAAGAGATGATTCGTGCAGCGGTTGCCGAGGACTCCTGCGGTGCCAGGGTTTCCTTCCTCGTGAACGAACAGTTTCACCGCGGCAGCATTTCATCCTTGTGGATTGCGCGAGATGCGTTTGAGGGCGATACCATCGTCATGGATGCTGATGTGTTGTTTCATCGGGAGATTCTCCGGCGTCTTGTCTCGTCCCCCCATGAGAATGCCTTGCTGATGGATGAAACCGTGAAACAGACCGGTGAAGAGTGTATGGTGGTTGTGGCGGGTAGCCGGGTAGTCGCACTGACGAAAAAGATGCCAGATCAATATGACTATGCCGGTGAGGGAGTAGGATTTTTACGGGTTCGTCATGCCGATACCCCTCGTCTCGTCTCCTCCCTTCGCCATTACATTGACCAGGGATTGTGGAATATGGAGTACGAGGACGGCCTGCTGGGTTATTTTCAGGATGTCCGGGTCGGCCATGAAAAGATCGGAGGCCTTCCCTGGACCGAAATCGATTTCGTCGACGACGTCAAGAAGGCCGAGTCGGAAGTGTTACCAAGACTATGAAAACGTGTTCTTTATGGTACGATGGCCGTGCCGCGGAGTACGACGGTGCAAAAGGCCATGACTATCCAGTATTGCTGAATGTGAAACGATGAGTAAGGGAATTCTCCAACGGAGAGCAGAGATTCAAGGGCTGGGAACGGCGATCCTCCTGCCTTCCGTCGGGGTGTTCGGTGAACCAATCGGGCCTGATGTCGGTGAGCTGGGTCCGTTGGCCAACGTCGTAGGAATCGGGTTGTTTCAACGCACGGTGCTGACCCTGCAACGGGCAGGAATTCGTCAGTTGATCGTTCTGTCCGGCTCAGAAGAGGAGCAACTCAAGTTGGCGTTGGGAAAAGGACCGCGGGTCACGATTCCCGTCCGTTGGATGCCGATTCGTGAATTCCCCCTCGACGACCCCCGAACCTGGGAGTCATTGGCTGCAGAGGTTCATGGCTTTACACTGATTGCGAGTGTCAACAGTGTGTTTTCTCGTGGATTGATCGAACAACTGCGACGTGACGTGAAAGAGAGGCAGGCGATCGTGGTGGCGCAATCGAGGCAGGGGCCACTCGATCAGCCGATCATGCAAGGAGTACCGTTGAACATGCCGGTCGGCCGGCAGAAGACCTGGTCCTTGACCGGTTCGACCGAGTCAACCGTGCGTGTTGCGGAACTGCTGGTTCTTCCAGCGAGCCTCATGAGCGCAGGCAATCAAGCGGCGAACGAGAAAGGTGGTCCTCCGATCCGACAATGGATCGAGCAGGCCGCCGCAGACGGACGAGTACGAGTCGTTACGGCGGACGCGAAGCAGGGGACGTGGTATCAGGAGGTTCGTACGCTGTCTGATGTGCGAATAGCGGAAAACAAACTGTACAATTCTCTCAAGGGAGAATTTGAGGGGTTTGTCGATCGATATTTCAACCGAAAAGTGTCTCGCTGGTTCACCCGGTTATTTCTCGCGATCGGGTTGTCGCCGAACTCTATCACGGCGCTCGCAGGACTTATCGGGCTGATGGCCGCAGCTGGGTTCGGTCTTGGTACCTACAGTGCCGGGATCGTCGCGGCTCTCTTGTTCCAATTGGCGGCTGTCATCGATTGCTGTGATGGAGAAGTAGCTCGATTGACCTTTACGGAATCGCCGCTCGGTGCATGGCTGGATCTTGTGTTGGACAACATTGTGCACATGGCCATTTTTGCGGGCATCGCCGTCGGACTGTATACCACGAGGATTGGCCAAGCCGATGAGTGGGTTCCACTCGCGCTGGGATTTGCTGCGGTCTCGGGAAACAGCATCTGCTTTTTTCTGGTTGAACGGATGCAGAAAATTAAGGCCATGAGCGGCTGGAAATCCCAGACCCATGCGGCCTGGGCCGAAGTCATGTTGAAGAATGTCGCCAGCCGAGATTTCTCCGCAGCGCTGCTCGGGTTTGCTCTACTTGATCAACTGTATTGGTTCCTGACCTTTGCTGCCGCCGGCTCGTTACTATTTGCTGGTGCCTTGGCGTGGGCCATCCGTCCGTCCGCAATTGCATTGCCTCGACAATAAATGCAGCAGAGGCACCACTGACTACGTGTTGAGGTATTTCCTACTCGTCTTCGGTCTCGCCGTTCTCGGTTTCCTGGTGTGGCACATCGGCCCCGGTAACATCTATGATGCCGCTTCGCAGCTAGGCCCGGTCACGTTGTTGATCATCCTGATTCCTTCCGTACTCATGTATGCGATCGAGGCCTACGGCTGGAAGATTGTCTTAGGACCCTCGGGAATGGCGGTGCCCTTTTGGCGGCTGCTGATGATTCGGACTGCCGGGGAAGTGGTGAATATGACGACGCCGACTGCTTACTTGGGTGGCGAACCACTGAAGGCGTACTTGCTCAAAAAGTATGATGTTCCAATGGCTGAAGGGGCGGCCTCCGTTGTGATTGCCAAAACGACCATGACGATTGCCGAGGTGTGTTTTATTCTCACGGGGATCGCCCTTGGGTTTTTGCTTTTAGGTGCTGGCAGCTCGGCGGTACAGACCATCACGGCAGCATTGATCAGCGTGGGATTACTGGTGTGTTCCATCGCGGGGTTTGTTTTTATCCAACATCGTGGGCTGTTTGCGTCGATTCTATCGCTCGTCAGGAAACTCGGGTTGCAGATTCGAGCGCTGGAGGCGCAAGAAGAGCATCTTCGGTCGATTGACCAGACGATTAGGAACTTCTACGACCATCATCGGAAGGCGTTTTTTGCATCGGTCGGGGTGTGTTTTTTCGGTTGGCTCGCCGAATCGCTGGAAGTCTTTGGGATCATTTATTTTCTCGGAGAGTCGATGAGTTTCTTGGCTGCCATTTCCATCGGGGCGTTGGCAGCGTTTATTAAGGGCGGGTCTTTTTTCATCCCCGGCAGTTTGGGGGCCCAAGATGCCGGATACATGCTGTTGTTGCAGGCCTTCGGTTACAGCGACGTAACAGGCATCACATTCGCACTACTCAGACGCTTTCGTGAGTTGGTGTGGATTGCTATCGGGTTACTCTGCCTTGCCCTGGTGGGAAAGCGGGGCCTGAATCAGGATCAGCAGGTCGAGAGTCCTTCCTGAACGATCGTCCGAAACCGTTCCACCATCCGGTCCCAGACAAAGCCGTGCAGCCGAAAATCGGCAGCCCGCTCCACCTTGAGGAACTGCAGACCCATGCGGGTGCCCTGAACCCACCGAACTTCTGCTTCTTCAACCGGCAATGCGTGAGGTTGGTCTGGGAGGATCAAGCGAACTCGCAGCTCTGTTCCTTTGAGAAAGACCTGGGGACAGTCAATCGCGCAACCGAACACTGTGAGGTTCGTCACTGTGCCTTCCAAAATGGTCTGCGCATCGGACAACATCACGGGGTAGGGTTCAGAAAGTAGGACGCGATAGTGATGGCGCTGGTACGGGCGTATCGATTCCACGGTGGCCCAGTCTAGAGGGCTGCTTCCATGAGAATGAATCCCTCTTTGGTGGGGCCGGAGGAGAGTTACTAGATATGGATCTCCGTGACGAGGCACCAGACGTCAGTTGGTATTACGCAGAATAGTGTCTGGTGAGGTGTTCGCGTTGAAGCTGTAGGATGTGTCGGACAAGTAGTTCCCGGTTATCCCTGGTCATCTCGACGAAACGGGCGTGAAGACGGTAGGTGTCAGGCGGATAGGGGAGGGTATCAACACGCAGCACTTCGAGCGAGGATTGAAAAGGCACCTGCTCCGCCAACAACAAGGTACAGGAGAGGAGGTCGTTCGGCTGAAACGGCCTGTTCACGACTAACCCGATACCGCCAGCACTCAAGTTGACTGATTTTTCGACAAATGTGCATTCTGTAGCGTCCGTCTCAGCTTGAAGGCAGATAGGGAGGGTGATGGTGATGCGATAGTATTCCCGTCGATCAGCTCCTAATGACAGTCGGTTGGGCTCATCTGATGCCATGATGAAACACAGTATATCAAAATGAGCGCACCGATCCATGTAGATCGCAAGTCAAGTTATCCGGCTTTTGTAGCCCATGATCTCCTCCTGTAGCACGTTCGCTCGTGTCATCGTGGCCCTCCTTGCGGGCCACCCCAAAGCCGGACACGTCACGTGCTACAAAATTAGGACAGATGATGTGCTAGTTATACGATGTCGCTCGCTTCATTGATTGTCTGGGAGTCCTATCGTAGAATGATATGACCAAGTGGAGGGGACACCTGTGACCGCAACTGCGACGCTACCGAAGCCGATTGCCGAGTATCAATCGCTCTCAGCAGAAGAATTATTTCGGCGGACAACCGCTGCTAAGCAGAGGCTTGGCACGCGGGTGATGATTCTCGGCCACAATTATCAACGCGATGAAGTCATTCAACATGCTGATTTCCGAGGAGATTCGCTTCTGTTGGCGAAACTAGCCGCTGAACGGTCAGAGCGGCCTTACATCGTATTCTGCGGCGTGCACTTTATGGCAGAGACGGCTGACATCCTCAGCCGCTCTCAGCAAACGGTGATTCTTCCCGACATGGCTGCCGGATGCTCCATGGCTGATATGGCTGCGATTGAGCAGGTCGACCAATGTTGGGAAGCGTTAGGACGTGTCGTGCCTGTTGAAGAAACCGTCATGCCTGCGGTGTACGTCAATTCGGCGGCAGTGCTCAAGGCATTTTGCGGCGAACACGGCGGCATTACCTGCACCTCTTCCAATGCCAAAGCGGTTATTGAATGGTGTTGGGCCAGGCGAGAGAAGATTCTCTTCTTCCCGGATGAGCACTTGGGTCGCAATACGGCGAACAAGATGGGTATTCCACGCGAGCAGATGATCGTGTGGGACCCCTATCAACCCAACGGTGGGAATACCAGAGACGCCATTAAGCGAGCCAAGCTGATTTTATGGAAGGGCCATTGCAGCGTCCATCAAATGTTTCAACCGGTGCATGTTGATCACTTTCGCAAACAGTACCCGGACGGTAAGGTCATCGTCCACCCTGAATGTCACGAGGATGTAGTCAACAAGGCCGATCTCATCGGATCAACCGAATTCATTATTCGGACGGTCACGGCCGCATCGGCCGGCACGACCTGGGCGGTGGGGACGGAACTGAATCTGGTGAATCGATTGAAACAGGAACTCACCGACAAGAAAGTGTTCTTCTTGTCCTCCACGGTCTGTCAGTGCGCCACGATGTTTCGCATCGATGCGGCGCATCTCTGCTGGGCCATGGAGAACTTAGCTGAAGGTCACGTCGTCAACCACATCGTGGTCGCGGAAGATGACAAGCATTGGGCCAAGGTGGCGTTGGACCGCATGATGGCCGTGAGTTAGGACTGGTGCCTACCCCATTCCTTCCGGTATATTCCCTCAAGACGCTTCGTAAACGCCATCACACCCTGATTCACTCCCTGTTGATGTCGTGCGTATAGAGAGCTGACCTCGGTCGGGCGCAAAGTTATGGATTACAAAGCAACACTCAATCTTCCCAAAACCGACTTCCCAATGAAGGCCAACCTCCCACAACGGGAGCCGGAGATGCTGGGTTGGTGGGAACAGCAGAAGCTCTATGACCAGATCCAGGAGTTAGGCAAAGGACGACCACGGTATCTGTTGCACGACGGTCCGCCCTACGCGAATGGTCGGATCCACATCGGGCATGCGCTGAACAAAGTGCTCAAGGACATCATCGTCAAATCAAAGACGATGGAGGGCTTTCATGCGCCCTATGTGCCGGGATGGGACTGCCACGGGTTGCCGATCGAACATCAAGTCATGAAGGAATTGGGCGACAAGAAAAAAGACTTGGATGTATCGGCGATCCGCAAGCTCTGTCGCGACTATGCCGAGCGATACGTCAACCTCCAGCGAGAGGAATTTAAACGGCTGGGAGTATTGGGAGAATGGGACCATCCCTACCTGACGATGACGCCGGCCTATGAAGCCATGATCATTCGTGAGTTCGGAAAATTTGTCGAACGTGGTGGCGTTTATAAGGGACTCAAGCCCGTCCTCTGGTGCATGCAGGATCAAACGGCGCTGGCGGAAGCCGAGGTTGAATATGATACCCATACGTCGCCATCGATCTATGTGAAGTTCCCGGTCGTGACGTCGCCTGCCGTTCTTGCGAAGACCTTCCCCGGCATTTCATTTCCTGATGGAATCAAGCTCGTGTCCGTCGTGATCTGGACGACCACACCATGGACCTTGCCGGCCAATCAGGCGGTCTGTATCCATCAGGATTTCGAGTATGCCTTTGTTCATGTCGGCGACGAACTACTGATCGTGGCGGACAAGCTCGTGGACACTGTCGCCAAGGCCTGCGCCCTCGAACACTACAAGGTGGTGGGAGTCAAAAAAGGCGGCGAAGGGTTTGAAGGCTTGGAAACGCAGCGGCCGTTGTCTACCGGCTTATCGCCGGTCCTACTCGGGGATTTCGTCACGCTCGACCAGGGAACCGGCTGCGTGCATATCGCGCCGGGGCACGGGATGGAGGACTACATTCTCGTGCTTGATCACAATGCCAAGGCGTTGCCCGGCGAACGGCTTGAGATTTTGGCTCCGGTCGATAATGCAGGGCGGTTTACTCCGGTCGTGAAAGAATTCGCCGGCCAACAGGTCTTGAAGGCCAATCCGAAGATTGTCGACTATCTCCAATCGAACGGACGGTTGCTCGGGCACGGGTCATTGAACCATTCGTACCCGCATTGTTGGCGGTGCAAGCATCCGGTGATCTTTCGCGCGACGGAACAGTGGTTTGTCTCGATGGAGACGAATGATCTGCGGAAAGAGGCGTTAGCTGAGATTGAGCGCGTGCGATGGATTCCCGGCTACGGACGTGATCGAATTTTCGGGATGATTGAAAATCGGCCCGACTGGTGTCTTTCACGCCAGCGTGTCTGGGGGGTGCCGATTCCAGGGTTTACGTGTGAAGCATGCCGACATGTCCTGGCCGACCCTGCCGTGATTGAGCATGTCGCGGTCTTAATGGAATCCAAAGGTGCGGATGTGTGGTTCGAACAATCCGCGAATGATCTCTTGCCGGCTGGCACAGCCTGTCCAGAATGCGGCGGGACGAGCTTTGAGAAAGAGCGAGACATCCTCGATGTCTGGTTTGAATCCGGCGTGAGTTACGCGGCTGTTCTGAAATCAAGGAAGTGGTGGCCGGCCGATTTGTATCTCGAAGGCTCCGATCAACATCGAGGCTGGTTCCATAGCGCTCTGCTGGCCGGCGTCACGACAGACCACCGCGCGCCCTACCATGCAGTATTGACCCATGGGTTCGTCGTAGATGGACAGGGCAAGAAGATGTCCAAATCGGCCGGCAATGTGGTGGCGCCGCAAGATGTCATCAAGCAGTCGGGCGCGGAAATTCTCCGTTTGTGGGTGGCGGCTCAGGATTATCGAGAAGATCTGCGCATTTCACAGGAGATTCTGACGCATCTGATCGAGGCCTATCGGAAGATCCGCAACACATCACGATTCTTGCTGAGCAATTTGTACGATTTCAATCCGAATGTTCATCGTGTGCCCTACGAACAGCTTCCGGAGCTGGATCGATGGGCCTTGATGCGTCTTGGGGAGCTGATCACAAAAGTCCGGCGAGCGTACGAAGAGTTTGAGTTTCACACGATCTTTCATGCTCTGAACAATTTTTGCTCGGTCGACCTGAGTGCCGTCTATCTTGATATTCTCAAGGATCGCCTCTACACATTTCGGGCGGATTCTCCACTGAGACGAGGGTCTCAAACTGTCCTCTGTGAGATAATCGTGGCGCTGGCGAAACTCATGGCCCCGGTCTTGAGTTTTACTGCCGACGAGATCTGGCGGATGCTACCGGAAGCGGCCCGGAAGGAAGCGATGAGTGTGCATTTGGTCTCGTTCCCGGAACCACACGTTCGCTGGAAAGACGACGCCTTGGCGATTCGCTGGGAGAAACTGCTGGCCTATCGAACGCGTGTTCAAGGCGAGCTGGAAACCTACCGCCGAGATAAGGTGATCGGATCGTCGCTGGAGGCGCATGTGCGGATCGAGGCCGGTCCCGAGGCCTATCAATTTTTGTCTGCCTATGCCGATGATCTGGGCACAATTTTCATTGTGTCACGCGTGACGCTGGTGGCGGCAGAGACGGGGTCTGCAGGTATCCGAGTCACGGTTGAGAAATCAGCGGCTGAGAAATGCGAACGCTGCTGGAATTATCGAGAAGCTGTGGGAAAGGATCGTGACCACCCGACTCTCTGCGAGCGATGTGTGGAGGCTGTACGGTGAATTGGTCTGCGCTTCGCAATATGGTCTTGGCCTCAGTGACCGGAGGGATTATTCTGCTGGACCAGCTCACCAAACAGCAGATTATGCAAACGATGCGTCTGCACGAATCGATCCCCATCATTCCCAATCTTTTTAGCCTGACGTATATCCGCAATCCAGGAGCGGCCTTCGGCCTGTTGGCTGGCAGCAGTAACGCCTTTCGTATGGTGTTTTTTGGGTTGACCTCGATCTTCGCGCTCGGATTGCTCGGTACGATCTTGCTCCGAATGCCCGAGCAGAACTGGGTCGGTCGTGTCAGTGTGGCCGGAATTCTTGGTGGTGCGATCGGCAACCTGATTGATCGCCTGCGGTTCGGGGAAGTGATCGACTTTCTCGATGTCTATGTCGAAAACTACCACTGGCCGGCGTTTAATGTGGCGGACTCAGCCATCACCGTCGGCGTGATCTTTCTGATCATTCACTTCGCATTCGAAAAGAAGCCCGATTCGTCGGCGGCCTCAGAGCCGAATTGAGTTTCCTCACGCGGCGTCTATCAATCAGGTAGGTATGTAAGATTAGATTCGTGCCGGGCGAGCCCGGCACGAATGGCTGTGGATCCGATCTTAAGATGATCCTAGGCCGGCATTGGGACGATAAACCCGCCCTTCTCCTTCACTTGTTTCTGTTGCTCCACTGAAAACATCACGAGTGGTTCGCTGTGGCAGAATTGACATTCCTTCGTCGTGATCGCAGCGTTCGGTTCCCCGATGCTGACCAAGTATTCCTTCGCAAGCTTAAGCGCGGTCGCTTCATCCGTCGTCATCACATCGAAGTGAATACGACCGTTCTTTCCATTGACCCACGTGTCATACACATGAATGGTATCTGAAGACATGCACAACTCCTTTCAGCCGGCGACCAACATGACCACCACTCCAAGCATAATACGATAGTAGGCAAACACCCGCAAGGTGTGCCGTTTAACATAGGTGAGGAAAGCGGCGATGACGGCCCAAGCGACAAGGAAAGAAATCACCATGCCGAGAGCAAGCGCCAAAAAGTCCTGCTCAGTAAAGGTGCCCTGTGCCTTCCATGTTTCGTAGAGCGTGGCGGCAATGATGGTGGGAAGGGCGAGAAAAAATGAGTACTCCGTTGCGACCTTGCGATCGAGTCCTACGAGGAGGCCTCCGATGATGGTGGAGCCGGATCGAGACATGCCGGGAATCAGCGAGGCACATTGGGCGACACCGATCCAGAACGCATCTCGGGGAGAAACCTGGTCCAGACTCATCGCGTGACTCGTGCGTTTGGTGGCTTCGACGATCAGGATGATGATGCCTCCGAGGATCGACGTGATCGCGACCGTTTGCGGGGTAAAGAGATGCGACTTGATCCATCCGTGGGCCGCAAGGCCAAGAAATGCCGCCGGCAGAAAGGCGATCCCCAATCCAATCAAGAACCACAAATTTGCATGCTGTTGCATCGAGGCCTTGATTCGCTCTGCCAAGGACGCAGACGCTCCATGTGTGGCGTTACAACGAAACATCTTCTGTTCCTGCCAGGCGCCGGAGAGGAGTCGTCCGATCTTTTCCCGTTCGAACACGATGACGGCAAGGATGGCTCCCAGCTGAATCGAGATTTCCGCGTTGGCGGCTACGTCACCGGTAAACCCGAGGGCATGGCCGACAAGGATCAAGTGCCCTGTGGAGGAGACCGGGAGAAACTCTGTCATCCCTTCCACGATTCCAAGGATGACGGCAAGTGCAGGACCCCATTCGTTCATACCGTGCTCCACTTCCGATGGTGAACCATTGACTATTACCCTCCATGGCTATGTTTGATAGAATGTGCCGGATCATCACAGAGCGGCCACGATCCGTCAAGCGCGTCAGCGCTTCTCATCTGTTTTTAGGAACCATGGAGCTTGGTCTCCTACAAGAGTAAATATGTTGACAATCCCTGGAGGTTGGCATACACACAAAGAACGCCATCACAAGAACGGGAACATGGTGAGGTGAGCGTAGAGATCCGTAAGAAGCACATTCAAGCCGCAAGATTTGATGGAGGGAGGATCGCATGAAACGCGAGTGGACGGCGATAGTACTGATCGGCGCGGTGTTGACGACGGGTTGCGTGTCCAACAAGAAATACCAAGAAGCGCTGACGGAAGCGGATAGCGCGAAGATGGAGCTGGAAAAAGCGCGCCAGCAGAAAAGCGCGATGGAGCAACAGGTGCGGACGCTCAAAGAACTGAACGTCAAGTTCAACAATGAGGCCGAAGCCGCGCGGGATGAACTCCAGCGGTTTGAACATGGACGTGATGCGGAACGAGGCACGCTCGACGCGCGGACCAAAGAACTAGAGGATAAAGTTCGAGCATTGTCGGCTCAAAATCGGAACGTGAAGCAGGAATATCAAGACGTCAAGCGTCACAATGACACGCTGAAATCGCTCGTGGCTCGCTATCAGAAAGAGCTGAAGGATCGTTCTCAGTCGGGGTCGTCCGCGCAGGCTGCCACATTGACACCCAAGCAAGGGGCAGCCGGCACTGCGTCCGTCGCGCCGGCCGCGACGTCGGCTTCATTGAACATCAATAAGGTTCCGGCAAACGACATGGTCCTCTTTTTAGGGCTGAAGCAGGATGAAGCCGATCGAATCGTGAGTAATCGCCCGTATCGAGTGAAGGGCGAACTAGTCGCGAAGAATGTGGTGCCGAAAGAAACATTCGATCTGATCAAGGATCGTATTTCGGTCAGTCCATAGTTCGCCCTGATTGATCCCTGATGTTACATCGAGGGCCGTTCTCCTCCGTCGGAGAGCGGCCCTCTTGTTTTGGCGCAACACGTTTGGTCAAAGTGGGGCAATCGGTCACAGTTTGGGCATGGGAATTCTTACTGCAAATGTGCCGGCCGTGGGGTCTTGATTCACAACGTAGGTCTCCTGTTCTTGAGAGCCGGACGGTCCCATGGAAACGGAGGATTCTCGAAGCTGTGCCAGCGTCGACAGCTTGATCGCATTGGGGTCTTTGGTAGAGAGGGGATCGAACGGCTGTCGAGATAAACGGACGGTAATGGAACGATAGCCGCCTAGGATTGGAATTCTGCGACGCTGATGGGCCATCAACTGTGAGGATACGGGGTCCTCTGCTGAAAAAGGAAACAGGAGATGCGCTTGGATGGTGTCGGCTTCTCCCCAGACCTGAAAGAAGCTGTCCTGATTTGATTCGATCATGAGATCAAGCGACCCTGTTCGGCGAGAGGTTCCCGAATCCCGGTCATCGGGCAGGTCCTTCACTCCATTCGCGACAAGACTGTAGCGAATGCCTAAAGGTTTAGTGGTTTGTGCGACTGTCCCTCTTAGATTCTCAGCCCGCTCACTTTTCCGTGTAAATCGGTCGAACTCCGGTGTGGAATAGCGACCTTGCTGGTTGTCCGTCATCGCGCTAGAAGCGACCTCCTGTGATTCCCCGTAGAACAAGGAGCGCGCACTCAGCGCTGAACCGACTTGGGCGGGTGGAGTCCCGGTAGTCGGCACTTTGGTCAGTGCGGCTGTGGAAGTAGAAGCCGAAGGTTTGCTCTCATAGTCTTGATCGGCTGAGCTTGATACCTGTGCTTCCGATCGGGGGGATGGCTGTGGGGGTGATGGTGGGGCTGCTTGCTCTTCTTGCGGTTTAGTCGTAACTGCAGTTTCTGGTTTTGATGCATTTGCAGTGAAGACTTGTTTCCGCGCCGGGGCTGTCGATTTCGTTTTAGCCTGCGTCTCTACCCGAGATCCTTTGACTTCGGGTGTGGCTGTTTTCTCTACAGAGAGTTCAGCGGCCGGTGGAGTTGAGGGTATCACTTGCTCACTCATGGCGGATCGTTTAGCCTCGTTGAGGCTTTCTTGATAGATGGTCGTGGCTAGGACGACTGCGAAGAGGGCTGCGGCGAGTCCGCCGGCCCAGGCGAGTCCGGCAGGCCTACGAAACCAGCCGAACCATGACAGGTTGCCTTTATGGGTTGTCGAGGTTGGTTCCTGTAACGATCGCAGGAGCCTCTCACGCACCACGGGGTCGGTCAGTAATTCTTTCAGCGCTTGTTCATCAGCAAACAAGTTGAAGAGTTGCTGGTCTTGGAGGGCGGTATTGTAGAGCTGCTGTTTTTCATCCGGGGTTAACGTATCCGCCGCAAATCCACCAAGCAGCTTTTCAAGGTCGTCGTTAGGCATGACCATGTTGCGTGAACGGTGAAAAGTGAAATGTGAAATAAGATGAGTCGTTCATTCCCAGCTGCCACCCATCAGAGTTAGTAATTCTCTTCGACAGCGCAAGTCCCAGGTGTAGATTGTATTGATCGACGTCTGTCGCATCAATCGCTGAATCTCCGGGAAGCTTTTCCCCTCTAACTTCCACTTGAAGAGTTCGCGGCATCGATCGCCAAGTTTAGCCATGGCCTCGAGCAGCCGACCGACACGCTGTTTCTGGTCAAGCTGGGCGGCTGGATCGGCAGCGGTATCGGCAAGGGGTAGCTCTTCAACCGAAGCCAGATTGTACTCCCCTCGCCTCAAGGCTTTCCGATGGGTATCCAACATCTTGTACCGTAGGATCTGAAAAGCCAGGGGGACAAGTTCAACCAATTCCGTAACCTGCGAATACTTCTCGTGCAGAACAGCCATGACGTCCTGCGTCAGGTCCTCGGCGCGGTCTCTCGATAGACGTGATGTCGCGAACGCGAGAATCCTTTCACGAAGAATGGTCAGTATTTGATCACGGTGCATCATTGTTCAGAAATTCGCCGAGCGCGCCAAGAGTTCTCCGAATGAGCGGAACCTGAGACCGAGTGCACGACACACGTCAACCTGTCGGTCAAATCGATTCTTTGTGCGGATTAGGCGCCATAGTTGTCCGGCACTCACCCGCCCCCATGCAGCCAGATGGAGTACCGATAGCGGGTAGTCTGTCCCAAACAGCAGACGATCCTGTAGTTCAGGGTAGTGGCGCAGATGCAGCAACATCCGCAGGCGGTTGGGCAATGTGAGGGCGGAGATGTCGGCGTAAAAGTTGGAGTAACGCCGGACGAACTCGTGCAGTGTCGGGATGAATTTCTCGTAGAGCATGAGGCCGTAGCTGCAGGCATGAGCCGCGATCACCGTGACGCCTTCGTCGAGCGCCAGGCGTAGACGATTTGGGTCGCCGACCGACTGATCCTTCCCGATCAGGCTAAACTCATATCCGACATGGCTCAGGAACGGCAGCTTCCGCTCGGCCAACGCTCGGTAAAAGGACTTGTAGCGGGTATCAGCGGGGTTGAAGTGTTGCGCGTTCGGAAGAACTTTGACAAGGACCGCTCCCGCATCTGCCATGCGATGAACCTGCTCGACGGCATCCCGCCGCTGTGGGTTGATCGACACACCGGCGAGCAACTCATGGGGATGGGATCGACAGGTCTGCAGTACGTACTCGTTGCTGATCAAAAACTCCGTGTGCTCACGAATCAGATGGCCGGAGCCGTCGTAGACACCGTCCATTCCAAGAACGACCGACTGATGGACATGTCGGGAGGTGTGTAATTCACTCAGGAGGTCTTCCAGGTATTTTGCATTGGCCTCGCGCGGGTTGTCCGGCGAGAGTTGATGTTTCCAGAGCAGAAATCGAAAGAGGGGACTCTTGAGCATCTTCGGTGAGATATAACAGCCGTTGTCGCCATCAGGTAATGCGGCAAGGTGCACGTGGCAATCGATCAGAGATTGCTGGTGTGTATCTCGTGAAGCGTCGTTCGTGAAGCGTTCTTCTGAATGAATCATGGGCTCACGCTCTATCCAAGTATCCGCGATTATCTTCTTGCGGGATACGCTTCACGTTGCACGTGAAGAGAGCCGTTCCATCGCAATCCGTTTCACGCCTCGCAGATCCAGTTTTCCGGTCCCAAGAATAGGCAAGGCCTCAACCTGCACGAACTGGCTGCGCGATGGGATGAATAGATTGGGGAGGCCCATGGTTGCGAGTTTCGCCAGGATATCAGGAATCACCGCTTCGTCCAGTGTATGGAGGACAGCTAAACGTTCACCCTTTTTTTCGTCCGGCAGCCCGGTTACGGCGAACACTGGCATGTCAGCGCCGGCAGCCTGCTGCAAGGCTTCTTCGACTTTCCCGTGCGGGACCATCTCACCGCCGATCTTCGAGAACCGCGACAGCCGGTCAGTGATCGTGAGGAAGCCGTCCTCATCCAGGATGGCGATATCGCCGGTCACATACCACCCGTCACGCATGGCGTTCGCCGTGAGGTCCTCTCGTCCGAGATACCCGTTCATCACGTTTGGTCCCTTCACCAACAACATGCCGGGTGTGCCGGACGGCAGCGGCGCGTAGCTGTCTGGATCGACGATCTGGACGGACACGCCCGGGAGCGGCTGGCCGACGGTCCCTCGTCGCGATGCCGGTTGATAGTAGCCGGCGGCGCGGAAGTCCGGGCAATTGACGGCAATAACCGGGGCGCATTCGGTGACACCATACCCCTCGATCGGTCCGATCCCGAACGTGTCTTCGATGGCTTGGGCCAGACGGGCGGGAAGTTTTTCCGCGCCGGTGAGGATGACCCGGACCGAACTGAATTGTTCAGGCGTACAGCGGCGCGAATAGAGTTGTAAAAAAGTCGGCGTCGTGACGAGAAACGTGATGCGATAGGTTCTGATGAGTTCGCCGATGGCGGTGACATCAAGCGGGGAGGGGTGAAAGATCATCGCCGCATTGTTGAACATCACGAACCAAAACACCATGTATCCAAAGGAATGAAAGAAGGGCAAGATGCCGAGGACCCGTTCATCCTGATAGAGGTGCAGCACTTGGGTGGCCCCCTGCGTATTGGAGTCGATGCTAAAATGGGACAGCATGACGCCTTTGGGTTCGCCGGTGCTGCCGCTGCTGAAGATGATGGTAGCGAGGCTGTCGGAGGTGAGCGCGATGTTCTGTCCGCAGGCCCGTTCGATCAGGCGGCAGGGTGCGAACAACGCCAACAACGCAGCCTGGAGTTTTTGCCCTCTGCCGATTGTCTTCGCGAGATCCTCCAGCCAAATGACCGATGGCCCATCCGGTAATTCCAGTTTAGCTTTTTCGATGAAGGTATGACTGGTCACAATCGTGCGAAGGCCTGCCAGGTTCACGGCAGCCTCCAAGCCTGATTTTCCGACCGTGTAGTTTAAGTTCACGATGGTCTTGCCGCAGAGTGGGGCGGCGACATTCACTAAGGCGGCGGCGACGGTGGGCGGCAGAAGGACGCCGACACGTTCTTGATCATTCCAATAGGGGCGAAGGCTTCGCGCAAGGACGATCGATCCGATCAAGGCCTGCAAGGATGACACCCGGGGTCGATTCTGGTCGGCCATGGCCAGGCGGAACGGATACCGGCGCATCGAGCGAATAAACTCCCGATGGAGCGGCCGGCGAGTTGGTTTCCTGAGTTGCCAGGCCGCTTCACCGAGCTCACGGATCTTCCCACGCACGGTGTCTGCCGTCGTATCGGGAGGTAGCGGAGCACCGAATGAGACAGTGACCGGGTAGGGGAGCTGTTCCGGTACCTTCCACAGGAAGCGTCCGCGATTAAAGCTGAAGATGCTTCCCCAGACACGGTCTAAGTGAACAGGAATGATCGGAACCGTTCGCCCCTTGACGATCCGTTCGAACCCACGCCGGAATGGTAACAGTGTGCCGGTCCTCGTGATCTGTCCTTCCGGGAAAATGCAGACGAGATCGCCTCGATCAAGGGCAGTACCCGCTTCGCGTAGCGCTTTGAGAATCAGTCGCAACCCACCATGGGACGATATGGGGATGACTCCCAGCGCGGTCATAAAAGGTTTGAAGACTCGTTGCTCGGCATAGTGCGAGTCGACGACGAAGCGCACGGGGCGGTCCAGACTCGCGATCAAAAGCAAACCATCCACAAAGGAGACGTGGTTTGGGACGAGCAGTGCTCCACCCGAGTGTGGAATGTGCGGCGCGCCGACGAGCCGGAGGCGATAGAGCGTGTTGGTGAGAATCACGAGTATCAAGCGGACGAAGGTGTCCGGTAACAACCAAATGGCCCACAGCATGCCGGCCAACGTCATCGCAGCCGTCGCTATAAAAATACTGGTGGTTGAGAGACCGGCATTCGCCAGCGAACCACCGGTGAGCGATCCGACCAAGATTCCTGTGAAGACGCAGGTATTGGAGAAGGAAATCACGGCGCCCCGTCGATCGGACGGTGACTTCCATTGGAGGATGGCATTTAACGACACAAAGATGAATGCGCTGCAGATTCCCAGCAGCCCCAATAACAAAAAGGTTCCGGACAAGGAGGGGGTCGCAACGCCGAGTATCAACAGAGTCAGAAATACCCCGATAGCGCCCAGAGGGATCAAGCCATACTCCACCCGGTTGCCCGAGATCTTTCCGACCAAGAAGGCTCCGATACCGATGCCGATCGATAAGAGCGTGAGCGGAAGCCCGGACATCGCGTCGGAAAGTTGGAGCACCGCTTTCGCATAGACGAGCACGTTTTGCATGAACAGACTGGCGATCGTCCAGAAGCAGATTTCCATGGGGATGGCCATGCGCAACAATCGTTCGGAGCGAATGGCTTCCCATGCGCCGCGCACGGTGGCGGCGATGCCTCCGGCGAAACGGGCCGGCGGAACAGGAGGAACCGTCAACGCGGTGACGAGACCGATGATCGAAAGTCCTGTTAAGGCCAGCGGGGCGAGCCAGGTCTGGTCCCCGGCCATCTGCAACAGAAAACCTCCTGCTGCGGTTCCTGAGAGAATGGCGGCAAAGGTCCACACCTCCAAGAGTCCGTTCCCGGCTGCCAGTTTTTCGTGAGGGATTAATTCCGGCAGGATGCCGTACTTCGAGGGACTGAAGAGTGCGCTGTGCACACCCATCCCACAGAGGACAATCAACGGCAGCATGCCGCCTGCCGGATTGAGCCAGAGGGCCAGCGTCCCGGCGGCCATGAGCAGGACTTCGACGACTTTGATGGCGACAATGACCGTCCGTTTACTCACACGATCTGCCAACGTGCCACCGATGAGCGACAACAACACCAACGGGATCGTGAAAATCACGAACGCCGTTGCCGTTTGTGTTTGAGCCACCGTCTCCAGTTCCGGCCCTGGCGCCATGCCGGCAGTGGCCTGCCGGATAGCGAGTAAGGCCACGAGGAGCTTCCAGGCGTTGTCATTGAAGGCTCCGCAGAATTGGGATATGAGGAGGCCGCGGAGGCGGTGCGAAACAGACTGGGGTTCAGCTGGTGTGCTCATCCGTGCGAGGTATTGTGCCTGATTTATGGGGATGGGGAAATAGGCAATCCTTCCATCTCCATGATTCGCAGCGCATTTGTGGTAGGACAAGGGCCTGGCCTGAATTGGTAGTCGAATGTGAGCGCACCGGCCGAGACAGTCTCCTGAAAGTGAGCGTTCGTGAGGCCGGGTATGGCTTGCTCCAGGTCAGCCAGCTCAAGGTCGTGGGTACTCACCAGTCCGTACCCGTTCCCTTTCGAGAGTTCCGTGATATAGGCGCGGCTGCCGATCAGCCGTTCCCGATTATTCGTGCCTTTGAAAATCTCGTCGATCAAGAACAGCGTGGGTGGCGCCACTGGGTCTTGCGTGGCGTCCAGGATCATCTTGAGTCGTTTGACCTCGGCGTAGAAGAACGACAGACCAGCATCGAGCGAATCATCGACACGGATGCAACAGGCCAGCCGACTCCATGTCCACTTGAACGAACGAGCACAGACCGGCCCGCCGGCTTGCGCGAGGCAGAGGTTGATCCCGATGGTGCGGAGAAACGTGCTCTTGCCGGACATGTTGGAGCCCGTGATCAAGTGGATCGAGCCACGCCCGGCTAACTGAACATCGTTGGCGACGCGGGCCTTCGCCGAGAGGAGTGGGTGGGCAAGACGTTCAGCCTGAAGAGTGGGCGGAGCGCCGTTTTGTTCTGCGGCCTGAATGAGCGGCGCCGGCCAAGTGTAGTCAGGATGGAGATACGCAAAGGTGGCCAGTGCCGATGCCGCTTCGACTTCTGCCAAACAGTTGAGCCACTGCGGAAGGGCTTGCCGGATATCGCGCTGGATATGAATCAGTTGCCGCAGGAACCAGAGATCCCACGGCCCGAGGGCATTGATCAGCAGATGGACGAGTGGGTGGGCCTTGATACTGATCGCGTGCAGGGTGCGAGCGGCGCGCCTGAGCTGTAACGTGGGGCTGATGCTGCCGAGCAGCGTGGTCCAGGTCGAGGCCAGCACCGTGTTTCGTCGTGTGGCCTGTCGCTCGATATAACCGAGGACGGTTGCGAGCCGTTCGGTTTCGAGATGCAAGCCGACGGCGTGTTCCAACAACTCTTCCCCCTGATCCGTCATAAAGTAGATCAGAACGTAGGCGGCGAACGAAAACATCCAGTAGCCTGGCAGAAGCCCGAAGATCGTGGCGAGGGCGAGGCTCATCGTCGTCAGCGCGAGGATGCTTTGGACTATAAGGACGGTATTCAGGTGTGGCAGAGCGATCGAATGCTCGGTGACAGCGGCCAATCGCTTGCCGTTGATCTCTTGGTCTCCTGCGAGTTTTGCATTGAGCGCAAGGCGGTCACGAAACAACGAACGAGGCGCCAGCTCTTTCACTAACGACTGTCGTGCCTCCCATTGCGCGGGGAGAGGGGGTTGCTCGATGAGCCAATGCTGCAATCGGTCTCGACCATGGTCCGACACGGTCGTGTCGAGGAGATGCGTGAGGGAATGGGGGCCAAAGAGGTCGAGATCAGTGGCATAGGGATGGAGCTTGGGAGCCTCACCAGGTCTGGAGGGAATTGCCGCCCAGTCCAAGGCCAGGCGAGCACGATGCGTCTGCTTGATCTGCTTCCACTGCCGGAGCCGGTGAATCTGGCTCTCCACCTTGTTATGATAGGCCGCCACGGTGATGAAGATGACCAGAAATAGCGCCAGCGAGAGGTTGCCGCTGTGGTACCAATCAACTTTGTACAGGGCCACGGTACAGACAAGGCCAACGAGGAAAATGGCCAGTCGCCACCGCGTGAACCATGTGCTGATTCTGGTCCCTCGTTCGATCAGGTGATTCGTTCGGCGAATGATGGTTTCGAGTTGAGTGCTGCGCGGGGTTGTCATGACAGCAGACCTTACTGGGAACGGACTGGAACGTCAAATGAGGAAGAACATGTCCATGAAACCCAGACCCCGCGGATTACCGGTGGTCCTTCATAACATAGAGAGCATGAGCCAGGATGTCGCACGACTGGATTGAGGTCTGTGTCCAAGAACCGCTGGATGCCGGGGAATTATTGAGTCGCCTGGATGATGCTTCGGTGCAGGGTGCCTGGGAAGATGGAGGCCTGGTCCGTCTCTACTGGTCGGAGGATCAATGGAGCGATGAGCGACTGGCCTTATTGCGTCTGGCTGTCTCGGATCTCATCCCATCGCAGCCAGACATTCCCCTCTCAGTGAGAAAGGTGCCGGCCCAAGATTGGAACGACACGTGGACTCGCTCGGTAAAGCCGCTTCGAATTGGGCGACTGGCTATCCGCCCCAGTTGGGAGCCAGTGACGTGTGGTCCTCACGACATCGAAATCATCTTGGACCCCAAGCAAGCCTTCGGGACAGGCCACCATGCGACCACACGCATGTTACTCACGTGGATGCTGCAAGACATCCGTGGTGGAGAAATCGTGCTGGATGTCGGAACGGGCAGCGCGATTTTGGCTATGGTGGCTGTGAAACTGGGGGCGCGAGCTGCGTATGGCGTGGAGATTGATCCCGTTGCGGTGGACTGTGCGCGTGAGTATGTTGAGCTGAATCAATTGAGCGATCAGATCGAAATTGTAACCGGGACGTTGGCCGGTTTCCCCCAAGGGAAACAAGAGCGTCCCGATCTTGTACTTGCCAATCTCGATCGACAGACGGTTTTGAATCTGACGGATGAGTGGGCCGATCTGACAATGCGGGGGGCGAGACTGATGGTCTCCGGTATTCTTGCGGAGCAAGAAAGGGAAATCGGCGATTGCTTTTCCGGTCTGGGTCTGGTGTGTTCAAAACGATGTGAAGAAGAAGGCTGGGTAGCGTTGGAATGGTTCCGGCCTGAATCGTGTGACGGAGAAGCCTCAGATGTCGAGTAGACCGCCCTATCCACATGTCCATCAGATTAATATTTCTGATGGAGGGGTTCCGAAACTGCCGGTCTTGGAAGCCAAGGTCGGTGAACTGGGGTTGGAGGGCGATCGACAGCGCAACCTCAAGTACCATGGCGGTCCTGATCGTGCCGTCTGTTTGTATTCGCTCGAATTGATCGAACGGTTGCAAGATGAGGGGCATCCAATTGATCCAGGATCATCTGGGGAAAATCTCACCTTGTCTGGCTTGGAGTGGGACTTGGTCGAGCCTGGTGTGAGATTCACGATTGGGCCGGGTGTCCAACTTGAGGTCACGAGCTATACGACCCCCTGTAGCCTCAATGGACGCTGGTTTCGAGACGAAGATTTTTCTCGCATTTCGCAAAAATTTTACCCCGGCTGGAGCCGCGTCTATGCCAGGGTGCTACAGGGCGGGATCGTGCGGCCTGGAGATGTGGTGACGATTGAACCGTGAAACGTATTTCGTGAAGCGCAGGACCTAAGGGCAATGATGATGGATCGAATACTTGAACCGGAATTGATGGATGATCCGAAACAGGCGGAAGTCTATGCACAGGCAAATTTCGAAGAAGAAAATCAGGGATTCGTTGAGCGGTTTAAAGAATATTTTCCGGAGTTTGCTCAAGGGACGGTCTTGGATCTTGGCTGTGGCCCGGCGGATATTCCGATCAGGTTTGCAAAATTGTATAGAGATTGCCAGGTCATCGGAGTTGATGCATCAGCTCCGATGATCCGGTTAGGTGAGCAGGCAGTGAAACAAGCCGACCTGACGGATCGTATTACGCTGCGATGCGAACGATATGAAGACATGGCGGGTGCGAGGATTGCCGATGCTGCCATTTCCAATAGCCTCCTCCATCATTTGCCGAATCCATTGCAGTTCTGGCAGAAGCTCCGCCAGCTGGTGAGGCCTGGCGCGCCGGTCCTGGTCATGGACTTGCTTCGTCCTGAATCGCCGGAAGCGGCCCAAGCCATCGTCGATCAATATGCCGCTAATGAACCGGACCTCCTACGACGGGACTTTTACAATTCATTGCTCGCCGCCTTCACCGAAGATGAAATCGGCTCGCAACTGGCCCGTATGAATATGACTAGGTTATTGATCGATATTCCGGATGACCGGCATTGGGTGGTTGGGGGGATTATTTATTGAGGGGTATATGCGAGAAGATTCATGGATCATTTTGAAAGTGCGATTGCGCGATTGCTGGACCTTAGTGGGTAGCGTTGTCTTCATCGCTGTTGTTTCCGCCGGATGCGGTGAGCGAGAAAACTTTCTTGAAATCGAGATGCCCACGGATCTTCGGAGCATCGAGCAGGCGTCATCTTCAGCTGGGTCGGCAAGTACCGGGGTTGAGCCAGGAAAGGTCATTGTGACTTTGAAGGCAGGTGAGACGGCACATGTCGTCGCCGTCTACCACGGTGAGAATTTCGATGGCTTTAAAGTCAAGCTTGCCGACGGCACTGAGGGGCTTCTTCTGGCGGGAGATACGTTTAAATTTGTGTCGCGGTGAGGTATGGGCTAGGGAAGTGCCTTGTGCAACGCGTGAGTGTAAGAAATGGAGACCGCCTTACGCAAGTGTGCCCGTGCAGACTGTGCGGTTCGTTACCACAGAAATTGAGATCAGAGAACCATTTTATGGGTGTCCGACTCTCCCTGAAGTGCAGGCCTTCTTCCTTGTCGTTCGCAAGCCGCTAACTCATGCCGCACCTGCCTCAATTCAGGAAACCAGTCCATCTCATTAGTGGTCCATTGCACCAGCAATTGGCAAGGAAGCTCTTTATAGAACGCTAAAATTTCAGTCTGCTCCCATCTTCAAGGCTGCTTGCTTGCCAGAAGAAGCATGTGTAGGATTGTATGCACTGTACACATCCATATTCGGAGGCGCCATGCGCACAAATATTGTGATCGATAACAGTCTTATGCGGCAGGCGATGAAAGCTACAGGGCTTTCGACGAAAAAGTCCGTGGTCGAGGAAGGTCTTCGGTTGCTGATCAAGGTCAAGGGACAAACAGGCATTCGTCGGTTGCGGGGAAAAGTCGCATGGGAGGGGGACCTTAACGTGATGCGTGAGATCCGCGTGAAGGCTGCCTCATGATTATCGTTGATACGACGGTGTGGGTGGATTATCTGCGGGGGACTCCTTCTCCCCATGCTGAATGGTTTGAAGCCAACCTCGCGGTTGAACGGTTAGGTCTGACTGACCTCATTCTGTGCGAGGTGCTACAAGGTGTTAGGACAGACGCTCAGTTTGATGCCGTGCAAGCGGAATTGCTAAGGTTCGAAGTTTACCAGACAGGAGCTATTGCACTTGCGATTGAGGCAGCTCAGAACTACCGCCGAGTTCGTAAAGCCGGATGGACTGTCCGGAAGACGATCGATTGCCTGATTGCAACATTCTGTCTCATTGAGGGGCATGCTTTGCTGCACAATGACCGGGATTACGATCCGTTTGAAGAGCATCTCGGCTTAAGAGTCGTCCATCCATAAGAGAGGTGAGTGATTCTTGTTCCAAGAGCACGATTCCCACTTGGCAGGAATCCCCTCTATCGCCTGGCACATCTCAATGCGTATTAGCCACGATGTTGCGAGGCTTACTGCAACGCATCCGGCGGGGTTTTGAGGAGCTTGGCGAAGCGGTTCTTGTCGATGGCCTTCTCGTAGGCCTCTTCCGGCGAGATCCATTTCTTGGTGAGCAGATCCTGAATCGCATCATCCAATGTCTGCATGCCGACGTTCTTGCCGGTCTGCATCGCTGAAGCGATCTGAAAAGTTTTAGCGTCCCGGATCAGATTGCTGATGGCAGGCGTACAGACCAAGATCTCTAGTGCTGCGCAACGCCCTTTTTTGTCGATGCGTTTGAAGAGATTTTGCGCCACCACGACGCGGAGTGCCGTGGAAAGGGTGTTGCGAATCTGCGGCTGTTCTGATGCCGGAAACACTTCGATGATGCGGTCGACGGTCTTCGCGGCATTTTCCGTGTGCAGCGTTCCGAACACCAAATGTCCTGTTGCAGCTGCCTCTACCGCAAGGGCGATGGTTTCCAGGTCTCGCATCTCGCCGACTAGGATAATGTCGGGATCCTCTCGCAGGGCGCCACGAAGGGCAGAGCCGAATGTCACCGTGTGTAGCCCGATCTCTCGATGGTTGACGCTGCAGCTCTTGCTTTGATGGACGAACTCGATCGGATCTTCGATGGTCAGAATATGATCTTTCCGGTTGCGGTTCGCATAATCGACCATTGCGGCTAGCGTCGTGGATTTACCGCTCCCGGTGGGACCGGTAACCAGCACCAGCCCTTTACGTAACATCGCCGCGCGTGTCAGCACGGGGGGTAGACCCAACTCCTCAGCAGAAAGTACCGTGGTGGGAATTTTTCGGAAGACCGCTCCAATCCCGTGCTTATGGTTGAAGAAGTTTGACCGGAACCGGGCGACGCCGGTAATTTCATAGCCGAAGTCGACGTCACCTGTGGCTTCGAAGACCTCTTTCTTTGAACTCGGCGTGATCTCGTAGAGCATCTCATGAAGCGCTTGGTTTTCAAGCACGATAGTCCCTGGGAGGCGCTCCAATTCACCGTTGATGCGGAAGGCCGGAACCTGGCCGGCAATCAGATGAAGATCAGAGGCCCCCTGTTCAAGCATCAGACGAAAGAGTTCATCGATCTTCGGCATGGTTCGTCAGCCTCCTTGTTACGATCACTTTCACTATACGGATTTTTCATACGGCGACAAGTAAAACACAGATCGCGTACGGCTCATACATACGACCTCGGTCGATTTCGCACCGAGCCTCTTGTGTGAACCCAGCCGATTCGATTACTGTCACAAATCATGGAAGAAGAAACCATAGTGCCTCCGACATCGGATGGGGGGAGCGAGAAGATCGTGATTTACTGGGAGCGGGAATATTCTACCGCCTTCCCGCCGGAGCGGTTGAAACTGGACTTTCATCCGCACCGACCGATGTTGAGCAATATGACGTTAGATGAACAGCGGGCACTGGCCGCTGGCGGTTACAAAGTGTTGCCCGACGACTGTGGCCCGGTGCGCACGGTGGGCAACTATGGCTGGTTGATCCGCTGTCCCGCAGAGGTGAAATTGCGTCGTACGGCCGAGGGCGTTCGGTGGCAGTCGCCCCCGATCCTGCCGGAAGAGCGACTGCTTGGGTACAAGACATTTTCCGGTATGTACGTCGATTTGATTTTGAATAGCGGCTACCCCAAGCTCTGCTGTGGAGTCCGCCTCTATTACCCCAAGCATGTCGGGTTGATGATGAAGGATGTGCCTAACCACTTCTATCATTACCCAGAACGGACCTTTACGGTGTGGGAAGGCATCAAGACCCAGGAGTATAAACGTACGCCGAATCAATACGAGTGGTTGCCTGACTACGAAGCCTTCACCGCCAATTTTCTCTTGCAGCTGCACAAGCCCACGACGATCAAGCGCGGCGATCCCATCGGGATTATCTTGCCCGTTCTCCTGCCCAAGCAATTCGTGCTCGAGGAAATTCAGCACCGGCCCGTTTCGGGATCTGAGTGAACGCCTCGAAGGCAGTTGCAGGGTGATCGTGCAATGAGACGGATTCTACAGTTCCTTATCGTGTTCTGCGTCCTGTTTGATTCCCCGTTTGCGCAAGCCCAGTTAGAGCGTCTGAAGAAATTCAAGCATGCCGGTTCAGTCGTCACCGACACGCCGATGATCGAGATTCCGGCTGGAGAATTCATCATGGGCCGTGATGGGACTCAGGCGCTGGAGGATGAGCGACCCGCACATCGTGTCTGGCTTGATCGCTTTGCCATCGATCAATATGAAGTTACCACGGCGCAGTACGCAGAGTTTCTTCATTCAGATAGACGAGCGTCTCCTTGGCAATGGGGGACGGTGGATCTCTCGCTTCATGGTGCTCTGCCAGTCATCGGGGTGAGCTGGCATGATGCCGACGATTATTGCAGGTGGAAGGTAAAGCGCCTGCCGACGGAGGCCGAATGGGAAAAATCAGCGCGCGGCACCGATGGACGGTCCTATCCCTGGGGCAGTCAGACGCCGACGAACCAACGTGCCAACTTTGCGCTTGGCGCGCGGTTCAGCTATGACCAGGTACTTGAGCCTGTGCACTCACAGCCTCAGGGCAGGAGTCCCTACGGTCTCCATCATATGGCCGGGAATGTATATGAATGGGTTCAGGACTGGTATGCGATCAATTACTATGATGGTTCCCCTGACCGAAACCCACCCGGGCCGGAACAGAGTCAATTCAAGGTAGTGCGCGGCGGTTCTTGGTCCGATTTACCGAAGTATCTCCTTGCCTATGGGCGATTCAAGCTTCCGCCGGACACCCGCAACAGCTACATCGGCTTTCGCTGCGCGCAGTCGGTCGCTCAGTAGCAACCTATAGAGAGATCTTTGACTCGATTGGGCATGATTGCCGGTGGCGGCAGGATTCCGGTTGTGGAATTCATGGCTTGGTGGGAGGTGGCCCATTCGCGGCTTGGGCGGAATTTGGAAGAACAGTGTCAGGCGGTCGAGTCACCGTCAATTGAGACATCGTCGGCCTCTTGATCAGCTTGTGACGGAATGAGGCTGGTGGTGATGAAGGAAAGACCGAGTCTTGGCCCAAGCGCGAAGGACTCGGAGCTGACTCAGCCGTCGCAGATGGTCGGTTCTGTATTGTCGGGCGATGGATCAGGCTGTGACGGCCACTCTGGAGCGTTTCAGCACTCGCGAGACTTGAACACAACAGGAGTGCCAATGTCGTGCAGGATGATGCATTCATATAGCGAGCAGTCATCATTGAGACAAACTCCTGTTCACACCAGTATCAAAGCGGGGTTACGGTACTACGCAACCGGTATGCCAGAAGCGAAGAGGGGGAGCGATGCACTACCGACCCTCATCATATCGCATTCTGTAACGTTTCTGTTGGATGGTGAGTGGCGAGAAAGGGGGTGGAAGAACGGCTTTGTACGAAAGGGCGGTCCACCGGCGAACCACTTCGAACACTTCTCACCCTGGAAAACTCAATATGAGAGCCAGTTTGAACGCTCTTGGTCGGTTAGCGCTGTGTGGGGGGCAGGTGTTGGATCAGCCAGTCGGCAATGACTTTGGTCATTCGCTTAAAATCATCGCTTTTCGTGAACTGATGATCGGCGCCGGGCACCAGCTCCAGGTGTTTCTTGATTCGTAGGGCTTCGCAGAGCCGTTGACTTTGATGAAGCGGAACGTGCTCGTCCTGATCGCCCTGTACGATAACGGTTGGGGCTGTAATCGATTCCGCAGGGATATAGGCGATCTGCTGCAGGCAATCGTCATAAAAGGCATATTGCAGTTTGATTCGATCCGGGCCGCCCATGATGTTGGGAATCGTGTTGGTGGCCTTCCACTCGGCCATGCCGTCTTCCCCGAATTCCAATCGTAGCTCTTCCGCAAAATCCACCACGGGGCACTTGAGCGCAAGGCATGCCAGGTCCGTACGCTGTGATGCTGTCAGAATCGAGACAAGCCCGCCGAAGCTCGAGCCCATAAGCCCTATACGCCGAAATCCTTTCTGCCGCATCAGATCAATGGCCGTGTTGGCTTGTTCGACCGCCAAGGTGGTCGTGATCTGATCAAATGGACCTTCGCTTTCCGCCTGCCCAAAAAAGTCGAATCCAAATGTGGCGATGCCATGACCAGTGAGCGTTCGGGTGAGCGCAGTATTCGTCGAGCTGGTTTTCGAGGACAGAAATCCATGACACAGCACCGCAACCCTATCCGTTCCGCTGCTGGGTCTGGTCAAGATTGAGGCGACGCGATGTCCATGGAGATCGAAAAACGAGAATCGTTCTTCCATGACGGGATTGTATCAGAATCTGTTTCCATGGTCAGGCAGGAGGAAAAGTGAGATGAGCGGTCATGCCGTCAACTTGAATTCTTGAGGCGGCTCATGGTGGGCGGCAATGGGTTCGGGTTGCTTCGCTAGGACCGAAGTCACCTTGATTGAAAAGAGAACCAAGCCGATCAAGAGGAGCGCAAGAGAGGTCCACAGTGCGGTGTGAACGTAGGCGGAGTTCAAAGGCACATTCCAGGTAAGGGCCGCTAAGATCCCTAGCCCCATGGTTCCAAGAGACAGGCTGGCAATCCGTACTGATCTCCCACGGTTCATCACGGAGGTCAGTTGCTTAAGGTAGATGCCGCGCTTTTTGTGACTCTCCACACGATCCGTCGCAAGGGCAAGAGGCAGCAGGTAGGAGGTGGCACCCATAATGGCGTTCATTATGAAGCCGATGAAGGCCATGTGGGTATAGGCCACCAGATGGAGGGTGCCGTATGGCAACGCCGGAGGGCTGGATACATGATTGAGTCCCACCAGGACGCCGAGGATGATGGAGAGCAGGAGAAAGAAAGTCGAAATCAACAGATGGTCTGATGCGGCACTGCCTGTGTGGGTAGAAGAGAGCCATGTTCGAAACAGATCGGCGACTAGGAGTCCCGCACCGATCATCAACATGGCACCGGCGATCAGTTCAATCGGGACAGAGGAATTTAAGAATCCGCCGATCAAAACAATCATACCGATCGGCAGCACGATCGTTCCCATGCGCACGAGCTTCGGACTTGAAGGCAAGGTGGCCCACACCATCGGCAAGATCGCGCGCATCATACCCAGCAGCGACAAAACGATGAAGACCAGCACCACGAGATGAATGTGGGCAAGCCGGAGATATCCGTAGGATTCAGGAATAATTCCAAGCGCCAAGAGCAGACCACAGGCTGAACCACCGACAAGGCCAAAGAGCGTCAGCGCGTAGTACCACGAGTAGGCCTGTGAGGTATTCCGAGTGTGCCGCGCACGGACCCATATGCTGTGGATGGCGGAGAGAAAACCGGCGATGACTGCGAGGCCGGCGATGCTGACGACTAGATCCTGATGCAACCAAAATCCGACGAGCATCCCGATCAAGCCGCCGTTCAATGCCCAGAAGGTTATGGGGTTGGAGCTTGATTCGGCTTGGGCGTTCGACGGCGATGGCGAGAGGAGCAAGAGAAACCCGGCGAGAATAAGCTGAGCCACTCCGCCGACCAGCACGGCATGCACATGAACCGCCCGTACCCATGATGGTAATGGCGTGCCACGAACGAGCCCAATCATGATCGCCAATCCAAGGATCGATCCTAGGGCGAGCCATGCAAACCCTGTGAAGCCCGATAGGAGTGGGGAGGATCCTCGTGTGCGCATACGGTTCTTTCTCTAGCGCTCCAAGAAATAAAAATGATCGGTCGGGCCCTGTCCGTGGCCGATGGCCAACCCGTGTCGGATGGCTTCCGTGACGTACGATTTCGCCGCTTGCGCGGAATCCAGAACGGATCGTCCACGAGCGAGATGCGCGGCCAAGGCAGAGGCAAAGGTGCAGCCGGTGCCGTGGGTATGGCGCGTCTCAATGAACTCCCCTTTCAGCACGTTGAAAAACCGTCCGTCATAGAGCAAGTCGGTCGCTCGTTCTGCGAGCAGATGGCCGCCTTTGATCAGGACATGTTTGCATCCGAATTGGTGAATCACCTTGGCGGCTCGTCGTGCATCGGCTAATGATTTGATTTCGATCCCCGACAGTTGTTGGGCCTCGTGCACATTCGGCGTCACGATCAGCGCGAGCGGGAGCAGCTTCGCTTTTACTCCTTCGACCGCATCCGGTTGCAGTAAGGGATGGCCGCTCTTGGAGATCATGACCGGATCTACGACCAGGTTCGCGACCTTCTGCGGGGCGAGCATCCTGACAACCACGTCAACGATGGCTGAAGACGACAGCATGCCGGTTTTCACGGCGGCTACGTTGAAATCGTCGAACACGGCATCGAGTTGCGAGGAAATGATAGAGGACGGTAATTCGAAGACATCCGTCACTTCTTCGGTGTTTTGCGCGGTAATGGCGGTGATCACGGACATGGCAAAGACACCGTTGGCGGACATGGCCTTCAGATCGGCCTGGATGCCTGCGCCTCCACCGGAATCCGAACCGGCAATGGTGAGCACTTGTTTCAAGGTATTCGACATAGGCGACTTTCTAAGGCGTTGCGTTCACGGGATCGGTTGTGGGTCCGAGCTTCAGCCCATCGATCGTGAATGAGGCAGCTCGCCTTGGTAGCAGTTCATAAAAGTGAAAGGTGAATTGAGTGGCCGATTCTTCCACTGATGGGGTGAAGGTGAGGACGGCCCTCCGTTTTCGACCAGGTGCTAATTCGAGGCCGCGTGTGCAGAGACCTTCTCGATTGTCCTCCACCGCCTGGTGCCATGTGATTCCCTGTTCGTCTTTCAGGACGGTGTCTTGTAACCGACAGAGCAGCTTTAGGTCACGCGAGGAATGATTTTCGACGGTGACGTCCAATTTCACCCGACGGTCTTCTTTCTCGACGGATGTCACGACAAGATTGTAGTAGTCGTTCTGCTGAGTTCCCAAGCCGACCGGAGGGGCAGGCTCGCTCCTCGTTTCGTTCGTCACCACAGGTTGCGGAGACTCTTCTCGTTTCAGGAACAAGCTCAGGGGGCCTGTTTTAGGGAATAGGGCTCGTGCCGCGCCGATGGGCTGGCCGTTCGAAGGTTTGATCAACTTGGTGGTGATCTGTAGGCCGTCGGGAGTTTCGATCAAAACTCCGCTGACAAAGGCATCGGCGCGGATGGCTTTCGCCACACGCTGGGCGGCTTTTGCATGGGCTGCATCGATGTGCTCCACCTCGAGTTTCTTCAGCGTCGAGACAGTGAGTGTTCGATCGACGACGGTCAACTCCCCTGTCAGCATGAGTTGTGTGCCGAGTTCTTCGGCCAGGAAGGGTCCGACGGCCGTGGGTTGTCCTTGTGCATCGGTGAAATCGAGAATGGCCAGGCGCTGCTTCTTGGCTTTCGTCGCTCCTTCGGTGATGGCGTCGGCCAATTGTTTAAGGGTGTCCTCATAACTGCCTCCCGCCCCTGAAAGAGATGGAGAGGGAAACGGCGACAACGAAACGATGAGCAGTATCAGTAAGCGAGTCATAGCCATTGGACTGATGCCATTATACCTAGGGCCGTGCGAGAGTCTAGCAGGGTGAAGAAACGGGAGCGCGGGGATAGTTTCGGCTCTCACAATTATTCATGGATGATTTCCAGACTACAAACCGGTATCTTCACCTCTCTGCTTTCGTGATGTGATGCATCGAGGTAAGGAGGTAGCGGCATGGCGAAGAGTAAGAAGTATCGGGGCGAGGTTCCCCTGCATGATCGATATGGGCCGGAGGCGAAGTATGCGGTCGAAGCCGAGGCGCTGCTCCCGACGACGAAGCATGAGGAGGAAATCGCTCGTGGCCTTCAGTTGGTGCGGTAAATTCTTGTGTCGGCGAGAAGAACGCAGGTTTCTTTGTACGGTGTCCGATGATTGATCCAACGATTACCTGCCCGAGTTGTCAGATAGAAATCAAACTCACGGACTCCCTGGCGGCTCCGCTGATCGAAACCACCCGGCGTGAGTACGAGAAACGTTTGGCCCAGAAAGATGCCGAAGCGGTGAGGCGCGAGACAGCCTTGCGCGAGCGGGAGGAAGCGATCACCAAGGCGCAGCAAACCATCGACGACCAGGTCAGCGAAAAAGTTCGCGTAGAGCGCGTCGCGATTGCGGCTGAGGAAGGGAAGAAAGCCAAGCTCGCGTTACAGAACGATCTGAACCAGAAAGCCCAAGAAGTCGCGGATCTTCATGAGGTCATCAAGCAGCGGGAGGCGAAGCTGGCAGAAGCGCAAAAGGTACAAGCGGATCTCCTGCGTAAGCAGCGCGAGCTGGATGATGCGAAACGCGAGCTCGAATTGACCGTTGAAAAGCGTGTTCAAGAGGGACTGGCTACGACCAGGGAACAGGCGAAGAAAGAAGCTGAAGACGGGCTCAGACTGAAAGTCCTCGAGAAGGAACAAACCATCTCTTCCATGCAGAAGCAGATCGAAGAGCTGAAGCGAAAAGCCGAGCAGGGATCCCAGCAGCTTCAGGGCGAAGTCCAAGAATTGGAGCTGGAAGCGTTGCTACGAGAGAAATTTCCGTGGGATACGATTGAGCCTGTTCCTAAGGGCGAGCATGGTGGGGATGCGCTTCAGCGTGTAGTAGGGCCTCAGGGGCAGCCATGTGGCACGATTATTTGGGAGTCGAAACGCACCAAGAACTGGAGCGATGGATGGCTCGCGAAGTTGCGAGACGATCAGCGGGTTGCCAAGTCCGACATCGCCGTCATCGTGAGCCAATCGCTACCCAAAGACGTCGAGACCTTCGGGTTGGTCGAGAACGTGTGGGTCACCCATACGAAGACGGTGCTTCCCTTAGCGCTCGCACTTCGGCAGACCCTCATTGAAGTCGCCTCTACGCGACAGGCGTCGGAGGGCCAACAAACCAAGACGGAAATGATCTATCAGTATCTGACAGGCCCTCGCTTTCGTCATCGAGTCGAAGCCATCGTCGAGGCGTTCTCGACGATGAAGGAAGATCTCGATAAAGAAAGAAAGGCCATCACCAAACAATGGGCCAAACGAGAGGAACAGATCGAGCGGGTGATGCAGGCGACGGCGGGGATGTATGGGGACCTTCAGGGGATCGCCGGGAAAACCATTCAAGAAATCGAAGGGTTGGAGTTTCGTGCGCTGAGCCCTCCCTCCTCTTAATTCATACGTGTGCTTGCCGCAGGAACCGTACGTGTTCCTCCGTGTTTGACAAACGCGCTCATAAGTGGGGTACACTGCGCCCCGAGAATCTCCCCACATACGCCACTGTCCAAGGAGGCCTCCATGCGGAACAGCTTCTGGTTGAAGGTGCTCAGCGCAGCAAGTCTCTGTCTCCTATTCGTCACGAGTTGGGTCGGTGCCGAAGAACCTGCGGGGGCCGTCAATGAGGCACGTTTGGTCGCCCAATATAATTACTCGATCCATATCCTTGCCATGTTGGTCGTCGGCTTCGGATTTCTCATGGTCTTCGTCCGGCGCTATGGGTTCGGCGCGACGACCGGCACCTATCTCGTGGTCGCAACCGGGTTACCCTTGTACATGTTGTTGCGTGCGAATGGCGTGGTGGGGCATGAGATCAAGGCCCATTCGGTCGACGCACTCTTGTACGCGGAATTTTCCGTGGCGACAGCGTTGATTGCGATGGGGGCGGTGCTTGGACGGTTGCGGGTGTTTCAGTATGCGTTGCTCACACTGTTACTGGTGCCGCTTTACGCGCTCAATGAGTATTTGGTACTGGACAATGGTTCCGGACTGACAAAGGGATTTCAGGATTCGGCCGGCTCGATCGTGATTCACGCATTCGGCGCCTACTTCGGATTGGCCGCGTCTCTTGTTCTGACGACCTCACAACAGCGTAGTCAACCGATCGAATCTGATCCGACCTCCGATCGATTTGCCATGCTCGGCTCGATGGTGCTGTGGTTGTTCTGGCCGAGCTTTGCGACCGCGATCGTCCCGTTCGAGGACATGCCTCAAACGATCGTCAACACGATTCTTGCCCTCAGTGGAGCCACACTGGCTACCTATTTTCTCAGCACGTACTTCCATCATGGCAAGACCTCGATGGTCGATATGGCCAATGCGGCATTGGCGGGTGGCGTCTCGATCGGCTCGACCTGTAATCTCGTCGGTCCTGCCGGCGCCTTCTCGATCGGGTTGCTCGCCGGCGCGCTCTCAGTCATCGGATTTGTCTTTATTCTTCCGATGCTGGAATCGAAGATTAAGCTGATCGATACCTGCGGCGTCCACAATTTGCATGGCATGCCAGGGTTGCTGGGTGGCCTCTGTGCCATTTTCGTCGTGCCTGGCATTGCCGGTGTGCAACTGACTGGTATTGCCATCACGCTCGTCATCGCCGTGATCGGTGGGGCGATCGCTGGTGGAGTGATCAGGGCTACCGGCACGACCGAGCAAGCCTATGAAGATTGCCATGAGTTTTCACATGTGCCGGGGCCGGAGAGTGAACGGAAGGTCGAAGAGATTGCGATGGGCGCCAAGGCCGATATCGAGGCGTTGCAGAAAGAATTGCTGGCCCAGACAGCCTCCAAGGTGCGATCGGGAAGGGAAGAGGCTAGCCCGGCGACATAATTCGTGAGTCGAGTCATGGAATCCTGGCGTGGCACCATAACAGTGCCACGCCAGGATTATTCCTGTTGATGAGGCGGTACGAGGAATGTGCTGCCTCTGTATCAGTCTGGTGAAACCTGCCGGACGTTCAGCGTCCCACTCTTGATGTGGAGATCTCGTTGGGGGAATGGGATCTCGATGCCCTGCTCTTTGAATGCTCGGCTGATCGCAAAATACAATTCACTCCGCAACACACCGGGCACTGTCGAAAAATCTCTCGTCCACACGCGAAGCACGAAGTTCAACGCACTGTCGCCGAATGAGTCGAAGAGCACGGAAGGTCCCGGGTCGTTTAGAACTCCATGGTGGGCCCTCGCTACCTCGAGCAGCACGCGGCGGACTTGCTCAGGCTCTGAGCCATACGATACGCCCACCGGGAAGTTAAAACGAACATTCCGATTCGTATAGCTCCAGTTGACCACCTTCGAGGAAATGAAATCGGCGTTCGGGACGATGATCGCAATATTGTCGTTCGTGACGATCGTGGTCGCGCGCGGCGAGATATTGATGACATCGCCGTTGACGTTGCCCACTTCAATGCGGTCTCCGACCTTGATCGGTCGTTCCAGCAAAAGGATAATCCCGCTCACGAAGTTGTTCGTCACCCCCTGGAGGCCGAATCCGACGCCGATCCCTAATGCGCCGAAGAGAACAGTCAAGGAGCTCAGGTTGATACCGGCTGTCTGGAGAATGATGATCAGCCCTAAGCCCAGGAAGACCATGCGGACGATGTTGCCGACCGCGTGCCTGACTCCTAGTTCGACCTGGCTGCGTAAGAGTAGTCCTTCGACGATCCAGGTTTTTAGTTTGCCGGTGATATAGAAGAGCGCCACGACCAGGACCGTCAGATACAGCATCGTGCCCAGTGTGATGGTCGTGTCTCCGATCGAATAGAGAGGAATTTTTGTGAAATCCCCCAACGGTTCCAGGAGGTCTGAGATCTGATTCATGGCTACTCCGTTCTAGCTGGCTGAATGGTCGAAAAGCCACATCGTCCGTTCTCCATGTGATCATGCGGGCTGGAATGGCCAGAACATAGGGATCAAGAGAGTGGCCAGGATCCAGAAGAGGATATTCAGGGGCGCCCCGACACGGAGAAAATCCTTGAACGTATATTGCCCCGGTCCATAGATCAGGGTGTTGGTCTGATAGCCGACGGGAGTCATGAAGCTGGCTGAGGCTGCAAACGTGATCGCCATGAGAAACGGGCGGGGATCGAGGTCCATCGACTGGGCGGCGGCGATGGCGATGGGCGTGAGGAGCGCGGCGGTGGCATTGTTCGACATGGTCTCTGTGAGCAGCGAGGTCATAAGGTAAAACGCCGACACGAGTGCGACGGGGCCGAAAACCCCGAGCGTTGCGATCATCCAGTTTGACAGCAGCAGGGCTGCCCCGGTCTTTTCCAGTGCGACTCCCAACGTCAGCACGCCGGCGAGCAAAAATATGATCTTCCATTCGACCGCCTGGTAGGCTTCTTCCATGGTGAGACAGCCGGTCAGGATCAGGAGCGCGCAGCCGGTGATGGAGCTGATGACCAGCGGAACGATATTGAGCGCCGCCGCTCCTACGACACCGGCGACGATGGCCAAGGCGATCAGGAGCTTGTCGGTTCGGAAGGTGGGAACTCCAGCGTCCGACATCATGACGAATGCCGGACTCGTTCGCAGCCGCTCAAATGAATCCGCTCGAACCTTGAGCAGCAGCATGTCACCTCCGCGCAAGATTCGTGCGTTCAGATTATCGTGGACCAGCTCTTCATTGTGGCGGATGGCCAGGACCGTGGCGCCGAAGTTGTCTTTGAATCTGATCCCCTTCACGGATCTCCCGTCCAGTACGGAATAGGGCGCTACGATTGCCTCCATCAGCCGGGTGTCGTCGGATTCTAAATCCTTATCGCGCCACCGCATCTCGGATTTCAGGGCGATTCCCTCCCGTTCTTGAAGGCGTCTGATCTGTGCGGCGTTACACCGCACAAGCAGAGTGTCCTCGGCTTGCAACACCGTGTGCGGACCTGGGAATTGGAGTCGACCGGCATGACGCCGGACTTCAAGAATCTCGAGGTCGATATCCTTTCCAAGCGGTGCATCGGCGATCGTGGTGCCGACGGATTTGGCTTCGGGGAGCAGCACGATTTCAGTCAGATACTCTCCCATGGCGAAGCGTTGCGTCAGATCGTCCTCTGCTTGGCGGTCGGGAATCAGCTTCAAGCCGACGACCAGCATGTACATCGTTCCCGCGAAGAAGAAGACCAGCCCGAGTTGTGTCATTTCAAACATCCCAAGTCCAGGTTGCTCGTACCGTTGCGCGATCGAGCTGACCAGGATATTGGTCGAGCTTCCGATCAGCGTGCAGACACCTCCGAACATGGAAGCGAACGACAGCGGCATGAGGAGCTTGGAGGGGCTGAGGCGCATGTCCCGCGCCGTTTGCATCACGATCGGCAGGAGCATGGCAACGGCTGCGGTATTGTTGATGAACGCGGAGATGGCGCCGATGCCGAGCATCATCGTGAGAGTCGTGATCCCCATGCCGTACCGGCCAAGCTTGCGCAGGCCTGCTCCGAGAAGATTCACGGCGCCGCTCCGAAACAGCCCGGCGCTCAACACGAGCATTGCGCCGACCGTGACCGTCGCCGTGTTGCTGAAGCCTGAAAGGCCTTCCTCTGGTGTAATGATTCCGCTGAGCAACAGGGTTGCCACAATGATCACGGCTACGAGATCCACGGACAGCTTCTCGGTGATGAACAGGATCACCGCAGACAGCACGATGATGAGCACTACCGCCATGTCAACGGTCATAGGCACGTCCTTGAGCTGTGGGGGACATCGTCCTGAGGATGATGATCATCCGCTGTTTCCTTCTGGCGATGAGGACGTCTGTCGTGACTCCGGAGTACTCAATGGCCAAATTCTCAAACCTGGCGGCTGATAGCTTTTCGGCAGATACTGATCGGGAATCGCCGTCTTATTGCCGTCACGGATTTGGGTGTAATGGGGCGACATGATCTCCAAGCCCGCTTCGTTGAACTGGTCCTGGATATGCTGATGGAGTTCCGAGTAGATGGCGGCCATCTTGTTCGGTGCGCCCGTGTAGGCGTTGATCTCGTATCTGACATAGAAATCATCGAGGCTGGTTTGTAAGACGAAGGGTTCCGGCGTCTCTAGTATGTGCGTCGTCTTCTTAGCCGCTGCGATGAGCAGCTCATGGACTTTCTGCCACGGGGTATCGTAGCCGATGGTCACGCTCGTATGGAGAATGAGCGGAGGTGGCTGCATCGACGATGAACTGAAGTTGATGATGTGTGCCCCGAGGACGAGCGCGTTGGGAATCGTGACGTCGACGTTCTTAATGGTTCGGACCCTCGTGACAAGCAGCGTGTTTTCCGTGACGTCTCCGACGGTGTCGGCGATCTTGACTCGGTCTCCGACGCTGAACGGTCGCATGTAGGTCAAGACCACACCGGCGACGATATTGCTGAACGATCCTGCAGCGCCCAACGAGACGAGGACTCCGAGGAACACCGAGATCCCTCGAAAGGCTTCTGAATGGGACCCGGGGATGTAGGGAAAGATCGCGACCGCGGCGAAGACTAGGACAAAGAATCGAACGATTTTATAGGTGGGGGTCGCCCACTCACGATGGAATCCCTGAAAGGTGATTGCCCCTCGCTCCATGCCGTTGAAGAACATGTGGATGATCTTGATGACGTAGTTGGTGACGACGATGATCATCACGATGGCGATAAGGTCAGGGACCGAGGCGATAAACTCGTGACCGATCACCCTGATCGGTTCAACCATATAGTTCAATAATTCGACCGAGAGTTTCCGCGTAGCGGGGAAAAACCCCAGGACTGACGTGATGTAGAGGTAGGTGAGCGTGATGTACGCTACCAATCGAATGACCCGCAGCAGCCCCAGCAGGGCATCCGAAATTTGAGCGCCCGTCAGAAGCTCCACGCGCTGAATTTTGAGCGAATAGGTGGTCGTGAAACCCCAGGCGGACACCTTGTCCAACATGCGCGGGAACAGCTGCTGGAAGGCTATCAGGAGGCCCCAGAACAACCCTGTGGTGACCAGTGCCAGCAAAAGACCGATGACGAGCCCGCCACCATTGGCGAATAGAGCCTGAATCTGTTCCACCGGCACGGTCAGTGACTCCAGAAACCGTCGCTCGAACGCGCGAGTGTGAGGAAACAGGTTCAAGACAAAGTGAAAGTACCAGTAGAGGGCAAGGCCGGACAGGACTCCTCGAAGAACCTTACTGAAAAAGAGAAGGGTGGCGCTGAGCTGCTCGGCGGTGATCATGTCCAAACCGGGAAGCAACAGGATGTGTGGGTGTTTCGCGCTCCACAGGGTGAGGGCTTCATAGAGTCGTGGAAAGAAAACGTAGGCGGCCACGGCGAAGAAGATTAATAACGCCGTTGCCACGCCGGCCCAAAGGAGATCGCGCAGCGGGATGGAGCTTCCGGTATCCGACGATAGTCGGTCAGGAATGGACATCAGGAGCGCCTCACGTATTTTCTCCGCCTGGTCCTCGGCTAAGAGGTACCGTGGTTTACCCGTGGCCCTGGCCTCATTGTCGGTCACGACGAAGAGGACTTCGTCCGATGTCAACACATAGGCTGTCTGCTCATGGTCTTCGACCCTGAGGCTATCAATGATGGACGGCGTTGCTCGAGTGAGTCGCTGGAGGCGTCTTTCGATGGCCGCTGCTCGTGCCGCGGCATCGACGTTGGCCAATCCGGTGTGGATGGTGAACAAGGTTTCGCCATGAAGTCGAACTGGAACGCCTGAAGCAGATCCTTGCGATTCGGCGGAGACGGGAGGAGTGGTCAGCCAGCAACAGAGGATGGCGCAGAGGGCAAACGGCATCCGAATGCCCATGGCTAAGCGCGAGGTATGGTCGCTCAATGGCGTGAATCCCCTTTCTGGTTCGTGTTCCTGATCACAGCAAAAATACTGATCTATTGTGCCACGGCCTCCACGTTTAGGCCAGAGACAAACCGGTTGTGTCACGGCCCGATTCTTCCACCACGATTTGTTGCCTAACGGTAGAGGCAGGGGCATAATGCTGAGGCGAGTGTGGTTCACGTCGTTGGGGTGAGGGCGAGGCGATGGAGACACTGAGCGTCGAACTCGTACTAGGATTGGTTGGTTTGGTCATCCTGGTCGGCCTAGCAGGCGAATTGGTCTTCAGACGGACTGGTGTTCCCAGCGTGCTGTTTCTAATGGGGTTTGGAATTCTATTGGGACCTGTCTTTCATGTGGCCGAACCCACCGTTGTGATGAAACTGGCTCCGTACTTCGGGACGCTGGCGCTGTTGATCATTCTCTTCGACGGCGGAATCAACCTCCATATCATGAAGGTCATCAGCGAAACCCCGATGGCCTTGCTCTATTCCGTGATGGTCTTCGGTCTGACTATCATTGCGGTCGCAGGGTTTTATGTCTGGATCACCCACGCGTCGTGGCTGCATGGACTATTGCTCGGCACCATCCTAGGAGGGACTGCGGCTGCCATCATCATTCCCGTCACGTCACATATGTCTTCGATCCGCGATTCGACGAAGGTATTGTTGAGCCTCGATTCAGCTATCTCGGAAGTGTTTGTGGTGGTGCTCGCCCTGGCGTTGATGGGAACGATGAGGGATACCGGGAGTGAAGGCCATTTTATTCGTGACGTCTTCCATGCGTTTTGGGATGCGATCATGCTGGCCCTGCTGGCCGGTGCCCTGTGGGCGCGGCTGTTGGCGTGGCTCGAGGGGCAAGCGCTCTCCTACATGCTGACGATGGCGGCGATTTTGGTACTGTACTATGTGGCGGAATTGGTCGGCGCCAATGGAGCGATCACGATTCTGTTGTTCGGCCTTGTCTTGAGCAACATGGAGTTCCTCGTCGGCCACATGGTCAGACCGATTCGCCTCTTGATCGGATATGAGTTGGACCAGGCGAAGTTCGTCCTTGGCGAATTCATGAAGCGGATGCACGAAGAATTGTCGTTTCTCGTGCGGACCTTCTTCTATGTGCTGCTGGGGTTGATTCTCGACTTTTCCGCCTTGACCGTCGAGATTGCCTTGATGAGCTTGAGTTTGTTCTGTATCGTTGTGTTGGTTCGTGCTGCGGTGACGGAAGGGTTGGCCCGACTCAGCAACTCATGGACCTCCGGTGAGCGTTTGGTGATTGCCGCGATGTTCCCTCGCGGCGTGGCGACGGCGGTCATGGCCTTTCTTCCGACGTCTACGGGAATTCGCGGAACGGAACTGTTTCCGATCTATGCACTGACGGTGATCGTCTTCTGTGTGCTCGGCATGACGTTGGTCTTGACGCTGTACCAACGACGGCATCCTTCGAGTGCTGACGAATCGATTCATGAACTGTCTCCTTCGTGAACACATTCAGCGTGACTGCCGTCTTCGTGATTTCCCCTCGATATGTCGCTGATTGAGACCATCACCATTCTCGTGTGCCTATCCGCTGTCTTCAGCTATCTGAACCATCGCTACATCAAGTTGCCGGTGACGATCGGTTTGATGGCGATCGCACTGGTGATGTCGCTGGGACTTCTGCTGCTTGGGAAACTTGGCTACGGGATCCAGGCGGAAGCCGAGAGCTTCATCCGGAGCATCGATTTCGACGAGACGCTCCTACATGGCATGCTCAGCTTCCTGCTGTTTGCCGGTGCGCTGCATGTCAACCTGGATGATCTGTTGGAACAGAAATGGTTCATTGGGACGTTGGCCTGTCTGGGCGTCATGGTCTCGGCGAGCATCGTCGGGGTATTGACGTATCTCTTGCTGGGATGGATCGGACTTCCGATTCCGTTCATCGGGTGCCTGTTGTTCGGCGCCTTGATCTCCCCCACCGATCCCATTGCCGTCTTGGGGATTTTGAAAAATGCCAAGGCTCCGAAACAATTGGAAATCAAAATTACAGGAGAGTCGCTCTTTAACGATGGCGTCGGTGTCGCGGTGTTTCTCGTGCTGCTCGGGGTGGTAGAGACCGGGACGGTCACCCCCGGCTCGATCGTCTTGTTGTTTCTCCAGGAAGCGGTTGGCGGGGCGGCCATCGGTCTGGCTTTGGGGTATTTGACGTATATGATGCTGAAGTCGATCAATCAACATCATGTCGAGATTCTATTGACGTTAGCACTTGTGATGGGTGGATACGCGCTGGCCGATGCGGTACACGCGTCTGGTCCGATCGCCGTCGTGGTATCCGGTCTGTTGATCGGCAACCAGGGCCGTCACCTGGCGATGTCCGAGACGACGCGGGAGTATTTGGATACGTTTTGGGAACTCATCGATGAATTACTCAATGCCGTGCTCTTCGTCCTGATCGGTCTGGAGGTTTTGGCCTTGAGCTTCAAGTCCGAATACTTGGAAGCAGGTCTCATCGCGATTCCGCTGGTATTACTCGCTCGCTTCGTCAGTGTGAGCCTCCCTGTCCAAGCCTTCCGGTTATTTCAGGAGTTTACCGAGCGCGCGACGTTGATTCTGACGTGGGGTGGGTTACGTGGTGGCATCTCCGTGGCGATGGCGCTGTCGCTCCCACCGTCTCCTTATCGGGATGTGCTCATCACAATGACCTACATTGTCGTGGTCTTCTCAATCCTGGTCCAGGGCTTAACCATCGAACGCCTCGTCAGATCATCGGCCCGCGCGTAGGCCACTGACTGCCAGCTATCTGGTGGCGAAGTGACCGTTAGCCGTTGCTCTGTGGCGAGCTCGTGAAGAGTACCATGATATCTCCCTGCTGAAGTGGGCCCGCTTGGGCCAAATTCTGGTAGGAATACATGGTGGTGTTACGATACAGACGGAGCAAGAGATCGGGGTGCAGGTCGGCTGGGGATTTCCCAATTTCATCAGGTCGGACAGCCCGTTCCATCAACGCCACGTTGCCTCGAATCGTGAGCAGGTCGTCCAAATACTGAACCATATGCCCCTGATCTACGGCCGCGGCCAGAATATAGCCGCCGAAGGTTGCCGGTGAAAGAATCGCATCAGCCCCGCCTTGCTTGAAGAGTTTGACGTTCTCTTCTTCTTTTGCGCTGACGATGATACGAACCTTGGGATTCAGATGTCGGGCGGTCAGCAGAATGAGGGCGTTTGAGTCGTCGATCCCCGCAGCAATGATGACGGCCTTGGCTTTGTCGATGACGGCATCGCGCAACACGGATTCTTGCGTGGTGTCGGACTGAAAGGCGGCGATGCCAAGGGTGCCGGCCAACCGTACGCGCTCGTCCCGCTTATCGATCACGAGGATCTGCTCCGGACGGGTGCCGCGCGCCAGCAGTTCTTTGGTTGCCGACATCCCGGTATGACCGAAGCCGCAGATGATGATATGCCCGTCGAGATTCGCCTGGAGTTTCGCCATGCGATATTCCTCCATATATTGCCTGATGATCAGCTGGTACGCCGTTCCAAGGAACAAGAACCAAATGCCGAAACGAATCGGTGTGACGACCAGCGCATCCAGCAGTCGCGCGCGCGTGGACACCGGGACGATATCGCCATAGCCGACCGTTGTGACCGTGATCATGGTGAAATACACGACATCTGAGAAGGTGATTTGGCCGTCGATCTGATCGCGCAAGCCCTCACGATCCACCCAGAGCAGAGTGAACACAAAACAGAACAGGAGAAATGCCAGCAGCAGCCTGGTACCTAAGATTCTCGCTGGAGACCACCCATTTGGTGCGATCAACATGCGCGAGCCTCGCGAGTCGGTCCGGCCCCATCCGGCTTGGTAGTGAGACATTCGGCCAGGCCTAGACTGGGTCTTCATCTGGGATTGTTCTCGTGGCAACGAGAGCGACTGAATAGGATCTGCATCGGATCAGATAAGGGCCCTCATTCTGTGACACTGGGAGGTAAGTCGGCGTCCTGCGTCTTCGTGGCAGCTTCAACTCGCTCGACCACCGGATTTTCAACAAAAGGGGAGTAGCTTCTCAACCGAATCGTGGTCGCGTAGCCTTCTGCAACGAGGAGGTCAATCTCCTCGATTTTTTGAGTAAACGTGGCCAGGAGCACCCCCTTGGGCGTCGACAATGTCATGAGTAAGCGATTCGATTCTCGCTCCTTTTTGATGACCAGCCCTCTGATCGACTCAAGCTGAGTAGCCGGGATAAATTCTTTGGTATAGGGAGTCAGCAACTCGGGTGCGACGAGATCGACAATCACCGCAGTCAGGAACCCCAGGATAAATCCACCGAACAAGCCTGCCCACCCTTTCATGTCTGCGATCCTGTGGGAGGCGGTGGCGAAACGTTCTCTTGCTTGCCTGAGGGATGCGCTCTCGACTCTGGAGGTTGTGCGCCAGATCCTCGAACCACATGTTCGAGCCGCTGGAGAATATCGGCGGTGGTTTCCCTCGCCCCCTTGGCCACATCCTCGGTCTTGTTGGTGAGATGATCCATTTGCAGCTTCAGATCCTTTAACCCTCCCGTCCGCTGGAGGGCGACATAGGCCATTGCGATGGCGATGAGTGAAAGAAGAATTGCTAAGACAGTCATGCCAGTTCTCCTTTCTTAGATCTTCAGAGCATTCCGGCACTCCATCAGGGCCTTAGAGCTCTTCGGCGACGATCATGAAATCGTCAAAAGTCAGTATGGCATGATCGAAAGGTCTTACGCCAGACCGGAAGTTGTCGATTTTGGATAGGGCATAATCCGACAGGGTATAGAAAGTGGACTTGTGAAGCCGTGAGTCGGACGAGGTCCAACCTACGAGCCCTACAAATTCGAAACATGGAGGAGGTTGTAGATCTTAACTCGAGGGTTTCTCGTTTATCCGGGTATAGGTCGATTCAGAATGTCCCGCTCAGCGTCCAACCAATCCTGAAGATCGCACCCCTCCCGATACCCCCGTTGCTCGTAGAGGGCATAGGCATGAGTTGCAATAGTGTCTTGGAGTCCATCCGTGTTCTGCATGTCCTGCCGAGTGGGTGAGGATACCGGCATATCACTCGTGGAAACTGGCGTCGTGGTTGGAGCGGTCGTTGTCGTCGTTTTGTGTCGTCGTAACATCCTGCACCTCCCTATGCGGATATGAGAACTTCTTCAGCCTGTTGCGGGATTGGAGTTGGGGCGAACGGCCGTTCGAGACAGTCCATTGGAAAGGCAGGAATCTTGCCGATCCGGCGGATCGATTCGGCGATGCGTTCCGGTTTTCCCCAATCGCTCCAGAGCAGACCCCTCAGTTCCATCACCGCGACATGCTCGGGTGCTTGTTGAAGCAGGTGGGATGAAAAGTTGTACTGCGGCATCTCTCGATAGAGGTCTTCGAGGACATTCCCCTCGTCCGGAGTTTCCCAGGCTGTGCAGAGCCGTTCGAACAGCACCATCAGGTCGGGGAAGCAGGCCCATCCTGCCTTCCACAAGGCGTCCACAGTCGCCGTGAGCACGAGCGTGTTCCACAAGCCTCCGGCACGCAAGGCGGCATCGGCTTGTGCGAGCTCCGGCTTTTCGAGAAAGGACGACACGGCATGGATTGGGGGTATGGAGGATACGTTGAGCTGGGCACCCGGTTTAATCCATCCATATTCGGTTTCTAAGCGATCTGGCTGGATACCGAGCAGGAGCAGGCGATCCGGCATTGCCTCAGCTGCGGCCACGCTCTGTCGGACCGTCTCCACAAAGCGCCGCTCGGGATAGACAAAGTGGTCCGAAGGTTGGATGACGACCATGGCCTTGGGGTCGCGGGTCCGCACGTATGAAATCGGCAGGAAAAGGCCTGCCGCCGTGTCGCGATTGACCGGCTGCTCAATCATTCTATGAGTCAGATGCGCGAACAGCTGGGTTCGCAACTCGCTCCGATGATGACGAGCCGCCACGACAACGGTTCGCTTGGTCGATGCAATCAGCGCCGCACGATTGAGCGTATGCTCGAACATCGAACGGGTCCCGACGAAGGTGCAATACTGTTTCGGGCAAGGCCGGCCCAGCCATCGGTGCACGAATGGCTTCACGCGTTCGCCGTCGCCTCCGGCGAGGACGATCGACCACACCCTATTATCTGCGACACGCCGTTCCATCATGCAGGCCCTCCCTTCGGTTTTGATAATCGTTAAATGAGTGAGTGGCATGATATGTGGTGTGCGCAAGTGGGCCAACTGGACAACGGCCTAGAGTTTTTAACGAATGAACCTAGAGCACAATAGCAGAGGCAGGGAAAATGACTATACAGCCCCTGGGACATGATGGCGTGAGATCAGGGAGGATTCCTAGTAGCGCTCCCGGTGTTCTGGCGCGATCATAATCCTAACGGATTTTGGTGAACTAGAATCCTTGATTTCTATGGCTGCGTGTAGAAGGAGGTGCGTCATGATTCTATATGGGCAGCACCGACCAGCGGGGCTTGCATTCATGGTCGCCCTGGCTTTCACCGCGCCCGGCGTCAGCCTGGCTGCCGACTGGCTGGCACCGGCTTCGGACCAGGCAGTGACCGCGCCCTGGGTGAAGGATATTGCGGCTCAGCTGGAATCGGAACCCTATCGCGACGTGTTGGCAAATGCGTCTGGTGAGCCGCCGCATCCGGTGGTTGTGCGTTATCTCAACAACGCTGCGCAAGCCTTGCAAGGCGGGAATAAATTGCTGGCGCAATCGTATGTCGATCGGACGATCGGTATTTTTGAATCCGGTGTCCAACGTGGGTATTACAATCGGTCGGACATCGAGCCAATCAAGAACCTAATCCGTGAGAGGGCGGAAGCCGCGATGAAAGGAGAGAAGATTCCTGTAGCCCTGGAACAACCGGAGCGTTGGACCGGCTATACGCACCAGGAACTGCTGGGGTTAGCGGGGGAATCCGGCCAGATGAACACCCAGTATCCTGTCGCTAAATAAATAGCCGATCGGCGACACAACGATTTGGGGGCAGATCACGGACCTCCCCTTTCCTGAAGAAATGTGTGAGCTTGTAAGCGAGCATACGGAAAGGTTGAGTGTTGTTCGCACTGGGTGTTGTATGGTACAAGGCATCGCGCACCAGGGAGAACAAAGATATGAGTACGAGGGGGCGTCGGATACCTTCGTTAGGGTTGCGTGTTGGTGGAGCAGTCTTGTGCCTGTTACTCGTCGGGATAGGGGGATCGGTATTGGCTCACGATGGAGGGATGCCGGAGGTGAGCCAACCGAACGTCGAAGAAACGCAACAGGCGAGTCCGTCGAGATTTAAAGAAGCCGGGCTCCAAGCTGCCAGCTGGGCTCTGACCCTTCCGTACGGCGCCGCCAAGGTTGTCTACGCGATCGGCGGTGGGATTGTGGGCGGGTTTGCGTGGGGAATGACGGGAGGAAAGACGGAGGTGGCAAAATCCGTTTGGATCCCTTCAATGACCGGCGATTACATCGTGCAACCGCAGCACCTCACCAGGGAGAAGCCTCTCCGTTTCATGGGTGTCCCATCAGGCGAACCGTCTTTCTAAACCGTGTAGTTGTCCACGGTTGTCTCGTCCCAAACGTTCTTCACAGATTCCACCGTGCTGCGCCTGTCGCACGGCTCCCTATGGAGTATCTTAACGGGCCGACTGCACAGCAGTTCTCGGGGAAGCTCGTCTGGTGCCGCAGGCCTGTACATGGGAGCAGGCTGGGCACATCGTGTTAATCCGCTCGACTTCAAACCAGGTCCACCCATATTGTTTCAGGTAGCGGTTGGCTTCCACCCACGGCGACCTCTTGTCTATAGGCTCATTCTTGTCGCAGAGGTAACCGCATCCCAGGCAAAACTGCACCTGGTGCATGGGTCTGGCGCGTTCAGCTCTCTCACCTTGGCTTGGTGTGGAGAGGGAGAGCTGATAGTTGGACTTGGAAACACGGCGAAACACCAGCCGACCGTCTCGCGACATGGTATCGACGGCGAAGAAGACCTCGCTCCAGTCATGTGGGGGAAGTGACTGGACTACCTCATCAATCGTACAAGGGCCAGTCTGGGCCAGGATATCAAGCACGGCATCTTCGATGGTTGATTGTGCGGTAGCCATGTTAATACCTCCTATTATCATTATCCACAATGGCATCAAACGGAGATCGAACGCGGCCGCTTTGAGCTCTGCGTACTGTGCTCCGAGACGATCAAGAGAGGAACTAGGCGACAACCTAGTTTGACGGTGAAATCTCACCAGCTGAGAGCGTTCCCAGCGATGCGTCCGATGCCCAGGCCCCCTGGGTGATTACCCAGTGCGATAGAGTTGTCGTTAGGTATAGACTCTCCTGTTGGTGACGCAATCCCTAAACCGCTTGTTGCCTTGCGGTGCTTCGGCAAGGAGCTTGGTCCGTGACTCCAATGGAGACTCAAGCAAAGCCGTTTGGCTGGATCGTTGCAGCAGTAGCAGCAGCAGCAGCAGCGATCTTCATTCTAGACATGGCGACCCCGCTTGGCATTGCTGTGCCGATGTTCTATGTGTTGCCGATTCTGCTCACGAGGTACATTCCTGGTTGGCGGAGTACGGTCTTTCTGGCCGTTGTCATCATCACTCTTACTTGGGTAGAGCTCGTACTTGTCCCCGCGAAGATGGTGCCCCTGATAGTTGGGAACCGGGCCACGGCCTCGTTCCTATTGCTCGTTGTCGCGGGGCTTGTGCTCAAGCAAAAGGATTTGGCGCAGCGATATGCCCGGGACCAAGCGGCTCTGCTCCGAAGCGAACAGCGGCTCGGCGGGATCTTGTGGTCGGCGACGGAGGCCATCATCTCGGTGGATGAGCGCCAATGCATCACCCTATTCAATAAGGCGGCGGAAGGGATGTTCGGGTGTGCCGCGGCGGAAGCGATCGGCCAGCCACTCGATCGATTCTTGCCGGAACGATTTCGGCAAGCGCACCGGGTACAGGTTGAGGAGTTTGGGCGGAGCGGGATCACCGCTCGGCGAATGGGCCGGCTGGGCATGGTGTATGGGTTGCGTGAGAACGGCCGGGAGTTCCCGGCGGAAGCCTCGATCTCCCGGATCGAGAGCGGCGGAGAGAAACTGTACACGGTCATTCTGCGGGACCTCACCGAACGTATACAGGCCGAAGAAGCGCTGCGCGAGAGTGAGGAACGCTATGCACTGGTGGTGGCGGGTGCAGAGGCTGCGATCTGGGACTGGAATGTGCCCGAGAAACGCGTGTTCTTTTCACCTCGTTGGAAAGCGCTGCGCGGGCTCGCTGACGACGAAGTGAGCGATCGCGAGGAAGAATGGAGCAGGCGAATACATCCTGATGATAGAGATCGGGTCATGGCGGCGGTCGGCGCTCATTTTGAGGGGCGGACAGCGGTGTTCGCTGAAGAGTACAGGATTCGCCACAAAGACGGCCACTGGATTTGGATTCTTGACCACGGCATCGCTAAGCGGGACGGCGCAGGAAAAGTGATTCGCATGGCGGGATCCGAAACCGACATCACGGCGCGCAAGCAGGCGGAAGAAGCCTTGCGCGAGAGCGAGGATCGGCTGTTGTTGGCGTTGGAGAGCGCCAATATGGGGACGTGGGAGTGGGATGCCGAGACGGACTCGTTACTGTGCAACCATTGGCAGTTCACGTTATTCGGTGTCCGGGCCGAAGCTGGTCCTCGTACAGGAACCGAGGCGCTGTCGAGGATTCACGCCGATGATCGTGAGCGTGTCTGCGCTGCCATTCGCAGAGTGCTGGAGGAGGGGGTGACGGTGAGAGACGAGTTTCGAGTCGTCCATGCCGACGGCTCGGTGCATTGGCTGTTTGGGTCTGGCAGGCCCGTACAGGACGAACGTGGTCGCATTCGGCATGCGGTCGGCGTCTGTCTCGACATCACGGAACGTCGACTGGAACAGGACAGGGTGAAGAGCCTGAACGACATCTTGGAGGAACGGGTGCGCGAGCGGACGGCGCAACTGGTCGAGGCCAACGAGCGCTGGGATTGGGTCGTGCGCGCGACCAACGATGGGGTGTGGGATTGGGATCTTCTCAATGACAAGCTGTACTACTCACCTCGTTGGAAAAGGATGCATGGGTTTCAGGAGGACGACAGACTGGAATCAACGGAGGAATGGTCGGCAAGAATCCATCCGGAGGATCGATCTCGAGTATGTGAGGCGCTCGATCGGTGTCTCGCTGGCAACGGGTCCCAGTTTCATGAGGAATATCGCATCCAAAAAAAAGACGGGACGAACTTCTGGGTACTCGACCGAGGCATCGCGATTTTCGATGACCAAGGCCGTGCGATCCGAATGGTCGGCTCAGAGACGGACATCACCTGGCGTAAGGAAGCTGACGAGCTGTTGCGTGAGCGAGAAGCGCAACTGCGCGATCTCGGGGCGCGATTGCTCCGGGCGCAGGAAGAGGAACGGCGACGGATTTCGCGGGATCTTCACGACGATGTCATGCAACGCATGGGGGCTCTGGCCTTGGAGCTGTACGGCCTCGCTTCTTCAAATTCCTCGCACGAGACGGAACTGCTCTCACAGATCAAGGTTTGCGGGGCGTCGGCGGAGCAACTGACCACCGACTTGCAACGGATGGCGCATCAGCTCCATCCGTCGGTTTTAGAGTTTGGGGGGCTGGAGATGGCCGTGCGGGAACAGGTCAACGACTTCGGCGCGCGAACCGGGTTGTCGGCGGAACTGCTCACGCAGGATGTGCCCAAGGACATCCCGTTGGACCATGCCACCTGTCTCTATCGCGTGTTGCAGGAGGGACTGCAGAATGTGCAGAAACACGCCAAGGCGACTACCGTGTTGGTGCGGTTGTTGTGGACAGACCGAGGCCTGGGGCTTTGTATTCACGACGATGGACACGGCATCGAGGAAGTCGACGGAGCCGTTCGACGGAAGGGCTTGGGATTGACCAGCATGGCGGAGCGGGTGGGAATGCTGAACGGGACATTTCGTATCAGCACAAAACCCGGCGACGGGACGGAACTCCACGCCTGGGTACCGTTAGAGGACGCGAAGCGTGAAATGGGAGGGTGTGAAACGCGCGAGACGGGAGACGTCAAATCTGAAACTTGAAACCTGAAACATTAAACGTGAAACGGGTCTTGTATCGCGGCGGGAGTGCGCGTAGGGTATAAAAGGAGCCTTGAACGTCCCATGAAGAAGCCTCGCCTGCTCATGGCCGATGACCATTCGATCATGTTGGCCGGTCTCCGCAAATTAGTCGAAGGCATGTGCGACGTCGTGGGAGCGGTCGAAGACGGCCGCGCCTTGGTCGAAGCGGCGGAGCAGTTACGACCGGACCTGATTTTGCTCGACATTTCCATGCCCTTGCTGAACGGGATGGACGCCGCGCGGCTGATCAAGAAATCGGTGCCGGACGCGAAGCTCATTTTCCTGACGATGCATGCTTCCCCGGTGTTTGCTACCGAAGCTCTCCAGACCGGTGCCAGCGGCTACCTGTTGAAGCAGTCCGCGGCCTCCGAATTGCCACAGGCAATAGAAACCGTGCTCAGGGGACAGACCTATCTCACCCCGACCATCACTAGGCCGGTTCTCGAATCTATGGCGAGTCGAAACTCGACGGAACTGAAAAAAACGCTGATGCAGTTGACCCCTCGGCAGCGGGAAGTGCTCCAGCTTCTGGCGGAAGGCAAGAGCCCGAAAGACATCGCCGCCCTTTTGAACCTGTCGGTCAAGACGATTGATTTCCACAAATCACGGTTGATGGAACAACTTGACCTTCACTCCACACTGGCCCTGTGCAAGTTCGCCATCGCGGAAGGCTTGGTCAGTGCCGACACCGGTCTCTCCCCGCATTCGTAAAGACTTGTCTCCCTACGCTTCTGGGAAAATCTGCCTGTATGTCCGAGCCACCCCGCTAGCATCATTTGTTTACTCTCCAAGGTGCTCACCTAGTAGTGCCGTTGCGAGGAATTCGGTATCTTCGATCGGCAAGCGGGGAGGATGCGATCGCTTGACCGTGTCCATTCTGTTGGGTGATCACGTGGGCGCGAACTGATGTGAGAAGGAGGCGAGCCATGCAGCTATCACGTATCGAAGGGGAGGCCACGGAGCGGTCGGTGAAACTGACAAAACCGGCCGGCGCATCACCGACTGTCCAGCTCGTTCCGGAACAGGGGTGTGTCCATGGCCGCATGATCGACGAAGTGCGGACAAAGGGAGGAAAGCGGACTGGGAAGGTTCGCTGCTTGGAATGCCAGGCGATCATCGACGATCCCTATCAGGGTGTGAAGTGAGTGGGACTGGAGGGGGGACAGAAGCCGTCGTGCAAACAGTGGGAGTGAGCTTTGGAATTGAGGAGAGGCAGGTCATTATTGTCGGATCATGAGGTCGGATGAGCAAACCGCGCATTTTGTTGGCCGACGATCATCCGCAGATGCTGTCAAGCCTCTGTCGCCTGGCGGATAAGGCCGGCGAGGTTGTCGGAGCAGTGACGGACGGGCGGGCAGCTGTGGAAACAGCACATCGTCTTCGTCCTGATGTCGTGGTGTTGGATCTCATGATGCCGAGAGTCGGCGGACTCGATGCCGCGCGGGCTATCCGTAAGGACCTGCCGGATTGCCGGGTTGTCCTGTGCACCATGTACGCGAACGCGACCATCAGGTATGAGGCATTTGCCGCTGGTGTGGTGGGGTTTGTGCGGAAACAGTTGGCCCACTCGGATCTCGTGCCGGCCATCCGTGCAGCAGTGGCTGGTGAAACATTCGTCAGTCCGTCGCTGGAACCCCACGCCTCTCCACCACAGACGAACGGCGGGAGCGGATGACCCAGTAGCCGCTCAGTTAGAGTTTTGTCGGAGTGCTTCCCTTTGCTTGTCTGTCGCAGCTGCTCTTTCTGTCGCCAAATTCCTCAGTGCGCTGACCCGATGTGTTGCGTCAAGGGACATCTTCCCCTTGGTCAGCGACCCATTCACCCGCGCGTCGGAAGCGGCGCGTGTCTTGCAACCTAATTTCTAACCATCATCGCGCATAACTGGAGAGGCGCATGCGGAGGGGTGAATCATTAGCTCAACAGAGGAGGTATCCATGAAGCTGCTAGAAGGTGTCGCAACTGTGCTCTGCGTGACCGCGGTACTGATCAGTCCTGCGTGGAGTGACGACAAGGGGAAGAAGGATGAGGTGAAGGAAGCGGTCGAAATGGCTGCCGCGGCCAAGGTCACGATCGATCAGGCCATCAAGACCGCTTTGGCGAAAGTAGCGGGCAAGGTTGTTGAGGCGGAATTGGAGAAGAAACACAACAAGATCATCTGGGAGGTCGAAGTGGTCACGGCGGAAAAGAAATTGATGGAGGTTCATATCGATGCCGAAACCGGTTCGGTGATCGATGTGGAAGAAGAGCAGTCTTAGAAGAAGGGCTTGCCGATCAGTGTAGGCCGTCAGGAGATAAAGACAGACTTGTGCCGATGTCTATGCAGAACCGGTACACATGTAAGATGCGCATTCGTGAGGTCGTATGAGCCAACCCATCTATCCTATTCCTGATGAGTTTCGAAAGCATGCCCATATCACCGAGGAACGGTATCAGGAGCTGTATCAACGTTCGATCGATGATCCCGAAGGGTTCTGGGACGAGCAGGCTGGCCAGTTTCTGAACTGGTCCGCACGCTGGAACAAGGTGCTCGATTGGGATTTCTCGAAAGGGCATGTCCGCTGGTTTGAAGGGGGTCGGCTGAACGCCTGTTTTAACTGTGTCGATCGCCATGTGGCGACGCATGGATCGCAGACGGCGATCATATGGGAGGGAAACGAGCCGGGCGAAAGTCGCACGATCACTTATCGCGAATTGCATGAACAGGTTTGCCGACTCGCGAACGTGTTCAAGGATCGCGGTATCGGCAAGGGTGATCGGGTGTGTCTGTACATGCCCATGGTTCCCGAAGCTGTTTTTGCCATGCTCGCCTGCGCCCGCATCGGCGCGATCCATTCCGTTGTGTTTGCCGGGTTCTCCTCCGAGGCCTTCAAACATCGTGTTCAGGACAGTGCGTGCCGATTGGTCGTCACTGTCGACGGGTATCGCCACGGTAACAAGGCGATCGACCACAAGGAGAAGACCGATCGGGCGTTAAGGGAATGCCCAGCCGTCAACACGGTTCTAGTCGTCAAACGGCTCGGTGGAGAGATTCCTTGGGACGGTTCACGGGATGTCTGGTACCACCAGGCCATGGTCGGCAGTTCGTCCGAATGCCCGGTGGTTGAGATGGAGGCCGAGGACCCGCTGTTTATCCTGTATACCTCAGGCTCAACCGGGAAACCGAAGGGCGTCGTGCACACAACCGGTGGCTATTTGTTGTTTGCCGCCATGTCGCATCGCTATGCTTTCGATTATCATGATAGTGAGGTGTATTGGTGTACGGCGGACATCGGGTGGGTGACCGGCCATACTTATGCCGTCTATGGGCCGTTGGCCAACGGGGCGATCACGCTGCTCTTCGAAGGAGTTCCTAATTATCCCGACCACTCTCGTCTGTGGCAGCTGGTGGACAAACATCAGGTCAACATTTTCTATACCGCGCCCACTGCAATTCGTGCCCTGATGGCGCAAGGCGATGACCCGGTGAAGAAGACCAGCCGTCGGAGCCTGCGCCTGCTGGGCAGCGTCGGGGAACCGATCGATCCCAAGTCATGGGAGTGGTTCCATCGTGTCGTCGGGGAGGAGCGGTGCCCCATCGCCGACACCTGGTGGCAAACGGAAACCGGTGGGCTGTTGCTGACTCCCTTGCCGGGGGCCATGCCGTTGAAACCCGGTTCGGTCGCGAAACCGTTTTTCGGCGTGGTCCCAGCTATCGTGGATGAGAACGGAAACATTCTCGAAGGAGAAGCCCAGGGCCGCCTGGTCATGACCAAGCCCTGGCCTGCGCTGGCCCGCACGATCCATGGCAGCCATCAGCGCTATCTCAACACGTACTTCAGCCGATTTCCAGGGCTCTATGATACCGAAGACGGCGCCCGGCGCGACGCCGATGGTTATTTCTGGATCACGGGAAGAATCGACGATGTGTTGAACGTGTCCGGCCATCGCATGGGGACGGCCGAGTTGGAAAGTGCGCTGGCGAAACATCCGGATGTGGCCGAAGCCTCCGTCGTCGGGTTCCCCCACGAGGTCAAGGGCCAGGGAATCTATGCCTATGTGGTGCCGAAGAAGGGGGTCGCGCCATCGGAAACGTTGCGCACCGCGCTCGTCCAACAGGTACGGAAAGAAATCGGTCCGATCGCCAAACCCGACTACATCCAATGGACTGAGGCGCTCCCTAAGACTCGCTCGGGGAAAATCATGCGCCGCATCCTACGCAAGATTGCGGCGAACGAGCTGAGCGACCTCGGGGATACCTCGACGTTGGCTGATCCCTCCGTGGTCGATGCCTTGGTTGCCAATCGCAGAAAGATCTGATTGGATGTCGGGAGGCAGGGGGCACTGGGGGTGTCGATCACGATCTATGATGAGACCTGATGCGGGTTTCCTGGTCGTATCAAGCGTGATTGAAAAGGAGGGAGCTATGCCAATGAGGAAGGTGCTAGTTGGAGGGATGGCCATGGTGCTGAGCGTCCTGGCGGCTTGGGGAACCAGCCTAGCGGGCAAAGAGTCGGCCATGGTCGCTGCAGATACCGTGGTGGATTACATTTACGCCGTGCTGGCCTCCGACCGGACTTTTTATACCGTCCATGTTGTGGAGCGGATGCAACAGCGCGGAGTGATTGAATCTTCAGAGCGTTGGAGGTCGGAACATGCGCTGCCACTGCCTGCCCAATTCGTGCAGGAGTCATCCAACCTAGCGGCGGTCTCGGGAGTCAAGGTGCGGTATGGGCTGATCAGCCTCAATCCCATCAACAAATTGAGCGGACCTGCGAACGAGTTCGAGAAAAAAGGATTGGAAGCCGTCATGAAGGATCCGGATCGCCCCTACAAGGGATTTGTCACTGAAGGGGGTGAGCGGCGTTATCAAGCCTTGTACTCAGATCGTGCCGTCTCCACCGTCTGCGTCACGTGCCATAATGCGCACCCGCAGAGTCCTAAGCGAGACTACAAGCTGAATGACGTGTTGGGAGCGGTCTCAATTTCCATCCCGGCTCCCGGCTGATCGGGGTGTTTGGTCAAGGCCCTGCTGAGACCAGAGGTTATTGGGGAAACGTCCCAGATCTTCACGAAATGCCTGCTCGGCCTCATCGAAGCGTCCGGCCTTGAGCAACAATATGCCGAGTTCTTGTCTCACCGGCACCGTCCACTCCGGTGGTTCACCGTACACGAGCATGTCTTCAAGACGCGCGGCATCTCTGAGATGATCGATCGCGCGAGACAGATCGCCTTTGGCGGCGGCGATGTGCCCCGCCAGCACTTCTTCGGCGATTTCCAGCACGGCACCGACTGTGTTGAATTCAAGGTGCAGCGACCCCACGTTGGAATCCTGAGCGATAGTGCGTAACTGGACCAGTGTGGCGTCGGCGGCTTTGCTGTGGCCACGTGCTGCCAATGCCCGACCGTGGGCGTACAGCCAGATCGCACGGGCGTGCGGCAGATCTTGTGGAGGCTCCTCTGCTGCCAGCAGGTCATCCCAGCGTCCGAACCGCACGCGCATCTGTAGACGGCGCGTCTGATGATGCTGGAGAAAAACCATCCCTGGTTCACGTAACAGGTCCTTCGGAACCAGAGAGACCATCGTGTCGGCGGCGGCGATGGCCTGCTGCTCACGGCCGAGCATACTCGCCGCAAATGCGAGGAAGTCGTAATTGTGCGGGTAGTACCCAAGCACATACATGCCCACCGTAGGATGTTGGTCGCGAATGTACGCCTCATCGGCATGCACCGCATGCTCGTTGGCCTTGATGGCATCTTCGTACCGGCCGACCCTGATGTAGATATGGCCCGGCATGTGGACGAGGTGCCCTGCCCCCGGCATCAGGCCTGCGAGACGCTCGGCCACCTCGATCGCTCGTTCCGGTTGGACCGCCTCGACCGCATGGATGTAGAAGTGATTGGCGCCCGGATGGTTGGGATTTGCGGCTAAGACCTGCTCGAGCTGTGACAAGAGCTTAGCCGTGTGTGGCTTTGGTTTGCCGTCACTGGCCCAGTAGTCCCATGGGCTCAAATCCATCAGCGATTCTGCATACAGGGTCTTCGCTTCCAGGTCATCCGGGAACCGGAGGACGACATCCCTCATTTCCCGCGCATAGGCGATATCCAATCGGTCACGATCGCTCGGAGGTTCAACTGCATATCGCGCCGCGAGTGTGCGGATCAAGGCTTGTTCGCGTGCGTTCGCCTTCTTCCCCTGCTCGCGTGCCCGCTGAAGGGCGGCATAGGCGAGGCGGCCGCCGCCGGCATCCATCGGCGCATTGATATTGGGGCCGTGAGCCAGTGCGATACCCCAATAGCACATGGCGCAGTCCGGATCGATGCGTGCCCCTTCCTCAAAGGATCGGATGGCTTCCTGATGGTTGAACGCGTAGTACAGCCGTAACCCTTGATCGAAGTACTGCTGCGCGAGCGGGATGCTGGTCGTGATCTGGTAGTGGTGGTTACCCAGGTTTTGATAGAGCGGCACCTGAGCCGAGTCGGGTGCGTGAGGCTGGAGATGAGGTGGCTCCTGCGCGGCCTGCGCGCTACCCAACCCAAACAGGAGCGTAGCGGCCCATGCTGCCAGATGTCGCAAGCATGTTCTGCTATGGCTCATGTCAGGCCACTCCCTCCAGATCTAATTTCAGCGCGAGCAATTTCAGCAAATCTTTGAGCGTCACAATACCTACGAGACGATCCCCATCCATGACCATGAGCTGGCTATTGCCGGTCCGATTCATCAGCGCCAGCGCGGCCAGCGCGCCGGTCTCCATGTCGACCGTGTTGTCTTTCGTGCAGGGCAAGGCGACATCGCGCACGAGGAGTCGGTGCCATTGGTCTCGTGCAATTCCGGAGATTTGTTTGGAGGCGATCCAGCCGACCAAACGGGTGTCATCGACCACCGGATACATGGTGTGGAGGGATCGATAGAAATGTTCTTCGACCAATTGTTCGACGGGAAGATCAGGCGAGACGGTGACAGGGTTGGGCGTCATGAATCGATGAATCGGTTCGCCTCCCAGCATCGTCCGTGCGACTACCTGATAGTAGGAGGTTGCAGCTGCTCCCCGGAGGAACAGACCGACGATGCAGCCCCACAGACCCACCGTGAAGTCACCGGTGATGACATAGCCCATCCCCGACAGGATGAGCAGCAGGCCGAAGAGTGAGCCAACCCGCGACGCCCACTGAGTGGCTCGGCGAAAGTCTTTTTTCCACCGCCACAGGCCGGCCCGCAGGGCGCGCCCGCCATCAAGGGGAAAGGCCGGGATCAAGTTGAATCCACCGAGGAGGCTGTTGGCCAAGGCCAAGCATCCGAGCACTCCCAGGGCGGGCAGGGGAAGGTGGATCTGATACCCGACTTCGAAGGCCAGATAGAATCCGGCGCTGAGCGCGAAGCTGGCGATGGGGCCCGCGATGGACGTCAGAAACTCCGCCTTGGGACTCGGTGGTTCCCTGTCCAGATGAACCACGCCGCCAAAGATGAACAGTGTGATGGTGCTGATCGAAATTCCGTAGTGTCGCGCGACCCATGAGTGGGCGAACTCATGGAAGACGAGCGATCCGAAGAGCCCCATCGTCGCGACGAGGCCCATCCACCAATAGGTCGAATCAAACAGGCCAAGATAATATTCGGGAAAATAGACCCGCGCGAGCGACCAGGTGGCCAAGGCCGCGAGGAAGATCCAGCTTAGATGGAGGCGGACCTTGAACCCCAAGATGTCGAATGGTGTCAGGTGTCGGCTGAACATGGGTGTTTCTCTATCATCGTACCATCGGGATTGCCACAACAATTCACAGGCTCATGCAGACACATTGTACCCGCTTGTCGATGGTGAATGGAGACGTAGAGCAACAGCTCCAGGGATTCGCGTCTGTAGCACTTTGCGACAGTGACTGCGGCATGGGTGGGGTCTTTTGCCTGATAGGCAGGGAACGATCTTTCGAAACGGCCCCTCTTTCTGGCGCCTTGAGCAATGTCATGCCCGGGCCTGTTTCCGATGAAATGGCATGATGATTGCGCAGCTACGAGGAGAGGGGCAGGGGGCGTCTCAACTTTTTCGAAGGAACAGAAGCGACGGTTGGCTTAAGGATGTTTCGATCAGCATGTTGACGATTCGCATTCATGGTCGAGGTGGGCAAGGAGTGGTCACGGCGGCAGAACTGCTGTCCGTTGCCGCCTTTACCGACGGCAAGCATGCTCTGGCCTTCCCCAGTTTTGGTTCCGAGCGGATGGGCGCGCCGGTGATGGCCTTCTGTCGCATCGCTCGACAGCCGATCCGAACCCGCGAAGCTGTGACCCACCCAGATGTCCTGATCGTGCAGGATCCCACCTTGCTGCATCAAGTGGAACTGTTTGCCGGATTGTCAGGAGAGGGCTATGTCCTTATCAATTCGACCTTCTCGTTGGATGAATTAGGGATCGGAGAATTTCTGAAATCGATCCCAAGCGATCATGTGTGCGTTGTGCCGGCATCGGACATCGGGGTGAAACACATGAAGCGCCCCATCGCGAATACGCCGATGCTGGGGGCATTCGCTGCGCTCACCGGCGTGATTGATTTGGCTTCGGTCCAGTCTGCGATGCGTCAGAAGTTTCCAGGATCTCTGGGTGAAGCCAACGCAGCCGCTGCCAAAACTGGATACGACTATGTCTTGGCCCATCCGGCTGATGAAAGGAGCAACAAGCACCATGCTCGCGCAACGTGAAGGATCGCAAGCTGTGGCCGAAGCGGTTGTGTTATGCCGTCCGGAGGTCATTGCGGCCTATCCCATCTCACCACAGACGCATATCGTCGAGCGGTTGTCGCGCATGGTCAAACGGGGCGACGCCGGCCGTTGTCAGTACCTGAATGTGGAATCCGAATTCGGAGCGCTGGGTGTCTTGATCGGAGCCTCGGCGGCCGGTGCACGGACTTACACCGCGACGACGAGCCATGGGCTCCTCTTCATGGCCGAGGCCGTGTACAACGCGGCGGGGTTGGGGTTCCCGATCGTGATGACGATCGCGAACCGTGCCGTCGGCGCGCCGATCAATATCTGGAACGACCATTCCGACAGCATGGCCTTGCGCGACGCAGGATGGATCCAGCTGTACGCGGAAACATGTCAGGAGGCGGCGGATCTCCACCTTCAGGCATTCCGATTGGCGGAGGAACTGAGTTGTCCGGTGATGGTGTGCATGGACGGGTACATTCTGACTCACGCCTACGAACCGATCGATCTGCCCGACCAGTCGGAGGTCGATTCATTTCTGCCTCCGTTTTCGCCGGTCCAGGTGCTGGATCCGAGTGATCCGATCTCCATCGGTGCCATGGTGGGCCCCGAAGCCTTCACCGAGGTGAAGTACTTGGCTCATCGACAACACCTTCGGGCGCTGACGCTGGTACCGGACATCGCCGATTCCTTCGAACAACAATTTCATCGTGAATCCGGAGGCCTCTACAGGACCTATCGAATGACTGACGCCGACACGGTCATCATCGCGCTCGGATCTGTCATCGGGACGATCAAAGACACCGTGGACGAGTTGCGAGATGAAGGCATCGCGATAGGCTGCCTGAAGATCGGGTGCTACAGGCCGTTTCCGGCGATGCAGCTACGAACCGCATTGAAGGGTGTCACACGCGTGATCGTCGTCGAAAAAGATCTGGCGGTGGGAATCGGTGGCATCGTGTCCGCTGATGTCCGGATGGCATTGAACGGCTTGCCCATCCCGGTGCACACCGTCATTGCAGGATTGGGGGGACGGTCGATCTCCGCTAAGTCGCTCAAACAGATGGTGCGTGATGCCAGGGCCGAGCGTCTGAGCGAGCCGTACTTCCTGGACTTGAACATGAGGGCGGTCGACGAAGAACTTGCCAGAAGGCACGAGGAGCGACGAGCGGGGCCGCTCGCCGAGCAACTGATTCGTGCCGTAAAAGCCATCGGAACGAAGGTCGTGTGACGGAGCACTCAATGACGACGCAGCGCATCAAATTCTATCAGACGGGAACCTATACGGCGGGGAATCGCTTGCTGGACGATGGAGCCCGCACCGTGCAATCGCGACCGGATCGCACCAATTCCCTGAATTCCGGCCATCGCGCCTGCCAGGGATGTGGTGAAGCACTGGGGGCCCGCTACGCCATCGACGCCGCGATGCGTGCTGCGCACAAGCGACTGATCGCGATCAATGCGACCGGCTGTCTCGAAGTCTTTTCCAGTCCTTACCCGGAAAGTGCCTGGCAGATCCCGTGGATGCACTCGCTGTTCGGCAATGCCCCGGCGGTGGCGAGCGGGGTTGCGGCGGCGTTGCGGGCCAAGGGGCACGATGATGTGAAGGTCGTCGCCCAGGGCGGCGACGGGGCAACGGTCGACATCGGGTTCGGGTGCCTTTCCGGGATGTTCGAACGAAACGACGAGGTCCTCTACATCTGTTACGACAACGAAGCCTACATGAACACCGGCATTCAACGATCCGGGGCGACGCCTCCCTTCGCACGGACGAACACGACGCAGGCGGTCGGCGAAGCTCCCGGCAATCGTTTGGGTACCGGGAAGAATGTCCCCCGCATCGCCATGGCCCACGGCATTCCCTATGTCGCGACAGCCTCGGTGGCGGATCTCCATGATCTGGAAGCCAAGGTTGCCACCGCCATGGGAATAAAGGGCGCACGGTACATTCACATCCACGTCCCCTGTCCGCTCGGCTGGGGGTCTGATCCCGCACACACCATGAAAGTAGCGAGAATGGCGGTGGAATCAGGCCTGTTCCCATTATTCGAAGCGAGAGCAGGAATTGTGGTTGATCGGACTCGGATCAGGCGGAAGGTTTCGGTGGATCGGTACCTCGAACTCCAAACCAGATTCAAACATCTGTTTGTACCACACAGGCAGAATGAGGCGATCGCTGCCATACAAGCCATCGCCGACCAGAACATCGCGACGTATGGATTGATCGATTCGAGAGTCCCATGAACCATAAACCTTTTGCCATCACGCTCGATCCGAACAGCAGTCTCGCCAACCATACGGGTAACTGGCGCACGATGAGACCGGTCTATGTCGATCGGTTGCCTCCCTGTAACCATGCGTGCCCTGCCGGGGAGAACATCCAGGCTTGGCTCTATCTCGCAGAAGAAAAGAACTATGAAGCCGCGTGGCGGCGGATCATGGAAGACAATCCCATGCCGGCCATTCATGGGCGAGTCTGCTATCACCCCTGTGAGACTGCCTGTAATCGCGGCCAGTTGGATCAATCCGTCAGCATCCGCGCCGTGGAGCGGTTTTTGGGAGATCTCGCGATCAAAGAAGGATGGCGGGTACCCTGTGCCCCTTCAACCGGAAGGAAGGTTTTGATCGTGGGTGCAGGACCCAGCGGGCTGTCTGCCGCCTATCACCTGACGACAATGGGGCACCGGGTCACGATTCATGAAGCGTCGGACAAGGTCGGCGGGATGATGCGCTACGGCATTCCTTCCTACCGGCTTCCACGTGATGTCGTTGATGCGGAGGTCGGACGGATGGAAGCGATGGGGGTCACGATCCGGCTCAATACGAAAGTCGAGGATCTTGATGCGGCGATTCAGGAAGGCGGATTCCATGCGACGCTCCTTGCGGTCGGAGCCCATCTTGCCAGGCGCATCGACATTCCTGGTTTCGATGCCAAGCGATTGCTCGATGCCGCGACGTTTCTGCGAAGGATGGAGAGTGGCTCACCGATCAAGATCGGGAGGCGGCTGGCGGTGTATGGCGGAGGCAACACCGCGGTCGATGTGGCCCGGACCGCCGAGCGTTTGGGCGCCGAGCCGGTGATCATCTATCGACGGGATGAAGCGCATGCCCCTTCGTTCAAGGAGGAAATTGCCGAAGCGCGCGATGAGGGCGTGCAGTTCCAGTGGCTGCGCAGCCTCGCGAAGGGCGCCGACAGAACGTTGACGCTCGAAGTCATGGAGTTGGACGAGCATGGCAAGCCGAAACCCACCGGGCGATTTGAAACCATTGAAGCCGATACGGTGGTGCTGGCATTGGGACAGAAGGCTGATACTGCGTTCTTACGGAACGTGACAGGAGCTCGTCTGCGGGATGACGGCACGGTCGAGGTCGACGAACAGATGATGACCGGCCACCCTGGCCTGTTTGCCGGCGGCGACATGGTTCCCGGCGAGCAATCCGTGAGCATGGCGACCGGTCACGGGAAACGAGCCGCGCGGCATATCGACGCCTACTTGCGTGGGACTCAGTACGTGAGATCTCAAGCACACCCACTTGCCACGTTTGATCGCTTGAACACGTGGTACTACACCGACGCTGAACAGTCCCAACAACCGGTGTTGGCCCTTGCAAGGCGACGTGTAGGCTTCGAGGAAATGATGGGAGGGTTGGATCAGGAGACGGCTCTCCTCGAGGCACGCCGCTGTTTGTCTTGCGGCAATTGTTTCGAGTGCGACAACTGCTATGCCGTCTGTCCGGATAACGCGGTGATCAAACTGGGAGCCGGCAACCGGTTCGAGATCAATTACGACTATTGCAAGGGATGCGGCCTCTGCGCGGAGGAATGTCCCTGCGGAGCGATCGACATGGTGAAAGAATCGAGATAATAGCACGAAGGAGAAGCGATCCATGAGTGCCAGAAAAGGGAAACGCTACACGACCTCGTATAAGGAAAAACAGCACCCCAAGCAGGATCCCTACGCGATGGTGAAGACGCCAAAGGGACCGGCAATATGCCGAAAATGCCGAGCCATCTATGCGAACAAGCGGTGGTACATCGATGCCGGTGAATCCAGCAAGCTCGCGGCAGCTTCCACTACCCAGAAACTTCTCTGCCCCGCCTGTCAGAAGATCAAGGACGATTATCCGGAAGGGATCGTGATGTTGAAATGGTCGGACCTGCGTGAGCACGAAGACGAGATCAGAGGATTGATCGCCAATGTGGAGGCACGAGCCGTCTCCGTGAATCCCCTCGACCGAGTGATGAAGATCGCAAAGCGCAAGAAGGATTTGGAAGTCCAGACAACCAACGATCGGTTGGCGCAGCGGCTCGGACGTGCGCTGGTGCGGGCCTACAAAGGGAAGGCGGAGTACAAGTGGGCGCATCGCGACATGATGGTCCGGGTGACGTGGCAGGGGCCTGGTGAAAAAGCGAAATCGAAAGGAAAGGGCTAACGAACAGGTGGTGAACGGGTCTTCTCTGCGTGAGGAGGCCGGTTATTGATGAGTATGCAGCCTGACAAACTTCCTTTGCCTCGATCAGCCTCTGTCCCCGAGGAGGTATTACCGGTTGGGGTGATTGAGCAGGTCCATGGACCGGTGGTTGATCTGGCTTGTCGCTATTTACCGCCGCTCCATCAGGCTGTCTATGCGGCGCTCGATCATGAGCGGTATGTGTTCGAGGTGCACCAGCATGTGGACGAGCGGCACGTGCGCGCCATTACATTGCATCGAACAACTGGGTTGCGACGAGGGTTACCCGTCTATGACACCGGATTTCCGGTTCGGATTCCGGCTTCTCCAGCCTGCCTGGGCCGCTTGGTCAACATGTTCGGAGAGCCACTGGACGGTGGTCCGTCGATCGATGTCTCGACCTACCAGAGTGTTCTGACGAAACCGATCGCGCTGCACGAGACCAAGCCGGCCAGTGGCATTCTGGAAACCGGCATCAAGGTTCTCGACCTGCTGTTCCCCTTCATTCGCGGTGGCAAGACTGGTCTATTCGGTGGCGCTGGGGTCGGCAAGACCGTGCTCCTGACGGAGTTCATGCACGCCATCGTGTCCTTGCACCAAGGCGTCTCGGTATTCGCAGGCGTCGGTGAGCGGATTCGCGAAGGGCATGAATTGTGGCACGAGATGCAGGCGGCCGGAGTCATGCCCCATACGCTCATGGTGTTCGGCCAGATGGACGAATCCCCCGGCGTCCGATTCCGCGTGGGGCTGTCGGCCCTCACCTACGCGGAGTATTTTCGCGACAGCCTCCAGCGTGAAGTCCTGTTGCTCATCGATAACGTGTTTCGGTTCGTCCAGGCAGGCAGTGAGATTTCCGGGTTGCTCGGACGAATGCCTGCGACCGTTGGGTATCAACCGACTCTCTTGACCGAGATCGCCGAACTGCAAGAACGAATCATCTCCACCACCAAGGGCTCCATTACCTCCGTGCAGGCGGTGTACGTGCCGGCAGACGACATGACGGATCCGGCTGTAACCGGCATCCTTTCACATCTCGATACGCTCGTGATCCTTACCCGTGCCCAGGCCAGCAAAGGGATCTATCCGGCGGTCGATCCTTTGCAGTCGTCCAGCAAACTCATGGACCGCCATTTTCTCGGCAACCGACACTACACGGTCGCTGAAGGTGTGCGCGAACACCTGGCCCGCTACAAAGAGCTGGAAGACATCATCGCGATGCTGGGTATGGAAGAGCTGTCTGAATCGGACCGACGGATCGTGCTTCGAGCCAGGAAACTGCAACGCTATCTGACACAGCCGTTTCATGTCACGGCTGAGCTGACGGGCATCGGGGGAGCTGCGGTTCCATTGGCAGACACCTTGCGAGATTGTGAGGCGTTCTTGCGTGGTCTCTACGACGGTCTGCCCGAGGATCATTGTTACATGCGTGGATCGATGGCGGAGGCGACTGCATGAAACCGTTCACCCTGCTCGTTCAGGACGCCACTCATCTTGAACGATTCGACGATGTCGGGCACTTCATCGGATGGGACGATTCAGGTGCGTTCGGCCTTCTGGCCGGTCACGAACGGTTCATGACCATCTTGTCCTGGGGACTCGCGCGATTTCAGACCATGGACGAGCGCTGGCATTTCCTCGCGCTCCCCGGGGGGCTTCTGTACGTTCGACAGAATACCGCAACGATCAGCACGCGTCGGTTTTTCCGGGACGACGATGTGGATCGGATCAGTCGCACGTTGGAGGATGAGCTGTCGGTTGAAGAGGAGAGCTTACGATCGATCAAAGAAAGCCTGAGCCGCTTAGAGGAAGCAATGTTGAAACGGTTCTGGCAGATGGGACGGGGAGAGGGGTTGTCGTGAGTGCGGTCGAGAACAAGCTTAAGGAACGCATCGGTCGGCAGACTCGTCGGATGAAGCAGGCCGAACGGGACCGCCCGACCCTACTGGGACACACAGTCTATGTGGGAACACTTGGGCTACTGATGGTCATTCCCATCGTGGTCGGCGCCTATGTCGGACAATGGCTGGACAGTCTTGTGGAAGGGTATTCGATACGGTGGACGATCAGCTTCATTCTGATCGGAGTGGCGATGGGGGCGGTGAGTATTTACGTGTTTGTGAAAGAGTGACGTATGGAAGTGAATCCTGTCTTCCATCTTGGTCCGATCGGGGTGACCGTGCCGGTGGTGACCACGTGGGGAATCATGCTCGCCCTCGTCATGCTGTCATGGTTAGCGACGAGGAATCTTCAGCAAATGCCGGGACCGACGCAAGTCGTTCTTGAGGGTGTGATCGGCGCAATGGATCGTGCCGTTCGCGAGATGTTGCCGAGTGCCGCGACGCAGGTACTGCCGTTCATCGGTACTCTCTGGGTCTTCGTGGTCGTGGCCAATCTTGTCGGTATCATTCCCGGCCTTCATTCGCCGACGGGGGCATTATCTACGACGTCGGCTCTCGCGGTTCTTGTGTTCCTCTCCGTCCATTGGTTCGGCATTCGATCAGAAGGCATGAGTGCCTATCTCAAACACTACCTGGCACCGAACCCCATCATGTTGCCGTTTCACCTCATGAGCGAGGTCACGAGAATCATTGCGTTGGCCATTCGGCTCTTCGGAAACATCATGAGTCTGGAAATGACGGCGATGCTGGTCCTGCTGGTCGCCGGTTTCCTGGTGCCGGTGCCGCTCTTGATGTTGCATGTGATCGAGGCGCTGATTCAGGCCTACATCTTCGGGATGCTCGCACTGATCTATATTGCCGGTGCGATTCAATCGCAGCAACGGCGTCAATCTGAAAAGAGGGAACCTCATGCGTGATATCAGTTGGTTTGCGCTTGCTTCAACCGTGGCTGCCGCTTTAGCGATTGCGATCGGTACCATGGTGCCGGCTCTGGCGATGGGTCGTGCGATCAGCCAAGCCTTGGAAGCGCTGGCAAGGCAGCCGGAGGCGGAACGGTCGATCATGCGGACACTGTTCATCGGATTGGCCATGATCGAATCGTTGGCGATCTACTGCCTCGTCATTGTCTTGATCATCCTATTCCGCAACCCATTGCTGGAATACTTCTTCAAGCCCTAGTCGATTAGGTCTCGAATCGCCGAGGGATTGCATCGAGGAGAGTACGGTGGAGCTGGATTGGTCGACGTTTGTTCTCGAAATCGTCAATGTGCTGGTCTTGGTGTGGCTTTTGAAACGGTTTCTGTACCGGCCGGTCATGACGGTGATCGAGGAGCGTAAGGCCGCTGTCGAAAAGACGTTGGCGGATGCGCATCGGTTACAGAGTGAGGGAAACCTGCTTCGGGACCGGTATGAGCAGCGGTTGGTCGAATGGGAGAGGGAAAAAGAACGGGCCCGAGTAGGGTTGCAGGAGGAGATCGCGGCTGAGCGGAAGCGGCGGCTCGCGACGCTCCAGACTGAGATTCAGCAAGAACGAGACCATGCGTCGTCGAGAGACCGTCATCGCGCCAAAGAGGTCGTTCGCCAGGCTGAGGCGACCGCGGTCCTTCACGGCGCGCAGTTTGCGGCCGCGTTCCTGTCACGCATCGGTGGTCCTGAACTTGAGGCGAAGCTGATCGACGCCGCGATGGAAGATCTGGCGAATCTTTCCGGTCACTATGTGGAGAATCTCCGTTCGACTCTTCCGGCGACCGTGCAAGGCCGTATCACAACGGCCTTTGCGCTGGATCTCTCACAGCAACGTCGGGTAACGAAGCAAGTGGAAGGGGTAGTTGACCGTACCGTCGCATGGGAATTCAGTGAGGACCCTCAGTTGATGGCAGGGTTGCGGATCAGTCTCGGCGGATGGGTGTTACGTGGAAATCTACGAGACGAATTGAAATTTTTTGCGGAGAGCGGAGCGAATGGCTGCTGAACATTCAGCGGCGGAGTCCGCACTTGAACGGCGCGCTGCCTGGCTACGGACCTATCGGTTCGGACTTCGAGTCGTCGAACAGGGAACGGTGGTATCGGTAGGAGATGGAATCGCGTGGATTGAAGGGTTGCCCTCCGCCGCTATGGACGATGTGCTTGACTTCGAGGATGGCAGCCGAGGTCTGGTGGTTGTCTTGGCGAGGAGTCAAGTCGGCGTCATCTTACTTCACGCGACAGCAGGCGTGACGGCCGGCACTGCTGTGCATGTCTCGAAGCGAACGCTGACCATCCCCGTCGGCGATGCTCTGCTCGGGCGCGTCATCGACCCCTTGGGAAACCCTCTCGATGGTCTTGATCGGCCGGATTGTCATGCGTCACGGCCGTTGGATGTCCTGTCACCTCCCATCGCGGAGCGGGATCGCGTACGGAAACCGCTCTACACAGGCAACAAGGTCGTCGATACGCTCATCCCCATCGGCAAGGGGCAGCGGCAGCTGATCATCGGTGACAACGGACTGGGGAAAAGTTCGCTGGCCATCGATACGGTGATGAATCAGCGTGGAAAGGATGTCCTGTGTGTCTATGCGTTGATCGGACAAAAACGCACGACGGTGGTCAACACGATCGAGATGCTTCGCCGATTCGGTGCCATCTATCACACGGTTGTGGTCGTGGCCGAGGCGACCGCGCTGCCAGGCCTCACATTCCTCGCTCCCTTTGCCGGATGTGCGGTGGCAGAAGCCTGGATGAGGCGCGGAAAAGACGCACTGGTGGTCTACGACGATCTGACGACGCATGCGCAAGCCTATCGGGAGCTCTCCCTGTTGCTTCGTCGCCCACCAGGCCGTGAGGCCTATCCAGGGGACATCTTCTATCTTCATGCTCGCTTGCTGGAGCGGAGCACGTGCCTCGCTGCGAACGGAGGCGGCAGCATGACGGCCCTGCCGATCGTCGAAACCAAGGAAGGTGATATTGCGAGCTACATTCCCACGAATCTGATCTCGATCACCGACGGCCAAATTTATTTGGATCGCCGTCTCTTTACCGCCGGTATTGTGCCTGCCATCGATGTGACCAAGTCCGTTTCGAGGGTCGGTGGGAAGAGCCAACATCCGAGGATTAAAGAAAAGGCGGGTCGGGTGAAGCTGGATTTTTTGCAGTTCCTGGAGCTGGAAGCCTTCACGCGATTCGGAACGAAACTTGAGGCGTCAATGGAAGCGAAGATCGCACGCGGCCGGGTGCTGCGCGAGTTGCTGAAGCAGGAACGCCTCTCGCCGCTGTCCATCGAAGGCGATATGGCGTGGCTCATCGCCTATGCTCTCGGCTTGTTTGACAAGGTTCCCAAAGACAGGCTTCCTGGAATGATGGAGAGGCTGGTCGCGAAGGTTTCAGCCGGCGGGCTCACGCTCGATGACGGAGAGGAGCGATGGCGGCAGAGCGTCACGGCATGGTGCGAGGAATGGACTGCCAATGAGCAAACGGCGTGAGATCGAAGAGCATATACGGACTCTCGGGGAGATCGAGGGGATTATGGGGGCGATGAAGAATCTCTCCCTGATGGAGAGTCATAAATTAAATCGACGACTCGACACGCAACAACGGGTTGTCAGCGACATCGAGACCGCCGGGCGGGATTTCTTGTCGTTCTATCCTGGCTTCTTGCCGAGCGTGTCCGGCAAGGATCTCTATTTGGTTATCGGAACCGAACGAGGTTTCTGCGGTGAGTTCAACGATCACCTGCTCTCAGCGCTGGACGGTCACCTTCGAACAGTCGACGACAGAAACCCGTCGATCTTCATCGTCGGGCGCAAGCTCTTGCAACGGGCCGAGCAACGATATCGCCTGGTGGGCACCATGGAAGGTCCCACTGTCGCGGAAGATGTCCCGCCGATCCTGGGTCGTGTGATTGATCAGGTGAGATCGATCTCATCGCGGCAGATTCCGAAGAGGAGTGTGTCGGTGACGATAGTTGCGCACGATGCGTCGACGGAGGCGGTCGTTGTGCGACCGCTCCGGCCGTTCCATGCTGATTCGACTGCGGCGGACACCGAACCGTTCCCGCCACAACTGACTCTGCCGCCGGCCGACTTCTTCACTCAGCTGGTCGACCTCTACCTCTTTTCGCTTCTGCACGCGACCTTCTACAGCGCGCTCCTGGCCGAAAGCCGGGCGCGTCTCGCGCATCTGGAGGCGGCCTTACGGCGTCTTGAAGACAATCGTGCAGGATTGCTGCGAAAGCGGAACCTGATCCGGCAGGAAGAGATTACCGAAGAAATCGAAGTGTTGATGTTGAGCACGGTCATGGAGCCACGGCGACGGTAGCTCTGCGGATAAGGAGGGTGTGCTGGCACAAGATCCAGGCTTTCATATGGATGTCGATGAGCGATCAGCGGCGGCGCACTGCACCTATCAAGGCACCACGTACTATTTTTGCGCTCTATGCTGCCGGGAAGAATTTGAGAAAGACCCTGGACGGCACCTGCCGAAGCAGACCGACCTTCTGGGTCGGAAGATTCACTCAGACCGGTAATGTGATATGTCCATCATTCGTCAAGATCCCACGACGAGGGAATGGGTCATCATTGCTGCGGAGCGGAAAAGACGTCCGCACGAACATCACCAGCCAGCCCCTGTTCGTCCGCAACCGACTGAGACCAGCTCCTGCCCATTCTGCCCCGGGCATGAAGCTTCGACGCCAGACGAGGTGTTCAGGTTGCCTGACTCCGATGGAACCGGCTGGGCCGTGCGCGTGACCTCGAACAAATTTCCCGCATTGGGTGGCAGGGGTGGACTAGAACGAAGAGAACCAGGACCCTTGTTCCGTGAGATGGACGGTGTGGGAACGCACGAGGTGATTATTGAGACGCCCTCTCATGACCGAAGTTTGCCTCTGATGACGGACCGCGAAGTGGCCGATGTCCTAACCGCGTATCAGGCGCGGTACCGATCGCTGCGGGAAGACCCGCGTCTGAAGTACATCATCATTTTTAAAAACCATGGCGAAGCGGCAGGGACGTCGCTGGCGCATCCTCATTCGCAATTGGTCGCGACGCCGGTCCCGCCGATGCTGTTGCGTCGGAAATATGAAGTCGCCGTTGCACATTACGACGACACGGGCCGGTGCTTGTATTGCGATATCGCGGAGGAAGAACGACGGGCGAAGAGCCGGGTCGTTTTAGAAACCGACCGGTTCCTCGTCTTCCATCCCTTCGCCTCGCGAGTGTCGTTCGAGACGTGGATTACACCCAAGCGGCATCAACCGTCGTTCGGGCAGGTGAGCGAGGAGGATCTTCGTGAATTGGCGCCGGTGCTACGGCGAACGCTGCGGGCCTTGTACGACCGGCTGGGTGATCCGGATTTCAATTACATCATCCACAGCGCGCCGGCCGAAGATGAAAACAAAGACTACTACCTCTGGCATATCCAAATCCTTCCTCGGCTGACGACCATTGCCGGATTCGAACTGGGATCAGGCATTTACGTCTCAACCATGTTGCCTGAGGACGCGGCATCCATGATCAGAGAATATATGCAGGGTACAGCGGAAGAAGCATCTGCCTGATGAAAGGAGCAACGATGCCACGAAAAATCTCCGTGAGTCGACGGTGCGGGGCGATCTTGTTGGGGCGGGCCGGCAGCGAGCACCTGCGTAACAATTTCCTCCTGCCTCGATCGGTTCGCGATGAGCTTCGATTGATCAAACAACTGGTCGGCTGAGGGTCGAGGATGGTCTTACAAACCGTTGCATACGAGGCTGGGTTGCGTACAAGATCAATAACATGACCCGGATAAGGAGATGAAGCCGGAATGGAAGAGGGCAATGAACGGCGCGAAAGAGAATGGTAGGCTCGATGTTCACCGCATGGGGGATCTTCTTGGTGAGCGCGGCGGTCATCGTTTATGCCGGTACGAAACTCTCCCGTTATGGGGACCAGATCGCGGATCTAACCGGGTTAGGCGGGCTCTGGATCGGCGTCGTACTGATGGCGGGAGCGACGTCGTTACCGGAAGTGTTCACAACTGTCAGCGCGAGTCTTCTCGATGCGCCGGACCTCGCGGCCGGCGATTTGTTCGGTGCCTGTATGACCAATATGCTCACGCTCGGACTCATCGATTTGATGCACCGGCAGAAACGGGTGTGGCAACAGGCGGCCTTCGAACATGCCTTGAGCGCCGGGTTAGCGATGTTTTTGACAGGTTTGGCCGCGTTTTTCATCCTCCTGGGACAAGATACTAAATATGGCGGCATCGGATTGGGTAGTACGGTCTTACTGCTGTTCTACATCCTCGGCATGCGCGTCATTTTCAGGCAGGAGTCCGTGAAGCGCCGTCAGCGCGAACAAGAAAAAGTGGTTGAAGGCCAAGCGCGTGAAGAGGAGGACGGACCGAGCAAGCGCGATGGGCTGAAGCGAGCCGCGCTCGGATTCGGATTCGCTGCACTCGGTCTCTTGATCGCTGCGCCGTTTCTCGCGAGCTCGGCGAATCAGATTGCCGAACAGTCCGGTGTGTCTGCGACGTTCATCGGCACGTCGCTCGTGGCTATTACGACCTCGCTCCCCGAACTCGTGACGGCGGTGGCGGCAGTGCGCTTGGGCGCGTTTGACCTCGCCGTCGGCAACTTATTCGGCAGCAACGCCTTTAACATGGCCGCTTTCTTTTTTGTGGATGTGGCCCATCAGAGCGAGCCGTTGTTCAATGCCGTGTCGGACGCGCATGCGTTGACCGCTTTGTGGGGTATCCTCATGATGAGCGTGGCGCTGATGGGGATCATCTATCGTGTTGAGAAACGATATCTTCTGATCGAACCGGACAGCTTGGCCATTATCTTAGGCTACTGTCTGGGGCTTTTACTGTTGTTTCAATGAACGCACCAATCAACACAACCGCAAGAGAAGAGCCACAGAGCATCGGCATGTGGCGGCTTTCAACAGAAGACGTGGCTCGACAGGTGGAGGCCGATGCAGAGCATGGTCTCGCTGCAGAGGAAGCCCGACGCCGTTTGGATGGCCAAGGCGCCAACGAATTGCCAGAAAGTCGGCCTCCGTCGCTGCTCTCATTATTCCTGTCTCAGTTCACCAGCGTCATCGTGTGGGTGCTGATCGGGGCGGCGGTCGTTTCTGGCCTCTTGGAAGACTGGGTCGACTCGGCGGCGATTTTGGCTATCGTGCTCTTAAACGGCATCCTTGGATTCGTGCAGGAATTCCGTGCAGAACGGTCCTTGGCTGCGTTACGGCGTCTGTCGATTGCCACAGCGAGAGTCGTACGTGACGGAACGCTGCTCATGATTCCGGCACGAGAAGTCGTGTCGGGTGATGTGGTCTTGCTGGAAGCGGGCGACCGCATTCCGGCGGATGCCAGGTTGGTCTATACGACAAACTTTCATACACAAGAAGCCTCGCTTACCGGTGAATCCACGCCGGTGCAGAAGGGGGCTCAAGTGATCGATCGTGCCGATGTTCCTCTGGCCGATCGATCCAATATGGTCTTCATGGGCACGATAGCCGTATCCGGTAAGGCGCGCGGGCTGGTGACGGCCACGGGGCTGAGAACGGAACTGGGTCACATTGCCACCATGATCCAGAAGGCGGCAGAAGCCGAGCGGACTGAGACGCCGCTCCAGCGACGGCTCGAGCAATTCGGCTACACCTTGCTGTGGTTGGCGCTGGGAGTGGTGAGCGTCGTGTTCCTTTTAGGGTACTTGCGAGGAGAGCCGGTGGTGACCATGTTCCTCACCTCCGTCAGCCTGGCTGTCGCGGCTGTGCCTGAGGGATTGCCGGCCGTGGTCACCATCACCCTGGCATTGGGTGTGACGAGAATGGTGCGGCGCAACGCCCTTATCCGCAAATTGCCGGCTGTGGAAACGCTCGGCTCCGCGACCGTCATTTGCTCCGATAAGACCGGCACACTCACGAAGAACGAAATGACGGTGACCAAGTTTTTTGTGGGGGAACAGGTATTTGACGTGACCGGGGAAGGGTATGAGCCGGTGGGCGAGATTCGTCAGGCGCCAGGCGTGAAGCGTGAATCGATGGGTCCCTCATCCCTCACAGCGGGGGTTCGCGATCTTTTAACCGCCGCCGTGTTGTGCAACGGCGCGACGCTCAAGCGGGAGGAGGGGAGCTGGATGATTTTGGGTGATCCGACAGAGGGAGCTCTCCTGGTTGCGGCGGCCAAGGCCGGCCTTCGCATGGAAGAACTTGAGCCTAGCCACCATTTTTTTGGGGAGATCCCGTTCGATCCTGAGCGCAAGATGATGACGATTGTGCGCCGGTCCTTGGATGGGCCGGTTGCCTACGTGAAGGGTGCGCCGGATGTCCTTCTCGCCCGATGTACCCATCGGCTTGGGACGAACGGGACGATCGAGCCTCTCTCGGACTCAACTCGCTCCACGATCCTGGACGCGAACGCGCAGTTCGCCCGTCATGCCCTTCGTGTGCTGGGTCTCGCACACCGTCGATTGCCCGAGGAACCCGACTCGTACCATTCGTCGGAACTCGAGCAACAACTGGTCTTTCTGGGACTGGCCGCCATGAAGGATCCGCTGAGACCTGAGGCGAAGGTCGCCGTGCAAGCCTGCCATGATGCTGGGATCAGAACCGTGATGATCACGGGCGACCATAAGGATACGGCTGTGGCGATTGCAGAGGAGTTGGGGTCGCTGACGGGTGCGAGGCAGGCGCTGACCGGAACGGAACTTGATCGCCTTTCCGACGAAGCATTGACGAAACAGGTGGACCAGTTTGCAGTCTATGCCCGTGTATCGGCAGAGCACAAGCTACGGATCGTCAAGGCCTGGAAGTCCACCGGCGCGATCGTGGCGATGACGGGCGACGGTGTGAATGATGCTCCGGCGGTGAAGGCGGCCGATATCGGGGTCGCGATGGGGATCACGGGAACCGACGTGACCAAAGAGGCATCCGATATGGTCGTCACGGACGATAACTTTGCGTCTATCGCCGCTGCGGTGGAAGAGGGACGGGGAATTTTCGACAACATCAGAAAGACCGTCCATTTCCTGCTCTCATGTAATGTGAGCGAAGTACTGGTCATGCTCTTCGCCACGCTGTTGGGGTTGCCGCTGCCGCTGCTTCCGATCCAGATTCTCTGGATGAACCTGGTAACGGATGGGTTTCCTGCCCTGGCCTTGGCGGTTGACCCAAAGGCGCCGGATCTGATGAAGCGCCGCCCACGAAGACCGGATGCACGATTGTTGGACCGAGCCCGATTGGTCGCGATCGGCCTCGAGGGGTTGATGTTGAGTGCCGTCGCCTTGGGAGCGTTCACCTATAGTCTGTACGGTCTGCATCAGGATGTTGAACAAGCGAGGACCGTTGCGTTCACTGTGCTGGTGATCAACCAGCTGGTGCACGCCTTCAACTGCCGAAGCGATCGGTGGTCGCTGTTTCAGATCGGCGTTGGGACGAATCGCTCACTGCTCCTTGCCTTTGCACTCTCGCTTGGCACCCAAGTCGCTGTGTTGACCGTTCCATCGGTGGCGTCGATATTTAAGGTTGCCGCGCTGCCAATCGAGGATTGGGTGCTGATGGGGGCGACGGGCATTCTGCCGTTTGCCGTCATGGAAGCGGTGAAACTGTGGCGACGGTCATCAAGTTCGTAATGCATAAGTCGCGAATGGGTAGTTGTCGGGGAATCGGAAGGCTGAGGGGTTTGTATTTCTGGCTGTTATTTGGACGGAGTCTCTGGGCGAAGCGAGGAGTCTTTTGTCACCTATTGATGTTGCATAAGCCGTGAGTCGACACTATAAATGAAAGAGATGCCTGGCGAATGATTTCAAACGTGTAACGGCTTACGCGCGTGAGCACGTTGAGGAATGGCATAAGGAGTTGGGGCACCCCCTGGTCGGGGCATAGCTCGCATCAGCGTCATGGCTTTTTCTATCGACATGGCTACGATCCCCCGCACATCCGGTGAGTGGCTCTTTCCGCAGAGGGTAATCACCTTCCGCAAGCAGAAATCACAACAGTCGAGTGCGGACATGCGAGAAGGGCGCTCGTGTTCGGGTGGTCGTGTTCTCTTTTGTAACGCAACTGTGTAGTCTGAGGATCTTGATCATGGTGAAATCTGTAGGTCTCAGTTGGATTCCAATTGTTTTTGTCGTAGCCGGCTGTGCCATCTTTTCGAAGGCAGAGGCGCCGACGCGCGTTCATGATATCCAGATCAGCGATCAGGGCTCGATTACGCCCCTCGAGCTGTACGCTTCGGTAGGGGATGAAATTCGATGGCATAACTCACTCTCAGTTCCGATTCATCTTGGATTGCTCGGGGTAGACCCCATCTCAGACGTACGTTGCGACAAGGGGTTCAAAACATGGTTTGGAACGATGAAGGATATGGTCAAGATTCCTGCGGGGGGATATGTCAGCGTCTGTTTTCAAAGGGCGCGAACGATTCGGTATAATATTTGGACGAATATCGCAGATCCATTTCATTCGATGAGTCCCACGGCGGTCATTCACCTCGACGAGGCAGCCTGATCGTCATGGGGTGGATGGCTGACATGGTGTAAGGAGGACGTGATGAGGATGGTGGCGCGCCACATCGTGATCGTTGCCTGTGCCTATACGATAAGCCTGGGTTCGACACCGGAGATCGGAGCCTATGAAGAAGTGTCGATTTCTGAGGGTGGGTCACTCGCAGGGACCGTGCATCTCAACGGCAAAGTGCCGATGCCGAAGGGATACAATCTCACGACCGTACCGGATCCTGTTTATTGCGGACGGATTTCGGATGGCAGAGGGTGGAGATTGCTGCAGCCCTTTGACGTGGGATCTAAGGGAGAGTTTCGCAGCGTCGTCGTGTACCTTGATGAAATCGAGAAGGGAAAGCCGTTCGGCGAGTATACACCCCCGAAAATCGAAGCGATTGACTGCCGCTTTACGCCCTTTATCAATGTCGTACGCGATCATCACGATGTCGCCGTCGTGAACATGGACCCTGCTTTTCACGACATTCAAGCCTATGAGACATCGAATCTCGGGCCTCGGGTCCTCTTCAATGTTCCCTTGCCGATCAGCAAGCGATATCCTCGTGAGGCTGGGTTGAGTGCGAATTTTCACAAGCACTACGAAGGGGCGACTGTGACCCAGTCGATCAAGATGACGAGGGACCGGAAGATTTTCACCATGCAGTGCGGATTCCACCCCTATATGGAAAGCTGGGCATTGGTTGCCGATCATCCGTACTACACAGTGGCCGACAACGAAGGACGGTTCCAGCTGACCGACATTCCACCCGGCACCTATAAGGTAAAAATCTGGCATCCGTACCTTCGGGAGGAGATCGAGCAGACGATCACCATCGAACCGAACAAGCAGACCAGCGTCGCGTTGAAGGTCGACGCACCCACTGGCCGGCTCTACGCGAACCAGATGGTAGAGAACGCCTACGTTCGATACACGATTACCGACGACGTACAGAGCCAGATCGTCCCCACGTTGGAAAAACAACGGATCACTGAAGATCAGTGAGGTCGGCGTGTTGAGACCAGCCCTGATAGAGAAATTGGGGCCCGACGACGAGGATGCGACTACAAACGAAAATGGGTCTGTATGGTGCGGTCCTAAATCGATCGCGAGTTTGGTCTCAACCGGTTCCACTCACAGGATCACCGGCCAACAAAGACAACACGGCCCGATTCCAGCCGATGGGGCCGGGTCCTGGTGCATGGACAAGCCCGGGGAGCGAGATGTCGGGCTCATACGAGCCGGATGTTTGTTGGACAAGGACGGGTTGCTCCACCGCATTGAGCATGGGGAGGTCGTTCAAGCTGTTTCCGATGCCCACGGTGAAGAGCCGGTCACCAGTATGGCCGGCTCGACGGCGGTAGCAGTCGATGAGATAGTGCACGGCCTGACCCTTATCTTGGATACCCATAAGGTGATGGAAGCGATCGCCCTTGGTCCAGCGCAGGCCACGGGTTTCGATGGCCTGTGTGAGAGTTTCTAGTGGGTATCGTTCATCCTCCACGACGAAGGGCTCATCGTAGTGACGCTGCATGGCTCGTTCTGCTTCCGGCCGAGAAAGTCCTGTCCGCATGACAACTTCATCGAGGGACATGTCGCCGTACCCTCTTAGTTCCACCCCAAGTTCCAGTTCAATCTCCTTCAAGGCCCGGCGCAGGACGGAATAGGAGGTGCCCAATTCGACACGAGCATACTGGTCATGGGCAGTTGCCGCGGTGAGCGTGAACGGGAAGTAGGCCGATGGAATGATTACCGCGCCGCCGTTCTCGACGATAAACGGGTCCTCATTACAGAGACGAGCCCGCAGGGGCTCAATCTCCGCCTGTGTCTTGCTTGAGACAATGATCATGGGGATTGAACGGGTACGAAGCTCATCGAGCGCTGTTCGCGCAGCTTCGAACGAGTAAGTCGATCCGTCGAGGAGGGTTCCATCCAAGTCTGTAAAGACGACGACGGTCCTTGGGGATTGTGCTACGTGCGATTCAATCATCATTCCTCAATGATCGGCCCTGCACTGAGGGCGAGGGTTCAATCCTAAATGAGTGCAACGACTTGCGAAAGCCGATTCGAGGCATCTTTTCAGGATGATAAGTCCTGTCACCCTTTATACAAGACACAATAATTCATGAAATTCCAGCTGGGATTCATTCCCCATCTGTGCGATGCTGAGGGAAGACCTGGCCGTGGCGAAACCAACGCCGACGCCACGGAGCAATGGCCGCGCTGAACGTCGGAGGAGCATCATGTCGGATTTCTTTCAGAACGGGGTGGTGAGTGTGCTGCATCGCCTCGGTTCATCCAACCTGGATCAGCTGGAGCGGGAACTCGAGCAGTATCGCCATGTCAATCCGATTGCCTTGGTCTTACCGTGTCTCTATTCGGAACTCGAGGGTCCGGCCTTGGCAGGAATCGTTGAAGAACTGAAGCGAGTCAAATATCTCAATGAGATCGTCGTCGCGCTCGGGCATGCATCGGCCCTCGAGTTTCGGCGTGCGAAAGATTATTTCAAAGTCCTTCCGCAACATCTCCGGCTTGTCTGGGTGGATGGGGCTCCGGTGCAAGACATCCTCAAGACCCTGGTCGAACGGGAGGTCGATGTGGGGTTGCCAGGAAAGGGCCAATCCTGCTGGTTGGCGTTCGGCTATGTCTTGGCCCGGCAGCAAAGCCAGGTCATCGTGCTGCATGATTGCGATATTGTGAGCTACCACCGTGAATATCTGGCTCGGCTTTGTTATCCGCTCGGCAACCCAAATCTCGGCTATGAGTTTTGTAAGGGGTATTACAGCCGGGTCACAGACCAGCTGCATGGGCGGGTCACCAGGCTGTTCATTACTCCGCTCATCCGGTCGCTGCAGCAACTCGATGGGAACCGCCCCCTGCTGACCTTTCTCGATAGTTTTCGTTACCCCCTTGCCGGGGAGTTTGCGATGGTGCGCGATCTGGCCTGGGTCAATCGTATCCCGGGAGATTGGGGGTTGGAAATCGGGATTCTGGCGGAAGTGTACCGCAACTGCGCCTTACGCCGCGTGTGTCAGGCCGATATCGCCGATGCGTATGAGCACAAGCATCAAGCGTTGTCTTCGGACGATCCGGAAAAAGGATTGCTCAAGATGACCGTGGATATCGCCAAGTCGCTCTTCCGCCATCTTGCCAGCGAAGGTCTGGTGCTCGGTGATCCTGAGCTCAAGACCTTGCGAGCCACCTATCTTCGTATCGCCGAGGAGGCCATTCGTCGGTATGAGGACAGTGCGGCGATCAACAGTCTGAAATTCGATCGACATGGGGAGCGGACCGCGGTCGAGACATTCCTCAAAGGTATCAAACTCGCGTCGGAAGTCTTTCAGAAAGATCCGTTAGGAGTGCCGATGATTTCAAATTGGAGCCGCGTAGCGGCAGCGGTTCCGGACGTCTTTGATCGTCTCATACGAGCCGTGGAGGAGGACCATCAGTGGGATCCGACGAAAGACCCGCGTCCATCACCCAAGTGAGCAACCCACCCGTCGCCTTGACGGCGGAAACCGAGGCCTGTTTGGGTGTCATCGGCGACGTCGATATTCTGGTCGGCATCCCGAGTTACAACAATGCCGACACGATCGAACACGTGGTCCGTGCTGTGAGTGTGGGGCTGGCAAAATATTTCCCCGACCATCGGGCCGTGTTGGTGAATTCTGACGGCGGGTCGTCCGATGGTACCGCTGAGGCGGTCTCGAGGGCGGTGGTCGATTACGACGCCTTGCTCATCAGCGATCAACAGAGCCAGCTGCAAAAGATCATTACCCCCTATCATGGGATTCCAGGCAAGGGGAGCGCGTTCCGCACGATTTTTGAGATTGCGCGGCGATTAAAGGCCAAGGCCTGCGCCGTCGTGGACTCAGACCTTCGGAGCATCACTCCTGAATGGATCGAGTTGTTGTTGCGTCCGATTCTCGACGACCATTTTGATTACGTCGCTCCCTATTATCTCCGCCATAAGTATGATGGCACGATTACAAACAGCATTGTGTACCCCCTCACGAGAACACTCTATGGACAGCGCATCCGGCAGCCGATCGGAGGGGATTTTGGATTTGCCGGACATTTGTCCGAGCATTACCTGGATCAACATGTCTGGGAGTCGGATGTCGCCCGATTCGGGATCGATATTTGGATGACGACGGAGGCCATCGCGAGCGGGGCTCGTGTCTGCCAGAGTTTTCTGGGGGCCAAGATCCATAATCCAAAAGATCCGGCCGCTGATTTGGCCGGTATGCTCATGCAGGTGTTGGGCGCGGTGTTCGCCTTGATGGAATCTCACCATGGCGTCTGGTCGACGGTGAAAGGGTCGAATGCCGTCAAACTGTTCGGCTTTCAGTACGAAGTCGGTGTTGAGCCGGTTAATGTCAACGTAGAGCGTATGATTGCTGTTTTTCGACAGGGAGTAACTGATCTGTCGCCGATTTGGGAACAGGCGTTGGGCAAGGACATTGTAAGGGAACTGGCTGTGGCCGGTGGGGCGTCTTCCTCGGACTTTCGAATTTCTGATGACCTGTGGGTTCGCGTAGTCTACGAGGCTGCGCTGGCCTATACGGAACATCGTATGCCCCGAGAACACTTATTGAAAGCGCTGACGCCGCTCTATCTCGGACGAACGGCCACCTTTGTGTTGGAAACGCAGGGGTTGACGACGAAAGAAGCGGAAGGGCGAGTCGAGCAACTGTGTGACGTGTTCGAATCCAAGAAATCTTACTTGGTCGAACGGTGGAACCCTAGGCCGCCGGCATAAAGGCGATGGCCGGCGGGAGAACGGGGGGAGGTGCGTACCATGGCGGACTTTTTTAAAACTGCGTTACTCGCGCCGTTGGAACAACTGGGCCAGCAGGTCCTGGCGGTATTGCCGAATGTGTTGGCCATGATCATCATCATGGGAGTCGGAGTGGTGCTGGCCCGGGCATTGGGTCATGTCGTTGAACGGTTGTTGCGTGTGGTGCGTTTTGACCACCTGTGCGATCGGCTGGAAATCAACGCGGCCCTATTGCGCGGGGGGGTGAAGGCCGATCCCTCCTATCTCGTCGGCCGATCCGTCCATTGGGCCGTCGTTGCCTTTGCCGTCATCGCGGGTTTAGGTGCGTTGAACCTCAAGCCCATCAACCAGTTTGCCAATTCACTCTTGGCCTACATTCCCCACGCGTTGGTCGCAGGGCTGATCCTGGTCACCGGATACCTGCTCTCCAATTTCATCGCACAGGGCGTCTTGATCGCAGGGGTGAATGCCGGACTTCCACCCGCCCGGTTGTTCGCCAACATGTCGCGTTGGGGCATCCAACTCTTTGCATTGGCCATGGCGGCGGAGGAATTGGGTATTGCGGCAAGCGTAGTACTGGTGGGGTTCGGGATTGCCTTTGGCGGGATTGTGTTCGCCACGTGTTTGGCGTTTGGACTCGGGGCCAAGGATTTGGCCAAGGATTATCTCGAGCGAACGTTCTGGAATCGAGGGCGGGACCGCGCACCCGACGACCTTCGACATTTATGATGCTCGCGGTTTTTCTCCTGCTGTGGATCACGGCATCGATCGGATGTACGCCGATCGGAGAAGGAACCGATCGTGTGCCTACCGTCATTGTCTTCAAACATGGAAAACTTTCGGGTGATGGACGGGTCTTGTCCGACCTGCTTCGAGAATTCGAACGACGCCATCGCGAGGTCACCATTCGGGAAGAGCTCCTGCCTGCCGATTCTGATCGACAACATCAGTACTACGCGATGAATTTGGACGGAGGGAAAGCGCCGTTCGACTTGCTCGCGATCGATACGATTTGGGCGCAGGAATTTGCCAAGGCCGGCTGGATAGCTCCGCTGGACGAGCTTGTGACTCCGGCAGAACGCGCTGCGTTCTTCCCCGGTCCGATCGAGGCGGCGACCTTCAACGGTCACCTCTATGCCGTGCCCTGGTATGTCGATGCCGGGGTTCTCTACTACCGGCGTGATCTCCTGGACCGGCACGGTCTTGAACCACCACGCACGTGGGATGACCTTGCCAGGGATGCCAAGATTGTGTTGGAGGCGGAGCAGGACTCCCGCTTAGCCGGGTTTGTGTGGCAGGGGAAGCAATATGAAGGATTGATGTGCGTTGCGCTGGAAGTGCTTCGAAGTAATGGAACGGATCTCTGGAGCGGAGACCGTGCGCGTGCCGAAGAGGGCTTGCGGTTTTTGCGGGGGACCATCGCCACACATGGCATTACCCCACTATCCACGAGCATGGCCGACGAGGAATCAACCCGCTGGATGTTCGGCGAAGGCCATGCATTGTTCATGCGAAATTGGCCCTATGCCTGGTCTCTGCTCCAACAGGAGGGCTCACCGGTTCGTGGCAAAGTTGGCGTCGTGTCACTTCCCGCTTTTTCAGGATTTTCCAGCGCACCGGTCCTGGGGGGCTGGATGCTGGCCATGCCCAACAGTTCTCCCCATCAAGCGATGGTCGGCGAGTTGATCAAATTTTTGACCGCTCCGGACACGCAACGCAAGATCGCCGTGGAACTGGGGTATAACCCAGGTCGGCAGGCCCTCTATGTCGATGAGTCGTTGCTGGAGGCCCGCCCCTTCTTGAAAGATCTCCATCCGATCTTATTGAACGCGAAGCCACGCCCGGTCACACCGTATTATCTACTCCTCTCCCAAGCGGTCCAGCCGGAAGTCAGCGCGGTCGTGGTTGGACGGAAGTCGGCCAACGAGGGACTTGAGGCCATCAGGCGCCGAGTTGATCAGATCATGGGGGAACAACGTGCAACGGCAGTGATGGAACGATCATGAGTGATCCATTGCCTCTAGTGATGAAGAGGGTGGCCGGATGATCCGTCTGTCTGAACGAACCTGGGGGTATTTATTCGCCGGTCCTGCCTTCATTCTAGTTGGGCTGATCGCGCTCGCGCCGATTGCCGCGGCGCTCTGGCTCAGTCTGCGTCAGCAGCTCCCCGTCTTTGGAGTCGACGAATTCGTCGGTCTGCGGAACTATCTTCACTTGTGGGGCGACGACCGGTTCTGGGCGGCTTGCCGAACGACGCTATACTTCACGGTTCTGTCCGTGTCGGCCGAGCTGCTCTTGGGTTTTGGATTCGCCCTGCTCCTGAACCGTCTGTCGGAAGGGGCAGGAAAGGGGCTGCGGTGGGCGCATGTCATGATCATTCTCCCCTGGGCCATTCCGACCGTCGTGTCGGCCCAGATCTGGGCCTGGCTCTACCAACCGGACTTCGGCCTGTTGAATTACCTGCTCTCTGCAAGCGGCATCACGGGAGGTCCCATCGATTGGCTGGCGGATCCCGATTGGGCGATCCATGCGGCGGTCGTGATGGATGTGTGGAAAACCACGCCGTTCGCAGCGCTCCTGCTGCTGGCCGGATTGAAGACCGTACCGCAGGAACTCTATGCGGCTGCGCGAGTTGATGGGGCCGGCGCATGGGAACAATTTCGTCGGATTACCTTGCCGCTCCTGATGCCCGTCGTCGTCATCGTGCTGGTCTTTCGGACGATGGACGCGGTCCGAGTGTTTGATGCGGTCTTCGTGCTGACTGGTGGGGGACCGGGTAACAGCACCGAGACCCTGTCGATCTATGCCTATAAGACGTTGTTCCAAACGTTGCAGTTTGGGTATGGTTCTGCTCTGGCCACGGCGATGTTTGTCCTTGCCGCGCTCCTTTCCATGTTGTACCTGGTGTTACTCCGTCGGCATGTGCAGGAGCATGCATGATGGTGCGCGATGACGATCACGGTGGATCAACACTGGATTGGCTTCGGACTCGTGGGCTCACCCTCTCTGTGCTTCTTCTGGTCGGAGTATTTTGTCTTGGGCCGGTGCTCTGGCAAATGGTCACCTCGCTCAAGCCCGATCAGGATCTTGTCCGCTTGCCCCCTCTCCTACCCGAGCGGGTGACGACCGTACACTATGATCGAGTGCTCTTTACGTCGTCGCTGCCACGATCACTTGCGAACAGTGTGGTGGTGGCCGCCAGTGCGACTGCAACAGCCATCGTGGTTGGTGCGTTCTGCGCCTTTGCCCTTGCGCGGCTTCCGATCGCCGGCAAGTCGGTGATATTAGGAGTGGCGCTCGTGACGTCGATGTTTCCGCCTATTGCCGTTATCAGTCCCTTATATCTCTTAATGAGAGAATTGGGGTTGAGGGATACCCTTGTTGCAGTCGGGTTGACCCATGCGGTCTACTCACTGCCGCTTGCCGTCTGGCTGTTGACGAGTTTCTTTCAGCAGCTTCCCAAGGAGCTCTACCAGGCTGCACGCATCGACGGCTGCACACCGTTGCAGGCCTTGCTGGCCGTGATGTTTCCACTTGCTCGACCAGGGTTGGCCGTAGCCGCGCTGCTCGTCTTTATCTACTCGTGGAACGAGTTCATGTTTGCCCTCACGCTGACGGCGAGCGATACGACTCGTACGGCGCCGGTCGCGGTCGCGTTGTTTCCAGGATTGTACGAAATTCCCTGGGGCGACTTGGCTGCGGCCTCCCTCGTCGTGACGCTCCCGGTCGCCGGTCTCGCACTGGGCTTTCAACGCCACATCATTGCCGGGCTGACGGCCGGGAGCGTGAAAGGATAGAATCATGGCTGAAGTCCACATCGAGCGGGTCGAAAAACGAATCGGATCAAAGACCATTCTTCCTCCCCTCACGTTGACGGTGCATGACGGTGAGTTCTTCGTGCTGGTCGGTCCATCCGGTTGTGGCAAATCGACATTGCTGAGTTTGCTCGCCGGCCTTGATCAGCCGACGGCCGGCCGCATTGTGTTCGATGGCCACGATGTGACCGACTTGGAGCCGCGCGAGCGCGACGTGGCGTTGGTGTTTCAAAGTTACGCACTGTATCCACACATGACCGTGCGCGAGAACATGGCCTTCCCATTGACCGTTGTCCCTCGGGCGAAGCGCCTGGATCGCGAGCGCATTGAAGAAGAAGTGCAACGGGTCGCAGGGTTTCTGGGGCTCTCGGCGATGCTTGATCGGCGTCCACGAGAGCTGTCCGGCGGTCAACGGCAACGGGTCGCGCTGGGACGAGCCCTCATCAGGAAACCGAGACTATTTCTGTTGGATGAACCGCTCTCGAATCTCGACGCTCAATTGCGCGCCTCCATGCGTGCGGAACTGCTCCGGCTCCACAAGGAACTGAAAGTCACGACGATCTACGTGACCCACGATCAAACAGAAGCGATGACGCTGGGCGATCGGCTGGCGGCGCTCAACCAGGGACGGATTCAACAGATCGGGCGGCCTCACGACATCTATGCCGCTCCCGCCAATCTGTTCGTGGCAGGCTTCATGGGGTATCCCCCAATGAACTTGCTCTCCGCGCGAGTCGGAAACGACGCGATCCAAGCTGGGCCGCTTCATCTTACAAGGCCGTCAGATTGTCCTTCCGTTGGCCAGGAACAGACCGTGACCGTCGGCCTGCGACCGGAGGACCTCACTGTGGGGCCGGCCAATGATTCAGGCAATGAAGGCGCGGGATACGGGGTTGTACGCCTCACCGAACCGTCTGGGCCGACCTTGTGGGTTACGGTCGAACTTGAAGATCACCATGAGGCTGTGACGATCATCGGTTCTGCACGTATCGGCTTCGCTCCGAAGGTCGGCGAGCGCGTGACAGTCTCCGCGCCGCGAACGACTCTCCATCTCTTCAATGCCGAGACAGGACAGCGACTGGGTGCTGCGTAAAGCGTAGAGGATGGTGATAGGCCAGGGACATGGATAGGAAGCACGGGGCAAGTCGCGATGCGGGAGTAGCAAGGTAGGAAACGGCATGACCGGTGATGTTTTTACCTGGTTGGGAATCGTAGTCTGTCTCAGCCAATCCGCCTTGATGTCCGGCTTGAATCTGGCAGTGTTCAGCCTGGGTCGGCTGCGTCTCGAGACCGAAGCGGCGAACGGAAACTACGATGCGCAAAAAGTCCTGCGACTGCGGGAGCAACCCAACGATTTTTTGGCCACGATTCTCTGGAGCAACGTCGGCATCAACGTGTTGCTGACGCTGCTGTCGAATTCGGTCATGGCCGGTGTGACCGCATTTCTGTTTTCGACTTTCTTCATCACGATCTTCGGCGAAATCATCCCGCAAGCCTATTTTTCCCGGCGAGCAGTCCGGATGGCGGCGCTCTTCTCACGATGGTTGCGAGTCTACCGGGTGATCCTGTTTCCGGTCGTCAAGCCTTCGGCACTGCTCTTGGATGCGTGGCTGGGAAAGGAAGCAATTACGTATCTCAGGGAGGCGGAGATCAAAGAGCTGCTTCGTCTTCACATGGAGAACGAAACGTCGGAAGTGGGCCGTATCGAGGCGATCGGTGCGCTCAATTTTCTGACCATCGACGATATTCCTGTCGACCAAGAAGGAGTACCGGTTGATCCGACCAGTATTATTCAGCTTCCTGTTCGTGATGGAGTCCCGGTATTTCCTGATTTTCAGAGGTCTCCGGATGACCCGTTCCTTCGACAGGTCAATGCATCGGACAAGGCGTGGGTCGTCATCACCGATGAGGATAATGAACCTTTATGCATCATGGACGCGGATGGATTTTTGCGCCATACCTTCCTGACGGGAGAGCAAACGAGCCCCCATGCCTATTGCCATCGGCCCGTGATCGTCCGGAATCGTGACGAACCGCTCGGAAAAGTGTTGGCGCAGCTCAGCTATGACCCGGATTCACCCGGTGACCACCTCATCAGCGATGACACCGTGCTGCTGTGGACGGATCAGCCGCGCCTGATTACCGGCGCGGACCTGCTCGGACGGTTATTGCGGGGAATTGTCCAGCGAGCGCGAAAAAATCAAGATGACTAATGCCGACGGTTTTCTGGCCGTTGACATTCGTTGCACCATCACACCAGGAGATGGGCGAAGACGGTGGCCAGCCCGAGGAAACTAAAAAAGCCGACGACATCCGTCACCGTCGTCAGGATGATCGAAGAGGACTGGGCCGGGTCCTGATTCAGTGATTTGAGAATGATGGGAATAATAGCTCCGGAGAGTCCCGCGATGCACATCGATGTCACCATCGAAATTCCGATGACCATTGTGAGACCTGGAGAGTTGCTCCACCAGTAGACCGCAGCGCAGGTGGTTGCCGCTACCGCAAGGCCATTGAGCAACGCCACGCCGAGTTCTTTGGAGACGACTGGGAACCATTGAGCCGGCCTGATGTCGCGGAGGGCGAGACCCCGCATGACGACCGCCAACGACTGCGCGCCGGTATTACCGGATTGACCGGCTACGACCGGGAGCAAGACGGCGAGGGCCGTGAATTGCGCGATGACGTCTTCGAACATGCCGACCACGAATGCGGCGAGAAACGCGGTGACCAGATTGACCTGCAGCCAGCCCAGCCGTTTCCGCACGGAGAACAAGAGAGGGGAGAGGGCCCGCTCATCCTTGCTCGCGCCGACCATCGTTTGCAGGTCTGCGGTGGCGTCTTCTTGGCTGGCCTTGACGATATCCTCGTTCTTGATCACTCCCAGCAATCGTCCATCGAGATCCACGACCGGAATCGTCAGCAATCGTCGTTCGGTGAAGAGATCGACGATTTCTTCCCGATTCTCCATGGGATGAATGGTCGGGACGTCACGCCGCATGACAGACTGTAATCGTTCGGTGGGATTGAGCAGTAAGAGATCGCGAACGGAAAACATGCCGACGAGATACCGCCGGCGGTCGATGACGTAGATGTCATGGAGATCTTTAGGGGCCCTGATCCGGACCTGTGCCACGGCATCCTCGATCGTGAGGTCCTCGGGCAACGCGAACACGCCCGCATCCATCAGGCTGCCGACCGATTCGGCGGGATACTCCATGAACAAGCGAATCTCTTTCGCAAGCGGGCGGGCGAGATGGCGGATGATCGCTTTCCGTCGGTCCCGTTCCAGTCGAGCTAACAGCCCTGCTGCGTCTCCGGGAGAGGTTTCCCTCACGACCTGAATCCCCAGCTCCTCGGGCAGTGCCGCCAAGGTTTCCGCAGCGACAGCGGGATTCATGGAGGACAGGAGAACTGCGATTGAATTCGGAGGAATGGATTCGATCAGCCGGACGATCTCGCCGATCTCGAACGTCTCTAAGAGTGGTCCTGCCTCGTCGGGGTGGTCGATGATGAACGTTTCATGGAGTTTCCGGGGAAGTGACATCGGGTTCCTTGGCCTCCTTCGGGAGTGTTGGCTTCTGTTCTGGAACACTCGTCTCGGCCGTTTGGGCGAGGTCGGTCATGATATGGAGACCGATCATGGCGTAGGCTTCCCACATCTGCATCAGGGCTTGTGGCAGCGGACCCGCCGTCGGCTTCACCTCAAACTGCGCTTCGACCCGACGCAAGGTACGGTAGCGAAGCGCGCCGAGAAAATGACCTTCTCGATCGACGACCGGCAGGGTGTGATAGAGGCGCCAGTGCGGGTTTTGAAGTAATTCACCCTCGGTCGCTTCAGCTGCTACCGCTGCAATCTGGTCGTTCATGATGGTGGCGATGAGCTGCTCCGGGGACGCGGCCAAGAGCTCCTTCGTGGTCACCAGGCCGGCAAGGGTCCCATCTCGCTTGACGACGTAGTGATAGTACGTCGCGTGGGCTGCATCTCGTTTGATCCGTTGTAACGCAGACGAGACGGTGATGTCGGGTGGGAGAATCGCCACTCGGGGATCGGCCAGGCTGGCAGCCGTCCCATCGGGATAGGCCATGCTCAGACGAAGGCTCGGACCGACAGACGCATCGAGGCGAGCAAACACCTCTTGCCGGAGAGAGGGGGTACATTGCCGCAAGATTCCGACGGCCGGGGCGGTTGGAAGCAGCGTTACGATGTCGGCCGTTTTGTCCAGATCGAGATGTTCAAGGATCCGAGCGGCCTGCAACGGTGAGATGTGTTCGAGTAGGGCCGCAACGTTCTCTGGAGAATAGGGTGTCATGATAGTAGCTACATCCGCCGGGGGCCACGATTCGAGTTGTCTGGAGACTTCCAGGGGATGGGATTTTAGATAGGCCAGGGTCAATCGGGATTCTGCGTCCATGGTCAGACGGATTTCTCGATCGTCGCGCTCGTTTCTTGAAACCGTGCTGCCGGGACAAAGACTCGACCGTCCGCTGTCTCCAGTACGATCGCGATGGGAGTCATGGCCACGATCGTGCCATGAACATCGCCGACACGAATACGTTGTCCGACTCGAAAGAGCGGTTGGAGATAGTGGGAGGCGATCAGGTTGGCCACCGTCCCACGTGCACCCAGTCCGAACGAGAGGGCCGCCCCTGCGATGAGCCCTCCGAAGCCGATCAGGATCGTGCTGTTTAAGAGGGTCGTGTCGATCCCCAGCTCATTGACGGCCGTCACGAAGACGACGAGAATTGCGGCGACATAGAACGTTTGAGCGACGATGGTCCCTTGAGAAATACCGGCCGACGAGCAAGCTAAGCTGATCAGGTCTTTGACATAGCTGGCGGCCATCATTCCCAGCACGATGATTAAGACGGCGAGTCCGACCTTGGGAAGGTAGTGGGCAAGGTCGGTCAGTGTGGCCGAGACCGTTGGAAGGTCGAGTATATCGGTGGCCGTGATCCCGAAGAGGAGGAAGATCAACCAGAAGATCAGCAGCCCCAGGATATCGGATCCGGTCTTCGCGGAGCTGGACTTATTGAAAAGGTTTTGTAGGGGTGTTTTGGCGAGGAGGCGATCCAGGCCGACCAGTTTCATCAGTCCTGCCGTGGCGGCCCCGACCATGCGAGCCAGCAGGTAGCCTGCCAGCACCAGGAGCAGGGCGCCGAGCAGCTTGGGGACATAGGAGACGGTAAGGGAGAGAGTCGATTCTGCGGATTCTTGCAACGTCTCCAGCCAGTCTTTCAGGATCATGCGTTCTCCTTCACTGCGTGTTGAACAGGGGACGGCTCACGCTGGATGAGAGTTGGCAGCAGCCATTGGCCCAACCGGTAGACGTGATGGCAAATGCCGAGCCATACGACCGAAACTGCATCAGTGGGGACTATCCTGCCCGGCGCTCGTGTTTTCCGTCGAGCCGTAGGACGGCGATCGATCGAGCCTCCATCTCGTACTGCTCCCCACCTTTGAAGGAACTCACTTCCTTTTCGTTGTCTCCTGGGAGTGCGGTATCCAGCAGTGGGTGCCAGCGGATCCCCCGCCTGTGAGCCGGTAACGTGAAGGCCATTGGAGTGTGGTGAGCATTGAGGATGACCAGCAGTGTGTCGTCGACAATCGGGCGTCCTTTTTGGTCCCGTTCGGCGATGGCATCACCGGCGAGTCTGAGCACGAGCGATTTCGCGTAGCCGGCATTCCAGTCGTCGTCGGTCATCTCTTTCCCGTCAGGTCGAAACCACGCGAGGTCTTTGACCTCTGACCCTCGGATGTGACGTCCCTGGAAAAAGCGGCGTCGGCGAAGGACCGGGTGTTTTTTTCGAAAGGCGATGAGGCTTTTGACGAACGCGAGGAAGTCTTGTTGCGCGCGATCTAGACTCCAGTTGAACCAGCTGATCTCGTTGTCTTGACAGTAGGCGTTGTTGTTTCCATTTTGTGTCCGCCCGATCTCATCTCCCCCACAGAGCATGGGGACGCCTTGAGAGAGAAAAAGCAACATGAGGAAATTGCGTTTCTGGCGCTCTCGTAACTCGATCATCGCCGGATCGCTGGTCGGACCCTCTGCGCCGCAATTCCAACTGTCATTGTCGTTCGAGCCGTCTTGGTTGTTCTCGCCGTTGGCGGTGTTGTGCTTCTCGTTGTACGAGACGAGGTCATTGAGCGTAAATCCATCGTGGGCCGTGACAAAGTTAATGCTGGCAAAGGGCCGGCGTCCACTCACGCCGTACAGGTCGCTGCTCCCAGTCAGGCGGTAGGCCATCTCCGCCATCTGGCCCCCGTCTCCTTTAATGTATCGTCTGATCGTATCCCGGTACTTGCCGTTCCATTCGGCCCAGCCCACCGGGAAATTGCCGACCTGATAGCCTCCTTCTCCGACGTCCCATGGTTCCGCGATCAGTTTGGTCTGGGAGAGGATAGGGTCTTGATGCAAGATGTCGAAGAAAGCGCTCAACCGGTCGACGGCGTGCAATTCTCTGGCAAGGGTGGAGGCCAGGTCGAATCGAAATCCGTCCACATGCATTTCGGTCACCCAGTATCGCAAACTATCCATGATGAGCTGAAGTGCCCGTGGATGGGTCACGTTCAGTGTGTTGCCGCATCCGGTGTAGTCCATGTAATAGCGTTTGTCATCAGTTAATCGGTAATACGCAGCATTATCGATCCCTCTGAACGAGAGCGTCGGGCCGAGATGATTTCCCTCGGCTGTATGGTTGTAGACGACGTCGAGAATGACTTCGATACCGGCGCTGTGAAGCGTTTTGACCATGGTCTTGAACTCTCGAACGTGTCGCCCGCGGACCGGGGAGACCGCGTAGCGGATGTCGGGCGACAAGAAGCCGATCGTATTGTAACCCCAGTAGTTTGTCAGCCCGCGATCGGCCAGGTGCTTGTCGCGCACAAAGTGATGGACCGGCAGTAACTCAACCGCGGTGACGCCCAGCTCCAGCAAATGGTCGATGACCGCCGGAGTAGTCAGGCCGGAATAGGTGCCTCTCATATAATCCGGCACCTCCGGGTGGCGCGCAGTAAATCCTTTGACATGCACTTCGTAAATGACGGTACGATCCCAAGGAGTTTTCAGTTGACGGTCTCCCCCCCAGGTGAAGGCCTGGTCGACGACGACACATTTCGGAATATTGGCCGCGTTGTCTCGTGAATCAAAAGACAAGTCCGCCTGAGGGTCCCCGATGCGATAGCCGAAGGCTGCGTCCGACCACTCTACTGTGCCCGCGATAGATTTGGCATAGGGATCGATCAACAGCTTGTGATGATTAAAACGGTGACCCTCGTTTGGCGCATAGGGGCCATACACTCGATAGCCATAATGTTGCCCCGGCCATAGCCCGGGGATGTAGGTATGCCACACTTGATCGGTCTGTTCCTCCAGGCGAATGCGATGCGATTCTTTGTCGGAGTCCGGTCCATCGAACAGGCAGAGCTCAACCATAGTGGCATGTTCAGAAAAAATGGCGAAGTTCACTCCTTCACCGTCCCAGGTCGCACCCAGTGGATAAGGTTTGCCGGGCCAAATTCTCATTCTCGTCTCCATCGACATCGACCTTTCGACTTGTGTTTATTGTATAGAACCGCTGGATTGTATCAAACCAGAAACTAAAATACTTGGCGGGCTTGGTTACGGCCGATGAATTCTGCACAATAGGCCAACGGAGGGTGAGATGAATGTGAAGATGATGCCGCAAGAGAGCTGGTCGCTTGAGATCGGAGCCACGCCGACAACAGGAGATGCCGTGAAATTTCGTGTCTGGGCGCCCCATGCCAAATCTGTTGCGGTGAAGCTGGTTGATCAGGATCAAGTCGTCGTGCCGATGCAGCGAGACGAACAGGGCTATTTCGAAACCGTGGTGACCGGAGTCGCCCCGCGAGCTCGCTATCGCTATGTGTTGGATGGAGGCAAAGAACGGCCTGATCCGGCCTCTCGCTTTCAATCCGATGGTGTTCACGGACCATCTGTCGTGGTCGACCCGACCTCCTTTCAATGGACGGATAGTGAGTGGAAAGGATTGTCCCTGAACCAATTCATCATCTACGAATTGCACGTGGGAACCTTCACAAAAGAAGGGACGTTCGAGGCGATCATTGCACACCTGCCGTATCTCAAGGACACTGTTGGAATTACGGCCATTGAACTGTTACCGGTGGCGCAGTTTCCAGGAGGACGCAACTGGGGGTATGACGGAGTCTATCCGTTTGCACCGCAATCCACGTACGGAGGGCCTGACGGATTGAAACGATTGGTCGACGCCTGTCATGGGGCAGGCATTGCCGTGATCATGGATGTCGTCTATAACCATCTCGGTCCTGAGGGGAATTATTTAGGCGACTTCGGGCCCTATTTCACCGACAAGTACCGAACCCCGTGGGGATCGGCGATCAACTATGACGGGCCAGACAGTGACGCGGTCCGCCGGTATGTCGTCAGCAACGCCCTCTATTGGATCACGGAGTTTCATATCGATGCGTTGCGACTCGATGCGATTCACGGCATCTTCGATTTCAGCGCCGTCCATATTTTGAAGGAACTGGCCTCGTCGGTTCACAAGCAGGCGGCCGCACTGATGCGGCAGGTATTCGTCATCGCGGAAAGCGACCTGAACGACACGAGGATCATCGAGCCACCGACGATCGGCGGATATGGGCTTGACGGGCAATGGAGCGACGATTTTCATCATGCGCTGCGTGTGGTGTTGACCGGAGAATCGCGCGGCTATTACGAGGACTTTCATGGGCTCCAGGATTTGAGCACAGCCATTCGTGATGGATTTGTATACAACGGACAGTATTCCGCGCATCGGAGGCGACGGCACGGGAACTCGTCACAACGGGTCTCGCCCGGACAGCTTGTGGTCTTTTCACAAAACCACGATCAGATCGGCAACCGCGCGGTCGGAGATCGGTTGAGCACCCAGTTGCCGTACGAGGCTCTCAGGGTCACCCTTTCGCTTGTGCTGCTCTCGCCGAACATTCCGCTCCTGTTCATGGGAGAGGAATATGGGGAGACCGCTCCGTTCCAGTATTTTATCGAACACGGTGATTCTGACCTGATCGAAGCGGTCCGGCAAGGTCGTCGGCGAGAATTTGCGCATTTCGGCTGGAATCCGGAAGACATTCCGGACCCGCAGGACTCGGCGACCTTCGAGCGAAGTCGGTTGCGCCGGGAATCGCTCAATGATCGGCAAGCCGCGATATTGCGATGGAGTAAGGCGCTGATCCAGTTCCGGAAGGACGACCCGTCTTTGGCTGCGGGGGATGGCGCCATTCGGAACCATCGAGTCTGGGCCTTCGAGAATGAACAGGTTCTGGTGATACACCGTTGGGCCAAAGACAATGGCGCGTCCCTGGTGGTCTGTGGATTCAATCGGTCGCCCGTGACGGTGCGATTGGTTGAGCCGCATGGAACATGGGCGCGACGGCTTGATTCCACGGACAAGGAATTCGGGGGGAACGGTCAAGGTGTCATCCCGGCGCAGCTCGCGCTCTCACCAGCGGGAACGACGCTATCCATTCCACCCTATGGCGCGGCCCTGTTCATGGCGTCCTAGCTGGCAACGGACTCGGAGTCCGAACGCAGAATCTGCTCGGGTGGGATGGTCTAATGAGGAGGAGGTCGGCATGCCGGATTCGTATCTGACAGGGTTAATTGATCGATGGTTCGAGTGGTCGACGACGTCGGGTTTGCGAGTCCTGATCATCATCACCATGATGGTGATAGGATTGGCGATCGTCAGACGAGTGATAGATCGATTCCAGAAGGTCTACGAGGGCACGTTGCCGTCCGAGGCACAGGTGAAGAGAGCCACCACCCTGACTCATGTGATTCGTGACGTGGGGCGTGTGGTGATTCTTGCCGTGGGGGGCATGATGATTCTGTCGGAGGTCGGAGTCGATCTGAAGCCGATCTTGGCGGCGGCTGGGCTCGGGGGGCTGGCTATCGGCTTCGGGGCTCAAAGTTTGGTCAAGGATGTGATCTCAGGATTTTTCATTCTTCTTGAAGATTCGATCCGAGTGGGTGATGTCGTGGAGATCGCAGGAGTCAGTGGGGCGGTTGAGGAGGTGAGACTCAGGACGGTGACGTTGCGCGACCTGTCGGGGAATGTGCATGTGGTGCCGAACGGGGTTATCGATAAAGTGAAAAATATGACCATGGTCTACGCCTTCTACCTCTTTGAAGTCGGTATTGCGTACCGGGAGGATGTGGACGAAGTCATGACGGTTCTCCGCGACATTGCGGAGGAACTTCGGCACGATCAAAATTTTGCCGAGGATATTCTGGAACCACTGGAAATGTTGGGGGTGGATCAATTCGCGGATTCGGCCGTGATCATCAAGTGCCGGCTCAAAGCTCGGCCGAGCAAGCAATGGCGGGTTGGGCGCGAGATGAATCGTCGCATCAAGAAAACCTTCGATGCGAAGGGAATTGAAATCCCGTTCCCGCATCAAACGATTTATTGGGGTGAGGCGAAACAGGGGACACCCCCTCCGCTGTTTGTGGCTGGACTTCAACCGGCGCAACCAACTTCAAACTGATTGTACGACGGATGGGTCATCCCGTGGAGATGCCAGAGGATCAGAAAACAATAGTCGGAGACCAGGATGGTCAGTCGGTCGATCCGGCGGCGCCTGAATGGGCTGATTGGCCGGACCAGCAGCTCCTCGATCTGCGTTTCTCAGATCTCAACCTGACCGTGGAGCGGAGTCAGATTACCGCCCAAATCGCGCAACTCTACCAAGAGTTGGGAGAGCGGGGTCTGCTCTTTCGTCCTCATTTCTGGCTTTCCAACGAGTGGTTCACGCCGGATGGAGTGCCCGGCATCGCAGTTCCCTTTTATCTGGCACATCCCCGGCTGGCCAAACTGGAGCGGGCGCAGATGCTGGAGGTGGAAGGGGGGACGCCGGAGTGGTGCATGCAAATCCTTCGGCACGAGGCCGGGCATGCGCTGGAAAATGCCTATGGGATTCGGCGTCGCCGGGATCGTCAGGCGATATTCGGCAAGTCGACCCAACCCTATCCAAAGTTTTATCGACCCAAGCCCTATAGCAAAAGCTATGTCCTCCACCTCGACATGTGGTATGCCCAGAGCCATCCGGATGAAGATTTCGCAGAGACCTTTGCTGTGTGGTTGAACCCGCAGTCGCAGTGGCGGGAACGGTATGCGGATTGGCCGGCGCTTAAGAAATTGGAATACATGGACCAGCTGATGGCCTCGTTGACCAATGCCCGGCCGTTGGTGAGGACCAAACAACGCGTGGACTCGCTGCCCCGGCTCCGTCGAACATTACGGCAGCACTATGAAGAGAAGCAGGCGCACTATGGGACGCCCCACCCCACATTCTATGAGCGGGACTTGCGGCGGATCTTTTCCGTTGCGCCGGAGCATCGCACGAATCCCTCGGCGGTACGGTTTCTCGCGCGTATTCGCCGAGACGTGTGCAGAGAAGTGGCGGCTTGGACCGGAGAATATCAGTACACGATCGATCGCGTCTTCGAGGATATCGTGACACGCTGTCGCGAACAGCATCTCAGGCTCGCCATCCCGGAGGGAAAGGCCACCCTCGATGTCACGATTCTGTTGACGGTGCAAACGATGAACTATCTGCACAGCGGCCATCATCGGGTGGCGTTGTGAAGCCGCTCCGTGTCCTCCTGTTGGTCCATGAAGACCTCGTTCCACCGGATACGGTCGAGGGGCTGGACCTCAGTACGGTTCCATGGAAGACCGAATATGAGGTCGTCAGCACGCTCCGTGAGCTCGGACACGAGGTGCGTCCGCTCGGTGTCCAACACGAACTTGCCGTGATCCGTCATGCGGTGGACGAATGGAAGCCTCACATTGCGTTCAATCTCCTGGAGGAATTCAGCGGGGTGGCCATCTACGACCAGAACGTGGTGTCGTACCTCGAATTGCTCAAGGTGCCCTACACGGGGTGTAATCCGAGAGGATTGATGTTGGCCCGCGATAAAGGATTGGCCAAGAAAATTCTCTATTACCACCGTATCCAGATCCCGGAGTTCATCACGGTCCCTCTTGGTCGATCGATCAAGCGGCCGAAAGAACTCGCGTTTCCGTTGATCGTCAAGTCCGTCTCGGAGGAAGCTTCCCTGGGGATTTCTCAGGCCTCGATCGTCGACGACGACGAGAAGCTGCAGGAACGGGTGAAGTTCATCCATCAAAGCCTTGGCACAGGGGCGTTGGTGGAACGGTACATCGAAGGACGTGAATTGTACGTGGCGGTGATGGGCAATCAGCGCCTGCACGTGTTCCCTGTCTGGGAACTCAATATGAGCCAATTACCGGAGGAAGCCAGGAAGATTGCAACGGCGCGAGTGAAGTGGAGCCAGTCCTACCAGAAAAAATATGGGGTCTGTTCCACTGCCGCGAGCGATCTCACGGAGTCTCAGCGGCAGACTCTCCAAGACACGGCCAAACGGGTCTACCGGAGTCTTGGCCTGAGTGGATACGCACGCATCGACTTTCGAGCTGATCCAGCTGGGCAGATGTACGTACTGGAGGCGAATCCGAATCCTCACATCGGCAAGGCCGAAGATTTTGCCGGTTCTGCCTCAGGCGGGGAACTCTCCTATCCTGGTTTGCTGCAACGCATCCTCGATCTCGGCCTTCGATGGCATCCGCATGTGACTCCGTCCGATCGAACGACTCCGGTTCCGAGCCGGATCGGTGAATGACACAATCCCGACGTCATCCTAATTTCAGGTACAGAATCGACAGCGGCGGCAAGGTCAAGACGACGGAGTTCGGGAACCCGTGAGAGGCGACGGGTTCTGCCATGACACCGCCTCCGTTGCCCATGTTGCTGCCGCCGTACGTTTCGGCGTCGCTGTTCAAGATTTCACGATACCACCCGAGCATTGGGACACCGATTCGGTATTGATGACGCGGGACCGGTGTGAAGTTGCACACGCAGATGACTTGATCATTCGAATCCTTGGCCTTGCGGAGAAATGAGATCACGGAATTCTCAGTGTCGTGAATGTCGATCCACTGGAACCCGGTCCAATCATAGTCCACTTCATAGAGCGCGGGTTCGGTTCGGTAGAGCCAATTGAGGTCATGGACAAATCGCTGCAGGCCTACATGCGGTTCCTGCTGGCAGAGGTGCCATTGCAGACTGTCGTCATGATTCCACTCCCACCATTGCCCGAACTCTCCTCCCATGAAGAGCATGTTCTTCCCGGGGTGGCCGTACATATACCCATAGAGGGCACGGAGGTTGGCGAAACGTTGCCAGTTGTCTCCGGGCATCTTGTCGAGCAGGGCCTTTTTCCCGTGCACCACCTCGTCGTGAGACAGCACAAGGACGAAGTTTTCCTGAAAAGCGTAGAGTAAGCCGAACGTGATCAGGCTCTGGTGATGTTTGCGATGGACCGGGTCTTTTGAAAAATAGTCCAACATGTCGTGCATCCAACCCATATTCCACTTGAACGTGAAGCCTAACCCTCCCGTATAGGTCGGTTTCGAGACGCCTGGCCAGGCCGTCGATTCTTCGGCAATCGTGACGGCACCGGGATGTTCCTGATGGACCAGCACGTTCAATTCTTTCAAGAACGAGACGGCCGCCAAGTTTTCGTTGCCCCCGAACTGATTGGGAATCCATTCGCCGGCTTTTCTTCCGTAGTCCAGGTACAGCATCGAGGCCACGGCGTCCACACGCAGACCGTCGATGTGGTATTTGTCCAGCCAGAAGAGCGCGCTGTTCTGAAGAAAGTTTTTCACCTCCACGCGGCCGTAGTTGAAGATGCGGCTCTTCCATTCCGGATGATAGCCGAGACGCTGGTCTTCGTGGTCGTAGAGGTGCGTCCCGTCGAACCACGCCAAGCCATGGGCATCGTCGGGAAAGTGCGCGGGCGCCCAATCGATGATGATCCCGATGCCGGCTTGGTGTGCGGTATCGACGAACGCCATGAAGTCATCCGGCGAGCCGAAGCGGCTGGTGGCAGCAAAGTATCCGGTGGCTTGGTATCCCCACGATCCGTCGAATGGATGCTCAGTAACCGGCATGAGCTCGATGTGGGTGTATCCCATATATTTGACGTAGTGGATCAATTTGTCGGCCAATTCCCGATAGGTCATCCATCGGTTGTCTTCTTCGGGAACACGCATCCAGGATCCCAGATGCACCTCGTAGACGGACATGGGGGCCGTCAGCGGGTCACGTGTGGCGCGGGCATCCATCCAAGCTCGGTCGTTCCACCGATAGCCGGCAAGATTGCGAACGATCGAGGCTGTGCGAGGACGTAGTTCAGCCGAAAACGCGTAGGGGTCGGCTTTGGTGAAGGGGGCATCGGTATGGTGCGAGCGGATTTCGTACTTGTAAATCGTTCCTTCAGGGATGTCCGGGACGAACAGTTCCCAGAGGCCGGTCGAACCACGCCCCACCATCTGATGACAGCGACCGTCCCAGTGATTGAAACCACCGACGACACTGACGCGCATGGCATTCGGCGCCCAGACGACGAAGTGAACGCCGTTCACCCCATCGACGGTCGTGAGATGGGCCCCCAATCGCTCGTAGCCTTTGAACAGCTTCCCTTCCGAGAAGAGGTGCAGGTCATGGTCGCTGATCAACGGAGGGAAGGCATAAGGATCGTGACGTTCAGTGACGGTTCCGTGCGCATCGGTGATCCGGATTCGGTATTTCAACGTTCCCTTCGGTGCGTCCAGGACGCCCTCGAACAATCCTGCTTCATGGATCCGGCTCATCGGCACCTGCTTTTGGCCCGGTGTATCGGCAATTATCTGTGCTTCGCTCCCGCCTGGTGCGTAGGCTCTGATTGAGATAGCGTTTTTCCCGTCGATGGTCGTGCGCTGGGGCCCCAGTAATTCACGCGGATCCCAATGCTCAGCATTGACGAGTCGTTCAATCTGTTCGAGCTGCACCATAGGTCGCACCCTCCTTGGTCATTGTTAGGTCATACCTATCGTAAGCTAGTCGCGCATGCTAAGAAAGGGGGATGGAAAAAGAAGATACCGGAACACCAAGTGGTGAGTTCCCCAAAAAATGAGCCGAGTCGGCAACCAGGCCGATGGCCAAAGGCATAATGGGCGTAGCATGGCAACAGGGGATCGGGCATGTGCGGAGTTTCTTCCAAGGCGTTGGGAAGAAATTCTTAGACGATAACGGGTTCTTTCTCACCAGCGCCCTCGCCTTCAACCTCCTTCTGTACTTCGTTCCGCTGTCGCTGTTGATGGTTTCAATGCTCGGGTATACGGTAGTGGACTCCGAGCGTGCGATGAACGAAGTCCAAGCGGTGTTGCGGGCGTTTCTTCCCCAGTCACAGCAGGCGTTGGCACAGAACTTAACGGCGGTGGTAACCGGTCGTGGCCTGCTGGGTGTCGTCGGCATCGTGTCGTTTGTGGTGTTCAGTAGCTTTCTCTTCAGTTCTGTCCGGATTGTGCTCAATCAGGTGTTTCGCGCGCAGCAGACCCGCACGTTCATCAGGGGGATCGGGATTGATCTGCTCATCACACTGCTGGTCGCCGTGTTGCTGCTTGTCGTTGTGCTTAATACATCGTTCGTGACAATTGTGTGGACGTTCGCGGAGCGCTATCCATCATTGACGCCGGTGGTCGCGAGCAGCGCACGGGTTTCGCGCGTGTGACGCCAACGCGTCCCGAGTGAGGCGAGGGCACTGAGTGTGGCTCCAATGGCGGTTGAGCTGAGAATCACCAGGACCAAAGAGGTTTCGTGCTTCCAGAAGAGAAACTGAACCGTTACGGGAAATGTGTTTTGTAGTGCGAAGACGGCAATGAGAATCGCCAGACCGAGTGCCACAAATAGCGAAGTCATGATGTCATACCCTCGTAAATCGGCCTAGGCTGATTGCCGTGGTTAGCGGAAGCGGAGGCGAGGAAAGCGCAGTACGCAGCAGAAAGTCAGGAGGCCGAGGAAGCCATCCGTCGTGAAACCAACCGGAAAAATCGCCAAGAAATTGCGTTGCGTGACGCAGAGTTGATCATGTTGAGGTAAAAAGGGCAGGAAGCGGAACTTGAGCGGGTCAAAGCTTTGGCCAAAGACCAAGAACAGGCTCTGCGGAATACGAAAGAAAAACTGGCTGCTGAACGGGCTCGCGCAGAGTAGGAGGTGGCTCGACTTCGCGAGGAACAACAAAAACTCGCGATGGCTGGTGAACAGGCCCTCATCGAGGCACAGGCTGCCAGACTTCGTGACGAACAGGAAAAGCTCGCGGCGCTGGCGGCTGAGCAGGCCCGCGCTGAACAGGCAGAACGCGAGCTTGCTCGGCTTCGGGCGGAGCATGAAAAATCAAAAGTGGAGTTAACCGCCACGTTGTCTCGCCTCGCGAAAGTGAGTGAGGACGCCCGTGGAGTGATCGTCACGTTGCCTGGGAACATCTATTTCAACTTTAACAGGGCTGATGTCAAGCCGGCGATGCAACTGCAGCTGACGAAAATCGCGCAGGCACTGGCTGCTGTGCCGGGTCAAAATCTGCTTATCGAGGGCCATACCGATTCGATTGGGTCGAACGAATATAACTTGTCCCTCTCTGAGTCGCGTGCGCAGTCCGTCCAAAAGATTCTTCTCGACGGAGGGATTGCGGCAGAACGGATGGAAATCAAAGGATATGGGGAAAGCAAACCGATTGCGGACAATGCCACACCATCCGGTCAGGCCCAAAATCGCCGGGTTGAGATCGTGCTTGTGCCGACGAAAGAATGAGTGTGGGATGGCAAGATTGTCCGGTAGACGAGCGGAGTATATATCGAACCTAAGCGTCAATGAGTCGGTTATGCAGGTAAGCCGACATGAGCTCGACGACCTTGTCGTCGAGCTCATGTCGGTCCCGGTCCGATGAATGCTTGTCTCTTGTGCAACACGAAGGTTCTCCGGTGGCTTCACAGAACGCTGTCTCGCTCGGCCCACCTGATGATCAAGGTTTGCTGTGAGAAGGTATCTCTCCCACTGCCTCGCGCCTCACGCGACTGTGCATCGTTCGTGAGTGCTTTCCAGTCAGAGTCCGACGGTCGCTCCACCATCAAGACGGTACGTGCGTTGTTTTGGAGGAACATTGAGTCATGGATTGTCAGAAAATGACTGTGCTGTAAACGGCTTGACAGCGTGGGCGAGAGCGCGTATAGTGACCATACAGTCACTTATGAATAAATAGTCATGATTGGTCCATGTAGGGCTGAGCGGAGGTGATTCACGTGTTGATGGGGGTGGGTGCGATCAGTGGCGGTCAGCCAGAGAGAAGACTTGGCGACTGCAGAAAGTTAGACGAAAAGGCAGTTGGTGTATCAGACGTCAACCTGGTCTCACCCGAGAGTAGTAAGCCTGGCCGAGTCTCCCTGAGCACGGAGACTCATCGAGAAGAATGGCGGCGACGTCGAAAGCTCTTGGTGTGGGACCAGGAGAGGAACTGTCATGAGGGAAAAACGCCGTGTCTCAGGAACACAACGGTGTTTGTTGAATCGACCAGGCTGATGCCCATTGGTTCTGACGTCACCCTCAGCCTCGTTCCGGGAGAAGAGGACTCAGTGGGGCGAGAGCTTGCCCAAGGAAAGGTCGTGTGGCATTGCCCGCAGGCCGACGAATTTGGGAACGAAGCCGGCTTTGGCGTTCTCTTCCAGCGGGAGTGGCTGCAATCATCTGACCTGAACAGCGCAAGCGGGCGGAAGGGGGGTGTATGAGGACCATACGCGGAGTCATCACACAGCTCAGACGCCGTGAGGGACGAATCGGACGTGTCTGGCGAAGAATCGCTCGATCGAGAGCCCCTTTGTTGACGAAGGAACGGTTGGGGCATCGCCTGAAGCGGACCTCGCGCGCGGTGCCACATCAACGACAGGCCAGAAGGGGTGAGGTTAAGTCACGGTCATATTTGGTCACACAAGGAAAGGGAGGTGCATGATGGAGAACGGACGGTATGGATCGATGGGGTTACTGTTGACATTCATGGCGGGGTGCGTGGTCGGTGGAACTGCGGGGTTGCTGTATGCTCCTCAATCAGGGACGCGAACCCGTCGTCGAATTGCGGACTTTGCCGAGGATGTCAAGGACAAGGCAGAGGACGTCACAGAACAAGCGACCGAGAAGTTCCAGAAGGCCACGGAGCAAGCGACGGAAAAGTTCCAAAAGGCGACAGAGCAAGCGACCGAGAAGTTCCAAAAAGCCGTTGAACGGGGCCGCAACCTCGTCAACGTATGAGTTCGGTATTGAAGGCTGACGCTTTCTTAGCAAGTGGATAGGTCCAGAGTTCGAAGGAGGACGGCGTATGAAATGCGAACGTTGCAAGGGGTGTCTAATTCGGGATTCTTTTGAGGATCTGCGGGATGATACCGGACACCTCCAGTTTGAAGGGTGGCGGTGTATTAATTGCGGCGAAGTCGTCGACCCCGTGGTGCTCACGCACCGGACGGCTGTTCCGCCCAAACCCTATCGAGGGCAAACGAGGGATCGGCGTACGTGGGAGCGGATTGTGCCAGGGACGTTTGAGCAGTGTTCAGCGGCGTGAGCTTGGTGTCTTAAGTGATGTGAGAAGCCACGATTCGTAAGGTAGATTGTTTTTTCGATTCAGCGTGACAACAGAAGTTTGCAATCAAACTGCGAGGCAGAAATAGAAGGCTTAGAAGTACAGGACGGTTGCGAGCGAAAGGAGGGAACGAATGACTATTCCAAGCCCGGGAAAATTGAAGAGGCGAAAGGATGTGGAGGTCATTCCTCACCTCTGGTCGATTGTCTTGGCCGGTGGAGAGGGAACCAGATTGGCTCCGATGATCAAACAATGGCTCGGAGAGGATCGCCCGAAACAATATTGCACCTTTACCGGGACAAGATCCATGCTGCAACACACGGTGGATCGGGCGGACACCCTCGCGGATCCATCCCGCAGGGTGACTGTCGTCGGTGCAAGTCATGAAGAAACCGCACGCAGTCAATTGCATGGGCGAGGTGGAGTTCTTGTGGTACAGCCGGCCAATTGTGATACTGCACCGGGCGTCTTTCTGCCCCTCACCCATATTCGAGCCGTCGATCCCGATGCGACGGTCGTGATCTATCCGTCCGATCACTTCGTGCACACTGAAGCGCAGTTGCTTGATGCGGTTCGGCACGCCGTCTGTGCGATCGATTTGCTGGAGGACCGATTGATTCTCTTGGGTATCCAACCCGATGGAGTCGATCTCGATTATGGGTATATCCAGTTGGATCGCTATGTGGGGGGCTACGGACGGCACTCGCTGTGGCATGTGGGACGGTTTGTGGAAAAACCGAAACGACACCTCGCGAAGACATTAGTGGAGGGGCGGGTGTTGTGGAACACGATGATCATCGTGGCAAAGGTCAACACCCTCTGGAAACTGGGGAAAAAAGTCTTGCCGGCGATGATGGACCTGTTTGAAACTCTCTTGCCGGCCGTCGGTGGGGCGAGGGAAGCGCAGGTTCGGAGGCAGCTGTACCAAACGATGCCGAAACGAAACTTCTCGATGGATTTCCTCGAACATGTGTTCCACAAGGTGGCGGTGTTGGATGTCAAGGACATACTCTGGTGTGATTGGGGGAGGCCAAAACGGATCGCCCAAGGCCTACGTAAGATCGGAAAGGTTCCGGCGTTTCCGACCGAACTGGTGGGGGTTGCATAAGTAGTGGTGAAAGTGAAAAATGAGGTCATTCAGTACGCGAAGCGAAGACCGTGGCGATGAGGCCACCCACAGCTACTCACCGTGCATAGATGAAGGAGGGATGAATGAAAGAGCCAGTGAAGAAAAAGTCTTCTTCGCCTCGAGCAGCCCGCACCAAGAAAGAGCCCAAGAAAGAATCCAAGAACGAATCAATTTCGTTTGAATATTTCGATCCTTCGGCCCACAGCGTCGCCGTGGTGGGAGATTTCAATCAGTGGAATCCGGAGAGTAAGCCGATGAAGCGAGAGGAGGGTGGACTCTGGAAGGTGAAAGTTTCGTTGGCTCCGGGCACCTACCAGTACAAGTTCGTGGTGAACGGGGAGCGTTGGGAAGAGGATCCGCTCAATCTCCAACGAGTGATGAACGAGCATGGCAGCTACAATTCCATCCGCAACGTCGGGGTCAACGCCGACGGAAATCTTGGTCCGACGGCATAAGGAGGTGAAGAAGACTGCCATGGATACACCGGTGCAGGCTGAGGCGTCGCTCTCTCGCGTTGAGCGGCGGAAAGCGCGAACGAACCGGCGGCTCTTGGACGTCGCGCGGCGGCTGTTTTCGGAAAAGGGCATTTATTGGGCGAAGATCGAAGACATCACGGAATTGGCCGACCAGGGGAAGGGCACCTTCTACAAGTATTTTGACTCTAAAGAAGCGATCATTTGCGCCTTACTCAAGGAGGGGTTGGATAAACTGACGTCCAAGACGGAGCAGGCCGTGGAGAAGGTTCCGATAGGAGCGAAGGTATTATCGGCTGCCATTGAGGCGCGAGTGGATTTTTTTCTGAACGGCCCGGAATATCTGCTTTTTCTCCATCAAGTCAGGGGCATGATGCAGCTTCAAGTCGGAGTCGCGAGTGACTTGCTGGCCATCTACGATGCCCACCTGGACCGGTTGGCCGAACTCGTGAAACCGGCCATGGTTGTCGGTCAGCCTGAGAGCGCGCGAGAGATCGCGAGGGCGGTGGCTGCCTTTACATCAGGCGTGTTGACCTACGATGTGATGTTCGAGGGGCAAGAATCGGTGGGCCGCCGGCGTCAATATTATGTGGACGTGCTCAACCGAAGTCTTCAGCCGTTCATTCATGCGGAGGCTGGATCGCAGTGAGGACCAGGTGCCAATCGAGATCCGCTCACGAGTCATGCGATCACGGTGGAGCCGGTTTCGGTGAGGGCGCCGCTTGCAGAACGTGTGCGAAGGGCGCAGTATGAGGATGAGGAGGGAGAAGCTGAATTGAGCCGCGCAGGCAAGCGTGTCTTGGCGATCGTGATGGCCGGGGGCAAGGGCGAACGGCTCATGCCGCTGACGGAGTTCCGCAGCAAGCCGGCGGTGCCGTTCGGGGGAAAGTATCGTATCGTCGACTTCGTCCTGAGCAACTTCCTGAACTCCGACATCATGGCGATGTACGTGCTGGTGCAGTACCGATCGCAATCGCTGATCGAACATTTGCGCCGGGCATGGCGAATCGGTGGGCGGATCAAGCAACAATTTATTACGGTCGTCCCCCCGCAAATGAAAGCCGGTGGCGGCTGGTACGAGGGAACCGCCGATGCGGTCTTTCACAATCTGAACCTCATCGAAGATTTCGCGCCGGATCTTGTCGCGGTCTTCGGCGCCGACCATATCTACCGCATGGATATCGGACAGATGGTGCGCTTCCATCAAGAGCGAGGGGCCGATGTGACGGTTGCGGCCAGACCGGTCCCCCTCCATGCCGCGCGTGGCTTTGGCATCATCGAGATCGATGCAAACGATCGGATCGTGGGGTTTGCCGAAAAACCCAAGCATCCCAAACCGATGCCTCATGACGCCGAACATGCGTTCTCATCGATGGGTAACTACATCTTCGAGACGGAGGTGCTCTTGAAGGTGCTGGCCGAAGATGCCAGACGAGGGGGCTCTCACGACTTCGGTCGCGACGTGATTCCGGCCATTATGAAGAAAAATCATGTCGTGGCCTACAATTTCATGCAGAACGTCGTTCCGGGACTCAAGCCCTATGAGGAGCAAGGCTATTGGCGGGACGTCGGGACGTTGGAGGCCTACTGGCAGGCTCACATGGATATTGTTGGAGAATGTCCTATTTTCGATTTGAGAAACGGAGACTGGCCCATCCTTTCCGATACGTTCGATGGTCCGACGGCAAGCTTGGCAAAGGCCTATGTCGAGGATTCCATGATCGGGCAGGGGAGTCAGGTGCTCGACGCCGACATCAGACGATCCGTGATCGGGCGTAATGTGCGCATTGAATCCGGGACAAAAATCGAAGAGTGCATCATCCTCGACGGATCGACCGTGGGTGCCAAGTCGCACCTGCGGCGAGTGGTTGCCGATCGGTTCAATGTGATCCCTGCCGGGTCGGAGATGGGAGTGAACCCCGTCCCGGATGGCAAGCGCCATCATGTCTCGCGGTCCAAATTGATCGTGCTGCCCCGACAATTTCGTAGTATTTCACGCGATCGACCCAAAAAAAGCCGCGCACACGAAGGAACAGCATGAAGAAGCGTAGGTTGAACCTGAAGCTGAACAAGCCAGTGAAGATGCTGACCCTCGTTGCCAGCCCGGATTCTTCGCTGAGACCGGCCGGCACAGAATTGGTTCCACTGGGGGCCGTGGCGAACCTGTCACCAGGTCGTGCAGAGCGTCTCGCACGGGCCTGTACCCGACAGGCGGTCGTGTTCGTCAGATGGATCTGGGGAACCTCTCGAAGGGTGGCAGACCTGGGTCGGGCAACCGCCAAGGGTCTGGGGTACGGCGCGTCTGCTTCTCCTTTCCATGCGGCAAGAGCCACAGCTCAAGTCGTTCAGGATGGAGCGACGAATGACCAGCGATTCCTGATTGCTGCCTCGTCCTCTTTGGAGCCGGTGCCACAGGAGAGCGACCTCAGGGATGAAGTCCGAATGTTACGCGCTCAAGTGCAGACCCAGAACCAGATTCTGGCGGAATTGACGCGTGCCTTGTTGGAAGAGAAACACCGAGTGCGTGAGTCGGATCAGTCGAACGGCCACTACGATCGGAAAAGCGAAAGTCGATTATTGCACGTCTTGCAAGCGAACGTCGGCGCGGAAGAAAACTGGGGGAACTCCGAATCCACCAGCCCGCATACGACTGCGGACTAGCGGTGTCCGTGCGACCCTGTCCACGTTCTTGAGCGGTGTTGAGGGAGCTGTCCCGTCCCTCGCCGCTATAACTCATGCAGAGGATGATGCCGCGCATACCAGTCGCCACCTACCGCATACAGCTGAATCGTACCTTCCGGTTCCGAGATGCGACCCATATCCTCCCATACTTGGACGATCTCGGTATCACCGATCTCTACTGTTCGCCCTACTTCAGAGCAGTCCCTGGGAGTCTCCACGGATACGACGTCGTCGATCCGACGACGTTGAATCCTGAAATCGGAAGCGAAGACGACTATCGGGCCATGATCGATGAGTTGCATCGCCGTGACATGGGACATCTGTTGGACGTGGTGCCGAACCATATGGGCATCACGCAACAGATCAATGCCTGGTGGCAGGATGTGCTCGAGAACGGGCCGATTTCACCCTACGCCTCGTTCTTCGACATCGATTGGGATCCGATCAAGGCCGAACTACGTAACAAGGTGCTGCTGCCGATTCTCGGCAATCAATACGGCGTCGTGCTGGAAAACCAAGAACTGCAAGTGGAATATCAGGACGGGCGATATCGCATCCGCTACTACGAGCATCGACTTCCGGTGGCGCCAAAATCATTGGGGCACATCCTGACCTATCGTCTCAAGGAGTTCGTTGATGCGGAGGGAGCTGAGCGCTCGTATGTGATGGAGCTGCAGAGCATCATCACGGCCCTGACACACTTACCCCCTCGGGATGCCGTCGATCCGGAGGCGGTTGTCGAACGGTATCGGGAAAAAGAGATCATCCGACGCCGTCTATCGGTGTTGATGGAAGACAGTGCCCCCATCCGAAATTTTCTCGATGAGAACGTGCGGCAGATCAACGGAGTCAAGGGCGATCCTCGCAGTTTCGATCTGCTCGACTCCCTGTTGAACGACCAAGCCTACCGTCTGGCTGATTGGCGGGTGGCGGCCGAAGAGATCAACTATCGTAGGTTTTTCGATATCAATGAGTTGGCGGCCCTACGAATGGAGAACCACGACGTCTTCGAGGCCTCGCATGGGTTGGTGTTTCGGTTGCTCAAAGAAGGATCGGTGACCGGTCTTCGGATCGACCATGTCGATGGCCTCTATGATCCACCGGACTATCTGCAGAAGCTCCAGGGCTGGGCGAGAAAGGAATGGCCGGAGGTGGCCGACGCTGAAAGTCGACCGCTCTACCTCATCGTCGAAAAGATTCTTGGCGCCGATGAACGCCTGCCCGAGTCCTGGCCGGTTCATGGTACGACGGGCTACGACTTCTTGGCGCTGGTCAACGGGCTGTTCGTCCATCGTGGGAACGAACGGTCCATCGAGTCGGCCTATGCGCGGTTCGTCGACAGGGAAGATACGTTTGAAGAGCTGGCCTACCAATGTAAGCGGCTCATCATGAACGTGTCGATGGCGAGTGAATTGAACGTCCTCGGCCATCAACTGGATCGGTTATCGGAACAGGATCGGCGGTCTCGTGATTATACGCTCAACAGCCTGACGCATGCGATTCGGGAGATCATCGCTTGTTTCCCAGTCTATCGGACATATATCACGGCGTCGCCTGAGGGGATCCTGGATCGCGACCGGGCTTTTATTCGGCAAGCCGTGGCAAAGGCCAAACGCCGCAATCCAGCGCTCAGCGGGGTGGTGTTCGAATTCGTTCGAGATCTCCTGTTGCAAACAGTGGATGCTCGCCGGGCACATGATGCCGAACGATTGCGATTCGTCATGAAGTTCCAGCAAACGACCAGTCCCGTCACGGCGAAAGGCGTTGAAGACACGGCGTTCTACCGGTATCACAGGCTGATCTCATTGAACGAGGTAGGAGGAGACCCACAGCATTTCGGCTTGACGCCGACGATGGCCCATCAACAATTGAAAACACGGCAGGCGCAGTGGCCGTCCACTCTGTCGGCCACCGCCACACATGACACGAAACGGGGCGAAGATGTGCGTATGCGAATCGCGGTGCTATCCGAAGTGCCGAAGCTGTGGAGCCAGCGGGCGACTCAGTGGAGCAAGCTGAATCGAAAGTGGAAGGCTTCTGGAGAGCAAGGACCGGTGCCAAGTCTGGACGACGAGTACCTTCTCTATCAAACCTTGATCGGCGCCTGGCCGCTGACGCAGCTCGATGAAGCGGGGCATGAAGAATTGTGCACGCGCATACAGAACTACATGATCAAGGCCATCAGAGAAGCCAAGGTGCACACGAGCTGGGTCAATTCTGATCCTGACTATGAAGAGGCCATGCGTCAGTTTGTGGCAGGGGTGCTCAACCGATCCGAGGCGAAGGACTTCCTTGAAGACTTTCTTCCGTTTCAGGCGAGGATCGCGCAGTACGGCATATATAATTCACTGGCGCAATTGCTGATCAAGATCACCGCGCCGGGCGTGCCGGATTTCTATCAGGGGACGGAGTTCTGGGATCTTAACCTGGTCGACCCAGATAATCGTCGCCCGGTGGATTTTGGACTGAGGCAGACCGTCTTGGCCGCGTTCCGGCAAGTCGGTGACTCCGTTGAAGCTCGACAGGCTGTTTTGAACGATCTCCTGACACATCGGGCCGATGGGCGGATCAAGCTGTGGCTGACTGCTGAAGGGTTGCGGTATCGCCGAGCGCATGCTGCATTGTTCCAGCAGGGGGAATATGTGCCGCTGCAAGTGATTGGGCCAAGACGGGACCACCTCTTTGCGTTTGCCCGTATTCATGGGGACCAGGCCGTCGTGGTCGTCGTTCCCCGCCTGCTCACCGGTGTGATCGAAGATCCTACCGAGCTCCCGGTCGGCAAATGTGTTTGGGGTGACACCAAGGTGACGATGCCTTCGTGGAAAGAAGGGTCTCCCTACCGGCATGTTCTCACCGGGAAGCCGTTTGTCACGATTCAAGACGACGGTCGTCAGGCTGTCGGTGTGGCCGAGATACTGGCGGAATGCCCGGTGGCGTTGATCGAACGGGTGGCCTGATTCCATTGCCAAAGGAGGTAGTCGACGTGGGGCCAAAGGCAAAATCGAAACCTGACATGTGGTCGCCGATCATCATCGAACGGGTGGAGCCCGAGGTCGATAGTGGGCGGTATCCGATTAAACGCGAGGTCGGAGATCGACTCGACGTATCGGCAGACATTTTCAAAGAAGGCCATGATGTGCTGACCGCCGTGCTTCGGTTTCGGACGATCAGCGACACGACGTGGCACGAAGCGGCGATGTCGCACGTCGATAATGATCGCTGGTCCGGCCACTTCGACCTTCATGAAAACACACGCTATCTGTACACCATCGGGGCCTTCTCGAACACGTTTGAATCCTGGCGGCAGGAGATCACCAAGAAATCTCAGGCGGGTGAACGCATCGAAAGCGAGCTGCTAGAAGGACGAGCTTTGGTCGAAGGGGCGGCGAAACGGGCGACGAAAGAGGATAAAACCAGGCTCAACGAGTTGCTGAAACAATGGCGGTCGTCGGATGCGCAGGATGCCCAACTCGCTGTAGTCCTCAGCGAAGAACTCTCGCACCTTGTCGAACGGCACCAAGAACGCACGGCTTGGACCGTATATGGTCGGGAACTAGAAGTAGTAGTCGATCGCGTCCGCGCGCGCTACGGAGCCTGGTATGAAATCTTCCCCCGTTCACAGGGAACGACCCCGGGCAAGGGCTCGACGTTCAAGGAGTGTGAACAACGATTGCCGGCGATCAAGGCCATGGGATTCGATGTGCTGTATCTCACGCCGATCCATCCAATCGGCCGGACAAACCGTAAGGGGAAAAACAATTCCCTCACCTCGACTCCGGGCGATCCCGGCAGCCCCTATGCGATCGGAAACGAGCGGGGAGGCCATGATGCGGTGGAGCCGAGTCTGGGGACGATCGAAGACTTTGATCGATTTGAAAAGGCCGTCCGCGCTCATGGGATGGAACTGGCGATGGACTTCGCCATCAACTGCTCACCGGACCATCCCTACGTCAAAGAACATCCGGAGTGGTTTGCACACCGTCCCGACGGGACGATCAAGTATGCGGAGAATCCCCCCAAGAAGTACCAGGACATCTACAACGTCGACTTTTACTGCAAAGACTGGCTTGGGCTCTGGAATGAAATGAAGCGCGTGATTCTCTTCTGGGCGGATCACGGGGTAAAGATATTCCGTGTCGACAATCCCCATACGAAGCCGGTCGCTTTTTGGGAATGGTTGATCCACGAAGTGCAGGATCGTCATCCGGACGCCATTTTCTTATCCGAGGCGTTCACGAGACCCAAAATGATGAAGGTGTTGGCCAAGGCCGGATTCACCCAATCCTACACGTATTTTACCTGGCGCAATTTCAAGCAGGAACTCACGGACTATCTCATCGAATTGTCGCGCAGCGAGGTGAAGGAGTATTTCCGGCCGAATTTCTTCACGAACACACCGGACATTCTCCCGGAGATTCTTCAGCAAGGGGGCCGACCTGCCTTCAAATTCCGGCTGGCCCTCGCGGCGACGTTATCACCTTCGTATGGAATCTACAGTGGGTACGAGCTATGCGAAAACCGCGCGTTACCGGGGAAAGAGGAATATCTGGATTCGGAGAAGTATGAGATTACGATATGGGATTGGGATCGGCCCGGCCATATCGTCGATTATGTGACGTTGCTCAATCGAATTAGACGGGACAATCCTGCGCTGCATGAACTGGAAAATCTCGAATTCTACGAGTCCAGTAACGATCAGATTCTGTTCTATGGGAAAAGTACGGCCGACAAGAAAAACGCAGTGCTGGTGGCGGTCAATCTCAGCCCGTTCCAGGCTCACGAGGCTCATCTGCGTATTCCGATCGCAACGCTCGGTATCAAAGCGGAAGAGACCTATCAACTGCACAATGTGATCACGGATCATCGCGATCTCATGATCGGAGACAGCTACATTGTGCGGTTGGATCCGCAGGTCGAGCCGGTCGCGATTTTCGTGGTCCGGCGATGGACGCATCGAGAGCAGGAGGTCGATTACTTCTTCTGAGAGGCGAGGGATGTCACTGACGGGACAATCTCCGTGGACTGATCACGTCCGTTCCGCGCTCGAGGCACAGGGGCGGGGACCGATCATCGAGTATCTCCAGCGTCAGCGATGGTTTCGTGGAAAAGGGAGGTCCGTGGCCGATGTGCGCTTTGTGGATGGGTTTGAGCTGTCGTCCGATGGGGCTCCGCTCCTGCTGGCGATTCTCCTCGTTGAATATCGAGGTGGGGTGCAAGAACGTTATGCGGCACCCCTTTCAGTCCGACCGAGAATAGATGAGAATGACAACCTTGCGATTGCCGCATTGCCAGAATCTGTTACCCAAGAATGGGTCTGTGATGCCACGAACGAAGCTGCTGTCTGGCGCACATTGTACGATGCTGTTGCAGGGGACAAGGAGATCATTGGACATTCTGATTGCCTGAGAGGGAGGGGCATACCTGGTAAACCGGACGAGCGTGCTACGTCGATCAATCAAGTCACAGTCCTTTCGGCTGAACAGAGTAATACCTCGGTGGTGCTCGACGAGCGGATCATCATGAAGTTGATCCGAAAAGTCGACCTCGGCGTGAATCCTGATAGCGAGGTGCTTGAATTTTTGACGTCGCACACCCCATGCCGGGACATACCGCGGTTGCTTGGGCTCATGACGTATCACGACTGCCAAGCCGAGGAGATGGTTGCCGAAGGCACTATCCTTGTGGCCCAAAGGTTCATGCCGAACAAAGGAGATGGATGGACCTACACACGTATGCGATTGGAAGAACTGCTGCAGAAAATCAGGGGAGACCGGGACGACCGTCTTCGTAGCCCATCGCAAGCAGTTCGCGATGTATCCGAGGCCTTCCTTGGGGAGATCCGCCACTTGGGGCGGCTTACCGGAAACCTCCATCTGGCATTGGCATCGAGCTCTGAATCCGATGCGTTTCGCCCTGAACCGATCACGACTCAGGACGTTGCGGGATGGCAGGAGAGAATGGCGCACTTATTGGCTGAAGTCTGTCGCGATCTTCGTGGGCTGTCGGTTGAGCAACAGACGTTGATCGGATTGTCCCTCGACGAGGCAGACAGCTTGGAGAGGGCCTGCCGGAATCGATTCGAGAATCTCGGGCTCTTAACGAGGAGACCATCGGCGAAGATCCGCCATCATGGTGATTATCATCTCGGTCAGGTTCTCAAAACAGATAACGGGTTCATCGTGATCGATTTCGAGGGAGAGCCGGCGAGATCACTTGGCGAGCGCCGCGCGAAGGTCTGTCCCCTCAAGGATGTCGCGGGCATGTTGCGATCGTTCAACTATGCGGCGCAGGCCCTGCTGAAACAGCGTCGGTCGATCTCCGCCACCGATCGTGATGTCATGATGGAATGGGAACGCGCCGCGCGTGCAGCATTTCTCGAGGGGTATCGCTCGGTCGCCAACCCTAGCGAGGCGGAATTCTTGCCCGACACGTGGGAGGACGTGGTGCGAGTCCTGCGGGTCTACGAACTCGACAAAGCGCTGTATGAATTGCAATACGAGTTGCACAATAGGCCTGAGTGGCTACCGATCCCGCTGCAGGGCATTCGAAGTCTTGTGCAAGAGGAAGTAGCGTAAGGTGAGTAGGAAATCCAATGCCGTATAAACCAATCGGAGACTATGGAGTCATCGGAGACCTCCATACGGTCGCCCTAGTGGGGAAGGATGGGTCGATTGACTGGTGCTGTTTCCCACACTTCGATTCACCCAGTTTGTTTGGTGCGTTGCTGGATGATCAGCGAGGCGGGCGGTTCCGCATTGCACCGCCTGATGACGGGAAGCGACAACAGATCTATCTGCCAGAGACCAACGTGCTGTTGACCCGCTTTCTCCACCATGACGGTGTCGGCGAGGTGACGGATTTCATGCCGATCGAAGGCGATGAGCCGGGAGTGCATGCGACGCGCCATCAGATTATTCGTATGGTCAAAGTGGTCAGAGGCAAGATCCGGTTTCGTGTGGACTGTCACCCCGCGTTCAACTTCGGTCGGGACGATCATCAGGTGACGGTGCGCCAGGCCGGGACGATTTTTCGATCGGCTTCGTTGACGATCGGATTGGTGAGTTCCGTACCGTTGACGGCTACACGGGGGGGTGTGGAGGCGGAGTTTGTCCTGGAAGAAGGGCAACAGGTCACCTTCATTCTCGTGCAACTGGAGTTGGAAACGAGCGAAAGCGTCCTTGATGTCCCTCAAACGGCTGACACGGCGTTGCGCGAGACAGTGGCTTATTGGCGGAGGTGGTTGAGCCAATGTCGCTATACCGGGAGATGGCGAGAAATGGTGCAACGCTCGGCCTTGACGCTGAAGCTCCTGACCTATGCGCCGACCGGTGCGATCGTGGCTGCGCCGACCACCAGCCTGCCGGAGTCGTTGGGCGGTGAAAGGAATTGGGACTACCGCTACACCTGGATTCGAGACGCGGCCTTCACCTTGTATGCACTGTTGCGCCTTGGTTTTTCAAAGGAGGCCGGTCGCTTCATGCAATGGCTCGAAGCCCGCTGTCATGATCTCAACCGGGATTGCTCCCTGCAAGTCCTCTACGGGATCGATGGGCGTCGCATTACAGAGGAGGAGGTTCTGTCCCATTGGGAAGGATACCAGCGTTCATCGCCGGTCCGTATCGGCAACGGCGCGGCTTCCCAACGCCAATTGGACATGTATGGCGCGTTGATGGACGCGGCCTATCTCTACAATAAGTATGGATCACCTATCAGCTACGACAGTTGGGTGGGATTGACGCGCTTGCTGGACTACGTCTGCACCAACTGGGACCAGCCGGACGAGGGGATCTGGGAGGTGCGCGGCGGACAGCGGCAGTTTGTGTATTCGAAGGTCATGTGCTGGGTTGCGCTTGACCGAGGCATTCGCCTGGCAGACAAAAGGGGATTCCCTGCCGATCGGGCGAAGTGGATCGATGTGAGGGACCGGATCTATCGCGATGTCATGCATCATGGGTGGGACCACGAGCGCCGGTCGTTCGTGCAGGAATTTGGAGGCCATGCGCTGGATGCCAGCGCCTTGATTCTGCCGCTCGTGTTTTTTCTCTCCCCGACCGATCCGCGCATGCAATCAACCATCGAACAGATTGCATCGAGCCTGGCGTCCGATGCATTGGTCTTCCGGTATCTGCCCGAGGAGGCCGCTCCTGACGGTTTATCCGGCCAAGAAGGAACCTTTACGCTCTGCTCATTCTGGCTCGTTGAGGCGCTGACCAGAGCTGGTCGGCTGGAGGAGGCTCGACTGACGTTCGAGAAGATCTTGAGTTATGCCAATCACTTGGGCCTCTATGCGGAAGAATTGTCGCTGACCGGAGAGCACTTGGGCAATTTCCCTCAAGCGTTTGCCCACATCGGCCTGATCAGTGCGGCCTATAACCTCGACCGAGCCCTTGGCTCACAGCGGCTTCCACCCGTGTAACGGTTGATCAAGAGAGAGGAGGGTTCGGCATCGATCATGTCTACTGTGACGCCTGATAACGCCTTTCGGTTTCTCGGCTGTAGCGAGATCCAGGAGATTCTCGGCAAACAGGCGGAAGACGAACGGACCCTGGCCGAGTTGTTGGAAGAGGTGCCGCTCGATTCCGTCTACTTCCATACGCACAGTTTCTTTTTGCGCCATCGGTTCATCGAACGGACCTATCCCAACGATTTTGCGGAATGGGTCGGCGAGCAAGTGCGTGACCATATTCTGGCAGAACGGTTGTCAGTCGTGGATCCGTTTGAGTACCCGAGCCTCGAGGCATTGCGGGAAGAATTAGTCTCTCTGATCGACGATCACTTATCCGGCCTCACCACGGTGCCGCGCGCGGGGCTTGGAATCCCGTTCTATTTCAGCCGATCGCGCATTCTCGAAGTACCGACGGGGTTGGAGGCGAGAACGTTGCGGGAATTTCGTGCCGCGATCTCGGAGGTGGATGTCAGCGTCATCTATTTTCATGTGTTCGAATCGCACTTGCGCCTACAGCGGGAAGAGAACGATTTTTCCGCCTGGATTCGAAGCGGACTGAAGTTGCCGGAATTGGCCGACCGTATGAAGGCACTGAACCCCTACTTGGGGAGTCTTGAGCGGCTGCGGTCAAGCTTGCTGAACATGTGCGACGATCAGCTGGCAAAGGGTGGGTAAGAGTTGGAGGTAGGAGCGGTGCGACGATGGTAAGCAACGATCCGCTTTGGTACAAGGACGCGGTCTTCTATGAGATCCATGTGAAGGCCTATGCCGACGGCAACGGGGATGGGATCGGTGACTTCCCGGGCTTGATCGGGAAACTGGACTATCTCGAATGGCTCGGCGTGGACTGCCTCTGGTTGTTGCCGTTCTATCCGTCGCCGCTCCGTGACGATGGCTATGATGTCGCCGATTTTCTGAGCGTCGCTGAAAAGTACGGCACCACCGAAGATGTCCGGCAGTTCCTGGATGAAGCACACCGGCGAGGCATGCGGGTGATCGTCGACTTGGTGTTGAACCACACGTCGGACCAGCATCCCTGGTTTCAGGAATCGCGTCAATCGCCTCAATCGCCCAAGCGCGATTTCTACGTTTGGAGCGATAACGATCGCAAGTACGGGAAGGCGCGGATCATCTTCATCGATACGGAAAAATCAAATTGGACCTGGGATCCTGAGGCGAAGGCGTTCTATTGGCACCGCTTTTTCAGCCATCAACCGGACTTGAATTACGACAATCCGGAAGTTCGGCAAGCCATGTTGGATACGATGGAGTTTTGGCTCAAGCAGGGCCTGGACGGGTTTCGCTGCGATGCGGTGCCCTATCTGCTCGAACGGGAAGGCACGATTTGCGAAAATCTTCCAGAGACGCACGACTATTTGAAGGAAGTCCGTCGCCGCATCGACGAGACCTACCACGGGCGCATCTTGTTGGCGGAGGCGAATCAATGGCCGACTGATGTCCGCCCCTACTTCGGCGACGGCGACGAATTTCACATGGCGTTCCACTTTCCGCTAATGCCTCGTTTGTATATGGGTGTCCGCAGCGAAACGCGCGATCCCATCATCGACATGTTTACCCATACGCCGGAGATTCCACCGAATTGCCAATGGTGTCTGTTTCTCCGCAACCACGACGAACTGACCCTGGAGATGTGTTCCGGCGAAGAGCGAGATTACATGTATTACACCTATGCGCGAGACCCAAAAATGCGGCGCAACATCGGTATCGGCCGGAGACTGGCACCCTTGCTGGACAACGACCGACGTAAAATCGAATTGCTCAACAGTTTGGTCTTCACGATGCCGGGCAGCCCGATCATTTACTACGGCGACGAGATTGGCATGGGCGACAACGTGCAATTGAAGGATCGTGATGGGGTGCGCACACCGATGCAGTGGACGATGGACCGGAACGCGGGATTCTCGACCTGCGACCCGTCCCAACTCTATTTGCCCGTCGTATCCGATCCTGTCTCCGGGTACCAGTCGATCAATGTCGAATCGCAAAAGGAGATGCCTCATTCGCTGTTACACTGGATGAAGCGGATGATCGCGGCCCGCAAGCGCTATACGGCCTTCGGACGAGGGACCATCTCGTTTCTGCGGCCGGCCAACGGCAAGGTGCTCGCGTACGTTAGGCAGCACGAGGGGGTTGCGTTGTTGTTGGTCCATAATCTGGCCGGTTCCGCGCAATCGGTAGAATTGGATCTCAGGGAATTCGCCGGGGCAACTCCAGTCGAGCTGTTGGGCGAGGCGCGGTTTCCAACCGTAACAGAGCGTCTCTATGTGCTGACCATGGCTCCCTACGGATACTATTGGCTGAATCTCACGCAGACACCTTCTGGAAGCGAGCCATACGGGATCGAACAGACAGTGCTGTGAGAGAACAACGGATGACGAGGAGGAATCTCGGATCATGATCAGTGAGCTGGAGCCGTATCGCGAGGTTGCTCCCAAAGGTACGATCGATTTTCTACGTCGGTTGAGCGATCTGGTGCAGGGCAAACATTTTCTCCATATCAGTGCGGTTCGCTATGGCGGTGGGATGGCGGAAATCTTGAGGCGGTTGGTGCCGGTCATGAACGCCCTTGGGGTCAAAGCCCGTTGGGAAGTTGTCGCCGGGACGCAGGAGTTTACGGATGTGACCAGGCGGATCGCCGATGGATTGCAGGGCAGGCCTCAGACGATCACCAATGACATGTATGCAACCTATCTCGATATCACAGCCAGAAACGCACGAGCATTGAACCTCGACTCGGACCTTGTGATCGTCCATGATCCTCAACCCGCGGCGCTGATCGACCATCGAAAGGGTGGGAAATGGGTGTGGCGCTGTCACCTGGATATGGGGCGTCCGTACCGCTCGCTCTGGACCTTGTTTCGCCGGCACGTCGTGAAGTATGACGCGGCGGTGTTCTCGTTGCCGGGTTTTGCCCAACGGCTGCCGATTCAGAAGTTTCTGATCTATCCATCCATTGATCCGCTGACCGAAAAAAATCGAGAACTGTCGCGTGCTGAAATCGCCCAGGGGCTTGATCGATTTGGGATCGCCAAGGGCAAACCAATTCTTTTGCAGGTGGCGAGATTCGACCGATTCAAGGATCAGCTTGGAACGATTCGAGCCTACCGAATGGTGAAGAAGCATCATAATTGCCAGCTGATTTTGGCGGGCAGCGGTGTCCTGCACGATTCGGAGGGAGAGGCTGTCTTAGCCGAGGTCCAAGCAGAGGCCGGGAAGGATCCGGACATCCACATTCTGCAGCTGCCACCCGAAGCAGACCGGGAGATCAACGTGTTACAACGGGCGGCTTCCGTCGTGGTGCAGAAAGCCCTTAAAGAAGGATTCGGCGTCTCCGTATCAGAAGCCATGTGGAAGGGGAAGCCTGTCATCGGGGGAACCGCCGGCGGCGTCTCGGCACAGATCGTCGATGGCGCCACGGGATTTATCGTCCATTCGGTTGAAGGAGCGGCGTTCCGCATCCGGTATCTGCTCAGCAATCCCGGAGTCATGACCAGGATGGGTGCTTCAGCGAAGGAGCATGTGCGACGCAACTTCCTCATTACACGCCACTTAGGCGATCACCTTACGCTGCTGAAACTGTTGTGCACAGAGTGATGGCATGGACCAGTCTGAACCGATTGAGCCTTCAGTAACTCACCACTCTTTGCCGGAGTCGGTCCGTGAACTGCTGAATCGGGAGGATTCCGCTGACATTGTGGTCGGCGTGCTCACCTTCAATGATGAAACCACCGCACCGGCTTTAGCCAAGACGCTGATTGATGGATGCCGTCGCTATGTTCCCGGACAAAGAGTGCTGCTGGTTAATTGTGATGCCGGCTCGCAAGACGCCACAACTGATCTCATGGGTCAATCGGTAGGACAGGAGGTGCCATTCTGGCCGGTCCGCCATCCGATCTTGGGCTCATCGCTGCATGTCATCTCGGAGTCTGGGGTGCCAGGTCGTGACGCAGCGATACGGCTCCTTGCCACAGTCGCCGATCGAGTTGCGGCCAAGGCCTGTCTGATCATCGACGGCAATCTGAAATCCGTCGATCCGCGGTGGGCCGAATTGCTGACCTCCCCGATTCTCGAGAAAGGCGCGGATTGTGTCTTGCCTCAGTTCTCACGAAATCGATATGAAGGGACTTTGACCAACACGCTCCTAGCGCCACTGACGCGGGCCCTCTATGGCAAACGAGTGGCGTACCACCAGGGAGGAGCCTATGCCTTCTCCAAACGCTTCGTCGCTGCTTCATTACTGGACCAACCATGGGACGACGAGGTGGCCCTGTACGGGGTTGATGGATGGGTGACGACGCTGGCAGTAGCCGAGCCAGCTGAGGTGTGTGAGGCGAGACTCGGACCTCGTCTGCAGCAGGGAAAGGCAAAGGCGGATCTTTCCACGATCCTCGCCCAGTCCGTTGGGTGTATGTTCCACATGATGGAGCGCTATCAAAGTGTATGGGAACCTGTGAAAGGATCGACGGCGATCCCGATGGTCGGTGTGCAGGTGGGATTGGGAAACGCCCTCGGCGCCGTGTATGTCGATCGGATGATCCACGGATTTCGGCAGGGCCTTCGCGACCTGGTGCCGATCTGGCAGATTGCCCTGGCACCGGACACATTTCAGCGCGTCTTGGAATTGGGTATTGACGATGCGGACAGCTTTCAATTTCCGACCGATCTGTGGGTGCAAATCGTGTACGACCTGGCTCTGGCTTACCACGACCGCTTGCTGCACCGCGAGCACCTCCTCAAGTCCCTGACGCCACTGTACCTTGGCTATACCGCCTCGATGGTGCTCGCGACACGTGCGCTGCCCGTGAATCGAGTGGAGGAGGAACTGGAGCGCGTGGCGGTTGAATACGAAACCATGAAGCCGTACCTGATTCAGCGATGGAGGTGGAGCGATGAGTAATGTCTGGGGTGACGCCATAGTAGAAGCGTTTCGTGACATGATGATGCGGATGGCGCTCTTTCTCCCAAAGTTGCTCGCATTGGCGAGCTTCCTCGTGGTTGGCATTCTGGTCGGGTTGATGATCAAGGCCGTTCTGCAGCACCTGTTGCGAGCCGCTCGTGTCGACGTCCTCAGTGAGCGATGGGGTTTGCAGGCATCACTGGCAAAAGCTGGATTCAAACAACCGTTCTCTCAAGTCGTCAGTCGCCTGGCGTTCTGGACCATTTTCGTCATCTTCATCCTGATGGGGGTGGACGCGCTGGGCTTGCCGACGACGGCCGATCTCATGGGTCAACTGCTGGGGTATTTGCCGAGCGTCCTTGCGGCAGGACTCTTGATCTTGGTCGGCGTTCTGCTCGGGAACTTTTTGGCGGAAGCGACGTTGATCGCGATGGTCAACGCACAGATTCACGAAGCGAGGCTTATAGCTGGTCTCGTGCGATGGGGAATTTTTCTCTTCACGGCGGCAATGGTCTTGACACAACTCGGCATCGCCAAGGAAATCGTTGTCGCGGCATTTTCTATCGTGTTCGGGGGGGTGATCCTTGCCCTCGCTATTGCCGTGGGACTCGGGGGGCGGAACATCGCGCGCGATGCCCTGGAACGTCGGTGGCGGAAATCGAAGGATACTGAAAAACGGGATGAGATGGTGCACTTATAGGGTGAAGCCTGCCGAGAGTCACCATGCTGACTAAGCGGTGACGGTTGTCGTTCGTATGATTAGGTCTTCAATGTAATAGGCTCAGATCCGTTAACGAGGCGTAGAGAGCTGCACAAGCGGGGTATGGTGCGCCCGACAGGACTTGAACCTGTAACCTTCTGATCCGTAGTCAGATGCTCTATCCATTGAGCTACGGGCGCATTGCAAATGTCGCAGTAAGGCTTGAGTTCGAAGGTAAAGGGCCTGACTGAAGAGAACGAGTGCAGGTCATACCCTTGCCTCAGGGCTTACCGGGACCACTGGTTATACAGTTCTCCAAGAGGAGGGGTCAAGTGAGGAACGTGGGTGTCGTGGAGAGCTCAGCCCTCAGGCGGTTTAGAGGTGTACGATGGGATGTCCTAGAAGATGCTCTTGCTCACCTCGTTGGAGTACCCACTCTCATTCCCTGCGATATCGTAGGCAGTGATAACAAAGAAATACGTTGTTCGATTCTCTAAGTTTTTGGCGATGTAACTTGTGGCCGTTTTCGGGACAGTGGCGATCGGCGCACCATAGGCCCCTGATGCGGTTGCTCGATAGATCTTGTATCCGGCAAGGTCTTTTTCTTGATTGGCTCTCCAGGTGAGGGTGGCTGAGGAGGCTGGAGCGGTGGGGCTGATTCGAACGGTTGGCGTCTTGGACTTTGAGACCGTGAGTCGTACGGGGATAGTCCTGGTCTTTGAGGAAGCTCCGGAAACCTGAATCGTGACGGTAGTCCGATAGGTTCCTGGTTTTAGCCCGCGGAGATTGGGTGCAATTGAGATCGTTCCATTATTCCTGCCAGATATGGGGCTTACAGTCAGCCAACTGGCTCGTTCACGTACCCTCCAAGACAGTGTTCCCTGACCGATTTTTGAGATCCGAACGGTCTTCCTCGCTGGATTAGATCTATCCACAGACCCAGTGAAAGAAAGGCTTGTGGGACTGACGCTCAGCGTCGGATCAGAGGATGATGCGCTCAACGAAATATCAGACTGGACGATGAGTGTGAAGAATAGGCACGACGCGAACTGCAACGACCAATCGCGGAAGGGACGATGAGTATTAGTTGAGGTGACAGAGACGCCCTTCATATGATGCTCCATGGGCGAGTGACAATGTTTTGAAAGGAGGCGAGCAGCAAAGTCTGTGCCGATAGCGGCCAGAACAGATCTCACAGGATACTCAAGAAATCAGCATGAAAGCAGGCGATCGCGGGGTGAACGGTGTGAATAGGATATTCAGCCGGTGTAGGCTGACTCCTACGGCGAGGTGCGCAATTGTTCACGTCTCGTACACGTTCGAACCCGGTCTATCCGACTCAGCGGGTAGGGAGGAGTGTCTCGTGGGTATGAAGTGACTTGAGGGCTTTCATCACGAAGAATGAAAGCCCCCAAGCTGGCTCGTCTTCTAGTTCAGCCAAGGACTAACAGGCCATGGCCTTGGCGAGCTCGCTCAATGTCCGCCCTTGTGCTCGTCCTTTTTGTCGTCGCCGAATGTATCGGCATGGCCGCCCTTCTTCTCCTCTTTCTTATCATCGCTATAGGTCGCGTGACCACCCTTCTTCTCGTCCTTCTTGTCATCGCTGTACAGCACATGGCCGCCCTTCTTTTCCTCCTTCTTCTCATCAGAGGCAAAGGCCGGGGCGTTAAACGTCACTGCGATTGCCACTGCCATTACTGCCATCAACAAACGCTTCATGAGGAACCCCCTAATAAAAAATTGAATAAATGTGCCACTCATAGCTTGGCACGTGGGGCAAAGGTAGTGCCATTACGAGTCCAATTGCAAGATGAAAATACCCATCTCGGCAGGTAGAAGACGGCCGTTGTAGCTGTACCGTGTGAGATAGATGGCTTTATAGAAATGCGGTGACGGCGTGGCCGACTATCCGCCTGAGATCACTGGTCTGATTTCGATCTGATCCTGATCAGACAGCACCTCGTCTTCGGTCACTAGGTCATCACCACGAATGACCAAGTGTGCCTCAACAACGAGATTCAGTTCCCGGAGCACATCCTTGACCCTCTTGGGCCCTTTGATTTCGATCGACCGCGCCGGATGATGCAGTTGCACATGCATGGGCCCATGATAAACGGGGCGACAACCGATGGGCAAGGGGTGATGGCAGCGGAGGAGCAACAATCATCGAGGGAAGGAAGATCGCTAGCAGAGCGCGGAACGTTTCTGTTTGGCGTACAGAAGGCCTTCCTCGACCGTCGAAAACTCTCCATCAAGTTGGGCTTCGTAACACTCATCAAGCAGTCGGCCCATATCAGGGCCGGGCAGGACGCCGAGTTCCAACAGATGCCGTCCCATGAGTATGGGGACGGGCGCTTGAGCCTCAACCTCGAGTTGCCTCGCTCGCTTCAGTAGCCATTCGCCGGCAGGGAATCCATCGAACGGTTTCGGTGGACGGCCGGCATGGTCGGCTCTCGCGACACGTACCAGACGGTCGAGCCGTTTCACCTGTCGAGCGAGTCGGCGGACGGCGCTGTCTGATGCCTGTGCATCATAGAGGGCGCGAGGCCGGAGATGGCACAGGATCAAGGGGATGATGTCGTCGATAAGATCCTGCTGATTGGTGAGACGTTCGAGGAAGTCTCTGGTTGGGGAATCCCCAACGGCTTCATGTCCGCGAGAGGTGATACGCCCGTCATCCTCTCTGGTTGTGGCCGGTTTGCCGAAGTCGTGACAGAGCACCGCGAGTCCAACAACCACATCGTCTTGGTCATTTCCAGTCCGTTCGGTGGCGAACCAGTCCAAACAGTGAAGGGTGTGAATCCAGACATCGCCTTCAGGATGCCACATGGGGTCTTGTGGGCAATCTTGAATGGCTGCGAGCTCCGGATAGAAGCGCAGCCACCCGCATTGTTGGAGGAAGCGTAAGCCCATCGATGGCTTGGGACCTCGTAACAAAAGTTTCTTCCATTCCTCCCACAGACGTTCTCGAGGTTGAGTCTCTTGCGAGAGGGTTTGGCACAGGGTGACAGTTTCCGGCGCAGCCGTGAGTTCAAAGCGAGCGGCCAGCTGCATTCCACGCAGGACACGCAGCGGATCTTCAGAAAATCGTTGTGACACGTGTCGCAAAATGTGTGCATCAAGATCCTTTCGTCCATTGAAGGGATCGCGAAGTTCTCTCGTGTCCGGGTCCCACGCCATCGCGTTGATGGTGAAGTCGCGTCGGGCAAGGGCCTCGTCGATTGCCATGCCAGGATCGGCCTTCCGTACCAGACCGGAGATCGATGTGCTCTCGTCAACGAGAATCCGGGAGGGGATCGAAATATCGATGGGCAGCTCGTGCAGCTTGAACACGGCGAAGGCTTTTCCAACGAAGTGAACAGAGAAGTGTTCAGAGAGCAAGGCGTGGAGTTGCCCAGGTGGGAGTCCGGCAATTTCAAGGTCTAGATCGCGAGGCTGTCGCCCAAGCACCAGGTCTCGCACGCATCCGCCGACCAGCCAGGTTCTTCCCCCTTGACGACGAACGAGTTGCTCAATCTTCCGAAGCGTCCCTGAAAGAGTCGAATCTTCTATGCGAAAGCGAACCGGCATCTAGATTTCCGCTTCCCTCAGAAATTTCGCGGCCTCTTCCGGCGACACCGGATTGATGTAGAAGCCAGTGCCCCACTCGAAGCCCGCCACTTGGGTCAGCTTGGGGATGATCTCCAAGTGCCAATGGTAATAGTCGCCGGTTTTTTCATGCAGCGGCGAACTATGGAGGATGAAGTTATAGGCGGGGTGAGCCAAGACCTTGTCCATCCGACGGAGCGACTCCGACAGGATGGGAGCCAGTAGTTCAAATTGAGCTTTTTGGCTGTCTTCGAAGTAAGCAGCATGGCGTTTGGGGAGAATCCACATTTCAAACGGGAAGCGCGGGGCAAAGGGCGTCACGCAGAGGTACTCGGAATTTTCAGCGACGACCCGATCGCCATCGGCAAGATCCTGTCGGAGGATGTCGCAGTAGATGCAGCGTTCCTTCTGTTGAAAGTGAGTCCGGCATCCGTCGAGTTCATCCTGCACGCTGGTCGGAACGATCGGCAAGGCGATGAGTTGAGAGTGGCTATGTTCCAACGTGGCGCCGGCGAGGGCACCGTGATTCTTGAACACCAGAATATAGCGGAGCCGGACGTCTTTTCGGAGGTCGAGCAGGCGGTCGCGATAGGCCCACAATAAATCTTCGATCTGCTTGGCCGGCAGATCAGCCAGGCTTTCGACATGGCTGGGGGTTTCAATGATGACTTCGTGCGCGCCCACGCCGTTCATCCGGTCATACAACCCGATCCCCTCGCGGCCCATGTCGCCTTCGACTTGGAGCGCGGGGAACTTATTTGGGATGACGCGGACGCGCCAGTTCGGCGAGTTGGGCTCGCCCGCTTGAGGTCGATAGGCCATGATTTCTTTCGGCGTGAGCCGTTCCTGTCCCGGGCAGAAGGGACAGAGGCTTGTGGCGGTAGGCTTGGCCGACTGCGGTTTGACAAAATCGTGTGGGCGGCCGTTTCGTTCGGTAGAAATGATCACCCAGCGGCCGACGATTGGATCACGTCTCAGATCTGGCATCTCTTCTCCTCTTATTGTTACGTCTCACCCTGTACTCCTTACCATTATCACACTCTCCACAGTGCCGCTTCAAAGTTTGGTCCAGGAACGGTCAGGACAGCCGGCAGAGGGCCAGGGTAGCGGGTCACTTCTAGGCCATGTTCGCTAACGACGATCGAGAGTTGCATGGTCTGCTCAGGGTGGAGCTGAACTTCCTGCCAGGGGACAGCCAATTCGATGATCGAGCGTGAACTGATCGTTCGGTATCGTCCGATCTCCTGCCACATGCTATCGCCGATCTGTTGAGACAGGAGGAATCCCTCTGTCTCTTGAACAGGCAGGGGAAAGTTGAGCCGACAGGTGGCTTGTGGGCCGTGAAGGACGATCGCAACATCGAGGCCGGCTCTCTTCATAGTTGTTTCCTCGGGGTCGAGCCTGATCATGAACTGATCCTGGCTCCAGCCGAACCGAATGGTCGAGAAAATTCGATCGGCTTTCCACATGGCCCCCAGCGGAGGCTGTGTCGTAATGCTGCCGGCCCCGTGCCACTCAAAAAAGTCGGTCACCCGTCCGTCGAGAGTGGGGGTGATCCAACGGACCGGTTGTTGGACCAAGTTGGATTCAGAGCCACGCTCCATCGCGCAGATCGAGTGGTTCAACTGATCAGGAGGCGGGTGGCCCATCAGGGTCCATACATTGCGGAGATGTGTTCTGAAAAGCCGGTCGAACTCCGGTTTGAAGTCTGTGTCGAAATCGTCTCCGTACCACCAGAACCAATCACTGCCTTCGGCGGCGTACAGTTCCTGCCATGCCGCCTGCGCACGATCGGGAGGAAGGTGGGACGTTTCCTCCGTGAGTTTTGAACGGGTGTAGCCCAGCAGGTCCCACCCGCGATTGTCCTCCTGGTGTCCGATCCAGATTTTATAATCTGCGTTGATCCATGAGCCGGAGTGTAGACAAGGAAGGTGCTGAGTCGGTGGAACTTCGTTGATGGCCTCGGATATCGTCGAAGCGCGGGCTGTTATCTGTCCGGGGTGATCCAGCTCATGATTGGTCAAGGCTTGGTAGAGGAGTGACAGAAACCGTTCGCCTCCGTCATGATAGTGCTCCCACGGGTTTTCACCATCCAAAACGATCGGGACGATGACGCGATCCAGCGGCGTGTCTTGTGCAATGTGTCGGAGCCGTCGCAGAACATCGTCAGCCGCGGATTCCGGTGTCGTCTTATGGTAGACAAATCCAAAGGCATCGGAGATGTCACGATCACGAAAGAGGATGGTGAGCGATTGTTCAGCCGCCCCGATCTGATAGGGTTGATACAGCGCGGATTGTCGATGCCAGGGTCGGTGACACATCGCCAGCGAGCGCGCGAGGATGCCTTCATCGGTCGCCATCCAGCGAAGGCCGGTTTGATAGACGAGGGGAAGCAATTCCGGACACACGGATCCCTCAGACGGCCAGAGGCCTTGGGGAGGACGACCGAATGTCGACTGATGGAACTCCACTCCCTGCCGAAGTTGGCCTTCCGCATCCTCGCGCGCCCGAAAGCGAGCCGGCAGGGGAAGGTCCGGCCTCGCGCGCCGGGTGATGTCCGTGTCGATCACGAGCGGAAGGATCGGGTGGAAGAAAGGCGTTGTGGTCAACTCGATGTGTCCACGTTCCATGAGACGCCGGTAGAGAGGAATAATCTCTTGCACGGCGAGCCGTTGAATCGACAATACCTCCTGCTTGTCCTCTTCGGTAAAGCCACGATTTTTCTGGCGCAATGTGGCCAATCGGGGATATCGTCGAATGGTGCCATATCCAAACCAGGCCAGATTGTGCCAAATTTGCAGGTCTAATAACTCCTGCGTGGAAAACTGACAGGTGATACGACGCAGATCATGCTCATGGAGATCCAACCCTCGTTTCACCAGCAGTTCATGGTATCGTGGGTAGGGTCGTACCATCGTCGCCCAATTGGCAGAAAAGAAGTGACGGACAAGAAACGCTTTTTCTTCAATCGACAGGTTCGCCGCTGGTCGTTGGGCATGTTCCAGAAAAAGGTCTTGAACCTTCCCGTTGCCGATTTCTTCCAACTGTAAGAGGAGTGACGGGGTAAAATTGAACGTCGCGTGAACCGTTGGGTATTGTTCCAAGAGATGCGCCATATCGTAATAGGCCTTGGTCGCATGCAGGCGCACCCAAGGCATACTGGCTGAGCCAGCCAGCGGATCGGTGTAGTACGGCTGGTGCATATGCCAGAAAAAACACAGGTGGATATGCTTCATCGACAGGGCGCTCCCTTCATCGGGAAAGTATGTCATAGGGGGCGTGAGCCGGCAATCAGCGGGCCGGTGTGCGGCCTGCCGTCAATCTTATGATCTAGAGGAACTGAAATGTTGTCGTTTCTTCGATACTGGGGGCCGGTGTGTGCCTATGCAGGATTGATTTTTTTTCTGTCTGCGCAGTCTCATCCTGAGGACAATCTGCCTGCCTTCGTGTTCGATCTGAGCGACAAGGTCGCACATGCCGTTGAGTATGCGGTGTTGGGTCTGTTGTGTTATCGGGCTCTTCGTAGCGGATCAAGCGATTCGTGGCGACAACAGGCGATCCCTATGGCCATCCTGTTGGCGTCGGCCTATGGAGCCAGTGACGAAATTCATCAAGCGTTCGTTCCGTTTCGAGAGTCGAGTTGGCTCGATTGGCTAGCCGATACGATCGGCGCGGCAGTCGGTGTCCTTGCCATGCACCGGACGGTCAATTTCAGACCGGCGAACTCGATCCCAGAACCATAGCCGTTACTCAACCGAATACGGTGTCTTCGTGACAAGTTGTCGGGTGCTCGGTATAATCCCTCAGCTATGGCGACCGTGAATCCCGCACCGGCTAAACCTCCATCGCCTCCTCCTGATCAGGCGCTCGTTGCTCAGACTCTTAAGACGCATCTTCCATCCGGCTTGGAGTTGAAGGAGCTGAGTGCGTTGGCCGGAGATGCATCGAATCGGCGGTACTTTCGTGCCAGTGTGACGGGTGGCGCACTGCATTCTGTCATCGTGATGCAACTGGCTGAGCCAGAGGCGTTCAAACAGTCTGAAGAAGCGGTCAGCGGAACGGTACATCAGATCTCTGAGCTGCCGTTCACCAATATTATGACCCATCTTGCCAAAGCGGATGTCCCTGTTCCGACGTTGTATCATTACGATCGAGCCGCCGGACTCCTGTATCTTGAGGATTTTGGTGATGTGACGCTGGCGGAGGCCGCCGGCCGCGCTGATGCCCCGAATCTAGAAGCTCGGTATAAACAAGCCATCAATGTATTGGTACAAATGCAATGCAACGCGACGACGCCGGCGGATCCGAAGTGTCTCGCGTTTCATCGGAATTTCGATGTGCCATTGCTCATGTGGGAATTCGATCATTTCCTGGAGTATGGAATTGAGGCTCGCAACGGCGCGCCCTTACCCGACCGGGAGCTGGAGGCGATTCGGCGCGAGTTCGAGCGTATCGCCGAGCTATTGGCTTCTGAACCCCGTGTCTTCACCCATCGGGATTACCACTCGCGCAACTTGATGGTCGACGGGTTACGACTGGGTGTCATTGATTTTCAGGATGCCCTAATGGGACCGGCGACGTATGATTTAGCTTCGCTCCTGCGGGATGCGTACATTCAACTTGACGAGGCCCTCATCGATAAGTTGGTGGACTACTATCTCGATCAGCTGGCGGATCGCCGTTTCGTCTGGGCCAACCGGGACGCGTTTCGCCGGCTGTTCGACCTGACAAGTATTCAGCGAAACTTGAAAGCCGCCGGCCGGTTTGTCTATATCGATCAAGTCAAAGGCAACCCGAAATTTTTGGCTGATATTCCTCGTGTCTTGGGCTATGTGAAACGAAATCTCAAGAAATACCCCGAACTGCAGACGCTTCGGGCACAGATCACCCCGTACGTGCCGGAACTGCAATAACTGGTGAGGAGGAAGGAGTTAGGGGTGAGGAGACGGCAGATCATTCAAGTACGTCTTACCGCTCACGCCTTACCTCGTATGCTTCACGGGACCATATGAAGGCCATGATTCTTGCCGCTGGTCTTGGGACCCGCCTCAGGCCCTTGACCAACACCATTCCAAAGCCTCTCTTGCCGGTGGGAGGGACTTCCCTCATCGTATGGAACGTTCTGCTTCTCAAACGACATGGATTCGATCAGATCGTCATTAATTTACACCATCTCGGGCCGTTGATCGAACAGGCCTTGGGAGACGGGTCAAAATTTGGCGTTCAGATCGTGTATTCACATGAGCCGGTGATCTTGGGCACGGGTGGGGGGATCAAGCAAGCTGAGCCTCATTTTTCAGGCGAGCCGGTATTGATCTTGAACGCGGACACGCTTGTCGAAGTGGATCTTGGGGCACTCTGGGATTTTCATCGAACCCGCCATGCAGCGGCGACCTTGGTCCTACGAGAGGATGTCGACGCGGCGCGGTGGGGACTCATTGAGGTGGGAGAGCATCAGCAGATTCTACGCATTACAGGAAAAGGCCTCCCAGTATCGACTCCCGCCATTCCCAGGATGTTTGCCGGGATTCATGTGTTGCACCCTCGCCTTCTCCAGAACGTCGCGAAGGGCGTCCCCTCCTCGATCATCGACCCGTACATCGCAGCCATTGAACGTGGCGAACGAGTGCTGGGGTATGACCTCCATGGCTATTGGTCCGATATCGGAACCGCTGAACGGTATGCGCAAGCGGAGAAAGATACGCAAGCGGGACTGATTCGCCTAGCCGAGCGACAATAGCTCAAGCCCTCTTAATCACGCAGGTGAGGCGGAGCGCTCTCTACCGACCTGGTGATGGGCTCCTAGTCTTTCTGTTGTTTGAGCAGTCGGGCGAGATAGGTACGTTGGAGCTTGAGCGATTCCGCGGCCTTCGTTTGGTTCCCTTCGGCTCGTTCCATGGCGCGGGTAATGATGTAGCGGCTGTGGTGCTCCATCGATTCATGATACGACATGTCCAGATAAGGGAGTTCGTCCTCCTCTCGCCGACGAAGGCCGGCGTCGTCTGGCAGCAGCGCCAACATATCCGGCTCGATCGTCTCTTTTGGACTCAAGACGACCGCGCGGGCGATCACGTTGTCCAACTCTCGAATATTCCCCGGCCATGGATAACGGGAGAGGGTCTCGAGCGCGGATGGGCTGAGGGTCATGCCAGGCCGTTTTGCGTCTCGCGTGTGACGGTCCAAAAAAAACTGAGCAAGCGCCGCCACGTCTCCTTGTCGTTCACGGAGCGGCGGTAATGTCAGGGTGACGACGTTCAGGCGGAAATACAGATCTTCTCGGAACTGCCCCGCCTTTACGGCTTGCCGTAGATCCTTGTTCGTCGCGGCGATAATACGGATGTTGACTGAAACCGTCTTGGTGCCTCCGACACGCTGGAACTCACGGTCTTGCAACACCCTGAGCAACTTGGCTTGCAGCGGCAGCGACATATCGCCGATCTCGTCAAGAAAGACGGTGCCACCGTCGGCCATTTCCAATTTCCCCTTCTGCTGGCGATCCGCTCCGGTAAAGGCGCCACGTTCGTGTCCAAAGAGTTCGTTCTCCAGCAAAGTCTCCGTCAAGGCCACGCAGTTGATGACGATGAGCGGCATGGTGGCGCGAAGACTCCATTGATGAATCGATCGGGCAAAGAGTTCCTTCCCCGTTCCGCTTTCTCCAAGGAGCAAGACGCTGGCATCGGATTTGGCGGCTCGCTGAGCCGCCTCCACGACTGAGCTGACGGACGAGCTATTTCCGACGATGGACGCATACCGGCCGTCGACCTCGGAACGGAGATAGGCCACTTGTCGCCGAAGTGAGTCTCGCTCGAGGGCTTTGCGAATCACGATTAGGAGATGCTCGCTATCCAGCGGTTTAGTCAGGAAGTCGTAGGCTCCTTCTTTCATCGCGTCGACCGCAGCTTCGATGGACCCATGTGCGGTCATGACGATGACGGGAAGGGGTTCCGATAGTTTCATTTGGGACAGGCGTTTGAGCACCTCGAGACCAGATAGTTTAGGCAGAGTGAGATCGAGCAGAATCAACTGTGGAGATTCGTGAGCGATTTGGTCCAGTGCCTGCTGTCCTTCGGATGCGGTCACGGTGTCATACCCGGACGCTTGGAGCCGGTCCTCGAGCATCATGACGATGTCGGCATCGTCGTCGACGATCAGAATCTTGGCACGCATTACACGAATCCTCGTTCCATGGTCAGAGGCGTCGACATTCACACGTTCATGACGTTGACGACAAGACCCGTTAACGGTTTCGGATAAAAGTAGGTCGATTTGTGGGGCATCCGTTCCCCCGCGGCTGCCACAGCTTGGACTTCGCTGACCTTCGTGGCGTTCAGGAGAAGGGCTCCGGTTCCTGTTCCCCGAGCCACCCAATCCAGTGCTTCATGATCGTCTTTGGTATAGAGAATGGCTTCTTGTTCCTGTTGCGTCGGGCACAGCTTCGTGACGATCAGCTGCTGCAACAGGGAGACGTCGAGCTTGGTTCGAGGCGATGCTTTGCTGGAAGGGCGATAGACCGGTTTCAGCGTGAGTTGAATGTACCTGTCGTCGCCTTGTCGAGTCAGTCCGAATACCGGAACCTCTTGACCTTCTGTTCTCAGGGCGGTCAAAAACTGTTGACGGACCTCAGCTTGCGTTGATGAGGAGAAGGCAAACTCCCGGAAATCGAACGCGCCCCCGAGGAGCTGTGCGATCTGATCGGAAGGCGGCAGCGCCGTCGTCGTCACCCGATGCGTCGGCAACACGGTCAGTCCAGGATCCTCGAGCGGAGTCAGCAGCATCAAGACTGAGTCATAGGGTTGGAGTCCGGTCGGAGCGCCGGGCTGTTGCCGACGAACCTTCTGATAGTTCAACGCCGTTTCGTACCGATGGTGACCGTCTGCGATGAACAGCGGTTTGCTTCGCATGAGATCGCGCAGTTGGGTCAAGACGGTGTCGTTGGTGACGGTCCACAGGCATTCGCGACAGCCCGCATCGTCGTGAAAGTCGTACTGGGCCGGTTTTCCTTTGGTCTCCGTTTCGAGCAACCGAATGATGGCGTTGGTTGGGTCGGAGTAGAGCGACCAAATCGGACTGAAGTTGGCTCGACAGGCCTCGATAAGATTCAACCGGTCGGTCTTTGCGGCCGCGCGTGTGTTCTCATGCGGGTAGATATGTCCTGAATCGAGCGCTTCCAGCTTGGCCAGCGCGAGAAAACCCCGGAGCACTTTGCGCGGGGCGCCAGGTGCCGCGTAGGGTGGGCTGTACTCGATCGTGTGATAGTAGATGGTGGGTTGAGTATCGCGCTTGAGCGCTCCCTCCTTCATCCAGGATTGGAGGGCTTCCGCGGCGCGGGTATAGCGGTTCTGGGCCGGGCTGTCACCGGTCTGGTCCATCCCCAACTCCATACGGATGATATTGTGAGGATGGCGATCATGAAGCCGTTGCTGTCCCTCCGCATCGATAATGTCATACGGCGGGGCCACGACATCTTGAATAGAGCCCACAATGGCCTGGTCGTACCGGATACCTTGGAACGGAAAAATCTCTGACATGAACAACCTCTTCGCGGTGTCGTGACAGCACCGACGGTTTGATGGTTACTGGAGAGGACGGGTCCTTTCACTCTAGACTGCGCCGTTTCGACGGCTCAGCGTTCTGCCGGCTGGCGGGGCAACACTTACCGGTCGCGGGTAATCATATAATCAGCGGCCACCGACAACGCACGCCGTGGCGTACCGTCGTCGAATTGATTGAGCTCATGCTTCGCGGCAGCGATGTAGGCTTTGGCACGATCCATCGCATAGGTGATCGATCCAAACTCCCCCATCAGAAACAAAATGCGTTCCAAATCATCCGTGTTGAGTGTTCGAGTTTCCATTCGATCCTTGATCATCTGACGGTCCTGCTCCGAGCAGTGCTGCAACAAATGGAGCAACGGCAGGGTGGCTTTGCCTTGTCGGAGATCTTGCCCGATCGTTTTCCCCAGCGATGCGCCGTTTGCGATGTAATCGAGCGTGTCGTCAGCCACTTGGAACGCGATACCCAGGTATTGGCCGAAGCGGAACAGCGCCTGTTGTTGTGACTCAGTGGCCCCGGCCAGAATGGCGCCCATTTGGCAGGCCGCGGCGATCAGTCCGGCCGTTTTGTGCTCGACGATCTTGATGTAGTCGATTTCCGGCATCGCCGGGTTCCCGTTGTAGTACAGTTGAAGGACTTCGCCTTCCGCCATTTTGTTACAGGCTTCGGAGATCACTTCATTGATGGCCTGATTTTGAAACTCGACGACATTGCACATGGCCTTGGTATAGAGAAAATCGCCGACCAGGATGCTGATCTGATTCCCCCACACCTTCCGGGCGGTTCTTCTGCCCCTCCGTAGGTCGGCTTCGTCGACGACATCATCGTGCAGGAGGGTGGCGGTGTGGATGTATTCCACCAGGCTGCCCAGTTGATAGTGTTCACTGCCAGGATAACCGCAGAGACGGGCAGACAAGAGTAGCAGCAACGGCCTGACGCGCTTACCCCCACCGCTCAGAATATGAGCGGCAACCGTGTTGACTAGAGCGACGCTGGAGTCGAGGTTCTTCCGTACCCGGTCCTCCAGCCCGTCCAGCTCACCTCGGTAGGCTTCCCACACGTCGGACATGCTCTGCGGGGATGCGATGACCGGACCTTGCGTCATGCCGCGGATGGTATGGCAGCCAGGGAAATAAAGTCAAGTAAATGAAAGGGGTATAGGCCTATTGTCACCTTGACAGATGCGTAAGTCATCCAGTAAGTTCCGATCGTCGAACTCGACTGAGGACCGGCCTGTGGATTAGGGGCTCATCGGCTCCAGGCTTCATACTTGCGCTCAACTCCATCTCGATAGGAAAATCTCAATATTTGAATGAGATAGACAAGATGACTACGATAGGTTTTCCCAAACAACAAGGGCTCTACGATCCTCGGAACGAGAAAGATTCGTGCGGGATTGGGTTTGTCGTCAACATCAAGGGAAAGAAGTCCCATGACATTGTGAAAAAGGGACTTCAGATTCTGGAGAATCTGACCCATCGCGGAGCGCAGGGAGCCGATTCCCACACGGGGGATGGGGCGGGGATTCTCTTGCAGGTACCGCATACCTTTTTCAAGCGAGTCGCCGAGGATGTGGGTGTCGCATTGCCGGATGTCGGTGAGTACGGGGTCGGGCAATTGTTTCTGCCGCCGAACGCAGAGTCTCGACGGCTCTGTGAAAAGTTGTTTGCCGAGATCATCAACGAGGAAGGCCTCCGGCTGCTGGGGTGGCGCGATGTGCCGGTCAAGAGCGATAGCATCGGTGCGCAAGCGAGAAAGACGGAGCCGTTCATGCGGCAGATTTTCATCGCGCGTGACGCGCTCAACGAGGCACAGTTTGAGCGAAAACTCTACGTCGTCAGAAAGCGAGTGGAAAAAGCCGTTGCCGAGTCGGCGATTCAGGGACGCGAGCACTGTTACGTGTCCAGCTTATCGGCCCACACGATCGTCTATAAAGGGCTGCTCCTACCGCATCAGATGGCCGCCTACTACCAGGATCTCACCGATGAACGGATGGTGAGCGCGCTGGCCCTGGTGCATTCCCGCTTCAGCACCAATACCTTTCCGACCTGGCCGTTGGCCCATCCGTATCGCTATGTCTGTCACAACGGTGAAATCAATACGCTGAAAGGCAACGTCAACTGGATGAAGGCCCGGCAAGGCCGCCTCCATTCCGATCTGTTCGGCAAGGATATGGAGAAACTGTTTCCGATCGTGACCGAGGATCAAAGCGACTCGGCCTGCTTGGACAATACCCTCGAATTTCTGCTTCTCGGAGGCCGGTCGCTGCCGCACGCCATGATGATGTTGATTCCCGAGCCCTGGGTGGCGAATTCTCAGATGGACTTGGATCGACGGGGCTTCTATCAATATCACGCGGCGATGATGGAACCGTGGGACGGACCGGCGGCGGTCTGTTTTACGGACGGCAAGATGATCGGGGCGACCTTGGATCGCAACGGACTCCGTCCCTGTCGCTATCAAGTGATGACGGATGAAACGGTCGTGCTGGCATCGGAAGCCGGCGTGTTACCGGTTCCGGCCAAGGACATCCGGATGAAGGGCCGGCTCATGCCAGGGCGCATGTTCCTCGTCGATACGGTCCAAGGCCGGATCATCGACGATGAAGAGATCAAGGCGGGCATCACGAAGAGAAAACCGTACCGCAGTTGGGTCACACAATATGGCGTCTCACTCGATGAATTGCCGGAACCCTTGAACGTTCCGCAGCCGGATCATCCGACGATCAGGCAGCGCCAGCAGGCCTTCGGCTATACGGTGGAAGAGCTGAAGATGGTCATCACCCCGATGATCGTTAATGGCGAGGAACCGATCTCTTCGATGGGCACCGATACCCCCTTGGCTGTGTTGTCCGATCGACCGCAGCTCTTGTTCAAGTACTTTAAGCAGTTGTTTGCTCAAGTCACCAATCCGCCGATCGATCCGATTCGCGAGCAGCTCGTCATGTCGTTGGTGACGAACATCGGGCCGAAGCCGAATCTGATGGATGAGTCGCCGGAATCATGCCGCCGTATTAAAGTCCAACAGCCAATTTTGACCAATGCGGACCTTCAAAAGATCCGTGGGATTTCAGATCCGCATTTCAAGAGCAAAAAGCTGCGCATGTTGTTCCGCGTGGCTGAAGGGGCCGACGGCTTGGGGGCCGCAGTCGACGAACTTTGCCGCGAAGCCTCTCTTGCGATCAAGGAGGGGTACAAATTCTTAATCCTCAGTGATCGTGGCGTGAATGAGGACTGGGCGCCGATTCCGAGTCTCCTCGGCATTTCGGCCGTGCATCATCATCTGGTGCGGGAATGTACGAGGACTGAAGTCGGATTGATCCTGGAAACAGGGGAGCCACGCGATGTTCATCAATTTGCCTGTTTGATCGGGTATGGCGCCGGTACGATCAATCCGTATCTCGTGTTCGAAACGCTCGTCGATATGGAGCGTGATGGGTATCTTCCCGAGGGACTTGATGCGCAAACGGCGGAGAGCAAGTTCATCAAGGCCATTAACAAAGGGCTGCTCAAGATTTTTTCCAAGATGGGCATCTCGACTGTGCAATCCTATTGTGGTGCGCAAATTTTCGAGGCCATCGGGTTAAATCACGAACTGATCGATCAGTACTTTTCCGGCACGGCGTCGCGCGTCGAAGGAGTCGGGATCCGGGAGATCGGCGAGGAGACCTTGCGCCGACATCGTATGGCCTACGAACCGGCCGCGATTCGACAACTGGAGTTCGGCGGAGAGGTCCACTACCGCATTCAGGGCGAGCATCACAACTGGAATCCGGACACGATTTATAAACTGCAACATGCCAGCCGCGCGAATGACGCGAGGACCTATGCGGAGTTCGCCCAGCTCGTCAATGACGAGAGTCGGCGGCGTTCGAACCTGCGCGGATTGCTCGAGTTCAAGTTCCCGTCTCAGCCGATCCCCATCGAAGAGGTGGAGCCGGCTAAAGAAATCGTCAAGCGCTTCAACACGGGCGCGATGTCGTTCGGATCCATCAGCAAAGAAGCGCATGAAACGCTGGCGATCGCCATGAATCGGCTTGGGGGGAAGAGCAATACCGGAGAAGGTGGCGAAGACCCCGAGCGCTTCAAGCCGATGCCGAACGGGGATTCGAAGAACAGCTACATCAAACAGGTGGCGTCAGCCCGATTTGGCGTGACTGCGCATTACCTTGTTAACGCGCGTGAATTGCAGATCAAGATGGCACAGGGCGCCAAACCAGGCGAAGGAGGGCAGCTGCCTGGCCACAAGGTCGACGAACAGATCGCACGTTTCCGATACTCCACACCGGGCGTGCAGCTGATTTCGCCTCCACCGCACCATGATATCTATTCGATTGAAGATCTGGCGCAATTGATCTTCGACCTGAAGAACGCGAATCCGGATGCCGGCGTCTCCGTGAAACTTGTGGCGGAAGTCGGTGTTGGGACCGTTGCCGCCGGCGTCGCCAAAGCGCATGCGGACAAGGTACTGATCAGCGGGGATTCGGGCGGCACCGGGGCGTCTCCGTTATCGTCTATCAAGTACGCTGGGATTCCCTGGGAGTTGGGGTTGGCGGAAACGCATCAAACCTTAGTGCTCAACGATCTGCGAGGTCGTATCCGTGTCGAAACAGACGGGCAGATGAAAACTGGCCGTGATGTGGTGATCGCCACGCTGCTCGGCGCAGAAGAGTATGGGTTTGCGACGGCGCCGCTCATCGTCGAGGGCTGCATTATGATGCGGAAATGCCACCTCAATACCTGCCCGGTCGGCATCGCGACGCAAGATCCTGAGCTCAGGAAGAAATTCAATGGCAAGCCGGAGCACATCGTCAACTACCTCTTCTTTGTCGCCGAAGAGGTCCGGCAACTCATGGCCAAGCTGGGGTTCAAGACGATCAACGAGATGGTCGGCCGTGTCGACATGCTCAAGATCACCAAGGCCGTCGATCACTGGAAGGCTAAGGGATTGGATCTCTCGCCGCTCCTGGCCGCACCTGACGTTGGGCCGGAGGTGGCTCGGCACTGTGTCCAGAAACAGGATCATGGTCTCGACCACATTCTGGATAACGAACTGGTCGAGTGTTGTCGTCCGGCGATCGAGAAGGGCGAAAAGGTCGCAATTGAATTGCCCATCCGCAACGTGAATCGGACGACCGGCACTGTCCTCTCCAGTAAAATCGCACGAGCGTACGGTTCTGAAGGGCTTCCGGAAGATACGATCTCGATTAAGTTCAACGGGTCCGCAGGGCAATCATTCGGCGCATTCCTCGCGCGAGGTATTACCTTGACGCTCGAAGGGGAGTCGAACGACTATATCGGGAAGGGACTTTCTGGTGGAAAAATCATCGTGTATCCACCAAAAGACGCGCTCTATGATCCGGCAGAGACCATTGTGATCGGCAATACCTCGCTCTACGGCGCGACGCGAGGTGAAGCCTACTTCTATGGCCGTGCGGGTGAACGGTTTGCCGTTCGGAACAGCGGGGCCCAGACTGTGGTGGAGGGGACGGGTGACCATGGGTGTGAATATATGACGGGCGGCGTGGTCGTGGTGCTGGGAAAGACCGGCCGGAACTTTGCCGCTGGTATGTCCGGTGGTGTGGCATTCGTGCTCGATGATCAGGGCGAGTTCGAAGGCCGATGTAATACCGGTATGGTGGAACTAGACGCGGTCGCGACGAAGGAAGACAAGCAACTCCTCCACGACCTGATCACAAAACACTTCATGTATACGGGAAGCCGGAAGGCCAAACAGGTACTCGATGCCTTTGACGCCACGGTGTCTAAGTTTGTGAAGGTGATGCCGGTCGATTACAAGCGCGTCCTGGAAGAGCGAAAACGAAAAGCAAGCGCGGTGCACTAGCTGGTGAGGAGTGAAGGGTTAGGGGTAAGGGGTTAGAAAGGGAAGATGGGAGATCCGAAGGGTTTCATGAAATATGCCCGCGAGGGCCCGAAGCGAAAGCCGATCGAGTTGCGGGTGCTCGATTGGAAGGAGATGTACGAGCCCATCTCCGAGGAGAAGCTCAAGGTCCAAGGCGCCCGCTGTATGGATTGCGGTGTGCCGTTTTGCCAAGGCAGCACCGGGTGCCCCGTGGTCAACCTCATCCCTGAATGGAACGATCTGGTCTACCGCGGTCGTTGGAAGGACGCTCTCAAAGCGTTGCATACGACGAATAACTTCCCTGAATTCACGGGGAGGCTCTGTCCGGCGCCCTGCGAAGGCGCCTGCGTGCTTGGGATCAACGAAGATCCGGTCTCCATCCGCATTCTCGAATGGAACATCGTCGATCGCGGTTTCAACGATGGACTGGTGACGCCGGTCATTCCTGTCGTCAAGACCGGTAAAACCGTAGCAATCGTCGGTTCCGGCCCGGCTGGACTTGCCGCTGCGCAACAACTGGCTCGCGCCGGCCATGACGTCACGGTCTTTGAAAAATCCGATCGCATCGGTGGTCTCCTGCGCTACGGCATCCCTGATTTCAAAATGGAAAAGTGGGTTATCGATCGTCGGTTGGAACAGATGAAGGTCGAGGGTGTGCAGTTCCAGACTGGTGTGGCGGTCGGCAAAGATGTGACCGGCGAGCAATTGCGGCAACAGTTCGACGCGGTGGGGCTCACGATGGGGGCCGAGCAGGCGCGTGAGCTGCCGATTCCGGGGCGTGAGCTGAAGGGTGTGCACCTCGCCATGGAATATCTGACTCAACAGAACAAGCGCACGGCCGGCATTCTCGTCACCGAGGAACCGATTACTGCGAAGGGAAAGCGTGTGGTGATCATCGGCGGGGGCGATACGGGTTCTGACTGTTTAGGGACGGCCCATCGCCAGGGCTGTGTCGATGCCCATCAATTCGAGTTGCTCCCGGAACCGCCACCGACTCGCGCAAGTTCCACGCCCTGGCCGCTTTGGCCGATGCAACTGCGCACTTCGCATGCGCACGAAGAAGGCTGCGACCGGAAATGGAGCGTATCCACTACGAAATTTTCAGGACAGAACGGCCATGTTACCAAGCTGCATGCCAATCGGGTTAAGTTCGAAAATGGAAAGTTTGAACCGGTGCCCGGTACGGAATTCGAGATACCGGCCGATTTGGTTCTGCTCGCCATGGGCTTCACCGGTCCCATCAAGAATGGTCTACTCGATGACCTCGGTGTGAAATATGACGCACGCGGCGCTGTGGTAGCTGATCAGAACTTCATGACCAACCTCGACGGCGTCTTTGCCGGCGGGGACACCAAACGTGGTGCCTCGCTGATCGTCTGGGCCATCGCCGAAGGACGAAAAATGGCGGCGGGGATCAATCAATATTTGCAGGCTGGGAAGTCGGCGAAGGCGGCGGTAAAGTGATAAGAAAGGCTCTTTCTTCCTCAAAGCCTAGACGCAAGAGCTTTCGCAATATGTCGATTGACGAAAAGTTCCTTCTGATGGACCAGCTTTATTTGAAAGCAGTTCAAGATGGTTCTTTGGAGCGATATCGTCGAGAGCGAGAGGAAGGCGTTGAGGAGGTTAGGCGCAGATGGCAACTCCTCAGAGAACGGCTTCTCCCGAATCTCCCAACCGTTTCTCGATAACCTTCATTCAACGTCATCATAGTTTCCTAGTCTTTAGAAGTTACGTTGAAATGGCTGAAGAGTCCATGGTGTTCTCGCAAGAGATGCAACCAGTAGACTGGAATGCCGATGACCAGAATCTGCTCTCGGCTACGTTGATGGCAACGCCTACGCAGCGGATAGCTTGGCTGGAGGAGTCGCTGCAGTTGGCCTATGTCTCAGGAGGGTTAAAGCTGAGACGGTTTATTAGCGAGGAAGAGTGGGATGTGATGGGATCCTCACCCGGATGAGCGAGTGAGTTAAGAAAAGGTCTCCGATCCCATAATACTGCTGAGAACAGTAAACAGTATCCAGCCTCTCAAGATCCATGCGCGCATTCACGGCCTCATCGTGGAATCTACCGAGACGCTCAGTCTACTTTGCTGTCTTTCGTCGCCAAGCTGAATATTCCATGAGTTCACCGAAAGGGCAGTTATTACCTTTCCATTGCCACGACGTGACTGTTCCTCCACCGTTTATTTCAAGAACACGCACACAGTTACCGTGAAGCACATAGTCACCAGCAGACTGAGACTGTGCATAAATGGTGTTGCCATAAGCAGTCGCCATGGTGTTCGTCGTTTGCGGAATGTAGGCTGACTTGTTATGTTGCCAGATATAGAGTTTCTTCCCCTGGAACTCTCGCTCCTCATCTGGGTATCCCCATTGCGATACTACCTCAGAAATATTTGCGCCTTCCCATGATGACATAATGCCTTGCATGGTCCCAGTAGTGGAGCAAGCAGAGCAAATTATCCCTATTAAGAAAGATGTCGCTATCATTCTATTGCGATAATTCATTGAAGCCTCCCTCGCACGCAACCAAAGAGTCGCAACCTATGTCGACGTACCGGTCCAGCATTGCCCTTACGCATCCGAGACGACTCACAAAGCTAGTGACATTTCGACCACTCGCTTCAAATTGGTCGAATCCATTCCTCACAAACACATCGTTGATACTGAACATCATGCCAGTCACTGGGTACAAATTCTATTCGTTTGCACTAAAGAAACGCCGTGAGCGCAACAAAAGCCTAACGCGAGCACGAAAACAGATGCTCGTAGCTAAACTCAATCTCGCCATGTACCTCGACGCTCTGGTACTCAGGTTCATCCCAGTTTTCGAATCCAATGACCTTCCCTTTGTATCTCCGGTTCTTGGATTCAGTGATCAAAGCAAGCACTCTGGCAGAGCCTGAGGACAGCGTGACTGAATTTCCAGGCTCAGGTTCCCAGTGTTCAATCGTGCCGAAGGAGCTACATGATCGACAAAAGATAGGTTCATCCATTGGTCGCATATCAAAGATGAATTTGCGCATACTTTGATCCTTCCGATCTAGCACTCACCTTCCCGCTGCATTGAGAAGTTGTGCCAGGTGCTGCGCGAACACCCACCGATAGTTCGTGATTTGGAACTGAGGTGATTTGTCGATGAAGGAAAGGATGTACGCCGACACAAACGTATCCATGCTTGTCTTCCAGGGCGCAAGATGAGGATGGTCCTCCTTGGCAAGTTCCTTGGTCGTCGAGATCAGAAGCTGTGTAAGATCTGGAAATACCCTGTTCCATTCATCTTCTGGAAGCCCGATACAAAGCGTGCGTAAGGTTAGGGCGAATATTTGAAGTCTGTTGAATGTTGCGTCTTCGTTTGTGAGAGAGGAAAACAAGCAAATCTGCACATAGATATTGAATGCAACGACCGCATGTACTTTCGCCTGTCTAACGACTACGCCTCGGGTCATGAGCCATATGAGTTCATTATCTTCCATTGCCGTCGTAGTAATATGCGACGTAACTATAACCACCGAGTTACGAATAGCATCATCAAGGTTCTCCCAGTTACACTCGGCCTCTGATTCGGTTGCTTCTATTTGAGCTAGAGCGCTTAACAACAAGCCCTTCGTAAATGGTTTGCGTTCTAATCCATAGTCTTTGATCTGCCCGCGGAGATCTTTTTTATGAGCATTCTTGTTCCATTTAAAGATGGACACTGCAGCACCTATTTCTTTAGGCTGGGAGAAGTCATGCGTTAAACCGGTGGCCAGAGTTTCGAGAACAAATGCGCATTACCATCGTCCCCTAGGCCTCGCGATCTTCTGTCATTCCAAACTAAATTGTACGGCCCTTCTGAGGTCAGGCAATGATCCACACATTTCTCTGCGAATGGTGGGTCCGTGAATATAAGTGGAGATGATGTCGGGAGTCTTTGGGGGGAGTAAAAGTAGGAAGTCAGTGCTGGCAGTTGGCGCATTGCCTGGCTCTTTACAAAGAATCACTTTATGCCGCCACTAGGTCGAGCGCCAGTTCGGTTTGAACAGATTGATTGGCCATAACGGGAGTTTCCCTACCTTCGATCAAATCACTGACCCGCTCGCGGACTCCCTCGGCGTAGCGAAGGAACTCGATGCCGAACTGGTTGTCTTTGTGCCAGCGCACGATTGAAACCTCAACGGCAAGTGGAGATGCTGTTTGAGGCACTTCGAAATGGAGGGCGAGGTAGCTGCCGGGAGTCAGGGCCGCGTTGCTTTGTATTCGGCAGCCTGTAGCAGAGAGATCGAAGAGAGTTCCCTCTCCGGCGCCGTCGTCCGTCTGGACGTTGGCAGAATATCGCACATACTTTCTTGGGCTGTTCCGTAGCCGCATGATTGCCTCCGTGCTAGTGCCTATATCGGCCGGGCGAGAAGAAACTTAAAAGACGTACTAGGCATTTTCTTCCCAGTGAATCCGATTGGAAGGGCTGAGGAACTGTGTGCCTGGGTGGATGTGACTGAGCTTGATGAAGAGCGTCTGTAGTAGCATGAGGCATGAACCGAAGAGGGGTCATATGCGCGTCTCTTGCGCTGGTACTTGGGCTTCCGCTTCTCGGTGTGCTGTTTGCCGGTGAACCGATCTGGCGCTACCTGGAATTTCCTCCCCGCACAAGTTACGTGGAACATGAACCCTTCTCCTGGACGGCGTTCATCGCGCTGACGCTCTTGATCGTTCTACTCCTTGCGCCAATCCTCTTTCGGATTGTCGTGTCAAATCACGGAGTCTTCCGGAAACGCTTCACGCTCGCCTCGCTGAGCGGGCGAAGCGGGCCTCACGCTTCACGTTTCACGCTCCCCTGGTGGGGGTGGCTCGGAATCGGTTGGACGGGACTGTGGTGGGTGCTGGCTTGGAGCCGCTTCCCATGGATGGCCTCGCTTCAGGAACATACATTCACGCCATTGTGGATCGGGTACATCGTGGTCGTGAATGCCTGCACGTTCGGCCGCATCGGACGCTGCATGATGGTGCATCGACCGCGCTATTTTCTGTTACTCTTCCCGCTTAGCGCAGCCTTCTGGTGGATCTTTGAGTATCTGAATCGCTTCGTGCAGAATTGGTATTACGTGGGTGTCGCCGAGCTGGCCTCGTTCGAGTACGTTTTGCGAGCCACGATTCCATTTTCCACGGTCCTACCGGCCGTTATCGGCACGGCAGCATTGCTGACCTCTTTCTTTTCACCCGCTGCTCGTACGAATCGAGTCAACGTACAATCTGAGGATCCTCCGAAGTCGGTCAGCTGGATGCTGTGCATCTTGTCCTGTCTTGGACTCTTCGGCATTGGGCTCTGGCCCAATTATCTCTTCCCGCTCGTTTGGGTTGGCCCGCTTATGCTGATCGTCTCACTTGAATCGCTGGCAGGGCGGCAGACGATCCTTTCATCACTCGCTCAGAGCGACTGGCGGAGCCTCTGGGTGCCGGCGCTGGCTGCGATGATCTGCGGATTCTTTTGGGAGCTGTGGAACTGGAAGAGTCTCGCCCATTGGGTATACGCTATTCCCTTCGTCCATCGCTTTCAGCTGTTCGAGATGCCGTTGCTTGGCTACGCGGGCTATCTGCCGTTCGGTCTCGAATGTGTGGCGGTCGCCAATCTCTGTCTGAGTCGTCAGTTTTCAGGCGGTGTGGAGTATTACGACTCCCGATCATGACGACTCATGATCCAGGAGGGTTTGTATGCCGGATCGAGATCTGCTCAAACTTCTTGGAATCATCGCGCTTCTGAACGTTCTACACCTGGTCGACCACATCTTCCGTGGGGATTTTCATTGGCCGATCGATGAGCAGGCAGTGGGATTTCTCATCGTGGCCACGGTTATTTTAGGCGGGATGGGGCTGGGAGTGTGGCTCTATCGAGCTGGCCGGGTCGGACCACGGTTCTGGACGATCATTGGCATGCTCGGCCTTGGGCTTGGATGGCTCTCGCATTTCAGTCCAATGACCGACCAACCGGTGTCGGTCATCTATCAGGGGTATGGAGCGCCTTGGGCAGGAGCCTTGGCGGTCGGCTGTTTGATTCTGCTCATGTCGGCTGTCTTGGGAGCGACAATCTATGCGGGGTATTTGTGGGCGCGAGGCCGGTCATCCTAATCGAAAGAACAGACGAGCCGCTATCGCATTTCTGTCCAGAGGCCTGTTTGTGAGCGGAAAGCCAGCTGGCGCGCCGTGGTGCGGACTACCGCAGCGTCGTTGGTCTGGTCGATGGACTGCACCAGCTCATTCGGCGACAAGCGCACCCAGAAGAAGCCGCCCGTAAATGCGGACATGGCCAAGGCCCGTTCTGAGGTCACCACGATGCCAAGATGGCCTCGCGCCCGTCGGTGTGTGACCGTTTCATTCGGTCCCAAGGCCTCGGTGAACCAATGGCCACGGCTTTCCTGAAACCCATGGACTCGGCGGTTGGTCTGCACGATGATCAGGCGAGGTAAGACCTGATGGTGGTCGACCTGCTCTTCTACCTCCAACTGCACCTCAGTCCATCGCAGTAATCCAGTGGAAAATCCGAGGAGCCGGCGAGAGGTCTGTGCAAAGCCGGCCGGCCCCTTCGCCTCCGTGGTGACGATCGTTTCATTGACGCCCAGCGTTTCCTCAACCGGACTTCCTCTTCCAGGGAGTGCGACGACCTTGTCTCTTACGACGGTGATTAGGACATCGAGAGGGCGAATTTGGGCAAAGATAGAACTTGAACAAAGGGCCACGATGATGATGAGCAGCGGTATGGAATGACGAGTTGCGTGGTGCATCCGGTTCTACCAGATAGGCTGGTTCAAGGTGACCCTGTCTGGTTCCATCATACAGGGGGCGCACCGAGGGCGTCTTGGCCTGGTAAAGGAAAGCTAAGGTTGTCTGTGGGTGGTTCGGATCCAGCAAACAAAACCGCCGGCCCAGATGGGCCGGCGGTTTTGCATAAAACTATTTGGTAACTCAGGAAAATGTTACGCGGAGGGCAATGTCAGCAGCTTCTTCATTTCGCAGTGAGCAAGCACGACATCTGGGGCCCGCTGGAGCGCCTCATAGTAGCTCCGCTCGTACCCGTCCCCGAACTCCGAAGGGCGAATCAACATGCGGATCTCCGTCAGAAGCATGGCAACTTCGTCAATGGTCGGCTGATCATGGCCATCCAACAGTTCGTCGATACGGACGACCATGTTGGACAGGGGATGAAGCCAGGTAAACCAGGGGTCATTCATCACGAGCTGCAGCAGCTGCCCCGTGGAGTCCACGCGGCCATAGATGCGCTCATAGGTCAGTTGTTCAGCCACGATCAGGGCCTTGTGCAAACCTAGGAGCCCATGCCGGACATCCGTCAAAGTTCGACGGAGCGGGTTGGTCTCTCGAACATGTGCCTGTTTTGATGAAGTAGCCATAGGATTAATCTTACCAGGTCAATTAATAATTGGGGTTTGGGGACCGTTTCCCATCATGCGCGACATACTAGGGTGCTTATCGGTTCTTCAGAGCATCTTCTGAAGTGATGACGAGAATTATCGTGATCTTTTCCTGAGCGAATTTCCCGCTTCTACAGAAAATCCGGGTACCGTATGCGGGATCAACGCGTGATCGTGCAGCATTACCGTTCCAGCGAGGCGGAGGGAGAATGATTGGAAAGGTGTTGCCGGTCCTGAATCTGTATAACCATCTCGTCTTCAGGCTGGTCTTTTCCGTGCCTCAACAGGTCTCCGTAAAACGCAAAGAGCTCGCCGGTCAATCGGGCCCTGTCGGCCGGGTCTCTGGGACGTTTCCGTCGGATGTAGTCGTTGAGGATCCGACCGTCCGGTGATTTATGGACATGAGGTTGGTCGAGGTTCAGTCGATAGCGCTCAATCGCGCTTGCCACTCGGCTGATGAAGGTGACGGTCCCATTCGGCTCGACTTCCTCAACGATACCGATATGGGTCAGGGGGTCGTTGGCCTCCCCGTCCCCATTAAAATCCCAGGTGTTGTCAAAAAACACAAGCTCACCCGGCCTTACATCCGGTCCGCGATGAACGACGCCATACCGACGGACATGGTTGTAGATGAGCCGAACACCGTTGGCGTTCATCTCTTGGCTCCCTGTCTGATAGAGGTCCATTCCATATTTAAGGAAGACGGCACGGGTAACTCCGGCACAGTCGTAGGCGATCCGTTTACCTTGACTGGTGATCGTCCGGGCCCCGACCAAGCGCGCTGCGGACTCAACGATAGCCGATCGGCTGGGCAATAAGGCTGTAGGGTGCGCAGGGCGGCGTTCTGAGGGCGATACAGTCTGAGATTGGTCCGGCGGGGGGGATTGATGGAGTGGGGACGTGGCGGCGGGGATCTGTGGTTCACCGGCGACCCTCGTCGAGTTCTGTATCGGCTTGGTGCAGCCTGCCAGCGGAAGAAGCGCAATAGCTACGATGGCGATGAAGCATTTCATCTGGGGTTACCGAACGTTGACAAATCGGCCTTCAGCCGTTCGTCGAAGGGCGTCGATGTCCTCACGCCGGGTGACCGAGAGCGGGACTGTCTGGGTCACTTCCTCAATGAGGAGATCGGTAGTGAGTGGCGTTTTGCGATGAAGCGCCCGATAGAGTCCCGCCACGACCGCCTGCTCGATTTCAGAGCCGCTGAAGCCGTCACTGGCGCTGACGATCTTGCCAAAGTCGAATTTGGCACTGTCTTGTTTGCGTAAACTCAAGTGGATCTTCCAAATGGTCTCTCGTTCGGCATCGTCCGGTAGGTCGACGAAAAAGATTTCGTCAAATCGTCCTTTTCGAAGGAGTTCAGGAGGCAGTGACGATAGGTCGTTGGCCGTGGCGATGACGAACACATCTTGCTTTTTTTCCTGCAGCCACGTGAGGAATGCACCAAAAAGTCGGCGGCTTAAGCCTGCGTCGGCATCGCCGCTTCCCCCTCCGGCAACCATGGCCTTTTCGATCTCGTCGATCCAGAGAATGATCGGGGATAAGGATTCGGCCATCTCAATGGCCTTACGAAAATTCTTTTCCGACTCTCCGACGAATTTGTCGAACAATCGCCCCGCGTCGAGCTTCAGGAGGGGTAGTTTCCATTCCCGTGCAATTGCCTTGGCGGCCAGTGATTTACCGCAACCCGGAACCCCGACCAGCATAATGCCGCGGGGCGGCGCAAGGTTGAGCAATTTGGCTTCTTGGGTAAACCCGACCTGCGCACGCTCCAACCATGCCTTGAGGTTGGTGAACCCTCCCAGCTCAAACCGGTTGTCTTCCAACGGGTAATATTCCAACAGTCCGCCATCCTTGATGGCTTGTACTTTGCGTTTGAGGATGGCTTGCACGGCATCAGAAGAAAGGGCGCCACGTTCCACGAGACAATGGGCGACAGCCTGACGCGCTTGATGGAGCGTGAGCCCTTGCAACGCGCGAAGGATGGCATCGGCATCTCGGTCGGTCGGGCCGTTTTGTGCTGCCTGGTTCTCCTCAATCGACCGGAGGATGCTGTGGGCTAAGGTAGTGGACCGTGGACGAGCGGAGGTGCGAGGCCCTAGTGATTGAAGCAGACCGCGTAGCATGGAGCGAAGCTCCTCTCGATCAGGCAGCTTCAAATCAAGTCGGACGGCGGACTGTTCTAGTTCAAGGGGGAGGGTGATCGGATGCCCTGTCAGCACGCAGGTAGAACGGGATCGACTCAGGATGGCCGCGACTTCACGGAGCTGGCGACAGATGGCAGGATCCTGGAGATGGGCACCCAAATCCTTCAGCCAGAACACCGCTTCGACGGTCAACCCGTGGATATGCTGGAGGACGGCCAAGGGGGTGGCTGTCATTTTACTGAGTGTCGGAGTGTCGTCGGCGCGCGTGAGCCCCCTGGTGACGGACCATTCGAAGAGCGGCATCCGCTCCTGAGCGGTGACCGATTGCAGGAGGGCCAACACCCGTTCCTCTTCCACCGTTTCGATCACGACAAGTGGATGGGAGGAACGGATCAGGGTACGAAGATCGTGGACACTGGTTGATAAAGCCATCGCGCCAAAATGCTAGCACGGGGCCTCGACTGGACCAAGAAAAGCAGGGATTATAACCGCAGAAGATCCACGACCTATGTCTTACCAGGACTGGCGAGGGCTTTGCCGATTTCACGGATCAGGCGCTGTTCGATTTCAATAGTTTCCTCAGGGCTCACACTCAGGACGCGACCGCCCTGCGCAACCCGTTCAAAGTCGGCTTTGACCGAGAGTTTGGTCTGATTATCCGGAAGAGCTTCCAGTGACACAAGGTACTGGTTTCGCGAACCGGTCACTTCGAGGTTAGGCGGGTTAGAAATCTTGCGCTCCGTGACGTAGATCGCTCGGTGATCCGTCTTGACGCTGACTTTCAGCTGATATGCGTTTCGTTTCAGTGCCTCATCGGTGACTTTGGCCACAATCTCCATGGGGCGAGGGAGCGTATCGGATTGCGCGCCTTTGTCCTCAACTTTGAGTGATTCCGAGACCTGGGTTCCGATCATCTGCTTAGTTTGGACCAACTCGTGCTCGAGCTCTTCCTTGGTGGCCTTCGCGTCACGCAGCTCTTGATTGAGGAGGTCGATCTGTTGCTGCATGACTCGGTTTCCGTCTTGAAGGGAGGTGAGCAAGGACTCCTGCTTAGCGACTTGTTTCTTGAGGGCTTCAGTCTCGGCGCGACCAGCACTGTCGTCTTGAACGCAACCAGAGAGTGTCAGCACCAATAGGCAGCAGAGTCCGAACCGTAAGCGACCATCCAATGTTGTATCTTCCACGCGTACCCCTCCTCAAATCGTCGTGGGATTATCCACGCTTCTGCCAGACTTGTCTATGCGATATTCCATGTTTGTTGTGTAGCCGCCGCTTACGGTGCAGAGCGTGATCATGACTGTGTAGAACGAGGATTCTAGATTCTACGAGTGGGTCATAGGGGCCAAATTTGTGACCTCTTAGGTCCGATTGCTCCTGCCAAAACGGACCACTCTCTCTCGATTGGTCTCAGGATGTGATGGAGCCATGACAGGAGGCAGATGGTTCCTCGCTTGCGCTTCCCGCGCATTGGACTGTAGCATGCCACTACGATGACGGCGTTGATTCGGAAAACCTTTTCGGTCCCTCCGCTTGGCTGCAATTGCTCGATCATCGGGGATCCGATCATGAAGCAAGCGGTTGTCATCGACCCCGGTGGTGCACCGGAACGAATTCTCCGTGAGGTGCAGCAACTGGGGTGTACCGTCAGCCATATTCTCCATACCCATGCCCATCTCGACCACTTCTTGGCCGCCAGCGAAATCAAGAAGGCGACCGGCGCGGTGATTTGTCTCCATCAAGACGATCTCCAGCTGTGGAACAACCTAGAGCTCCAATGTCGTGTGTTCGGGGTCTCGTACGTACCGGCCTTACCGCCTGACCAGTGGCTGACCGATGAAGAAAAGGTCATGCTCGGGCAGGTGCCGATCGTGGCGCTCCATACACCGGGCCACACGCCTGGATCGATCAGTTTCTATTTGCCCAATGACAAACTCGTTCTGGCTGGCGACACGCTCTTTCGAGGAAGCATTGGCCGGACCGACTTGTGGGGCGGCGACTACGAGGCGATCGAGGAGTCGATTCGCGAACGGCTCTATACGCTCGATGACAGCACGCTCGTGATCACTGGGCATGGGCCGGAGACTGAAATCGGCGTGGAAAAAGAAATGAATCAATTCGTCCGGGCGTGACGGCTACTCATTGGCCATACGTTCTTTGAGACGTTCGATCCTTTTCTCGGTCGATTTCTTGATGAAGATCATATTCTCGGAGAGATGTTGCTGGGCGTTGATCTTTCCCTCCTCGCGGCGCTGTTGTTGATCCAAGCCGAACTGCGCGATGATCGGGGCATCTTCCTTGTTCAGCTCTTTCCAGATGTCAGTACAGCGTCGTTGTTTGGCGGAGGGATACTTGTCGCAAGGTGGATCGGCAGCCCACGACACCGACGTTGTGAGAAAGGAACTAAAGAGCAGAGCAGAAAGCCCAAACCAGTATTGATCCATACGGTTCTTCATGAGAATGACCCTCCCAATGCCGCGAGCACCATATCACAAGTCGCGATGTCCCGCCGACTCTTCAGACCAATGAATGGGATACGGAGGTCTTTCTCCGCCCCACTCTCGGCAGTCATGTACGGCGTCAGGTTACCGGATAAGAAGCGGTTTGTTATTGAGCGGGTAACGATGCGGTGGCTTTTTGCTCCAACGTCACGTAGATCTTGTCGTCAAAGGTGTAATAGCCGCCGTTCTCTTTATCGGTGGAAATGCAGGCTGGGGCGAAGATGACGGCGCAGCCGAAGATATCGCCAACGACCCACCAGGACCAGGTTCTTGTGAGGGGTAAGGTCATGGGTTCGTAGCCCTCTTTGGTGATGACGGCTTGGTGATCGTCTTTTCTGCTCAGGGAGACTGTTCCCGGTGCCAGGAGATGCACCCGCTCGTCGACCACGACCTCTGCATCGAGCGGCGTGGTGAAGATGGTGACGGATTGATAGCCCCCGTGCCACCAGCTGCCACAGCCGGTGAGCGAGATGAGTCCGAAGCCAAGTGCGAAATTCATAAGTCGTCGTTGAGCCGTCCCACAGATCATAGCCATTTCTCCCGCTGAGAGTGTCCTGCGGGCATTCTTCCATTGACCGGTGTGTTCTTCTAGCGGATTCGCAAATCTTGCAGGAGGATTCGGATGGTGGGACCGGGCTAGATCTTCATAGCCTCATTCACTTCGCGCAAGGTCGCACTCGCGACCGCGGCAGCTCGCTTGCTGCCTGCGTCGACGATGTCGTCGACGCGAGAGGGCTCTTGGGTCAGTTTGGCGCGTTGGTCCCAGATTGGCGTCAGTTGCTCCACCATCCGGTCCGCGACGAGTTTCTTGCAGTCGATACAGCCGATCGCGGCGGTTCGGCAGTCCTTGTTGATCTGGTCCTTGACCGCTTGTGGAGAGTAGATGTTGTGGAATTCATAGACGGGGCAAAGGTCCGGATTGCCAGGATCAGTCCGTCTCACGCGCGCCGGGTCGGTGAGCATGGTCTTGAGCTTTTGCCGAACGACCGGTTCGGTGTCGGAGAGGTTGATCGTATTGTTGTAACTCTTGCTCATTTTCCGACCATCGGTGCCCAGCACCTTGGGGAATTTGGTCAGGTGCTCCTTCGGTTCTGGGAACACCGGGGTTTTGTAGATATCGTTGAATCGTCGGGCCAGTTCTCTCGTCAGTTCGAGATGGGGGAGTTGATCTTTCCCCACCGGCACAAAATCGGGTTTGTACAAGAGAATATCGGCCGCCTGCAGGACTGGGTAGCCGAGGAAGCCGTAGGTGGTGAGATCCTTCTCCTTGATCTGTTCCTGTTTTTCTTTGTAGGTCGGGTTGCGCTCCAACCAGGAGATCGGCGTCATCATGGAGAGCAGGAGATGCAGGATGGCATGTTCCGGAATGCGAGACTGAATGAAGATCGTCGACCGTTCCGGATCGATGCCGCCGGCGAGCCAATCGATCAGCATTTCTCGGACGAACGTGCGAATCCGGCTCGTGTCGGCATAATTCGTGGAGAGGGCATGCCAATCGGCGACGAAGAAGTAGCAGTCATATTGTGCTTGTAAGGCTTTCCAGTTTTCTAAGGCCCCCAAATAGTTCCCAAGGTGCATGAGTCCGCTCGGCTGCATCCCGCTGAGAACTCGGCTTCGTGCGGTGGTCATTGGGTCACTCCCGGGCGCAGGCCAAGCGCGGTCGACAGGATGGTGCCGGACAAACCTTTGGCCAAGGTTCCAGTGATGGTGTGGATCACGCCCAATTCTTTGTCGAACACGATCAGTCCAACCAAGATCAGCATGCCATACGGCTCCAGTCGTGCCAAGGCGATGGCCGGCTTCGGAGGAAGCATGGCGGTCAAAATTCGCCCGCCGTCGAGCGGGGGGATGGGGAGTAAGTTGAACAGGGCAAGGAACACATTGATCATCACCGAATAGAGCGCCATCACGGCGAGTGGACGAAACACCATGGTCGCTAGCGTGCTCGATGCCGCATCGGCCTCTTCAGATCCGCGAAGAGACAAGCTCGGTTCGATCGTGAGGAGGACGGCCAACAGGAGGGCGCCGGCGACCGCCAACAACAGGTTCATTCCCGGTCCGGCCGCAGCGACCAGCGCCATGTCACGACGAGGTTGCCGCATGTTTCGCGGATCGACTGGAACGGGTTTCGCCCAGCCGAAGAGAAAGCTCCCCATCAGCAAACACATCACGGGCAGAATCACGGTGCCTAAGGGGTCGATATGCGCGAGTGGGTTGATGGTGAGTCGCCCTTGAAGCTTTGCGGTAGAGTCGCCGCATTTCGCCGCCACCCAGCCGTGCGCATATTCATGAAGTACCATCGCAAACAAGAGAGGAAGTCCCATGTTGGAGAGGGTGTGGAGGATGTGTGACAGCGAGCTCATAATTGATCGTTCAGTGCAACTCGACGAACTTACCTTGTTTGACTTGGAGAAGAAAGAGTGGCCGGTGCAAGGTTCCGCCTGGTCCGAATCCAGCCGGGCCGGCAAGAGTGGGGAATCCACGATGAGTGGTCAAGAATTCTTGCAGGGCTTCTCCCGACGTTGCACCATGACGGATCCCTTCGATGATCGCTCGTGCCGCGTCGTACCCCTGCATGGTGAAGAGCGAGGGGGTGGATTCAAAACGGGTTCGGTATCGCTGCACAAAGTCCTGAACGGTGGGATTCGGACTGTCGATGAAAAAGCCATCCACGAAGGTTGCGCCGTCGACCGTTCGATCGGCGGTGCGGACAAAATCCTGTGAGTTCCAGCCGTTTGTACCGAGTAGTGGGACCTTGATGTCATGAAAGGCCAGTTGGGCGGCGAGCAGGCCGATATCCTTGGAGCGGCTGGGAATGAAAATTGCGTCAAACCCCGGCGTGTAGAGCACACGTTTTTCTGTACGGTCGACCGGCTTGCCGGCTGGGCGTGGAATTTCCACCGGAATCGCGAGGCCATATTTTTTCAGATCCTCGGCTTTCAGCCGCTGGATTTGCGGAGCAAAATTTGTATCCCCTTCTTTGAACGCTTCGATCGCGATGATTTCGCCGTTGAGCTGATAGACCTCCTGCGCGAAGAGTCGGGCAAGTTCACGTCCGTACACGGTGTCAGGATGGATGATGCAGAATCTTCTGTACCCTTGTTCTTGAGCGGCGTAGATCGCGATCCGTTCGGCCTGCAACGAGTAGGTCAGCGCCGTGCTGAAGAGGTAGTTGCCCAATCGTCGGACATTGGGGAGTGTAGCGGCTGGTGTAATCAACGGCACCCTGGTCTTCTGTGCCATTTCAGCCATAGCCGGAAGATTTCGTGAGAGCATCGGGCCGATGACGGCGAGCGGGCGATCATGATGGAGAAGCGTCGAGAGATCTTCGAGAAACCCAGGTCGATCGACATCATGGTCTTTCACGATCAAGCCGACGGATGGGGTACCGGTCTGCTCACGAGAGGTCTCCACCGCGAGTTGAACGCCCTGTAAGACGTCAGTAGCGAATGTCGACAGCTCTCCTGATAACGGGAGCACGGCGGCGATGGAATACTGATTTGACCGTAACCGTGCTTTCAGCAGCTCGAGCGATTCGCCGACCTTCTGAACAGATGGATGCGCAGGAAAGGCCCCGAGAAAGTGTCGGGCTTCCCGCTCCGCCAGGTGGTCTTCACCGCGGCCGACATAGTAGTCGATCAACCGAAGTGATGCGAGATCGCCGGGGTACGAACGTGGATACGCATCGCGCACCCGAGTCAGCCCTTTTTTGTCCAGTTTCTCAGTGACGAACTGTCGCACCTGTTCCCGCGTTTCTTTGACGTGCTCGTCAGAACTTCCTGCCATGCCTTCCAGTAGCGTGTGAATCGCCCGCACATAATCTTTCTTTTGAATCAACACCTCGGCGGCGAGTTCCTGCGCTTCGCGTTTGGTGATCTCGTTGAGGGTCGTCGTGCGAACTTGCGTCAGGAGCGGCAAGGCCAGGTCCAGATTCCCCATCGCGGCATGGGTTCGAGCGAGTAAGAGCTTGCTTCGGTCGAGGAGCTCAGAATCAGGAAATTCCGTGTGGAGTTGGTTGAGATAGCGGAGCGTCTCCCCGTAGTTTTTCATGCCGTAGAACGCTGCGCCCAAGAGCAAGTAGGTATCGTCAATATGCTCAGGTCGTGGATTGGTGGTCAGGAATCGTTGTAGAGTGCTGGTCGCGGCCTCGTAGGTACCTTTCTCGATCAATTGTTTGGCCTGGTTTAGGACCGGCGGATTTGGAACCAACGGTTTGGTCGAGTCCGCTGCTTCAGCCTGACGCATGGGAGTCACGATGAAGTCCAGCGGAACACTCGCAGCACAGATGAGGACGACCATCATCAGCGGCCAGGCAGCAATGGAAGTAGGGTGGTGCAAGTGGGCGAGCATGCTGTTCGGTCAGCGGCAATCCATACGCAGACTAGTAACGGAAAGGATGCGGCCTGTCAAGGAGAACCACGGCGTTTTCATTGTGCGTGGGAAGAGAGTTCGTTATAGTGAGTCATTCCATGACCACGACTCGCTCATCAGATGAGTTACTCGATCCTCTGGTCGAGCGATATCTCGGTCAGCTGCGGGTCGAGGGTGGGTTGTCGACCAATACTCTGGAGTCCTACCGACGAGATCTGTTCCGATTGCAGCGGTACTTGCGGCGGCATCGAGTACACATGCGCGACGCGGTGCCGCCACCCGTTGTCCGGTCGTTTCTGGTGTCACTGAAACAGGAGTCACTCGCGACGTCATCAGTGGCCCGGATGTTGTCGGCCATGCGGGGCTGGTATCGGTTTCTGGTCCGCGAAAAACATTTGCGTGTGAACCCTCTTTGTAATGTAACGGCTGTGCGCCGATCGCTTCGGTTGCCGAAGACGCTGACGATTGAAGAGGTAACGGCGTTGCTTGAGACGCCCGTCGGCGACCGTGAGGAGAGTCGTCGCGATCGCGCGATGCTGGAATTGCTCTATGCGTCGGGGCTTCGTGTGTCGGAGCTGGTGGGGCTGACGCTGTCGCAGATTGATTTGGAACTGGGCTGTCTGCGCGTGACAGGGAAGGGTGCCAAAGAACGAGTGGTGCCGATGGGACAAACGGCCCGAGATGCGTTGGCCGAATATCTCGAACAGGTTCGACCGACGCTGCTCAAAGGGCGATCCTCTCGCATGGTCTTCGTGAGTCGGCGTGGGCACGAATTGACGAGGCAAGGGTGTTGGAAGCTGCTGTCGTTGCGCGCGCGACGGGTCGGCATCTTCAAGCCTATCTCGCCGCACATGCTCCGCCATTCATTCGCCACGCATTTGCTCGAAGGCGGCGCTGATCTGCGCACGGTGCAAGCGATGTTAGGGCATGCGGATATCTCGACGACCCAAATTTACACACATGTCGATCGTCGCCGACTGAAACAGGTGCATCGACGATTCTTCCCTCGGCAAGTCAGTCATCGGCGCGCAGATGAATTAAGCACGGAACAACGCGAACAACCAGGGACAGGTGAGGTGCGGAGAACGTCAGATGGCGCATCGCGTGGTTGACAAGGAGAAACGGACTTGGTACGCTCCGCAAGCTTGTTTGAAAAGTCGGGCGGATAGCTCAGTTGGGAGAGCGCTGCCCTTACAAGGCAGAGGTCACAGGTTCGATCCCTGTTCCGCCTACCAGCGAGCGAAACGCCGGTACGGGGGAATTAGGAAGATTCTTGCAGTGATGAGGTTTGGTTCCTCATGCACGAAGGTTGGTCGGCGACCGTTGATGTTGTCTTGTTGTTCGTGCTGTTCCGCCATAGGTAGAGAATACGGGGCCGTCGTTCAGCCTGGTTAGGACGCCAGATTGTCAATCTGGAGGTCGCGGGTTCAAATCCCGTCGGCCCCGCCATTTTCCTCAGCGTTTGATACAATCCACTTTCTCAAGAAGGGTTCAGAGCTCAGGAGGGAGAGGGTAGATTCGTATGTTTCAAGCCGGTCCGCTGGGAGTCATCGCATCGCTTGGAGTCATCTCCAAGATCGTTTTGCTGGTGTTGCTGGGCTTCTCCATCATCTCGTGGGCGATCATCTTCTACAAATGGGCGACCTTTCGCGCGGTCGACCTCAAAGACCGCCATTTCATGTCAGTGTTGCTCAGAGCACGAGATGTCGAAGAGGTCACGCGCAATCTCTCGCAGGCGGTCGGGAGCCCCTGTGCGAAAATTTTCCATTCCGTCGTCCAGCGGTTGGATCAAATCCCCACCAAGCCCAGCGACGGTGGTTCGATGGTCTTTGATCGCCATGTGATGGAACGAACAGCGGCCCATCTCGCCCAGGGACAAATCTCCAAGTTGGAATCTTATCTGCCGTTTCTTGCGACGACCGGGAACATTGCCCCGTTTGTCGGTCTGTTGGGAACGGTGCTCGGCATTATCGATGCGTTTCGTGAAATCGGCACCCAGGGTACCGCCAGCATCGCGGCTGTGGCTCCCGGGGTTTCAGAGGCCTTGGTCGCTACGGCGGCCGGATTGTTCGCCGCCATTCCGGCCGTCATCGCCTATAATTACTTTCTGACGCGCATCCGACGCATTGCGTTGCAAATGGATTCCGTCGTGGTGGAACTGCTGGCGTTGATTCCGACTCAAGGGAAGCCCGCGGGGTCGACATCTGCCGGGGTACGGTCATGATTTTCGAAACGAGACAACGTCGGTTCCTCGCGGAAATCAACGTGATTCCGCTCGTGGATGTCGTATTGGTCCTGCTGGTGATCTTCATGGTTACCGCTCCTATGCTGTACCGGGGGATGGATATCAATCTGCCGACCTCCGCGACCAACACGATTAAACCGGAGATCCGCGCGGTGCTGACCATCGAAAAGGATCAGCGTCTCTATCTCGACAAGGATCAAGTGAGCGTGGCTCAGTTGGAGCTCAAGTTGCGGACGCTGAAAACCGAACATGCAGATGTCTCGCTCTATCTCCGTGCCGACCGTGAGGTCCCGTATGGGGTCGTGGTTCAGGTGATGGATGGAGTGAAGAAAGCCGGGATTGAAAAGCTCGGAATGGTCACGGATCCTACCGGACCGGAACGAGTCACTGACGACACGCCCCCTTCCAGGTAACCAGTAGGATAAGGATAACGGTGCAGGCTTGGGCATCAGCCGGCATGGCAGCGGGCGATGAATGGCAGGCGACACTGACTCGTCGCTTGGGCCGTGCGATCTTTGTGTCTCTCGTCTTACACGTGGGAGTGTTAGCGCTATTGACGTGGGTGCGGTTACCTCGTCAAGGTGAACGGCCGCTCACCTCTATCGAAATATCCCTGGCGAATCTGCCGAGTCTTCCAGCGAAGGCGGTTGAGCCCGTCAAGAATACGCCTGTCAAAAAAGAAGTCGATCGACCCAAAGCCCAGGACAAACCAAAGCCAATTGATCAGCCCAAACGCGTTGAACAACCCAAGCCGATTGAACCGCCCAAAGCCGTCGAACCACCGAAACCAATTGAGCCATCAAAACCTGTTGCGCCAACGCCTCCCGTTGAACAACCTAAGCTTGCTCCACCGGTGAAAGTCGCCCCGGCTCCGCCTCCAGTCCCTTCGGCCAAACAGTCGAATGACATCATGCGTGATGTCCTCAAAGACATCGAGTTGCCTCCGGACGCTCCCAAGCTCGGGGAGATCAGCCCTGAAGCAAGTCCGAAAAAGGCCCCAGCCATCAAGTTGCCGGAGGTCCCGGTTGTGGGGGAGACGAAGGAGGCGACCAACAAACCGGCCGTTGCCCCTCCGCCGTCATCTCTCGCGCAAGAATTAGCGCAAGAATTGGATGCAGAACTCAAGAAGCTCAAGGAGCGAGAGATTCCCAAGCCGGCGCCTCCCCCGATGCCCGCTGCGGAAACGCCGGTCACGCCTTCTCCGCGGGTTGAGGCAAAGGCGCCAAGCGTGAAGACCGTCGATGCGATGCTTCAAGTCCCGGGAATGGCGCCTGGGTCAAACGCCTATCTCGCGCGAGTCCGCCAACGGATCAGTAGCTTTTGGGCTGCGCCTCCGGTGGATGTGACCAACCAGGTTTATGTCGTCGTTGTACAATTCAGGTTGCATCGAAACGGAACGGTGACCGGAGAGGCTATCGAACAGTCTTCGGGAAACGAGTATTATGATCTGGCCGGGATGCGCGCCGTCAAAAAAGCCGTTCCCTTACCGCCGTTCCCATCCGATATCACCGATGCGTATTTTGATGCACATTTCACTTTCACTGTCGGGGAGCCTCAAGGGTAAACCATGACGTTTCGAACTGTTGCCATCGTAAGTGTCTGTCTCTCTCTCGGTCTGGCGTGGATCATCGAATCCGGTGCCGCCGACGTGTTTCTTGAAGCCACCAGGTCGGAGTTTCAGAAGATTCCGCTGGGGGTGGTGGGCGTCGACAATGTCGGTGGATCGGAGTCGCCCGCGGGGCGCGCCAAACTGGGGAGCCGTATCGAGGATGTGCTCAAAGCGGATGTACGGCGTTCCTTGGTGTTCTCCTTGATCGATCTCTCCAAGCTCAACATCAAAGCCGGTCTTCAAGGGGCCAATCCAGACCCATCCTTCAAGCAGGCGGCGGAGAACGGAGTCTCTGTGATCGTGTGGGGGAAAGCGGGCATGAAACACGATACGAAGACCCCCGACGTCACGATGGATGGGTACGTGTATGACGCAGGCAGCGATGAGGTTGTCGGTGGGAAACGCTATGCAGGTTCACCCTCGGTCGTCCGTCTGATGGCCCATCGGTTCGCGGATGAACTGGTGTTTCGATACACCGGAGAGCCGGGCATCGCACGAACGAAGATCGCCTATGTCTCGCAGCAGGGTACCGCACGCGAACTCTTCGTGATGGACTACGACGGGTTCGAGTCTCGCCAGCTGACGGCGGACGGATTCTTGAATCTGATGCCCCACTGGTCCCCGGATCGACGCTTTCTCGTGTTTACCGCGTACCGGAATCGGAACATCCAAGAGATTGACATGCTTGAACTGGCGACAGGGAAACGATGGACGCTGGTCTCACAAGGCGGGTTGAATATCACTCCGGCGCTTTCCCCCGATGGGCATTTTCTCGCCTATTCGTCGAGCCATGAGGGCAATGCCGAGCTCTACCGGTTGGATACGCGGAGCAAAGCCGTTCAACGCCTGACGACGAACGCGGGAGGGGATCTGTCTCCCTCGTGGGCTCCCTCAGGGCGGGAATTGGTCTTTGCGTCGGATCGAAGCGGAGGGCCACAGATTTTCCTGATGAGCGCGGACGGCTCAAATGTTCGTCGCTTGACCTTTGAAGGAGATTATAATGCGGCTCCGGCCTGGTCTCCTCGTGGAAATTGGATTGCCTATGTCTGTCGGACTCCCAAAAAAGAGTATAAGCTATGTCTGATTACGCCGGATGGACAGAAACGGGTGCAACTCACGACCGGCGGGGGCGTTGACGACTCTCCATCGTGGTCGCCGGATGGCCGCCATCTTGTGTTCAGCTCGACGGCGGACGGCAAGAGCCAGATCTACATGATTAATGCGGACGGGAAAGACCTTGAGCGTATTACTTTCACCGGTACGCACAACAGCGCGCCGACATGGTCTCCCGCATCGTGATTGCAGTGGAGGGCATTGACGTCACTCGTTCTCCGCTGTAAGAAAGAGTGGATATTCTACAGGAGGGAACCAATCCCATGAAAAAGCGACCAATCATTTACATACCGCTGATCCTTGGTATTCTAGTAGCGGTGACCCCTGCCTGTTCAAAAAAGGCGGTGCAATCGGGTGGGGATGGCCAGACATTCCAAGACCAGAGGGCCAAAGCCGGGCTCGGTCGAGACGGTTCCAGAGACGGAACCAGAGGAGGAGTCAGCCCAAATTTTCCCGACACTGCGTTTTCCGGTCGTGATGACGCAAGTGGCCTACGAGGAATCGATCGTGATCCATCAGAAGAACGACTCGGTGGCGATGCCGACGGCAACGGCGGATTCGGCGGTAGCGGTGGTTCAGGCAATAACGGAAACCGATTGATGGCGAAATCTGATCCAGGGGCGGCGAATCGTCAGTTGGCGGAAATCCGGGCCGAACAGGTGGCTTCGGTGGCAGCGGGATTGCGGGATGTGTTTTTTGCGTATGACAGCTTTTCGATCACGGAGGAGGGGCGTCTCGCGCTCACCAATAATGCGGAATGGATCAAGGCGAATCCGGCCACGCAGCTGAAAATCGAAGGTCACTGTGACGAACGAGGCACGTCGGCATACAATTTGGTGTTGGGCGAAAAGCGCGCAAAAGCCGTCCGGAACTATCTTGTTGAGCTCGGTGTGGGGTCCAATGACTTGTCGGTCGTCTCGTACGGCAAAGAGCGGCCGTTTTGCACCGAGCACGCCGAATCGTGTTACTCGCAAAATCGTCGTGGGCATCTCGTGGTTCGAGTCGGAGAGTAATGCGCCCGTCGATTATGAATCCCCGATTGATTGTCGACGGTCGCGTAGAGGTCAGGATATGCCGCTTCAACCATCACTGACGCATGGTGCGCTTTTGAGTGTGGCGCTGATCGGTCTCGTGCTGCCTGGCTGTATGGCCCAGCAGTCGGACCTCAAGCGGACGGAAAAAGATTTTCGAAATCAGCTCTCTCAGACCAGCGCGAAGCAGAATCAGGAAATTTCCACGTTACGGGAGCAGGAATTGCCCCAGTTACGGGGAGAACTGGAAAAGGCGCTTCATCTGGCAAAGGACCTCCAGGGTCGGCAAGAAGACTTCAAGCACCGTTCAGCGCAGTTGGAACAGCAGACCAAAAAACTGGAACAACTGGCGACCAAGTTGGAAACCGATAGCGGCACGCGCTATCTCTGGTCGCAGAAGAGTTTCGAAACGCAAGATGCAAAAGTTTCTGCCAGACTCGATGAGATGGCCAAGACCGTGGAGGCTTTGAAGAAAGACATTATCGAGGTTGTGCAGCGTACGAATGAGAGCGTCGCCAAGCGAGTCGATCTTAAATTGGATGAACAACGGCGAGAGGCGGCAGAAAACAACAAGAAAGTCGAGCAAATCTCTCTGAAGTTCACGCAGTTCAATCAGGCATTGACCGGGTTTCGTGAAGCATTGACCGGTTTGAGCGATCGAGTGGGTGAGGGGGAGCAAGTTTCGAAAAACCTCACGGCGAAGATCGACGCCGATTCAAAGGCAACAGCCGCGCATTTTGAAGATACCAATCGAAGCGTGGTGTCGGTGACAAAAGTGCTTGAAGCGGTTGGAAAGAAAATCTCCACACGTCTGGATGAGCAGGACGGACGAATTGAGGCATTGGCGAAGACCGTCGAGCACGTTGCCAACAACCCTACGTCGCCGCAACCTGGGGCCAAGGCAGCGTCGCAGTCCACGACACCCAGCGACTCCTCCGTCGAAAATGGGCTTGCAGCAGTCGCTCCTTCCACACCGGAGGTTTCGAGCGGCAAGGTCGCGATGGTGTCTCCTCAGGATGTGGCGAAGTCCGACTCGCTTCAAGGAAGTTTTGATTCACCGGATCGTGCCAAGTATGACCGGCTCTTGACCCTGTTCCGGGATGGGGATTTGGAAGGTGCAAGACAAGGATTCAGTGGCTTTCTTTCAGAATATCCGAGCTCCACGCTTGCGCCGAATGCGAGGTTTTGGCTTGGCGAGTCGTATTACGGCAAGAAAGATTTTCAGAAGGCCATCGATGCCTACGACAAGGTCGAAATCGACTATCCCAGTAGCGAAAAGGTGCCTGCTGCAATCTTGAAGAAAGGGTATGCATACCTGGCTATGAAGGACCTAAAGCGAGCCCATTCAGCATTCAGGCAGGTGATGACGCTGTATCCGGGGAGTGCGGAAGCAGGGAGAGCGTCGGACAAGCTGGCCCAACTCAAGGAGGCGCGGTAGGACCATGGGTGTTCGTCGACTGCTGTCGGGTCTTGTCTTGTGCGGACTGTCGATCTCGGCGCTGGATCTTGTCGGATGCGCACGACATGCGGATTTTATCGAGGCGCGGAACCAACTCTCGGGGGTCGCCCGGACCCAGGAGCAGGACCGACAGCGACTGGAAGCCGCACTGCGACGGCTGGAGGCCATCGAAAAGATCAAGGATCCGGAAGCGAACAAAGCACGGGTTGAGGATCTGTCCACCCGTTTTCAAAAGCTAGACAACCGACTGGCCAAACTGGAAGAGGCGGCCAGTCGGTCAACAGCGAAAGTGGACGCTCCTGCCGAGTCTCGGTCAGTCAAGCCTGTCAAGGCAAGCCCGCTACCTGATTCCGCGGCGGTGCTCACGGGTATCACTCCGACGTCGGCCTTTAACCTCGCCTATAATGACTATCTCAACGGAAATTACGAGCTTTCAGTGGCAGGGTTTCAACGGTTCGTCAAGGATTTTCCCGGCACCTCGCTGACGCCCAATGCACAGTACTGGCTGGGCGAATCGTACTTCAATTTGAAGGACTACGGGCGAGCGATGCAGACGTTTGATGCGCTCGTGGCAGAGTACCCCGGAAACGAAAAAGTTCCTGCCGCACTGTACAAGCTTGGCGTCGCCACGGCCGAGACCGGTGATCTCGCAAGGTCCAGAAAAAATCTGAAGCGAGTGATCGAGGAGTTCCCCTCGTCGGAAGAATCAAAATTGGCCAAGCATAAGTTGGCCGAAATCCGATGACCGTCGCTGTCTCGCGACGTTTGGTTCTACCCACCATCGCAGAATCCACGAGGAGCAACCGGCCGTGCTGACCACCGACGGCGGTGGCAAGATCAGTCTCCTTTCAGAAGAGGTGATCGGCCGTATCGCCGCCGGAGAAGTAGTCGAGCGCCCTGCTGCGGTCGTGAAAGAGTTGCTTGAGAACAGCATCGATGCAGGGAGCCGTGCGATCACGGTCGACGTAAAAAACGGCGGCCTCTCTCTGATTCGGGTCACCGATGACGGGGAGGGGATGAGTCGGGACGATGCCTCACGTGCCTTTCAACGACATGCGACAAGTAAGCTTCAATCTGATGTGGAGCTGTGGTCCATCCGAACGATGGGGTTTCGAGGTGAAGCGTTGCCGAGCATTGCTGCGGTAGCGCGGGTCCGTCTGCTCACGGCGACTCGTTCGGCCGATATCGGAACCGGATTGGAGGTTGTGGGCGGGATCGTTGGAAAAATCACCGATGCGCCTCCCCTGCCAGGGACAAGAATCGACGTTGCGGACTTGTTTCATAACCAGCCGGCGAGAAAGAAGTTTCTCAAATCAATGTCCACGGAATGTTCCCACATCATTCGTGTGGTGCAACAGGCAGCTCTGGCTTGGCCGTCGATCCAATTCCGTTTGACGCACAACGCAGAAGAGCTGCTGAACTATCCGACGGTGTCCTCGCCGGCGGATCGGATCGCTCAGGTCTATCGACCTGCATTTCTCGGTCAATGCGTGCCCATTCAGGGGGCTCTTCCCGGCGTTGCCGTGAGTGGATACATTATCGATGCGATCCACGCGAAGTCGTTGCGCACTCCCCAAGAGTTGTTCGTGAATCGTCGTCCTATTCGAAGTCTGGCGGTGTCTCACGCCGTTGGAGAAGGGTATGGATCATTTGTCGCCAAGGGGTGCCACCCACGCTTTGCGCTGTTCTTGGAGGTGGACCCGGATCGTGTTGACGTCAATGTCCATCCTACGAAACGAGAAGTACGATTTTCCGATAACGAAACGGTGCATCAACTTGTCCGACGGGCTGTTCGCCAGGCCTTGAGCAGAGAGGACCGGACGAATGAGTCGAGTCAACAGGCTAGCTCCGTCGGGGTGGACCATCGCAGTAGTTCCGTTGTGGGTCCTCCCTCTCTGCGCGAGCCGCCCTCGACGAATCCGATGCCGTCCGCATGGCAAGCCGTTGAAACTCAATTGGCGTTCGTCAGCGAGGCCGCTGAACCCTATGATCGAGTGCCATCCGCTGAGGTGATTCCGCTAGGGCAGATCAACGGAACGTTCCTCGTTGCTCAAGTTGGTGGCGATCTGGCCGTGATCGACCAGCATACTGCCCACGAACGTGTGCTATTTGAGCGACTGCTCCGGGCCTGGACGACGCGCAAGATCGAGGCTCAGGCGCTGCTCATCCCCGACACGGTTGAACTGCTCCCCATGCACGTGAGCCTGCTCCAGCGGTACCAGGGCGACCTGGAGAAGTTGGGGTTGGAGATCGAGCCGTTCGGTGCTTCAACCGTTCTCATCAGATCGACGCCTGTCGGGTTGGGTCAAATCGAGGCAGGAAGGTTTCTTCCGGACCTTCTCGATGACCTCACGCAATGGGACAGCATGACCGGCCTTGAGGCGAGAGTTCGATCGGTATTGGCCTCGATAGCTTGTCATGGTGCCGTCCGCGCAGGGCGTCTCATGAAACTGGACGAAATCAAAGTGCTGGTCGAAGACTGGCGGAGCGAAGGGGAGATTACGACTTGTCCTCATGGCCGGAGAACATCGTTCCGACTCACGACGGGTGAACTGGAAAAAATGTTCGGACGAGTAGGCTGGTAGACGACTCCGGCGGGTCAAACTGGAAGGAGTGAGCAGGGCCAATCAGGGTTTCTGGATTCTGATGCAGCGTGCCTCTCGCGTGAACCGATGATCTCAGAACATCTGTGTCGCCACCGTCCCTTGGTGGTGCTTCTTGGGCCAACCGCCGTTGGTAAAAGCCGAGTTGCCCTCCACGTAGCCAGACATTGTGAGACCGAGATCCTAACGGCTGATTCTCGTCAGGTGTATCGGGGGATGGATGTCGGAACTGATAAGCCCACAGTGACTGAGCGTCAGGGGGTGCCGCATCGGCTGATCGATCTGGTTGATCCTTACGAAGCGTTCAATGCAGGGTGGTATCGTCGCGTTGCGCTGGAGGAAATCGATCGGCTCTATGCTGCGAACCGGCTGCCGTTCGTAGCCGGGGGAACAGGGTTGTATATTCGAACCTTGGTGAGGGGGCTATGCTCAGCGCCCGAGGCTGATCCGGAGGTGAGGGCAGACCTTCAGAAATTGAGAGATCAAGAGGGAAGGAACGGACTCTACGAAGAATTAATGCGCGTTGACCCCATGGCAGCGGCCCGCCTGCATCCGAACGATGAATCGAAAGTGATGCGGGCGCTGGAGGTGTATCGATTGTCAGGCCGTCCGATCTCGACGTTCCAAGCGGAACATCAGTTTCATGACCGACCGTTTTCGGCGTTGCTGATCGGACTCCAACGACCCACGGACGCACTGTATCGGAGAATTGAAGAACGAATCGATTGGCAGCTGTCTCATGGAATGATAGAAGAGTCGCGCTCACTGCTGGACCAGGGGTATGGGCGGGAGCTCGCCTCAATGAAGGGGCTTGGCTACCGTCAGGTTGGAGCTTTTTTGGCGAATGAATATGACCATGCAGAAATGGTGCGTCGATTCAAGCGTGACACCAGACGGTTTGCGAAGCGGCAGATGACCTGGTTTCGGAAGGAGTCGGGAACCGTGTGGCTGTCGATCGGAGAAGGGGAAGCGCCTGAACACACGGCTGAGCGAGTGATCAAACAGATCGAGCAATTCATAAAGACGCTGGAACAACAAGCCCCGTGTGGTTCGACAGAACCAGCTTCGGGAAAAGGATGTGTATGAGGATGAAGACGAACAAGAGGCAGGCAACCGTTGGGGTGATCGGGGGAAGTGGGCTCTATGACATGGAAGGGCTGACCTCGACCCAATCAATCAGGGTTCGAACGCCCTTTGGTGCTCCCTCCGATGCGATTACCATCGGCACGCTCGAGGGCATTCGAGTGGCGTTCCTCTCCCGGCATGGACGAGGGCATCTGTTGAATCCAAGCGGCATCAACTATCGCGCCAACATCTTCGCCCTCAAGTCGCTTGGCGTGTCGCAGATCATTTCAATCAGCGCTGTCGGGAGCATGAAGGAATCGATTCCACCTGGAGATGTCGTCCTGCCGGATCAGTTCATCGATCTCACGAAGCGGCGCGCCTCGACCTTTTTTGAGGATGGCATTGTGGCGCATATGGCGTTCGGCGAGCCGGTATGTGCCGAGCTGGGGCAGGCCTTGCTCTCGTCAGCCAAGCGAGTCGGGGCCACGGTGCATCCTGGCGGGACCTATCTCTGCATGGAAGGTCCTCAGTTTTCCACGAAGGCCGAATCGCGACTCTATCGGCAATGGGGCGTCGATGTGATTGGGATGACGAATATGCCTGAGGCGAAGTTGGCTCGGGAGGCGGAACTCTGTTACGCGACGGTGGCCCTCGCGACCGACTATGACTGTTGGCATGAAACGGAAGAGGCCGTGACGGTCGAAGCGGTCTTGACCATCCTCCACCGCAACGTCGCCCTGGCCAAACAGATAATTCGTACGGTGATGCCGTTCTTCGCGGATTCCAGGGACTGTGCCTGTCATCACGCGTTGGATCACGCGATTCTGACTGCGCCGAAACGCATTCCGGCGGCAGCTCGGAAGAGGCTTGCCATACTCATTGATCGTACGCTTACGTCACAGAAAGGAGTCCGTTAGTCATGGGGAAATTGTTGGTTGTTGGATCAGTTGCATTGGATACAGTGAAGACGCCGTTCGGAGAAGGAACGGAGATTCTTGGGGGGTCGGCCACGTATTTCTCAACGGCCGCCAGTTTTTTTACCTCGGTGGCGCTGATTGCGGTGGTGGGCGAAGACTTTCCGCAACAGCATATCGTGTTTCTCAAAAGCCGAGGGATCGATCTCACGGGGCTTGAGCGTCGTCCCGGCGCAACCTTCCGGTGGAAGGGAGAATACACGCATCAGTTGAACGAGGCCCATACCCTCGATACGCAGCTTAATGTGTTCGAAACGTTTCGTCCTCACATCCCAGAGGCCTATCGAGCGCCGGATGTCTTGTTTCTCGGCAACATTCACCCGGAGCTGCAACTAGACGTGTTGCAGAAAGTGCAACGTCCGGCTCTGGTGGCGTGTGATACGATGAATTTTTGGATCAACGGTCAACGAGACGCGCTCTGGAAGGTGTTGGAGAAGGTCGATGTCTTGATCATCAACGACGGGGAGGCTCGCGCACTGGGGCAAGATTCGAATTTGGTGAAAGTCGCCAAGCTGGTGCTGTCGCGAGGGCCCAAACACCTCATCGTGAAACGAGGAGAATATGGTGTGTTGATGTTCAATGAGAAGCAGGTATTCGGCGCACCGGCCTTTCCGCTCGAAGATGTGCGTGATCCGACCGGAGCGGGCGATACCTTTGCAGGAGGATTTCTCGGATATTTGGCGGCGACGGGAAATCGCTCGCCGGAGGCGATGAAGCAGGCTATCATCTTCGGAAGCGTCATGGCGTCATTTACAGTAGAAGCCTTTAGTCTTGACCGATTGCGAATCCTGGATTACAAAGAGATTCAGGCACGATTCTCAGAGTTCAAGCGGTTAACGCATTTTGAGGATATTTCATGACGAGGCTGAAGAGTCGACGTGCTCCACTCAATCGGTCTTTCCTGCCGGTATGTGTAGGACTTCTTACTCTTGTGGTCGGCTGCGCCGGCGATAAGGAAGCCCTGCGCAAGTCGCAGGGGCACTATCAAGAAGGGATAGCCAGTCTGCCGGGAGATCGTCAAAAGGCCTTTGTGTCGTTCCATCGGGCTGTCCAGTTGAATCCTGCCAACAAAGAAGCACGCTATGCGTTAGGCCATGTGTATGTGCTACAGGGCAAGTTGCCGCCGGCGGAAGAACAATTCCGCGAAGCGATTGCTATCGACGGGTCGTACTCCGAAGCGCATGCCTATCTTGGGCAGGTCCTTGCGAACCAAGGTCGGTGGGATGAGGCGATTGCGGCCTATAAGCTAGCGCTGACGAATCCCCTCTATCCGACTCCCGATTTGGCCCGCTTCCATCTCGGTCGCGCACTCGCCCATCAAGGCGACCTCCAAGGGTCGATGGAGGCGTTCGAGGATGCGGTATCGGCCAGCCCTCCGAGCGTTCCGCCCGCGATGAGCCATCTGGAGCTCGGGCGGGTGTACTATAAGTTGGGATACGCGACCAGGGCGCGTGAAGTGCTGGAGAAAGTGGCAACGATGGATAAAGATGGAGACTTAGCAGCGCAAGCATCGGACCTGTTGACCCGATTGAAGTAGGAGACCTATGGAGTCAGTCGGCGAATTCTTCCGGCAAGTGCGAGAGACCAAAGGATTGACCGTCGATGAGGTCGCGTCCAAGACCCGTATTCGGACGGACTTCGTTAAGGCGCTCGAAGAAGGGAATTTTGCCAAGCTGCCCGATCAGGTCTTCGCTCGGGGGTTTGTGCGCTCCTATGCTCGATCGCTAGGCTTGGATGAAGAGGATGCGATTCACCGATTCATCCAATCGGCAGGGTCCTTCTACGAGAAACAGGACGAGCGAGATCGGCTGAAGCTTCGGCAAGTAGAGGAGGATCGGAAGCGGCAGGCGAATCGAAGGGCGGTGGCCATCGCGATCGGCGTGGCCGTGGTGACGTTGATCTTTCTCTTGAGCCGAGAGCAGTCTGCGGTGTTGCGACAGGGATCACCCGAACCAGCCTCGGTGGCCAAACGGACGACGCAAGCAGCCAAGGATGCTCCGGAATCGAGTGCGCGCCAGCCGGAACAGAGGACGGACACTTCCAAACCGAGCGAAGCGCCTGTGGGGATGCCAAAAACGACGACGGAGGCCCCACCAAGGCAGGAATTGCACCCCGCGGCTCCAGCGGCTTCCAAGTCTGAGCCGGGCCTGGTTGCCTCGGTTTCGACGGTGTCCCCCGGCAGTGATGGCCCCTTAGCGGGCCTATCGTTGAACGCAGTGGCGGATCAGGGCGATGGGCAGCTCGTGTTGGACCTGGAAGCCACCGAATTGAGCTGGGTGGTGGTCCAGATCGACAATGGGAGCCCTCAGGAATCGCTCCTTCGACCTGGTGAAAAGTCGCATTGGACGGGGCAGGATCAATTCATCCTGACGCTTGGCAACGCCGGCGGGGTTAAAGCTGAACTCAACGGCAAACCCCAAAAGCCCTTCGGCCCCAGCGGAAAAGTTGCGCGGGACATTGTGCTGAAACGATAGACCCCTCATAGAACTTCATCGGTCTGTAATCTATCTTCGCTTGTCTTCTCTGGTAGATTCCCTCGACTATTCGGAACATGCAATCTCGTAGTGCTGTTCCCACGATTCAATACACGATGGCATGCCCAACGCTGTAGCAGCAAAGGATGAGGCTTTGATGGTGTCGCTGTGGCGCAAAGGCGTCACGGATTTTGAAGAGCTATGAGTCGCACTCACGGCAAGTCACCTAAGGACCTGAATTGTTTTGGATCACTTACAAGTGCCTCGTGGCACCGAACTTGATCTATCGATATGAAGGAAGAGATGCTGGTCGATGTCTCGGAGGCATGTTTTCTTGACAGGAATTCAAGGGCGTTGGTATAGTTTGTTCGTTTTACCTGTCTTTTGAGAATTGAGCAGGCAAGTCAACGGCCTGGAGTGGGTGAAGGCCGGTGGGTTTAACACAAAGGAGGACGTCTGATGGGGTACCTGTCCAAGTTTTTGAGTATCAGCGCAGCGATTATGTTCCTCTCGGTTTCGGTGGTGGGAGCCGAAGAAAAAGATCCGTTGAAGCCGCGAGTGCCGGCTGATCAGATGGCTGATGCGAAGGGGATGAAGAATCCGGTCGATGCTACCCCGGAAAGCATTGCCAAGGGCAAGGCATTGTATGAGGGGAAGGGCACCTGCTTCAATTGTCATGGCAAGGCTGGTGATGGACAGGGCGAAGCCGGCAAGATTTTGAACCCAAGCCCACGAGATTTCACGAATTGTAAGTTCCATAAGAAGCGGAAAGATGGAGAGCTCTTCTGGGTGATCAAGAACGGCAGTCCCGGCACCGGGATGGTGTCGTTAATCCCGGCTGCGGTCACGGAGGAAGACGCTTGGCACATTATCAATTACGAGCGGGCTTTCTGTAAGAAAGACTAGTCTCTGCACAGGGTTTTGTGAGTTGATCAAAAAGGGTGGGGAGGTGACTCTCCACCCTTTTTGTCTGTCTCATTCATAAGAAAATCGACCGTGTGACTCCTCTTTCGCCATCGCGTGGTTCGCCCCCAATCTTCGCGTCAGACATACCAGATATCCAAATCAGTGCCTCTACCCGTGAGATCCCCTCAAAAGGGGGGAGTATATGGTCCTCCGCACAAGTCGTGCATTGGTGCTTGCGCTCCGGAGGCGAAAAAGGGTAGAGTCCGACCACTCTACGAGAACTGAAAAGAAAGCTCTAGCGAGGGGACAACCATATCGGGCCGTCTGTTTTCATTATATTGGAATAGGAGGGCGACTATGGGCAGCCTATGGCCGTGGGGAAAGTGCCGCGTAGCAGTGGTAACGGTATCACTTACGATTGTGTCGATGGGTGTCATGTGGGATCGCAACACCGGAGTGAGTTACGCCGGAGACATTGCCCTGCCGCCGGGTGTCTCGGGAGGTGACATTGAGTACACCGGTCACGCTGCGGTTGGCGGGGAATCTGTTACCGCCGCCATCAATACGGCACAAAAAAAAGGCGTCATCACGTTTGACGGCACGGCAGGCCAAAGGATCAACGTCGGTTTTCATGGTGTGACACTCACCCAGTTCAGGGTCGCGTTGTATGGGCCAGATGGTGCGCTGGTCCCCACTCAGGCGTCAGCCGTGAAGAACTATTATGCGACCATGCAGCGAGAACTCTCCTCCCAAACGAGGGTCCAAACGTCAACCACGGCTTATAAGTTCACTGATGACGAGACAGGTAGTTTGATCTCCTCCAGTCAGATGAACGGAGCGAGCCTTGATTTCGCCGAACTGCCGGTGACGGGAACGTATACGATCCTCCTTGATCCCCTGAGCGAATACACGGGAAGTGTGACCATAGCAGTTTCAAGCGCGCTGAGCGGCGAGGTTGTCCCCCAGGGTTCCGCAGTGGCGGTGGATATCAAACGGGTCGGGCAAAACGCGTACTATACCTTCGCAGGCCAGAGCGGCCAGACGGTAAGTGTGCAGTTAAGCGATGTGACGATTCGAAGTGGGTATTTCTCGATCCTGAAACCGGATGGAATGCCCTTGGGTAAGCCGACCTCGTTTGTGTCCGGCAGCGCCATGATTCCGGGGCAGGTTCTCCCGACTTCCGGTACCTATGTCATTCAGATTGACCCGGATCTCAGTTATACAGGGAAAGCCAAACTCGCGCTCTATAACGCCCCGGAACTGACGGGATCCATCATGATCGACCAAGTCACGGCAACACCGACCTTGACGGTGCCGGGACAACGGGGGCGTTATACCTTCGATGGAACTGCAGGCCAACGAATAAATCTTGGAATGACTGGGGTATCAATCCTTTCGAGCACGGTATCCATATTGAAACCGGATGGAACCAAGTGGTCCTCCGCGACCATCGGTCCGAGCGGCGGCAGTCTCGACCCTTTGTTTGCGTTGCCGGAAACGGGGACGTATACCGTCATGGTGGAGCCGGTGAGTAACTATACCGGCAGTATGACGCTGGCGCTGTCATCGCCAATCACAGGCACGTTGGCCCTTGATGGACCATCGGCCCCAGTCAGTCTGAACAAGCCGGGTCAGACGGCTCGGTATACCTTTGATGGTAAGGCGGGGCAGTGGATCAGCCTTGGAATGACCGGAGTAGATATCACCTCAAGCGCAGTCACGCTCATGACTGCCGAGGGCACCATCCTTGCGTCCACAGCTGTAGGTACGGCTGGTGGAGCGCTGGAAGATCAAAATCCCCTGCCGACCACTGGCACCTACACAGTTCTCATTGACCCTGTCGGTAGCTACACCGGAAGAATGACCGTGACGCTCTCGACGGAAGTTTCAGATTCACTGAAGGTCAATGCGGCTCCGAGATCCATCATGATCAGTCGGGCTGGTCAGAATGGACGCTATACGTTTATGGGTACAGCTAATCAAGAAGTGACGATCAAGGTGACCCAGAATACGATAGGCAATGTGAATATCGGCCTGTATTCTCCTAACGGCATCTTGCAAACTGGTATCACGAGTTCAGCGTCGAGCTTTAGCCTGAAGCCTGTGACGCTGGCGACTTCGGAGACGTACACTATTACAATCAATCCGCCGATGCCTGACACTGGCAGCATTCACCTGCAAGTCGTCAGCCCGTAGGATTGGTCTTTCAGCAGGACCGAAGTGGGGGGGCACCTCCGCTGCGACTCGAACAGATGAAAGAGGGTGGGAAGGAAACTTCCCACCCTCTTTTTTTTGCATGCTGGTAAGATGCAGGGAATGAGCTGCAGGAAGACAGTAACGTGAAGCTCCGATGGGCTTCTTCGTCGAGGAGCCTATGGTATTTCAGTAGCGGTGAGGGAAGGCAGAGAGGTGAGGACGACGTTAGCGGCGTTGTCGTCAGGCTTCAATAACGGGATGATCTGTGGACGTTGCACTGAACTAAACTTCGATTTGGACGCCCAGGCTACTTTTTGACGCACGAAGCTACCGATTTCCCCGAGCGTCACTGTTCCGTCGTGGTTGGTGTCCGCTTCCCCGCGAAGACCCCGTAAGAGATAGTAGGTGAAGAGCCCGTGACGGTGTGTGTCGTTGTCGAGGCCCTTGCCGAGGCCCTCTACGGCGACCAGGCGAATAGTCTCATCACCATGCAATTCCCATTGGGGGGTGACGCTTGTCTTGGGATTCTCTTGAATCGAGGAGACGGTGCCTTCGAAGATAAGGAGGGCCTGTTGCGGGTTGAGTTTCGCAATGACCGATTCGAGCGACTTCAGCCGGTAGAGGGTTGTCGCGGCCTTCGCTCCGTCATAGGGAACCAACATGATCTCTCCTGATGGGGAAATCATGGCGTGGCCGGAAAAATAGACGATGACGATGCCATCCTTCATCGGACGGGTTGGGAGCCATTCCCGGAGTGCTTTCTCGATCTGCGAATGGGTGGCCTTACGGTCCGTGAGGAGGTGGATATTGGACGACGGCACGCCTCCGAGGGTTTGAAAATACTTGGCGACCGTTTCCGCATCGCGCGCCGCATACTTGCGGGACCGCATCTGGTGATTGAGATAGGAACTGAGGCCGATGGAAATGACGGAGGTTTCTGGTCGTCGGATGCCTGATGTCTGTGCCGGGACTTGATCGATATCGTCATGGCTAGATCCAGTCGGGGCGATGGTGAAAGACAATGTTTGGGGTCGCGCCGCGATCCCACCGCGCTCCTCTACGGACACCTGAATCTTGGCCTGCTGGGGTTCGGCGAGCAGGGGCAAGCTGGAGACGAATTCCAGAGATTTAGTTTGCCCCGAGAGTAGAGGAGGGATCCGCAAGCTGGTCGTGGGGAATTGATCGATTACGGCCGAAGTTCCTGTGAGCGATGCCCAAGCATTTTCCAAAGGGGTCGTTCCCGTATTCACAACGTCCACTCGAATACGGATATGCTCTCCACCTTCGAAAATCAAATCCGTGTTTTCGTCCAGCAGCGTCGCCTTAAATCGAAGAGGCGAGGCAGGCGAAGTTGGAGGTTGTTGGTTGTCTAACGGTGCTGAAGCGAGCGCGGTGGAATTTGGTTCAGCTGAAGAGGCGGAGCCTTGGCCGCCTGCCGCAACTCGCGCAATCAAGGCGACACGCGTTGCCAGGTCAATGGCGGTGTCTCGAATGAACGGATCGATGTGGTAGTCGCAATTCTTTCCGAGTTGCTCGAGCCGAAGGCGTTCCCGCCGAGCGACCTTGATATCCGATTGCTTGAGGAGCGTGCCGTTTCGATCGTAGACCCGAGCGACGGTATTGAGTTGTAAGCTGGCGGGAGGGCGGTCGTACAGGGCCTCCTTGTTGAGGTCAAAGATTGAATCAATTCCGTCGACTTGAATGATGTGATCCGGTGCGATGGCGCTCTCGTTCTCAGAAGCTACGATTGTAAAGGTTCGGCGAATACCTTCCTCCAATGCCTCGTGGAGTCGATGTCCCAGCGGAATTTCCTGAATCTGTCCACAGGAATCGGTGTATCGAATGGTAAAGTCCTTGAAGGAGGGAGGCACTTCGAGCTTGGCACTGGATGCGAGGGGCTCTCCCAGCTGAGGAAACTCGAGGTGTTTGGCGCAAGCGGAAAGAAAGAGGAGGAGGCCTCCGAATCCGGCGCTTGCAACGAAGGTGATGCGACTGAATGGGTTTCTTGATCTCACGGAGGCACCTATATCGTATGCCCGCCACGGTACTGGAAAAAACATCTGAAAAGCAACACGATCGCAGGGGAGAGTAGGTTTGCGCAAATTCATTGGTTTCGTGGCCGCCGGTCGTCTGATTGGTCATGCCGCTTCTTCGAAGTCTTTAGCAATAGAAAGTTTTCCTCTTTGAAGCCCGTCGAAGGAGTAGTGTAAGATATACCGTTCGAGGCAGTGCGGAGCCTCAGTTCCAACTAAGGCCTCTCGTGAGAGGGTGGCCATATCCTGAAGGAGTGCAGATATGCTCAACTGGAGTCAGCAGGCGGCTAGAGTGCTCGTCAGTTGCGGATTGGTCGGATGTGCGTTTGTCGGAAGCGGATGCGCCTCTTCCGTTTCGGCGGCAGGGGTTCCTCCGGCTTGGGCGCAAGGCTTTTCTGAGATTGTAAGAAAAACAACCCCAGCCGTCGTAAATATCGCCGTCACCGGTGCCAGAGAAGGGAATCGGCGCCGTGGCGGGGTTCCTCCGGTTCCCCCATTTGGAATGCCCCCCGGGGGCGATGAGCCGGGAGGGGGAGATTCGCCGGCACCACCGAGCCCTCATGGTGGTCCACCGGCACCCCACGGACGTCCTGATCAGAGTGCTGGTTCCGGAGTCATTTTGGACGCCAGCGGCTATATCGTCACCAATAACCATGTGGTTGATGGAGCGACCCAGATTACCGTAACGCTGAGTGATCGGCGTGAGTTTTCCGCGAAGGTGGTCGGGACTGATCCGAAGACCGATTTGGCTGTGATCAAGATTGAGGCGAAGGATTTACCGTCTCTCAAGTGGGCCGAGTACGAAAAACTACAAGTCGGCGATCTTGTGCTGGCCGTGGGAAGTCCGTTTGGTCTGAGTTCGACCGTCACGCTCGGTATCATCAGTGCCTTGGGGCGTGGCAATGTCGGCATTGCTGATTATGAGGATTTTATCCAGACCGACGCGGCGATCAATCCAGGAAATTCAGGCGGAGCGCTGGTCAATATGAACGGCGAGCTGATCGGCATCAATACGGCGATTTTTTCACGAACCGGTGGCTCGGAAGGCATCGGGTTTGCGATTCCGAGCAGCATCGCGCTTGATATCGTGGATAGCCTTCAGAAGACTGGGAAGGTTGTTCGTGGGTGGATGGGCGTGGCGATTCAAGAGATCACACCGGCGTTGGCCAAATCGTTCAAGCTTCCGGAAGAACGAAAGGGTGTCCTCATCAGCGACGTCAATGAAAATGGCCCATCCTTCGCGGCAGGAATTAAGCGAGGCGATGTGGTGGTCGCATTTAACGGCAAAGAGGTACAGAGCGTCAGTCAGCTACGAAATCTGGTCGCAAGAACCGTGGTCGGCAAGGACGCGCAAATCAAGGTCGTGCGAGAAGGCAAGGAACAGCTGATCGCGGTGAAAGTGGCGGAACGTCCGTCGGATGAAGTACTGGCGAAGAAAGAGCCTGGTCCGTCGAAGAAGGATTCCGAAGAGACGATCAAGCCACCGGACAATGTGCTGGCGTCGTTGCGAGTCCAAGCCCTCGACAATGCGTTGATGAGCCAACTCAACATTCCTGCGAAGACGACTGGGGTGGTTATTACGTCGGTGGAGCCGGGCGGAGAGGCCGAGGCAGCCGGACTTCAGCGCGGGGACGTCATTCAGGAAGTCAATCGCGAGGCCGTCAAGTCGCTCACCGAGTTTCAAAAGGCCTCGGAAAAGATCAAGAAAGACGAGCTCGCGGTTTTGTTGGTGAATCGGCAAGGGAACAGCCTGTTCGTGGCCATCAATCCGAAGTAGATTCTGCAAGGTCATCTGTTGTTGATTTAGCGATCTGGTGGTTGTCTGAAGAGCAATCATCAGATCAGCAGATGCCGAACCCTACGAGGTTTGTGTGCTGAACAAGGTGAATCGGTGGCTGCAAGATTCAATCTTCAAGCCGCTTGAAGACAAGAAAATGCCGGTCATGGAACACCTGGTGGAATTCCAGGTGCGGCTGACCCGTGCGGTGGTCGTCTTGTTGGTCATTTTCATGGGGACGTTTTTTTACGCCGACGCCCTGGTGAAATGGCTCCGTGTTCCGCTCCAGAACATGTTTGTGCCTCGGCAACTCTCCTGGGAACCCACGGATCTACCGACCGTGCCCTTTGTGTTTCTCGCTCCGGCGGAGGCGCTGTGGCAAAACGTGAAGGTGGCTGGGCTGTTTGCGATCGTCGTGGCCATGCCGTATCTGCTGTATGAAGTCTGGAAATTTGTAGTGCCGGGCCTGCATGTCCAGGAACGCCGGTTTGTTGGGCCGTTCGTGTGTGTCAGCGCGTTGGCCTTTTATGCCGGTACCGCGTTTTCGTTCTTCTTTGTCCTGCCGTTTGCGTTGAATTTTTTGATTGCCTATGGCGTGAACGCCGGGTTTGTTCCTCAGATCTCGATTGCCCAGTACGTCGGGTTTGCACTCTGGTTCCTGATGGTTTTCGGACTAACCTTTGAGGTGCCGTTGGCGCTCACCCTTATGGCCAAGCTTGGTTGGGTCGACGCGCCGTTTTTGATCCAGTACTGGAAATGGGCGTTGTTGGGATCATTTGTGATCGCAGCTATTCTGACACCCACCCCAGACCCATTCAATCAAACGCTCATGGCCGGCCCTATGTTTCTCTTGTATTGGGTTGGTATCTTCGGAGCGAAGGTCTTTGGCAAGAAGACCGCGCCTGATACAAGTCACTCCGCCGTTCCAACGGTGGCGATGGCCGGTGCAGGGGCGGGAGGGAGCGCTTCGAGGATGTCGATGGGGAAATCCTCGGATGATGAGTATGTAGGGGTACCCGGAGGACGGCGGCATTAGCCTGGGCGCGTACGGGTCATTTGTTTTACAGGAATAACCAAATCATGGGACGTGAACTGAACATCATTAGCAATGGAAGTGGTGACGCCTGCACGTATATGTGGGCCTGTGCCATCTGCGATGAAAACGAGAGCTGCCAGAAGGACAAGGAGGGGCATAGCCGCTGGTTAGTCGCCAAGCGGATGGAACGGATCGAGTATAAAGTGCTCATCATGAGCAACAAAGGCGGCGTGGGGAAAAGCACCTGTACGACGAACATCGCCGTCAGTCTTGCGCTCAAAGGGTGGCACGTCGGTATCTGTGACATGGATATTCATGGCCCCAACATTCCCAAGATGGTCGGCGCCGAAGGACAAAAGCTCAAGGTCAGCACGTCCGGTGGGATCATTCCCTTCCAGGCGTATAATTTGAAGGTCGCCTCGATGTCGTTTCTGTTGCAGAACTCCGATGATCCCATCATCTGGCGCGATGCCTACAAATATGAATTCATCAATCAATTGCTCGGCGGAGTCGATTGGCGGGACCTGAATTTTCTCCTTATCGACCTTCCCCCTGGGACCGGCAACGAATCAGTGACCACCATCGACCTGCTCGGCAATGTCAGCGGCGCGGTGATTGTGACGACCCCTCAAGAGGTGGCCCTCCTTGATTCGCGAAAATCGGTCACCTTTTGCAAAGACAGCGAGGTGCCTATCGTCGGCATTGTCGAGAATATGAGCGGGTTGGATTGTCCTCATTGCCATCGTGAAATTGAGGTGTTTCGGAAGGGTGGAGGAGAGGCGTCTGCGCTCGACATGGGAGTGCCGTTCTTGGGACGTATCCCCCTTGACCCCGATGTTGTCACGCAATCGGATGCAGGTGAGCCGTTTGCGTTGTTCAATTCAGACACTCCGACGGCAGAAGCCTACCACAGGATTGCCAATCAGATTGAATCGTTCTGCAAGAAGAGCGGGTCGTTGTTGAACGTTGGACGACCCACAGCCAAACCGATCAAGGGAATAAGTCTGTGAAAGCCGCCGATGCCATGACAGGTTTGACCCAGCTGCATGATGCGCAACAGGTCGTACTCGATGCCGCCACGATCTTGGGAGTGGAGAAGATTTCGATCCTCGATGTTCTAGGCCGTGTGTTGGCCGAGGATATCGTGGCAACCCGAGACAATCCTCCATGGGACAACTCGGCGATGGATGGGTTTGCCGTCAGGTGGGACGATATTCGGCAAGAGCACGCAATCCAGAAGCCTGTGACTCTCTCGGTGATCGAAGATGTTCCAGCCGGCATTATGCCGTCGAAAGAGGTGGGCCGCGGTCAAGCGATCCGTATCATGACGGGCGCGCCGATTCCACGCGGAGCTGATACGGTGCTGAAGGTTGAAGAGACTGAGCCTAGCCCCGATTCCGTTCGCGTGCTGAAGGCCGAGCCGAAGGGAGCCAATATCAGGCCCCAGGGTGAGGATGTGAAGAAAGGGGATTGCATTATCGCAAAGGGAACCAGGATGCGTCCCAGTGAGGCTGGGATGCTGGCGATTTTGGCCAAATCATTCGTCTTTGTGCACCAGCGTCCACGTGTGGCGATCCTCTCGACCGGGGATGAATTGGCAGATTTAGATGAGCGATACAGCGAAGAGAAGATCATCAACTCGAACAGTTACGGAATTGCCGCGGCGGTTCAGGAAGCCGGTGGCATCCCTCTGTTGCTCGGCATTGCTCGGGACACGCCTGCGGCGCTCAAGGAAAAGATCTCCCAAGGGCTGAATGCCGACATGCTTGTCTTGTCAGGCGGCGTGTCCATGGGTGACTATGATTTTACGAAAGCCGTGTTTCGTGAGCTCGGTGCGGAGATGCATTTCTGGAAGCTTGCCATCAGGCCGGGTCAGCCGCTGGCGTTCGGGAAGATTCAGGATAAACTTGCGTTCGGACTTCCAGGAAATCCTGTGTCATCAATGGTGACCTTCGAACAGTTGGTACGGCCGGCCCTGTTGAAGATGAGCGGCTGTCGCACCTATGGACGCCCGGTCGTGCAGGCCCTGTTCCAGGAAACCTTTTCCAAGCGCGGCGATCGGCGACATTTCTTGCGCGGTGTTCTCACGCGAGAAGACGGCGTGTTTAAGGTCCGTACGACCGGTGATCAAGGGTCCGGCATTCTGACATCGATGGTGAAAGCCAACTGTTTCATCGATGTCCCTGTCGCCGTCGAACGCTTGAAACCTGGCGATGAAGTGACGGTCCAGTTACTGGCCGGCGAAGCCTGGCCCACTCAAATGGAGCCCAGGCACTCAGACGCCGAGAGTCGTTCTTGTTGCTAGAATACAGGGAGTCAATCGTCATTAAGCGTTGGTCATGATTTCTCCTGACCATTGACCACTAACTTCAATGTCCATTCCCATCGTATCCTTCATCGGTCGTTCGAACAGTGGTAAGACGACCCTGATCGAGCGTGTGATTCCTGAGCTGGTTAAGGCAGGATACCGTGTGGCGACTGTCAAACATGCAGGACACGGCTTTAACCTCGATACAGAGGGGAAAGATAGTTGGCGTCATAAACGGGCCGGTGCCAGCAGTGTCGTGGTCGTTTCAAAAGGAAGCCTTGCCATGTTTGCTGATGTCTCGGAACATCTCAAGGTGGAGGAGGTCCGAGACCGGTTCCTCGACAATTCCTACGACCTTATCATCGCAGAAGGATGGAAGAGCGAGGGATATCCAAAGGTCATGATCGTCCGTGATCAGTTGGGCGAGATCACGTACTCTTCCGATGGTCTTTTGGCCGTCGTCTCTGATCAAGTGGTCGATCTCCCGGTGCCCGTACTTCATCTAGATGATGTGAGCGGTGTTGCAGCGTTATTGATCAAACAGTTCCCTCTCCGACGCCGGGAGCATGAGCTGGACGTCTAAAGCTGGTTTGATCGTGAGCCTTGCGGCGGGAGGCTTGGCTCTCGTCGGGGTTGCCACGCCTGTCACAGATCAGCCCACATTCTGCGCCGGATGCCACACGATTGCGCCTGCGTATGAGAGTTGGGTCAAGTCCTCCCATCACGAGGTGGCCTGTGTCTCCTGTCATGTGAGACCTGGGTTGGAAGGATGGTTGCACGACAAAGTTTGGGCGGGCGCGAAGGATACAGCGATCTATCTCTTTGGAACGCCGACGGACGTGCACAATCTCAAGGCCCATGTGGATTCCGACGTCTGTCTCAGTTGCCACCGGCATATTCTCCGTGTGTCGGAGATAGCCGTGCGCGATCTTCCGTCACCGGTCAAAAGGGTGGGCCTGATCATGAACCATGGCCGACACATGCAAGCGTTTCAGCATCGCGGACAAGGGGAGGGGTGCACGACCTGCCATTCCGGGGTGGTACATGAGGACCCAATCAAAGGCTATCCGGTCGTCATTCCACGTGGCCATGTGTCTGCCGACAGCACGCCGTGGTATCCGATCCATCCTGAAGGATCATACCTTCGCGGTCGAGCCCTCCGTGACTGTTTCTCATGTCACGATGGAAGAGGACAGTATGACGGTAAGGTACTGGACCGGAAATGTGAGACCTGCCACATTCCTGAGAAGATCAACGAAGCTCTCCTGTTCAACTAGTCACGCATGTGATGAATCCGATGACCAATGCTGTTCTGAAAGTATCGAAGCTGACGAAGCGTTTTGGAAGTTTCACCGCGGTTGACGACGTCTCGTTCGAGATTCGACCAGGGGAAATTCTGGGGTTGCTGGGGCCGAACGGCGCCGGAAAAACCACGACCATCCAGATGTTACTCGGGGTGGTGACACCCACTTCCGGCTTGATCGAAGCGTTTGGCTTGGACCTGTCCATACACCGTGAGGCGGTTCTGCAACAAGTTAATTTCTCATCGACCTATATCGCTATGCCGCAATCCCTCACTGTCGAGGAGAATCTCTGGGTGGTGGCGCGGCTCTATGGCCTGACTGATATCCCCCGCCGGGTGGATCACATCGTCAAGAAACTCGAGATGGATGAATTCCGGCGAAAAGTCACCAGAAAATTATCATCAGGGCAGTTGACGCGGTTGACATTGGCGAAGGCCCTGCTCACGGAGCCTCGACTGCTCTTTCTCGATGAACCGACGGCGAGCTTGGATCCTGACATCGCGTACAAGATACGCGCCCTGCTGAAGGAAGAGCGACGATCATCGGGGTTGAGTATCTTGTACACGTCACACAATATGCGGGAGATGGAGGAAATGTCGGATCGTATTATTTTCCTTCAACGTGGACGACTCGTCGCTGAAGGGACGGCGCAGGCCATCATCGCGCGATTCGGAAAAGCAGATTTGGAACAAGTGTTCCTGAATCTCGCACGGGAGCCGCACGTCTCACTACCGGTATAATGAGCGCTCTTATCGATATCGGAATAGGACTCCTTGTCGGCGGCCTTGCTGTCAGCACGGCCTGGGGGATGTTTTGGTTTGCGATCGGCTTGATCGGCCTAAACCGCAACACCTGTGGGTGGGATATCGTGACGAAAGGATTCGCAGGGTGGTGTGTGCCCTGTTCACTATTACTCGGTCTTTTGTGGTGGCGTGGCGACAGCGGGGATGTTGGGGTATGGTTTGCAAGTGGTCTAGCCGGAATTCCGGCCCTGCTTGTGTTGCTGTCCTTGCGATCGATGCCTGACGGAAAAATGGCGGGCTCGCACTTGGTTGAAGGAATCCGAGCCCTTCAGGCGGAACTCCTGAGAGCGCAACGGGGATGTGGGGGCTGCCATCCTGAGCATGATCATGAGAGCTGTGGATGAAGCTCCACCGTGTCATGGCGTTGATTCTCAGGCATCTCTATCTATATCGGCGAAGTTTGCCGCGGATCATGGAGATTTTTTATTGGCCGTTCTTGGATCTCGTGATCTGGGGATTTATCACGCTGTATTTGGCCAGGTACCAGAGCGAAGTGCCAGGGTTCGTCACATTTTTTCTCGGAGCCTTGATTCTCTGGGACGTGTTATTCCGCGCTCAGCAAGGCATCACCATCACGTTTCTGGAAGAGCTCTGGGCGCGCAACCTCATGAATCTCTTCGCCAGTCCGTTGAAGCCCAGCGAATTTTTGGCCGCCACGATGGCGATGAGTGTGATGAAAGTGACCGTGGTTTCGCTTGTGCTGGGTGGGTGTGCGCTTGTCTTTTACTCCTATAATGTCCTGGTCATCGGAGTATGGCTGATCCCATTCGTGTTTAATCTTGTGCTCACCGGCTGGATCATCGGAGTGTTGACGACCTCGCTGATCATGCGATTCGGACAAGAGGCCGAAGTCTTGGCCTGGAGCATGGTATTTCTCTTTCAGCCCATCTCCTGTGTGTTTTATCCGATGGAAGTGCTGCCTCAGTGGCTCAAGGCGTTCGCGTGGGTCAATCCTGCCGCGCACATCTTTGAAGGAATGCGGGCGGTGTTGCTGTCCGGACAGGTGCCATTGTCGAATCTTATGTGGGCGGTCGGGCTCAATAGCGTGTTGCTGGTATGCGTCGTCGTATGGTTTTACCGGACGATGGCCTACTGTAAGGAACAAGGGCTATTGGTGCGGGTGGGGGAGTAAGGTTGTAATCTACTACCCCCTATGCTACTCTACCCTTGACTCATACCGCCGGGGGCCTCTGCGGTGTTGAGTGTCTATCAGAGGAGGCCCACAATGTCGATGTTGCCTTGTCCGGGAATCTTGTCGGAAGTCAGACCTAAGTCGCTGCAGCGATCGCGTCTTCGGCCCGCTCCTTCCTCGTTCCTCGTGCTCAAGACAATGTCATTATTTTAAAGGAGGAACCCCGATGGGTTCGAAGATTTATGTCGGTGGGTTGCCATATTCGGCGACCGAGCAGCAATTGAGTGACTTATTCGCGGCCCATGGCGCAGTGGCCTCGGCGCGGATTATTACGGATAAGTTCACCGGCCAATCGAGAGGATTTGGCTTTGTGGAAATGTCCTCGGATGCCGAAGCTCAAGCTGCGATTACGGCCCTCAATGGTTCGGAGATGGGTGGCCGGACTCTTACAGTCAACGAAGCACGGCCACAAGAACCGCGCACGGGTGGCGGTGGTCGTGGTGGATTCGGTGGAGGCGGCGGCCGCAGCGGAGGCGGCGGAAAGCGTGACCGCTGGTAACTGACGATCTGCATGAGTATGTAGAAAAGAGGGGCGCCATGTGAGTGGCGCCCCTTCTTTTTTCTGGCTAACATGATGGCATCACGTAGTTCGAATGGATACTGAATAGTCCTCCTCATCAGAGGGTGACCAATGATGACAGTTGTGGAATCAACGATAGGAGTCGCAGAGTTACCTGGAGTCTCGTTCCGAAGCAAGCCAGTGGTCGTGGTGGAAAACTTTTGGTCTGCTGAGGAGCGCCGATTTTTTCGTGACGGGATGAACAAGGCGACTTGGAAGCAGCTCTCGGATCTGAAGAATGTCCAGCAGGATTTTCCGCAATCCGGCAACTGGGCAAAGGCTGATATCGGCCCGGCAGAGGGTAAGCACTTTCTCTCGCGGCTACAGCTTCCATGCATTCGAGAGCATATAGAATCGTTCCCAAATATCATTGGGCGTCACGTTGGGTTTAGTTACTACTCCTACTCGGCAGGGGATTGCCTCCTCACCCATGATGATACCGATCAAGGACGGCTTCTGGTGGGGGGACCATCGCTCCGGCGTCGAGTCGCCGTCGTGACCTATATCCATGAAGAATGGCGACCCGATTGGGGTGGTGAACTCATCATCTATCAAAAACGGGCTGGTCGATCTTCGGAATCGGTTGACTTGGTGCCGACCCATTGCATTGAACCGCGTCCAGGCACGCTGGTCATGTTTACCGTCCCTCGCTACCATAGGATTTGCCGTGTCGATCTGACGGCAGGATCGCATCGCCGGTTGTCGATCGCCGGATGGTTCATAACCGAGCACGCGTCGGATAGCGGGGAAGTCGAGTAGTCTGGAAATCGGTCCCGAGGCTGCCCTGTTGGAGAGTCGGAGTTCGCCGGCAGCCTTTTCGGCGGTCAGCCGAACCAATCGGTATCGTTGGCCGCGCTTGCCCGAGGCTCTACTGCCAAGGTCGGTGCCGGCTGTGCCAGCACGTTGTGGACGAGGCTTATGAGGCGGTCCTTCTCGAACGGCTTCGCTAAAAACGGGAGTGTCCCACGTTTAATCCCATGACTGACTAAGTCTTTATCAGGGTTTCCCGACATGAGAATGATGTGCAGCCCGCTCCGGATCATGGTTGCGCGAACAGCCAGTTCATGACCATTCACGTGTGGGAACTGATTGGCTGTTGAGGCAAGTTGAAATCCTGGTGGGGGTAACACAAGGTCTGTGATCAGGAGATCGATCGGCCCTTGATGCTGCGTGCAGATCTTGAGAGCTTCTGAACTACCTTCTGCTTCAAGCACCGTAAAACCCGCATCCTCAAGAAAACCTTTGCAGAATTGAAGGATGAGGACGTCGTCGTCGACCACTAAGATCGTTGACGCCGATAAAGGTGGAGCGCTCTGAGTGCCTTCCATGCCCTAAATCCTCTCAATGTCCATCATAGTGCTGAACTGGTGGCAGCGCGAGGAAAACCGCAATTCTGTGCGTTATGGCACGTAGGGTCAGCTCGGAAGTCTCGGGTGGGCGGGCTCCCATCCCCCACACCATGCCTTGAATAGGCCGATCATCTCAGTGAGACGGGCCCGGCACAAGCAAGACCTTCCATAGGGAAACCTTGATTGCTCACGATGGCTCCGTTTCTGTCTGACTGGAAGGTGGTACCTCTTGACCTGATACGGCTGCGGTTCGCCGTTCGATAAAGACGTCGACCTGTTGGCCAGCATAGATGGGGAAGGATGGCCGTTCAAATCGATAGATGACCTGTAGCACTCTCGTGTCGACTCGCTCGGTATTGTCGCCTGTGAGCGATTTCTTGGGGATGACATAGGGTTCGATGCGCACAAAGGTGAGCGGGATTTTCTGATCGGCCAAAGATCGGACAGAGGCCATTCCACCGGCTTGCGGAACGACAAGTGGGGCATTGACTTCGTCGATATCGGCCCGGATCTGCAATTGCTCAGTTTCTCCCAACAACATCAAGGGTTCAGCCGATCCCAGCTGGGCATATTCTCCGGATCGAATATTGACCTGTAGGATCGTCCCACGTCTGGGAGCCCGGACCGTTAAACGATCCAACAACATCGTGACTTCATCACGCTGGGCCATCGCCTGCTTCAGCGTAGCTTCGATACGTTGAGCGCCTCGTTTGGCCATCTCAAGTGCATACCAGGTGCGTTGGAGGTCATCCTCGCTGACGGCTCGTTCATCGTACACCGATCGCAGGCGTCTGTATTGGGTCTCGAGATCGCCGACTTTGTATTTCTGTTCTTCAATCTGCGCTTGTAGTGGAGGGATGGCGGCTTCACGAGTCAAGAGTTGCGCGCGTAATTCTCGGTCGTCCAGTTGGAACAACGGGGCCTGTTCTGTGACCTGGTCACCGACCTTCACAAAGACCTTGGTGATCAATCCTGCGACCGGAGGAGCGATACGCACGTTCTCATTCACCGCTTCGATAATACCGGAGGCCGCGACGGTGTGTTGATAGGGTGACGTCGGTGGCTCGGAGATCGGCCGGGGCATCGGGTCTTTCTGGTTAGCCCCCATGAGCACCCACGCGGCCAACCCCACACCCATAACGGCCAGCCAGACGCTCAGTCGTTTCAAGACGATCATGCGTTTCCTTCCTGTGCGATGTCCTCAATGTTGACGATGCGTCCATCCGTGAGGTTGGCCATCCGGTCGCCGAAGTGAAAGATACGGCTGTCATGGGTCACGACGATGACACAGCGATCCGGTGAGCGCCCCACTTCGCGAAGCAGCGCCATGATCTTTTGTCCATTGGGTCCGTCCAAGGCGGCAGTCGGTTCGTCGCAGATGAGTAAGCGTGGCTCGTTGACCAGTGCCCTGGCGATCGCGACCCGCTGCTGCTGGCCGCCTGAGAGGTTTTTAGGGAGAAACTCAATTCGGTCCGAGAGGCCGACACGTTCCAGCATTATGCAGGCTCGGCGTAGGGCCTCTGGGCGGCGCATCTTCTGGATCAAGAGCGGGACGGCCACATTCTCAGCCGCGGTCAGCGCGGGGAGCAAATTGAATTGTTGATAGATAAATCCCATGGTTCGTCCTCGAAAGCTGGTCCGTTTGCTCGATGGTAAGCTGCTGAGCGGAACACCCAGCACGTCGATCTGACCGTCATCGATGTTGAGAATCCCGGCAATGGCAGAGAGGAGGGTGGTCTTGCCGCCACCGGATTCCCCTACGAGTAACAGCAACTCACCGAGATAAATGTCCAGATCGATACCCTTCAGGACCGTGACTTTGGTGTCCCCGCTGCCGAAGGATTTCATCACACTCCGTGCACGCACGGCCGCTCGTTGTGGATCGTTGCTCATGTCCTTCATCGAAAGACGATCGCCGGTTCCAGTCTTACGAGTTTCACGATGCTGACTGATGCCGAGACGATGCAGATCATGAGCAATGCGACCAGGACCAACAGCAGCAATTGCCACGTCTCGGCAAACGGCAGGGTTCCTCCGCTCGCCGCCAAGGAGCCAAATAGTGTGGCCAGACCGACACCGACCCCATAGCCCGTCAGCCCGACGGTGAATGCTTGGAGGATGATCATTCGTGCGAGGGTGAACGTCGACGTCCCCATCGCCTTGAGCGCACCGAACTGGCGGAGGTTCTCAACTGTGAAGAGATAGAACGTCTGTCCGGCAATGGCCATCCCGACGATGAATCCGAGGAGGATCGTCGTTCCGAAGTTGATCCCGATTCCAGTGTTGTTGAGCACCCACATGATCGTCTTCCAGCCGAAATCTTCCTCGGTGAATGCGCCAAGACCAGTCTCGGCACGGATACGTTGGATGACATCGGCAACCGGAACTCCGTCCCTGGCTTTTGCCAGTACATAGGAAAGTGTACGGCGCTCGCGGGGAACATAGCGGATTGCGCGTTCGTAGGTGGCATACACGACGGGGACATTCGTAAAACTCTTCTGAGTTTTAGCAATTGCCACGACACGGGCGAGTTTGTCGTTCAACTCAAAAATGGTTCCGATCGTGACAACTGTCGGCCCTCCCATCCGTTCGACTGCCCATTGATCCAAGGCGACTGCGTCCGGCTGACGGATGTCTTCGAACCGCCCCTCAAGCACTTCGAGGGGACGTCCGATCAGCGTCGCCGACTCAAGTCCGGTCAACGTGACTTGATGGTATTCCCCGTTGGCGAGGCGAGCCCGCAACAGACCTCTGTAGAGGGGCATCGCCCACTCCACACCGTCGACGCTTCTGACGCGGTCGACCGCGGTGCTGGCGATAGGTTTGACCTCGTCTACTTGAGCGATGCCAGGATCCGTGACCCAGATGGGTACATTGAGATTGCTGATATTGGCTTGGGACCACATCATGAGACCCCAGAAAATGGAGCCCTGCTGAACGATCAACATGACGGCAAAGCTCAAGCCGCAGAGCAGCATGAGGTATTTGGCGCGATCGCCGAATAGCATCTTGAGCGCGACGTAGTTCAGAGTGTCTCCTCCGGTTCGAGGTAATGGGCGGAAAATGTGCGTTCTGAGCGTATCGAAGCAATCGTACCTCATCATACCGGTGAAAAAAATAGGTATCAGTACGATTACTGGATTCTGCGATTGTAAAGGCGCAGAGTCGGTGAGCGAAAGTCCGGATATGTGGATCGTCGCATGCGAAGAGAAGAGAACGTGCCTAGGAGTCAGGCGTTACTCATGGTTCCTTCGACTTTTGAGAGCCTCAAGGCGAGTTTTATCAAGACTGGTGTGCAGTGATTTCTCTTGGGTGACGATGACCGCACCTGGGGCCTGACCTTTCGCCTTCTTGACCCATTTACGGCGAGTGTAGATCACGTCGCCTTTTCCGCTTTTCTTCAGATCACTATAGAGCAGGGCCAGCGTGGCCGCGTCGCGGAGAGTTTCGAGAGGAGGATCTGTGCCTCTGTCCAATCGAACGACGACGTGCGAACCCGGCACCCCGCGGGCATGGAGCCACAGGTCATCGCTTTTGGCCAGGCCAAACGTGAGGTCGTCATTCTCGCGCGCATTCCGTCCGACAAAAATCGGTAGTCCATCCGTTGAGGTAAACCGTCGAAACGGGCCTTGCCGTTCGTTCGAGACGCGACGGCGCATCGCCGATGCCTGCTTGATGGGAAGGTGGTCCGGCTGGGGAAGAGACTGAACTGGTGGCCGCCACCCTTCCTGCTCCACGTTCTTCACCTCCTCGCGTAACTGCATCACATGGCGCTCCGTTCGTTCAATGCGTGGCTTGAGCTCACGCTCGGCGGCAAGATATTTGCGATATTTCTGAAAGTAGTTATCCATGTTGCCTTGGGCTGATTTGGTCGAATCGAGTGGGATGGAGAGTTGAGGGAGGACCTCATCAAAGTAGTCCGTGACCTCAATGTGATCGTCTCCTTTTTTGATCTTGGATAGATTGGCCTTGATCAATTCTCCATATCGACCATAATTGCGATACGCTGTTGCTTTAGACAGGTCTCGTTGCCACGCCTCTAGTAATCGCAACTCCTTCTTGATTGCTTTCCTAAGAAAGCGGACGCGGGTTTCTCGAGCATAGGCGACCTCTTGTACCACTTCCCGACTCTGATAGAAGGCGTCGATCTCGGCAGAGATGGGGAACTGAGTTCCGAGCATTCCGGTGAATCGAGGGGGTGCTGGATCATGTTCTGAGCTGCGAGCGGTCGGTGGTGTATACAAGGCACCGATGAGGTCCCGCTGCCGGGCAAGATTGCGGAGGACACGTCGTTCGCCATCGAGAACCAGCAGATTGGCACTCTTGCCGGTCAATTCACACACGATCGTGCTGGTTCCCTCCTTCCCCGTAACAGTCAGTTCAATGATGCGATCATTCGAGATCTGGCGAATATCGTCAATGCGCGCTCCCTGGAAGTGGGCTCGGAGAAATTGGCAGAATGGTGGAGGTGTCAAAGGGTTGACCTGAGCGCGTGTGGTGAGATGGAATCGAGCTGTGTTTGGCTCACAGGAGAGTAACAACCGATGCGTATGTCCGGGCACGCGAATGTCGAACACGAGGGTGCGAGCGCTAGGCTGGTACATCTTCTGGATCCAGCCACCACGGATAGCAGGGGAGATTTCTTGAAGGACCTGTTCAAGATCCGACACATTCAGCATAGCGAGGGCATTTCATCTGAGAATAATTTCTTGAAGAGGCACTGTACGATGTGCCGCATATTCAGGCAAGAGCCTGTCTACAAAGCGTAGTCACGTTTAGAGCCGCGCACCTTGCGACCGCGCTTTCATTGCGCTAGAGTCCGGACGACATTGTTCACGCCCGTATTCCTTCATGCGCCTGCTTGATGCTCAGCCACTCGTGGGATGGAGAAATGAGTTTCGCCTGTCAATGCGGCGGTTACTCACCGATCTTTGCCGAGAACTGCACGCCGAACACGCGGATCTGACTGGACGATTGTGTCTGCCGACCGGACTCTTTGAACGTCTCCGCTCTCAGTTCCCACTCGAGGCCTATTCCAACTGGAAAGTGGTCGGATGGATTGAGACGCTCAATGACCTCGTCTATTTCTTCGATGTGCTCAAACAGTGGAAGCTAGAACACAATCAGACAGATTTTACGGAACAGTTGTTCGACGAATGCCAAGAGAAGTTCTTTGAACACGGATACTTTGATGATCTCTTCCCGACGGGCAAGGCACGAGTCAGCGGGTTTGAAAAGCGGTTGTACGATCTGTGTCAGTCCTTGGCGGCGGAGTTGACTCAAGAGTCTCTCTGGTTTGATCCAGCCCTATCGGTTACGTGGTGTCGACAGCGAAAGTTGAGGCGGTGGTCGGTACAGGGAACCTTGAAGGACAATTTCGAGAAAGCCGAAGTCCAGGGAACTCTTGCCATGGGTGAGACCGGTGCCTGGTGTCAGTCGCCAAGCGACATGCGGCAGGCGCTGCGCCGATCGAAAGGTCACGTGAGTTTTCTTGTGGAGTCAAGCAGCATTTCAGTGCAGCTTGGAAGGAGGATTTTGCCGGTCTGGTCGAGGTGGGAAAGCCAAGAGCAATGGCAGTGGATGTACCATCCGCCGAGGATTGCCATCCAGACCGATAGCCATTCGATCACCGTCGGTCCAACACTGGTGTACGGGAAAGACCGCAGGCCAAGATCTGTGAAGGCCACTGATCGGCAACAAGTCGATCGCATCGCTCGTGCGTGGCAGACCATCCGGCTTGCCTGGCCGGAAGGTCACGAGATCCTCGCGCTTCTCACATCCCGTGTCATCCCTCTCAAGGCGAAAGGGGTTGTGAGCTTCAGCTATCGGCATCGACCAGGACTCTCGTTTATCAACTGTTTCGACCGCGACAACCTTGATGTGATTGATGATCTCATCCATGAGAACAGCCATCACCATTTGAATCTTCTGCTCCGGAAATACGTCATGTATCGTGGCGACCATCATCAACAGATCTTCTATTCGCCCTGGCGGCGAAGTCTTCGCCCACTGCGCGGCATTCTTCATGCGACCTTTACCTTCACCATGGGCGCGCTCTTGTTCGAGCGGCTTTCGTCTTGGGCATCAGGACGAGGAGGGCTGGAGCGGTGGAAGAAGGCAGGGCTCAGCAAACGAGATCTTCATCGAGCGCGGTTTCGTTGTCTGGAGGAGATCGCATCCGTCCGCTACTCACTGCAAGACCTTCGTTACGCCGATCATCATCTCGGATGGCTGACTAACTCTGGGAGGCGCATGGTCACACAGCTTGCGGAAGCGATTGATGAGGTCGAGTCGAGGAGTAAACAGTTTAAGCAGGACGTGGAGCACTCACAGTTTGGTCCGGGGCTACGGAAGCACGGCAAAGAACTCCACCGAGCTCGTCAGATGTATGGGCCCATGAGATTGGGGAAGGTGTGATTGCCGATTCAGCCACATCGATCGGGTTCGTCGCGCAACCTAGGCAGACCTGGCCGGATGAGGGAAGCTCTCTATTTCTTGACGAACGCTCTCTACGATGTAGACTCGATTGCAGGAGGTATGGGTCATGCCTACATTCATGCCAATGCATCGTGCCAGAGTTTCCTTCGCCGCTCTGATGATGTGGCTTGGGTGCGTGCCACTGGTTGCCGGCTTCATTCCCGCAGAGGCAGGCGCTATCGAGAGTGCGAAGGCCGTGAAGGTCGAGAAATTGCTCACGTTGATTCGAGTGACGGAGCTGGAATCGGAATACGACGCACTCACCCAGAAATATGTCAGCGATTATGAGCAACAAATACGAACATCCATCGTGAGCACGTATCCTCAATTGAAAGGTGAAAAAAAGAAGCAAATCGAGGCGCTTCTGGAGGTCTTCCTGAAGGACATGAGAAAGGCGATCGGACAAGTGGAGTCGCTCCATGACCATTTAAAGCATGCGTACTCGAGAAATTTCGGAGAAGACGAACTAGACCGCCTCATCGCGCACTACTCCTCTCCGCTTGGGGAAAAGGATGCAGGCATGAAGAAGAGTGCTGCCATTGAATACAACAAGATGTGGACCACCCAGTTCATGAATCAATACAAAGCCCGAGTCGAAAAGTTTTTTCAGGTGATCGCTCTGGTCGCCAGTGGCAAGGGAAAGCAGGGAGCGTAGAGCCAATAAGCGCGTTACCGTGTCAATCCAAAATCCGTCTGCGAGAACATCCCCGGACGAGCATCGTGAACCCAACGATCGAGAATAAGTCGAAGAAGGACGCTGCGGCCTAAGCGTGAGGAATTCCATTCCGCCTTCGTCCAGAAGCCCGTCATAGAAAGAAAGCGCCAACAAACCAGGCAAACGTACCGATCAGCTTGGATGGAAGAGGTATAATGAGCAGTTGTGATGGAGGCTCCATGAAAAAGAAGTTGGGAAAAACAAAGGCCAAGGTCGGAGTAGGACGGGCACGGATCAATTCTGTTATGAAGGAATTGCGAAAACAGTATGAGCCGATGCTTAAACGACTAGCTGGGTAGCAAAGATGACCATATATTCTGAGTGCTGAGGTTAGTAAGAAAAGAACTCAGTAACACGGCTTATGCTATGGCTAATTGGACATTTTCCGCAATGCCAGTGGCCGGCGCGTACTCAATATGGACTACCCGACGAGGAGCGTTGCTCCGAGATTTTGAAGAGGCGTGGATGATCAGAGGTTTCATGATAAGCACCCCTCCTTGTGGGACTAGGCATTCAGCCGGGATTTCGTGTTCTGTCAGGCGATGAATTTCTGAATCGGACAAGACCCCTTTCAGATGAGAACGCGGAATAACCCGTAACGAGCCGTCATGTTGTGCGCCTGGATCGAGCTGGATTCTGAGAGTGACAATTCGATCCAGAGCCCAAGCTGGAGCATGAGCATAGATTATCCCAGATTTTTTCGACCAAGGCCCCCACTCTGGTGAGGCAAACTTCCTTTCTATAGGCAAGGCTGTGTCCTGATGCCAGGCAACTAACCAGTTCGACTTTGGCGTTTTCTCGAACAATGGCGCGCGAAAGGGGGTAGCGGTCCCCGTTAGTGCAGCCTTGGCAAGAGCGTGTAAGCGTTTGTCCTGAGCAAGAGATGAGATGGGTGGACATTTCATAAGATGTTGAATTCCTGCTCTGCTTCTATCGACGGTCCAGCCGGCTAACTCATCAAGCAGGCGCTCGCAGTCATTTTTGGAGAGGACTCCAGGGATAATCGCATAGCCATCTTCAGCCAATCTTTTCATATGCATTCTCTTCGATGATTGGGGTTTGAGATGAGCGGCGGAGTCGATATGCAGACAGAACAACAGAGTCTCATGTGACTCTGCTTCAGAAATGCCACTATGGTTCCACCGTCACGTCTACAAATGCTGGTAACGAGTCGGCTCCCTTCTTGTCCGTTACGCGCAGCTTGAAGCGATAGGTTCGCGGCTCTGATACCGGTGGTGAGAGAAAGGAGGCATCGGAAGCGTTGACGTCCAAGAGGGAGACTTTGCTGCCGCGTACTTGGCTCCAACTATAGTAAAGCGCTTCACCTTCCGGATCTCGGCTTCTTACACCGCTCAACTTCACCCTCGAACTGGCCTTGACCGTCTTGTTTGGACCGGCATCGGCGATCGGCGGCTCGTTCGGTTCATCGTTCACATTGACGTCAACATCGAGTACGCCTTGTTTGCCCCGGTTGCTGACCGTGATGGTTGTCTTGCCGTTGCCGACAATCCGTAAGAGCCCGCCCGGCAAGACGTTAATGACTTTTGGACTTGAGGACTCGTAGTTCGTTCCGCTGGTTGGCGAGCTGATTCGCCGTGTGACACCGTCAGCAAAGTCGGCCACGACCGGGAGTTCGAAAATCTTGCCCAGCGAGTCAATATGGCCAAAGGCGGAGGACTGTCCCGCTCTGCCGAGTTGCAACGGCTTATCTGTTTCAAAATCGATGGCTGTGAGAGTAGCAGGTGGTTCTACATTCACGAGCACCTCATCGAAAATGGATTGTGTGCTCAGTCGCCCACGGGAGACTTCGGCTACTGCCAATAGCCGCATGGGCCCAATGCCGTCTAATGGGACTGTCAACGGGCCTCCGAATGGTGGATGCTGCTCGGCTGATCCGACCATCGCGACTGACGCCACGATCGAGCCCATCGCTGTCGAATCACCTTGTTCAACGAGGACTTCGTCCTGTTCGCCGTACCAGTAGTAGCGGACTTTCATGACGCCTGTCTCGTGTCCCAAGTCCACCTGCGCTGTGAGAGAGGTTCCAGCAGTCAGCTTGGCACCTTCCAGTGGCTCCGTAATGGTGAAGGCTTGGATCGGAGAGGTCATTGTTAGGCACAGCGGAAACAGGCATCGGCAAACAACCCGAGGTGCGGTCATCCATTTCATGAGCCAGAGGTTACGCGCGAAGATCATTTCGTCAAGTGGAATGGGACGTCGGTGATAATGACGCGGTCTTTAAAGAGCAATGCGGCTTTCAGCAGCAAAGCACGTTGGTTGTGCAGGATGCCTTGCCACCACTTTGCAGGAAGGATCTCCGGGATTACGACAGTCACCCATGTAGTCGGGTCTTTTTCAAGTACTTCCTCGACGTAATGCAACAACGATCCAAGAACTGATCGGTAAGGAGAGGAGAGTGCAATCAAATTCACGCCACCTCCCCATTGAGCCCATTGGATTTTAACCTTGGCACTTTCTTCTGGATCGACATCCACAAAGACGGCTCGGATTTCACCTGGTCGGCTCCTGGCATAGTCCAATGCACGAACCACAGCTTGATTCAAGCCGCTGATCGGGATGATCACGATATTGCGCCTTGGCAAGGGTGGGCGTTCTCCTCGGCGGCCTAGCGCGATCTGTTCGGTGACGGCCTTATAGTGAGCGTGAATGCCTTGGAACATCAGTAGAAGGATAGTGATAAGTAGAAAGACGATCCAAGCACCCTGCACGAATTTGGTGCTGGCGATGATAATGGTTGCAATACCGGTCGTGAGGGCGCCGACCCCATTGACAACTAACTTTGTTTGCCAGTGAGGGCCCTTCTTTACGAGCCAGCGCTTCACCATTCCCGCTTGGGAGAGAGTAAACGACAGAAACACACCAATGGCGTAGAGGGGAATTAGAGCGTGCGTATCTCCTTGGAACAGGATAAGCAAGAGGCAGGCGAAGAACCCGAGGATGACGATGCCGTTCGAAAAGACCAGGCGATCGCCGAAGGTGGCCATTTGATGGGGCATGAATCCGTCCCGCGCCAGGATCGACGCCAGGTGGGGAAACCCTGCAAAGGCACTATTTGCGGCCAGGACCAATAGGGCCATGGTCCCGATCTGTACGGCGTAATAGATAGAACTGGTACCAAACGTCAGGTGTGCAAGCTGAGAGACAACGGTTTCGTCGGTCTTGGGCAAAATGCCATGGTGATACGCCATCCAACTGATGCCCATGAATAACGATGCGAGGATGATCGACATCCAGATCATTGTGGTGGAGGCATTCTTTGATTCGGGTTGGCGAAAGGCTTTGACGCCGTTTGAAATCACTTCCATCCCGGTGACGGCTGAACAGCCGGCTGCGAAGGCACGCAGTATCAAGAACAAAGTAAGCGTTTCTGTTCCCGCAGAGTCGGTCGGGGGGGGAGCTATCCCAGGGTTGGAAAAGGACCGAACTATTCCTACTATAACGAGAAGCCCTAATGCCCCGATAGCAAAGTAGGTTGGAATGGCAAAAAACTTTCCTGATTCACGAACACCGCGAAGGTTCATGACGATAATAAAAAGAATGGCGACAAGCCCGAGGGCTTCACGATGGATGAACAGACTTGGAATGGCCGAGGTGAGTGCTGCGATACCGGCCGCCACGCTAACCGCCACTGTTAAAACGTAATCAATCATCAGCGCTGCCGCTGCGACCAAGGCTGGGCGGTCACCTAGGTTTGTCCTCGCAACGACATAGGCCCCGCCCCCTTCAGGATATTCGTAGATGATCTGACGGTAGGAAATCGTCAAAACCAGCACCAGAAAGAGAATTGCTAAGCTGACCGGAATCGACCAGGCGACTGCCGCCGTGCCAGCTAGAATGAGGACTAGGAGGATTTCCTCCGTTCCGTACGCGACGGACGAAATCGCGTTAGATGAAAAGATAGCAAGGGCAATTGTCTTTGAAAGCCGTTCGTGCCGTGCCTGGGCGGTCTTCAGCGGGTCTCCGACGAGCCAACGTTTTAAAATCATGGGAAGATTATCTCATAAAGCTCTCAGTGGATGAATGGTCTGATGCCTATCACTATTGCAGAAAGGAAGATGTATTGTGAAGCATGATAGCAGAGATCAACCGGCAAGTTGACGCGAGACGCGCACTCCTGTACAGTATCGCTGTATTTCTCTCGTGGTAGTCCGGCGAGGAGATGCTCAACCATAACGGACTTCGCGATCGCATCGCGACCAGGTCCAGTTTGGAGCTACACCCACCCGGTTGTTTCTCCCCTCGGTTCTCTGATCCCGTCATAATGCGATCAAACTGAAAGGATTTTTTAGTGGATACGTCTGCGCAATGCAATTTTCAGGCTCTCGGTTTGTCCGAGGCTCTCTTGCGCGACCTAGCGGCAGCTGGGTTTGCCTCACCAACTCCCATTCAAGAACAAGCCATCCCTCCGGCTCTCGCCGGGCGAGATGTGATCGGATGCGCCCAGACTGGCACCGGTAAAACGGCAGCGTTTGTCATTCCGATTGTCGAGCGGCTGTCTTCTCTCCCGAAGGGACAGCCAAAGGCGCTGATCCTCGCACCGACGCGCGAGCTCGCCCTGCAGACCCTCATCACAATTGAAAAGCTCGGGCGGAGTCGAGGGATCTCCGCCACCGTCATCGTGGGAGGGGCCGACATGCAAGCCCAAGTGCGAGGTTTGCGGCAGCGACCGGACATCTTGGTGGCGACGCCGGGTCGACTGCTCGACCACATGTGGAACGGCACGATTTTGTTGTCGTCCATGAAGATGTTGGTGTTGGATGAAGCGGATCGGATGTTGGATATGGGTTTTGCGCCGCAAATCAATCAGATCCTTGATGCATTGCCGGAGGAGCGGCAGACCTTGCTCTTCTCAGCGACTCTGCCTGCGGATCTCGCCCGTTTGGTACAAGCCAGCGTCAGCAACCCCGTGCGTGTCATGGTGGCGCCCTCGGCAACGACGGCAGACGGTGTCACTCAGGCGATACACTACACGTCGCACGCCGACAAGCCTGACTTGCTGCTCTCCCTCTTAGGGACGGATAAAGGCACCGCGCTGGTCTTTACGAGGACGAAGCATCGGGCTGATCGGTTGGGGCGCTTGCTCGGTCGCGTGGGCCATCGGGTGGCGGTGTTGCACGGAGACAGGAGTCTGTCTCAGAGACGCGCCGCATTGGAAGGATTCAAGCGCGGGTCGTTTCGTGTGTTGGTTGCAACTGATATCGCTGCCCGCGGGATTGATGTGGCGAACATCGGCCACGTAATCAATTTTGATTTGCCGAATTGTCCGGAAGATTACGTGCACCGTATTGGTCGTACGGCTCGCATGAAGACGACGGGTCGCGCGACAAGTTTTGTGACAGGCGAAGACCAACAGCAACTACGCGACATCGAGCGACTGCTCGGACACGCTGTTCCTCTCGCATCCGGAAGTGGAGCTCCGCCCGCACCAGTGCATACTGGCGCCAAGCAGCTTCATCGGCATGGTCGATCGTCGAGTCATCAGATGAAAAACGGTGGGCGACCCCGGCGGCCCAATTCGCGAGGCACTCGTGCTGGGTCTTCTATTCTCAACCCTCAGGCCACCACACGGTCCTAAAGTGTAAAATCAGTTCGCAAAATCTACCTCGTGAGATACAGTATGGCTCACGAGGTAGATCGGCATGCAGTTGATTCAGCAGCAGAACCCGGCGCAAAGCAATACTCGGCAGCATTCCAGGGTTCGCATCGCACTGCCGTTCAGCTGTTCCGTCTCTTCCCAAACGACACGAGGGTGGTTTCGGAAACCGGTCCATGACGTTGGCCTGGTCTATGACCTCTCGCTGCAGGGCGCCTGTGTGAGCACCGATGCGGACATTAAGCCAGGCGATCAGGTTTCTCTCGCGCTCCGATTGAACAAGAGTACCCCTCCAGTTGAGGTGGCGACGGCCACCGTGTGCTGGACGCAGTACCAGTTCTATGGACTTGCTTTCAGAGCGCTCTCGGACTCGTCCATGCGCCAGTTGGAGGAGTATCTACACACCTCTGAAACATCGAAGGAGTAGGTGAATATGGATGATCAAGAGTTCAGGTCCCACACAGTTCACAGTACGCCGCAACTACGCAAGCATCCTCGCGTGCGTGTCTCTGCTCCTTTTCCCTGTTCGCTGGCGAGGGTAGGCGTAGTGAAGAAGGGAGCGATCGAACAGGGGTTGGGGATCATCTACGATGTCTCCGCCAAAGGCGCCCGTGTCATGACCGAAGCGGTGATCACGCCTGGAGATCGCATCGCGATGCAGTTGCGATTGCCCGATCAGACGGCCGCCATGATTATTGAAGCTGCAACAGTCAGGTGGGGTAGGGAACAAACGTATGGAGTGGAGTTCGAGCAGTTGTCGCCGAGCGATAACAAGCACATTCAACTCTATATGACCCACCAGACTCAAAGCAGACCTACGGTCGCAGCCTGATTGCCGGGCACCCCATGTGCCTTTCCGCAGCTTCCCAAACGCGGTAAAGCTCGCACGCTGCTTCTCTTCCTTTCCTTCTGTCAACAAAAGTGGTTTGGGCAAGAAATCAAAACCCAGCTGCTAGAGGTGCGATCTGCACTGGGGCGAATATGGAATAACTAGCCGGCCGGAAAGAGCCAAGATGGTGAGGGGTCGGAGCAGTCGATGGCCATGCTATTTAATCGCGACCGCTTTGACTTCTTTGTAGGTGGTATGGCCTTGCAGCACCTTTTGAATGCCGTCTTGAACGAGCGTCGTCATCCCTTCCTCGAGCGCAGTTTTCAGCATGTCTTCGGTGCGTGCTTTCATTTGCACCAAGCGTTTCATCTGGTCGGTGCCAAGCAGCAGCTCATGGAGAGCGACGCGCCCTTTAAAGCCTGATCGATTGCATGTCTCGCAGCCTTTTCCACGTGAAAGACGGAACGTATTGTCCTGCTTGATGTCGAGCTTGTCCCAATACGCGGGACTGTAGCCTGCTCGGAGTTCTTCATACTCTTCCTTGGTACCGACGTATTGCTCCTTGCATTCCTTACATATTCTGCGAGCCAGCCGCTGGGCGAGGACGCCCAGCATGGCATCGGCAAAGCTGAACGGATCGCATCCCATGTCGAGCAGACGGGTGACCGTTTCGACTGCGCTATTGGTATGGAGCGTGCTAAGGACAAGGTGGCCGGTGAGGGACGCTTCGATCCCGGTATCGGCGGTTTCTTTATCCCGCATTTCTCCCACCATAATCACGTCAGGGTCAGCTCGAAGAAATGCGCGCATGGCGACAGCGAAGGTGAGGCCGATCTTCGGTTGAACTTGTACTTGCCGAAGACCATACTGTGTGATTTCGACAGGATCTTCGGCGGTCCATATCTTAATGTCTGGGGTATTGATATTGCCGAGCACCGAGTGAAGGGTCGTCGTTTTTCCTGAACCGGTCGGGCCGACACACAAGATGATGCCGTACGGTCGCTCGGAAATATCTTTCAACTCTTTGAGGTTCCGTTCAGAGAACCCCATCTTATCGAGCGGCAGCGGTTCGCTGGCAGCAAGGATACGCATGACGACGTCTTCGTTGTATCCCGCAGTAGGCAACGTCGCGACGCGGAGTTCGATTTCCTTCGATTCTGTGAGCTTGAACTTGATTTTGCCGTCTTGAGGTTTGCGGCGCTCGGCGATATCTAAGCTGGCCATGATCTTCAGTCGGGAGACGATGGCACGGCGATAGCTCTGAGGGATCTTCATGTATTCAAAGCATTCGCCGTCGACGCGGAAGCGTACCAGTGTTTCCCGCTTTTCTCCGTAGGGCTCGATGTGAATATCCGACGCATTCTGGCGGTAGGCGTCGGCAATGATTTGGTTGGCCAGGCGGACGATTGCGCTGTCATTTTCATCCAATCCTCCGCCCGCGGAAGAGTCCTCCATGGCCTCCGCTTGCGCCTCGGTGACGAGCTCGCCGAGAATATCAGACACATTTTCATCAAGTTTGCGTCCACCTGTGTCGGCCTGTCCCGTCGCAGAACTGAGGAATTGAGCGATGTCCCGTCGGAGGCTGACGGCGAAGCGAATGTTGAGGCCGGGAAATGTGCGTTTGATATCTTGGACGCGATCAAGATCGCCTGGATCGTCGGTTAAAATTTCAATGGCTGTCCGATCGCGCTTGAGCGGCATCCAATGGTTTTTCTTCAGATAGTCGACGTTCAGATTCTTCAAGAGCTCCACATCGACGATCGTCCGCTCGCTGTACTCGATATAGGGGCACTTATAGAATTGAGCGAGTGATTTACCGATGTCGATCTTGGGGACTTTGTATTTTTCGATCAGGATGCCCTCAAGATCGCTCATTCCTTTTCGCGAGTCGACGATGGCTTGGTCGAGCTCATTTTGGGTGATTCGGTTATTGCTGACGAGGAGATCAAATTTGGTCGGGTTTTTCTTTGATGCCTTTTTCAGGTTGAAGAACGCGATTCCCAGTGCTTTGGCGATTTCGTCGACCGTTTCTTCATCTTTTCTGGTGAAGCGACTCCCACTCTTCTTATTGAGAAGCTGCAGGACTCCCATCAAGTATTTGTTGTCGGCGACGATGGGGTACGTCAGCACTTGTTTGGTCTTGAATCCTGTCCGTTTGTCGTACGACGTATCATGAACCAGTGATGGATGGGTGGCCTTGAGCTCCGCCATGTTGTACGCGTCGCCGATGTTGACCGGGCGGAGGTACTTGGCGCAAAACCCGGCTAGACTCTGCTCGGTAATGGGAATGCGGACTTCTTCGACGCCATCGATGTGGGGAAGTTTGGAAAAGATCTCTTTTTTGTCTGCGTCAAACGCATAGAGAGTGAGGTCTTCTGCGTCAAATAGGCTCAGAATGTCTTTGTGGAGATCGAGAAGAATTTGATCGAGATTGCTGGCCGCATGAATCTGAGTGGTAATGCGTTTGACATGTTCCGCCTGCTCCACCTTTTGTTGTAATTCCTGGACGTTGGGACTTGTGGGTTTCGCGTGCATCCGACCCTGCCTTCTCTGCCGGCGAAATCTCAAACAATCGGATTATATGCAGGATCAATAGGCCCCGAGTCTCGAACAGATCACTGCGCTGTAATCCGAGTCTCAGTCTAGCCGAACAGAGTGGGAAGGCAAGGAAAAGACATTTTCCATCGATGAAGATCAAGCATGAGTGGGCAGGTGTTGCGAGAGGGCTGAGGGGCGAGTTACGCCACTACCGGATGCGTTGCGGAGCAGAGTTGGGTGAGATGCGGAAGCAGATCTCCAGGGGCTATGCGAGACTTGGTTCCATCCCTTCTGGTTTTCATCTCCACGATGCCGTCGGCAAGACCTTTGTCGCCGATGACGATCTGAAAAGGGATTCCAATCAGATCGGCGTCGTTGAACTTGACTCCTGCCCGATCAGGACGATCGTCCCAGAGGACCTCAAAACCTGCATTCTCTAAATCTGAGTAAAGCTGGCCAGCGGTTTTCGTCGTCTTTTCAGATTGACTGACCGTTAGTAGGTGAACGTGAAATGGTGCGATGGGCAATGGCCAGATAATGCCTTTGTCATCGTGATGTTGTTCGATCGCCGCCGCTGCCGTACGTCCAACACCGATGCCGTAACAACCCATGATGGCAAGGCGTTCCTTGCCTTGCTCGTCGAGGATGGTGGCGTTCATTTTCTGACTGTATTTGGTGCCGAGCAGGAATACTTGTCCAACTTCAATTCCCTTGGCCAGGGTCAGCACACCGGGACCGCGAGGGGATGGATCACCGGATTGCACATTTCGAAGATCAGCAAACTGTTCGACCGTAAAGTCTCGATTGAAGTTGGCATTCTGATAATGTGTGTCCGCCTTATTGGCGCCGATCACCACATTCTTCATCCCCTTGACGGCCAGATCGGCTAGGGTACGGACCTGTTGTAATCCGACGGGCCCGGCAAATCCCGGTGGACATCCCGTCAAACGTTGGACCGTTTCAGGGGCACATAAGGTGACATCGTTGATCTTGAGCAGCCGTGCCAGCTTGACCTCGTTGACCTCATGGTCCCCACGAATCAGGACGGCAACAGATTCGGTCCCAGCTTGGTATAGCAGCGTCTTCACCAGGTGCCGAGGTGAAATCTTAAGAAAGGCTGTGACCTCCTCCACTGTTCGGCGCTGAGGCGTCTCAACCGGGGTTAATGGGAGTAGCGGACTGTTATCGACTTCAGTGGGGGGGCATGTTTCTGCCCGTTCAAGATTGGCTGCATAGGCCCCCTCCGTGCTGTACGCTACCGTCGCTTCACCCGTCTCGGCGAGTACCATAAACTCATGCGAGACGTCCCCACCGATCAACCCTGTATCGGCTTCAACAGCTCGAAAGGTCAGGCCGCAGCGGGTGAATATCCGCGTGTAGGCGTCATACATCCTCTGGTAGCTGATCTTGGCGCCGGCCTCGTCGAGGTCAAAACTATAGGCGTCTTTCATGATGAATTCACGCCCTCGCATGAGGCCGAAGCGGGGGCGGATCTCGTCTCGAAATTTGGTCTGGATTTGATAGAAATTCAACGGAAGTTGGCGATAGGAACGCACCTCTCGACGGAACAGATCGGTAATGACTTCTTCATGGGTCGGACCCAAGCAGAAATCGCGCTCGTGACGATCCTTGAACCGTACAAGCTCTTTTCCGTAATAGTCCCAGCGAGCCGTTTCCTTCCACAGTTCCGCCGGGGACGCGATCGGCATCAACAGCTCCTGTGCGCCGGCTCGATTCATCTCTTCGCGGATGATCTGTTCGACCTTCCGAATAACCCGTAAGCCGAGCGGAAGATAGGTATAGATCCCCGCCGCAACCTTGCGGATCAGCCCGGCCCGCAACATTAATCGATGGCTGACGGTTTCCGCTTCTCCGGGATCGTCCCGTAGCGTCGGGATAAGCAACTGTGATGTTTTCATGAAAGGTTAGTGGGAGAAGATCCGTTCCAGATCGTTCCAAAAAGCGAAGATCATCACACCTACCAGCAAGACCAATCCAACTTGTTGGGCCACCTCCCGCTGTCGCTCCCCGAGTGGCTTACGTAAGATGCCCTCAATCAAGAAAAAGAGCAAGTGGCCACCGTCGAGAATAGGAATCGGCAGCAGATTCAAGACTCCCAGGTTGATGCTCAGAATGGCGATCAAAAAGACGACGCTGGAGGCACCCTGCGAGGCGGCTTCCCCTGAGATATTGGCGATCGTCAGCGGGCCGCCGATATTCTTGCTTGAAATGTCACCGACCACCATTTTGTAGAGGCCGATTGCCGTCAGTTCCGTCCATCCCCACGTCGCTTCCAGGCCTTGGTATACGGCTTCTGCGACGTTGTCGGACCGCATCAAGGATCGACCAGGACCGGAGATGCCGATCTTTCCCACTTCAGAGGTCTGTCCATTGGCGGTAAGTTTTTCACTGGCCGGTGTCACCGTGAGCGTGGTGCGTTTACCATCCCGGAGCACTTCAAATGCCAACGGCGTCTCCGGGTGTTCCCTCACGTGGGTGGTCATTTGCGACCAGGTGTAGATGGTCTGTCCTTCGATTGCGACGACTCGGTCGCCAGGCTGGAGCCCAGCCGTGGAGGCCCGTGATCCATGCATGACCGATGTGACCAAGGCGGGCATTTCTTCGACCCCGATCGTATACATCGGTTCTTCTGAGGAGACCCCGTCACCGGTCATTCGTACGGGAGTCGCTGTGAGCGATTTTAGGTGTCCGTCCCGTCGGACTTCCAGTGAGATCGGCTGCCCATTGCTCCGAGACACAAGATCAAGCAATTCGGTCTTGGTCGAAATCTCTTTCCCATCCACACTGACGATGCGGTCGCCCACTTCCATCCCGGCCGTCGACGCAGGGGATCCTGGGACGAGTGCCTCGACGTCCGCGCTCAAATCACTAAAGGTCGGGACAAAGAGAGGCGACCCGGTCGATAACCATCCGGCGAAGATCAAGTAGGCTAGAATGAAATTAAACCCGGGGCCGGCTGCGACGATGAGGACTTTCCCCCAGAGGCCTTGATGCGAAAAGGATCGGCGACGGTCATCGGGAGTCGTGGCTTCCGTCTCGTCCTCACCGAATAGCTTGACGTAGCCACCGAGCGGAACGGCTGAGACGAGATACTCGGTTTCGCCGACCTGGCGGCCGAAGATCTTCGGACCGAACCCGATCGAAAACTTTAAGACCTTCACTCCGACCCAGCGGGCCGCAAGGAAATGGCCGAGCTCGTGGAAGGCCACCAACACACCAAGGACGACGAGAAACCACCAGGCCTTCTGGAGCAGGAGCCAGAGCGTATCGGGGGACCAAGCGAAGGCGGATGTCATGAGAACTCCCTATTCCGCACGCGGTGTCCTAACTGTAACAGACGTTGTCTGAAATGCAAAATAATCATCAGTGAGAGAACGCGTGAACGAATGATTCTGCTTTGTCCCTTGCCCATCGGTCGGCTTCTAGAGCGTCATCGAGACACGTGATCTCTTGCTGCGTATGCGCCTCCATGGTGCTGCGAATGACCTGCGCGATCTCCACAAAGCGGAGGCCATGGTTGAGATACGCCTCGACGGCAATCTCATTCGCGGCATTCAGCGTGGCCGGCATGGTCCCTCCGATGTGAAGCGATTCGTAGCCGAGATTGAGACAGGGGAACCGGTCATGGTCGGGTTTGCAAAAAGAGAGTTGTCCGATCTCCGTCAACTCCAGCGAAGGAAGATCAAGCGCCATCCTTGCGGGATAGCGCATAGCGTACGAGATGGGGGTCCGCATATCCGGAAGCCCTAACTGGGCGATCATCGAACGATCCTTGTACTCGACCAACGAGTGAATGATACTTTCCCGGTGGACCATGACCTCAATATTGGATTCAGGAATATCGAAGAGCCATCGCGCTTCAACGACTTCCAACCCTTTATTCATCAGTGTCGCTGAGTCAATGGTGATCTTGGCCCCCATCTTCCAGTTAGGGTGCTGCAGAGCTCGTTCGGGGGTGACATCCTGAAGTTGTTCCTGCGTCAGCGTCCAAAGGGCTCCACCGGATGCGGTGAGAATCAGTCGCCGAACATCCTCAATGCGATGCCCTTCCAAAGACTGAAAGATGGCGCTGTGTTCGCTATCGACCGGGAAAATCCTGACCCCATGTTTCCGAGCTTCCTCTTGCATCAACTTGCCGGCCATGACCATCGGCTCTTTATTAGCCAAGGCGATGTGCTTGCCGCTTCGAATGGCGGATAGAGTCGGGACCAGTCCGGCCGCTCCCACAATGGCAGAAATGACCAACTCAGCATCCAGCACCGAGGCCACATGAGCGATACCCTCTTCTCCGGACAAGATCTCCACCCGGAGGTCGGCACAGCGACCGCGGAGCAGCGCGGCTGAGGATTCGGTAGAAACGGCCACGGCCTTGGGCCTGAATCGGTGAATCTGCTCTTCGAGCTTGTCGATGTTGTTTCCGGCGGTCAGTCCGACCACGCGGAATTCATCGGGAAACCGCTGAACGATATCGAGGGTGTTGGTCCCGATCGATCCGGTCGATCCCAAGATGATAATCGACTTCATGTGCTCTCCTCTCCGTTGTGCCTACGCAGTCGGTGCCAGGCCTCGAACGTAGGCGACATAGTAGTAGAACGTGGGGGCGGTGAACAAGAGACTATCGAGGCGGTCCAGCATTCCACCATGACCCGGCAAGATGCCACCTGAGTCTTTGACGCCGGTTCGTCGTTTGAGGAACGATTCGAACAGATCTCCGATGAGGCCCACCAGCGTCAGGAGGACGCCGAGGATCAATGCATCAGATACTGAGAGCTGTAAGGCGAACCACTGCTGCGCCAAGAGGGCTACACCGACTGCCAAGATGAGCCCTCCAAGAACGCCTTCGACGGTCTTCTTCGGACTGATCGATGGAAGTAACGGGTGTTTCCCCCACAAGGTTCCCGCATAGTAGGCGCCGGTATCGGACGCCCATGTCACGACAGCCAAAAAGAGCACGAGCCATTCACCGCCCTGTAGGGCGCGGGTCGATACGACCGTGCTTAAGGGAAATCCCACGTACAACAGGCCGAGGAGAATCACAAGGGTATCGTTCCATCGATGCTCCGCAGCCGAAGCGGAGACGGACAGCGTCGCCAGAGCCACGAGCAGACCGCCGATCAGTAGCTCGGGCCAGGTGAAGGCAAAGTGAGCGTGAGTGAGTATCAGGGTAAATCCAGCGAGGCCCACTCCAGCAAGCAGACGGTTCAAGCCCGAAGGAAAACTCAGCGCGTAGAGTTCGAGAAGGGCGATCACACCAACCACGAGCAAGAGCAGGGTCAAGGCCCAGGGAACAAGATGCGCGATAATGAGATAGACCGCGGGAATCAGCACAAGGGCGGTATACAGGCGGCGGAGATCGAATTGTCTGGTGCGTGCCGGTGAGGTCGTCACAGATATCGAGCTATGAGCAAGGATTTCGGTTGCGAGGGGATATCCCACAAGTATTATGACGAGACCGTACTTAGGACTCGGCCAAATCGACGTTCCCGCCGTTGATACTCGATCAACGCCAGCAGGAACTCTCTCCGGCGGAAGTCCGGCCATAACGTCGGGCTGAAGCACAGTTCCGTATAGGCCAATTGCCACAGGAGAAAATTGCTGATCCTGGTTTCTCCACTCGTCCGTATCAACAGGTCTGGGTCAGGAAGCGGATGAGTAGAAAGATGGGCTTGGAACAGGGTTTCATCGATCTGGTTTGGCTGAATGGTGCCTGATTGGGCGGCTTCGATCAGCGACTTCACGGCATCAACGATCTCTGCTCGCCCGCCGTAACTCAACGCGACCGTCAGAATCATTTTATCGAGATGGGCCGTCTCATTCTCGGTGGTGCGAACCCAGTGTTGGGCGGATTGCGGAAGGAGATCATGCCGTCCGATGGTCCGAAAGCGAACCCCTTGCTCGATCAAACTCGCCCGTTCAGTGGAGAGGTAATGCTCCAGGAGTCCCATGAGGGCGCTGATTTCGTGCGTGGGGCGATTCCAATTTTCCTGTGAAAATGCGTAGATCGTCAGCGCTCGGATGCCGAGTTCCAGACACAGAGTGATCATCTCGCGGACGGAATTGATGCCTTCACGATGGCCGGCGATTCGTGGAAGACCGCGTAGTTCAGCCCAACGACCATTCCCGTCCATGATGACGGCCACATGTTTCGGGAGCAGGTCAAGCTCCAATTTGGCGGTCAATTCACTCTCTGACAAATGATCGAGACTTGAAGTTGGCTGCAGTGCCATAAAAAGTTGAGTAAACTCCCCAGAATCCCGTACGAAGGCGAGCGAGGTGGTCAGAGTCTACTGGCGTGGCTGGGGAATGTCAAACGATAACTCGGTCGCTCCTGGGTATGAATATCCGCGGCCGGCGCACTCGCTGCATTGCGACGACGGAAATGATTGGGCTATACTGCCTTCTCTCTTGTCCACACTTAGCGTAGAAAGAAGATCTATGGTTGAGCCCATCCCATTGACCAAGTTTGGCGTCACGGAGCTTGAAGCGCAGCATGCCCTCGATCGGCTCAAGGTCCGAGACGTTGAGTATGCGGACCTGTACTTCGAGTCTCGGACTTCTGAATCGGTCTCCATGGAAGAAGGGATCGTCAAGCGGGCAGCCAAAAGCATCTCCCAAGGTGTCGGGGTTCGCGCGACGGCCGGAGAAAAAACCGGATTTGCCTACTCCGATGAACTGACAAAGAAGGATCTGGAGATCGCGGCGGATACGGCTCGGTACATCGCCAGTTCGCCCAAGGGGGACTCGCCCGTTCCGGTACCTACGCAGAGACGGCCAACGAGAGATCTCTATTCGATGGAACGGGCCAAGGCTGAGGTGGCGACGGCTGAGCGCGTGGCGCTGTTGAACGAAATCGATGCGGAAGCCCGACGGTATGACCCCCGTATCAAGAACGTGATGGCATCCTTCAACACCGAGTACAAGGTGGTGGCGGTGGCGACCTCCGACGGGACCTTGGTAAGCGATGTCCAACCCCTCTCCCGCCTCCAGATCACGTGCATTGCCGAGGAAGGTGACAATCGCCAGGTTGGGAGTTTCGGCGGTGGCGGTCGGGTTGCCTTCGAGTACTATCGCGAGGGCGATCGTCATCTGAGCTATGCCAGAGAAGCGGCGCGAGAGGCGATTCTCAACCTCTCAGCGGTCGATGCCCCGGCCGGTGTCATGCCGGTTGTCTTGGCCGGCGGATGGCCCGGCATCTTACTCCACGAAGCCATCGGACATGGCCTCGAAGCCGACTTCAACAGAAAGAAAACGTCCGCATTTTCAAATTTGATCGGGAAGCGCGTGGCCTCCGACGTGTGCACGATCGTGGACGATGGCACCCTTCCGTCCCGTCGGGGTTCGTTGAATATGGATGATGAGGGGACCCCAACCGGTTGTACGACGCTGATCGAGAAGGGCATCCTCCGAGGCTATATTACCGATAAACTGAATGCACGCCTCATGGGAATTCCCTTGACCGGGAACGGTCGGCGAGAGAATTACCAGAGCGTGGTGCTTCCTCGGATGACGAATACCTTCATGTTGGCCGGCGAGTCGGACCCTCAGGACATTATCCGATCGGTGAAGAATGGGCTCTATGCCGTTTCGTTTGGGGGCGGACAAGTCGATATTACCAACGGGAAGTTTGTGTTTTCCGCCAGTGAGGCCTATCTCATTGAGGACGGTCAGATCACCAAGCCGGTGAAAGGTGCGACCTTGATTGGGAATGGACCGGAGATTCTCACGAAGGTCTCGATGGTGGGGCATGATCTCAGGCTCGACAATGGCATCGGGACTTGTGGGAAAGACGGCCAGTCGGTGCCGGTCGGGGTTGGGTTGCCGACCATCAAGATCGACGAAATCACGGTCGGCGGGACGCAGGGCTAGAGCTTTCCTGCATGGGAGTCTTCCTGGTCGATTGCGCAATGGAAAACGAGTGACGCGACGCAACTATGGCTAAAAAAAGTTCAGTTCCGGCAGAAGCACCCAATGGGTATGCGCAGCTTGCGGCGGATGTTTTGGCTCGTGCGAAAGCCTGCGGTGCGACGGAGGCAGATATCGTTGTTGCCGACGGGGGTACTCTCTCAGTCCAGGTCCGGGTTGGGGCGGTTGATCGATTGACCAAGGCGCGAGAGAAGCGGCTTGGCCTTCGGGTCTTCATCGGGAAGCGGTCGGCCACGACGTCCACATCCGACTTTTCACAGGAATCCCTCGAGCGGCTTGTGGCCGACACCTGTACCTTGGCGAGGGCAGTCGTTGAGGATGAGGTGTCGGGTTTGCCCGATGCCGCGCAGATGGCCACAGACCAACCAAGCCTCGATCTCTATGATGATACCGTGCTCGATACGGAGACGCAGATCGATTGGGCAAAGCGTGGGGAAGCGGCGGCGTTCGCGGCCGACAAACGGGTGACTAACTCAGAAGGGGCGGAATTCGATTCATCATCCGGACGAGTCGTGCTGGCCAATAGCCATGGATTCGTCGGGACCTACAAGAGTTCAAGCTTTTCCCTGTCTGTTTCTCCGATCGCCACCGACTCTGATACGGGTGCCATGCAGCGGGACGCTTGGTACGAAGTGCAACGAAAGTTTGCGCGGTTAGCCTCTGCGGAATCGATCGGGCAAGAAGCGGCGAGGCGGGCTATTCGCCGTTTGGGTGCGCGCAAGGTCTCGACGAAGCGAGTGCCGGTGGTGTTTGACCAAGAGACGGCCGGAAGCTTACTGGCAAACCTCTGTAGCGCCGTGTCGGGCTATGGTCTGTACAAGCGGGCGTCTTTCCTGCTCGACAAGCTGGGCCAGGCGATTGCGTCTGATCTGCTCACGGTATACGACGACGGCCGGATGGTCGGTGGGCTTGGGTCTCGCCCGTTCGATGGTGAAGGGCTGGCTACTCGCAAGAATACGATCGTGGAACGCGGGGTGCTCAAGAGCTATCTACTCGATACCTACTCAGGGAAAAAACTTGGATTGTCGTCGACCGGAAATGCCTCGCGCAGCGTGGGGGAAAGTCCGTCAGTCGGTCCGACGAACTTTTATTTGGTCCCTGGAATGAAGAGTGCGCAAGAGATCATTGGGTCGGTAAAGGACGGACTGTATATCACTGAGCTGATCGGCTTTGGTATCAATATGGTCACCGGGGACTATTCGCGGGGCGCCGCCGGGTTTTGGATTGAAAACGGAGAGTTGGCCTATCCGGTTGAAGAAATTACCATCGCAGGCAATCTGAAACAGATGTTCAAGGATCTCGAAATCGTCGGGAACGATCTGGTGTTTCGAGGGCGCATTACCAGCCCCACGCTGAAAATTTCAGAAATGATGGTAGCCGGCAATTGAGAGCTGAGAACGCGAGCGGGTTGGGTCCCTGAGTACCGAGTTGAACGTTCTCCCCCTCCTCTCTACACACTCAGGACTCAGCACGCATAACGAAACACTTGGGACGGCGCGGAGGTGATGCATGGTTGAATCCATTCGAGAGACGACCGTACAATATCAGAGCGGAAAAGTGGGCATGACGGCCTTCGTGGCCGCCCCGCAGACCAAGGAAAAGCGGCCGACCATTATCATTGTCCAGGAATGGTGGGGGCTCACAGACCACATAAAGGATCTGGCGAGACGGTATGCGGCAGAAGGCTATGTTGCGATCGCTCCAGATCTCTATTCCCGCCTGGGACATGCCCTGACGACTGATGCAGGGGAAGCCGGCAAACTCATGAACACGTTGAAGCAGGAGGACGGGCTCGCTGATTTGAATGCAACGGTGGCCTATCTGAAATCTGTTCCTGAAGTTGAGGCGGCCAAGATCGGCATTACTGGCTTTTGCATGGGCGGGTCCTACGCGCTGATGCTGCCCTGCGTGAGTCAGGACATTAAAGCGGCGGTGCCGTTCTACGGCCAAGTGCCGAATCCTGACACACCGATCCAGAAGCTAGCTTGTCCGGTCCTCTATCTCTATGGTGAGGACGACGGCTGGATTACGAAGGCCGATGTGCAACGATTGGCGGCGGCGTTGAAGAAATACAACAAACCCGGAGAGATCAAGACCTATCCGGGAGCGCCCCATGCGTTCTTTCGGGACACCGATCCCTCCGTGTATCGCCCAGAGGCGGCGAAGGACGCATGGGCGAGAACGAAGGCCTTCTTCAAGCAGCATCTCGGCTAATGAACTCGGCTGATGAAAATGACCTCCAGCTTCGTTCTCAGTCGTTCGTCTCCCTGCGACGTACCTCCGAAGGTACGCCTCAGTCGTCGACCTCCCTGCGGCCATGCAGGAAGGCCATTTTGATCAGCCTCATGAATGGCGTATAGCAGAGAAAGAATCCAGTATGCCGCTTGATGCAGCACTCGGAAAGCAAATGTTGCAACTGATCACGTCGCGCTATGACGATCGGCATTGGCGAAAACGCATTGAGAAGACCCTCAGCTTGCCCCAGTCCGGCGTTGCCGATTCGATTCAGCAGCAGATCTTCATGTACCTCAAACAGGGTTTGAAGGCCTACAAGTCTCGCCGAGCCGATCCCGATTCTTGGATCATCGGCGGCTATGCCACGAAAGAAGTCATCACTCGCGCAAAGTTCCAGCCTCAGCTCGTCGGTGCATCCATCAAGCAAGAAGACGTGGCCTTTCTGGGAACAGACCCAGGAGAGGATGTCACCGAAGCCTGGTGGGAAGAGATGTTGGTGCAGTGGTTTGATGTGCCGGAGGAAGAGAAACCTGCCGAAGATAAAGAGGATAGTCAGCCTGCTGAGTCAGATCCCACGTCGACGGTCCAATCAAAGCCCTAGCGTTTATAGTAGCGACGACCTTTCACATTTGGCGCCATCGCGCCGAGTGATCCACGGCAGATCACTCTGGCGCGGTGGTTTGGGATAAACGAGAACGGGGAGATGTTCTCCAGTATCCAGTCGTGTCCCATGCTTGAGTAGATGTCCCCGCGTCAGGTATACGGAAGAGACCAAATCTTAATTGCAGATTTTGCCAGAGAAGCTTGTCGTGTTTGGATTTCTGTAATTGTCCAATCAGAGTACTCACAAAGTTCCTTTGTTAATAATAGATCGGATTTTGAGAACGCCTCAATCTTCTTTCTTGGAAAGGATGCATTTGCAGCCGCTCTATTCTTTTCACGTTCAATGAGAGTCAGGTTGCCTAAACGATTAACATACTCAAGGTACTCTTCTTCGTCCTTGGCAGCCTTCAGCCAATCCTGTGACCTTGTCTTTGGCATGATATGTTCGAGCGTAGACTTCTTCTCGTCTTCGGTTACAATTAGAATTGAACTCTCCTGCTTCTCAGCCGCAATTTCTCCCAAGATATATCGGGCAAGTTTGGCCTTGCCAATCGCCCGCTGGATGAAATCTGCCTCAAATCTAGTGTCATCAGGGTATATGGATTTAAGATTGGAGAAAATTTTTGCTGGTGTATTGTTCTTACCCGAACGAACGCCGATCGCTGCATCCGAATAGGCTTTTTCGATGTTTCCGGTTCCGAGAGTTCCAATGATACTGAACCTCATAGACAAGACAACAATCATTCGAACTAACTTTTCGATATGACTATCAGTCATTTTGTCCATGGCTGCGAGTAGAAGAGGTCTGAACTGACTAAGCCCAAATAGCTGTAGACTTTCCAGATCTCGCCTCACAGCAGTGCTATATCCTTTCCAGAAGGGATGGTCTACGTTCGACATAGCTGTGTACTTATCGGCGGCGTCTCGGAGTTCTTCCATCAGCTCAAGAACTCTGCTCTGATTTGAAAATTTCAGCTTCATCTCCTTGTAAAGATGGAGTTCGCGGATAACTCCATATCGCGAAAGCCAGTAGTGTCGGAGGAACTGAGTTTCGTTTTGACTTCCTAATAGAAAAACCATTTCTTCCCATTGCTTTCTTACAGCATCAAGCCGGTTGCCTGCTTTGCCTAGAATGTAGTTCTTGAGCAGGTCGCTCGTGGAAAGATCAAGGCCGCGATCATTCAAGGTTTCGAAGATCAGATAGGCATCGGCTTCATCCCTGACAAGCATCAAGACCATAACCACTCGGTCGCGAATGAAATCTTCTAGTTCTAGTAGGAAGGTTTCAAACTTCTTACTTGCACTACTGCTTCCCCGAATTGCTGAGCGCAAATACTGCATTGCCGCGCACACGAGTTGATTGGAAGGGGCCGCGGCCTTGTTCTTTACAGCTGCAGAAAGATCCGGATCTGAGGGGTCCTCGATGACCATGCTTTGAAACACAGGCTCGTTGATGACATTTAAAGCTAAACGGGGTTCCGTTACTCGAGTCCGTCTGTCCCTGACTCCCAAGTAATCTGTATATACTTCATCGGCTCTCTCATCAGCGTGTTCCCTGTACACGGTCCTTATTCCTGATAAGAGCATGGTTAAGGTCGCAAGGCGCTGCTGACCATCAATGATAATCCGTGACTTGTTCTCAGGGTCGTCTTGCACTACAATCGTACCTAAAAAGTATTCTGGTCTGTCCTCCTGGATAGCTTCCAAGAAATCATCCCATAGTTGCTTTACTTCATCGAGGGTCCATGAAAAATTGCGCTGATGCGGTGGTACCTTGTAGCGAACGTCGGTCTTCAAAATCATACCGGCCGATTGCAGCTCGCTTTTCATCTCCGTTTTTCTTGCAGACATAATGATACCTCTTCGGGGGGTTCAGTGCGTCTTTTCCAGATCGCTACAGCAGGTAGCGATCGACATTAGGCACACCATCAGAGACGCCGGGAATAGTAACGAAATCGATGTGGATGACTTGGTTTCATCTCTGCCAGTGGCGTGATCCAGAAAACTCTCCAGACCCGCTTTCCTATAGATCGCTTCGACGGTGCGGGTTGCGGCGGTGGGGTTATCGTGGGAAATGCAGCCGTGGATATCGCGCAGCCATTGTTCAGCTTCGGCGGCCTCTTTCTTCATGACTGATCGTTCGGCCTGCATCGGAATCTTCAAGACCTCGCTCGATCATTCTCGCAAAAGCCAACTCTCGTAGAAGTTCATCGTACGAGCTGTCGTCTGGTTGATCTTGAAGAATCTTAGCGATTTGTTCTTTCGCAGAAGGCATTGCTACCCCGTCCAGTGTGCTGGTTCGCAGATTGGACGAAATAATAGCGGTAAGGCTGTAGCTTTACAAGCGATCGATGACAAACGCATCATCTTCAGGCTGGTCAAAATGGCTGTCCAGCGAGGCCGCAGCAAGCGGAAGGCCGAGACGTACGCAGTTGGTACGTTGAGGCTTTGAGCGATGCGAGAACAACGCTGGCAGACTTTTTCACCAGGCTGCTACCCGAACAAATCCATCTGTGACGGCTGTGGAGATTCAATCTTCAAGGCTGTAGCAGTTGTGGTAGAAGCTGAACTGTCTGGTTCGGCTGGTTTGGTGTTCTTGTCGAGAAATTCCTTCAGCTTCTTAAAATCTTCCTTCAGCGTGGGGAGCAGATTGCCCTGGTGCAATGCTGCAGCTGGATGCAGGAGGGGGAAGAGCACGAAGTCTTTCAGGTGGAAGGCCTGCGCCTTCACCTTCGTAATCCCGACTTTGCGTTCCAAGAGAGTCTGAGTGGCCCAGTTGCCCAAGGTGCAGACCAGTGTCGGCTTGATCAGCTGAATCTGCTGCAGCAGGAACGGTTTGCAGGTTTCCACTTCATCTTGCTCAGGATCGCGATTATTCGGCGGTCGGCACTTGATCACGTTTGCGATATAGATCTGATCGCGTGAAAGCCCAGCTGACGCCAGCAGGTCGTTCAGGAGTTTGCCCGCTGCGCCGACGAACGGCTCGCCCTTCTGATCTTCGTTAAATCCTGGCGCTTCCCCCACAAACATGATACTGGCGTGAGGGTTACCGACGCCGAACACGACCTGGCTGCGCCCCAGCTTGGCCAGTTTGCAACGTTGGCAGTCAAGGAGTGAGGTGGCAAGTTCCTGAAGCGGCGTGAGCGTCATGCGTCATGAAAGCAAAAAGGTGATGGCCGCATCTTAGGAATTGATGAGGCGGGATGTCAATCGGGATGATTAGACGAAAGAAACGAGAGGAGCGCGTATGAAATGGCTAAAGATGGCAAGTGCGCTGGCGGGGCTATCTCCCGCGCTAGCCGTTGCCGCCTCTATGCAAGTGGTGGCGTTCGCAGATAAGCCCTTCTGCGAGAAGGTGGTCGAATTGTTGGGAGATCGATTCGTGTTCGAAAGCAGCTTGTCGAGGACGATCGAGTGGGAGGCGATTGAATTGAAAGGGGAGGGGCCCACAGCGAGGCGTTGTTCGAGTCTCGATAAGGCGATCATCGATCTGGATAACGATGGGCATAAGGATTTGGTGGTCAAAGCCACGTTTTGCATGAAAGGAGGTCCAAGTGACAGTCTCTATATATTTCCAGCCGGGAGCTCCGTTCTGGAAGATGCGAGTTGGCAGGATCTAGGTCCCTTATTGGCGACTCACGATAAGTTCGAACGAACCGGTGGGGTCTATCCCCTGACATCTCTTCACCCTCAAGAGGGACAGAGGCCTCCCGATTTGAGCACGACATTCTCCGTCATGCCCTTCCTCCTCAATGGAAGAACTTATGTCGGTCTGACCGATGGAAGGAAGGAGTGGATGGTGATCGCGAAATATCGGGGAAACGAGCGGTTTGACGATCTCTGTTATCTGCAGGCCGCTAATTGAGGCGATACCCTTTTGCGGCGAGGCAGGTATCTCGCATCGCATTGATGGTCGACAGGCCGTGCAGTGCTCGGGCATGGTCGGCAGGGTTTTGAGGGCCTGAGCTAAAGGGAAAGGGTGAACCTTGGCTGTAGAAGTGCTGCTCGTTCGCTAACCGTGCCTTGTACTCACACTCCATATAGTCGCGTTCTACGTCATAGCGGGTGAGTCCGCTTGGATAGCCTCCGCGCTCATACGGACTCGGTGCACAGCCGTACCCGGCCAGCAGGAAAAGGATCAGAAGGCCTCTGTACTGTCTTTTCATAAGGTAGTAGATACCATCTGCCGGTAATGAGATCAATCCGGTCGGTCTACGATGGCCTTGGCGCAGCGGCGCGCACTGACGAGGGCGCTTTCAAGATTGGCTGGCCAGCCGGTGTCGGTCCAGGCGCCGGCAACGAGCAGGTTTGGAACAGGACTTTGTTGAAGAGGGCGAAGCCGTGCGGTGCCAGGTGCGAGCGAAAGCGCCGCATGCTGTTCTCGAACGATGTCATGCGTGAGCACGTCTGTTGTAGTTAAGATAGGGAACGTCCGGTTGAGTTCGCCGATGGCAGCTTCTCGCAGCTGCGCATCAGTCAGGTCTGTCAGTGAATCGGTTTGGCCAGAGAGACGGCAGGTAATTGTTCCGGACTCGAGCGGGCTGATGGCCAGTTGGCGGAACGGGCGTCCTGGGAGCAGGATAAGGCGTGGGGTTTGTGCAGCCTTCCGGCAGGTCAACTGGACAAGGATCTCTCCGAGATCGTGGAGTTCCGTGACATGGGCGAAATAGGCAAACCGCGTGAGCAGCCGCTCCGGCAGGAGCGCACGCAGCTGTTGGTGCGGTAGCGCGATGACGTACCATTGTGCTTGTGTTGTTGTGCCATCAGGCAGGCGGACGTCCCGAACGCCGTTCTCCCCAAAACGCAGGCATGGAGGAGCGGTGAGCGTGCGGAACTCGACATGATCGTGAGCCAATGTCTGTTTGATCGGCGCCATGAACCTCTGCTCGACAGAACCAGACAGCGATGTGACCTTGGCGTCCGATGCGTCGCTGAGGAACACCGTCGACAGTACTTGCACGAAAGTTGCGGCGGAGAGACGAGAGACATCATTTCCAGTCAGCCAATGAGCGAGCGGTCCCCACACCAGCTCTCGTGCATCCGGGCTTTGGCCGATGGCGGCCAACCATTCCTGTGCAGTCCGATTCTCGAGATCTGCCGGGAGGGTCTCGGCCTGTTCCCAGATCTGCTCGACGTGCGAGAACAGTTTCCATCGGTCCTGCCAGGCAAGGCCCTGGAAGCTGAAGAGACTCATCATCCATTGAAAGGCACCAGGAAGGCGAGTCGACTGATAGGACACCTGGCGCCCGTTGGGTAGCTGAAACTCCAGTGGGATGGATCGATCTGGCTCTAACGGCTGAGACCGGTCGAGAGTGAGGAGGAGCTGGTTCGTCTCTTGATAGCAGCCCAAGAGATTTGGCGCTGGGTCAAGTGGGCTGAGCCGGAATCCCTCGATCCAGTCCGGGTGATCGAGTAGCGTGACGTGGTACTGCTGTCGATGGAGATGGTAGGCGGTCACGAGACCCGCTAGTCCGGCGCCGAGAATGAGAACGGTGTGAGCGGCTGGATCAGTCACGAGACGCGGGAACGAAGCCAAATGCGTAAGGCGATGATCAGCCGTTGTGTTGTGGTGAGACTGATCCGTGGTCCGAAGACTTGGTAATTCGATCGTTCGATCTGATCCAAAATTCGGCGGTAAATGCCGCGCATAATTTCAGCCACGGTCAGCGCTCGGCGCTCGAGAGGCGACAATTCTTTCAAAGCCGCATCGGCGCGCTTGTAGTAGTGGTGGGCCCGGGAGGCTTCGTATGCCATCAGCGCGCAAAACTCCGGTGAGTAGCTCCGATTGAGCATGGATTTTTCAGCATAGTTCCACTTCTTGAGGTCTTCCAGCGGGAGATAAATCCGGCGCTCAGCGGCATCGACGCCGACGTCGCGAAGAATATTGGTTAATTGGAAGGCCATGCCGAGTGCCACTGCGTAGTCTTGCGCGCGAGCGGACGTGACACCGAAAATGTGCAAGCAAATAAGCCCCACGACGGAGGCCACGCGGTAACAGTAGAGCGACAGCTCGTCGAAGGTGACGTAACGATTATTGAACAGATCCATCTCGACGCCTTTGATCAACTCTTCAAAATAGGCTTTGGGGATTCCCATCGATTTCACATGGTGGGCGAGGCTTACCATGATGGGAGTAGTCGGGGTTCCCGCATAGACGGCGTCGAGCTCATTTCGCCAGTGTGTGAGTTCGTCCTTGGGGTTACTTCCTGCGGCGGGCTCATCGACCGCGCTGTCGACCGCCTTGCAGAACGCATAGACGGTATACATGGCTTCACGTTTGGCTTTGGGCAGGAAGAGGAAGGAATAGTAGAAGTTACTCCCGCTTTGTTTTGTATAGGCCGTGCAATAGGCCTGCGCTTCAGAAGTCTTCATGGCGGTCATAAGCTTATGCTATGTGGGCCACAAGCGAGTGCGTACATCCGTGAGACGGGTGTCTTGTAAGCTATGGCTGATGGCATCCGCCTCATGGAGGTCTTGCACGTTGTGCGTATTGGCCACGGCTAACACTTTCATGCCCGCAGATTTTGCCGCTCGAATGCCTGGGCGGGAATCTTCAATGACCAAACAAGACGCGGGTGACAGCAATGCGCCGGCACGTTGCCGGTTCAACCCTGCCAGCGCATGAAGAAACGGTTCTGGATTTGGTTTGCCGTGTGTCACATCCTCGGCGCTGGTGATGTGAGAAAAGGCTTTTCGGAGTCCGATTTGCTCAAGGACCAGCTCTATCTCTACCCGTAATGCGCCTGAGGCGATGGCAACGGGATAGATCGCGGCGGCTTCTTCCACAAACGTTGTAACGCCTGGAAAAATGATCAGATGATCCTTGATCGAGGCCAAATAGGCAGTGGCCTTTTTGGCCATTAGGCTCTCTGTCAGAGCGGAGGAGACGGCGCGCTGGTTGACTCGCAACGCTTCGAGTATACAGCCTCGGTCGTCGAAGCCGAGATAGTTGGCGTAATAATCGTCTTCCGTCAACTCGATGTGGATTTCTTCCAGCGTTCGACGCAATCCTTCAAAATGCAGCGGCTCGGTATCGGCGATCACACCATCAAAATCAAAAATTACGGCCTGCATGGAGTCCCGGGGTTTGTGATGTCTCACCTATGCGATGGAGGTCTGAACGGGCGGCATTATAACACAGCGGGTGATGATGCGCTCACCGCCCGCTGGATGCGATCTGCATCGTGAAAATCGAATAGATCAGGGCTTCAGTTTTAGCTGATGTTCCGGCAGCCAACCCTTAGTGCCGTAGTCGCTACGTACGGAGTACACCCAGCCGGTTCCCTGCAGGTCTCCATCAAGAATGGTCAGGATAGTGCCTGGTGGAATCGCGAGTTCAGACGGTGTCCCCTCCGCATCCTTGGCGAGGACGACTTTCCCTCCAGGGGCAGCGGGGTTGGGGATGACGCTCACTCGCTGCCCTTCACCGAACAGCGGAGGTGGCGTACTGCTGATCGGCGCCTCGGACGCGGGGGCCGGGGGTGGTGGAACATCTGCCGTGGTCGATGCGGTCGTCATCGGTGGGGCAGAGGGCGGCGCGGGCACAGGGACTGCGGGTGCGGTAGCGGCCTCTGGCATCTCGACCGGCGCGGTCGTCTGTGGTGGAGTTGCTGCCATGGGCTGAGGCGCCGGGGAAACAGGCGCAGGTTTCGGCGGCATCGGCGTTTGCACAATCGGTGTCGGAGGTTCCGGTGCCGGGGACTCACCGAGGAGTGGCCCGACATACTCCATGACCATTTCCGGTTCCATGGCGACGTAGGCGCCGCCGCCGATCAATATGAGCAACAGCACCCACAAGAGCGGACGCCCGCCTGATTGTTTTGGCGGCTTCTTCGGTGACGGTGAGCGGACCGTGGTCGTTTGCTCGAGTTCTTCTTCCGTGAATTCCAGATCCGGTTCAGGCTGACGAGCAAAGAACACGTTCCAAGTCAGAGGACTGCCGCCCAACGATGGGCTTCCCGCAAAAGCAAACATCGAGCACCTCCCTGCAGCGGACTGCATCGTACTATCTGAAAAAAACACTTATCATCAAGGTCGGAGGCTGTCAATTGTGTGCCAATATTCAGCAAAAGCGTTCAGAGACGGTTTCAGACTCAGGGGATTGCACAAGAGAGCAGCGCCAAACTCTGATAGTTTAGGTTCGCCGAGCGACAGGGGATAAGCCTGTGCTCACGCGGGTGTCGGTTTCTGCCTCTTGCATGTCTGTCTGCCCGGAAGGCACAATGCCCCGTCGATGCTATGAAATCTTATCGCGAAGAACTCTGGTTTGAGACGAAGACCAGACGGGCCTACCTGAATATCACGCCACAGATCGAGGCCTTGGTCACGAAGAGTGGGGTTCGTGAAGGCCTGGTGTTGGTCAACGCGATGCACATTACCGCGAGCGTGTACATCAACGACGATGAGCCAGGCTTACTACAAGACTATGACGAGTTTCTGGAACGGCTCGCGCCGCATGATGCTCAGTACCGGCACAATAATACGGGTGAAGACAACGGAGACGCGCATCTGAAACGGCAGGTCATGGGACGAGAAGTCGTGGTCGCGATCACGAATGGCACACTCGACTTCGGCCCATGGGAACAAATTTTCTACGGAGAGTTCGACGGACGTCGTCGCAAGCGCGTGCTGGTGAAGATTATCGGCGAGTAAAGTCGGCCTGCAGCGATGTCGTGCCTGTAAGCAATCGTGCACGAATAATCAGTGTGATGCTTGCGTGGGCTTGAAAAGTTTGGCAACATGGATTTTGAATTTCCGAGCCATCTTCTTCGGCTCGTGCCGTAGGGAGCAACGATGTTAGCTTGGTCTCGCCCTGATCCGCTTACACGTGATCTTATTCATCTGATCAATGCCCGTCGCCATGATCATGGTGATACCGATGATGCGATCGATACACTCCAAGCATTTCTCGAACAAGGGCGTGAGCACGATCTTCTGACGGTGCTCGCTGCGCTCGATGAAGAAATGGCCGAATGGTTGTTTGATCTCGTGGCAGAAGCGAGCTGCACGCTGCTCTTGGATGGGCCGAATGATGGGAAACCGACCTACGCCACTATTGCGGCGTTGGAGTTACCTCTTCAAGCAAATCTCAGCTCCCCGTTGAAGCTCAAGATCGATCCCATCGCGACGGCTGATCTCCTGCACCGCAATTTGCAGCTCCCTACCGGGACGGTTGTGCGGGTTGAGTCACGACTTCTGACGGATGCCACCTTGGAGATGCTGAATCTCCAGATGTTCCATGACCACCTGGTGACGGTTGCCGATTCGCGGCGCGCGCAGTCCGTTGCCGCGCGCCTGCTTCCTCCGGTCGAGAACACTGCGTTTCTTCTCTTTGAACTGATCGGCGCGCCGGACCCAGGGTTGCCGGACTCCTGGGAGGATCATCAGCGCCGTGAACTCCTTGAAGGGCTCGTCAAGCAATGTCCGGAGTTGGCCTGCGCGCCTGACACCATCGAGGCGCCGGTTTATGCCGCCTATGCCATGTTCGACGCCCAGAACGCAGTGCGGCTGCATCATCTGGCTGATGAGACCGCCGCGGTGTGGAGAGAACTTGATCCCTTGGTAAGGTCCCGCACCATCGTGCATCTCCATACACAATGTGGAAACGGGGTGTACATGCCGGTCTGGACCGACCTGTTCGATCCCGAGCTCCCTGAAGAACATGGCCCGGTATGGACCTCTCCGGATGTCTGGGTGTTTACCGCCGATCTGCCGATCGAATGGCCGGGCGAAATGTTGACGAACCGGTTACTGGCAGAAGGCTGCACGAGATTTGAGAATCATATCGTCGAAACCCCGGATAACTGAACTTCTTCGTATCCCGTCTCCCTTGCCCAATCGTTCTGTAGACGCACTCCTGAGGGAGAACCGCTCTGCGAAAAACTTCTGTTTCGGTGATTTTCACGAAGCTTTATTCTATCCTCATTTCCATGAAGAGCACCAAGGCGCCAGATCGCTCGATGAAGCCTATCACGATCCTCGTCACAGTCGGCGGATTGAGCCTGGTCTGGGCCATCGTTTGGGCGAACTTGCCCTCGAAAGAAGAACTTCTGTCGGCTCAATCAGGGACATCATCAGCGAAAGTCTCGCATCAGCCTTCCCTCGACCTGACGATCCCGGGAGTCTCGGGTCCGCCGCCGAACTCAGTAGGAGCCGGGCAAGCAGCGCCGGTGGCGACGCATGGTGGATTCTCCGTTCCTCGCGAGAGTCGTGCCGGAAAAATTGCGGAAGTGAAATGCGACGCTGAGATTCAGCAGTACTGCCCCGATTCTCTAGCCGGAGAAGACCGTCGCCGATGCGTGATCCAGCGCCTCAAACGATTCGACGCCTCTTGTCAACAGATCGTGCAGCAGCGGTTGGTGCGGTGGAAAGAAGCCGATGGATATCGAGTGGCCTGTGTCGCCGATGTAAGGCGGTTTTGCCGTTCGGTGCCGGCTGCAGATGGTCGTGTCTTGCAATGCCTCCAAGAACATGAACAGGATCTCTCAGAAGGTTGCTACCAAAGCCTGCCTAAAGGGCGACTTCAGACTAGGAACTAGCACAAAATGAGCATGGAACACCCCTGGGCTTCCTCCCGTGATGCGTCAATAGGTCCGGTTCCTAGGGAGTGATTCCTTTCTGCTCTCCTTAAGCTGCCAATCCTTGCAGGCAGGAACGAAGTTCAAGCGCAAACTCGCCGGCGCGACGATAGCGCAGGACCGGATCTTTATGGAGTGCGCGATCGAGGATACCCTTGAGGAGAGGAGGCATGTCCGGTCTGATCGCTTTCAGGCTGGGATGAGGCGTATGCGCAATCGCAAAGAGTAACGCCGAAACATTGTCCGCCAAGAACGGAGGACGACCGGTCAGAAGCTCGAACATGACCACTGCGAGGGAAAAGATGTCCGACCGTCCATCCACTTTTTTCCCAGCGATCTGCTCCGGCGACATGTAGGTGGGCGTTCCCATCACGATGTTCGTCTGAGTTTTTGTTGATGTCGCCATCTTCGCGATGCCGAAGTCCATGACCTTTACGACGTCGTCGTTGGTCAACATGATGTTGGCCGGTTTGATGTCACGATGGACGACCCCTTGCTGGTGAGCATAGTCCATCGCCTCGGCGACAGTGGCCAGAATCGAGATCGCCTTTTGAACGGGCAACAGATTCGGCTTTCTCGACCGGTCCTTCAAGGTAATTCCTTGAAGCAGTTCCATGGCGATGTACCCAAGATCCTGTTCTTCTCCTGCGTCAAAGATCGTCACAATGTTGGGATGGGATAGGCGGCCGGTGGATTCGGCCTCGCGAAAAAATCTCGCTTTCACCTCCTGAAGTTTGTCGGTATCGTCGATGTGATCGAGCTGCATGGTTTTGATAGCGACGAAGCGATGGATGGTCGGGTCTTTCCCAAGATACACCACGCCCATCGAACCTCGTCCCAGCTCTTTCAAAACTTTATAGCGGCCGAGCATGGCAGGAGGTCCGTTAGGAGCCGCTTGGGTGATGGGTGCACTCTCTTGCTCGCTTGTTTCATCTTCTGCATGGGCTTCGTTGCGGTCCTCAATCGGAGAGGCGGTTTCCTTTTGGCGGGTCGATGGGGAGGGCTTTGAGAAAAATCGATGAAGGGTATCGAGATTCATCAGCCAGGCAACCGTGATCCAGAGGCCAGCCAGTATCAGTATGGCCGCTTGGATGAGTGCATAGCGCCCAGAGCCGAGTTGGCCAATCGGAGAAGAACCGACAACCCGAAGGGTCTTGTCCACTGTGATGACAATAAGCAGGAGTGTGACAGGGAGTACGAGCCGGCGCAGGAACGAGAATCCACGACCGTTATCCGGCATCTGGTGGAAGGCCCGGATCGCCATGATTCCCAGCATGGTGAGTCCGGTGGTCTCAACGATAAGGCGAATAGTTTGCGCGCTGTTCAGTCCGAATAGCGTGACCGGGATCGACTGTGCCTCGGGCAGGTTGCCTATGATGGGGCCGGCAACAAGAGCGATGAGCACGGCTACGAGATATTGGACAGCCCAGTTGGATGCGTTGGTCATGAGTAATACGATCCGAAAGACCTTCAAAGTCTAGCGGATACAGAAGAGGAGTCAATGGATCGCAGAAAATACGCCGAGGAAATGCTCTTATCCTCGAGCGAGCTGATCCTTCATCTTCGGAAGCAACGCGGTGGGAATGTGGAGTGATCCTTTGCCGATGCCCACTTCAATGTCGGGTTTGGTAAGGCCATGAAAGTCGCTGCCACCGGTGACGAGGAGGCCGAGTTGTTGTGCAAGACTCAGATATTCTCTCGTCTGTCTGGCGGCATGGGTGCTGTAGTAGACCTCTACGCCATCGAGCCCTTCTTCTTTAAGCCGGCGGACCAACTCAGTAAGTGACTGTTCCGTTGGTTTCACCCAGGTCGGATGGGCTAGAACAGCAAGACCACCCGCAGCCTTAATCCAGCGAATTGCCTCGGCCGGTGTCGGGAGTTCGCGCGGCACGTAAGCCGGTTTCCCATCGCCAAGGAATCGATCAAAGGCCTCTTTGGCCGAGGTGACAACCCCTTTGTCTATGAGCGCTCGAGCGATGTGCGGTCGGCCGACTGAGTCGCTGCCGGCGAGGGCGCGGACGTCGTCGTAGGTGATGTCGATTCCGAGGCTTTGCAGTCGGCTGACGATTTGTGGATTTCGCCGGTGGCGACTGTCTCGCAAACTCTTGAAGCGTTCGTTCAAGTCGTGGTCCTGCCAATCGAGAAAATAGCCAAGTATATGGAGTTCCGACCTCTCCATCAGCGAACTGATTTCGACGCCTGGGATAATTTCTATTCCATGCTGTTCTCCAGCCGAGATGGCCTCAGGAATGCCGGTCGTAATGTCGTGGTCAGTAATCGCCATGGCTGTGACCCCGGCTTGGTGGGCCAAATCGACGACTTCAGTTGGCGTGCAACTTCCATCAGAGTGCGTAGTGTGAAGATGAAGGTCCAAGCGGCTCATGTCGAAGGTCCAGCGGGTACGGGTTTCTGGGCGACAAGTTGTGCAGTATAGGGTGCGTCCATGCCATGATGACCTTCGTGAGGCCCTTCATCGTAATACAGAATGCGAAGATCGGCGGTTAGGTGTAAGAGTTCATTGTGCGTAAGGCAAAACTCTCTGCGTCTAGGATGGTGGTGGCGAAAATGATTATCGATCAAAAAGGTTTCATAGAGCAACAGCCCGCCGGGCTTCAGCGCATGAATGAGGTGCGGGAAAAGTGGGCGAGTCAGATAAAAGAAGACAAGGATGACATCGTACGCGTCTTGCCCGAGATTCGGGTTGTGCGGTGGGGGCAGCTCCAGATCGATCGTCTGTGTGGCAATTCCGGTAAGGTGTCGTCCGTGAGCGGTCGCGGATAGTTGAGCCAGTGCCTGAGCATCGCGGTCTATGGCGTCGACTTGGTACCCAAGCGAGGCCAGAAACAGTGCATGTCGCCCCGTGCCTGAGGCAACATCAAGCACCTTGCCTTTAGGGAGACGTGGAAGTTGGTGGACAAGAAAGTGGGCGGGAGGAGAGTCTGTTCCGACAAGTTGATGTGCAACCCGAGTGCGGTCCACGCGGATACCCATCGACCTCGTGATCTGGGTGATCGGGGGGTGCAGTTTCCGCAGCCACAGGCTGATGCGCTCAGCCTGAAACTCATCAAAGAGCGCGGTTAAAAATCGATCCGCCATTGCCTCGAGCAATCGAAACTCTTGTTCGGTTCCAAGTTCGATGATGCGCCGTGCGACAGTGGCGTAGTCGATCGTGTGCCGAAGGTCGTCTGATCGTCCCGCCTGGTCTAGTCGGCAATCCACTTCCAAGTCAACGGCCAACAGCTGGGGGCGCATCCGTTCCTCGGACGTGACGCCACAGCGACCGCGAAACTCTAATTGTTCGATGACGAGGCTTCCACCCATCAGGGTATTCTCGGAGATCGCCTTTCGACCTGTCAAGCGAAGGGCAATGGCGAGGCGAGTGTCGATGGCGTGGCAGGTACGAGTGGACTGTCCTACACGAAGTAGCGGCTGGTGTCGAAGTTGTACTCGGTCGTATCGACCAACCGGATAATGGTACGTCTGTACACCCCTGCATCGTCTTTCTCAGTAAGATCGAGCTCCGGTCCATTGTCGATCAGCTCACCATGCGTATCGGCTATCACCTTGACGAGGGGACGCTCCGCGTCCGACTTGTTCATGGCCGGCTTGAGCACGACGGCCAACTCGTCGGTATCCAGTACCACCAGGCTTCCAATAGGAACGATCCCAACACAATTGACGAAGAGCTTGAGAAGGGTGGCATCAAAGCTCTTTCCCGACTTCGAGAACATCATGCTCAGGACCTTCGACGGTGACATCGGTTCTCGTCGGTAGACGCGGGATGAGGTCATTGCGTCATAACAGTCGGCGATCGTCAGAATGCGACCGGTTAACGAGAGTTTCCATGGGGTCTTCAGCTTGGGATAACCTGAATAGTCCAGATTCATGTGGTGCTCAAACGACGCAGCGACCATGCGAGCCGGAAGGTTCGTAATGCCACGGAGTTGGGTCAGACTCAAGACGCCCTCAGTCGGATGGTTCCGCATCATCGTCCATTCGTCTTCGGTGAACTCACCCGGCTTGTTCAGCACTTCAAGGGGGATATTCGATTTCCCCATGTCATGAAAGAGTGCTGCCAGGCCGAGGTCCGCCAGCTCGACTTTTGGATACCCGGCGCGATTGGCGAGCGCGATCGATAAGAGCGAGACGTTGACAGAATGGTTGTGTGTGTATTGATCGTGACAGCGTAACGTGGTGAGGCCCAGGAGAGTGGACTCATCCTGCATCATGAGGTCGACGATATTTTGGATCGCGCGTTTCGCCTGCTTGAAGTTCAGGGTCCCTCCATCGCGGACCGACTGAGTCAGGGTTCCGACGGCGCTGGCCGCTTTTGTATACGCTCCTTTGCATTGTGCCTTATGATGGAGCTTCGAGTTGGCCTCGGTCCCTGGACCTTGCCCCTCTCCGGATCCCGAGGCACCTTCCTTGATGGCCAGTTCGCGAGGTTCTTCCAGTAGTATGTTGCTCACGTCACGCCTTGTGAGTTCATCGCGAAAATCCGCGAGAGACTTCGTGGCAGGATCGAGTGTAACGAAGAGATAGGCGAATTCACGAAGGTCCAGCGATGTGGTCGACGACGGGAACGTCAATCCGCCGATCTTCCACTTGTTCATTGTGTCGATCATGCTGGACGCAACAAGCATCTGTTGAGGGTTCACCTTGAGATGGCGTTCGCCGAGAAAGAGAAAGTCATTTTGGATTCTGAGCGTGACGGGCTGATCGTGAGCCAGCGTTTGAATCAGAGTCAGCATGGCTTCAACCGGCTTGTCGAGTGCTGCATTGGTCCGCCCATGGATGCGCGAGGTCTTGATGAGCGTATTGAGTTGCGTGATGAGCTGGAACCCGAGCATGGCCAGTTGTTGGTCAAGGATATCGCCGGCCTCCGAGCCTTGCCCGATTTTCCCGGCGAGAGACTTTTCGTGAGTCAGGAGTGGTTCGGTCTGATTGTCGATCGGTTTGGACGACATGGTCTTGGGGAGGTTCATGAGAGCTCTCCGTCCTCCGACTGAGGAGCCGTCCGTTTCCCGCGTTGTTGTTTGTGCAGTTGCGTGAGAGCGACGGTACAAGCTTGGCGTACTGCAGCCCCCCCCTTTCTGGAGCCGAGCTCCAGCGCGGTTTCGGCCTCCGGTGTGGCCATCTTGCCCAGAGTCTCTGCCGCAAGAACAGCCAGTTCTTCCTTCTTTCTTCGGTTGGTCCAAGCCCAGGCGGTCAGGAGACTTTGCCAATACGGAACGGCCTCGTCGCCGCACGTCGCTCGTATCGCGTGAAAGACCGCCCGGCGTTCACTGATAGGCCGGTCCATGAAGCCTGCCTCAGAAATTAACGGCGACCACTGATCAAAGGAAACCGTATAGTGCCCCGATACGAGGAGTTTGAGTGCGGCAAAGCGCACGCTCTCATCAGCATCGTCGGTCAACGGCAGGAGTTTCACTCCGCTGCCATTGGGGCGAAACTGCCCGATCGCGCGCACGACTTCACGTCGCACCAGCGCATCTGGATATCTGAGTAGCTTTTCGATCGCCTCAAGGAATTTAGGATTATTCCATTTCAGGATGATCGATAAGAGATTTCGGACATAGATCGGCTTCCGATCCGATAACCCTTTGACGAGAGGATCCGGATGGTCCTTCGCCAATACGGTGAGCGCCTCGACGACAATTGCCTGGTGTGCGGGGGATGTGAGTTTTGCTAAGAGGGAGCAGAGACCTGGTACGGCGTCTTGGTTCATTAGCAGGAGGATCGTCGACAGGCCCTCCACGTCGGCATCTGGACTTCGGTTGAGGTAATTCTCGATGGCTTTGATCCGTTCGGTACGGCCCAATCCGTTCAGGACCGAAGCCAGTTGCTGTTTATGCTCCTCGCTTAAATCTGGTCGAACGGCATCGGTTTCATGCAAGAGACTCAACACGTTCTCCAGAACCGTCCATTTCCCCTCGCGGAGCAGAGATTCTACGATGTTGCCCCACAGGCCGAACAGCTTCGTCAACAATGCCGGCGCCTTTTCCGAAGCAAGAATCGCGGTGAGCGTATCCAGGAGATATGTGAGCGCATCCTGGTGGCTTTCTGTCTCGATTTCTTTCGTCAACGAGGCCAATTCTTCATCGGTGACTTCGTAACCGACGAGCCCCGATTGGAGGCGATTCGCCTGACTTCCGCCTGTACTCATTGTGCCGTCTGAGCTGCCCCCTCCGGAGACCTGTTTGCTCCGAGTTCGTTCGCGATCCAAGAGTTCACGAAGCGTCGAATCGGACAAACTCAGACTGCTGTCAAGCCGGACGAACCCTTCGTTGCCGGCCGAGGCTTTGGCGATCTCTTCGGCGGTCACGATCGAAAGTGTCGAGAGATTCCGCGCCCAGATGCGTGTGACGATGTCGTCATCGTCTTTGGTGGGATCAAGCCCTCCCCATAAGGAGTCCAGAAAAAACTTAAGATCCTCTTGGGTGAGGCCTTGGTGGATTACCAATTCACGAATCCCGTCTGCGTAGAGCTTGAACGCGATGCTTTCGCTTCCGCCATCCTGCTCCACTTGATACACGACGTACTCTTTGCACATGAGTGCGGTGCGGTGGACGATGAAAGTGAGTTTCGCATAGGTCGACAGGTGGGCGCTGATCTCTTCGAAGAGCTGTTGAGAGAATTTTTGGGCGACGGGGTTGGTCGAGCCGTAAGTCCGATTTGATTTGGCCGTTTTATCTAATAGTTTGAGGACCCGTTTGATGGAGACGATTTCCGGGTCTTCCGCGGCCCGTGCGGCGACGGCGGCGGCGATCATGTCCTGTGTGGACTTCAGTTGCGTCGACATACGTAAGAGGTACCGGCAGTTCAAGAATTCGTCAAGAAAATCACCATTCTCCACTATTGTGCGAAACGCACTGGTGCCTGCCATCACCGCTTGTATCGTGCGAGACCAATCAGTAAGATTCATTGGTATTGGTGGTGTTTGAGAAAACACTGGACCGGGTTGTGGGGGATATGGATCGATCGACGCTGGTGATTTGCTTCGGGGATAGTTTGACTGCCGGGTTTCAGTCCCCGACCAGGGACAATCCGACCGGAGCGGACACTCCCTATGGAAAGTTTCTCCAGTCTGCTCTGGGCGCGTTGGCAGAGGTCCAAACCAGTGGGATTTGTGGCGAACTGACGGGTGAGATGGTGATGCGATTTCGGCGCGACGTCCTGAACCATGGACCGGCCTATGTGCCGATCCTTGGAGGGACGAATGATCTGGGATGGAACAGGTCTCCATCGGACATCATGCGCAATTTGGTCGCGATGTATGAACAGACTCTGGCGATGGGAAGCCTGCCGATTCCCGTGACGATTCCGTCCATCCGCGTGGAAGATGGTTCTGAAAGTGTTGAAGGAAGGGAGTGGATTGCCGGACATCTTGCCAGGCGACACGAACTGAACCAACTCATTCAGGACTATGCCGACGCGAAGAGCATCGGGTACGTCGATCTGTTCACGGCCACTGCCGAGCCGGAGAGCGGCCAGTTGGCGGCGATCTATTCGAACGACGGCATTCACCTCACCACGGCCGGCTATCAATTGTTTGCCCACATGGTCGCCCGGATTCTCCAGCCGCGATTAGCTACATCATCGTGAGTGCCATTCTTGAAGCTGTGACCGATCGAGAGTTTGATCGAGTGGTCGAGGCCAGCCCTGTTCCGGTCTTGGTGGAGTTCTGGAAGCCGGGCTGCGGCCACTGTCAGGTCTTGATGGGAGAACTGGAGCAGGTGCAGAAAGAATGCGGCGATCAACTGCGGATTCTGACCATGAATGTCGACGAGAATTTTCAGATTCCTGCTGAGCTGGAGGTCTTGTCGCTTCCGGTTCTCGCGTTCTATCGAAACGGCGAATTTGTAAAGTTCATTGGGGGAATTGGGAAAAAGAACGAGATCCTGAAGCAGATAGAGGACATGTGAGGCCCCACTGAGGAGATCAAGCTTAAGAAACCTCCGTTCCATCTGCTCCCGACCAGCTCTGACCTACCACGGTGTCAGTAATCCCTTTCGACCAGTTTATTGGCTCTTCAGAAACTCGATCAGGTCAAGCCGTTCTTGGTGGCTGAGCCCTCGACCAAGGACGCCTTTGCTGAACAGTCCATCTTTAAATTCATGACCGGTATTAAAGTTACCGGCGATAGAGGTGTCGAGCCGGAAGGTTCCTTCTGTACATTGCGTACGGTAGCCCATGTGTACTGGGTCATACTCGCGATCTCCCAGGCAGAACGCCTTCGGTCTCTCCGCAACGGGCGAAAGCAGCGCATACATTGTGGGGACCGAGCCATTGTGGAGAAACGGGGGGGTCGCCCAGATCCCATTGAGTGGCCGTGCCTTGTAAATATTCTTGGTCTGGAGGAGATTCGGCCGGTTGCCGTTCATGCGTGTTCGATCCTCGGCCGAGATGTGGTGTTCGTCGTACCACAGGGTCGTGGCCTTCTCCACAACCGCGGCGAGCATCTGCCCAAACGTTCCATCGACGAGAGTTTTCTGGTCGTTCCGTGTTCCAGGAATACCCAGATAGGAGGGAAGCGTGACGCGACGTTCTCCTAAGAGTCTGGCTTGACCTGGATCTGTCCCGATCTCCACGACTGGAATTTCGACCAAATCGAGATACCGCTCACCGGCAACATTCGGCTGCTGCCAGCGCGGATCCGACCAGAAGGCGGCGTCGCTCACTGGCGCTAGATGGCAGCTCTGGCACAATTCCCCATACAGAGCTCGTCCGCGCTCCTTGCGCCCTGGGTCAATGCTCCCAAGAATATCGTCGGGCCAGGTTGGTGAGCGAAGGCCTTTGAAGCCCGGCGTGCCGGAGTGTGGATTCTTGCCGGCGAGTAATTTCTCTATTTCGTGCAATTCCTGAACGCCCACGGCGGACTTGTACAGCGTCTGTGTGCGATCGATCAGATTGATCTTCGCGCCAACACCCAACGCTTCGCCGGCATTGCGGAACATGGGCTGTAGGATGGATGCATCATATTCAACCCACGTAAACCAATAAGTATCCCAAATGTGTGGGAAATTCACCGGCGCATTGTTCCCGGCCAGGTTCACCCTGGCATCAAAACCCGGCGCGCCGAGTAGATCCGTGAAGAACACTTGCGTGCCGATTCGGTTGATGGCATCCAAACGTGCAAAGCCTTCCTCGACGTTCTGGTGGGCGACGGTATCGGTGATCGTTTTGAGTCGCTCAATCTTGTCCAGCAGGACCTTCAGTTGGCCTTGCAACTGCGCAGCTTGTTCTGTCGTATGGTCCTCGCCTAGGACTCGCTTCGCGAATCGTCCGAATCGTCCCGGAACAGTATTGGTTTGAGACAATGCGAGGCCAAGCGCATGTCGAAACTTCCCAAGATCGGTCATTGCTGGCGCCCCATCGATGCGAAAGCTCGTGCCCTGATATTCGATCTGTCCCGTATGACAGGCCGCGCAGGTAAATCCGAGTTGGTCTGGTTGCATCTGGCCGGTCACTGGATCGGGAGACGCGGGCAGCTTGCTGAACCCAACAGGCAACCCGTCAGGGTTGCCAGCAAATGTGCGATGTGCTTCTTGAGATCCGACCCGACCTCCTATCTGTTTAGGGCTTGGGATAAAACCATAGCGACGTAAATAGTTGGGATCCGAGAGTAGACCTGGAGAACTCAGTAGTGACAGTTCTGGTTGTTCGAGTGCCACAAACCAGCTGTACGGGATCGGCAACGTAGAGGTGCCTTGCGAGACGTGATGAAACCAGAACCGTTCGTCAGAAGACCACCCCTGCTCAAGCCATCGGACCTCCTGCACTGGAGGGCGCTGTGGAATACTCGGCACAAATACAGTGGGCATCGAACAACCGGTGATCGACACGAGTGCCAAGCCTATAAATACAGAATACTTTCCCATATGGTCTCCTCTCCTAACGGCTAGGAAGCTTTTCAACTACTCAACGAAGGTAGAGCAAGGAGCAGGCCAGAATGACTCATTGTGGAGTGGTTTGGATTTCAAAGTGTTGTGAGGACTTTAGAGGAGAGGAAACCTAGGGGATGAATCCTTTTGGATAACTCGGTGTATCGAGATCGATACGGTGAGAAGACGTGGTGGAGGATTACCTGACAAGCATAGCCTCGCGGTGAACGAGCGCTACAGCACCCGCCAGGTGCGGCCGTCGTTTTGGATTAAGCGGTCGGCTTCGACAGGTCCCCAAGTTCCGGCTTGGTATTCGGGGAGCCAGCGCTGGCCAGACTTGTCCCAGGCTTCGAGGATCTGGGTGATCCAGGCCCAGGACGCTTCGACGGCGTCGCGCCGCATGAAGCGGGATGCATCGCCAGCCATCACGTCAAGCAAGAGGCGCTCATAGGCTTCTGGGGATGGGCGGCCAAACACTTCTCCGTACTGGAAATCCATTTCAACGGGATGCGTTTGCGCGCGGGTGCCCGGCACGCGGGAGACGATGCGGAGTGACAGCCCTTCTTCCGGCTGAATTTTTAAAGCCAAGACGTTTGGAGCTTGGGGATTCTGCGCATTGGCATTGAAAAGAATCTGCGGGATGTCCTTGAATTGGACCGCTACTTCGCTGGCCCGTAGCGGCAATGCTTTCCCCGTGCGCAAATAGAAGGGGACCCCGGACCACCGCCAGTTCTCCACGAAGCACTTTATCGCCACGTAGGTTTCAGTGGTCGAGTCGGGCTTCACGCCTTTCTCGCGTCGATAGCCGGGGACGGGCGTGCCATGTGCTTTCCCTTCCGTGTACTGGGCTCGTACCGTGCATTTCTCCACATCAGTTGCCGTGATGGGCCGCAAGCACCGAAGGACTTCCATCTTGGCGTTCCGTACGACATCAGGGTCGAGGGAGTAGGGCGGTTCCATCGCGACCAAGCAGAGCAACTGCAACAAATGATTCTGAATCATGTCGCGCAATGCGCCCGCTTCTTCGTAATAACTCGCTCGAGTGCCGACGCCTTCCGCTTCGCTCACGGTGATCTGCACATGGTCGACATATTTGTGATTCCAAATCGGCTCGAAAATGCTGTTGGCAAAGCGTACGACCATGAGGTTTTGAACGGTTTCTTTCCCCAGGTAGTGATCGATCCGGAAAATCTGTGATTCGTCGAAGACACGGCCCGTCACTTCATTGATGGCTTTGGCGCTGGCCAGATCCCGTCCGACCGGTTTTTCTACGATGATGCGCGTGTAGGGTGAGCGAGCTCCTGGGGTTCCTGCTAGACCGGATTGAGACAACCCTTCGCAGACGGCGGTAAACGAGCTGGGCGGAATGCTCAGATAAAAAATGCGATTTCCTGGCAACTGGAACTGGCGCTCGAGTTCCTCAGCTCGCGCTTTGAGGCGCGCATAGGTTTGCGGGTCGTCGTTTTCCCCGGACAGATAGAAGAGGTGCTCGGAAAACCTGTTCCAGGTCTCGTCGATCAGGGCCTGCCTGGAATGCTTCACGACCCCTTCGCGGACCGTGGCGCGGAACTCTTCGTCGCTCATGGCTGTCCGACCTAATCCCAGGACGAGATAGTTCGAGGGGAGGAGGCCGTCGAGGAGGAGGTTGTAGACTGCAGGAATGAGGCGTCGTTTAGCGAGGTCTCCGGACCCACCAAAAATGACCAGGGTGCAAGGCTCCACCGGAGGAAGAGTTTCCCGCGTAGGTCGGATGTCGATTCGTTGACTGGTCGTCGGCGCCATCAAGTCCTCCTGCAGGCTATTCTGATCGAGTGCTACCGCCGGACGGCGTGACCACCGAAGGCGTTCCGGAGTGCCGCCAGCATCTTTTCCGCAAATGATTCTTCTTGCCGTGACCGAAAGCGGGTAAACAGCGCGGTCGTCAGGGTCGGCACCGGCACATCCTTCTCGATGGCATCTGCGATCATCCAGCGGCCCTCTCCGGAATCTTGCACGTAGCCTTTCAGGTGCTCCAGTTTTGGGTCTTGTTTGAGCGCGCCGGCGGCCAACTCGAGGAGCCACGATCGGACGACGCTGCCGTGCATCCACAGATCAGCGACTCGTCCCAGATCTAGTTTGTACTCGCTTTTTGCCATTAACTCAAAACCTTCCGCATAACCTTGCATCATGCTGTACTCGATCCCATTGTGGACCATCTTGACATAGTGTCCGGCACCGACCCCTCCGACGTGGGCCCAGCCGTTTTCCGGCGCGAGGGTTTTGAAGACCGGGGCCAGCCGCTGCACGGGGGATTCTTCGCCACCGACCATGAGGCAGTAGCCGATCGTCAGCCCCCATATGCCCCCGCTGGTTCCGGCATCCACATAGTGGAGCCCCTGCTTCTTGAGTTCGGTGGCACGCCGGACATCGTCATGAAAACGAGTGTTGCCGCCGTCGATGATCGTATCACCTGGTTTCAGCACGGCTGCAACCGCCTGCACTGTTTCCTCTGTTGGCGCGCCGGACGGCACCATGATCCAGACCGCCTTGGGCGCACTGAGTTTGCTCACCAGGTCGGCTAGGGATGAAGCTCCCACACAACCATGCCCTTCGGCCTGTTTGATGAGGTCGTTGGATCGATCATAGACGACCACCCGGTGCTGGTCGCGCCGCAGACGAATGACCATGTTCATGCCCATTTTCCCTAACCCAACAAATCCCAGTTCCATAAGGGCTCCTTCGTATGAATGGTGATGATCATGGACTCAGCGCCAGCCCATCGTTCGGGCGGGGCGATGTCGTGTCCGTCTCCTGCCAGGTCGGTTCCTTGCGCAGGGCATGCTGGTTCCGTTGAGGCCTGCGATCAGTCGATACGAGCAGGATTCGGGACATCCTTAAAGAGAAGATCGGCAAATTGTCGGCCAAAGTTGAGCTTGTCGGAGAGGGTCGTAGCCGTCAGGAATTGCCCGGCTAGGTCAGCGAGAGCCGGTTCGCGTGAGAACATGAACCGATGAATGTCGACCGGGGCGACCAACCAGAACCCCCTCAGGCGGAAAAACGCGGCGATGCAGTCTTCGTAGAACAACGTCAAGAGATAGTGGGCTGTGCCTGGCTTCTCCACGAGATCCTGGGCTTTCCCGAGTTGGTGGTAGCACTGCGCTTTCATGCGGATCTGTTCATTGATGGAGGCCTGGGGTGGTCCTTGGCGGAATCGGAGGTGTACTTTTTCGAGTAGGTTGGCGCAGATCCCGTCGTGATCATAGAGGATACGACCTTTTCGAAGCAGAGAAGGAAGCCGAAGTGAATAGGCAAGGTCCTCTTCCACGGATTGGTACCCATGGTACCGAATATCCACGAGCCGGTCGCCGATCCGGAGAATCTCATGATGGTCGGCCTCCCCCTTGACGAGGGCGATCACATCGATGTCGCTGTGGGGCGTGACGGATCTCCGTGCGCCTGATCCGACGAGGATGACGCCCACTAAATCACCGCCCCGTCGCCCTTTCACATGGCGTAGTGCGACTTCCAAACTGTCTTCGAACCCAGGTGGTGGAGGAAGTTCCGGCTGTTCCGGCGGTTCAGGAACTTCCAGGAGCTCGGCGTTCAGTTCTTCACGAGAAGGGATGTCTGTCGTCGCATCGGAGTTCATGGCAGTCTCTGAATGGCGGCTATCATTCGCATGGGTCAGTTCCATAAGTCGAACCCGGACATCGCTGTTCGGCATTTTATGGGTGGAGGCGGTGGGTGTCAACGTTGAACGTTCAGCGCGAGAGAACCTTCGTAAAAATAGCAGCGGCCTCGTCGATGTGTTTTCCCGTAATGTTCAAGTGCGTGACGGCTCTGTACGTGTTTCCACCCAACGAATTAATGAGCAGGCCCTGCGTTTTTAGGGCGGCCACCAGTTCGTTAGGCGTGCGTCGTTCATCGATGATGTCGAAGATAAGGATGTTCGTTTCCACGTGCTGGGGGACGATCTGGATTGCGGGGATCTGCTGAAGGAGGCGAGCAAGTTTTTTCGCATGCTCATGGTCGGTCTTAAGACGAGGGATATGCCGCTCCAGCGCATAGATTCCGGCGGCAGCCACGATGCCGGCCTGGCGCATGGCACCGCCGTACATCCGACGAAACCGGCGCGCGCGATCGATGAGCGGTTGGTCGTTCGAGCATAAGAGTGACCCAATGGGGGCCCCAAGGCCTTTGGATAAACAGAGCGACACGCTCTCGAAGTGCTGGGCATACACCGTCGGCGGCAGCGTCGTGGCAGCGACGGCGTTAAACAGCCGCGCTCCGTCGAGGTGCATCGGGATCCCGTGGCGAACGGCGATGGCACGGATTCGCTCAATGGTCGAGAGCGGATAAATCGTGCCGCCTCCGGCGTTATGTGTGTTCTCGAGGCAAATCAACGCAGTCGTGATGCTGTGGGGGTCGTTCGGCCGGATGGCCGATTCGACCTGTTCCGAAGACATGATGCCGCGTTCGCCGTAGATCCAATGGAGTTGCACGCCCGCCAATGCTCCAGCGGCGCCTTGCTCATAGCGAACGATGTGACTCTTACTCTCCACGATGATCTCTTGCCCCGGTTGGGTTTGGGACCGAATTGCGAGTTGATTGGCCATCGTGCCTGAGGGTACGAAGAGAGCGAAGCGTTTGCCGAGCATGGCGGCCGCTATGTCTTGAAGACGGTTGACGGTAGGGTCTTCCCCGTAGACGTCGTCGCCGACTTCGGCACGCGCCATGACCTTCCGCATTTCATCGGTTGGTTTGGTGACGGTGTCGCTACGAAGGTCGATCATGCGTTTAGCCTCCCGGGAAGGCCCCACGGAGTCGCCATTCTAGCAGATCTGCTACTTACAGGCGAAACCATAACTGATACAGTGCTGAATCATGGCCGAACCAGACCAACCGCTGCTCACTCGATGGGCGGCATTTCTTGGAGCCGAACGAGACGAATTGATTCCGTTAGGCTGGGCGTTCGCCTATTTTTTCTGTCTTCTCTGCGGGTATTCCATTCTTCGCCCGGTTCGCGACGAAATGGCCATCGAAGGTGGGTTGAAACATCTTCCCTGGATGATGACCGCCACCTTCCTGACGATGCTCTGCATCACGCCGCTGTTCGGATGGCTCTCGGCGCGCTGCTCACGCTATCGGTTGCTGCTGACCGTCTACACGTTCTTTATCGCTAATCTCGTGGCGTTCTATGCGGTGATGACGAGCCAGGTGGCTCCGGAGTGGATAGCCAGAGGATTTTTTGTTTGGTTGTCGGTGTTCAATCTCTTCATCGTCTCGATCTTCTGGAGCTTCATGGCCGACCTGTTTACGCCGGAGCAAGGCGGACGATTGTTCGGCATGATTGCAGCCGGTGGAAGCAGCGGAGCATTGCTCGGCCCTCTCGTGACGACAGGCCTGACCTTTCTGGTCCCGATTCCTTTCTTGATGCTTGTCTCCGGCTTGTTTCTGAGCGCCTGTCTCGGCTGCGTCTATCGGTTAGAGCGATGGGGACGGACTCACAGCGCGCACCATCGGGCGCAGCAGGGTGACCCGCTTCATGGGAGCTTTTGGGCCGGCGTTCGTCTGACGTTCTCGTCACCCTACTTGCTCGGAATTTGTGGCTATGTGAGCTTCCTGACGATGACGGCCACGTTTCTCTATCTCGAACAGACCCGATTAGTCTCGGAGTATCTGACTCAGCCTGAGGCACGCACCAGGCTCTTCTCCTCGCTGGACTTTGTGACCGGTCTCCTCACGTGGGTGACCCAGATGTTTATCACCCATCGAGTCATCAGGCGGTTCGGCTTGGTCGCACCACTTCTATTCCTTCCACTGATCAGTCTGGCTGGGTTTATGGGTGTGGCGTTATGGCCTACGCTTGCGCTCTATGTCGTCTTTTCCGTATCGCGACGAGTGGGGGAGTACGCGCTCTCGAAACCTGCGCGCGAAGTGCTGTTCACGGTTGTCAGTCGTGAGGAAAAATACAAGGCGAAGAACTTTATCGATACTGCGATCTCACGAGGCGGCGACGCGTCAACGGCTTGGGTGGTGACCGGCCTCAAGGCCCTGGGTTCCACCACGACTCATATCGCTTGGGCGTTGGTTCCATTGATGGGACTGTGGGCGTGGCTTGCGATGGTGTTGGCTCGAAAAGAGAAACGACGGTCGATGTCTTCCTAAATGGTAGCAGTCCACAGGGGTGCGATCGGGAAAGAGAAGACACCCAACCGAGCATGATCGCAAGAAACGTTAATCTCGAATGATAAACGAACCGATCACGTAGGAACTGGCTCGTCCTGCCCTGGTTCCCCGTAGCCGCACTTCCGACACATCGCGCGCCCATTCGCGGATATTCCACTTGCGGTCAGCCTTCAACTCCTGCCAGAACCACCAGCTTCCATCGCGTTTTCGGAACCACAGTTGGATCGAGGTATCCGGCAGGATGTGAATAGATTCCATGTCGAAATAGGCAGGAGCATGGTTTTCGGCGTCACTGACCCAGATCTTGATCCACTGATTGAGATCGTGCGAGGACAGGACTCGGGGGGTTCTGGCCCATTCGACATTGGTGCATTTCCACTCGACCAGCCTCCCAAAGCCTCGTCCAAGGCCGTCTCCAGGGTCCGGTAAGGTATAGCACTCGATCCCTGTTTCCATGCTCAGATGGAAATGGGCCTGTCCCATGCTGTCGACGTTGACATCGTACTTGGAACAGCGTTCCCGGTAGGTCCAGCAGTCATTATGCTTGGACGGATCACATATCTGTAATTGTCCGGAAGGCGATCGGCCTGTCTTGTGGGCAACCGTGGCTCTGGCCTGAGCGAAGATACGGTTTAATGCGCCTTCATCGTCGAAATCCACCACGCACTGTTGTGGATTGCTCCCATCAGGACGGGCCTGCACGACCTTGGGAGTCGGGCTTTCTCGGTCTCGCTCAGCCGCTTGTTCGGGTGTTGCTCGGGTCGGAGGTTCCATGGGCTTGAGCTGTTTCAGCTCCGCACAGGCCTCTATTCCGATTGCCGTGAATAGACAGAGTATCACATGGAGACCGCGCCCATTCTTTCGTGTCTCAGACCGCATCGGCTTTCCTTTCGCTAGTGCAACACGTGAATGTGTTCGCCACCGGTTGACTTCTCATTTTCTTACCGACACTGGCTCTGGCGAAACGTCAAGAGCGGTGATGGAGTTTACTCACTGAAAAATTGCGTGGTATAGTCCCCGGCGAACCGTCGTTATTTTCTCAGGGTCTCACAATGAAATGCAATGAATCGTTTGGCAGACTTATTTAATGAGCCACACCCCGCATGCCTATTGAAATCCCCAGTAAGCTCTACATCGATAAGCTTTTAAAGCATAGCAGAAGCCTGTCACCGGTAGTGGCTCGACTGTCGGGCACGGTCAAGGCGGCCGCGCTTCATGCTATGGCGGAACGAATTGCCGTGGATGGAGACATCATTCTCGCGGCCAATGCCAAAGATATTGATGTTATAGGGAAATCTCTCGACAGTGCCGATGCCAGGAGTCGGATGAAGGAGACTGTCGCTCGAGTGCGTCTGACCGCTGATCACATCAAAGAGATTGTCGACCGACTGCATCTCATCGCCGACCTGCCGGATCCTGTGGGACTCGTGACTTCTCGCCAGGAACGTCCGGATGGATTGCTCGTGTCAAAAGTGAGGGCACCGATCGGGGTCATCGGGGTGATCTCGGAACGGAGTCCGCTGGTCATGGTCGAATCGATCGCACTTTGTCTCAAGTCCGGTAATCTCTGCGTCTTTCGCGGGGCTGCGGAATGGAAGTGGACCCATCAGGCGTTTGACGCCCAATTGCGAGAGGCGGCGACCGCCTGTGGCCTTCCGCCTGGATCATGGGTGCTCATCGACCGTGAAGAAAAAGAAGTGGCGCTGGAATTGATGCGAGCGGCGAAAGGTCTCGACGCGATCATCGTGCGAGGGAGGGCGGGTTTGCGAAAGGCCGCCGCCGAACAAGCAAAGGTCCCGATTCTTTGCGACGACAGCGGGCTTACGCATTTTTATGTCGATGAGGACACCGACCTCCCCATGGCGCAGAACTTGGTGATCAACTCGAAGGTGCAACAGGTCGGGGCTGCCAATGCCCTCGATACCTTACTGGTGCAACAGGTCGTCGGACGGCAGTTTCTCCCTCCCTTAATCAATCGATTGCTCGACCAATTCAAGGTGGAAGTGCGGGCCTGTCCGAAGACGGTGGCGCTGATGGGGCAGATGGCCATGACCGGCCATACGGCCATCGTCCCGGCCGGCGACGACGATTGGCGCACGCAGTTTGCCGGTCCGGTGTTGGCGATCAAGATGGTCGAACACCTTGATGAGGCGTTGGAGCATATCGGGACGCATGGTCCCTGTCTGACCGCCGGGATCGCAACTAGTCGCTATGCGTCGGCCATGCGGTTTACCCGCGAGGTCGATGCCGGGGCGGTGTTGGTCAACGCGTCAACTCGGCTTCACGCCGGCGACAGTTTCGGGATGGGATCCGATGCGGGGCTGAGCTTGGGCAAGTTGCATGCGCAAGGCCCGATCGGTCTTGAGCAATTGACCTGCGAAAAGTACGTTGCCTTCGGGATGGGCCAACTCCGATTGCCGCATCCGGTCCCGGATACCTACTTTGACGCCATCATGCTCAAACGGCCGTAAGCGCCTGCTGAAAACGTTCCCCAGCTTCGTTCTCAGTCGTTCGAACCACTCAACGTACCCTCGCCGCGTACGCCTTGTGGTCCTCACTTCTTGCGGCCTTGCTGGGAACCGTTTTGAGCAGGCGCGTGACGCATGACCATTAACTCACTGCGACCAGTGCTCCACGAGCATCTTGCCTGGTGGGGACTCCGGCATGTTACGTCGGACCACGACTACTTCGACTGGCAGCGGCAGCAACTGTCACCCGAAGAGCTCACACAGCTTACCTCTCTCGCCGAAAGAAAGCGCGCAGGCGATTGTCTCGATGAGATCGCGTTTTACGATCGCACAGCGTCCTCAAGGATCTACCCCGTTTTGTACAGTCAGCGTTATGAGTACTATGAGGAAGTCGGGCGACGGGTCTGTGCGGCGATCGGTTCGGCGAACACCGTCCTTGATTTCGGCTGTGGCTTGGGGGTGTTGACGACCTTCTATGCACGACAGTTCCCCGAGAAGAACTTCGTGGGTCTTGATCGTTCGCCTGGCTCGATTGCAGTCGCTCAAAAAAAGGCGGAAGCGCTTCGTTTGGATAACCTTCGCTTCGAATGTATGGATGCCGAGAGAGACGCCCTTCCAGGGCTCTATGATCTGGTGATTGCCACCCATGTGTTGATGCAAGCCGAGCAGGATCCTGGTGTCCCAAGCCGCAGCTGGCAAACGTTCGAGCGTGGTCATGACCTCTCGCAGCAAACCTCGTTTGAACAGCGGACCGGGCTTGGAAAGAGACTCGATCGAGTGTGCGAGGTCTTGGGACCAAACGGTCGCATGATCGTGAGCGAGAAGACAAGACAACTGGCCAGGCGTGTCCCCTTTCAACGGGCGTTGTCGAGTAGGGGATTCAGGCTCGTTAGGCCGGCGAGCGACATTCATTACCGTTCAATTGAAGAAGCGGTGGATGACGGTCCTTTTTATGTGCTGCAACGCGGACTTCGGGAAGCATCAAGCTGGGATGAAGGACCAGAGCCGGATACCAGTCCTCCATTTGATCAGGACATGACCCTGCCAATACACGATCCCGAAGGGCCGCTCTATGAAAATCATCGGCCGTCCGGCCAGCGTGTGTGGGAGGAATTGCGCGATCGCGCAGTTGTCGAAGAAACCACTCGTCAAGAGTCGGACGGCCGACAAGTGCATGTTGAACGTGGCACGAGTGACAACTTCTCCTACCTATACTGTGCGAATACCTTTGATCAACGGCAGGTCGTGATTGTTGAGCGGGCTCGCTCGACGATGATCGATGCCTACTATCAGGAAATTATCCGGGGTCTCCCCTAGCAAAGCTACTGGACTGTACTGGTCGGCGTAAGCTAGTTCTGCATCAAAAGTAGGAAATACCAGATATTCTCCTTGCAATCGTCGATTCCGCTCGCTACTCTGAAATGGCTTCCCAACAGTCGCCGGCCGTCGACAAGTGGCTTTCTCGTTCGTGCTCGTTCTGGGCGTGAGGTAGAAGGAGGAATCACCATGCAAGCGGCGCACGTCCTCGTTGTCGCGCTAGGGTTCGCTATAGCCGGTTGTGCCACCCCTCCGGAGGTGAAACAAGCTCTCATCGCCAAAGATCAAGCCTATCTTGAGAACCAGCGTCTCATGCAGGAATACCGAGAGCTGGTCGGCAATGTGACCTCGCGCCATCAGCAGTGGTATCGATATGTTCAAACCCGGCTCAAGCTCAACCTCGCACTGCAGTGGGCCACCACGAACCCAAAGTTGACCGATGTTCCCGATCCAGACATCGCGAGTGATGATGCGGATCTGCTGGGGCCAGAGGTGGTCGCACTTGTCAACGACGTCCGACTGAAGAATCTTCCGGAAAGAAAAGGACCAGCCGGACAGGTGATATTCCATGCCGGCACTGGGGACATGAACCATCTCTTGCAGAAGCTTCCTGAGATGATCGGTCGAGTCGAAGCACATGTCGCGAAGGATTCAGCGGCGTCGTCCGAGGTGGATATGACGGCGTTCGATCACTATCGCACGAACGTCGAGGCGGTGCGGCGCATCAACGACATCATCAAGCAGTATTTGGATATCGATGTCACCTTGTCTCGCGGCGAAGTGCAATCCCTTGCGGAGGGTGTGCGAACGCTGCGTCGATGAATGGGCATGTTCCAAGAGCCGGGGAGGCCAGGATGAAAATGAGACAACAGGCCGCAACGGTGACCGTCGGGTTGACCCTCATGGGTCTAGTGGGTTGCAACTCGATCCATAGTGATGCCGTGCGTGATCTCCTGCACAAGGAGGGCACGAAAATCGACGCGGCTCAGACGAACATCGATCTGTTTCAAAAGGAAACAGAAGCGCGCATCAAGTTCCTTGAGCAAGCCCGCACCTCATTGCACGAAAGTTTTCAGGCTTTACAAACACAGGAAGCCAAGCATCAATTCGTGCTTTCTTCCTACCGCAATATTGCAAGCAAGAAAGGCGAAGCGGCCTATGCGGCGGCCTATTTAGTCGGGCAAATGTACTTGGCCGATTACCAAGGCGTGGAAAAGACCGTGTGGGATCAATTTGAAGAAGATTTCTGCGGTCTGCGCGATGCGGCGAATGCGCTCAACGATTCCTGGAAGAAAACGGCGGCGCTTCACGCGCAATTGACGCGCTATGCCGAGAAGTCGGCCCTGGCGTCTGTTGATCCTGAGTTTGTGTCCGCGTTGATTGAACAGGCTCCGGGACAGTCGGAGCGGATCATGGAAATCGTCAACCACTCACGGACCGTCAACGATGCGCTGGAGGAAGTCGTCGGTGCGCGGATCGTGCGCATGCAGGCGTTGCAACGAGCGCAGACTTTCACGTCGGACTTGGTGAACTTGCTGGATAATCTAAAAAAAGACGACGGGCAATAGGAGAGGCGCCATGGAAACCAGTCTCGCGGGGGTCGTGGGGTTTCTGGAAGACAACGATAGTTTGATCAAGCAGCTCATGGAGACCGCCGAGAGCGCGCATCAGGAGGTCAGCGACCTGTCCGTTCAGGTCGATCATGCTCGCGAGGAAGCGAAGGTCTTGGTCGACCAGTTAGGTGCGGTTGAATTTGCGGTCGGGAAAACTGATGAAACCAAGGTCCGCCAAAAGGCTCTCTTGGAAGCGGTTGAGGCGTTGCGAAAGAAGTTTGAAACCTACAAGAATGACCCGCTTCGTCGCGGCATCTATGCGGCGGAGATTTCCAATCTCTATCTGCAGCTGGCCAATACGTTCAATAATGAGACCGTTGCCCAGATCGTTCCATTCACCAAGGACGAAATCAAGACCTACAAAGACCTGATGAAAGAGGCGGTGCTTGACGCAGCGTCCCGAAAAAAACGAGCGGCTGTCATCAAGGCCGCCGCGCGGGTATCCAGGCTCGCGATCGGGATCGCCGGCAAATTGGCGGTGTGAAATCGTGAAAGGCCTACCGATGAGAGAGGCGTTCTTGCTCTGGATCGTCGTAGGGGTCGTGAGTGGGTGCACGCTGGATGCGGGCTCTCGGGGTCCCTTCGGACCTGAAGACCCTGAAACCGTGGTGCAGAAGGTCACGCTGCCTGAGAAGATTCCTTCCCTCAACAGTCTTCAATTCACCGGTGACGATACGGCCGGGCATCATAAACCGAAAATGGTCGGCGCCTCCGGGGAAGCGGCCGTGAAGCGGTCGACCAATGACTCGGCGAGACTGACTGCCGACGAAGTGGCGACCTTCCGAACAGTGGCCGAGGGTGACCGTGGTGTTATGACGCAGCTGGGAAGCCGGTGGGTCTTCATTGACGCCGATCGTATGCCACCAGAGGACAAGCTGACGTTTGGGTGCTGTCGACGGACTACCGGCGTGGCTCGCCTCGTCTATTACAGTTATAGTCAGAATGTTGCCGTAGACGTTCGCGTGAAAGAGGCTGGTGTTCTGAGTGTGTCCCGACGGGATGGTTACCAGCCGCCGGAGGGGCAAGCGGATGTGCAACGAGGCATCGAATTGGCCAAAACGGATCCTCGGCTGGCCGGCAAGGTCGACCAACTTCAGGGCCATGGACTCCTCATGCAACCGGACCAAGGATTCTTTCGCAATGACCCAGGCTACGGCCATCGGACCATTTGGATTACCTTTTCACAGGGACAGGATGGAGATCCCAAATATTGGGCGGTCGTCGACCTGACGGAAGACAAGGTCCTTGAGGCTGGGGAAGAGCCGCCTCGTTCGTGAGAGGAGTGAGATGAAGCGCATCTGGTGCATCGGGGTATTAACGCTCTGTGTCCTTCCCTGGTCGGAGCCGGTCCTTGCCGAGACGCAGTCGGAGCACGTGACCTGGGGGCCGTGGAGTTTTGATTGGGAGGTTCGAGACAGCACGGGGCTCGCTCTCCGAAACGTGAAGTATGCCGATGAGTTGATCCTGGCCAAGGCCAGTATGCCTGTTGTTCGTGTCAAGTACGTTAAAGAGCGTGTCTGGTGGAATCCGTTCACCTGGTTCGGCTCGCGCGCCGACAGTGGCCGATGCGGTCCGTTCCAGGATCGGCTGCGGTGGCAAGATCTCGTTCCGATCCTCAACTGTGGTGATCAAAAGGTCTGTCTGGAAAGCTCGACCCAGAACAATATGAAGTGGCTCGAGGTAGGCATCTATGCACGAATAGGTGAGTATCATCTCTACCAATCATGGCATCTCTCGGAGGACGGAGAAATCCGTCCGGTGCTGCACAGTCGTGGATTGTCATGCAATACTAATCACGATCACCATCCGTATTGGCGGTTCGACTTTGATATCAACGGCAATGGCATGGACCAGGTCTTTGTGCATGAAGAGGGGGGATCTGATCAGGGTTGGGGGCCAGGTTGGCGAAAGTATCGAAATGAACGCAATGACGTAAAACTTTCGCAGCTGCACAAGGCTTGGCTGGTCCGCGATCAACTGAACGGCCATGGGGTCTGGGTGATCCCTGGTACTGGGTATGCGCCACTGAAGGACGATGGTGAGCGAGACAAGTTTGCGGATTTCGACGTGGCGATCCGTCGTGCTGATGCGAGTGAGGATGTCCCCTGGAGCTTCGGCGCTCGTGGGCAACTCCGCTATGACGAAGATAATCAAGGTGTCCAAGAGCAGGACATTGTGTTCTGGTATGTTGCGCATTTACCTCACATGGCGGCTTTGGGGCCGACCAAGTGGCTTGCCCTAGGCCCCATCCTCCGCGTGCAGCGGTAAACGACACGGCACTGATTCTCAGCCATTCGACTTGCTCCAGGGCTTATGAGCTTGCGCTCAACTACCTGATTCATGCGCATCGTGCGGACGATGTGGCACAGGTTATGCTGTGGCGCGTCGGAAGAAACAAGAAATCTCCTATTGACAGGAAATATTGAAGAGGAGTAAGGAGAAAACACGTCTCGATACTGCATGACAATGGCAAGTGTTATCTGCGGATACACGTGATCTCAAGTCATCCAGCAAGGGAGGAGGTGGCAATGGAAGACCTAAGTCCACCGGACTACAGTGGCCCGCCGAGTCTTGGGCGGGCGTCTCGCCAAGCACACTAACCAAATTTCCATTGGTCGTCGCTTTCCCGCGTAGGGATCGATGTGATCAAGATGACGAACCTTGTTGAAATACAGGTTAGTCTTGAGGTCTGTTTGCTGGTAATCGAATCCCAGTGCTCCGGGTGGGGCGTTTTCGATCCTTTTTCTCGTGTGAGTCTACAGTTTCATACGTTAGATACACCGGCGTCCTAAGCGCCCTAGGTGGGCGGTCTGTTTCGAGAAAACAGGCCGCCCGTCATGGTGTTATTTAGTGCCAAAAGAGAGAATTGGGGTAGGCGAGAGTACGGTACGTCGGCAGGCACAAGCGTTGGAGTTATAGTTCGAACGGAAGGAACTGACCATGGACACACTCGTCATGTTTGGGGTCATCATGCTTGCAATTCTCCTCGGCGGAATCGTCGTCTACAAGAAAAGTCAGTAGCGAACAACGGGAAGATCGGTTCGGATTTCTGGTGGGTAGGTCAGTCGTGATGGCAGAGGCACCGGTGTGAGGTCCTTGCACCGGTGCACGAGAGTGTAGAAGTGTGTCTTTGCCGCGGCGGTGCTCTGCACAGAAGAAGCAAGCGGATACGATCTACTGAGGCGGCTTTGGGCTGGATGGGAAGAGGATATAGGGCTGTGGTGGTTCCTGATCCGGTGGGAGATAAGCGGGTGCCGGTGTCCCGGCCGGCCCAAGATTTCTGATGAACCGATAAATAGCACGTAGATCCTGTTCCGTCATTGCGCGCAAGACAAACCAGGGCATTGGTGGTCGAAATTCGACGGCGCGTGAAACCTGTATCCATTGGTCTTCCGACAGGTTCTGCATATAAAGGCGTAGGTTGCTTGAATAGGTCGTCCCCCAGGGCCCGCGCCAACCGGTAGTATCTCCTTTTAGCCAATCTTTCTCTGGTATCTTGCCGGCCGCGTCGGCGTAGCCGGCGGTGTGGCAGTCATTACACCCGGCGATCTTGATGAGGTATCGACCGCGCTCCTCGGTTTTCTTGTCCAATCTTTGGTCCGAGAGCTTCATCTGACCGATCCGGTGTGCCTTGTCTTCAGCGGCGGCAATCACCGTCATCCCTAGGGTCAGCAGTAGACAGAGAGTTGAAGCTAGAACAGTTTGAGAAAGAAGCATGATGTGTTCTCCTAAGATGGAGCAACGGCTGGTCAGGTGATCAATAATCGTCGATCTCGTCTGTTTCGTCGAGCATTTCAACCGTAATTTCGTCAGGTTCAGCGGTCCATTGAGTCAATGGAATCCCCTTCGCCTTTAAGATTGCCTCCTGTTCCGTTCCTGCGGCCATGGTCAAATCGTAGGTAATCGTCTGTCGGACCTGAAACATTTTCATAGATGGTCACCTTTTAGAAAAGCCAAATGTATGGAATCTCGACGGGGAGGACGATGCTGGGGCATCTCTCCGACGACGAGTAAGGTTTGAATGGTTGCCTCAGAGGAAGTACGGTGATTCGCTAACAAGGCGTTTTCTGTCCTCGCATCCGTGCCTGCTCCAGTTCTGTCTGTTTACGCATTTGCTCAAGCTGAAGCTGAAATTGCTGCTCACGGTCTTCATTCAGATGTGGAGCTCGTCCACTACCACCTGCTCCATCGTTACCTGCTGCGTACACGGTCAACGTGGTGAGCACGGTGCCTACTATGACACCTAACATGAAATTTCGCATCGCTGTCTCCGGCGAAGTTTGTCCGATCTGCCCTGCTTGCGTCCGAGTTGGTGAACGCTCACGTTTATGGGCATTGTAATCGATTCGAGTATGGATGCCAAAGTGGGGAGTGCATGTTCCTCTGACAAGCGGTCTCGTCCGTTGCCTTGACTCCATTTCCACCGCTTTGCTAGAGTGACCCATTCAAGTCTAAACGATTGAAAGATCCACGGTTTCTGAACCGTATCCAAAAGCAATTCGAGGCAACACCGTGATGAAATTCTGGCTCAATGACGATGTCTCTTATGTCGATCGATTCAGATTGTTTGTTCAAGGCGTTCACGATGAATGGGGTGGCGGGGATTCGGTCGCAGAAGAGGAAGAACTCCCGTCGCCTCCCCAGAATATTCAGGCCAAACCCGGCAACGGCCGCATTACTATCACATGGGATCCGGTTCCGGACGCCATGTACTACAATCTTTATTTTCAAACGACGAAGGGAGTACAGATCAAGTTTTCCGAGCTGACCCGTCCCATTGCCGGCCCTGACGATTTCAAGAGCGTCATCGGTGTGAACAAAGAGAAAGCCACGTGTATCGAAGGCCCGACCAGTCCGTATGTTCACGACGATCTTGCCAATGGAACCTGTTATCACTACGTGGTCACCGTCGTCACTTCGAAGGGAGAAAGCCCTGAATCGCAAGAGGCGATGGCGATTCCTTCGCCCTATCTCTTATCGATGGTGATCGGTCGGGAAGGTGTCGATGATGGTGAATTGAGTTCGCCCACGGGAATCGCGCTCGACAAGGACGGTCACATCTACGTGGCCGATACCGACAACCATTCGATCCAAAAGTTTGATAAGGACGGAACGTTCATGGCGCGATGGGCCGGTGAGCCCAGTTCTCAGGAAGGGCAGTTCTATTACCCACGAGGGTTGGCAGTGGGGCCGGACGATGTTGTGTACGTGGCCGATAGCGGAAACAACCGTGTCCAAAAGTTCGATCTGGAAGGCAATGTGCAGAAGGCCTGGGGCAAGTTTGGGTTCGCCTGGCGTGGCGCCGATATGGGCCGTTTCGATGTGCCGTGGGGGCTTGCGACGGATCAAGACGGGAACGTCTACGTGTCCGATACCAGCAACTCGCGCATTCAAAAGTTCCAAGCCGATGGCCAACCGCTGTTGAAATGGGGGCGCGACGGCAGCTTCGACGGCGCGTTCTTTTTCCCCCGTGGCGTGGCGGTAGATTTCGTCGGCAATATTTATGTGGCCGATGAGAGCAACAACCGGATTCAAAAGTTCGATACCCGCGGCAGCTTCTTGACGAAATGGGGTCGTGAAGGAAACGGGCCTGGTCAGTTCAAGTCGCCCTGGGGTATCGCGTGCGATGCGTTGGGGAACGTCTATGTCGTGGACAGCGGGAATCATCGCATTCAAAAGTTCGACGGCAACGGAACCTTTCTCTGCTCGTTCGGCAATCGTGGAAAGACCGAGGGGCAGCTCAATTTCCCCTATGGCATCGCAGTGGATCGGGAAGGGGGCGTGTTCGTCGTCGACAGCGGCAACAACCGCATCGTGAAGTATGTGCCGACCGACGAGGAGATCAATCGCGGCAAAGAACAGCCGACACAGGCAGGGGAATCCGGGATGGTGCAACCACCCCGCAGCCTTGCCGTGAAGGCCGGCGACACGGAGGTCTTCCTCAGTTGGATGGACGTGCCGGGCGCTCAGTCCTACAACCTCTACTTCAGTACCTCAGCCCATCTCACCATCCAAGGGGCGACCAAGATCGAAGGTGTGACCAATCCGTACACGCACGAGGGCTTGACGAACGATACGCCCTATTTTTATGCCGTGACGGCTTCGTTCGAAGACGGTGCGGAAAGCGGCCTGTCGGAAGAAATGACGGCGACGCCTGTGTTGATCGATATCACGGCGCCACAGAATCCCTATGCAGTGATCAATCACGGCGCGTTTATGACGAACTCGCCGGATGTCGTCGTGACCATCTCGGCCACCGATTTGGACACGGGAGTCGGTGCCTATTTCATCTCGGAAAGTCCATTGACGCCCATGGCCGGGACACCAGGGTGGGTGGACGTGACGCCGGCCATCAAGTTCGGGGCCACCATTCCCTTCATTCTTTCCCCGGCGGATGGACAGAAGACGATTTACGTTTGGTTCAAGGATATCGGCAACAATGTGTCGACACCGGCGACTGCGACGATTCTGGTCAATACGTCCGGATATCTCTGTGTGGCGAAGTGGGGGAAGCCGGGTCGTGGCGCCTCGCTGTTGCATGGCGGCGAATTCATGGCGCCCATGTACGGCCTCACCGTCGATCAGCAGGGCTCGCTGTTCGTCGTCGACAACGGCAATAATCGCATCCAGAAGTTCGACAATGCCGGAAACTTCATCATCCTGTGGGGGAACTTCGGGTCGGCGAACGCCAATTTCCACAATCCGACCGGCATGGCCTGTGACGGGAAGGGCGACGTCTGGGTCGTCGATACGAACAACCATCGCGTACAGAAGTTCGACGGCAAGCTCGGCGGCTACATGATGAAGTTCGGTTCGCGTGGGAATGGGGAGGGGCAGTTTAATGCGCCCTGGGGGATTGCGATCGATCGTGTGCGCGGCTATCTCTATGTCGTCGACAGCGCCAATTTTCGCGTGCAGAAGTTCGACATGACGGGCGAGTTCATCATGGCCTGGGGGAGTTTCGGGAACGGAGAGGGGCAGTTCTATTTTCCGCGCGGCGTGGCCGTCGACCAGGAGGATGGATCGGTCTACGTCGTGGATATGGGGAACCATCGCATCCAGAAATTCGATACCAGTACCAATGTGTTGCCGCAGCTCTTGACGAAGTGGGGCGGCAGTCCGGCAGCCGGGCACGCCAGCAGTCCGCTGGCCCAGGAGGCCGGGCAATTGCGCTCTCCTTGGGGGATCACCGTCGATGGAGCCGGCGACGTGTATGTGACGGATACGGGCAATCATCGAATCGAGAAATTCGACCGAGAGGGGAATTTCATCACCCAATGGGGCGGGTTCGGGAACGGTGACGGGCAATTTAATTTTCCCTATGGGATTGCAGTCGATGCAAAGGGGAGTGTGTTTGTAGTCGACAGCGGAAACACCCGCGTGCAGCAGTTTATGCCGGCTGATGAAGGCAGCGAGCGGTTGCAAGACGAGGCAGAAGAACTGGCCGAGCTAGAGAAGGCGCAACGAACCCAGAAGGTCTAAAGAGGGAACGATGCTTGATAAAGAGCCGCGACAGGGATTGACCTACGATGACGTGGTTCTCGTGCCGGCCAAGTCACAGATTGTGCCCAGTGACGTCGACACCGGCACCCAGGTGTCGCGCCATATCCGGATCAACATTCCGCTCGTTAGTGCTGCGATGGACACAGTCACGGAGTCGCGGCTGGCCATCGCGATGGCGCGCGAAGGCGGGATCGGCATCATTCATCGGGTGCTCTCTCCGGCCGATCAGGCCATCGAGGTCGACAAAGTCAAGAAATCGGAGAGCGGGATGATTTTGGATCCGGTGACGATTTCGCCGGATGAAACCATTCGTGATGCACACCAGTTGATGGCGAAATATCGAATCTCAGGCATCCCCGTCACCAAGGGACGCAAGCTGGTCGGCATTCTCACCAATCGAGATCTCCGATTCGAAAACCGGATGGACTTGAAAGTCTCGCAGGTGATGAAACGGGACCGACTCGTCACCGCGCCGGAAGGAACCAGTCTGGAGAAGGCTCGAGAAATTCTCCATGAACACCGCATCGAAAAACTTCCGGTCGTAAATAAGCAGGGTGAACTCAAAGGCCTCATTACCATCAAAGACATTGAAAAACGGATCAAGTACCCCAATGCCTGTAAGGATAGCCACGGGCGGTTGCGAGTCGGCGCGGCAGTCGGAGTGGGCCGCGATACGGAAGAGCGTGTGACACTGCTCAAAAGGTCCGGCGTGGATCTGGTAGTGGTCGATACGGCGCACGGACATTCTCAGGCCGTGCTGGATACCGCGAAAATGATCAAGAAGCTCCATCCGGATCTTGAATTGGTGGTGGGAAATATTGGGACTGCCGAAGCAGCCAAGGATTTGCTCAAAGTGGGAGTCGATGCGGTCAAGGTCGGGGTCGGACCGGGATCCATCTGTACGACACGCATTGTGTCGGGTGCTGGGATGCCGCAGTTGACTGCCATTGCGGATTGCGCCAAAGTCTTGCGTGGAAGCGGGGTACCGATCATCGCCGATGGAGGCATCAAGTTTTCCGGGGATATCACTAAGGCCTTGGCAGCCGGGGCTTCGTCCGTCATGCTCGGTGGGCTCTTTGCGGGAACGGAAGAATCCCCCGGTGAGACGGTCCTCTATCAAGCGAGAACCTACAAGGTCTATCGCGGTATGGGCTCAATTGGGGCCATGGAGCGGGGTGGCGGGGATCGATACGGACAGGCTGGGCGTCCGGCGCAGAAGCTCGTCCCAGAAGGGATTGAAGGGCGCGTTCCCTATAAAGGCCCGTTGGCTGCGGTCGTGTACCAATTGGTCGGCGGTGTCAAATCGGGGATGGGGTATTGCGGTTGTAAGACGATCCCCGATCTACAAAAGAATGCGACATTCATCAAGCAATCCGTGGCCGGTCTCCGTGAGAGTCATGTGCATGACGTCATTATCACGAAAGAGGCGCCGAACTATCGGATGGATTGGGAGTAGCTGCCGGTAAGGAGTAAGGGGTTCCTATACCCGACCGAGCTCTCACACATGTACCCCTTACCACTCACTTCTCACTCCTCACCCGATTAAAATGGAACTCTGGCACGATAGGATCCTCGTCCTCGATTTCGGATCACAGTATACGCAGCTGATTGCCCGCCGCATTCGCGAAGCCCAGGTCTATTCTCAAATTTTCCCCTGCACTGTCCCGCTGGCCACCATTCTGGCCTATCGGCCGAAGGGGATTGTGCTCTCCGGCGGACCTTCCAGCGTCTACGAGAAGAACGCGCCGCTCGTTGCCAAGGAGCTCTTCGATCAACAGATTCCGATCCTCGGTATCTGCTATGGCATGCAGCTCGTCACGCATCTCTCCGGTGGAGAAGTCGGCAAGTCGGCGCATCGGGAGTATGGCCGTGCCGATCTCATCATCGACGACGCGAGCGATCTGTTTAAAGGAGTCGGAGCTGGCAACAAGACTGCCGTGTGGATGTCACATGGAGATCGTATTGAGCGGATGCCCGCTGGATTTCGATCGGTCGCCCACACGAGCAACTCGCCTGTTGCGGCCATGAAACGAGACGATCAGCAGCGCCGAATTTATTGTTTGCAGTTCCATCCCGAAGTCGCGCATACGCCGGAAGGAACGCAGATCCTCCGCAACTTCGTGTACGAGATTTGCGGCTGCAAGCCAACTTGGACCATGCAGTCCTATGTCGAAACGGCTGTGCAACAGATTCGCGAACAGGTGGGGAAGGAGCGAGTGATCTGCGCGTTGAGCGGTGGAGTCGATTCATCGGTGGCGGCGGCACTGACGCATCGGGCGATCGGCGATCAACTCACCTGCATTTTTGTCGACAACGGTGTCTTGCGTGCCGGTGAGCGCAGGCAAGTCCAAAAGACCTTTGCCTCGCAGCTGCATCTGAATCTACGGATCATGGACGGCACGAAGCAATTTCTGGCCGGTCTCAAGAATGTGACGGACCCGGAACGAAAACGGAAGATCATCGGCAGGCAGTTCATCAAGCAGTTCGAGGCGGAATCGAAGAAGCTCAAAGGCACCAAGTACCTCGTGCAAGGCACGCTCTACCCCGATGTGATCGAGAGTGTCAGCTTCAAGGGCCCGTCGGCGACGATCAAGACGCACCACAATGTCGGCGGATTGCCGGCTCGTATGAAACTCAAGTTGATTGAACCGCTGCGTGAGTTGTTTAAGGATGAAGTACGGGTGTTGGGTAAAGAGCTGGGGCTGCCTGACGAGATCATTTGGCGACAACCGTTCCCAGGACCAGGCCTAGCCATTCGCGTGTTGGGATCCGTCACCGCTGAACGGCTGGCGATCTTGCGCGCAGCGGAAGCGATCGTCGATCAGGAGATCAGAGGCGGAGGCCTCTATCGCGAGATCTGGCAAGCCTTTGCGGTGCTGTTGCCGATTCGAACGGTCGGGGTGATGGGCGATCAGCGGACCTATGAGCATGTGATCGCGATTCGCGCCGTCACGAGCGTGGATGGTATGACGGCGGATTGGGCCAGGATACCCAATGATGTGCTGGGTCGCATGTCGAACCGGATCATCAACGAAGTCAAAGGCGTGAATCGAGTGGTGTACGACATCAGCTCGAAACCGCCGTCAACGATTGAATGGGAGTAGGGAGGACGGAAGCAGTCCCACTGTCTCCTGTGCTCGCCCAGCGCGCACGAAGATTTTATTCCATGACTCTTTTCGGGCCGTGCTCGCTGGATGCGCGCAGTGAGAGCCAGTAGGACTACTTCCAGTTTTGAGAGAGGAAGAGAGAGCCGATGGAAGTTCGCCTTCAAAAACTCATTGCGAGCACGGGGTTATCGTCACGCCGGAAGGCGGAGATGTTGATCGCCGGCGGTCGTGTCACGGTGAACGGCAAGGTCGTGACCGAGCTTGGGACGAAAGTCGATCCCGAACGTGACCATGTCAAGGTAGATGGGAAACATCTCACCGCAGCGCAGCCGTTTGTGTATCTGATGCTGAACAAACCAAAACATGTCATGTCCACGCTGGACGATCCAGGCGGTCGCACAACGGTGAAGGACTTTCTGCACGGCGTGTCCGTTCGGGTGTTTCCGGTCGGCCGGCTTGACTTTGACAGTGAAGGGCTGATGCTGCTGACGAATCATGGCGATCTTGCGCAGGCTCTTTTACATCCGAGGTACCATGTTCCCAAGACCTACCTAATCAAGGTCAAGGGCATCTTGACGGATGAAGAGATCGCACGACTCGAACGAGGTGTTCGGCTCGAAGATGGCATGACGGGTCCGGCGTTCGTCAAAAAAGTAAAGAAGGCCGAACAGAACTCGTGGCTGGAATTGACGATCCGCGAAGGGCGGAAGCACCAAGTCAAGCGCATGTTGGAAGCCATCGGACATGTGGTGATTAAACTGATTCGTATTCGCATGGGCCCTCTCTCCCTCGGCAGTCTGGGACATGGTGAATTCCGATTTCTGACGGATCGCGAAGCCAATGCCTTGAGAGAGCTCGTGGAAGAGCGACGAGAAGCGGTTGAACGTGGAGCAGACCAGGTAGCCAGACCGAAACGGCCGGTTCGACAAGCGGGGTGGGCCAAACCTGAGAAATCCAAGAAATTGTCTTCAAAGAAAGCACGGGTGGTATGAAGATTCGCACACATCGCTGCGGTGAATTACACGGGGAACATATCGGACAGACCGTGGTATTGAACGGTTGGGTCCAGCGTCGGCGCGACCATGGGATGGTCATTTTTATCGATCTTCGAGATCGCACGGGGATCACGCAAGTCGTGTTCAATGCCGAACGTAATCTTCAGTGTCATCAGGCAGCTCATGCGCTCAGGAGTGAATGTGTCGTCTCCGTGACAGGACAGGTCATGGCCAGACCAGAGGAGTCGAAGAATCCGGATCTCCCAACCGGTGAGATTGAAGTCTTTGTCGATGCGGTCGAGATTCTGAACGAAGCCAAGACGCCGCCCTTCTTAATTGAAGACGATGCGGATGTTACGGAATCCATACGGCTGAAGTATCGGTTCTTGGATCTTCGTCGCCCCAGGATGCAGCAGCTGTTGAGTCTTCGTCACGGCATTACGCAGGCCACCAGGGAATTTGTCGATGCTGAGGGCTTCTTGGAGGTCGAGACGCCGATTCTGACCAAGAGCACGCCGGAAGGGGCTCGTGATTATCTGGTGCCGAGCCGAGTGAATGCGGGTCAGTTCTTTGCGCTGCCCCAGTCGCCACAATTGTTCAAACAGGTGCTGATGGTGAGCGGCGTCGATCGGTACTATCAGATCGCCCGTTGCTTCCGCGACGAGGATCTTCGCAACGACCGGCAACCGGAGTTTACCCAGATCGATTTGGAAATGTCGTTCGTCGATCGTGAGCAGATCATGAATCTCATGGAGCGCATGATCGTGACGATCTTCCAGAAAGTCGGTGGTGTCCAACTTCCGACGCCCTTTCTTCGGTTACGCTACGATGAAGCGATAGGCCGGTACGGGTCCGACAAACCGGACCTTCGGTTCGAGATGCCGCTCCATGACATGACGGCCTTCGGTGCAGCGAGCCAGTTCAAGGTCTTCAAAGATGCGGCGACGAAGGGGGGCATCGTCAAGGCGTTAATCGTGAAGGGTGGAGCGACCCTCTCTCGAACTAGAATTGATGCCTTGGGGGAGACGGCCAAGAGTTTCGGCGCGAAGGGATTGGCATGGCTCAAGATTACGGCGGAGGGTCAGCTTGAATCGGTGATCGCGAAGTTCCTTGATGGCAACGCATTTGCGGCTGCCCTGCCGGACGCGAAACCGGGCGACCTGGTGTTGTTCGGTGCGGACAAGGCTTCGGTCGTGCACGATGTGCTTGGCCGGATCAGGCTTGTACTGGGTGAAGAGTTGAATCTGATCGACAAGGCCGTCTGGCGGCCACTGTGGGTTATCGACTTCCCGATGTTCGATTACGACCAGGAGCAGAAGCGGTATGTGGCTATGCACCATCCCTTTACGGCGCCTGTCGATGACGATGTCGCGCTGTTCGAATCTGATCCATTGAAGGTGAGAGCCAAGGCGTACGACATGGTGCTGAACGGGAGCGAGATCGGCGGCGGAAGCATCCGTATCCATCGGCGGGATGTGCAGAGTAAAGTCTTTGATCTTCTAGGAATCGGCAAGGATGAAGCGGCAGGCAAGTTTGGGTTCTTACTTGAAGCACTCGAGTATGGGGCCCCGCCTCACGGCGGCATCGCATTTGGGTTGGACCGGTTGGTCATGCTGCTCGGCAACGCCGATTCAATTCGCGACGTCATCGCATTCCCAAAAACTCAGAAGGCGCAATGTCCCCTCACCGATGCGCCGTCTACCGTCGGTTCCGACCAACTGAAAGAATTGCGCATCAAGCTTGATCTCGTGCAATAGTTGGCTATGGCTGCTAACACCTTCGGACACATCTTTACCGTTACGTCGTTTGGCGAGAGCCACGGTCCGGCCATTGGATGTGTCGTCGATGGGTGCCCACCAGGTTTGGAGTTGTCCGTTCAGGATATTCAGAACGATTTGGACCGGCGCAAGCCTGGTACGTCACGCCATGTCACGCAGCGGCAGGAGTCAGACACGGTTGAAATTCTCTCGGGAGTATTCGAGGGGAAGACGACCGGTACGCCGATCGCGCTGCTGATTCGGAATGAAGATCAACGGAGTCGGGACTATGGCAATCTGGTCGACACATTCCGGCCAGGTCATGCCGACTACACCTACTGGCAGAAGTACGGCGTCCGTGACCATCGAGGCGGGGGGCGTGCCTCGGCTCGCGAAACGGCTGTGCGAGTCGCTGCAGCGGCCATTGCGAGGAAATGGCTGAATGAAAAGTATGGTGTGGTGATCCGTGGGTATCTGAGCCAGCTCGGGCCTCATGAGTTGCCATTCAGAAGTTGGGAAGCTGTGGGGCAGAATCCATTCTTCTCTGCCGATCCAGATGCGGTTGCCAAGCTGGAATCGTTCATGGACGAGTTACGGAAGGCCGGGGATTCCGTCGGGGCGAAGATCACGACGATTGCCGAGCATGTGCCGATCGGGTTGGGCGCGCCCGTTTATGCCAAGCTGGACTCGGACTTAGCAGCCGCTATGATGAGCATCAATGCGGTGAAGGCGGTCGAGATTGGATCAGGCTTTGCCTCAGTGACGCAGCGTGGTTCAGAACATGGCGACGAGCTCACGCCGGAAGGATTTCTGTCGAACAATGCGGGCGGTATTTTGGGTGGCATCTCTACCGGCCAGGATATCGTCGTCACCATCGGCATCAAGCCCACGTCGAGCATCCGCATCCCGCGCCGCTCTATCGACAAGCAAGGTCAGCCGGTCATGGTCGAGACCAACGGCCGCCACGATCCCTGCGTCGGCATCCGTGCCACACCAATTGCCGAAGCCATGATAGCCCTCGTGCTCATGGACCATGCGCTGCTTCATCGCGCGCAGAATGCCGATGTGGTGACGAAGGCCCCGAAGATTGCTGGGGCGATTAAACGGTCTAGCGACTAATCGCTCGGTCTCGGAAATCTCTACGATAACCGCGCGCGGTTTTCCGAAGTGTGAATCTCAACCGGCTGGACGGTTGCAATAAGGCCTGAGTCGATCTGCTGTTCGATCCAGGTGAGAAATCCCTCGACCTTGTCGTGCGAATCAACGATTTCGATGGTGACGGGGAGGTCTTCGGCCAGGCGTTCGATTTTGAAAGTGTGGATCACGCGGGTTTGGGCTCCGAATCCCATCAACCCACGGTAGACTGTGGCTCCAGCCATCTTCCGAGCATGGGCCTGGATGACGATCCATTCATAGAGCGGTCGTCCATCCTGCTTATCTCGCTCACCAACGAAGATCCGCAGTAGACAACCCTGTTCGATACGCATCGGTTATTTCCAGAGCAAATAGGCCGTGGAGTAGCCGACCCACACGGCGGCCAGGCCAAGGACAGTATGGCCGATGACATTGCTGCAGGCCAACCACAGTTCTCCGTCACGGAGGAGGTTCATTGTTTCATTGCCGAATGCAGAAAAGGTCGTGAATCCTCCCAATAACCCGACCATCAGGAAGGCTCTGTGTTCACCGGATATGACGCCCCGATGATCGGCAAGCTCAGCCAAGAACCCAACCAACGCACAGCCCACAATATTGACGGCCAGAGTACCGAAGGGAAACTGGATACTCTTGCTGAGATGTTGAGCATAGCCGCTCAACAGGTAACGAAGAATTGAACCAATGAACCCGCCTGTGCCGATAAGCAAGACTGTACGCAGAGAGTGACTGGCTCCAGATGAAAGGGTACGAGTCGTGTCCCATTGTACCCGAGTGGCTGAGTCGAGTCACGCTGTTCGTAGAGGACGGTCGCTGGTAGCTATGGTTCGGGTGAAGGTGACGTAGTACAATCCGGACGCTACGCTTCACAAGGAGTCGTTGAATGCTCGATATCTATACGGACGGTGCCTGCAGCGGGAATCCTGGACCAGGTGGATGGGGAGTCTTGTTGCGAGACGGTGAGACCGAAACGGAACTCTGCGGTGGCGAGCCGTCGACGACGAACAATCGAATGGAATTGCTCGCCGTGATTGAGGCGTTGCAGTCGTTTACTGAGCCGGTGAAGGCACGGGTCTACACCGATTCACAATATGTTCAAAAAGGCATCAGTGTGTGGATCCACAGTTGGAAGCGGCGAGGTTGGAAAACAGCCGGAAAAGAGCCGGTCAAGAATGAGGACCTGTGGCGACGGCTTGATCATCTGGCTTCGAGTCATACCTTGGAATGGCACTGGATCAGAGGGCACAACGGGCATCCGGAGAACGAACGAGTTGACGCCCTGGCTCGTGCCGGTCTTGAACAAGCCCGTCGCACGAGGCAGCCGATCATGGGCCGAGTTGAGCCACCGACACAAGAGCCGGCTCAGCCAGCTGACTCTCCTCCGATTCTCAATATCCAACATGCCACGGTCTATCGAGGCGATACCTGTGTGTTCGCGGATTTGTCGTTCATGCTGCGAGAAGGTGAGCACGCCGCAGTCTTAGGCCCGAATGGGTCAGGGAAATCGACGCTCTTGAAATTGCTTTCAGGTGAAGTCCATGCCATGCCGAAAGACGAAGCGCGGATGGCGCTGTTTGGGGATGATCGCTGGAATGTTTGGGAGGTGCGGAAGCAGATTGGCATTGTGTCGCACGATCTCCAGCGTGAGTACTTGATCTGTGCTGAAGGGCTCAATGTGATCCTCTCTGGTTTCTATGCCAGCAATGACACATATGAATACCAAGAGTTCAGTAAAACTCAGTTGACGAGGGCCTATGAACTGATACGGGAGTTCGGTATCGAATCTTTGGCCGGTCGACGATTCGGCCATCTCTCAACCGGCGAGCAGCGGCGCTTCTTGTTGGCGAGAGCGTTGGTGCATGATCCACCGGTGCTGGTGTTCGATGAGCCAACCAGCGGGCTCGATCCCAAAGCATGCTTTCAGTACCTCGATCTGTTACGGGCTCAGATTACAAAGGGCAAGACGGTTCTGCTCGTCACCCACCATCTCCATGAAATACCACCGGAGATTGATCGCGTGATCTTCTTGAAGGAAGGGAAGATTCTCGCCGATGGTCAAAAATCAGCGCTGCTGACCAACGATCACGTCAGCACCCTCTTCGAGAGCAAGATGACCCTGGTTCAGGCTAAGGGCTGGTATCAAGCTTTGCCTGGATGATGTTCAGCGGATAAGCTCCGCGATTTCTCACAAAATACCGCGGCTTTGACGAAAGTGGCTTCTAGAGCTAGGCTTTTGATGCCCCTCATTTGCCTAAGCCAGCATGTACTCAGAGTCTTCCATCTTCAAACTCGCACCTTCCTGCCACGCTTTCATTCTTCTGTTGACCTATTTCGGGTTAGGCCAAGCTCTTTTGACTTCGGGTTGGGCGGAAACCTGGATCTGTCCTCGTCCTGGTCAGCCGGACTTGTATACAGATCGTGAATATCCAGGCTGTCGGCAACTGGGTGAACCGAAGACCTATTCCCCTCTTCAGATTTCTCCTTCATCGCGACCTGCACAACCAGCTCGGGTTCTGCCACCAGCGTTAGGCACGATCACCCTTCACTCTCCCTCACCAGTTCATGGCAGGAAACCCATGCCTTTTTCTGAGGTCTCCTTCTCATTCCCCATATTGGGCGTGTCACAACCCAAGGCGGGTTTCATCACCGGTTCATGGATTGGGTTAATGGCGCACCTTATCGTCTCCTACAAGGCTGATGGAGATGGTCCGGAAGTGATTCCAGATTCGAACATGATGCCGGTGTCCGTGCATTCGTTGTGGACGGCAGTCGCCGCTGCTTCCCAAGCGGTGGGCTACGACCCAAGATACCTTTCTGTTCGTTTGTTGATTCCGACACCGATGGAAGGGCCAAGCGCGGGAGGGATATTTGCCGTCGCTATTGCCGCGGCCTTGCTCGGCGATTCAATTCGGCCGGACATCTGCATGTCGGGGACGATTGAGCCTGATCTGGAAATTAGACCGGTGGGAGGATTGATCGATAAGATGGGGGCCTGCCGCGATCTCCGAAAGACCACCATGATCGTCCCCGATGGTTTGGACAACAGTCATCTCAGTTTTACCGGTGCAGAACGGTCAATCCAGGTGATTCAAGTGTATTCACTCGCGGAAGCGTATAGCGCGGCGACCGGTCAAGCTCTGAGGCCCGCACCGTGAAAATCAACAGAAGAGGAGGAGTTACTATGCCGCTTCACCCGTACAAGTCCGAGTGGTCCTTGAGACTAATGGGATTCGCAATCATTGCAATCAGCCTCCTGGTACCGACGGCCTGGGCTGCGGAGCCGGTCAAGATCAGTTCCTTGGAGACCTATCCCGAAGCTTACAAGATGAAGGTGGTTCAGGTAGAAGGCACGGTCAGTAATTACCAGCTGCATCATTTCATTGGAAGCAATACCAAGTTGGAGAAGTGCATCCAAGCCTTTATGGTGGACGATGGAACTGGAATTATCCGTGCCAGCTATGCGGCACTCTGCCAAATGGGACCAGTCATGCTTCGTGACGGCGATGAGGTCACGATCGAGGGGCATTATTTGGGAACGTTGGATGTGAGAGTAGTGAGGAAGCGCTAGAGAGTTAGTAGCTATGCTACGACATGACAAGAAGAGTTTGCTCAGTCTTGCGACTTTTACTATTTTCTCAAAAATCCAAACAAGGTTCCGGCGGCGCCGGCGCCGACCGAAGACAAGTAGCCGGTCGCAACTTCTTTGAGCCCTTGCGCCTTCCCTCGCGCCCAATCGAGGGTGTGTGTCACATCCGCTTGGATCAAGTTCCATTCCAAGTGAATCCAGCCGGTGGATTTCAAGACGAACACGAGCGCAGCCAATGCGGCGGTGATCAGCAGGGCTAGCATCAGGGTTTTCCGAAGCGCCCATCCGATCAGGAAGCCACCAAGGAAACTGGCACCTCCGCGGGCGAGGGCCGGGGACATCATGTCGTTCAGCCAGGCGCCGAACCCGGCGACGGTCGTGGCACCGGCGGCGAGAAATGGCTTGGCTGTCCATGGAGGACTGGTGAGAATCGTACCGAAGGTCTTCCCAAAGAACCCGCTGTGCGCTGTGCTTTGTACGGCGCTCATAATCGATTCCCCTCAAATGTGTTGCAGACGGCAGGATCGCCCGACTCCAGCCCACGTTTGAGCCACGTCATCCGTTGTTCCGATGAGCCGTGCGTCCAGCTTTCCGGTTGCACATGGCCGCGGGACATTTTCTGCAGCCGATCATCCCCGATCGCGGCTGCCGCCCGGAGCCCTTCCTCAAAGTCTCCCAGTTCGATCAAGTTGCGTTCATGTTTCGCGTGGTACCCCCACACACCGGCATAACAATCGGCTTGGAGTTCCATCCGAACCGAGAGAGCGTTCCCCTCCGCTTCGGAGACTTGGCGCTGGAGGCGATGCACTTGTTCTGCAACCCCGAGAAGATTCTGCACGTGATGGCCGACTTCATGCGCGATGACATACGCTTGTGCAAAGTCGCCCGCTGCTCCTAAACGATGCGCCATTTCATCAAAAAATGCAAGATCTAGGTAGACTCGGTGATCGTTGGGGCAATAGAAGGGACCGACGGCCGACGAGGTGGTCCCACATGCCGATTGGACTGCGCCGGTGAAGAGCACCATGCGGGGATCTTCGTAACGGGAACCGAGGAGTGCATGCCACGTCGTTTCGGTGTCGGCGAGGACGACCGAGGCAAACCGCCCGAGTTGATCGCTCGGAGCGCCGACCGGTCCGGATTCCGATGGAGCCGACGGTGCCATCGTCTCCGTCACACTCTGGACGCCGGTGATCATATTGAAGACGGTCAGCGGGTTGGCGCCGGTGAAATAGCTGACAGCCAGCACGAGCACAATCGTTCCGACACCGAAGCCACCCCTGCCTCCGAAGCGGGCTGGTCCCATGCCGCGACGATCTTCAATATTATCGCTTTCTCTTTGGTCTCCGATTCGCATAGCCGCCTCTCGATACTGACGATTAGTCCGATTCTTTTTCCATCGACTGAATGAATTTATCGGCCTCCGCAATGGACCGGTTCATGTCCTTGACGAGCTGATCCACCTGGGCATCGACTTTGACGAGCTCGCCCTTGATGGCGGCCAGTGCGCGCGCATTCAGATTGTGTTTAAGGTAGAGCACCTGGTCGCGCAACGGTTTGAGGACCGGTTCAATCCGCTGTTCAGCCCGTTTCATGGCTGAGAGCATGTCTTTGTAGCGGCCTTTGGTCTGAGTTAATTTGGCTTGGCTCTTCCGCCGGAGGTCGGCGCTGGAGTATTGGCTGAGTTCTTGCTCCCATTCCGAGAAGAGCGCGCCGGCGACGCTTTCGACGTCTTGGATGCGCTTCTTCACAGCCTCCGCACTGTCTTCGCTGGTCTCAAGTTCACCGCTCAGCTTTTTGTACGTTGCTTCCAGATCGTCCCCTTCGTAGGACACTACTTTGCCGAATTGCTCCAAGGTGGTTTGAATCTCTTGCTTGGCATCTTCCTGCGCGTCGCGCGCGGATTTCACGCGGCTACTCAGAATGTCGCGTTTGGCATAGCCCATTTTTTCCATCGTGGCGATGTAGGCTTTGTCGCAGGAAGAGAGGGCAAGCGGGATGAACAGCAACATGACGGCGAGAACGACTCTCAACATGATCACCTCTTTACATTGAAACCACAACAAATGGTCGAGGATGCGCAGGCAGTGTCGAACAGGGGATATCATAACCGATCTCAGTTCGATCGGGAAAGACCCTAAGTTGCCGTTCTCAGCCATCCTCGACATCTAGAAACGGAACTGTGCTCGCGCTATAGTGTGGACATGCGTCTTCGCTCTCGCCATTCGACCTGGTTGTTGGCCCTGGTGTTGCTTACGGGCTGTGCGTCCGAACGAGTGGTTCCCGATGCGTTGGAGCCGATGATCGATCGAACGGTGACGTTTCGAGACGTGATCGAAGCCCCTGAATCCTATCGAGGGCGGGTTCTGGTGCTCGGAGGTGAAGTGTTGAAGGCTAAGCGACTGAAAGAGGGCACGCAGATTGAGCTGCTGCAGTTGCCGTTGGATCAAGATGAACGGCCGATCCTCAACCGCCAACAATCGGACGGTCGGTTCCTTGCGATCCAGCAAGAATTTCTTGATCCTGCGACGATTGCGGTAGGGACTATGATGACCATCGTTGGAGAAGTCTCCGAGGTGAAGACTGATCAGCTTGACGATGTGGAGTATCGGTATCCGGTCTTGATCGTGAAGCATCTCCATACCTGGCAGGAACAATCCAATGACCATGGTCGTGCCTACCCCTACCCACGGTTTTCGATCGGAATCGGTGGTGGCACCGGCGGCAGAATCGGCGGGGGCGGCGGGTTCGGTATCGGATTTTGAAGAAGATCACGTGTGAGGTGAGAAACATGTTTTTCAGTAATTAATATCTATCGGCCCACACTGTTTCATTTCTGGACGATCCTGCCTGTCTCACCTCAGTGTGCTGATCTATTTCGTTGAAATCTCTCAATAAACCATCGACGGCCATACCATTCCCGTGATAGCAGGTCAGGCATCAAATTTTTTGCGGGTGGACACCGCCCCCTTGCGCGTACGGAATAGGGCATGATATGCAAGTATATGTGAAGATTTGCTGGATTTTCACGCGGTGAAGGAGAACATTTTATGAGACACACACAGCAGATCGCGAAGCGCAAAGAGAGGGTCACGCTGTCTCTCTCGGCCGATATGGTCGAACGGCTGCGCACCGTCGTGTACTGGAGTCCGAAGCTGACGCTTACCGGTGTCGTCGAATCGGCGATTCTCGCTGCCTTGACCAAGCTGGAAAAGGGAAAGCGATTCAAAAAAAGAAAAGGCAAGTTGCCTGTCGGCCGTCCACGGAAAAACCAGTAGCTCCTACGCTCTGGCTATGGGAAAGGCTTGAGCGGAGGGCTAAGCAATCTCTTTAACCGCCTCAGGCATGATGGCCGTGTCATCGATTTCTTGAATCTTGGTATCGGTTCCCTCCGAATCGGCATTTTCAACGTGGCCGATGCCTGTATTACGGCCGGTATATCGCTACCGATCATTCAATCACTTCAACGGTCTCGAGTACCAGTTCACCAATAGCAGTCGGGCGCTTTCCCTCGTCACGACTCATCTTGCGCCGAACGTGCTCGCAAACTTTGAGCTTGACGGTGAGTGGCGCATTTGCTTAGAAAAGAAATCTAGATCCTAATGGGGAATGTAAATAGATCCGTCTGTACGGCAAAAGGGGGAGATGGTCATGAGAAATCTTGCTTTGTCAATTGCAGGCTGTGTGTTGTTGGCGGGCGTCACCGGCTGTTCAAGTTCGGCAGGAATGGGAGTGCTCGGTGGAGTCCTTGGGGCCGGAGCCGCAGGCGGTGGCTATGAACTCAATATGAAGAAGCAAAAAGATCGTGTAGAGGAGGACTTTAAGGCTGGGAAAATTGATCAGAAGGAATATGAGATTCGGAAGGATCAGATTGTGCGAGACTCGCTCTTGCAGTGAATCGATTCATAAGCTCCTATAGGTACTGCTACGCCCTGTGAATGAGAGTCGACCATAGCTTAGGATGAGGCGATCACTTCCGAATAAGTCGCTAGAGCTGCCATGGTGAGCTCACCTCTTTAGCTAGGATGCGGAAGGGACTTGGAGGTCGCCTTATGAAAAAAGTAGTAACAAGGAGTGGGCTTCTTCTCTGCCTCATTACGCTGTCGGGCTGTTGCGGGACAATAGCAGGAGATTTCTTGCTGTCGACGTGCGGCGATCCGGGTAGACACCAAGGTGAATTTGTAGGGAATTCGTCAGATCAGAATGGTAATCGTTGTGAAACCTATCAACTTCGGGATAAAACATATAAAACGATCTGTGACCGAAGTAGCCCATCATATACCCACCCCTCAGCGGAGCCGTATCCATCTAACTGAGTTGACGGAGCGATCACCCGATCGATTCCACTTCAGAAATGATCGTGTGGTACCCGCTCGCGCCGGCTGGTTGGGGGCGGACGATTTCCGCGATTTGGAGTTGCCCCTTCGTATCTGTCGCACGTACGACCGTTTGAAATTTTCCGGGCTTTGACGGCTTCCACTTGTAGGTCCAGATCACCCAGGAATATGGAGACATGGGCGGTTGGATCTGACAATCGTTCCAGGTTCGGCCGGCATCGAAGCTCAGCTCGACCTTGCCGATGCTGTTGGGGCCACCGAAGGCGATGCCGCGAAAGGTGTGCTCTGGGCCCCGGAGCGTCTGATAATGGCCCGGTGAATCGATGCGTGAAAAAACTTTGATCGTGCCGTCGTCGGTCCAGCCTTTTCGTTGCCAATACCCCTTGTAGTCGCCGGGGTAGACTTCAATCTCGACGATCCATTTGACGTTCTTGATGCCATACAGTCCCGGCACCAGCAAGCGTAGTGGGAAGCCATGTTCTCTTGGTAGCTTTTCGCCGTTCATCAGAAAGGCCAGCATCACATCATCTTGCATGGCTCGTTCAAATGGGATGCTGTCGTCATAGCCATCGATGCCGCGAAACACCACATCGCGCGCCATTTCAGTATCAGCGCCGCAATCGAGGAGCAGTTGTTTGAGCGAGATGCCGCGCCACGTCGCGGTGCCCAAACTGTCTCCTCCAGGCAGGGTATCGATGCACATGAGTGTGGAAATCTGGTCGTACGAATCGCGGTTCAAAATATCGCGCCAACCAAGTGACATCGGGTTTTGTACCGAGCCCTTGATGTGAACCCTCCACTGCTCAATATTCATTTCGCGTGAAGCGGAGACAGCACCATCGGCGTAGTTGACGACGTAGAATTTTGAGTTCGGTGTGAAGTAGGTAGTATCGCGTGGAGGCACGGCGAACATGCGGCCGAAGACACCGCCGACGGCATCACAGCCTTCGATACTACCGGCCATCGTGCTGAGGCCAAGGGCTTTGAGGAGCGTACGGCGACGAATGGATATCGTATTGTGAAAGTTTGTCATACAAATTTATTATACACGCTCCGTGCTCTTGACTCTTGTGAAAGAGGTTGTTATCTTGCGTGCTGTCAGTTGGTACTGTGTTCCTGCCTGATGACCGCGCCTGACGGCGAGTCACGGTGCGGTGCCAAAGGGAAGCTACCCGAAGCGAAAAAAAATCGAGCGGGTCCCTTGACACGCCAAAGCGCACAATGTATAGTGCGCGGCTCGCGTGAAGAGCGCGATCGTTCTTTGAAAACTGAATAGAGGACGTTGAGCAAGGTGTAAGGTGTATTGAAGTGGTGGCCCTTGGTCCAAATTTGAAGAACACCTATTTTTGAGAGTTTGATCCTGGCTCAGAACGAACGCTGGCGGCGCGCCTAATACATGCAAGTCGAGCGAGAAGACGTAGCAATACGTTTGTAAAGCGGCGAACGGGTGAGGAATACATGGGTAACCTACCCTCGAGTGGGGAATAACTAGCCGAAAGGTTAGCTAATACCGCATACGGCTCCTGGTCTGCGGATCAGGAGAGAAAGCGATACCATGGGTATCGCGCTCTTGGATGGGCTCATGTCCTATCAGCTTGTTGGTGAGGTAATGGCTCACCAAGGCTTCGACGGGTAGCTGGTCTGAGAGGACGATCAGCCACACTGGCACTGCGACACGGGCCAGACTCCTACGGGAGGCAGCAGTAAGGAATATTGCGCAATGGGCGACAGCCTGACGCAGCGACGCCGCGTGGGGGATGAAGGTCTTCGGATTGTAAACCCCTTTCGGCAGGGAAGATGGAACGGGTAACCGTTCGGACGGTACCTGCAGAAGCAGCCACGGCTAACTTCGTGCCAGCAGCCGCGGTAATACGAAGGTGGCAAGCGTTGTTCGGATTTACTGGGCGTACAGGGAGCGTAGGCGGTTAGGTAAGCCCTTCGTGAAATCTCCGGGCCTAACCCGGAAAGGGCGGAGGGGACTGCTTGGCTAGAGGATGGGAGAGGAGCGCGGAATTCCCGGTGTAGCGGTGAAATGCGTAGAGATCGGGAGGAAGGCCGGTGGCGAAGGCGGCGCTCTGGAACATTTCTGACGCTGAGGCTCGAAAGCGTGGGGAGCAAACAGGATTAGATACCCTGGTAGTCCACGCCTTAAACGATGAATACTAAGTGTCGGCGGGTTACCGCCGGTGCCGCAGCTAACGCAGTAAGTATTCCGCCTGGGAAGTACGGCCGCAAGGTTGAAACTCAAAGGAATTGACGGGGGCCCGCACAAGCGGTGGAGCATGTGGTTTAATTCGACGCAACGCGAAGAACCTTACCCAGGCTGGACATGCAGGTAGTAGAAGGGTGAAAGCCTAACGAGGTAGCAATACCATCCTGCTCAGGTGCTGCATGGCTGTCGTCAGCTCGTGCCGTGAGGTGTTGGGTTAAGTCCCGCAACGAGCGCAACCCCTGTCTTCAGTTACCAACGGGTCATGCCGGGAACTCTGGAGAGACTGCCCAGGAGAACGGGGAGGAAGGTGGGGATGACGTCAAGTCAGCATGGCCTTTATGCCTGGGGCCACACACGTGCTACAATGGCCGGTACAAAGCGCTGCAAACCCGCAAGGGGGAGCCAATCGCAAAAAACCGGCCTCAGTTCAGATTGAGGTCTGCAACTCGACCTCATGAAGGCGGAATCGCTAGTAATCCCGGATCAGCACGCCGGGGTGAATACGTTCCCGGGCCTTGTACACACCGCCCGTCACACCACGAAAGTTTGTTGTACCTGAAGTCGTTGGCGCCAACCGCAAGGAGGCAGACGCCCACGGTATGACCGATGATTGGGGTGAAGTCGTAACAAGGTAGCCGTAGGGGAACCTGCGGCTGGATCACCTCCTTTCTAAGGAGTCTACTGACTCTACGGAAAATCTGGGGCTAAGGGCCACCTCTTCAATACATACTTACACAAGAATATTTAAAAGTGAGGGTTCAGGCGGCGACTCTTTCCGTGAAGAAGTCGATACGAATACGGGCCCTGGTCGCTTCAGACTCAGCTGGGCCTGTAGCTCAGTTGGTTAGAGCACGCGCTTGATAAGCGCGGGGTCGATAGTTCAACTCTATCCAGGCCCACCATCTGAGTCCTGATCTATTCTAGCTGCCTAGACATAGGAAGAGATTCAGAAGTGCCCTATCCACTGGATACGGGGCTGTAGCTCAGTTGGGAGAGCACCTGCTTTGCAAGCAGGGGGTCGTCGGTTCGATTCCGTCCAGCTCCACCAAACCAAGCGTGCTTGTACCGTTCGCCACCTTAACTGGCGTTCTGCAGGTGTCTGGAGGACGGATAGTGTGTTCGAGTTCTTGCTCATCGTCCTCTAAGCAGTTGGGCGGCAAAAGGCTGTCCTTGTTCTTTGACAACTGAATAGGTCTTGATGAAAGACCGTGTGTATCAGGAGCAAAGTGATTGTTAAGCTACTAAGGGTGTACGGTGGATGCCCTGGCATCAGCAGGCGATGAAGGACGTAGCTAGCTGCGATAAGCCGCGGGAAGCCGCAAGCAGGCCGTGATCCGCGGATGTCCGAATGGGGAAACCCAGGCGATGAATGCCGCCTATCCGCG